>NZ_CP060201.1:4015000-5416759 GCF_013407925.2 Pseudomonas protegens | reverse complement strand
CTATCAGGCCGGCTCCACCGAGAGCCTGGCGGCGATGGACAAGAACAACGCCGCGATGAAGAAGACCGAAGCCGCCAACCAGTGGGCCTACTACCAGGCCAAGTCCAGCCGGCAGAACCTGGCGGAACTGGCGACCCACATTCCCGGGGTCGATGCCGGGCACTACAGCATCGAGGCCCAGCGCTACCAGAAGGAAAAGGAAGCGGTGCGCCTCAAGGCCGAAGCCCTGGAAGCCGAGGCCCGGGACTGGGACGAACAGTCCGAAGCCGCGCTGCACCAGCACCACCGCTGGGCCCAGGCAATGATGGCGATCCAGATTGCCATTTCGATGGCCGCCATCACCCTGCTGACCCGCAAGGAGTGGCTGAAAAAACTCGCCTACGGCGCCGCCGGAGGCAGTGTGCTGCTGGGCGCCCTGGCCTGGCTGCACATCTAGGAAACCCCCGCCGCGCAGCCCCGAGACCGGCGAGCCGAGCCGTCTCTGGATTCTCACCGGCTGTCGCAGTTTGCGAAAAACCGCCGCACGCCCGGCCTCGCCATTGCCCGCCAAGCCCCGCAATCGCGGGGCCCCGGCGCCCGCACGAATCTGGCACAGCCATTGCGAAAGCCCCTGCCTCACCTACAACAAGAGGCTTCGCCATGGCTATTGCCCCCCTGCTCGCCGCTACCACGGCGTTTATCCAGCGCGCCCCGCGCATGTTGATCGGCGCCCATTGGGTCGAGGCCGCCGACGGCCAGACCATGCCCCTGCGCAACCCCGCCACCGGCGAACAGCTGTGCCTGGTGCCCCGGGCCACGGTGGACGACGTCGATCGCGCGGTACAGGCGGCGCGCCAGGCGTTCGACGATTCGCCCTGGACCCGCACCCGCCCCCGGGAACGGCAGAACCTGCTGTGGAAGCTCGCCGACCTGATGCAGCGCGACGCCGAGCTGCTGGCCCAGCTGGAATGCCTGAACAACGGCAAGAGCGCCGCCGTGGCCCAGGCCATGGACGTGCAGCTGTCCATCGATTTCTTGCGCTACATGGCCGGCTGGGCGACCAAGATCGAAGGCTCCAGCGTCGAGGTGTCGCTGCCGTTGATGCCGGATGATCAGTTCCACAGTTTCATCCGCCGCGAGGCGGTGGGCGTGGTCGGCGCCATCGTCGCCTGGAACTTCCCCCTGCTGCTGGCCTGCTGGAAACTCGGCCCGGCCCTGGCCACCGGTTGCACCCTGGTGCTCAAGCCGGCCGACGAAACCCCGCTCAGCGCCCTGAAGCTGGCGGAGCTGGTGCAGGAAGCCGGCTACCCCGATGGCGTGTTCAACGTGGTCACCGGCACCGGCATCACCGCCGGTTCCGCCCTGACCCGCAACCCCCTGGTGGACAAGCTGACCTTCACCGGCTCCACCGCCGTGGGCAAGGAAATCGGCAAGATCGCCATGGACTCCATGACCCGGGTAACCCTGGAACTGGGGGGCAAGTCGCCGACCATCGTCATGGCCGACGCCGACCTGAGTAGCGCAGCGGCCGGGGCCGCCAGCGCGATCTTCTTCAACCAGGGCCAGGTGTGCTGCGCCGGTTCGCGGCTGTATGTGCAGCGCAAGCATTTTGACAACGTGGTGGCCGACATTGCCGGCATCGCCAACGCCATGAAGCTGGGCAATGGCCTGGACAGTAGCGTCGACATGGGCCCGCTGATTTCCGCGCGCCAGCAGGAACGGGTCTATCGCTACATCGAGATGGGCCGCGACAGCGGGGCCACCATCGCCTGCGGCGGCGAGCAGTTCGGCCCGGGGTATTTCGTCAAGCCGACGGTGATCGCCGATGTCGACCAGCGGCATGCCCTGGTTCAGGAAGAGATCTTCGGCCCGGTGCTGGTGGCGATTCCCTTCGACGATGAAGCCGACGCCCTGCGCCTGGCCAACGACAGCCCCTACGGCCTCGGCGCGAGCATCTGGTCCAACGACCTGGCGGCGGTGCACCGGATGATCCCGCGGATCAAGTCCGGTTCGGTGTGGGTCAACTGCCACAGCGCCCTGGACCCGGCGCTGCCGTTTGGCGGCTACAAGATGTCCGGGGTTGGCCGGGAAATGGGCCATACCGCCATCGAGCACTACACCGAGCTGAAATCGGTGCTGATCAAGCTCTGATCCGCACCCGCGCCAACCGCCCCACCCGGGGCGCCGGAGGTGGTCCGGCGCCCCCCGACGACTGCCCTGTCCTGCGGGCAAAGCGCTGCTACGCTCAGCCCGAGCCGGCTCGCTGTCCACCTTGAAGGGCCCGGGTTCGCCCCCCTCCACAACGCCTCATCACCACCGAAAACCTGAGGAAAGCATCATGGGATCAAATGGAAATGATCACGATTACATCCAGTGCGGCTGCCATAACCCCGTCTGGGAAGCACTGAAAGACACCCTCGACCCCGCCAGCTACATCGCCAGTCACGCAAACGCCGCCCATGGCACCGCCAAGGATCCGAGCGGCGAGTCCCTGGTTTTTCATGACGGCATCATCTACCCCCTGCGCGACGGCAACATGGAGCAACGGGTAGAAGCCCTGGGCATCCATGCCGGCGACGTGGTCGCCTCGGGCACCCTGGCCGCTGTCGAAGCCCGCATGCAGGCCCTGGGCATCGAGTACAAGCGGCAGTCGCTGCAGGGCAAGACCCTGCTGCCCGGCCTGGTCGAGCCACACGCCCACATCGTGCAAAGCTGCGCCATGGACGGCTGGCTGAACCTGGGCGCCATCGAGCCCGAGCCCCTCGACAGCGACCCGCAGAGCGACCCACGCAGCCAGCGGCTGCGGCCTGTCTACAACTGGAACTGGCTGAAAGAAACCATTCAGAGCAACCTGCCCGAGGACAGTTCCAGCTGGGTCCTCGGGCATCTGGTCGATCCGGCGCTGATGCCCTTCAAGGTGGTGCCGGGGGGACTGAACCAGCTCATTACCCTGCAATGTGGCGACACGCCCGAAGAGGGCTACCTGGACACCATCGAGGCCAAACGACCGATGCTGCTGATCAGCGCGTCCATGCACAGCGCCTACATGAACACGGCGGCCAGGGACCTGGTTCATGAAAAAACCGGGATCATGGTTCAGAACGGTGTGCTGCAGGAAACCCAGATCGTGGCCGGGATCCTGTCGATTCCCGCCAAGCAGAAGCTGCAGATGCTGAAGATCTTCAAGCGTCTGGACACCTTCTTCCAGACCGCTGCCAGCCGCGGGATCACCCTGCTGTACGACGCGATGATGGATCCCCTGTCGAAACTGGTGTTGAACGCCTACTTCCTGACCCACCCCAGAACGCTGCGGATCGGCTATGCCGCCGCCTGCAACAACTCGCTCGACGCCCTCAAACTGCTGCCGGACTATCGGCCGGTCACGCGGGAAGAGGCCAAACACCTGTATCAGGGCTCGATCAAGGTGATCTCGGACGGTTCCAACCAGGGGTTGACCGGCTATCAGGTCGCGGACTACTGCTGCAAGACCGATCGCCCGGTGGGCAACTTCAATCTGTGCGATGAGGGCAACGACACCCCGAAAGAACTGCCGGTTCGCTACAGGGACTTTATCCACGCGGCGGTGAAAAAGGGCTGGCCGCTGATGATCCATGCCAACGGCGACCGGGCCATCGAATTCACTCTGCAGGCCTATGACCTGGCCCTGCAGGGCCAGAGCGGCCTGGACAAGCGCCATCGCATCGAACACTGCTCCCTGCTCACCCCGAAAACCCTGAAGACCATGCAGCGCCTGGGTCTGTCACCGAGCTTCCTGATTGGTCATGTCGGCTATTGGGGCTATGCCTTCGACAAAGCCATTTTCGAGAGCAAGGCCCAGAAGATGCTCGACCTTTGCAAGTCGGCCCTGGACCACGAGCTGCGGATTTCCCTGCACAGCGACTATTCGGTGACCCCGCTGGGGCCCCTGCGCTCGATGGAACAGGCGGTGACCCGCAAGATGGAGGGCATCCGCAATCATGACCAGCAGTTCGTCAACGACCCGCGCCTGCAACCGATCCTCAATGAAGCCGAGTGCCTGACCCGCCAACAGGCGCTGAAAGCCATCACCTACGACGCCGCCTGGCAGTGTCATGCCGAGGCCTGGACCGGGTCGCTGCAGGACGGGAATTTCGCCGACTTCGTGATCCTCGATCAGAACCCGTTGGACGAGAAGGTCCCGGCCACCCAGATTCGCGACATCAAGATCCGCGAAACCTGGAAAGGCGGCCAACGGGTGTACCTCAACGCGGGAGACTGACTGCGGCCAATGCAAGCCGGGGGATGCTCAAGCCACCGTTGCACGTTGTAGGAGCAGGCTTGCCGGCGAAAAGGGCCGGATGTCGTGGATGGCCGCTGCGCGGTTCGCGAGCAAGCTCGCTCCTACAGTTCCCGTGGGGGCAGTTAGGGTCGGTAGCCCTGGGCCAGCAACCAGCTGCGGATCAGCCGATCCTGCTCCGGGCTGAACTGCGCCAGGGCCTGGGCCGTGCCCTGGCTGCGCAAACGCCGCAGCAGCGGCGCCAGCTCCACACCCTGCACATGCCAGATCCCCAGGGGCTGGTCCGGGGTGATCACCACCTCGGCTTCATCCACCAGGCCATCGCGCAACACCGGGGCACGCTCGATGCGCAGGGCTGCAAAGTCCGGGGCCGCGTGCGCCGGTTGCGGGTCCGGCCAGCCTCGACGGACCTGCCAGAACGGCTGCTCGGGCCAGCGCTGCTCAGCGGCGTAGAAGTCCCGGCCAATGCGCGCAAAACGCAGGAACAGCTGCTCCACCCGCTGGCCATGGAAGCGCTGCGCCAGCGCGGCACGCTGTGGCCGCTGCAACAGGGTGTTGATCACCGCCGGGGCCTGCAACGCCGAGGACAGGGACTGGAAAATGCCGTTGCCGGACAAAGGGTCCACCGCCATCGCTGCATCGCCGACCCGCAGCCAGTTGGCACCACACACCTGGGGGCTGAGGATCGCCGTGCTGCTGCGGGCATGCAGGTGCAGTTGCTGTTCTTCGCCATCGGCAAACAACGCCCGGGCCAGGGCCGAGGCCCGGCGACGCTGGCGACAGTACGCCAGCAACTGCGCCTTGCCCGGCAGCCCGGCGCTGGCCACATCCAGGGTCAGTTGCCAGTAGCACTGGCCATCTTCGCGCCGGGCCATCCAGGCCCAGCCGTCCTCCAGGCTGTACACCGCGCTGGCGGCGCGGCCAGCGGGGCCCTGCCAGCGGTTGAGCAGGCTGACGGTTTCCGGCCCGCGCCGGCCCTTGTCGGCGCCCTGGCGCAGGGTCTTGTCCAGCGCAGGCGCCTGACGCCCACGGGCCTCCACCAGGAACTCGCCGAGCACCTCGCCCTGCCCTTGCACCTGGACCCGGTGCCCGGCCGCGCTGGACTTGACGCCCAGCACCCGGCCCTCGATCAGCTGTACCCCGGCCTCGCGCAGGGCCTCGCGCAGGCCACGGTCGAAGGCCGGGCGGTCCAGCAGGTATTCGACGTTCTGCGCATGTTCCTCGCCGTTCCACGCCACCTGTCGCTGGGAAGGGTGCAGGGCCTGGGCCAGCGCCTGCTCCAGGCCGGCGCCGCGCAGCGCCTCCAGCACCCGCAGCGACACCCCTTCCAGGGCCGCAAAGCGCCGCCAGTCACTGACCAGGGTCACCGGGTAGCCGAGGCGGCACAGCCCCAGGGCCACCGCGGCCCCCGCTGGTCCCGCCCCCAGGATCAGGATGGTGTGCATGGCATCGTCCGCCGTTCCGGGCCCTGGTACTGGGCGTTGTCCCGCAGCCACTGCTGGACCTGGGCCTTGCTGGCGCCCGGGTGGGCGCCGAGGTAGGCGGCGATATGCCCGCTCAGGGCCGCGCAGCCCAGGCTGGCGCCGGATTGCCCCGGGCTGCTGCCCCGCACGCAGGCGGCAAAATCCGCCTGGGCGGTGTCCAGCCATGACCACTGTTGCGCGCTGCAGCGCGCATCACCGGTGACGCGCCACACCCCGGGGTAACTGGCCGGAAACACCGGCTCGCCCTGGGCCGGGCTGGACGCACACAGCAGCACCCCACGGGCTTCGGCCGCGGCACAGGCCTGGCGCAAGAGGTCACGATCCTGGCGCAGGCCCAGGCTCAGGTTGATCAGCCGCACCTGCTGCTCCAGCAGCCAGTACAAGGCGGCACTGACTTGCGCGGCGCTGGTGACCCCGCGCCGGTCGAATACCTGGGCCACATAGAGCCGGGCCGCTGGTGCGCGCTGGCCGATGGCCTGGAGGACCGCGCTGCCGTGGCCGAGGGCGTCCTCCTGCAACGGGCCCTCGCCCAGCCCTTCGGCTTGCAGGAAGAACCGGCGCCCGGCCGCGACCTGCTGATGCGCGGCATGGCCGCTGTCGATCACGCCAATGCGCAGTTCAGGCTTCATGGGCCACCTCCAGCACGTGCAGCACGCCCTCGCGCAATTCGAACCGCAGCTCGGCGTCGGCCAGGGTCGAAGGCCGGTGGCTGATGAGGATGCGCGTGCGCCCGGCGAACAGCCGGTCGATGGCGTCGATCACCTCGCGCTCGGTGGCTTCGTCCACCGCCGAGGTGGCTTCGTCCAGCACCAGGATCATCGGGTCCTGCAGCAGGGCCCGGGCGATGGCGATGCGTTGTTTCTGCCCGCCGGACAATTGCTGGCCGCGCTCGCCCAGGGGACTGTCCAGGCCTTCGGGCAGGGACTCGATCAGGCTCTGCAGTTGCGCCAGCCGCGCCACTTCGGCCACCGCCTCGCGGCTGGCGTCGGGCACGCTGTAGGCCAGGTTGTCCGCCAGGCTGCCGCGAAACAGCACGATGTCCTGGCTGACCACCGCCACCCGCCGCCGCAGTTGCGTCAGGTCCAGCTGGCGCAGGTCGATGCCGCCCAGCAGCACCTGCCCGGATTGCGGGTCGTGGTGGCGCTGCAACAGGTCGATCAAGGTGCTCTTGCCCGCCCCCGAGCTGCCGCTGAGCGCCACTTTGCGGCCGTAGGGAATCCGCGCTTCGATGCCCTGCAAGGTCATCCCGCGCCCCGGGTGACTGAAGTGCACGGCATGCAAATGCAGTTCGCCCTGCTCCGGCACCGGCAGCGGCGCCTCGGGGTTGCTGATGCCCGGCTCCTCGCCACGCAGCTCCATGACCCGGCCCAGGCTCACGGTCATGCGCTGGATCGCCACGTACAGCCCGAGCAGGCTCTGCACCGGGCCCACCGCCATGCCCAGGTAGGTGGAAAAGGCGATCAGCGCCCCCAGTTGCCAGGTGCCCTGCACCACCCAGTAACCGCCGATCAGGAAGGCGCAGGCCCGGGACAGTGAGGTCAGGGTACCGGGCACCGCCTGGGTGAAGAACTCGGTGACTTGCAGCTTGAGCAACTGGTTCATGTAGCCCTGGCCGAGGCCGTGCAGGCGTCGGGCTTCACGCTGCTGCTGGCCGGCGCTCTGGATGAATTTCATCACCGGCAGGGTTTCCACCAGGAACGAGGACATGTCCGCCGAACGCTCGCGCAACTGGCGCACATCGCGCTCGACCTTGCGCCGCATCCAGCGCAGCCAGAGCACGTCCAGGGGGATCAGCAGCAGGGCCAGGAGCGAGAGTTGCCAGGACAGGGTCAGCAGCATGGCCAATGCCACCACCAGGCCGATCACGCTGGACACCGCGGAGAACAATGAGTCGACGGCAAAGCGCTGGATCTCCGCGACATCGCCGTCCAGGCGCGACATCAGGTCGCCGATCCGCCTTTGCCCGTAAAAGCCCGGCGACAGGCGCTGCAAGTGCCGGTAGAGGTCGTCGCGCAGGGCGAACAGGATGCGCCCGGACAAGCGCGTATGCAGGTAGCGGTTGACCCCGGAGAGCACGGTGCCCAGCAGCCCGGCGCCGATCATCAGGCCGGCGATCAGCACCAGCCGGGGAAAGTCCCGGGCCAGCAGGCCGTCGTCGATCAGCAGCTTGGTCAGCCAGGGTTGCACCAGCACCAGCAGGGAGGCGCACACCGACAGCCCCAGCAGCCCGCCGATGGCCAGCCGGTGCGGCCGGACAAAACCGTAGAGCCAGCCCAGGGCCGCGCTCAGCGCCTGGGGATCGCGGCTGTCCACCAGTCGGGTGATCAGGCGCCGCATCAGGAACGCAACTGTTTGAGCTTGCGGTACAGGGTCGCGCGGCTGATGCCCAGGGCGTCCGCCGCCGCCGAGACATTGCCCTGGTGGTTGTCCAGGGCGCTGCGGATCAGCTCCAGCTCGTTCTCGCGGATGCTCCCCGTCGGCGGCCGGGCATGGGCGTTGAGATCGTCGAGCATGCTGTCGGGCAAGTGTTCCAGGCCAATCTGCTGTTCGCCGTCTTCGCGCAGGGCCAGGGCGGTGCGCAGGACCATCTCCAACTGGCGGATATTGCCCGGCCAGTGGTAGTCCGCCAGCAACCGGCGCAGGTCCTCGGCAATGCTCACTTCGGCGCCGCCGAGCCTGGCCAGCAGGCTGTCCACCAGTGGCTGCAAATCTTCGCGTTCGCGCAGGGCCGGCAGCAGCACGCTGATGCCGTTGACCCGGTAGAACAGGTCTTCGCGAAAGGCCTTGTCCTGCACTTGCTGCTTGAGGTCGCGGTGGGTGGCGCAGATCAGCGCGATGTCGATGTCCTGTTCTTCGCCAGCGCCCAAGGGCGCCACCTTGCGGTCCTGCAGTACCCGTAGCAGACGGGCTTGCAGTGCCAGGGGCATGTCGCCGATCTCATCGAGGAACAGGGTGCCGCCGTGGGCCTGTTGCAGGCGCCCGATCATGCCGCCGCGCCGTGAGCCGGTGAAGGCGCCCTCGCGGTAGCCGAACAGTTCCGACTCGATCAGGCCTTCGGGGATGGCCGCGCAGTTGACCGCGACAAAGGGTTTTTCGGCACGGCTGCCGGCGCGGTGCAGGGCCCGGGCCAGGACTTCCTTGCCGGTGCCGGTTTCGCCCAGCAGCAGCACTGGCAAGCCATTGGCCAGGCCCTGGCGGGCCATGCGCAAGGTGCGGGCGTAGCGGCTGTTGCCGCCGGCCAGGGCTTCCAGGTCCTGGGGCAGAGGCGCGGCCTTGGCGGCGCTGCGCGGCGCGCGGTGCAGGTTCAGTGACGGTTGCGGCGCCCGCAGGGCCTTGTAGAACAGCTCGCCCTTGGCGGTCTGCAAGCTACCGACCGCCCCTTGTTGCAGGCGCGCCAGCAACTGCAAGCCATCGACCCCGAGGAACTCTTCGCAGCGCCGGCCCACCAGGGCCGCGCGCGGGGTGTTGAGCAACTGGCAGGCCTGAGCGCTGACCGCGAGAATCTGCCCGCCCAGGCTCAGGGCCAGCAGCCCCTGCCACGGCGATTCGAGGTATTGCCGGCGGCTGTGGAAGGCCAGGACGATCTGCTCCGGGTAGGAGGCATGGAACACCCGCGCCTCGATCTGGCTGACCGCCATGGACAACAGCGCGGTGCTGTCCTGGGCCCGGCCCAGAGGGCCTTCGCGGGTCAGGTCAAGAACGCCGAGGATCTCGCCCTGGGGGCACTGGATCGGCACCGAGGTGCAGGAGAAATGGCTGAGGCGATCCAGGTAATGCTCACCGCAATCGATCAGGGTCGGTCGGGCTTCCACCAGGGCCGTGCCCAGGGCGTTGGTGCCACGGGTGGCTTCGCTCCAGCAGGCGCCGAGGGTGATGTCCTGCACGCCGCTGTTTTTGAGCCGGTCGGCGCGGCCTTCGATGGCCAGGATGGTGGCGTCGGCATTGGCCAGGATGATCAGGCCGTCCTTGCCGTGATGCTGGTTCAGGTAGTCGATGGCCGGGAGCGCCGCGTCCAGCAACAGACGGTTGCTGGCCAGCAGCACTTCGAGGCTGGCGCTGGATTCCAGGGTCAGTTGATGCTGGCTGCCAAAGTGCACGCCATGGCTCAGGCTGCGCCGCCATGAAGCATCGATTTCCGCACGCAGGACCCCGTCGGGGATCTCGCCTTCCAAGTGCAGCCGTTCCCGGGCCAGCCGGGCTTCGTGTTGCTGCTCACCCTTTATTGTTTTTATAAGAGTCATCAAGCGCTCCGAATCGGTCCGCCCGCTGTACCCGCTCCAGTCCCTTGGATTGCGCGAGGCACGCAAGCCGTGGTCAATGTCTACACCGGGTTCAGGGGGCAGTAAAGGGGTGTGACCCGGATCAGCGGGTCGCCCTGCATTGCTTTGCATTTCCTTGAAGATCAAGCAAAACCTGCGCCAGCCGGCGCTGACGCTCGGGCATCTTGACGTTTACGTCAAGCAAATGGCAAGTGCCGTTCGCCCCCCCACCCGCCCTCACCGCGAGGCGCTGGCTTGCCAGCCAACCAGGGCCTTGAGGCAGGGGCGGGATGAGGGCTCTTTCGTCGGCAAGGGGGCGTGGTGCCTACAAGGCCCAAGCGGCGCTGTCGGCAAAGAAGGCGCGGGCGTTGTCTTCCAGGCTGTCCAGGTGGTAACCGCCTTCCTGAACGATCAGGCACGGCAGGCCAAGGCTGCGGATGCGCTGGCCAAGCATGGCGAAACCGTCGCGGGTCACCGCGACCTTGCTTTGCGGATCGAGCTCGTAGATATCGAACCCCAACGACAGCACCAGCACCTGGGCATGAAAATCCTTCACCGCGGCCAGGGCCTGTTCCAGGCGGGCGAGGAAATCCGCCTCGCTGGCGCCATGCGCCATGGGCAGGTTGAGGTTGTAGCCCTCCCCCGCGCCGCTGCCACGTTCCTCGGTGAAACCGGCAACCCCCGGGTAGAAGTTGGTCGGGTCGCCATGCACCGAGACATACAGCACATCGGCGCGCTCGTAGAAGATTTCCTGGATGCCCTGGCCGTGGTGCATGTCGGTATCCAGCACCGCCACCCGGGCGTAGCGCTCGCGCAGCACCTGGGCGGCGATCGCCGCATTGTTCAGGTAACAGAAACCACCCGCGGCCTCGGCCCGGGCGTGGTGGCCCGGCGGACGGCACAAGGCATAGGCCGCCGGCTCGCCGTCGAGCAGGGCACGGGCCCCGGCGATGGCGCTCTGCGCCGACCAGTAGGCCGAGCGCCAGGTCTGCTCGCCCACCGGGCAGCTGCCGTCCGCCAGGTAACGGGCGGCCTGGGCCAGGATGCCGCGCAGGGCATTGGGCTCACGCACGAAGATGTTGGACATGACTTCATCGCCCCAGTCCTCGGGGATGTCCTTCCAGCACCGGTAGGCTTCTTCGAGGAACTTCAGGTACGCCGCGCCGTGCACCGCCTGCAAGGGTTGCAGGCCGGCGTCCTGCGGCTGGCACACCGCAAAGCCCAGGGCATGGGCCGCCTGGACCAGGCGCCGGGCCCGCTCGGGAACTTCCTGGGGCGTGCGCATCTGGCCCCGGGAGTAGTAGCTGCGAGGATGGTGCAGCAATTGTTCAGGGTGGAAAAAACTGCGCATGGCGTCTCCTCAGGCAACCCGGCCGGCGCGGGCCAGCACGGCGTTAAGCAATACATCGGCGCCCCGGCGCACGTCCTCGGGCAACACGTCTTCGGCTTCGTTGTGGCTCAGGCCACCGACACAGGGAATGAACACCATGGCCGTCGGGCAGTAGGGCGCCAGCAGGATGGCGTCGTGACCGGCGCCGCTGACGATGGACTGCTGAGGGTAGCCCAGGCCATCCACCGCCTGCTGCACCGCCGCCACACACTCGGCATCGAACGGCGTGGCGGGGCTGACCCAGTGCTGGCTGATGCTGACCTTGAGCCCGCGCTGATCGGCGACGGCCTGCAGGCGCTCCTCGACCTGCCGTTGCATGGCGGCGATCTGCTGGTCCTGGTGATGGCGCAGGTCGACGGTGAAATTCAGCAACCCGGGAATGGTGTTGCGCGAGGACTTGGCGATGCTCAGCTCGCCCACGGTGGTCAGGCCCTGGGGGGCGAAATCCGCCGCCACCTGCTCCACCGCGAGGATCATCTGCGCCGCGCCATACAGCGCATCCCTGCGCAATGCCATGGGCGTGGTGCCGGCGTGGGCCGCCTGGCCCTCGACCTGCACGTCGAGCCAGCGGATCGCCTGGCCGCCACTGACCACGCCGATGCTCTTGGCGTTATTTTCAAGGATCGGCCCCTGTTCGATGTGCGCCTCGAAGTAGGCATCCACCGCTCCTCCCAGGGGCCGGCTACCGGCGTAACCGCTGCGCTGCAGGGCCTGGGCGACGCTGATGCCCTCGGCGTCGCGCACCGCCAGGGCGGCGTCCAGGCACATGACTCCGGTGAACACTGCCGAGCCGAACATCGCCGGGGTGAAGCGCGCGCCCTCCTCGTTGGTCCAGACCGCCACTTCCAGGGGCTTGCGGGTCTGGATCCCCAGGTCATTGAGGCGGCGCACCACTTCCAGGCCGGCCAGCACCCCGTACACGCCATCGAAGCGCCCGCCTTCGGGCTGGGTGTCGAGGTGGCTGCCCATCATCACCGGGGCCGCATCGGGGTCGCAGCCGGGACGTCGGGCAAACAGGTTGCCGATCGGATCGACACTCAGGCTCAGACCGGCCTCGCTGCACCAGTGGGCAAACAGTTCGCGACCGGCCCGGTCTTCATCGCTCAGGGCCAGGCGGTAGCTGCCGCCACGGGCCGTGGCACCGATTTCGGCCATGGCCATTAGGCTCGCCCAGAGGCGCTCGCCATTGCTTTTCAACATCATCAGGTTCTCCAGAAAATCAGGCGTTGGCGGCCATTTCCAGGCGCCGGGCAGTGGCATGCCGGCGCGCCAGGGCCAGTACGCAGAGCAGCGATATCGCGGCGATCAGGCTGTAGAACAGCGCCATTGGCCACCACTGGCCACTGAAGCGGTGGGCCAGCCAGGTGCCGATCAGCGGCGTCAGGCCACCGGCCAGGGCGCCGCAGACCTGATAGGCCAGGGAAATCGCGGTGTAGCGCACCCGGGTTGCGAACATGCCGCTGACGTAACCGGCGATCACCGCATAGAAAGACGCCATGCACACCACCGCCAGGGCGATGCCGAGGATCATCAGCGGCGTCTGGCCGGAACTCACCAGCACGAACATCGGATAGGGCGAGGCCATGGCCAGCAGCGACATCAGGCAGAGAAAACGCGTGGCGCCGATTTTCTCCGCGGTCCAGGCCGCCAGGGGCTGGATGCAGAACTGGATGATCGCCACCACGAACAGGCATTCGAGGATCAGCGAACGGGGGATCTCCAGCTGCTGGGTGGTGTAGGCAATCATGAAGGTGTTGGTGAAATACACCCCGGCGATCCCCAGGGTGTTGGCGCCAATGCACAGCAGCAAGGGGCGCCAGGCGCTGTGCAGCACTTCCATCACCGGCGCCTGCTCCTTGCGTAGCGACTTGGCTGCCTGCTCGCGGCTGGCGAGGAACTCCGGCGACTCGTTGACCCCCAGGCGAATCGCCAGGCCCACCAGCAGCAACAGAGCACTGGCCAGGAACGGCAGGCGCCAGCCCCAACTCATCAGGGCGTCTTCCGGCAGACGGGTCACGGCGCTGAAGGCCAGCAACGAGAGGATCAACCCCGCCGGGCTGCCGAGCTGGGCGAAGGAGGCGAAGAAGTTGCGCCGGCCCTTGGGCGCATGCTCGCCGGCCATCAACACCGCCCCGCCCCACTCACCGCCCACGGCAATACCCTGGACAATGCGCAGCAGGATCAGCAGCACCGGCGCCAGGGCGCCGATCTGGGCATACGTCGGCAGCAGGCCGATGCACACCGTGACCACGCCCATCATCAGCAGGGTAATCACCAGGGATTTCTTGCGGCCGATGCGGTCGCCGACATGGCCAAAGATGATGCCCCCCAGCGGCCGGGCGAAAAAGCCCACGGCAAAGGTGCCGAAGGCCGCCATGGTGCTGAACAGCTGGTCGTCGGAGGGGAAGAACAAGGCACCGAACACCAGCGCCGCGGCGGTGGCGTAGATGTAGAAGTCGTACCACTCGATCATGGTGCCGATAAAAGCGGCGGCCGCAGCACGGCGTGGCTGGGGCGAAGCGGAAGGCTTCATGGTGGGCTCCCTTGGTTATTGTTCTGGCAGGAGAAAGGGTCTGGCGCAGGGGCTTTTTGCTGGCACCTGTCTGGGATGGATTTATCCGTTTCGGGCGATGATCAGTCAATTTTCTATTGGTTATCTCGATTATTATCCTGGCTTATTATTCGCCCACAGCCCGATCCAGAGCCACTGCCATGTCCGACCGCGATGCCCGCCGCCTGCTCAATGACCGCCTCGACTGGAACCTGCTGCGCACCTTTCGGGTGATCGGCCAGGAGCTGAGCATCAGCCGCGCGGCGGCGCGCCTGCACCTGACCCAGCCGGCGGTGAGCCAGGCCCTCAAGCGCCTGGAGGAACAATTGGGCCGGCAATTGATTGCCCGGCGCGGGCCGCGCTTTGCCCTGACCGAAGTGGGCGAGCAGATCTTTGCCCTGGCTGGCGAGATCTACGGCCAGATGTCCCAGGTCAGTAGCGTGCTGGAGCAACCCGCCGACGAGGTGATCGGCAAGGTGCGGCTGCTGATCATCAGCCGGATCTGCAACGAGCGCTTCGATGACTTCCTGGCGGATTTTCATCGCCAGCACCCACGGGTCGACCTGGAAGTGGAGGTGATGCGCAGCTCGGACATTGTCAGTGCCCTGCAGGAAAAGACCGCGACCCTGGGCCTGAGCCTCAACCGGCGGCCGCAGCCGCGCCTGGAGCAGCGGCTGTTCCTGCGTCAGCGCTATGCGTTCTTCTGCGGCAAGCACCATCCGCTGTTTGGCCGGCGGGACGTGGCCGAGGGCGACCTGCAAGGGGAGAACTTCGTCAGTTTCACCAGCGACCAGATCGGCGGCATGCTCTCGCCGCTGACGATCTTTCGTGATCAGCAGGGGTTCAGCGGGCGCATCGTCGCCTCCTCCCCCAGCCTGGAAGAAGTGCGCCGCCTGGTAATCGCCGGCTTTGGCATCGGCTGCCTGCCGGAGCATGTGGTGGCAGCCGACACCGAGGCCGGGCTGCTGTGGCGCCTGCCACCCGAAGACGGCATCGCCGATGTCGACATCCACCTGCTGTGGAACCGTGAACAGCGCATGAGCCGGGCCGAGGTGCTGTTTCTCGAACGGTTGCAGGAGTGCCTTGGCCCTTCGATTTGAACCGACAGAACTTTCGCTCACTCAATGGCCCGGGAGGCGCTCCACGCCCTTGAGCAATAGGCAGTCACGCAGGCCTTGTGGATGCGCCAGTTGTGAACGACGGGGCGAGGATGGGCCAGGCCGATGGGCTGTCGCCGCGGAGCCCCCGGCACTTGCTCATCAGCAAGTGCCGGGCAGCCTGGGGGTGAAGCGGCTCAGACGTGGGGATCGCCGGGGGCCTTGGCCGGGGCGGCGTATTGCGGCTTGAGGTGGCCGTTCTGGTCCAGTAGCCAGGCGTCCATGATCTGCCGCACCACGGGGCCGGCGACCCGGCCGCCGGCTTCGCCGTTCTCGATCATCACCGAAATCACGATCTGCGGATGCTCGGCCGGGGCGAAGCCGACGAACAGGGCGTTGTCGCGGTTGCGCTCGCGGGTCTTGAGGCGGTCGTAGCGCTCGCCCTGCTTGATCGCCACCACTTGGGCGGTGCCGCTCTTGCCGGCAATGCGGTATTGCGCTCCGGCGGCGGCGGCGCGGGCAATGCCTCGCGGGTCGTGCATGACCATTTGCATGCCGTGGTTGACCTGATCCCAGTCGTGGGGATTCTTCAGCAGGATGTTGGGCATCGGATGCTGGTCCACCGGGGCCACGCCATCGATGGTCTTGGCCAGGTGCGGGCGGTTCCACACGCCCTTGTTGGCAATCAGCGCGGTGGCCTGGGCCAGTTGCAGCGGGGTGACCTGCATGTAGCCCTGGCCGATGCCGAGGATCACCGTTTCCCCCGGGAACCAGGGCTGGCGGCGGGTGGCGCGTTTCCAGGCCTGGGACGGCATCAGGCCGGGGGATTCTTCGAACATGTCCAGGGAGACTTTCTCGCCGAGGCCGAACATCGCCATGTAGTCGTGCAGGCGGTCGATGCCGAGCTTGTGCGCCAGGTCGTAGAAGTAGGTGTCGTTGGAGCGCATGATCGCGGCGTCCATGTCCACCCAACCGTCGCCGCTGTGGTTCCAGTTGCGGTACTTGTGGTCGAAGTCCGGCAGTTGGTAGTAGCCCGGGTCGAAGACGCGGGTCGAGGCGGTGACCACACCGGTATCAAGGCCGGCGATCGCCACTTCCGGCTTGATGGTGGAGCCGGGGGCATAGAGGCCGCGCAGCACCCGGTTGAACAGCGGGCGATCGATGGAATCGTGCAGCGCCGCGTATTCCTTGAAGCTGATACCGGTGACGAACAGGTTGGGGTCGAAGCTGGGCTTGCTGACCATGGCCAGCACTTCACCGGTGGCCGGGTCCAGGGCGACCACGGAACCGCGACGATCCCCCAGGGCTTCTTCGGCGGCCTCCTGGAGCTTGATGTCCAGGCTCAGGACGATGTTCTTGCCGGGGATCGGGTCGGTGTGCTTGAGCACGCGCATCACCCGGCCCTGGGCGTTGGTTTCGACTTCTTCGTAGCCCACGTGGCCGTGCAGTTCGGACTCGTAGAACTTCTCGATACCGGTCTTGCCGATGGATTGGGTGCCACGGTATTCCACCGAGTCCAGGGTCTTGGCTTCCTTTTCGTTGATCCGTCCGACGTAGCCGATGGAGTGGGCGAAGTGCGCGCCCAGGGGGTAATGGCGGACGAATTGGGCTTCGACATCCAGGCCCGGCAGGCGGTATTCGTTGACCGCCAGTACGGCGATCTGCTCCTCGGTGAGTTCGTAGAACAGGGTCACCGGAACGAAGGGGTGACGGGCCTGCTTCATCTCCTTGTCGAACAGGGTGCGATCTTCTGGCGGCAGGTGCAGCAGGTCGACCACGGTGTCCAGCTCGCCCTTGAGGTCGGTGGTGCGTTCGCGGGTGATGGTCAGGTTGAAGCTGGGGCGGTTGTCGGCCAGGACCACGCCATTGCGGTCATAGATCAACCCGCGGGTCGGGGTGATCGGCAGCACGTGGACGCGGTTGTTTTCCGAGATGGTGGAGTGATAGTCGAACTCCACCACCTGGAGGAAATACAGGCGCCCGACCAGGGCGCAGGTGATGGCCACCACCAGCACAGCGCAGGCCAGCAGGCGCTTGTTGACCAGGCGGTTTTCTTTTTCGTGGTCCTTGATCGGAATCGCTTCGGGCATTGCTACAGCTTCTCGTTGAATAGAGGTCGACGCTGATCCGTGCGGATGAACTCAAGTCCCTAAAAAAGAACTGCACCATACCAAAAACTGCCCATCGATTTTGAGGGGATTGCCATTGTCACTGATCAGTGGTGCCGGTCCTTCAAGCACCTGCGTATGCGTCAGTGACGGCAGAGCTGGCCCCCAGCCGCAGTCTTGTGCCCGTCGCCAGAGCCAGCGGCGCAGCTTTTCTGTGGCGCAAAAACAAAACCCCAACTGCTTTCGCAATTGGGGTTTCGGAATTTAATCTTGACGATGACCTACTCTCACATGGGGAAACCCCACACTACCATCGGCGATGCATCGTTTCACTTCTGAGTTCGGGATGGGATCAGGTGGTTCCAACGCTCTATGGTCGTCAAGAAATTCGGTAGCCAGTCCGTTGCATGTGCAACGTGCCAGCGAATGGGTATGTAATAGATTTTGGTGTTTTGTGAGCCATGCAAACTTTCGGTTCGTTTCGTCTTCACACACCGCAATCTGGTCTCTTTCGAGTTCGCAAATTGCTTGGGTGTTATATGGTCAAGCCTCACGGGCAATTAGTATTGGTTAGCTCAACGCCTCACAGCGCTTACACACCCAACCTATCAACGTCGTAGTCTTCGACGGCCCTTTAGGGAACTCAAGGTTCCAGTGAGATCTCATCTTGAGGCAAGTTTCCCGCTTAGATGCTTTCAGCGGTTATCTTTTCCGAACATAGCTACCCGGCAATGCCACTGGCGTGACAACCGGAACACCAGAGGTTCGTCCACTCCGGTCCTCTCGTACTAGGAGCAGCCCCTCTCAAATCTCAAACGTCCACGGCAGATAGGGACCGAACTGTCTCACGACGTTCTAAACCCAGCTCGCGTACCACTTTAAATGGCGAACAGCCATACCCTTGGGACCGGCTTCAGCCCCAGGATGTGATGAGCCGACATCGAGGTGCCAAACACCGCCGTCGATATGAACTCTTGGGCGGTATCAGCCTGTTATCCCCGGAGTACCTTTTATCCGTTGAGCGATGGCCCTTCCATACAGAACCACCGGATCACTAAGACCTACTTTCGTACCTGCTCGACGTGTCTGTCTCGCAGTCAAGCGCGCTTTTGCCTTTATACTCTACGACCGATTTCCGACCGGTCTGAGCGCACCTTCGTACTCCTCCGTTACTCTTTAGGAGGAGACCGCCCCAGTCAAACTACCCACCATACACTGTCCTCGATCCGGATAACGGACCTGAGTTAGAACCTCAAAGTTGCCAGGGTGGTATTTCAAGGATGGCTCCACGCAAACTGGCGTTCACGCTTCAAAGCCTCCCACCTATCCTACACAAGCAAATTCAAAGTCCAGTGCAAAGCTATAGTAAAGGTTCACGGGGTCTTTCCGTCTAGCCGCGGATACACTGCATCTTCACAGCGATTTCAATTTCACTGAGTCTCGGGTGGAGACAGCGCCGCCATCGTTACGCCATTCGTGCAGGTCGGAACTTACCCGACAAGGAATTTCGCTACCTTAGGACCGTTATAGTTACGGCCGCCGTTTACCGGGGCTTCGATCAAGAGCTTCGCGTTAGCTAACCCCATCAATTAACCTTCCGGCACCGGGCAGGCGTCACACCCTATACGTCCACTTTCGTGTTTGCAGAGTGCTGTGTTTTTAATAAACAGTCGCAGCGGCCTGGTATCTTCGACCGGCATGAGCTTACGGAGCAAGTCCTTCACCCTCACCGGCGCACCTTCTCCCGAAGTTACGGTGCCATTTTGCCTAGTTCCTTCACCCGAGTTCTCTCAAGCGCCTTGGTATTCTCTACCCAACCACCTGTGTCGGTTTGGGGTACGGTTCCTAGTTATCTGAAGCTTAGAAGCTTTTCTTGGAAGCATGGCATCAACCACTTCGTCACCTAAAAGGTAACTCGTCATCAGCTCTCGGCCTTAGAACCCCGGATTTACCTAAGATTCCAGCCTACCACCTTAAACTTGGACAACCAACGCCAAGCTGGCCTAGCCTTCTCCGTCCCTCCATCGCAATAACTAGAAGTACAGGAATATTAACCTGTTTTCCATCGACTACGCTTTTCAGCCTCGCCTTAGGGACCGACTAACCCTGCGTCGATTAACGTTGCGCAGGAAACCTTGGTCTTTCGGCGTGGGTGTTTTTCACACCCATTGTCGTTACTCATGTCAGCATTCGCACTTCTGATACCTCCAGCAAGCTTCTCAACTCACCTTCACAGGCTTACAGAACGCTCCTCTACCGCATCACTTACGTGATACCCGTAGCTTCGGTGTATGGTTTGAGCCCCGTTACATCTTCCGCGCAGGCCGACTCGACTAGTGAGCTATTACGCTTTCTTTAAAGGGTGGCTGCTTCTAAGCCAACCTCCTAGCTGTCTAAGCCTTCCCACATCGTTTCCCACTTAACCATAACTTTGGGACCTTAGCTGACGGTCTGGGTTGTTTCCCTTTTCACGACGGACGTTAGCACCCGCCGTGTGTCTCCCATGCTCGGCACTTGTAGGTATTCGGAGTTTGCATCGGTTTGGTAAGTCGGGATGACCCCCTAGCCGAAACAGTGCTCTACCCCCTACAGTGATACATGAGGCGCTACCTAAATAGCTTTCGAGGAGAACCAGCTATCTCCGAGCTTGATTAGCCTTTCACTCCGATCCACAGGTCATCCGCTAACTTTTCAACGGTAGTCGGTTCGGTCCTCCAGTCAGTGTTACCTAACCTTCAACCTGCCCATGGATAGATCGCCCGGTTTCGGGTCTATTCCCAGCGACTAGACGCCCTATTAAGACTCGCTTTCGCTACGCCTCCCCTATTCGGTTAAGCTCGCCACTGAAAATAAGTCGCTGACCCATTATACAAAAGGTACGCAGTCACAGAACAAAGTCTGCTCCCACTGCTTGTACGCATACGGTTTCAGGATCTATTTCACTCCCCTCTCCGGGGTTCTTTTCGCCTTTCCCTCACGGTACTAGTTCACTATCGGTCAGTCAGTAGTATTTAGCCTTGGAGGATGGTCCCCCCATATTCAGACAAGGTTTCTCGTGCCCCGTCCTACTCGATTTCATGACTAAGAGATTTTCGCGTACAGGGCTATCACCCACTATGGCCGCACTTTCCAGAGCGTTCCGCTAATCTCAAAGCCACTTAAGGGCTAGTCCCCGTTCGCTCGCCACTACTAAGGGAATCTCGGTTGATTTCTTTTCCTCAGGGTACTTAGATGTTTCAGTTCCCCTGGTTCGCCTCTTGCACCTATGTATTCAGTACAAGATAACCATCTTATGATGGCTGGGTTCCCCCATTCAGAGATCTCCGGATCAAAGTCTGTTTGCCGACTCCCCGAAGCTTATCGCAGGCTACCACGTCTTTCATCGCCTCTGACTGCCAAGGCATCCACCGTATGCGCTTCTTCACTTGACCATATAACCCCAAGCAATCTGGTTATACTATGAAGACGACATTCGCCGAAAATTCGCAAAACTCTTAAGAGTACTCACAAATTTTACCTTAGCCTGATCCGTTACCAGTGAAAGTAACGTTCAGTCTATCTTTCTATCACATACCCAAATTTTTAAAGAACGATCTAATCAAAAGACTAGAAATCAACATTCAATGTGAATGCTCATTTCTAAGCTTTCAGAAGCAGTTTATGGTGGAGCCAAGCGGGATCGAACCGCTGACCTCCTGCGTGCAAGGCAGGCGCTCTCCCAGCTGAGCTATGGCCCCATAACAAAATTGGTGGGTCTGGGCAGATTCGAACTGCCGACCTCACCCTTATCAGGGGTGCGCTCTAACCAACTGAGCTACAGACCCAATTTCGAGCTTGTAACTGTTAGCTTGGAGCTATCAGCTTGGAGCTTAAAGCTGCTTCTATCGTCTTCTTCAATGAATCAAGCAATTCGTGTGGGAGCTTATGAAGCAGCTGATGTCGTCGATTAAGGAGGTGATCCAGCCGCAGGTTCCCCTACGGCTACCTTGTTACGACTTCACCCCAGTCATGAATCACACCGTGGTAACCGTCCCCCCGAAGGTTAGACTAGCTACTTCTGGTGCAACCCACTCCCATGGTGTGACGGGCGGTGTGTACAAGGCCCGGGAACGTATTCACCGCGACATTCTGATTCGCGATTACTAGCGATTCCGACTTCACGCAGTCGAGTTGCAGACTGCGATCCGGACTACGATCGGTTTTATGGGATTAGCTCCACCTCGCGGCTTGGCAACCCTTTGTACCGACCATTGTAGCACGTGTGTAGCCCAGGCCGTAAGGGCCATGATGACTTGACGTCATCCCCACCTTCCTCCGGTTTGTCACCGGCAGTCTCCTTAGAGTGCCCACCATAACGTGCTGGTAACTAAGGACAAGGGTTGCGCTCGTTACGGGACTTAACCCAACATCTCACGACACGAGCTGACGACAGCCATGCAGCACCTGTCTCAATGTTCCCGAAGGCACCAATCCATCTCTGGAAAGTTCATTGGATGTCAAGGCCTGGTAAGGTTCTTCGCGTTGCTTCGAATTAAACCACATGCTCCACCGCTTGTGCGGGCCCCCGTCAATTCATTTGAGTTTTAACCTTGCGGCCGTACTCCCCAGGCGGTCAACTTAATGCGTTAGCTGCGCCACTAAGAGCTCAAGGCTCCCAACGGCTAGTTGACATCGTTTACGGCGTGGACTACCAGGGTATCTAATCCTGTTTGCTCCCCACGCTTTCGCACCTCAGTGTCAGTATCAGTCCAGGTGGTCGCCTTCGCCACTGGTGTTCCTTCCTATATCTACGCATTTCACCGCTACACAGGAAATTCCACCACCCTCTACCATACTCTAGCTTGCCAGTTTTGGATGCAGTTCCCAGGTTGAGCCCGGGGCTTTCACATCCAACTTAACAAACCACCTACGCGCGCTTTACGCCCAGTAATTCCGATTAACGCTTGCACCCTCTGTATTACCGCGGCTGCTGGCACAGAGTTAGCCGGTGCTTATTCTGTCGGTAACGTCAAAACAATCACGTATTAGGTAACTGCCCTTCCTCCCAACTTAAAGTGCTTTACAATCCGAAGACCTTCTTCACACACGCGGCATGGCTGGATCAGGCTTTCGCCCATTGTCCAATATTCCCCACTGCTGCCTCCCGTAGGAGTCTGGACCGTGTCTCAGTTCCAGTGTGACTGATCATCCTCTCAGACCAGTTACGGATCGTCGCCTTGGTGAGCCATTACCTCACCAACTAGCTAATCCGACCTAGGCTCATCTGATAGCGTGAGGTCCGAAGATCCCCCACTTTCTCCCGTAGGACGTATGCGGTATTAGCGCCCGTTTCCGGACGTTATCCCCCACTACCAGGCAGATTCCTAGGCATTACTCACCCGTCCGCCGCTCGCCACCAGGTACAAGTACCCGTGCTGCCGCTCGACTTGCATGTGTTAGGCCTGCCGCCAGCGTTCAATCTGAGCCATGATCAAACTCTTCAGTTCAAACATCTTTGGGTTTTGAGAAAACCCTAAACTTGGCTCAGCAATCGTTGGTTACATCTTTGATTTCTCGCGGAGTAACTTGCGATGCTGATAATCTTTTTGACTATCAGTCTGACTCCACAAGCACCCACACGAATTGCTTGATTCAGTTGTTAAAGAGCGGTTGGTTAAGATCTTTCGTCTCAACCGAGGCGCGCATTCTACAGCAGCCTCATTTACTGTCAAGCGATTTTTTAAGAAGTTTTCGAAGATTTTCTCAACAACTTCAACCACTTGCGCTTCCGATCTCTCGTTAGCGGGAGGCGAATTCTACAGCGTTACACGCTGCTGTCAACACCTCTTTTCAACCGCTTTCGACCGAGACGATCGAATGGTTAACAAAGCGACAACACACTGCCTTATCAACTGCTTCTGGCTTCGATGAACTGAAGCGTAACCGCTGCCGAAAACTTGGTAACTCCTTGAATCTCAAGGAGTTTTCCGTTTCGACTGCGTCGGAAGTGGGGCGAATTATAGGCCTGTAGAATCTTCCGTCAACCTTTAATTTGAATTTTCTATGATTCGAGCCCACCACCACGCCTGCAGCTTCTTATATCGAGGCGCAAAAAGACTTTGCGCACTATATTGCTCATTCCGCATGACTTAAGCATCATGCGTCCAGCGCCCTCCCCCACACTCTGGATGATCCCCTGCATGAACGACCAACCGCGCAGCCTTGCCTCGACTCTGTTTCCCGTGGGGCTGCTACTTATCGCCATGGCCTCGATTCAATCGGGCGCCTCATTGGCCAAGAGCATGTTCCCCATTGTCGGGGCCCAGGGCACCACCACCCTTCGCTTGATCTTCGCCAGCGTCATCATGCTGCTTCTATTGCGCCCCTGGCGCGCCAAGTTCACTGCCAAGACCCTACGCACCGTGGTTGTCTACGGAATGGCCCTGGGCGGCATGAACTTCCTCTTCTATATGTCCCTGAGAAGTGTACCCCTGGGAATCGCCGTCGCTCTGGAGTTCACCGGCCCATTGGCGGTGGCCATCTATGCCTCACGCAAGGCGATCGATTTTCTGTGGATCGCCTTGGCGATCATCGGCCTGCTATTGCTGATACCCACAGGCGCCACCGAAACCGCCATCGACCTGGTGGGCGCAGGCTACGCCTTGGGCGCCGGCGTCTGCTGGGCGCTGTACATCCTGTTCGGGCAAAAGGCCGGTGCCGAGAACGGCATCCAGACCGCCGCCCTGGGTGTCATGATCGCCGCACTCTTCGTTGCGCCCATAGGTATCGTCCATGCCGGCGCGGCATTACTCACTCCATCCCTGATTCCTATCGCCCTGGGCGTCGCGGTCTTGTCCACCGCCCTGCCTTACAGCCTGGAAATGGTCGCCCTGACCCGAATGCCAGCCCGTACCTTTGGCACCCTGATGAGCATAGAGCCGGCCTTCGGCGCGCTGTCCGGCCTGCTGTTTCTGCACGAATACCTGTCCCTGGCGCAGTGGATGGCGATCGCCTGCATCATCCTGGCATCTGTCGGAGCAACCATGACGATGCGCCGGGAATCCAAGCCCATAGTTGCAGCCGATTAAGATTCAACTCTGGTAATTGGCGCGCAATTAGGCCATGTTTAGCCGGCTACTCAACGTCAGCCATGGAGTTGTCAGACAGGGATATCGCAAACGCAAAAGACCACAGGTAATGCAGTCACACTCGGGCATCAGATCCGAGGCTAGCGATAAGGACGGGGATGAAACGATTTTTGATACTGTTGGCCGTACTTGCCATTGCAGGCTGCGCTGCGACCGCGAAAACCGAAGTCAAACGAGGCAAGAAAGGGCTCCACATCAACTGCTCCGGTTTGTCTTCTTCCTGGGACAAGTGCTACACCAAGGCGACCCAATCCTGCGGCCCCAAAGGCTACAAGGTGATCGCCAAGTCCGGTGACACCGTCGAAGACCCGGGAGACTACCCTTTCGGCCTGAACCCAGCCGGTTATACCAGTCGCAGCATGATCGTCATCTGCAAGTAGCGGTAGCGCTCACTCTTCGGGCAGCCGCTCCAGCTGCCCAATGATCTGCTCATGGCTCGACGCCAGCACCTGCTGCTGGATATCCGGGTTCACCAGCATTCGCGCCACCACCAGCGCGCCAACACACTGCGACAGAATCGACCAGGCCAGGCTCTCACTGCCCAGGGTCTGCGCCCACGCCCGCTGCAGACGACAAATCCAGTCTTGCGCCTCCTGCCGCACTTGCACACTGCCCCGGGCAATCTCCGCGCCCAAGGCCGGCAACGCACACCCGGCTCCCGGCTGCTGCACATGCGCCACGCTCAAGTATTGCTTCAGGCAACGCCGCAGCTTTTCCCGATTCTGCCGGCTCTCTCCGCCCAGACGCTCCAGGCTCTGGCTCAACTCGCGCTCGACGATGGAACCGAACAGCTCGTCCTTGGATACGAAGTGAGTGTAAAAAGCCCCGCCACTGAGGCCGATGGCCTTCATCAAGGCATCCACGCCGACGGTGGAAAACCCCTCGTTCTTGGCCTGGGTCGCACTGCTCTGCAACAGGCGCTCGCGGGTTTCCTGCTTATGACTGGCTGAATAACGCATGGCTGAAGCACTCTCCTGCTGGCTTGACGACCGCAGGATCGTAGCATAACGTCCGTTTAGTTAACGATCGTTTACCAAAGAGCGAACCTCCCATGACTACAACCCTGAACAACAACAAAGTGGTACTGGTGGTCGGCGCCGGCGATGCTACCGGCAGCGCCATCGCCAAGCGTTTTGCCGCGCAAGGCTTCACCGCCTGCGTCACCCGACGCAGCGCGGACAAATTGCAGCCCCTGGTGGACGCCATCCGGCAAACCGGCGGCCAGGCCCATGGCTTTGCCTGCGACGCCCGCAAAGAAGAGGACGTGGTAGCGCTGATCGAACAGATCGAAACCCAGATCGGCCCCATCGAGGCCTTCATCTTCAATATCGGCGCCAACGTGCCCTGCAGCATCCTTGAGGAAACCGCCCGCAAGTACTTCAAGATCTGGGAGATGGCCTGTTTCTCCGGTTTCCTCAATGCCCGCGAAGTGGCCAAGCGCATGGTGACGCGCCAACGCGGCACCATCCTGTTCACCGGCGCCACCGCAGGGGTGCGCGGCGCCGCCGGTTTTGCCGCCTTCGCCGGGGCCAAACACGGCATCCGCGCCCTGGCCCAGAGCATGGCCCGGGAACTGGGGCCGCTGAATATCCACGTCGGCCATATCATCGTCGACGGCGCCATCGACACCGACTTCATCCGCACCAGCTTTCCCGAGAAATATGCCCTCAAGGATCAGGACGGCATCCTCAATCCCGAACATATCGCCGAAAACTACTGGTACCTGCACAGCCAGCCCAGGGATGCCTGGACCTTCGAGCTGGACCTGCGCCCCTGGAACGAGCGCTGGTAAGCCACTGCCCCCTACAACAATCAGAGAGTTCACGACATGAGCCAAAAAGTGGAGTTCTTCTTCGACCTGGGCAGTCCGACCAGCTACCTGGCCTACACCCAGCTGCCGAAGATCTGCGCCCAGACCGGCAGCCAACTGGAGTACCACCCCATGCTGCTGGGCGGGGTCTTCAAGAGCACCGGCAACGCTTCCCCCATCAGCGTTCCCGCCAAGGGCCGCTACATGCTCCAGGACCTGGCGCGTTTTGCCCGGCGCTATCAGGTTGAACTCAACTTCAACCCGCACTTCCCCATCAACACCCTGCTATTGATGCGCGCCGTGACCGCTGTGCAGCTGCACATGCCGGATCGCTTCGTCGAATTCATCGACTGCCTGTTCCGCGCCCTCTGGGTCGACAAACGCAACCTGAACGACGCCACCACCGTCACCCAGGTCCTGGAGCAAGGCGGCTTCGACCCACAGCGGATCCTCGACCTGAGCAACGAAGAACAGGTCAAGGCCCGGCTTAAGGAGCAGACCGACCAGGCATTGCAACGGGGTGTCTTCGGCGCCCCCAGCATGTTCGTCGGGGACCATTTGTTCTTCGGCCAGGACCGCCTGGACTTTGTCCGCGAGGCCTTGAGCGGAGGCTGAACAGCCGCGCCAGCCAGCCGCCACGGACCGGGACCGCGGCCTCAACCACATTGCATGGCTGAGGCCGTCCTTCGATGCTTCAGATCGGCGCGGTGCGAAGGTTCAGCCACTCCAGCGCGGCGCCTTGCAGCAGCGGGGCGAGGCGCTCGCGCACTTCGGCGTGATAGCCGTTGAACCAGTCCCGCTCCTCCTGAGTGAGCAATCCGGGCTCCAGGCAACGGCTGTCGATCGGGCAAAGGGTCAGGGTTTCAAAGCCGAGGAACTCACCAAACTCGGTAGTACCAACCTCGCGGTTCAACACCAGGTTCTCGATCCGTACCCCCCAACGCCCGGGACGATAAGTCCCCGGCTCGATGGAAGTGATCATCCCCGGCTGCATCGCCGTTTGCGGCACTGGCGCAGCCTGATAGGCGATCACCTGCGGCCCTTCATGCACGTTGAGGAAGTAGCCCACGCCATGCCCTGTGCCGTGTCCGTAATCCACGCCCTCGGCCCAGATCGGCGCCCGGGCGATGGCATCCAGCAACGGCGACAGAATGCCCCGTGGGAACTGCGCCCGCGACAAGGCGATCATGCCCTTGAGCACCCGGGTGCAATCGCGCTTCTGCTCGGCGCTCGGGGTGCCGATCGGCACCATGCGGGTGATGTCGGTGGTGCCCCCCAGGTACTGACCGCCAGAGTCGATCAGCAGCAAGCCATCACCCTCGATCAGCGCGTGCTCTTCAGGGGTGGCGTGGTAGTGAGGCATGGCCCCGTTGGCATTGAAGGCGGCGATGGTATTGAAGCTCAACGACACATAGCCCGGACGCCGTTCACGGGCGGCGGTCAGCTGTTCATCAATGGTCAGCTCGGTGACTCGCTCGCGCCCCAGGGCATTCTCCAGCCAGGCAAAGAACTCGCACAGCGCCGCGCCGTCCTGCTCCATGGCCCGACGAATATGCTCGGCGTCCGCCGGGCTCTTGCGCGACTTGGCCAGGGTGGTGGGATTGAGCCCTTCCACCAGCTTCACCCCGGAACGCAAGTTGTTCAGCAAACCGGTGGTCACCCGCGCCGGGTCGATCTGCAACGTCGCGCCTTCCGGCACATCGGCCAAGGCCGCCGCCACCTCCGCGTAATCCCGCAGGCTGACGCCGTCGGCTTCCAGCACCGCGCGCAGCGGCTCGTCGACCTTGCTCAAGGCCACGAACAAAGTGGCCTGCTGCTGGCTGATCAGGGCGAAAGAGACAAACACCGGGTTGAACGAAACATCTGCCCCGCGCAGGTTGAACAGCCAGGCGATGTCATCGAGGGTGGCGATGAAATGCCAGTCCGCACCACGTTCCTTCAGGGTTTCGCGCAGCTTGGCCAGCTTCTCCACCCGGCTCTGCGTGGCCTGGGGCGGCAGGTGCGGGTAGACCGGTTGATCCGGCAGGCCGGGGCGATCGCTCCACGCTTGCTGTAGCAGATCGATATCGGTGCGCAGGCTGGCCCCGCGCTCCTGCAACCGGCTGCCCAAGGTACGGGCCGAAGCCAGCGCCATGACCGCGCCGTCCACCGCCACCACCGCGCCCGACGGGGTCTGTTCCGCCAGCCAGTCCAGGGGGCCGGGCTGGCCCGGTTGCAACTTCACCAGATCAATGCCGCTGCCCTTGAGTTCCTTGCTCGCCTGTTCCCAGTAACGGCTGTCGGCCCAGAGCCCGGCGAACTCCGCGGTCACGATCAGGGTGCCCACCGAGCCGTGGAAGCCCGACAGCCACTGGCGCCCCTGCCAGTAACCCGGCAGGTACTCCGACAGATGCGGATCGGCCGAAGGCACCAGCAAGGCATGAATGCCCTCGCGGCTCATCAACTGACGCACATGCGCCAGGCGCTGGGGGACCACTCCGTGGGGCGTAGGCTGGGTACTCATTGTGACTCCTTAACCGGCTTAATCATTGTTATGGAAGGTCGAGATCGCTCGACCCTCAAGACTGGGCTCCGGCCCAGAATGCCGGAGCAGTGGCGCATGACGCCTTGATCAACTGTGCCGCGCGATCCACATCCTCTTCGGTCGTGAAACGCCCGAGACTCAAGCGGATGGTGCGCCCGGCCTGCACCGGGTCATGCCCCAGGGCCAGCAGCACATGGGAAGGCGCATTGCTGGCCGAGTTGCAGGCCGAGGTCGCGGAAAACGCCAGGGACGCACTCAACGCCGCGGCGTCAAAGCCTCCCTCGCTGAACGTCAGGCTCAGGGTATGGGGAATGCGCTGGGTGGTACTGCCATTCAAGCGCAGGCCGGCCACCCCCGCCAGTTGCTCCAGCAGGCGTTGGCGCAAGCGGACGATGGTGGCGGTTTCTTCGTCGAACAACTCAGCGGCCAGCGCAAAGGCCGCCCCCATGGCGGCGATCTGGTGCGTGGCCAGGGTGCCGGAACGCAAACCGCCCTCGTGCCCGCCACCATGGATCTGCGCCTGCAAGCGGCGCTGCGCCCGCGGTCCGACATACAACGCGCCGATACCCTTGGGGCCGTAGACCTTGTGCGCCGAAAACGACATCAGGTCCACCGGCCAGCGCTCAAGATCAATGGCCACCTTGCCCGCGCCCTGAGCCGCGTCCACATGCAACAGGGCACCATGCTCACGCACCACCTGGCCAATCGCCGGAATGTCGTTGAGGGTGCCCAATTCGTTGTTGACCAGCATCAGCGACACCACAACGGTGTCATCCCTCAGGGCTTCGCTCACCGCCTGGGCCGTGATCAACCCCTGTGCATCCGGCAGCAGATAGGTCACCGCCACGCCGCTTTCCTGCAACTGTCGAGCGGTGTCCAGCACGGCCTTGTGCTCGATCTGGCTGGTGATGATGTGCCCACCCTCCAGCCCCCGGGCCTGCATCACGCCCTTGAGCGCCAGGTTGTTGGATTCGGTGGCGCCGGAGGTCCAGACGATCTGCTCGGGCTGCGCGCCCACCAACTGCGCCACTTGCTGCCGGGCGTGCTCGACGCTGCGGCGCGCCGCCTGGCCAAAAGCATGGGAACTGGAGGCCGGGTTGCCAAAGTTGGCGTTGAACCCCAGGCACTCCAGCATCACTTGAATGACCCGCTCATCCACCGGTGTGGTAGCGGCATAGTCGAAATAAAGAGGACGTTTGTTCATGACAGAAAGACCCGCAGAGCTGGTTCCGGGATCGGCATAGGCGCAAAGAGCAGCATGCACAAACGCGCCGTACAGGGACGGCGCGTCAACAGCAGGCGCTGAGCAATAGCCGATCGGATGCAGTTAAAGAAGCACAACTTCGTCTAAAAGTGCGTAGGAACGCTCCTGGGGCGCAGCTTAACAGGCTCTGGGCAACCCGTTGAAGCGCCGCTCAACTGATGTTTTCCAGCACCAGCGGCGCCAGGGAAATCACCAGCAGGCCGGACATGGCCAGATTGAACAGGCGCAGCCAGCGCGGGTTGCGCAACACATTGCGCAACAGGCTGCCGCACGCCGCCCAGAGACTCACCGTCGGCGCGTTGATCAGGGCGAACACCGCCGCAATCACCAGCACATTGGTGAAATAGCCCTGCAACGGGGTGTAGGTGCTGATAGCGCCCACCGCCATGACCCAAGCCTTGGGATTGACCCACTGAAAGGCCGCCGCGCCCCAGTAGCCCAAAGGCTGCCCCTGGTCTCGCTGGTCGTCGTTCATCGGCCCGGAGCGGGCGATGTTCCACGCCAGGTACAGCAGGTAGGCCGCGCCGACATAGCGCAGCACGCGGTACAGCACCGGATAGGCCTCGAACACCGCGCCCAGGCCCAAGCCGACCGCCAGCACCAGCACGAAGAAACCACAGCTGATGCCGAGGATATGGGGAATGGAACGGTTGAAGCCGAAGTTCACCCCCGAGGCCAGCAACATGGTGTTGTTGGGGCCGGGGGTGATGGACGTGACCAGGGCAAACAGCGCGAATGCCCACAGCAGGTCGGGGGAAAGGGTCATGGGTGCAAGGTCCTGGGCAAGGTCGGTCAGGCCTCGACCCTAACCCAGCACTGGCCCGCAACTCACGGACAGTTGATGAAAACTTTTACCCGTACAGTTGTCATCAACTGGCCGGTTGATGACGACTGATATTGCGCTGGGCGCTCATCTCGCCCTGGCCATCGAACACCGCAGGCCGCGCCAGCAGCCGGGCTCTTTCCTGCTGGTACTCATCGAACGACAGACCACGCCGGTTCAGGGCTTCCAGCGCCAGCTCGCGGCTTTCCTCGGCCGTGTAGGGGCGCAACTCCGGCGCGCCCGCGCTGGCACAGCCGGCCAGCACACTGGAAATCAGCAGCAGCAGAACAACGGAATAAGCCTTCATGACGTGCACCTGAAGCGGGTTGCGAACAATGCACACAGGCTACTCGCGCGCCCTCAGTGGCAAAAATCATCCCGCTCGATAGTCGCTATCGACTTTTCCAGGGGCTCGGACAGCCCTTTTATATTCCATAACGACCTATAAATATGGAAAAAAGCTCTTTTGAGGAATAACAACAAGCCTTTATAACAGCTCCATCCCGTTGCCCAACTGTTGCCGGAGCAACTGTTGGCCAGGCAACAGCCAATCAACAAAACAGTGTCCGAACAACAACAGCCAGCTCGGCACATCCCGCCAGGCCCCCGGATTACCGGGCTCCGGCCGGTTGGTACAGCTCTTGCTCCCGTGCAGGTACACCTGTCATCGCTCGTTGAGCTACTGTTTAAAAAGGAACCGATCATGTCCCGTCCTCTGAATGTCGTTGCCCTCTCCGGTGGAACCTGGCGCCCGTCCCGGACCCTGGTGCTGACCCAGGCCCTGTTGAGCGAGCTGTCCAAGCACCTGCCCATCAACAGCCACCTGATCGAACTGGGGGATATCGCCCGTCCGCTGGGCGGCGCCCTGTCGCGCCAGGAACTGCCGGCCGAGGTCGAGGCCGAGTTGCAGGCCATCGAAAACGCCGACCTGCTGATCGTTGCCGCCCCGGTCTACCGCGGCTCCTATCCGGGCCTGCTCAAGCATCTGTTCGACCTGATCGACCTCAACGCCCTGATCAACACCCCGGTGCTGCTGGCCGCCACCGGAGGCAGCGAACGCCACGCCCTGGTGCTGGATCACCAGTTGCGTCCGCTGTTCAGTTTCTTCCAGGCCCTGACCCTGCCGATTGGCGTGTACGCCACCGAAGCCGACTTCAGCAACTACCAGATCACCAGCGACCTGCTCAAAGCCCGCATCCAGCTGGCCGCCGAACGGGCCGCGCCGCTGTTTGGCGCGCAACCGAACAACCTGCTGAAAATCGCCTAAGGAACTGTCATGGATGTGTTCTGGTTTCTTCCGACCCACGGCGACGGCCACTTTCTCGGCACCGCCCAGGGCGCGCGCCCGGTCACCCTCAACTACCTCAAGCAAGTGGCCCAGGCCGCCGATAGCCTGGGTTACCACGGCGTACTGATTCCCACCGGGCGCTCCTGCGAGGACTCCTGGGTCATCGCCTCGGCCCTGGTGCCCCTGACCGAACGCCTGCGCTACCTGGTGGCGATCCGTCCGGGGATCATTTCCCCCACCGTCTCGGCGCGCATGGCCGCGACCCTGGACCGGCTGTCCAACGGGCGCCTGCTGATCAACGTGGTGACCGGCGGCGACCCGGACGAAAACCGTGGCGATGGGAGCTTCCTCAGCCACAGCGAACGCTACGAAGTGACTGACGAATTCCTGCAGATCTGGCGCCGGGTGCTGCAGGGCGAAGCCGTGGACTTCGAAGGCAAGCATCTGCACGTGCAGAACGCCAAGGCGCTCTACCCACCGGTGCAGAAACCCTACCCGCCGCTGTACTTCGGCGGCTCCTCCGAGGCCGCCCACGAACTGGCCGCCGATCAGGTGGACGTGTACCTGACCTGGGGCGAGCCTCCGGCGGCGGTGGCCCAAAAGCTGGCCGACGTGCGCGAACGCGCCGCGCGCAAGGGCCGTACGGTGAAGTTCGGCATTCGCCTGCACGTGATCGTGCGCGAAACCGAGGACGAAGCCTGGAAAGCCGCGGACAAGCTGATCGAACACATCAGTGACGACACCATCGCCGCCGCCCAGCAATCCTTCGCGCGCTTCGACTCCGAAGGCCAGCGGCGCATGGCCGCGCTGCACGGCGGTCGCCGCGATCAACTGCAGATCGCGCCCAACCTCTGGGCCGGGGTCGGCCTGGTGCGCGGTGGCGCCGGCACCGCCCTGGTGGGCAACCCGCAGCAAGTGGCCGAACGGATCAAGGAATACGCCGACCTGGGGATCGAGAGCTTCATCTTCTCCGGCTACCCGCACCTGGAAGAGGCCTATCGCTTCGCCGAGCTGGTGTTCCCGCTGCTGCCGGAACCCTATGCCAGCCTGGCCGGCCGCGGCGTCACCAACCTCACCGGGCCGTTCGGCGAAATGATCGCCAACGACGTGTTGCCCAACCGCCGCTGAAATCCCCAAAGCCGTTGTAGGAGCCGGCTTGCCGGCGAAGGCGATCTTCCAGCCCTCTTCGCTGGCAAGCCAGCTCCTGCAGCTCGCAGCACCTTTTCCCGGCCGCCGCAAACGGCCACCCACGAGGAACACCGCGTGACTGCCAAACCGCAAAGCGCCCTGTTGTCCCCCTTGCAGACCGCCCGCCAACTGGCCGCCGAGTTTGCCCTGACCGCCGTCGAACGCGACGAGCGCGGCGGCACCCCCAAGGCCGAACGCGACGCCCTGCGCCAGAGCGGCCTGTTGGCCTTGAGCATTCCCCGCCAGTTCGGCGGCCTGGGCGCGCCCTGGAGCGAAACCCTGAACATCGTCCGCGAATTCGCCAAGGTCGACAGTTCCATCGCCCATGTCTTCGGCTTCCATCACCTGATGCTGGCCACCGTGCGCCTGTTCGCCAAGCCCGAGCAATGGCAGCCCTGGTTCGAACAGACCGCGCGCAAGAACTGGTTCTGGGGCAACGCCCTCAATCCGCTGGACACCCGCACGTTGGTCAAGAACCTCGGCGGCTGGCGCGAGTTCTCCGGCAAGAAAAGCTTCTGCTCCGGGGCCAGCGATTCGGAGATGCTCATCGCCTCGGCGGTGGATGAAAGCAACGGCGGCAAGTTGCTGATCGCCGCCATCCCCAGCGGTCGCAGCGGCATCACCCTGCACAACGACTGGAACAACATGGGCCAGCGCCAGACCGACAGCGGCAGCGCCACTTTCGAACGGGTGCGGGTCGAGGAATCGGAACTGCTGCTGGACCCGGGTCCCTTGAGCCCCCCCTTCGCCTGCCTGCGCCCGCTGATCGCCCAACTGACCTTCACCCACATGTTCCTCGGCATTGCCGAAGGCGCCTTCGCGGAAGCCCGGCAGTACACCCTGAACGAAACCCGCGTCTGGCATAAATCCAGCGCCCAGGACGTGCGCCAGGACCCTTACATCCTCAGCCACTACGGCGAGTTCTGGGTCGCCCTGGAAGGCATCCGCCTGCTGGTGGAACGGGCCGCCGGGCTGCTGGACCAGGCCTGGGCCAAGGGCCCGAACCTCAGCGCCGAGGAGCGCGGGCACCTGGCCACGGCGATCGCCACCGCCAAGGTCGCCGCCAGCCGCCAGGGCCTGGAACTGTGCAGCCGCTTGTTCGAAGTCACCGGCGCGCGCTCGACCCATGCCTCCCTGCGCCTGGACCGCCACTGGCGCAACCTGCGCACCCAGACCCTGCATGACCCGCTGGACTACAAGCTTCACGAGCTGGGCGACTGGGCACTGAACCAGTCCCTGCCGACCCCGACCTTCTACTCCTAGTGCCCGATTTCCGGAGAATGCCGATGCAGTTGCTGACCCTACCCCCCTCGCCCGCCCTGGCGACCTCGATCCGCGCCACCGCCCAGGTGTTCGAGGACCCGAAATCCCAGGCCCTGCTGGCACACCTGCAACAGGTGGCACCGAGCGAAGCCAGCGTACTGATCATCGGTGAAACCGGAACCGGCAAAGAGCTGGTGGCGCGCCATATCCACAACCTCAGCGCCCGGCGCAACCGGCCGTTCGTGGCGGTGAACTGCGGCGCCTTCTCCGAATCCCTGGTGGAGGCCGAACTGTTCGGCCATGAAAAAGGCGCCTTCACCGGCGCCCTCAGCGCCAAGGCCGGCTGGTTCGAAGAAGCCGACGGCGGCACCTTGTTCCTCGACGAGATCGGCGATTTGCCCATGGCCATCCAGGTCAAGCTGCTGCGGGTGCTACAAGAACGGGAAGTGGTGCGCCTGGGCTCGCGCAAAAGCATCCCCATCGACGTGCGGGTGCTGGCGGCCACCAACGTCCAGCTGGAAAAAGCCATCAACGCCGGGCACTTTCGCGAGGACCTGTATTACCGCCTGGACGTGGTCAGCCTGGAACTGAGCCCGCTGCGCGAGCGGCCCGGCGACATCCTGCCCCTGACCCGGCACTTCATCGAGGCCTACAGCCAGCGCCTGGGCTACGGCAGCATCCGCATCAGCCCGGAGGCCGAACACAAACTCAAGAGCTACAGCTGGCCGGGCAACATCCGCGAACTGGAAAACGTCATCCACCACACCCTGCTGATCTGCCGCAACGGCGTGATCGAACAGGGCGACCTGCGCCTGTCCCACATGCGCATCGAACGCGCCGACGACAGCCAGCCGAGTCACGACGACTCCACCGAAGCCCTGCTGGAGCGGGCCTTCCACAAGCTCTTCGAGGAACAGGCCGGCGCCCTGCACGAAAAAGTCGAGGACGCCCTGCTGCGCGCGGCCTATCGCTTCAGCCACTACAACCAGGTGCACACCGCCAACCTGCTGGGCCTGAGTCGCAACGTCACCCGCACCCGGCTGATCAAAATCGGCGAACTGGCGGTCAACAAACGCCGCCCGGCCGCCGCGCCCAACGAGCGCACCCTGCAACTGTCGATCTAGCCCGACAGCGTGCAATGCAAGGCATTGTCCTGACTGCGGGCAATGCTGCTCAGCACCTGGAACGAACCGAAGGTCACGGTCCTGGCCTGATGGGCCAGGATCAACTGCCAGAAATCCTGCTCGCCGCTCTCGAAACTTCGAAAAGCCGCCTCACCCGCCTCCCGCGACTGCCACTGCAGGTAATTGAGCACTCGCCGCCCGTCGTCGCTGACCTGCACGCTGGCGCTGAGAAAGCCGCCATAGCCCTGGGCCAGGCGCTCGGTCTGCGCGGACAGGGCCGACACCAGGGCCTGCTGCTGGTGCGGTTCGATCTCGAACTCGATCAACTGGGTGAAGCTGCGGTTTCTCTCAAAAGCGCTCATGAACGACTCCCTACGGCGGTCAGACAGCATCTTGCGATGGAATGCGCCGCAGGGTAAAACCTCTAGTTAAGTCAAGGTCAAGCTCATTTTTCCTCCCGGTACCCGCCAATGATCGAACCCGATGCCCTGCACAAAGAACTGACCGTGGGCCAGCTCTCGGCCCGCAGCGGCGTGGCCGTGACCGCACTGCACTTCTACGAAAGCAAAGGCCTGATCAAGAGCAACCGCAACGCCGGCAACCAGCGGCGCTATCCGCGCTCGGTGCTGCGTCGCGTGTCCTTGATCAAGGTGGCCCAGCGCCTGGGCATTCCCCTGGCGGAGATCGGCCAGGCCCTGGCCAGCCTGCCCGCCGACCGCGCCCCCAGCGCCGCCGACTGGCAGCGCCTGTCGGAGCAATGGAGCCGCGAACTGGACGAACGCATCCGCCAACTGAGCCTGCTGCGCGAACGGCTGAACCAGTGCATCGGTTGCGGCTGCCTGTCCATGGAAGGTTGCCCGCTGCGCAACCAGGGAGACGTTCTGGGAGAAGCCGGCCCGGGCGCCCGCCTGCTGACGCCCGACGCCCCGTAACCGGCTTGCCTCGCAGGAGCCGGCTTGCCGGCGAATGCGATCTCACGGGCCCCTTCGCTGGCAAGCCAGCTCCTACCTATCCGTATCCCCCGTAGGAGCCGGCTTGCCGGCGAAAGCGATCTCGCGGGCCCCTTCGCTGGCAAGCCAGCTCCTACGGCCGGGGATGGGGCGATGCTCAGAAGCCGGGGGCGATCTGGCCTTTGTAGCGGGTCAGGATGAATTGGCGCACGGCGTCGGAGTTCAGGGCCTTGGCCAGTTTCTGGATCCGCGGGTCGTTGAGGTTGTCCGGGCGGGCCACCAGGAATTCGATGTACAGGTCCTTGCCCTTTTCCACGATCAAGGCGCTGTTGGTGTCGATCCCGGCTTCCAGAGCGTAGTTGGCGAACACGAACGCCAGGTCCACCTGGCTCACCGAACGGGCCAGCAAGGCGCCTTCCAGTTCACGGATCTTCAGGTGCTTGGGGTTGTCGAGGATGTCGCGCTGGGTGGCCAGGGTGTTGCTCGGGTCCTTGAGCTTGATCAACCCGGCTTCGTGCAGCAGCACCAGGGCGCGGCCGGTGTTCACCGGGTCGTTGGGAATCGACACCGTGGCGCCATCCTTGAGTTCGGCAAGGTTCTTGATCCGGGTGGAATAGGCGCCGAAGGGCTCGATGTGCACCCCCACCACCGGCACCAGGTCGGTGTGCCGGGTCTTGTTGAAGTCGTCGAGGAACGGCCGGTACTGGTAGTAGTTGGCATCGAGGTTCTTCAGCGCCAGTTGCTGGTTGGGCTGGATAAAGTCGGTGAAGACCTTGATGTCCAGGTCCACCCCCTCCTTGGCCAACTCGGGTTTGACGAATTCGAGGATCTCGGCGTGGGGCACCGGGGTGGCGCCCACCCGCAGTTTCTCGTTGGCATGCACGCTCAAGGACAGTACAGCGGCCAAAATGGCCAGGGTCTTTTTCATGGGGTTGCTCCTAAGGCAGATGACTGACAGCCGTCGTGAGGCGCACGTGGGCCGTGTGTTTTGGGTGTTATTCACGGGTTTGATTCAACGTCGGCTGTAGTGCGCCACCAGGCGGTCGCCGGTCATCTGCAGGGCCTGCACCAGCACCAGCAGCAGGATCACGGTGACCAGCATCACGTCGGTCTGGAAGCGCTGGTAGCCGTAACGGATCGCCAGGTCGCCGAGGCCGCCGCCACCGATCACCCCGGCCATGGCGGTGTAGTCCACCAGCACGATGGCGGTCACCGTGACCGCCGCCAGCAGGCCGCCCCGGGCTTCGGGCAGCAAGGTGTGGCGGATGATCTGCCAGGTGCTGCCGCCCATAGCCTGGGTCGCCTCCACCACCCCCCGATCCACCTCCCGCAGGGCGGTTTCCACCAGCCGGGCAAAGAACGGCGTACAGCCCACCACCAGCGGCGGGATGGTCCCCGGCACGCCGAGGGAGGTGCCCACCAGCAGGGTGGTCAGGGGAATCAGCACGATCAGCAGGATGATGAAGGGCAAGGAGCGCAGCACGTTGACGATCACCGACAGCAGCCGATACAGGCCCAGGGTTTCGTGCAGCTGGCGCTTGCCGGTGAGAAACAGCAGCACCCCCAGGGGCAGCCCCAGCAGCACGGTGAACCCCAGGGCCGCGCCGAGCATGCTCAGGGTGTCGAGACAGGCCTGGGCGATGTCGGCCCAGTAGATGTGCTTGAACCATTCGGCCATGGCGTCAGGACCAGTCGTGACGCGGTGGCTTGATGCCGTTGAGCAGCCAGTTGCCCACCAGGTGGTACTTCCAGCGCACCGGGTCGTGCAGGGTGTGGACCCGGGCATTGCGCCAGTGGCGGTCGAAGTTGTGGCGCTTGAGGGTCGAGCGGGTGCCACCCAGTTCGAACAGCTTGTTGCTGGCCTCGATGGCGATCTCGGTGGTCAGCACCTTGGCCCGGGCCACCGCCACGGAAGCCAGGGCGACATTGTCCGCATCGGGGGCCGGACGCGCCGCATCCAGGGCCAGGCCGGCGCGCTCCAGCAAGGCTTCGGCGGCGTGCAGACGAATGTCCAAGGCGCCCACCTGAATAATGGTCAGCGGATCGTCGCCGGCCTTGTCCACGCCGGCATCGATCCATGGCCGGGCGTGCTCGGTGACGAAGGCGACGGTGTCGCGCAGCGCCGCCCGGGCAATCCCGGCGTCGATGGCGGCCGTGGTCAGCTGGGCGAAAGGCCCGGCCAGGGTCGGGCTTTCGTAGGAGCGGTAAGTGGGGAACAGATTGAAGGCCGGCACCTTGAGGTCCTGCGCCAGCACCGTGCCGCTGGAGGTGGTGCGCTGGCCGATGCTGTCCCAGTCGTCGAGCACCACCAGTCCCTCGCTGTCCCGGGGCACGAAGGCCAGTTGGCCACGGCCCTGTTCATCCAGGGCCAGCACCGCCAGCCAATGGGCATACAGCGAGCCGGTGCAATAGCCCTTGCGGCCATTGATCACATAAGCGTCACCACTGCGCCGTACCGTGGCCTGGATGTCCTGCACGTTCTTGCCGCCGGTTTCCGACAGCGCATTGGCAAAGCGCTGGCCTTGCAGGGCCAGGGCGAAAAAGTGCGCCTGCTGCTCCGGGGTGCCCTGCAGGCGGATGTCTTCCAGCAGGCAGTAGTGGTTCTGCGGGATCTGCCCCAGGGACGGATCGGCGGCGGAAATGATCGCGATCACCTCGGCCAGTACCGCGTAGGACACCTGGGCGCCGCCGTACTCCCGCGGCACGCTGATGCCCCACAAGCCACTGTTGGAATACAGGTCCAGCAGTTCCACCGGCACCTGGCGGCTGCGGTCGCGTTCGGCGTCCTGCTCCCCCAGGACCGCCGCCACGTGCCGGGCCACGGCCAGGGCCTCGGCGCCATCGCGGATCACCTGGGCGGCGGGGGTGTGCAGGGGATAAAAGGCGGATTCAGGCAAAGAAGACATACAGCGCTCTCGGGCGGATAAAGGTTACAGGCAGCCATTGCAGCTTCTGTGCCGAAAGATCAGGCCTTTGATTTCAAGGGTTTAGCGGCCGCTGCGGGAGATTGCCCAAAGGGCCAGCGGACAAATTGCTGGAGAGCTGTTGTTGGGCCAACAGTGCGTCGCTGTTGCCTGGCCGACACCTCGTCGGCCCACGCCGGTGCCGAGGGTGCCCGGGTATAGAGTGAAACCTGCCCGGTCCTGCGACGGAGCGGTTTGCCCAAAACAACATCAAGGAGAACCCCAGATGAGCGTCAACCCGATTCCCGAAGGCTTCAACGGCGTCACTCCCTACCTGGGCATCAAGCACGCCGCCGAGGCCATCGAGTTCTACAAGCAGGCCTTCGGCGCGGTGGAAAGCATGCGCCTGGAGATGCCCGACGGCCGCGTCGGCCACGCCGAACTGCGCATCGGCGGCTCGGCCATCATGCTCGGCAGCCCCTGCGAACAAACCCCGATGGACAGCCCCGACACCCACAAGACCTCGGTCGGGCTGCATCTGTATGTGGAAGATGTCGACAGCAGCTTCGCCCGGGCGATTGCCGCCGGCGCCACCGCAGTGTCGGCGGTGCAGGACCAGTTCTACGGCGACCGCAGCGGCAGCCTGCGCGACCCGTTCGGCCATGTATGGTTCCTGGCCAGCCGCAAGGAAACGCTGAGCGCCGAGGAAATCGCTCGGCGGGCGCGGGAAATGTTCCAGCAACAACCCGGCTGATCCTGCCCCTGCAGGAGCCGGCTTGCCGGCGAAGGCGCCCTCGCGGTTCAGTTCGCGGGCAAGCCCGCTCCTACAGGGGCATTGGCCAGACCGCTTAAACCGCGGCTTTCACGAGGTTTTCGCTGCTTCGTAACATTTACTTTCATATCGCCTTTCAGGATTTACGATTCTCATTCGTCTTAATTGAATGCAGCAGGCCGCGTTGGCCAAGGCTATGCCCGGCACCTTCGCGCCGGGCCCGGCCCAGGGTTCCAGTGCCGCTCCATTCCTCGAATCAAGACGCCCACTCCATGTCGAAGAAGTCCCGTTCAAAAATCTGGTTTCTGGTGCACAGCTGGCTGGCCCTGCCCATCTGGTTCTTCGTGCTGATCGTCTGTGTCACCGGCACCCTGGCAGTGGTCAGCCAGGAGATCGTGTGGCTGGCCAATCCGGACGTGCGCGCCAGCAAACCCTCCGATGACGCCCGGCCCTTGAGCTACGACCAGGTGGTGGCGGCCATCAAGCAGGCCGAACCCAGCACCCGCATCGAAACCATCGTGACCCCGGACGAAAGCCATTTCGCCCTGAGTGTCGATGTCAGCTACCCCGATGGCCGCAGCGTGACGGTCTACGTCAACCCCTATACCGGCGTGATCCAGGGGGTCAGCCCAGCCTTCGATTTCAAGGCCTTCACCCGCGCCCTGCACGGCTGGTGGCTGGTGCCCTTCACCAATGGCTACAGCTGGGGCTGGTATCTGGTGTCGCTGCTCGGCCTGCCGATGCTCGCTTCGCTGATCACCGGCCTGGTGGTCTACAAGAAATTCTGGAAGGGCTTTTTCAAGCCCACCTTGCGCGTCCGGCATGGCGCGCGGATCTTCTGGGGCGACCTGCACCGCCTGAGCGGCATCTGGTCGATCTGGTTCATCGCGGTGATTTCCATCACCGGCATCTGGTTCCTGATCCGGGCGATCCTGGGGGACAACCAGATCAGCATTTCCAGCGAACCCATAGTGCCGGTCATCGCCCGCGAGCACGTACCGACCTCCGCCGATGGCAGCCCACCGCCCATGATCGGCCTGGACCAGGCCATCAGCACCGCCACCTCCCGAATTCCCGGGTTCGACATCAGCTTCGTCAGCTTGCCCAGCAATGCCTACAGCCATCTGTATGTCGGCGGCCGCGGCTGGTATCCGCTGATGTACCAGACCGCCAACATCAATCCCTACACCGGCACCCTGGATACCGCGCACCTGCTGGGGGACCGCAACGCCCTGGAGTTCGTCACCGAATCCATGCGCCCGTTGCACACCGGTGATTTTGGCGGGATCTGGGTCAAGCTGATCTGGTTCTTCTTCGGCCTGGTGCTGAGCATGATGGTCCTCAGCGGCCTGCTGATCTGGACCAAACGCACCGCCCTGGCCACGGCCAATGCCCTCAAACGCGAGGAAAAGGCCGGCCGCCCGCGCCCCATCGCCAAGCCCATCCCCGCCATGAGAGTCGAAACCTCGGAGGCCCAACCGTGAGCAAAGCGACCCCGGCAAGCCCTGATTCCACCTCGACACTGGGCCGACTCTGGCAACAGTGGCGCTTCCACCTGAACATCCTGCTGTTGCTGATTCCCCTGGGCTTCATGCCCAAGTACCTCGCCGATGCCTCGCTGTTTCGCGGCGACAGCGGCTTGGGAGAACGAGAGATCGGCGAGATTCAGGTCGGTCCCTGGAGCCTGCGCCTGGCCGAAATGCGCGATCAGGCACCGCAACTGCAAGGTGCCGCCGGCTACCTGAAAGACTTCAACGCCGCCCTCTGCGATGCCTGCATCGAACCGGTCAAGGCCACCTACCTGCGCATCGGCAAGCCCCGCAGCCTGCGGGCCGCCGGGGTGATCTTCTTCGGCAGCCCGTACCGCATGGGGGCCAGCCTGCCGATTCCGCAAAAGACCAAGGCCGACGCCGAGCTGTGGATCACCCTGGAAGGCTGGGACGGCAGCATGCACCAGGCATCCATTCCCCTGAGCCAGGCGTCCCCCGCCACCGTGGCCTGGCTCGAAAAACAAGGAGGCAAATGATGATCCGCGCAGTACTCCCCCGGCGCCTCGGCGCCGCTGCCCTGTTGCTGCTGGGCACCGCCTTCAGCCACAGCGCCCTGGCCCACAACCCGATGTGCGAGTGCAAGGCCATCGACGCCGAGCAGATCCGCTGCACCGGCGGTTTTTCCGACGGCAGCGGCGCGCCGGGAGTGACCCTGGACGTGATCGGCTACGACGAAAGCATTCTGGTGCCGGGCAAGCTCGGCAGCGATTCGACCCTGACCTTCAAGAAGCCCTCCAGCGAGTTCTACGTGCTGTTCGACGCCGGTCCCGGCCACGTGGTCGAGATCGACCAAGCAGATATCGAGGCCCCATGACGCCTGCCACCACCCAGGTCGTGCGCCCCGCCGGCGCCGGCCACGAAACCCTCTATGTGCTGTTGCTGTGCGCACTGATTCTGAGCGTGGCCGCCACGGTGGTGCTGTGGCGCGGTGAAACCACCGAGACCCAGAGCATCGCCAGCCACCAGCTGGACGCCCGCCGCGACCTCAGCGCCGGCGAGCAAGGGATCTATGCCGACCTGCGGGTGACCCTCGACGAAATCCACCTGCTGCGCGCCGAAAACCAGAGCCTGCCGACGCCCGAGGAACTGGCCGCGGAAGGCTTCGCCCCCTTCGCCCAGGACGCCAGCTCGGTCAGCCGTGGCGGCCATGCCTGGCAATTGCAGGACCAGGCCTACCTGGGCCTGAGCCAGGCCCCGCAAGTGGCCGGCTCCTTCCTGATGCGCCTGGACCCCGAGGACCCGGCCAAGGTGGACATCTGGCTCAACCGCAACCCGTCCGTCGCCGTGCCGGTCGATCTCAGCGACGCCAGGCTGGCCGCCGCCGGCTGGCGACAGGTGGTCGCGCAATTCGATGCCGGAGTGACCCGCCAGCATCGCCACTGAACCCATTCCGAGAGAAGAACGCTTGCCCATGCCCATTTCATCGCAACGCCGTCCCTTTCTGCGGGGGCTGCTGATCGGCCTGCTGGCCCTGACGCTCAGCCCGCTGGTCAGCGCCGACCCGGCCAAACGCCTGCGCATCGGCATCACCCTGCACCCCTACTACAGCTACGTGGCGAACATTGTCGGCGACAAGGCCGAGGTGGTGCCGCTGATTCCCGCCGGTTTCAACCCCCACGCCTACGAGCCTCGGGCCGAAGACATCAAGCGCATCGGCAGCCTGGACGTGATCGTGCTCAACGGCGTGGGCCACGATGACTTCGCCGACCGCATGATCGCCGCCAGCGAGCGCCCGGACATCCCGCTGATCGAAGCCAACGAGAACGTGCCACTGCTGGCCGCCACCGGGGTCGCCGCCCGGGGCGCCGGCAAAGTGGTCAACCCGCACACCTTCCTCTCCATCAGCGCCTCCATCGCCCAGGTCAACAACATCGCCCGCGAGCTGGGCAAGCTGGACCCGGCCAACGCCAAGACCTACACCCAGAACGCCCGGGCCTACGGCAAGCGCCTGCGCCAGTTGCGCGCCGACGCCCTGGCCAAGCTGACCCAGGCACCCAACGCCGACCTGCGGGTGGCCACGGTGCACGCCGCCTACGACTACCTGCTGCGCGAGTTCGGCCTGCAAGTCACCGCGGTGGTGGAACCGGCCCACGGCATCGAGCCCAGCCCCAGCCAGTTGAAGAAGACCATCGACCAACTGCGGGAACTGGACGTCAAGGTGATCTTCTCGGAGATGGACTTCCCCTCCACTTACGTCGAGACCATCCAGCGTGAATCCGGGGTCAAGCTCTACCCGCTGTCGCACATTTCCTACGGCGACTACAGCGCCGACAAATACGAGAAGGAAATGCAGGGCAACCTCGACACCGTGGTCCGGGCCATCCAGGAGGCCGGGGCATGACCGCCATCGAAACCCTGCTGCGCGGCCCGGCCATCGAGTTCGATCAGGTCAGCTTGAGCCTGGGCCGCACCACCATCCTCGACCGCGTGACCTTCCAGGTGCAGCCCGGCAGCGTGCACGCCCTGGTGGGCCCCAACGGCGGCGGCAAGAGTTCGCTGATCAAGACCCTGCTGGGGCAGATGCCGCACCAGGGCCAGTTGCGCCTGCAATGGCCCGGCGCGGCCGGCACCATCGGCTACGTGCCCCAGGCCCTGGAGTTCGACCGCGGCCTGCCGATGACCGTGGACGATTTCATGGCCGCCATGTGCCAGCGCCGCCCGGCCTTCCTCGGCCTGAGTCGGCATTACGCCCAGGCCATAGGCGAAGCCCTGGAACGGGTCGGCATGCAGGACAAGCGCAAGCGACGCATGGGCGCCCTGTCCGGCGGTGAACGCCAGCGGGTGCTGCTGGCCCAGGGCCTGATCCCGGCCCCGCAACTGTTGGTATTGGACGAACCGATGTCGGCCCTGGACGAGGCCGGGATCCAGGTCTTCGAACGCCTGCTCCACGACTGGCGCCAGAGCGGCATCACCCTCTTGTGGATCGAGCACGACCTGGAAGCCGTGGGCCGTCTGGCGGACCGGGTCACCGGACTCAACCGCCGGGTGCTGTTCGACGGCCCGGCGCAACAGACCCTGACCCCGGAGCGCCTGCTCAGCCTGTTCTCCACCCATCCACGAGCCGCCGGGAGCGCTGCCTGATGACCTATGAAGCTTTTCGCCTGATGGTCCAGGGCTGGGCCTCGGCCGGCTACCTGCCCGAAGCCCTGGCCTATGGGTTCGTGGTCAATGCGCTGCTGGCCGGGCTGCTGATCGGCCCGGTGCTCGGTGGCCTGGGCACCCTGGTGGTGGTCAAGCGCTTCGCCTTCTTCTCCGAAGCCGTGGGCCACGCGGCGCTGACCGGGGTGGCCATCGGCATCCTGCTGGGCGAGCCCTACACCGGCCCCTACGGCAGCCTGTTCGGCTACTGCCTGCTGTTCGGCATCCTCCTCAACTACCTGCGCAACCGCACCGGGCTGGCTCCGGACACCCTGATCGGGGTGTTTCTCTCGGTGTCCCTGGCCCTGGGCGCCAGCCTGCTGCTGATCCTGGCCGGCAAGATCAACGTGCACATCCTGGAAAACGTGCTGTTCGGCTCGGTGCTCACGGTCAACGGCAACGACCTTTTGGTGCTGCTGATCGTCGGTGCCCTGGTGCTGGGCCTGAGCCTGCCGCTGTACAACCGCATCATGCTGGCCAGCTTCAACCCGCAGTTGGCGGCGGTGCGCGGGGTGGCGGTGAAGACCCTGGACTACCTGTTCGTGATCCTGGTGACCCTGATCACCGTGGCCGCGGTCAAGGTCATCGGCGCGATCCTGGTGGGCGCGCTGCTGGTGATTCCGGCCGCTGCCGCCCGCCTGCTCAGACAGTCGCTCAAGGGCTTTTTCTGGATCTCGGTGAGCATCGCCACCGTCAGCACCCTGTGCGGCATCTTGCTGCCCATCGTCTTCGACCTGCCGGTGCCCTCCGGCGCGGCCATCATCCTGGTGGCCGGCGTGGCCTTCGCCCTGGCCGCCATCGCCCGCGGCACTGTCCCCAGTCTGAAAGGGAATATCGGATAAATGCACAGTTCATTGCGTCACTTGTCATTGCGTCAGCTGAGCCTGGCCCTCGCCCTCGGCGGCCTGATCAGCACCCCGGCCCTGGCCGAGCGCGACCACTTCGAACCGATGCGCGTGGTGGCCAGCCACGGCATGGGCAATACCGCGCTGCACAGCGCCACCGCGCAAAAACCGCTGACGGTGCTGGCCTCCCTGCCGGTGACCTTCGGCCTCGGGCAACTGCTGCTGCAAGGCACAGACATCAAGCTGGAGCGGGCGGCCCCGGCCAACCTTCCCGGCTCGCGGCAGACTGCCTATTTCACCGGGCGCGGTGCTCCGGCCCTGAGCAAGCTGGCGCTGGATGCCGACGCGGTGATCGGCCTGCGTTCGATCTGGCCGGACGACCCGCTGTACCCCAATGCCCGGCGCAGCAATATCCGCATCGTCGAGATCGATGCCGCCCGCCCAGTGGACGGCGCCCTGCCCGGGGTGGCCCTGCAACCGGGCAAGAGCGACGGGCTCAACGCTCAGCCCTGGCTGTCCAGCAACAACCTGGGGCGCATGGCGGACGTGCTGGCGGCCGACCTCGCGCGGCTGGCGCCCGAAGCCAAACCGCAGATCGAAAGCAACCTGGCGGGGCTCAAACAGCGCCTGCTGAAACTCAGCGCCGCCAGCGAAGCGCGCCTGGCCGAGGCCGACAACCTCAGCGTGCTGAGCCTCTCCGAGCACTTCGGCTATCTGGTCAGCGGCCTGAACCTGGAACTGGTGGGAGTCGACGCCCGCGCCGACAACGAGTGGACACCCGAGGCGCTGCAGCAGCTGCAAGCCCGGCTCAAGGACAACGATGTGGCCCTGGTCCTGCACCATCGCCAGCCGTCCGAGGCATTGAAGGCCGCCATCAGCGCCGGCGGCAGCCAGTTGCTGGTCCTTGAAACCGACGGCGCCGATCCACTGAGCGAACTGGAAGGCAACCTGCAGAAAGTCACCCAGGCCCTGGCCCCGAAAAGCTGAGCCCATCCCTGTCGCTGCTGCCGCCTGTTCGGCGGCGGCGCCGCTTACATATTCCCTCAAGATTGTGGTCATTTCCCGGTGCTAGTCTGCGCTTCGCAAAAATGCCCAGACAGGAAATCCACGCCATGAGCGAATACCTGACACTCAACAAGACCAATTGGGACGAACGCGCGCCCTTGCACGCCGCCTCGGCGGATTACGCGGTGCAGCGCTTCGTCGACGACCCGCAGTTTCTCTCCGAAGTCGTGCAGTTCGACCGTCCTCTCTTGGGCGATATCCAGGGCCTGCGCGGCGTGCATCTGCAATGCCATATCGGCACCGATACCCTGTCCCTGGCGCGCCTCGGCGCACAGATGAGCGGCGTGGACTTTTCCTCGGCGTCCCTGGCTGAAGCCCGATCCCTGGCCCAACGCTGCAACACGCCAATCGACTACCACGAGTCGGACGTGTTCCTGGCCGCCGAGGTGCTGCCCCAGGGCAGCTTCGATCTGGTCTACACCGGCATCGGCGCGCTGTGCTGGCTGCCGAGCATCGAGCGCTGGGCACAGACCGTTGGCGCCCTGCTCAAGCCCGGTGGCCGGCTGTTTATCCGCGAGGGGCATCCGATGCTCTGGGCCCTCAATGAAGATCACAGCGACTCGTTGCGGGTCGAATACCCTTACTTCGAACGCAGCGAGCCGCTGGTCTGGGACGACGACGCCACCTACGTGCAAACCGACAGCAGCCTCAAGGCCACGGTGACCCACGAGTGGAACCATGGCCTGGGGGAAATCATCAGCGCCTTGCTGGGCCAGGGCTTGCAGATCACCGGGCTGGTGGAGCACCAGAGCATTCCCTGGGAGGCCCTGCCCGGGCAGATGGTGGTGGATGAACGCGGCGAATGGCGACTCAAGGAAGCGCCATGGCGCCTGCCGCTGAGCTACACCTTGCAGGCCGTCAAGCGCCCGGCCTAAACGCCGGGCATTAAAAAGCCCGCTGGCCTCAAGGGCTCAGCGGGCTTTTTTGTGCTTGGGGCCGCGGCTACGGATCTGCTGCCGAAGATCAGCCGGCCAGCGCCTGCTGGTCCATCTTCTGGCGCAGGCTCAGGGGGCGCATGTCGGTCCAGACTTCTTCGATATAGGCCAGGCACTCCTTCTTGAAGCCGCTCTTGCCCACGGTGCGCCAGCCTTGGGGCACGGCCTTGTAGTCGGGCCAGATCGAGTACTGCTCTTCGTGGTTGACCACCACCTGGAACAGGATGTCCTCACGGTCGAATACTGAAGTCATTGCTTGTCTCCATCGCTAATTAGGAACGCCGCGCCCCAGGCGCGACGGTTGTGTAGAAGGAACGAATCGAGGCTTCGAAAAATTAGAGGCTGGCCACCGCGGCGGCCACCGCCTTGCTGAAGATGTCCGCCACCTGGTCGATCTGCGCCGCGCTGATGATCAGCGGCGGCAGGAAGCGCACCACGCTGCCATGGCGCCCGCCCAGTTCGAGAATCAGGCCGCGCTTGAGGCATTCACGCTGTACCAGGGGAGCCAGACGCAAATGTTGCGGCGGATGGCCCTGGGCATCCGGCGTGCCGGCCGGGTCCACCAGCTCGACGCCAAGCATCAGGCCACGGCCACGGACGTCCCCCAGTTGCGGGTAGTCGCGCTGCAGGATCAGCAAGTGCTCGCGCAAGCGCTGGCCCATGGCCGCCGCGTGTTCGGGCAGCCGCTGCTGCTTGAGGTAGCGCATCACCGCGGAACCGGTGGCCATGGCCATCTGATTGCCACGGAAGGTCCCGGCGTGAGCCCCCGGCTGCCAGGTGTCGAGCCAGTCGCGATAGACCATTACCGCCAGCGGCAGGCTGCCGCCGATGGCCTTGGACATCACCACCACATCGGGAATGATCCCGGCGTGCTCGAAGGCGAACATCTTGCCGGTGCGACCGAAGCCGCTCTGGATCTCATCGACGATCAGCGCCACCCCAGCCTGCTCGGTGATGCGCCGCAACCCTCGCAGCCAGTCCAGATCCGCGGGGATCACCCCGCCCTCGCCCTGCACCGCCTCGACGATCACCGCCGCCGGCAGGGCCACGCCCGCTTCCGGGTCAGTCAGCAGGTTTTCCAGGTAATGCAGGTTGACCTTGACCCCTTCGGCGCCCCCCAGCCCGAACGGGCAGCGGTAGTCATAGGGAAAGGGCAGGAACTGCACGCCGTTGTTCAAGAGTCCCGCCAGCGGGCGCTTGGGCCCCAGGCTGCCCATCAGGCTCAGCGCGCCCTGGCTCATGCCGTGGTAACCGCCCTGGAACGACAGCACGGTACTGCGCCCGGTGGCGGTGCGCACCAGCTTCAGCGCGGCTTCCACGGCATCGGTGCCGGTGGGGCCGCAGAACTGGATTTTCGCCTCGGCGGCCAGGGCCTCGGGCAACAGGCCGAACAGGTCCTGGACAAACTGGTCCTTGACCGGGGTGGTCAGGTCCAGGGTCAACAGCGGCAGTTCATCGGCCAGCACCTGCTGGATCGCGGCGATCACCACCGGGTGGTTGTGGCCCAGGGCCAGGGTCCCGGCACCGGCCAGGCAATCGATGAAACGCCGGCCTTCGACGTCCTCGACGTGGATGCCGCTGGCCCGCTTCAAGGCCAGGGGAATGCGCCGCGGATAGCTGCGGGCATTGGATTCCTGACGGCTCTGGCGGGCCAGCAGGGGCGACTCGTCGAACTGGTAAAGCGTCTCTTCCGGAGCGGCGCCAAGGCCCACCGGCGAATCGTGCATAAGGCTGGTAACGGCTGACATGTCTCGAACCCTCGCGCTGCAATTTGAGCAAAACGGCTACCGGCCGAACGCGCAGCCGAAGCAGGGTGCGCACGGGCAGGTTTTCCTGTTCTAAAAACGCATCAGCGCGGTCGGGATTTACACCCCGGGACGAGGAAATTGCACATACCGCCCCATAGGAGCCAGCTTGCTGGCGAAGGCGGTCTCAAGGGCCTATTCGCTGGCAAGCCAGCTCCTACAGAGGACGATGATGGGTCAGGCGTGGTGGGCAGGCAGGGTCAGTTCGACCCGCAGGCCATCAGGAAGGCTGTCGAAACGCAGCTCGCAACCACAACGCTGGACAATCGCCTGGACTATCGCCAGGCCCAATCCGCACCCGGTGCTCTGGCTGTTGCGCCAGAAACGCTGGGTCAGGTGCTGCAGGTCTTCCTGGGCAATCCCCGGGCCATGGTCACGCACCTGGAAACGCAGGCGACCGGCCACCAGCTCCAGGTTCAACTCCACCGGGCAGTCTTGCGGGGTATGGCGTAGGGCGTTGTCCAGCAGGTTGCGCAAGGCGGCAATCGCCAGGGTCGAGGGCATGGCCACCGGGGCCTCGGCGGCGTGCTCTCCCAGGTGCACCTTGACCCGCTGCCGGGCGCCCACGGCGGCATCCTGGATTGCCAGGCGAACCACTTGCTCGGCGTTGCAGTGCACGCCGTCATCGAACGACAGGCTACCCTCGACCCGGGCCAGCAACAGCAGTTGCTCCAGGGTCCGGTGCAGGCGGTCGGCGCCCTCCTCGGCCCGGGCCAGGGACTGATCCCGGGCCGCGCCGTCGGTCATGCGCGCCACCTGCAGGTGGGTCTTGATCGCGGTCAGCGGGCTGCGCAGTTCATGGGCGGCGTCGCCGGTCAGGCGGCGTTCGCGTTCGATGGTCTTGGCGATGCGCTGGAACAGCTGGTTCTGGGTGTCCACCAGCGGTCGCAATTCGCTGGGCATGGGCTGGATCTGCAACGGCTCCAGGGAGTCGGCGCTGCGGCGCATCAGCGCGTCGCGAATCCGGTTCAACGGCGCCAGGCTCTGGCCGATGCCCAGCCACAACAGCCACAGGCAACCCAGCAAGGCCACCCCCACCGGCACCGAAGCGGCCAGCAGCACCGACATGTTCAGGGCCTCGCGCTCCACCTGGCGGTCGGCGGTGGTGATGCGCAGATCACCGCGCACCAGGGTGAAGGTGCGCCACGGCGCGCCGTCGATCATCTGGTCGTGAAAGCCCAGCTTCTCGGCTTCCAGGGTGTGTTCCGGGGTGCTGTGGCTGCGGGCCAGGACCTGCCCGCGCAGGGAACTGACCTGACAGGCCATGCCCCCGGGGATGGTCAAGGCCGCGCTGGCAATCGGGTGGGTATGGGTGTCGGAGGGCAGCGCCGGCATCTGCTCCAGTAGACCGGCCACCATGCGCGCCGAAGCCACCAGCCGCTGGTCCAGGGAAAACATCATCTGATTGCGCAGATCGCTGAGCATCCAGGCCGCGGCCAGGGTCCAGATCAGAATGAAGGCAGCGCCCAGGGTCACGCTCAGGCGCAGGCGCAGGCTCCTCACTTAGGACTTCTCCTGGCCATCGGCCGGCCCCAGGCGATAACCCAGGCCGCGCACCGTCTCGACGATGCCGTTGCCCAGTTTGCGTCGCAGGTGGTGGATGTGCACGTTGAGGGCGTTGCTTTCCAGCTCATCGTTGAACCCGTAGACGCTGTCCTTGAGCTGTTCGCTGGACAGCACCCGGCCGCGGTTGTGCAGCAGCGCCTGGAGCAGCGCCTGCTCGCGCCGGGACAGGTCCACCGGCTCGCCGCCCAGGCGGGTTTCCCGGGTGCTGGGGTCGTAGGTCAGGCGCCCGTGTTCGATGAGGTTGACGCTGCGCCCCGCCACCCGGCGCAACAGGGTGTGCAGGCGCGCCGCCAGTTCCCGCAGGTCGAAGGGCTTGAGCAGGTAATCGTCGGCCCCGGCCTGCAGGCCGTCGACCCGATCGGTCACCGAGTCGCGGGCGGTGAGGATCAGCACCGGAATCTCCAGGCCCTGCTGGCGCTGTTGCTTGAGCAACTTCAAACCATCTTCATCCGGCAGGCCCAAGTCCAGTACCATCACGTCGAAATCGGCCACGCCGAGCATCGCCCGCGCCGCCGAGGCAGAGGCCACATGCTCGACCGTCAGGCCCTGGGCCGTGAGGCCGGCGACTATTCCGCTGGCAATCAGCTCATCATCTTCACAGACAAGTACGTGCATGGTCGGTCCTGTAACAAAGGCGTTGATTAGGCAGGCGGCGGATTAAGCGGACATTATGCCCGCCACCGCCGTGCAACAACCCAAGTATGGTTAATCATCGGTTAATCAGGACCCGCCATTGTGCTTCCCACTTGCACCGGTTTAAGGCTTGACCATGCGTCGATTGCTCATCTTGCTATTTATGCTGTTCACCACCCTGGCAGAAGCCGGCAACAATCCGTTCGAGGTCAAGCCCGACTTCCTGCCGGTGGACAAGGCCTTCACCTTCACCTCCGAGCGCCTGCCTTCCGGGGAAACCCAGCTGTTCTGGCAGATTGCCGACGGCTACTACCTGTACCAGAAACGCCTGAAGTTCGAGGGCCTGGCCCAGGAGCATCAGCCGGCGCTACCGGACGGCGAACACCACAGCGACGAATTCTTCGGCGAGCAGACGGTGTATCGCCAGGGCCTGGAAGTGAAGCTGCCGCCCGCCGCCAGCGGCAAGGTCAAGCTGGGCTGGCAGGGCTGCGCCGACGCCGGCCTGTGCTACCCGCCGCAAACCCTGGAAGTCGACCTCGGCGGCGCGCCGAGCGTCACTGCGGGAGCGGCCAACAGCGCCGCCCAGGACCAACGCCTGGCCAATGACCTGCAGCAGAAATCCTGGGGCCTGAGCCTGCTGGCGTTCTTCGGTTTCGGCCTGCTGCTGGCCTTCGCCCCCTGCTCGTTGCCGATGCTGCCGATCCTCGCCGGCATGGTGGTGGGCAGCGGCGCCAGCCCGCGCCGGGGCCTGGCCCTGGCCTCAAGCTACGTGCTGTGCATGGCCCTGGTGTATGCCGGCATGGGGGTGATCGCCGCCCTGCTGGGCAGCAACCTGCAGGCCTGGCTGCAACAGCCCTGGGTGCTGGGCAGCTTCGCCGCGCTGTTCGTGCTGCTGGCGCTGCCGATGTTCGGCTTCTTCGAATTGCAGATGCCGGTGTTCCTGCGCGACCGCCTGGAAGGCGCCAGCCGCCAGCGCCAGGGCGGCAGCCTGATCGGCTGCGGCGTGCTCGGCGCGCTGTCGGCGCTGCTGGTGGGCCCGTGCATGACCGCGCCCCTGGCCGGCGGCCTGCTGTACATCGCCCAGACCGGCAACGCCGTGCTCGGTGGCCTGGCGCTGTTCGCCCTGGGCCTGGGCATCGGCCTGCCGCTGCTGTTGCTGGTGACCGTGGGTAACCGCTTCCTGCCCAAGCCCGGCCCCTGGATGAACCTGCTCAAGGGCGTGTTCGGTTTCCTGTTCCTGGGCACCGCCATCTATATGTTGCGCCCGGTGCTCAGCAGCAGCCTGTGGATCGGTCTGTGGGGCGCCCTGGCCCTGATACTGGCCTACTGCGCCTGGCAGCACCGGGCCATCGCCGGGCGCCTGCTGCACCTGTTCGGCGCCGCCGCCGTGCTGTTCGGCCTGTGGGGCAGCGTGCTGCTGGTGGGCGCCGCCGGTGGCAGCGATGACCTGTGGCGACCGCTGAAGGTCTACAGCGGTGGCAGCGTGGCCAGCAGCGCCACGGCCCACGATGCCTTCACCACCGTCAAGTCGCCCGCCGAGCTGCAACAGGCCCTGGACAGCGCCCAGGCCCAGGGCCAGTGGGTGCTGCTGGACTACTACGCCGACTGGTGCGTGTCCTGCAAGATCATGGAAAAAACCGTGTTCAGCCAGCCCCAGGTCCAGGACGCCCTGAAAGACGTGCGCCTGCTGCGCCTGGACGTCACCCATGACAACGCCGACGGCCGCGAACTGCTCAGCCGCTACAAAGTGCCCGGCCCACCCAGCTTCCTGTGGATCGGCCCGGATGGCAGCGAGCGTCGCAGCCAGCGCATCACCGGCGAAGTGGATGCCAGTACCTTCCTGCAACGCTGGACCCAGACCCGGGAAGCCCGTTGATGCTGACCTTTACCATCGGCACCTTCGCCATCGCCCTCAACCACCTGCTGCTGATCAGTGCCCTGGCCCTGGCCACCCTGGTGGGCTGGCGGGTGGCCAAGCGCGGCGGCGACAACCCGGAATCGGTGCTGTTCATGCTGTTCCTGCTGGGCATGCTCGCGGCGCGGATCTGCTTCGTCATCGCTTACTGGAAGCACTACCAGCACAACCTGTGGCTGATCATCGACCTGCGTGACGGCGGTTTCCTGGCCTGGCCGGGGGTCATCATCATGCTCCTGGCGGCCCTGGCCTGGGGCTGGAAACGCCCGCCGCTGCGCCGCCCGCTGGGCGCCGGTATCGCCAGCGGCCTGGCCTTCTGGCTGCTGGCCAGCCTGTCCCTGACACTCTACGACCAGGGCACCCGCCTGCCGGAGATGCCCCTGCGCAATGCCACCGGCGACACCGTGCAGCTCACCGACTACCAGGGCGGCCCCCTGGTGATCAACCTGTGGGCCACCTGGTGCCCGCCGTGCCGGCGAGAAATGCCGGTCCTGGAACGCGCCCAGCAGCAACGTCCGGACCTGACCTTCCTGTTCGTCAACCAGGGCGAAAGCATGCAAAGCGTGGCCACCTTCCTCGCCACCCAGGAACTGAACCTGGACAACGTGCTGTTCGACAGCGGCGGCCGCCTGGGCCAGGCCGTGGGCTCCATGGCCCTGCCCACTACACTGTTCTACAGCGCCGACGGCCGTCTGCTGAGCAGTCACCTGGGTGAACTCTCGGAAGCCAGCCTGGCCCGCGCCCTGGAAAACTTCGACGACGCCCATCCGACCCCGGTCGCCCCTGCAAGGAAACTGCCATGCCCTTCATCCGCCACCTGCTGAGCCTGTCCTTGGGCGCAGCCCTGCTCAACGCGCCGCTGCTGCAGGCCGAAGAATTGCCCGCACCGATCCGCAAGATCGAAGAAAAAGGCGCCAAGATCCTCGGCAGCTTCGATGCTCCGGATGGCCTCAAGGGCTACGCCGCGCAGTACCAGAACCGAGGCATGGCCCTGTACCTGACCCCGGACGGCAAGCACGTACTGCTGGGCAACCTGTACGACGCCGACGGCAAGGACCTCAGCGTCGAGCCGCTGCAGAAACTGGTCTACGCACCGATGGCCAAGGAAGTCTGGAACAACCTGGACAAGAGCAACTGGATCGCCGACGGCAAGGCCGATGCGCCACGCATCGTCTACCTGTTCAGCGACCCCAACTGCCCCTACTGCAACATGTTCTGGCAACAGGCGCGGCCCTGGGTGAACGCCGGCAAGGTGCAACTGCGGCACATCATGGTGGGCATCATCCGCGAAGACAGCCCGGGCAAATCCGCCGCCCTGCTGGCCGCCAAGGACCCGCAACAGGCCCTGGAAGAACATGAAAAGGCCGGCAAGGGCAGCAACCTCAAGGCCCTGGATAGCATCCCGAAAGCCGTGCAAGCCAAGCTCGACGCCAACATGAAACTGATGGAAGAACTGGAGCTGTCGGCGACCCCGGCGATCTTCTACCTCGACGACAAGGGCGAGTTGCAACAACAGCAAGGCGCCCCGGCGCCGGGCAAGCTGACGCAGATTCTCGGTCCGAAATAAGCGAGATGCACCCATCCCTGAACCAGTAATGGCCTTTAGCCTTATCGACAGCGTTACACTACGGTCTTTTTTACACTGACAGGGATGTGACGCTTTGACAGCTCAAGGACAAGCCAGACTTCTAGAGATTCTCGACTACTGGCATAAGGTGGAATTCTTTTTACCCTATGCCCTTGAGAAATATGTCGAGGACTTTAAAAAATGGGAGACCCGATGGCTCTCGCGGGAAGATCTCCAGCACAGTCATTGGCGCACTTTTTCCATACCCGATGACCTAAAAATCACAGGTTTCAATCTCTATATCGGGGTTTTTGACGCCTCCGTCATTGCCACCCTTTGCGAACCGCACCTGGCCGCCTGCGCAATCGACGAAAACACGTTCTACGAAGAACAGGAACGGGTGGAGCTTGAAGGGCTGACCTGCTTCGCCAAGATCAAGCTCAATGCTCAAGCGGTTCCTCAACTCGATGCCCTCTCACTGTCCACCGCGCCTTGGGCGTTGGGGCAAACAATCACCAAGGGGCTTGATGCCCTGGGCCACCAAGCCTTCGAGGAAGCCAAGGAGCAGTTGGCAAAACTGCTGCACAACTTCCATGGACAGCGCCAACAAAATGATGACCCGGCCTTGACGGCCGACGAGGTCATGTATCTGCATCAACTGCTGTGCAACTGGGCCCGTTTTACCCCGGACCAGGACGGCCGCGCCCCTCTTGCGCTGCTTCAGGTGCTGACTCAGCCCAAGGTCGAAAAGCCGCTCACCCAACCTTCAGCGGCACAGGTCGCGAAAGTCGAGGACGAAGAAGAAGCCGACACCGAGATCGACATACTCAACAGCTTTTTCATAAAAGATATCGAGCGTGCGATCGCCAGCTTGCAGCGTGGAGAACAGCCCCCGGCTCTGTTGCAGTACCTGGCTGAAGCCGATCCAAGCAAACGAATTGACCTGTATACCGAGAATGGACGCAAGGCCCTCTATCAGGCCTTGCAACCGCAATGCATCAACCCTGGGCACTGGCCGGATGAACCGGGCCATGCCATGAGCCTGATGCAACAGTTCGCGATCAACAGCGCACTTGGCACGTTGCAAGACAGCGGTGTGTTCACCGTCAACGGCCCGCCGGGGACCGGTAAAACGACTTTATTGCGTGACATGTTCGCAGAGAACATTGTGCGTCGGGCCCGGGTCCTGGCGGGATACAGCGACGCAGCGGATGCATTCGTTGGTGGAAAAAAGCCTCAGGTCACCTTCAAGGGCATGGCAAATACCTACACCCTTCGCGCGCTCAAACCCGAGTTGACCGGCTATGAAATGGTGGTGGCCTCCTCTAACAATGCCGCCGTAGAAAACATTTCCCGAGACTTGCCCAAACGCAAGTCGCTGGGAAAAGGCTGGAGCAACGTTCAGTACCTGCAACCGGTTGCCCATAAAGTTGCCGCACAGAGCAGTGATGGCAGCATCAGCGAACTGTCCGATGAGGACAAACCCTGGGGACTGATCTGCGCCGCACTGGGCAACAGTGGCAACCGAAAAGCCTTGCAGGAGCGCATGTTCTTCAACCCGGTGGATTCCACCGTCCCCCATAAACCACTGACGATTCGTCAATGGGTGGATGAATACAAAGGGCCCAGCTTCAAGGAGGCCCGCGCGGCATTCAAAAAAGCCGATGAGGCTGTCAGCAAAGCGCTGGAGGAACGGGCCCGTTACGCCAGCCTGCTGAGTGAGATGTCGGCTACCGACGAGCACAGCTTCCTGGGCCTTCAACAACAGGCCTTCCATCAGGCCGAACAGCTCAAGGCATCCGCCCAGCAGGCGCTGGACCAACACCAGCAGAAACTCCAGGCGTCCAAGCAACATCTGGCCAGCCTTCAGGAACTGGAACGCCTGATAGATCGCGGTCGCCCGGCATGGTGGAAGCGCTTGTTCAACACGCCAGCGGCTAGGACGCATCGAGATGAACAACAGGAAAATGCCCGGTTGCAGCGTCAGGCGCACGCAGAGATCAACAGCGCGAAAAGCCTGCTCGACAACAGCCTGATCCCGAAACTTGAAGAGGCGCAAACCTCATTGCTGTTCTGTGAGAGCGAATTGGACACGCGTAGAACACAGTGGCAGGGCAAGTGCCAATCCCTGGATGATTTCGCCGTCCGCCTGGGGCGTCCGAACTTGCCAGGTCATCTGAGTGAACTGGAAGACCGCGACTTCCAGATAAACGGGCTTTGGCACGATGCCGCACTCAATCACTTGCGTTCGACATTATTCGCCGCGGCCTTGACCCTGCATGAAGCCTGGCTTGCCGAGGTTGCCCCCTCGGGCTCGAACGGCAAGGGCTTTAGCGCCAACCTCACCGCCATCAGCCTATTGCTGAGCAACAAGACGCCCGAGGATGAACGACTCACACAGCTGCTCTGGCAAAGTCTGTTCATGGTGATACCGGTGGTTTCAAGTACTTTTGCCTCCTTTGCCAACCAGTTCCGCGGGATGGGCGCCGGCTCGCTGGGCTGGCTGTACATCGACGAAGCGGGACAAGCCGTGCCTCAGGCAGCCGTCGGCGCATTGTGGCGGGCTAAACGAGCCATGATCGTGGGCGACCCTCTGCAAATCGAACCGGTCTTCACCCTGCCGCAACGCCTGGTCAAGGCACTCGGCCAGCTGTCAGTACACACCGCCAACCAAGCCTTCGCCCCCAATCGCGTGTCAGTGCAGAGCCTGGCGGACCAGAACAATCGCTATGGAAGCGTTTTCAGGAACGATACCGACGAAGAACTGTGGATCGGCAGCCCGTTGAGGGTCCACAGACGCTGCATCGAACCCATGTTCAGCCTGTCGAATCAAATCGCCTACGGCAACAAGATGGTCTTTGGTCTGCCCAGTGCCCATGCCGAACAGGGCGCCCCGGTCTACAGCTCCAGTTGCTGGGTCGACATCCCTGGCCATGTCGAACACAAACAAGTCGTGCCTAAGCAGATCGAGTTCATGGTCGACCTTCTCGGGCAACTCTACTTGCGCGACGGAGAACTGCCGCAGCTGTACGTGATTTCACCGTTCAAGGCGGTGCGCCTGGCCCTGCAAAAAGCCATACGCGCAGCTGCTTGGGCCAGCCCCAACCATCGTCCGAAATTGCCCTCGGGGGAATTGAAGCAATGGTTGAAATCCTCCATCGGCACCGTGCATACCTTCCAGGGTAAAGAACAAGACACCGTCTTCATGCTGCTGGGGGCCGACCTTGATCATGCAGGAGCTGCGCAGTGGGCTGCATCCAAACCCAATCTGCTGAATGTTGCACTCACCCGGGCCAAACGTCGGGTCTATCTGGTGGGGGACTTTAAACTCTGGGGGTCGCTGCGGTATTTCGAAGCCGTGAGCCGTGGCAAATACCCCTTGAAAAGAATGGGCGCGGCTGCATTTCTGGCGCAACTGAATCCTCTGGAAGAACAGATTTCAAGCTGAACACCGTCACTCCACTCCAGCGACCTTTCAGAGTGTTCGCTGGCGACGGCCTCCGTCAGCTTGGCGCATGGCTTGCGGGCCTTTTGGCCGGCAAGCCAGCTCGGAAGAATCAGGCTTCAATCGTGGCGCTGTAAAAACGCCAGCAAGGCCCGGGTCACGAACTCGGGATTCTCACGACTGGAGATATGCCCGGCCTCGGGCACCAGCTGATAAGGGCAGCCGATGCGCTCGGCCATCTCGACGGTTTCCGCAGGTGGCCGCGGCTGGTCCTGATCGCCACACAGCAACAAGGTGTTCGGCCCATCCAGGCGCTGCAGCTGATCCAGCACATCCGCCCGGCTGAAGGTGATGCGCCCCATGGGAATCACGCTCTGGCGCAGGCGCTCGGTCGGCAGCGCCGCGAGGCTGGCGCGAAAATCCTGGAACAGCGCCGACTGCCGATCGATACCCGGACGGAAGAAGATCGGCACCACGATATCCAGCAGCGGCTCGGCGATCAGGCCGCTGTCCTCGATCTGCTGGAACAGGGAAAAGTAATACTGCCGGGTCGGCTCAGGCTCGGCGCCCAGGTAAGTGTCCATCAGCACCAGACCGTCGATGCGCTGCGGCGCCGCCAGGGCCAGCCGCGCGCCCCACATGCCGCCCACCGACAAGCCCACCAACGTCACCCGCTCGATGTGCAAATGGTCGAGCAAGGCCAGCATCTGCCGCGCCACATCGTCCAGCGACGCCGTACCTTCAGGCAGCGGGCCGGACAGGCCATGGCCCCACAGGTCCACGGCAATCACCCGGTACTGCGCCGACAACGCCTCGATCTGCGGCGCCCACATGCTGGTGTCCCATAAATAACTGCCGGCCAGGAACACCACCGGCCCCTGGCCCTGGTCAAGGTAGTGCAACGGTTGTCCATCGATGGTCGCAAAGGGCATCGGCTAGCTCCTGTAGGGAAATGACGAAAAAGGTCCGACAGACTGTGCCGTGAACCAGGCTCAGTCAATCGGACCGGGGCGACAAAAACGTATCAGGAGATGCCCGGATTCAAGGCCCGCGCTGGCCGTCGAGCAAGGCCTCCACCACCGTGCGGGCCATCTCCACCGAATGCACCATGGACCAGATCAGCCCGCGCTCCAGGCCGCTGCCCTGCTGGGTGATTTCATCGCAGACCTCTTCGGCGCATTTGAGCAACAACGCCACGTGCACCAAGGCCTCTTCGGCGCTGACGCCTTCGCGCACGCTGAACAGCGAGTCGGGGGAAACGGGTTTGGCTTGGGTCGTGAGCTGGAACAGCGCGGTGTCCAGCGGTTGCTGGGCCAGGGCCACGCGCAGGGTGGCGTTGGCAGCTTTAAGGGCGGGATCGCGGTAGGAAGTGGGGGGATCGGGGACGAGCTTTTTCATGGTCAAACTCCTGGTAATGACAAGGAGCCGACACCGTTCGCTTGCACACGAATAAGGTGGCAGCCATACGCGGGTGTGCAAGACCGAGTTACCAGAACCCCGGCAGATCCGAAGATCTCCCGCGCACGGCCGCCATAACACGGCGAACATGAAATCGCTCAGGCATGACTGAGCGCTTATGCGTCTGGTAACAGTCGGACTTGCACATCCGAGCCATCGATTGGGCGATGGCTCCGGAACCCTAGCCCGCCCACCAGGCGCATTCAAGCGGCCCGCAGTTTCTCGGATTTGCCTTACAAAAGAAAGCGACTAAACGCCATTCCAGCGACCTTACAACCGGCTTGCCGGCGAAGGCGTCCGTCAGGTTGGCGCATGGCTTGCGGGCCTCTTCGCTGGCAAGCCAGCTCCTACAGAGGGCGTGTACGCCTTAGGGCTGGGACTCAGCGATATTCTTCCGGCGCTTCGCGTTCGAGGATTTCTTCCAGGTCGCTCAGGCCTCCGCGCTCCTCGAGGATGCCGCTGACCTGGTCGATCCACACCTGCTCAGAAGCAATCCCCGCCCAGGACTGGCTGCCAAAGCCGTGATACGGCCGATCATCGAAGGTGCTGATCAGCAACTGGTTGAAGCGCCCGGTGTCCAGTTTTTTGCGCTGGATTTGCACTTGCAGCGCCCCCAGCACCTTCTGCTGCTCTTGCGGGTTGGGGCGATAGCGGTAGAGCCGCGGCGAGCTGACCACCAGGAACTCCGGCGGCAGGTTTTCATCGATGGCCGCCTGCAGGCGGTAATGGCCATCGAGAATCAGATAACAGCTCAGACCGGTGACGTACCACAGCAGGATCGGCGGCAAGCTGCCTTCGCGGGCTTTCTTGCGCCACCATTTGAGACGGCCGGAATGCGGGTCCACGGCATGCAGGCCGACTACTGCGCCACCGTACTCCCCCAACCCGACCCAGCGCGCCGTACCGGCCTGTTGGTTGTCGAGGATGTTGCGCCCATGGATCGCCCACTGCGGCATATGGCTCAGGGCATCTTCACCGCCCTTGAAGTACCAGGCTTCGGTGCCGCTGAGCAGCGGCCGCATGGGTTTCTGCGATGCCGGGCGCAGGGCCCGCACCAGCCAGTAGCCGGGGTAAAAGAAGTCCGGCTGGTGCTGCATCAGTTGTTCGACGAAGAAGCGGCTCCAGGCCTTGAGGCGCAGCGCCGGGTCGAGGCGCGCCTGTTGTTCCACCTGAGGCGAGTCGATGGGGCCCACCAGGGTTTGCGGCAGTTGCTCCGGCAGGTGATTGCGCACCAGCCACACGCCATACAGGCAGCGGGACATGGTGCCCCAGAGCAGGGTCTGGTCGCCGAGCACCAGCTGCATACGGCAGTTGTTGCCACTGAGCAGGCACAGGTTGGGCTTGCCGCTGGCCGGGCGTTTGACGTCTACGCCGAGGCCGTTCCACTGGCCGGCCAAATCCTCGATGTCACGCCAGAAAATCTGTTCCACGATTGTCCCTAATCCTTGATCAATGACCGGTCCTGCGGCAGGCGGACGCGAATATAGCAGATGTCTGGAGGACGCTTTCGCCTGTAGGAGCTGGCTTGCCAGCGAAGGCGGTCAGCGCCCTACCCACGCCGGGCGATGACCGCTTCCAGCTCTTGCTCAAGCCCCTGCCCGCTCAGGCACTGACGCACTTCGTCGCACCACTGTGAGTCCGGCTCGTGGCTGGCCCAGGCCTGGGTGGCGCTGCGGTACTGCGGCCGGTCATCGAAGGCCTGGATCAACACCCGGTTGAGGTTATCGGTGCTCAGGGCCTGGTTGCGCGGCACCGCGTCGCCGCGCTTGCGCAACGAGTCCATGACCCGTTGCTGGTGCTCGGGGCTGGGCGCGAAGTCGCGCACCCGGGTGGCGCTGAGTACGATGAACGCCGGCGCGAGGTTTTCCGCCAGGGCCGCCTGCAAACGGTAATGGCCGTCGATCACCACATAGGACGCCAGCCCGCCGACGTACCACAGCAGCACCGGCGGCAGGCTGCCTTCGCGAGCCTTTTTACGCCACCACTTCAAGCGCCCGGCCTCAGGGTCGACACGGTGCAGGCCAATGAGTTTGCCGCCGCCGTGCCACCAGTCGATCCATTCCAGGGTCTGGGGTTGCAGCTTGTCGAGAAAATCCTCGCCGTACAGTCGCCAGTTGGGCAGGTGGCTCAGGGCATCGTCCCGCGAGCTGAAGCACCAGTTGTCCAGACCGCGCGCGGTGCTGCCAGGCTCCGGCAGCAGGCCCTGGGCCAGCCAGTAACCGGGGGTGAGAAAGTGCCGGGCACTGTCACTCAGGCGGCTGACGAAATAGCGGCTCCAGGCCTTTATCCGCCGCTCGGGCGCCAGCGCCGCGTGCTGTTCGACCGTGGCTGAGTCGATGGGTGCCAGCAACCGGCATTCGGCGCCCTCGGCCAGCGGGTTGCGCACCAGCCAGACGCCGCCGTGGTCGCGGGCCAGGGTGGCCCAGAACAATGGCGTGTCATGGTGCATCAGCTTGATCCGGGCATTGGCGCCGGTGCGCAGGTACAGCGGCGGTTTGTCCGTGGCATTTGGCTGCACTTCGACACCCAGGCCACTCCAGTTGCCCAACGTATCTTCGATGTCGTGCCAGTAAAGCTGTTCTGCCATGGTTCCGGTCCTTGAACTGTCTGAAACGACAAAGCCCGACAGGGCTGCTGTCGGGCAATGCGCGGCGGACTATAGCAAGGATCAGCGGACAGGCCGAAGCCCCCCTTGTGGCGAGGGAGCTTGCTCCCGCTCGGGCGCGCAGCGGCCGTAAAGCCTGAGTCTGCGATCGTCCTGAAGGAACGCAGGTGCAGCCATTGGGGTGGCTGCGCCACCCAGCGGGAGCAAGCTCCCTCGCCACAACCGTTCTACAGGCCCTCCAGTTCGGCCATCAGGTCGCTCAGCCGATCCACTTTCTCCTCGCTGATTGCATTGGCCCCCAGGCCGTCGATGTAGGCGGCCAGTTCCTGCACCGTGCTGCATTCGAACATGGCCCGCAGCGGTACGTTGCGTTGCAGGGTTTTCTGCACCCGCGAGGCAATCTGGGTCGCCAGCAGGGAATGCCCGCCCAACTCGAAGAAGTTGTCGCGCACGCCCACTCGTTCGACTTTGAGCACCTCGGCCCAGATATCGGCCAGGGTTTGCTCCAGTTCATTGCCCGGCGCTTGATAGTCCTGGCTCTGCAACTGACCGATCTCCAGGGCCGGCAAGGCCTTGCGATCGAGCTTGCCGTTGGCGTTGAGCGGCAGGCGCTGCAGCCACAGCCAGTGCAGCGGCACCATGTATTCCGGCAGTTCGGCGCGCAGCCGCGGCTTGATCCGCTCCAGGCATTCGCTCGGGCTCAGGCTGGAGTCACTGGCCACCAGGTAGCCCACCAGGTGCTTGCCGTTGACCCCTTCCTGCACACCCACGGCGGCATCGCGCAGTTCCGGCTGTTCATGCAGGCGTGCTTCGATCTCGCCCAGTTCGATACGGTAGCCACGGATCTTCACTTGATGGTCGATACGGCCGACGTATTCCAGTACGCCGTCGCTGCGCCGGCGTGCCAGGTCGCCGGTGCGGTACAGGCGTTCGCCCGCCGCACCGAACGGATGGGGCACGAAAGCCAGCGCGGTACGCACTGGGTCGCTGACGTAGCCACGACCGACCCCGGTGCCGGCTACGCACAGCTCGCCGACGGCGCCCAGGGGCACCAGCGCCAGGGCTTCGTCCATCAGGTACAGCCGGTTGTTGTCGGTGGGCGTACCGATGGGCAGGTAGGCGCCCCGGGTCGATGCCAGATCGACGCGGAAGAAGGCCACGTCATCGGAACATTCCGCCGGGCCGTAGGCGTTGACCAAACCGATCTGTGGATAACGCAGCAACCACTGGTGCGCCAACTCCGGTGGCATGGCCTCGCCGGTGGGCAGCATCCAGCGCAGGCCATCCAGGGCGATGGCGTCCTGGGCGAGCATGCCCTGGATCAGCGACGGCACGCTCTCCAGCACCGTGATGCCCTGCTCCTCGACATGGGCCAAGAGGCCCTGGGGATCGTGAGCGATGGTGTTGGGCACAATGTCGACCCGGGCGCCGAACAGCGGCGCGGCAAGGAACTGCCAGACCGAAATATCGAAGCTCTGGGACGCGGTCTGGGCGATCACGTCGGCTTCGCTCAGGTGCAGGTACGGCACCTTGCTCAGCTGGTTGTTGAGCATGCCGCGCTGCTCCACCATCACGCCCTTGGGCAGGCCGGTGGAACCGGAGGTGTAGATCACGTAGGCCAGGTTATCCGGCGCGCTGTAGCGGCCCGGATTGTGCTCGGCATGCCCGGCGCCTTGCAGCTCTTCCCAGACCAGCAATCGTGGCCGCCCGGCACAGGCGAACTCGTCCAGCAGGGCCAGGGCCTGTTCGCGGCAGGCCGCGCTGCAGACCAGGATCGGCGTGCGACTGAGCTCGATGATGCGCCCCAGGCGCTGGCTCGGCAGGCCCGGGTCCAGGGGCAGGTAGCCGGCCCCGGCCTTGAAGCTGCCGATGATCATGCCCAAGAGTTCCAGGCCGCGCTCGGCCAGCAAGGCCACTGGCTGATCAAAGCCCACGCCGTTGGCAATCAAGGCATGGCCCAGGCGGTTGCTGTAGCGGTTCAACTCAGCGTAGCTGTAGCGCCGGTCCAGGCAACTGGCGGCCACGCGCTGCGGATGGGCCGCCACCCGGGCCTCGAACAGCTCGACGTAGCTGCTCTCCAGCGGGTACTCATGCGCGCTCTGGTTGCAGCCGGCCAGCAGGAAGTCCTGCTCTTCTTCGCCCAGCAGCGCCAGTTCGGCCATGTCGCCATGCAAGCCCTGCATCAGCGCCAGCAGCAGGCGCTTGAACTCGCCGAGCAGGCGCTCGATGGTCGCCTGTTCGAAGTAGCGCTGGTCGTAGGACAGGTGCAGGCCCAGGTCATCCCCCGGGTAGCACACCGCGGTGATCGGGAAGTTGGTGTGGGTGCGGCCCGAATCCGAACTGGCGTTCAGGCTCTGGGCGCGGTCCAGCACCGAGACTTCCACCGGGGCGTTTTCGAACACGAACAGGCTGTCGAACAGCGGTTGGCCCTTGGGCAGTTCGCTGCACTCCTGAATCGCCACCAGCGGCAGGTACTCGTATTCGCGCAGTTGCATGTTGCGATCGAGCAAGTCGCCGAGCCACTGGCGCACGCTGCAACGCTGGCCCTCCTCGGGCAGCTTGACCCGCAGCGCGATGCTGTTGATGAACAGGCCGACGGTGCGTTGCATCTCCGGCATGTCCACCGGACGCCCGGCCACGGTAACGCCGAACAATACGTCGCGATCGCCGCTCATGCGCCGCAGCACCAGGGCCCAGGCAGCCTGGGCAAAGGTGTTGACGGTCAGCTGATGCTGTTGCGCCAGTTCCCGCAGTTGCGCGCCGTCCCGGGCATCCAGGCGGGTGTAGCAGTCGCCGACGATCATGCCGCCGCTGTCGCCGGCGTGTTCGCGCAGGAACGGCCGGTCGCTGGGGATCGGCGTGGTGCGTTCAAAGCCTTCAAGGTTGTGCCGCCACCACTGCCGCGCCTCGGACAGGCTCTGGTGTTGCAACCAGCCGATGTAGTCGCGGTAACGCGGCGGTACCGCCAACTGCACCTCGCGGCCTTCGCCCAGAGCGGTGTAAATCTCGAAGAAGTCGTTCATCAGCAGCGAGCGGCACCAGGCATCGATGAGGATGTGGTGGTTGCTCATCATGAACCAGTAACGGGCCGCACCGACGCGGATCAGCCGCAGGTGGAACGGCGCCTGATTGAGCAGATCGAAACCGGCCTCGCGCTCCTGTTTGTGCAGGGCTTGCAGCTTGGGTTCCTGCTCGGCTTCGGGCACCGCGCTCCAGTCGAGGAACTCGATCGGGGTGCGGCCCGGCTTGTGGATAACCTGCAGCATGTCTTCGCCGACGTTCCAGCAAAAAGACGCGCGCAAGGCCTCGTGGCGCGCCACCACCACCTGCCAGGCCTGGGCGAAACGCTCCGGGTCCAGCTCGCTGTTGATGCGGTAGCGGTCCTGCATGTAATACAGGCCGGTGCCCGGCTCCAGCAGGGTGTGCAGCAGCATGCCTTCCTGCATCGGGGTCAGCGGGTAGACGTCTTCGATCTGCACAGCCGGCACCGGCAGGCCATCGAGCTGGGCCTGGGTCAGGCGCGCCAGGGGGAAGTCCGACGGCGTCAGGCCACCGGCATCGTCCTTCAGGCAATGAGCGATCAGGCTGTGCAGCTCGCCCAGGTAGGCGTCCGCCAGTTCGCCGATCAGCTCGGCATCGAAACGCTCGCCGCTGTAAGTCCAGCGCAGCACCAGCTCGCCGCCATAGACCTGGCTGTCGATGCTCAGCTCGTTGGGCAACGGTGCTTCAGGTGCATGGGTCGGACCAACGGACTCATCCAGCGGACGCAGCAAGGCATCGGCGCCGAAGCTCTGGTCGAACTGCCCCAGGTAGTTGAAGGTCACCGGCGCCAGCGGCAGCGCCGCCAAGGCTTCGCGGCAGGCGTCATCGGCCAGGTAGCGCAGCACGCCGTAGCCCAGGCCCTTGTGCGGTACGGCTCGCAGTTGTTCCTTGATGGCCTTGATCGAGGCCCCCTGCCCGGCCGCTTCTTCCACTTGCAACGGGGTCAGGCGCAGCGGATAGGCGCTGGTGAACCAGCCGACGCTACGGGTCAGGTCGATCTCGTCGAACAGCGCCTCGCGGCCGTGGCCTTCCAGTTGCACCAGGGCCGAAGGCTGCCCGCTCCAGCGGCACAGCACCCGGGCCAGGGCGGTCAGCAGCAGGTCGTTGACCTGGGTGCGGTAGGCCGCCGGGGCCTGTTGCAACAGCTGACGGGTGCGCTCGGCATCCAGGGTCACGCTGTGGCTTTGGGCCTGCTGATGCTGCTGGCTACCGGCGGCATTCAAGCCCGGCAGTTGCGCGGCGGGGCCGGCCAGTTGCTGCTGCCACCAGTTCAGTTCTTCACGCAGGGATTCGCTGCCGGCATAGGCTTGCAGGCGGCTCGACCAGTCGCGCAATGCGCTGGTCTTGGCCGGCAGGTTCAGAGCCTGCCCGGCTTGCAGCTGACGATAGGCGTTCTGCAAATCCTCCAGCAGCACGCGCCAGGACACGCCATCCACCACCAAATGGTGGATCGCCAGCAGCAGGCGCTGCTCGCCTTCCGGCCCGTCCACCAACACCGCCCGCAGCAGCGGCCCGTGTTCCAGGTCGAGGCTGCGCTGGGCATCGGCGAACAGCGCCTCGCAGGTGGCCATGGACGGCACCCGCACTTGCCACAGCACCGGCGCGTCGGACAGCGGCAGGTACTCGGCGCGCCACTGACCGTCCGCTTGAGAGAAACGCAGGCGCAGGGCGTCGTGCTGCTCCAGCACCGCCAGCAGCGCTTGCTCCAGCCGTTGCGCATCGAGCACGCCCAGCGGCTCCAGCAGCAGCGCCTGGTTCCAGTGCTGCGGCTGGGGAATACGGCTGTCGAAGAACCAGTGCTGGATCGGCGTCAGCGGCGCCTCGCCACTGAGCGGGCCCTGCTCGGCGCTGACGCGCTGAGTGTGGCTGGCGACCCGGGCCAGGGTCTGCACGGTCTGGTGCTGGAACAGGTCGCGCGGGGTGAAGTGCAGCCCCAGCTGGCGAGCACGGCTGACCACCTGGATCGACAGGATCGAGTCGCCCCCCAGTTCGAAGAAGTTGTCGTTGAGGCCCACTTGCTGCACGTTCAACACTTCGCCCCAGACCTTGGCCAGGGTCTGCTCCAGATCATTGCTCGGCGCCACGTACTGCTGGCGGTTGAGCTCCGGGTCCGGCATCGGCAGGGCCCGGCGGTCGAGCTTGCCGTTAGCGGTCAGCGGCATGCTCTCCAGCAGGATCAGGTGGGTCGGCACCATATAGTCCGGCAACTGGGTTTTCAGCTGCTGCTTGAGGGCTTCACGCAGGTTGGCCTGCTGCGCCTCGTTGTGCTCGGCCACCTCGGTCACCAGGTAACCGGCCAGCTGCTTGCCGGCCGGGGTGTCCAGGGCCAGCACCACCGCTTCACGCACGGCCGGATGATCCAGCAGACGGGTTTCGATCTCCCCCAGTTCGATGCGGAAACCGCGAATCTTCACCTGATGGTCGACCCGGCCGATGTACTCCAGCTGGCCATCGGCGCACTGGCGCACCAGATCGCCGGTGCGATACAGGCGCCCGCCATCGCCGGAGAACGGATCAGCCACGAAACGCTCGGCACTCATCCCCGGACGACGGTGATACCCCTGGGCCAGGCCGGCGCCGCCGACATACAGCTCGCCGGTCGCCCCTTGGGGAACCAGCGCCAGATCAGCATCGAGAATGTAAGCCACCCGCGCCCCGACAATGCGGCCGATGGGCACGCTGGCCACGCCTTCGGCCAACTGCTGCGGCGCCAGGCTGGCCAGGGGCATGACCACAGTTTCGGTGGGGCCGTAGGCGTTGAAGAACAGGTTCGGCTGGAACGCCGCGCGAATGCGTTGCAGGTGCTCGCCGGTCAGGGCCTCGCCGCCGGTGATGCACATGCGCACCGGCAGGGTCTGCTGCTGGATGGCCAGATGCTGGGCCAACTGGCTGCCGTAGCTCGGGGTGAAGCCGAGGATGCTGATGCGGTGCTGACGGATCAGTTGGCAGATCTCTTCGGCGTCCCACTGCCCTTGTGCTCGCAGTACCAACTGGGCGCCGCTGAGCAGCGGCACCAGCAGGCGCTCGGTGGCGGCGTCGAAGTTGATGGAATAGAAGTGCAGCTCGCAGTCGTCCGGGCGCATGCCGAAGCGGCGGATCACCGCCTGGCAGTGCATGGCGATTTCCCCGTGGGACACCACCACGCCCTTGGGCTGGCCGGTGGAGCCGGAGGTGTAGATCAGGTACGCCTGATGCTGGGGCAGGCTGATAAAGGGCAATTCGCTGGCCGGGTAGTCGGCCAGCAACGCGCCGTCCTCCTCCAGGCACCAACGACCGACACTCGCCGGCAACTCGCCCAGGGCGGCGAACATCCGCGCATCGCTGAGCAGCAAACCAATGCCGCTGTCTTCGATCATGTAGTGCAGGCGGTCCAGCGGGTATTCCGGGTCCAGCGGCACGTAGGCGCCGCCGGCCTTGAGGATCGCCAGCAGGCCGACGACCATCTCCAGGGAGCGCTCCAGGGCCAGGCCGACCCGCACCTGCGGGCCCACGCCACGCTCACGAAGCATCCAGGCCAGGCGGTTGGCGCGGCTGTCCAGTTCGCTGTAGCTCAGGGTCTGCCCGGCGAAGGTCAGGGCCGGGGCGTCGCGACGGGCCAGGGCCTGTTCGCTGAACAGGTGGTGGATGCACTGGTCCAGGCGGTGCTCGCCGGGCTCGACGCTCAGGCTGTCCAGCAGTTGCTGCTGTTCCTCGGCGTGCAGCAGCGGCAGTTCGCACAGGCGCCGTTGCGGATCGTCAATCAGGGCCTGCAGCAGGTTGCGCCAATGGGCGGCCATGCGCGCAATCCGCGGCTCGTCGAACAGGTCGGTGCTGTAGGTCAGGCAGCAGCCCAGGCGTTGATCCAGGTCGGTGACTTCCAGGTTGAGGTCGAACTTGGTGGCCCGGGCATCGTTGACCAGGTAGTCCACGGTCATGCCCGCCAGTTGCCGGCTTTGCTGGAATTCCCAGCGCTGGACGTTGCACATCACCTGGAACAGCGGGTTGTAGGCGGTGCTGCGCGGCGGTTGCAAGGCTTCCACCAGTTGGTCGAAGGGCAGGTCCTGGTGCGACTGGCCCTCGATCACGGTGTGGCGCACCTGCTCCAGCAACTGGCCGACGCTCATCTGCCCGTCGAGCTGGCAACGCAGCACCTGGGTATTGAGGAAGGCGCCGATCAGCCCTTCGCTTTCCGGGCGGATGCGGTTGGCCACCGGCGCGCCGATGCGCAGGTCGCTCTGGCCGCTGTAGCGGTACAGCAGCACCGACAGTGCGGCGGTCATGGTCATGAACAGGGTCAGGCCGTGCTCGGCATTGAAGGACCGCACCCGGGCCGCCAGTTCGTCGCTCAAATCGAAGCGGTACAGCTCGCCCTGGTGGCTTTGCACCGCGGGACGCGGCCGGTCGCTGGGCAGTTCCAGCAGCGGGTGTTCGCGGCCCAGTTGCCCGGTCCAGTAGTCCAGCTGGCGCTGGCGCTCGCCGGATTCCAGCCACTGGCGCTGCCACACGCTGTAGTCCAGGTACTGCACCGGCAAGGGTTCCAGCGGGGACTCGCGGTCGTCGAGAAAGGCTTCGTACAGCGCGCCCAGCTCGCGGGCGAAGATGTCCATGGCCCAGCCTTCGGTGACGATGTGGTGCAGGGTCAGGACGAAGTAGTGCTCCTGCTCGCCGGCCTTGACCAGGCAGGCACGCAGCAAGGGGCCGGTTTCCAGGTCGAAGGGCTGGTGCGCTTCGCTGTCCGCCAGTTGTTGCAGGCGTTGTTGCCGGGCATCCGGAGCCAGGGCCGAGAAGTCCTTCCAGGCCATGCGCAGGCCGGTGTAGGCCTGCACCTGCTGATGGGCCACGCCATTGACGCTGGGGAAAGTGGTGCGCAGGGTTTCGTGGCGCAGGATCAACGCCTGCAACGCGGCCTCGAAGCGCCCCACGTCGAGCACCCCGGACAGCCGCGCCATGCCGCCGACGTTGTAGGCCGGGCTGTCGGGCTCCATCTGCCAGAGGAACCACATGCGCTGCTGGGAGTAGGACAGCGGCACCGGCTGGCTGCGGTCGACCCGGGCAATCGGCGGCTGCTGGTTGCGCGCGCCGGACTGCTGGATCAGCAGCACCTGTTCGGCAAAGTCCCCCAGCTCGCTGGCTTCGAACAGCGCCCGCAGTGGCAACTCGACGTCGCAGGCCTGGCGGGTGCGGGAAATGATCTGGGTGGCCAGCAGCGAATGCCCGCCCAGGGCGAAGAAGTCGTCCTTGAGGCCGATCCGTGGCTGGCCCAGCACTTCGCGCCAGATCTGCGCGATCTGCCGTTCCAGATCGGTGCTCGGTTCGACGTGTTCGCGCACCTGCCATTGCGGCTCCGGCAGGGCCCGGCGATCCAGCTTGCCACTGGGGCTCAGGGGCATGGCGTCCAGGCGCAGCAGCTGCGCCGGCACCATGTACTCCGGCAGTTCGGCGGCCAGGGCAGTGGTCAGCCGAGCACATTGCTCGGTTTCATCTTCGTCGCTGGCCTGGGCGGTGTAGTAGCCGATCAACTGCGGGCCGGCGACGGTGTCGCGCACCAGCACCGCGGCCTGGGCCACGCCGTCCTGGGCCAGCAGCCGGGCTTCGATTTCCTGGGGCTCGACCCGAAAGCCCCGCAGCTTGACCTGCTGGTCGAGGCGGCCGAGGTATTCCAGCACGCCGTCAGCGCACCAGCGCACCCGATCGCCGGTGCGGTACAGGCGCGCGCCCTCCTCACTCAGGGGGTCGACCACAAAGCGTTCGGCGGTCAGCGCCGGGCGTCCCAGGTAACCCCGGGCCAGGCCCTGGCCGCTGATGCACAGCTCGCCGGGCACCCCGACCGGCAGCAGGTTGAGCTCGGCATCCAGCACCCGGCACAGCACATTGCCCAGCGGCCGGCCAATGGGCGAGCGCTCGCCGTCCTCCACCGAACACTGCCAATGGGTGACGTTGATCGCGGTTTCGGTGGGGCCGTAGCGGTTGTGCAGTTGCGCGTTCGGCAACTGCTGCAACAGCCGGTTGCGCAGTTCGGCGGGCAAGGCTTCGCCACCGGAGAACACTCGGCGCAGGCTGTGGCATTCGGCGCTCAGCGGCTCATCGACAAACAGCTGCAACAGCGGCGGCACGAAGTGCAGCGTGGTCACGCCATATTCCCGTACCAGCTGGGCGATGCGATGGGGATCGCGGTGCTCGCCGGGGGCGGCAAGCAGCAGGCGGCAACCAGTGATCAGCGGCCAGAAGCACTCCCACACCGACACGTCGAAGCTGATGGGAGCCTTCTGCATAAGCACATCGTCGGCTTGCAGCTGGTAGCTGTCCTGCATCCATTGCAGGCGCTCCATCAAGGCGCGATGGGTGTTGCCCACGCCCTTGGGCTGGCCGGTGGAGCCGGAGGTGTAGATCACGTAGGCCAGGTGGTCGCCGTCCAGGTGCAGGCCCGGGGCCTGGCTCGGCCAGCTGTCGAGCTTGAGGCTGTCCAGGGCGATGGTGCTGATACCTGGGGCCTGGGGCATCTGGCCCAGCAGATGGGTCTGGGTCAGCAGCAGTTGCACGCCGCTGTCTTCGAGCATGTAGGCCAAGCGCTCGGCGGGGTAATCCGGGTCCAGGGGCACGTAGGCGCCGCCGGCCTTGATGATCGCCAGCAGGCCGATCAGCAGTTGCGGCGAACGCTCGGCGGCGATGGCCACGCACACGTCCGGGCCGACGCCCTTGTCCCGCAGGTAATGGGCCAGGCGGTTGGCCTGGGCGTGGAGTTCGGCAAAGCTCAGTTGCCCGCCGTCCCAGAGCAGCGCGGTGCGCTCCGGGGTCTGCTGCAGTTGTTCATGCAGGCGTTCCGGCAACCAGCGCTCGGCGCTCGCGCAAGGCGCCACGCTCCATTGTTGCAGTTGCGCCGCTTCGGCCTTGCCGAGCAACGACAAGTCGCCCAGGGCGCTGTCCGGCTGCTGGCAGGCATGCTCCAGCAGGCTGATGAAGTGCCCGGCCAGACGCTCGATGGTCGCCGCCTCGAACAGCTCGTCGGCGTAGTCGAAGGCCAGGCTCAGGCGGCCGTTGCGGTCTTCCTCGCTGTGCAGTTGCAGGTCGAACTTGGCCTCGCGGCTGTGCCACGGCAGCTCTTCGGCCAGCAGCCCGGGCAGGCGGCGCAGGGCGCTGAGGTCGCGCTGCTGGTGGTTGAACATGACCTGGAACAGGCCCTGCTCGCGGGCATCGGGGAAGGCTTCGAGCAACTGTTCGAAAGGCAGGTCCTGGTGAGCCTGGGCCTCAAGGACGCTGCGGCGGGTCTGTTGCAGCAGTTCGGCGAAGGTCTGGCGCCCATCCAGCCGGCCGCGCAGTACCTGGGTGTTGATGAAGAAGCCCAGCAGGCCCTGGGTTTCCAGGCGCGGGCGGTTGGCGTTGGGCACGCCGATGCGGATCTCGCTCTGCCCGCTGTATCGATGCAGCAGGGTCTGGAAGGTGGCCAGCAACAACATGAACGGCGTGACCTGCCAGGCCTGGGCGGTCTGGCGCACGGCCTCGCTGAGGGTCACGCCGAGGCGCTGGCTGTGGCGCGCGGCGCTGTGGCGGACCTGGGCCGAGCGCGGGTGATCGGTGGCCAGGCTGAGCACCGGGGCCTCGTCGGACAGTTGCTGCTTCCAGTAGTCCAGCTGGCGCTGGCCTTCGCCCTGGGCCAGCCACTGGCGCTGCCAGCTGCCGTAGTCGGCGTATTGCAGGGCCAGGGGCGCCAGCTCCAGGCGCTGGCCCTGGACCGCGGCAGCGTAGAGCCGGGAGAACTCGTCGATCAGCACATTCAGCGACCAACCGTCAGCAATGATGTGGTGCAGGGTCAGCAGCAACTGGTGCTCTTCATCGTCCAGGCGGATCAGGGTCGCCCAGTACAGCGGGCCCTTTTCCAGGTCGAACTGGGTGCGCGCTTCGTCTTCGCGGATCTGCCACGCACGGGCTTCGCGCTCGGCCACAGGCAGGTCGCTGATATCGATCACCTGCAGGTTGAATTCGCCGGCGGCATCCACCTGTTGCAGGGCCTGGCCATCGCGCTCGAAGAACCGCGTGCGCAGCGCTTCGTGGCGTTGCAGCAGGTGCTGGAAGCTGGCGCGCAGGGCGTCTTCGTCCAGCTCACCGCGCAGGCGCAGGCCGCCGGGAATGTTGTAGGCGCTGCTGTGCGGGTCCAGTTGCCAAGTGATCCACAGGCGGTTCTGCGCCAGGGATTGGGGCAGCGGCTGCTGGCGCGACAGGGCCTGAATGCTGCCCTGGGCCACGCCGCCGTCCTGTTGCAGGCGCGCCACGGCAGCGCTGAAGGCGCCCAGGGTCGGCGCTTCGAACAACAACCGCAGGCTCAGCTCCAGGCCCAGTTCCTCGCGCAGGCGGGCCGTGACCTGGGTGGCGGCAATCGAGTTGCCCCCCAGGAGGAAGAAGTGATCGTCGGCGGCCACTGCCGCGCATTGCAGTTGTTCCTGCCAGATCCGCCCGATCAGGGTTTGCAGCGCGTCACCCGTGCTTGCTACCGCGTCCGCTGTTGCGCTACCGGCCTGCGGGAACAGCGCGTAATGATCCAGGCTGCCATCGGCCAACCGTGTGCGGCAGGCGGAACGCTGCAACTTGCCGCTGGAGGTTTTCGGCAGGGCCCCGGGGTTGAGCAGCACCACCACGCTCGGCGCTTCCTGACAGGCTTCGGCCACGGCCTGGCGGATGGCCTTGATCAGCGCTTCGGGGGGCAGGATCTTCTGCACGCTGCGGCTGATTTCCGCAGCGATGCCAATGCCTTCCTGGCCCTGGTCGCTGACCGCGAACGCTGCCACCCGGCCCTTGCGCACCACTTCCACTTCGCACTCGATGGTTTTTTCGATGTCCTGGGGATACAGGTTGTGCCCGCGCACGATCAGCAGGTCCTTCAGGCGCCCGGTGATGAACAGTTCGCCGTCACGCAGGAAACCCAGGTCGCCGGTGCGCAGCCAGGTGCGGCCAGCGTGCTGGACAAAGGTCTTGGCCGTGGCCTCGGGATTGCGCCAGTAGCCGTGGGCAATGCTCGGCCCGGCGGCCCAGACTTCGCCGATGCGGTTGTCAGGCAATTCGCCGAGCTGCTGTGGGTCCATCACCAGCACCGCGTGCTCAGGCTGGCTGAAACCGCAACTCATCATGGCGCTGCCCGCCCCCGGCTCGGCGCGGTTCTGCGCCAGGGCCTGGTCGTCCAGGCGCAGGGCCGGGATGCCCTGGCCGCGCACGCCACCGGCGACGAACAGGGTGGCTTCAGCCAGACCGTAGGACGCGAGGAAATGCTGCTCGCTGAAACCGCAGGCGCTGAACTTCTCGGCAAAGCCTTCCAGGGTGTCGAGGCGGATTGGCTCGGAACCGGAATAGGCCACACGCCAGCGGCTGAGGTCGAGGTGCTCCAGGGCCGATTCGCTGACCCGCTCGCTGCACAGGCGGTAGGCGAAATCCGGACCGCCGCTGATGGTGCCGCCGTATTCGCTGATCGCTTCCAGCCAGCGCACCGGCCGGGCCAGGAAATAGGCCGGCGACATCAGCACGCAGGGCACGCCGCTGAAGATCGGTTGCAGCAGGCCGCCGATCAGGCCCATGTCGTGATACAGCGGCAGCCAGCTGACGATCACGTCGTCCGGGTTGAGGTCGATGCCGAAACCACGGCGGATCAGCAATTCGTTGGCCACCAGGTTGCCGTGGCTGACCTGCACGCCCTTGGGCAGCGCGGTGGAGCCGGAGGTGTATTGCAGGAAGGCGATGTCGTGGTCCTTAAGCTCAACCGCCTGCCAGTCTTCGGCCAGCCCGGCGTCCAGGGTGTCCACACAGAGCAGTTGCGGCGCGCCCGCGGCCTTGAGTTCGTCCATCTGCAACAGCGCATCGCGCAGCCCGGCGCTGGTCAGCAGCAGCCGTGGCTCGGCGTCGGCCAGGATCGACAGCAGCCGCTCCTGGTGATGGCGCCGGGTCGACTCCGGCGGGTAGGCCGGCACCGCGATCACCCCGGCGTACAGGCAACCGAAGAACGCCGCGACGTAGTCCGGGCCGCTGGGGAACAGCAGCACCGCGCGATCTCCGAATTCGGCATTGGCTTGCAGGGCCGCGGCAATGGTCCGCGCACGAAGATCCAGGTCCCGGTAACTGAGGACCACGTTCTGCTCCTGCTCTTGGGCGAGAAACCGCAACGCCACTTGATCAGGGGCCAGGACTGCCCGGCGTTGAAGGGCTTGGGCCAAGGTGCTGGGGAGTTCGAACGCGTCCGTCATGGGGTTTCCTGCCAGGAGTGTGCTTGCGATGGAGGGCGGGCCCTGCCCTGCCATGCCCCTGGCAACCCACTTAAAAATCAACGGGTTGGCAACAGGTCACAGGCATCCGCAAGGCGCCGCGCCCGGGCTTGCTGCCCGGAGTCTTTCTCCCATGGGAACGGATGACCTCGGCAAATAATTAGTCCCCATGGGCCCTGGCAGGACCCGCTCCGCCCCCTGAACGAGCCGCTGTTCTCAATCTGCACCGCTAGAGAGCATTAGTTCTTTTTCTCAATTGACAATCATTATCATTCATCCTAATTTGTCGCTCGATGTGTAGGACGGGTCAGATTTTTCTGGCGTCCCACTTACCTCTTTGCAACAAGGTGATTTCCATGACGGAACCAGTATCCACAAGCAGGTGCGATTCACCGTTACTCCAGGCTTTTGTCGACAACCGTCTGATCCTGGTGAAGATCGCAGCCCGGATTACCGGCTGCCGGTCCCGGGCTGAAGACGTGGTCCAGGACGCCTTTTTCCGCCTGCAGTCGGCCCCGCAAATCACCTCCTCGTTCAAGGCCCAGCTCAGCTACCTGTTCCAGATCGTGCGCAATCTGGCCATCGACCATTACCGCAAGCAGGCACTGGAGCTGAAGTATTCAGGCACTGAAGAAGAAGGCTTGAACGTGGTGATTCATGGCGCTTCGCCCGAAACCTCGCACATGAACTTTTCCACCCTGGAACACATTGCCGATGCCCTGACCGAGCTGCCCAGTCGCACCCGCTATGCCTTCGAGATGTATCGCCTGCACGGCGTGCCGCAAAAGGACATCGCCAAGGAACTGGGGGTCTCGCCGACCCTGGTCAATTTCATGATTCGCGATGCCCTGGTGCATTGCCGCAAAGTCTCGGGCAATCGCCCCGACACCTTCGCCAGGCGCTGAGCGCCGCTCATCCTTCCAGCAGGCCACTGCGCCCCAGCACCAGCAACGCGGCACGTTTGTGCACAAGATCGAAGTCCTGCCGGCAGTACCGACAACGGTTTTGCCCGGCACAGGCATCGACGTGGGCGAACGCCGGTGGCGGCGTGCCCGGCGGGTCCAGGTACAGCGCGTGCACCTGGGCCGACAGCCAGAACGCCAGTTGATCCTGCCGTTCGGCCTGGGCCCCCAGTGCCATGGACTCCTGGCCCCGGCCCGGCCATGCCGGGAACAACCGGCACCGGGCGCCGACCTCATCGATGCCCGGCAGCGCAGCCGCCGACAGGGCCTGGACACTCAGCGGACTTACAAGGGACATGGCAGGCCTCAGCGTCAAAGGGCATTCAAGCAAGTGACGTGGACCGGCGGGAGAAATTTAGCCGCGCCCTTGAGGGAGCCCGGGCAGCCCCCAGGGGTTCAGGCGTGGGGCACGGGCATCACGACGATGCGGTAGGGATCGAAGATTTTGCGCAACTGGCCGTTGGCCCGCAGTGTTTGCAGCAGCCCGGCAAAGTCTTCGGCGCTGATCGGCGCCTGGGGCCGGATCAGGCTGTAGTGGTGGTAGACCTGATCGATGCGCTGGGACACCAGCAACTGGTCATTGTTCTCGGCATTGCGGACCAGAAAGTCGCTGAGGTAGGAGCGGGTCACCAGGGCAATGTCCGCCCTACCCCGCAGGACCATCAGCAGGTTGCTGTCGTGGGAATAGGTGAGCGTGGCGTTGTAGGCGTCGGCCAGGTACTTGGGGTCGGCGTTGAACTGGGCAAAGGCGTAGTGATAGCCGCTGAACAGCGCCAGGCGCTTGCCCTTGAGGTCGGCGAAATATTCCTGGCCGCGGCCGGGCTGGCGCTGGGCGACGAAGATCTCCGCATCCTCCAGGCCCATGTCGACACTGGTGTGGTCAATGTCCTTCCAGCCCCAGGCCGGGTTCTCGAAGATCGCCAGGTCGACCCGGCCTTGTTCGAAATCGCGAAAACGCCGGGGAATCGAGGTCGGCACCAGGACGAACTGGTACTTGTTCTGGGACTGGTTCAGGGCCTCCACCAACTGCGGCAGCAAGCCGGTGTCGGCACCGGTTTCAGGACGGACGGTGTAGGGCGGGAAATGTGCCGCCGCGACCCGTACCAGTTGCGCCGAGAAGACCGGACAGACCCAAAGGGTTACCAGCGCCAGCAAAAGCATTCGCAAGGCTGATCGCAACGACAAGGAGATCAAGGCAACCCACCTCGGACAATAGAAAAAGAATGCTCTAAAGCTAGGCGCTTTAAGGCTCGTCGACAATGTTGCACTGCAGATTCAATCGGCGTGCGAATGATCCTTGAGCACCAGCAGCAGAGCCTCCTCGGCCAACTGCTCCAGGGTCATGCTGCCCTGGGCCCGAAACCAGGTGGTAGTCCAGGACAAGGCGCCGGTGAGAAAGCGCCGGGTGATGAACACATCGCCCTTGATAAACCCGGCGGCCTTGGCCTCCCCCAGCACCTGGAGCCAGATCTGTTCATAGATGTCGCGCAGGGCCAGCACCGCGGCTTGGCCTTCTGCGGACAGTGAACGCCATTCATAGACCAGCACCGCCATGGCTTCGCCACTGCCGCCCATGATCGATTGCAGTTCGCAGCGGATCAGCGCCAGCACCCGCTCGCGCACGCTGCCGGCCTCGGCCAGCTCGGCGCGCATCAGGGCGGTGTTGTAGTGGATGGTTTCCTGCATCACCGCCCGCAGGATGTCGTCCTTGCTCTTGAAGTGGTGAAAGATGCTGCCGGACTGGATGCCCACCGCGCTGGCCAGATCGCGCACCGTGGTGCGTTCGTAGCCCTTGTTGCGAAACAGATGGGCGGCGGTCTGCAACAGTTTGCCCCGGGCACTGTCGGGATCGGTCACTTGCCCGCTGGCAATCAGCTCGCGTACCACCTGCAAGGCTTTTTGCTCGTCCACCGGTGTTCTCCTAGCGTCACTTCATCAAGAGCCCAGCCTGAAAGCGGCTGTAGCGCGCGCAATTTAAGCTCCCCGGGATCACCAAGCAAGCGCTTGGGCAGAAGATTCCATCGGCCCATTTACAAACCAAGCGCTTGCTTGGTAGCCTCCTCGCAGTTCTTTTTTCGAGAGCCCTGCCATGACCAAGACCGTAAGAATCGGCTGCGCCAGCGCCTTCTGGGGCGACACCAGCAGCGCCGCCGCGCAACTGGTGCAAGGCGGACGCCTGGATTACCTGGTGTTCGATTACCTGGCGGAGATCACCCTGTCGATCATGGCCGGGGCACGCCTGAAGGACCCGAACGCCGGTTACGCCACGGATTTTGTCGAGGTGCTCACTCCCTTGCTGGGCTCGATCCATGCGCAGAAGATCCGCGTCATCAGCAATGCCGGCGGGGTCAATCCCCAAGCCTGCGCCAATGCCCTGCGCGCCGCCTGCGAGCAGGCCGGGGTGCCGCTGAAGATCGCCGTGCTGCTGGGGGATGACCTGCAACCACAATTCAAGCAACTGGCCGGCGCCGGCATCCAGGAAATGTTCAGCGGCGCGCCCCTGCCGCCGATGTGCGTCTCCATCAATGCCTACCTTGGCGCCCCGGGCATCGTCGAAGCCCTGGGCCTGGGGGCCGATATCGTGATCACCGGACGCGGCGTCGACAGCGCGGTGGTCAGCGCCGCCCTGGTCCACGAGTTCAAGTGGTCCTGGCAGGACTACCACCGCCTGGCCCAGGCCGCCCTGGCCGGGCACATCATCGAATGCGGCGCCCAGTGCACCGGCGGCAACTTCACCGATTGGCACGAGGTGCCGGACTACGAGCACATCGGCTTTCCCATCGTCGAAGTCGACGCCGACGGCCAGTTCGTGGTCAGCAAGGCGCCAGGCAGCGGCGGGCTGATCAGCCCGCTGACGGTTGGCGAACAACTGTTGTACGAAATCGGCAATCCACAGGCTTACCTGCTTCCGGATGTGGTGTGCGATTTCTCCGAGGTGCAACTGCACCAGCAGGCGCCGAACGAGGTCAGGGTCCAGGGCGCCAAGGGCCTGCCCCCCAGCCATCAGTACAAGGTCAGCGCCACCTACCCCGACGGCTTCCGCTGCACCGCCAGTTGCCTGATGGCCGGGATCGATGCGGTGGCCAAGGCGCGCCGGGTCAGCCGGGCGATCATCGACAAGACCCGCGAGATGTTCGCCCAGCGTGGCTGGCCGGACTACAGCGAAGTCAATATCGAGCTGCTGGGCAGCGAAGCCACCTACGGTCCCCACGGCCGCCGCCAGGACAGCCGCGAAGTGGTGATCAAGCTGGCGGTGCGCCATCCGCACAAGGCGGCGCTGGTGCTGTTCTCCCGGGAAATCGCCCAGGCCGCCACCGGCATGGCTCCGGGGCTGACCGGAATTGTCGGCGGGCGGCCCACGGTCTATCCGGTCATCCGCCTGTTCTCGTTCCTGCTGGACAAGGACGCCTGCCAACTGCACGTCGACTTTGCCGGCCAGCGTCATCCCTGCGCCCTGCCCGAAGTGGACCGCCTGGACGCCAGCGCCCTGCCCGCCGCGCATTCACTGCCCAAGCCCCAAGGCCGCCCCGATGCCAGCGTGCCCCTGATCAAGCTGGCGGTGGCGCGCTCCGGCGACAAGGGCAACCACAGCAACATCGGCGTGCTAGCGCGTCATCCCGACTACCTGCCGTGGATCGCCGAAGCCCTGACTCCGGAGGTGCTGGCGGACTGGATGGGCCACGTGCTGGACCCGGTTCACGGCCGCGTGCAGCGCTGGTACCTGCCGGGCACTCACAGCCTCAACTTCCTGCTGGAAAACGCCCTGGGCGGCGGCGGTGTCGCCAGCCTGCGCATCGACCCACAAGGCAAGGCCTTCGCCCAGCAATTGCTGGAGATCCAGATCCCGGTGCCGCAGCGCATCGCCGACGCCGTCAATTAAAGGAGTGGCCGTGGTGTACGACTCGATTTTCAAAGACCGATTGTTTGCCGGCCAGACCGTCATCGTCACCGGCGGCGGCAGTGGCATCGGCCGCTGCACCGCCCACGAACTGGCGGCCCTCGGCGCCCGGGTGCTGCTGGTGGGGCGCAAGGCGGAAAAACTGCAGAAGGTCGCAGGCGAGATTGCCGAAGACGGCGGCCTGGCCCACTGGCAGGCCTGCGACATTCGCGACGAGGACGCGGTCAAGGCCCTGGTGGCGCAGTTGATCGAGGGCTTTGGGCCGATCCACGGCCTGGTGAACAATGCCGGCGGCCAGTACCCGGCGCCGCTGGCCTCGATCAACCAGAAAGGCTTCGAAACCGTGCTGCGCACCAACCTGGTGGGCGGTTTCCTCATGGCCCGGGAAGTGTTCAACCAGTCCATGAGTCGCCACGGCGGGAGCATCGTCAACATGCTCGCCGACATGTGGGGCGGCATGCCCGGCATGGGCCACTCCGGCGCGGCGCGCTCGGGGATGGACAACTTCACCAAGACCGCCGCCTACGAATGGGGCCATGCCGGAGTCCGGGTCAACGCCGTGGCGCCGGGCTGGATCGCCTCCAGCGGCATGGACACGTATGAAGGCGCGTTCAAGGCAATCATTCCCACCCTGCGCGAGCACGTACCGCTCAAGCGCATTGGCACGGAATCGGAAGTCAGCGCGGCCATTGTCTTTCTGCTCAGCCCCGGCGCGGCCTTTATCAGCGGCAGCACCCTGCGCATCGATGGCGCAGCCAGCCTCGGCAGCCGGGCCTGGCCGTTGAGCAAGGCGCGCAACAGTGAGTCGTACAACGGTTTTCACCGGGCCTACCTGCCCGATGTGCTCAAGGGCGAGGAATAAGTCATGCCGGTGATCCAGTCCCAGCTCGACCCCCACAGCCCGTCGTTCGCCGAGAACCGCGACGCGATGCTGGCGGGCCTGCAACAGGTGCAGCAATTGCAGCAAGACCTGCTGAACAAGGCGGCCGAGGCCAAGGCCAAGTTCGACCAGCGCGGCCAGTTGCTGCCCCGGGAGCGCCTCAACCTGCTGCTGGACCCCGGCGCGCCTTTTCTCGAACTGGCCAGCCTGGCCGGCTACAAGCTGCACGACGACAAGGACGGCAGCCAGGCCGGCGGCGGGCTGATCGCCGGCATCGGTTATGTGTGCGGGGTGCGCATGCTGGTGGTGGCCAACAACAGCGCGATCAAGGGCGGGACCATCTCCCCCAGCGGCCTGAAGAAGTCCCTGCGCCTGCAACAGATCGCCATGGAGAACAAGCTGCCGGTGGTGACCCTGGCGGAAAGCGGTGGCGCCAACCTCAACTACGCCGCGGAAATCTTCGTCGAGGGCGCGCGCAGTTTCGCCAATCAGGCACGGATGTCGGCCATGGGCCTGCCGCAGATCACCGTGGTCCACGGCTCGGCCACCGCCGGTGGCGCCTATCAGCCCGGGCTCTCGGATTACGTGGTGGTGGTGCGCGGCAAGGCCAAGCTGTTTCTCGCCGGGCCGCCGCTGCTCAAGGCCGCTACCGGTGAAGTGGCCACCGACGAACAACTGGGCGGCGCCGAGATGCACGCCCAGGTTGCCGGTACTGCCGAGTACCTGGCGCAGAACGATGCCGACGGCATCCGCATCGTCCGCGAGATCGTCAGCCTGCTGCCGTGGAATGCCCAATTGCCGGTGCAGCCGGCGCGGACCTGGAACGAACCGCTGTACCCCATCGACGAGTTGCTGGGGCTGATTCCCTTTGACCCGAAAAAGCCCTACGACGCCCGGGAAATCGTCGCGCGCCTGGCCGACGGTTCGCAGTTCCTGGAGTTCAAGGGCGAGTTCGACGCCCAGACCCTGTGCGGCCATTTGCAGATCCAGGGCCGGGCCTGCGGCTTTATCGGCAACAACGGCCCGATCACGCCCCAGGGTGCGAGCAAGGCCGCGCAGTTCATCCAGCTATGCGACCAGAGCCGTACGCCGCTGCTGTTCTTCCACAACACCACCGGGTTCATGGTGGGCACCGAATCCGAGCAGCAAGGGGTGATCAAGCACGGGGCGAAGATGATCCAGGCGGTGGCCAATGCCCGGGTGCCGAAGCTGACCATCGTCGTCGGTGGTTCCTACGGCGCCGGCAACTATGCGATGTGCGGTCGCGGCCTGGACCCGCGCTTCATCTTCGCCTGGCCCAACAGCCGCACCGCGGTGATGGGCGGCGCCCAGGCCGGCAAGGTGCTGCGCATCGTCACCGAGGCCAAGCATGCGAAGAACGGCCAGGAAGCCGACCCGAAGATGCTCGACATGCTGGAGCAGGTCACCGCGCAGAAACTCGACAGCCAGTCCACGGCCTTGTACGGCAGCGCCAACCTGTGGGACGACGGGCTGATCGACCCCCGGGATACCCGCACCCTGCTGGGCTACCTGCTGGATATCTGCCATGAGGCCGACGCCCGCACCTTGCAGCCCAACAGTTTCGGCGTGGCGCGGTTTTAAAAGAGCCTTTCGCGGTCTGACCCCACTTGAAGGAGAACCCCATGATCTTCACCCAGGAACACGAAGAACTGCGGCGCACGGTGCGCCATTTTGTCGACCGCGAGATCAACCCCCATGTCGAGGAATGGGAGAAGGCCGGGCGCTTTCCCATCCACGAGATTTTCCGCAAGGCCGGCGAGCTGGGGCTGCTGGGCATCTCCAAACCGGAAAAATTCGGCGGCATGGGCCTGGACTACAGCTACTCGATCGTCGCCGCCGAGGAGTTCGGCACCATCCATTGCGGCGGCATTCCCATGTCCATCGGCGTGCAGACCGACATGTGCACCCCGGCCCTGGCACGCTTCGGCTCCGATGAGCTGCGCGAGCAATTCCTGCGCCCGGCCATCAGCGGCGAGCAGGTGGGCTGCATCGGCGTCTCCGAAGTCGGCGCCGGCTCCGATGTCGCCGGGCTCAAGACCCACGCGCGCAAGGACGGCGACGACTACGTGATCAATGGCAGCAAGATGTGGATCACCAACTCCCCCAGCGCCGACTTCATCTGCCTGTTGGCCAATACCTCGGACGACAAGCCGCACATCAACAAGTCGCTGATCATGGTGCCGATGAACACCCCGGGCATCAGCCTCAGTTCGCACCTGGACAAGCTCGGCATGCGCAGCTCGGAAACCGCCCAGGTGTTCTTCGACAATGTGCGGGTGCCCCAGCGCAACCGCATCGGCCATGAAGGCGCGGGCTTCATGATGCAGATGCTGCAGTTCCAGGAGGAACGGCTGTTCGGCGCGGCGAACATGCTCAAGGGCCTGGAGTACTGCGTCGACAGCACCATCGAGTACTGCAAGGAGCGCAAGACCTTCGGCAGCCCGTTGATCGACAACCAGGTGATCCACTTCCGCCTGGCCGAGCTGTCCACCGAGATCGAGTGCCTGCGGGCCCTGGTCTACCAGGCCACCGAGCAGTACGTGCGCGGCCAGGACGTGACCCGCCTGGCGTCCATGGCCAAGCTCAAGGCCGGGCGCCTGGGCCGCGAGGTCAGCGACAGTTGCCTGCAGTACTGGGGCGGCATGGGCTTCATGTGGGACAACCCGGTGGCCCGGGCCTATCGCGATGTGCGCCTGGTGTCCATTGGCGGCGGCGCCGACGAGATCATGCTGGGGATCATCTGCAAACTCATGGGCATCCTGCCGAGGAAAAAGAAATGAGCCCGCTGCCGACCTGCCAGACCCTGCTGCTGGAGCTGCACGACGGCGTGCTGTCCATCCGCCTCAACCGCCCCGAGAGCCGCAACGCCATGAGCCTGCAGATGGTTGCGGAACTGCGCACGGTGATGGCGGCGGTCCGTGACCGCAGGAACATCCGCGCCCTGGTCCTGCGTGGCGCTGGCGGCCACTTCTGCGCCGGCGGCGACCTCAAGGACATGGCCGGCGCCCGCGCCCACGGCAGCAGCGCCTACCGCGACTTGAACCGGGCCTTCGGCGCCCTGCTGGAAGAAGCGCAACAGGTGCCCCAGGTGCTGATCTGCCTGCTGCAAGGGGCGGTGCTGGGCGGCGGCTTCGGCCTGGCCTGTGTCAGCGACATCGCCATTGCCGAGCAATCGGCGCAGTTCGGCATGCCGGAAACCAGCCTCGGTCTGCTGCCGGCGCAAATCGCCCCGTTCGTGGTGCAGCGCATCGGCCTGACCCAGGCCCGGCGCCTGACCCTGACCGCCGCTCGCTTCGACGGTGCCGAGGCCCTGCGCCTGGGGCTGGTGCACTTTGTCGAGCCCGATGCCCAGGCCCTGCAGGAGCGCCTGGAGCAGCAACTGGCCCAGGTACTGCGCTGCGCTCCCGGGGCCAATGCGGCGACCAAGGCCCTGCTGCTGGCCAGTGTCGAACAGCCTCGGGGCCCATTGCTGGATCAGGCCGCCAGCGACTTCGCCAACGCGGTCATGGGCGAAGAAGGCGTCGAGGGCACCCTGGCCTTCGTGCAGAAGCGCCAACCGGCCTGGGCCAGCTGACACCGTGTAGAAGCCGGCTCGCCGGCCAACGCCCTCCACCGACTCCCGGGAGCCTGTATGCCCACCTTCAACAAGATCCTGATCGCCAATCGCGGCGAAATCGCCTGCCGCATCCAGCGCACCGCCCAGGCCCTGGGCTATCGCACCGTGGCCGTGTACAGCGACGCCGACGCCGAGGCCCTGCATGTGCACATGGCCGACGAAGCCCTGCACATCGGCCCGTCCCCGGTGCAGCAGTCCTACCTCAACGGCGAGGCGATCCTCGACGCTGCCCGTCGCAGCGGCGCCGATGCCATCCACCCGGGCTATGGCTTCCTCTCGGAGAACCACGAATTCGCCGCCGCCTGCGCCGCCGCCGGCATCACCTTCATCGGCCCCAGCGCCGCCGCCATTGAATTGATGGGCAGCAAGCGCCGCTCGAAAATCGCCATGCTCGAAGCCGGTGTGCCCTGCATCCTGGGCTATCAGGGCGAAGACCAGGATGATCCGACCCTGCAGCGTGAAGCCCAGCGCATCGGTTATCCGCTGATGATCAAGGCCAGCGCCGGCGGTGGCGGGCGCGGCATGCGCCTGGTGCAGCGGCAAGAAGACCTGCTGGAACAGATCCGCACCGCGCGCTCGGAAGCCCTGCACGCCTTCGGCAGCGACGAGCTGATTCTGGAACAGGCGCTGATCGAACCCCGGCACGTGGAAATGCAAGTGTTCGGCGACCACCACGGTCAGCTGATCTACCTGGGAGAGCGGGACTGCTCGATCCAGCGCCGCCATCAGAAGGTCATCGAGGAAGCGCCCTGCCCGGTGATGACCGAGGAACTGCGCCGGGCCATGGGCGAGGCGGCGCTCCAGGCCGGACGCGCGGTGAACTATGTCGGGGCCGGCACCGTGGAGTTTCTGCTGGATGCCCGCGGCCAGTTCTACTTTCTGGAAATGAACACCCGCTTGCAGGTCGAGCATCCGGTGACCGAACTGGTGACCGGCCTGGATCTGGTGGCCCTGCAACTGCTAGTGGCCGCCGGCGAGCCGCTGCCATTGAGCCAGGAGCAGGTGCAGCTCAAGGGGCACGCCATCGAGGTACGGCTGTACGCCGAAGACCCGGCGCAGCACTTCTTGCCGCAGACCGGCCAGATCCTGCGCTGGGAGCCGGCGCCAGGGCTGCGCACCGACCATGGTTTGCAGGAAGGCCAGTGGATCAGCCCGTTCTACGACCCGATGCTGGGCAAGCTGATCGCCCACGGCGCCACCCGCGAGGAAGCCCGGCGCAAGCTCCTGCGCGGGGTCGAAGACTGCGTACTGCTGGGGCTTGAGAGCAATCGCCGGCTGCTGGCCGCTCTGCTGCGGCACCCGGTATTTGCCAGCGGCCGGTTCAGCACTGCCTTTATCGCTGAACATTTTGCCGAGGATCCGAGCCTGCAACCTCAGGTGCCCGGCGACGAGGAACTGGCGATCGCCGCGGCACTGTTCTATCAGCACAGCGCCAGCCAGCACGGCGCGGCCCTTCGCGCCTGGCGCAATCAGGCCGGCGTGCCGCTGCACTATCGCCTGGGCCTGGGCGAGCGGCAGTGGTCGCTGCAACTGAGCGCTTCGGCAACCGGCCGGTTGCAGGTGCGGCAGGCGGATCGGCTGCACGAGGTGAAAATCTGCGCCGCCGATGGCCGCCGGGCCAGCCTGGAGGTCAATGGCATCCGGCGCCACTACGCCTACTGTCTGCAGGACGGCGAGCTGTGGCTGGGCAGCGCCAGTGGCGGCCTGCACCTGCAGGACCTGAGCCACGCGCCGGTACAGGGCCAGTCGAACGCCCACAGCGGCACCCTCAAGGCGCCCATGGACGGGGCCATCGTCGATGTGCAGGTCAGCGAAGGCATGCGCGTCAGCCAGGGCCAACTGCTGCTGGTGCTGGAGGCGATGAAAATGGAACACCCGCTCAAGGCCGGGATCGATGGGGTGATCACCCGACTGCAGGTCAACCTTGGGGATCAGGTCAAGAACCGGCAAATCCTGCTGGAGGTGCAATCGCTTGGCTGCGACCCGGAAATGGAGCACTAGGCGGATGCTGCAGCTTTGGCTACGCTCAAGCCTCATCAGGATGTTGAAGGCTGGAATTCGCGATGCCCCACTGGCTGGTAATAGATCTGGAAGCCACGACGGATGAAGGGGGCTGGCCGGTGAGCGAGATGGAAATCATCGAAATCGGCGCCACCCTGGTCAACCGCCAAGGCCGGGAACAAGACCACTTCCAGCGTTTCGTCCGCCCCTTGCGACGCCCTCGGCTGACGCCGTTCTGTCGCGAGCTGACCCATATCACCCAAGCCAACATCGACAGCGCCGCGCCCCTGAGCGAGGTCTGGAACCTGTTCGAGCGCTGGCTGGGCCAGCATCGGCCGCGCCTCGAGGGCTGGGCCAGCTGGGGCGATTACGACCGCAAGCAGTTGCAGCTGGAATGGCACAACCAGCAGTTGCACAGCCTGCTGAATGAAGTGCCGCACATGAACCTCAAGCAGCGCTTTGCCAAGGCCCGGCGCCTGGAACGCCCTCTGGGCCTGAATGCGGCCCTGCAACTGGCCGGCATGCAGTTCAACGGCCAACAGCATCGGGCCCTGGAAGATGCGCGCAATACCGCGCGCCTGTTGCCCTTGATTCTTCCTTGATGGCGGCAGGTGACGGCCCTTGAGGCCTTGTGCATACTGGCCAGCCTTTTTGACCCTTTCTTGAGGAATCGCCCATGTTTAAAGTCAACGAGTACTTCGACGGCACCGTCAAGTCGATTGCCTTCGGCACGGCCGAAGGCCCAGCCACCATTGGCGTCATGGCCCCGGGCGAATACGAATTCGGCACCGCACAGCGGGAAATCATGCACGTGGTGTCCGGCGCCCTGACCGTGCGCCTGCCCGACAGTGCCGATTGGGAAACCTTCCCTGCCGGCAGCCAGTTCAACGTCCCGGCCAACAGCAAGTTCCAGCTGAAAGTCGCGGTGGACACCGCTTATCTGTGCGAATACCGCGGCTGATCGACCCACTGCGGCTTTATCAGCGATAAAAAAATGCCCGTCTCCTCAAGAGACGGGCATTTTTCTTGGCGCCGGTCAAAGGTTATTCGAGCACCGTTACCGGCATCCCCACCTGCAGATGACCCGAGCCATCGTTGACCAGGTTCTGCCCGAACATCGCCCCGTCGGCCTGGGCCCGGTACTTCTGCAAGGTCGCCAGGGGTTCGCGGTCGGCGCTGCGTTCGCCGGTCTGGGGGTCGATGGTGGTCAGGATGCAGCGCGAGCACGGCTTGACCACGCGAAACTCGAGGTCGCCAATGCGGATGCGTCGCCACTGATCCTCGGCAAAGGCAGCGCTGCCCTCGATCACCAGATTGGGGCGAAAACGCAGCATTTCCAGCGGCCGCCCGACCCGGCTGGACAGATCGTCGAGGGACGCCTGGCCAATCAGCAGCAAGGGGAAGCCATCGGCAAATGCCACTTGATCATCGTCCTTGCCGTAGCCGGCGGCGGTGCTCCGCGCCCGCTCCGGTGGCACCTGCACCAGGCGGGTAGGCTTGCCGACGAACTCGCTGACCCAGGCCGCCGCCTCATCCCCGGCATCGGGCACCCGCAGGCTGTCCTGCCAGATGGTCACGCCACGCAGTGCCGCCGCGGCGTCCGGCAGGGGCACTTCAAGGCTGGCCAAGCCGGCGGCGCTAAGGGTCAGGCCGCCGTGGTCGTTGTACAAGGCCGAGAGTTGGCTCATGCGCGCCACCGCACGCTGGGTGAGGAAACGCCCACTGGCTTCGTCCACCAGCATCCAGCGGCGATCCCCTTCCAGCCCGAGCTTGTCCAGGCCGATCTGTTGCAGGGTTTCGCCCCGGGCGGATTTCAACGGGTATCGGTAAAGCGCGCTCAGACGCATGTCCAGCTCCCTGTGTGAGCAAAAAGGCTCACCCTATACCAGCGCTCGGAGCAAACAAAGGCACAGGGTGAGCGCTGTCGGCGCGAGCCCGGGTTCAGGCGCTGACTTCATCCAGCATCAGGCGCTGACGGACCACGTCCACCAGCTTGTCCGGCTGGAACTTGGAAAGGAAGTTGTCGCAACCGACCTTCTTGACCATGGATTCGTTGAAACTGCCGGACAAGGAGGTGTGCAGTACCACATACAGCCCACGCAGACGCGGGTCGTTGCGAATTTCGGTGGTCAGGCGGTAACCGTCCATTTCCGGCATTTCCGCATCGGTGAACACCATCAGCAGCTTGTCGGTCATGTCGACCCCGGTATCGGCCCAGGCCTTGAGCATGTTCAGCGCCTTGAGGCCGTCACTGGCGATATGCATCTTCACCCCGAGCTGGCCGAGGGTATCGCGCAGTTGGGAGAGGGCCACGTTGGAGTCGTCCACCAGCAGCACTTCACGACCGCGAGCACGCTCCAGCACCGGATCTTCGAGCTTGTCCCGGGAAACCTTGGCGTTGTAGGGGACGATTTCCGCCAGGACTTTCTCGACGTCGATGATCTCCACCAGTTGCTCGTCGACCTTGCTGATGGCGGTCAGGTAATGCTGGCGCCCGGCGCTGGTGGGCGGCGGCATGATGGCTTCCCAGTTCATGTTGACGATGCGGTCCACCCCGCCCACCAGGAACGCCTGCACCGAGCGGTTGTATTCGGTGACGATGATGGTGCTGTTGGGCCCCGGAACCAGCGGGCGCATGCCGATGGCCTGGGACAGGTCGATCACCGGCAGGGTCTGGCCCCGCAGGTTGACCACACCGCAGACAAACGGATGACGCTGGGGCATCAGGGTCAGCTTGGGCAGTTGCAGGACTTCCTGGACCTTGAAGACGTTGATGGCGAACAGCTGCCGACCGGCCAGGCGGAACATTAGGATTTCCAGGCGATTCTCGCCCACCAGCTGTGTGCGTTGATCTACCGTGTCGAGAATGCCGGCCATTAATGACTCCTGGGCTTGTTCTGATGAATTCACTTAAAGACAGATATCGGCGGCCTGCGCCGTATCTTGACCCACATGCAAATTGCCATATGAAAGCCATTGATGTCACATTAACATCATGCTTTACTGAGGCCGTCAATTCAGCGACACCAGTCTCCGACGGCGCGACCTTATTCACGGCGTGAAGTTCCCGCACCTAAGGGTTTCCCCTAGTAACAATCAGGACCATCCTGATATTCGCGATATCCAATAGCCATTAATGTGACGCCATTCTCATTGCATGAACGGAGTCAGGCTTTTGTTTGTGACCGCAGAAAGGTGGCCCAGCACCCTTTCAAGCCTAAACCCCCTTGCCCATCACGCCCCAGCGCCCATGCGCCGCATGGCTGTGGCCGGTATTTGGGCAGCGTTCGGAAACGATGAAAATCGTCTCTCGCGTGCGGCTGCAACCCGGGAAATAAAATCAGATTTATCCTATATACAATTTGAAAAAGCGCACCATACCTTAACCCCCTTCAGCCAGAGCCCTATCCCCTCATCGGACACGAAGTCATGGAGATAAGCATGCTAAAGGACAGCCACGAATGCGCCCCCCCCCTGCCTGAGTTCCTGCTCGAAGCCCAGGCCCTGCTGGCCAAATCGGAAGATTGCCTGAGCCATCTGCACCTGATCAGAAACGACGAAGAGGCGATCAACTGCCTGCTCGCCAGCCTGCAGTCCCTGGCCCAGGTCGCAGCGCGCCACGCCATCAGCCCACTGGCTGAATTCGCCTTGCATATCCACGGCGTGCTCAAACGCACCGCGCACCCAGTGGACCTCAACGACCCGATCCTCGATGCCTTGAGGAGCTGCCTGACCTTGATGGCCTGGCAACTGGAGCTGATCGATCCGCACAATGGCCAACTCAATCTGGATGACAGCGAACAGCTCATGCTGATTGGCGAACTGACCCAACAAGTGACACAGAACTGCACCTGCACCTACCCGTCCTGCAGCCATTGAAATCGCACTTGCACCGACCGATGGCCGATAAAGCCGCTATCAACGATCGCCAACACAGAACATCGATACAGCATAGGGCCCAAGGACAAGTAATGGGTCGTTATTGAATATTTCATACTCAAGAACGACAGCACCATTGCCAAAAAAACCAACTAGTGCAGGGTCCGGACTTATTGTTCCAGCCCATATTTGCCTACGCAAATTCAACGACAAGTTCTATTAGCGATTGACTCTCAAAGGCCCGCCGAGCAAATGGCACAAGCGTGCCTGGGCCCGCTATTCCTGACTTTCAAGACATATATACCTGCGTGTATAAACGCGACCAACGGTATGTTCGGTGGTATTATGCGGCGCATAAACGGACCCAGATAATGGCACTTTGATTCCAATGTCGACCGTCACTACGCGGCTTATGCAATACCAACACACTGCATTGATCGAAGCCGGAAATTCAAATAATACTGTTTCTCAAACAAGCCTTGTCATCCATACCTGACCGGGCACTTCGCAGCGAACATTCATTGGCTCCATCCGCTATGTACGCCAGCCTCAAGTCATTCTTCTCTTGGCCTCCCTCCCGTGATCACCTGCGCTGGTTCAGCCTGTTGCTGTGCTCCTGCTCAAGCCTGGGCAATGTGCTGATCTACAGCCTGGACAGGCCCGTGCCCATGACCCTGCTGGTGGTCAATGTCGCGGCGCTGGCCTGCATCTGGATGCAATACGGCTATTCGCGAAAGTCCATCCGGTTCCAGCCTCAGGAGCTCGCCGAGCGCCTGCTCAAGGTCAAGGAGAATGAGCGCCACCGCCTGAGCCGGGAACTGCACGACGACATCGGCCAACTGCTGACCGCAGCCAAGTTGCAGACCGACTGGCTCAAGCGCCGCCTGCCGGAAGATTTGCAGCCACCCTGCGCCGTGCTCGCCACCACCCTGGAAGAAACCCTGGCCAAGGTCCGCGACGTGTCCGCCATTCTCAACCCCCGGCAACTGACCAGCCTGGGCCTGGAAGCCAGCCTGCGCGCCCACCTGCTCAAGACCCTGGAAAACACCTCGGTGCACTGGAGCCTGGAATGCCGCCAGCACCTGACGGGAATTCCCGAGGAGATGGCGGTGGCGGCGTTTCGCATCACCCAGGAAGCCGTGACCAACATGCTGCGTCACGCCCGGGCCAAGAATCTGCTGGTGCGCCTGCAACGCTTGCCCGAAGGCCTCTCGCTATTCATCAGCGACGACGGTCAGGGGTTCGCCCCGGCCAGCGATCCAGGGGCCCAGGGTCAGCGCGGCATGGCCGGGATGCAAGAACGAATCAACCAGCTGGGCGGCCTGCTGAAAGTCACCAGCGAAGCCGGCCAAGGCACCCAGATCGAAGCACTCTTTCCCTGGGCCCCCCGCACTCTGGAGCGGGCCAGCACGAATAAGGTTTCCCATTGACCTGTAATTTACTCTTGGTGGATGACCACTCGCTCATCAGGGCAGGCGTGCGCGCCCTGGTCATGGACATTCCCGGATACGCGGTGATCGGCGAGGCCGACGACGGTGCGCACCTGCTGGAAATGGTCGAGGAACTGCGCCCGGACATCATCCTGCTGGACCTGTCGATGAAGCGCATCGGCGGCCTCGACGCCTTGCGCCGACTCAAGGCGCTGCACCCGCAAAGCAAGGTCCTGATCCTGTCGATGCACACCGACCCGGCCCTGATCATGCAGGCCCTGGAGTCCGGCGCCCACGGCTACCTGCTCAAGGACACCACCGCCACCGAGCTGGAACATGCCCTGGAGGCCCTGCGCAACAACGAGCGCTACCTGAGCCCGGCCATCGCCCACACAGTGATCACCCAGGCCCTGACCCGGGCCCAGAAACACACGCCGCAGCCGGTGGACAACCACAACCTGACCGCTCGCCAACTGGAAATCCTGCGGCTGATCGTGCGCGGCAAGTCCACCCGGGAGATCGCCCTGGGCCTGGGCCTGAGCATCAAGACCGTGGAAACCCACCGCTCGCAGATCATGAAACGCCTGCAGATCTTCGATGTCGCCGGCCTGGTGCTGTTCGCCGTGCGCGAACACATCATCAGCCTCGACGACTGACCGCAGGCCGACCGCCGAGCAACGGCGAGTCCACCGGCAAGTGCACCTGCAAGGCCGCCGGACGCGCGTGGAAGCGCAAGGTGTCGCCCTGCAGCGGCTCGCCATCAAGGTTGATGTCCAGCCCCCGCGAAGCCTTGATCTCGACCCAGGGCAGACGCGCACGAACAAACATGTTGTCGATCCCCAGGCCGCCGGCCAGCAGGTTCTTCAAGGTGCCCACCAGTTCCTGCGGGGCCGGCAGGATGCTGATATCCAGCAAACCGTCATCAGCCAGGGCGCCCGGACACAGTTCATGCCCGCCTCCTGCCTGCCGGCCATTGCCGATGCCCAGGGCCAGGAGTTCGCCGCGCCAGTGGAAATCCGGCCCCTGCAACTCGCCATAGGCCGCGCTCAGCTCGGCAAAACGCGACAGCCCGGTAAACAGATAAGCAGCACCGCCGAGGACTTTCTTCAGGTCTTCCGAAGTGTTGGCGGTCACCTGACTGCCGAAGCCGCCGGTGGCCATATTGAGAAAAATCTGCCCGCCCACCTCCCCCAGATCGACGGCCCGGGGAGCAACCTCCAGCAGTTCCAGGGCGGCGGCCGGCTCCAGCGGCACCCCGGCGGCCCGGGCAAAATCATTGGCCGTGCCCAGTGGCAGCAGCACCAGGCTGGCCGGGTTCGGGGCGTTGGCCAGGGCCTCGGCGATGTCGCGCAAAGTGCCATCACCGCCGCCGGCAATCAGCCGCGTGTGGCCGGCGGCCAGCCCTTCATCCACCAGGCGCCGGGCATCCCCCGCCTCCCAGGTCAGCCGCACCGACAAGTCCCAGCCTTCGGCCCGCTTGGCCTCGACCGCCGCGCGGACCTCGTCGTTGAGGGCCTGTTTGCCGTGCAGTATCAACAGTGCCTTGCGCTCACTCATCAGCCATGACTCCGGTTATTGAATCCTTGAAGGATGTTGACCGCGGGCAAGGCGAAAAAAGTCTGTCCCATCGGATCATTTTTACCGGCCACAGATCTGTCCGGGCTGCCCGCCCCTGATCAGGATAAGCCAGGTGCCGCACCTTGACCGGCTCCAGCCGCCTTCCCCTGGCCTGGCGCAAACCCATGGCTGACCGGCCTCAACCGACAGCCTGGAACAATCGCACTCCATATCGAATTCGATCCGCGCCACAGCGAAAACTGATCAATCCGCTTTGATCCACGCAGCCGGTGATGCACCATTGCGCCCCTGATCATGTCCCGCGAGACCTGCTTAATGAGCACGCTCATTCCCTGCATCATTGCTGGTGGCGCCGGCGCCCGCCTGTGGCCGGTATCCCGCGAGACCGTGCCCAAACCCTTCATGCGCCTACCCGACGGCGACAGCCTGCTGCAGAAGACCTTCGCCCGCGCTACGGCCCTCAAGGGCGTGGAGCGGCTGCTGACGGTGACCAACCGCGAGGTGTTCTTCCGCACCCTGGACGATTACCGCCCACTGAACCAAAGCCGGGTCGAGCTGGACTTCATCCTCGAACCCGTGGGTCGCAACACCGCGCCGGCCATCGCCGCTGCGGCGCTGCACATCAGCCAGCGCTACGGCGCTGACGCACAACTGCTGGTACTGCCCGCCGACCACCTGATCAAGGATGTCGCGGCGTTCGCCGCGGCGGTGGACCAAGCCCGGCCACTGGCCGCACAAGGCTGGCTGGTAACCTTCGGCCTGATGCCCAGCCACGCGGAAACCGGCTTCGGCTATATCGAGAAAGGTCAGGCCCTGAACGACCACAGCTTCCAGGTCAGGCGCTTTGTCGAGAAACCCGATGCCGCCACCGCCCAGGGCTATGTCGATGGCGGCCTGCACCTGTGGAATGGCGGAATGTTCTGCATGCGCGCCGACGTGATGCTTCAGGAACTGCGAGAGTTCGCGCCGCAGGTGCTCAGCGCCGTCGAGCACTGCCTGGAGCGCAGCTACCGCAAGGAAGGCCCGCACGAGTTGCAAGTGGAGCTGGAGAGCGACAGCTTCGCCCAAGCGCCGGACATCTCCATCGACTACGCGGTGATGGAACGCTCGAAGAAAGTCGCCGTAGTGCCCTGCCAGCTGGGCTGGAGCGACATCGGCTCCTGGCAGGCGGTGCGCGAGCTGATCCCGGCGGACGAACAGGGCAACCAGTGCACCGGCGAAACCGTGCTGCACGAGGTCAGCAATTGCTACATCGATTCGCGCCAGCGTCTGGTGGCTGCAATCGGCCTGGACAACCTGATCATCGTCGACACCCCGGACGCCCTGCTGATCGCCGATGGCAAGCGCAGCCAGGACGTCAAACTGATCGCCCAGCAGCTCAAGCGCCAGGGTCACGATGCCTACCGGCTGCACCGCACCGTGAACCGTCCCTGGGGCGCCTACACCGTGCTCGAGGAAGGGCCGCGCTTCAAGATCAAGCGCATCGAGGTCAAGCCCGGCGCCTCGCTGTCCCTGCAGCTGCATCACCACCGCAGCGAGCACTGGATCGTGGTCAGCGGCATGGCCCGGGTGACCAACGGAGAAGACGAACTCCTGCTCGACACCAATGAGTCGACCTTTATCAAACCCGGGCGCCCACACCGGTTATGCAATCCCGGGGTCATCGACCTGGTCATGATTGAAGTGCAGAGCGGCGAATACCTGGGCGAAGACGACATCGTGCGCTTCAACGACCTGTATGGCCGGGCCCCGATCCCCCCCGACACTCGCTAAAACAGCGTCGATTCCATGAGTCTGGCGCAACAGGAAGAGGCAGCCCGGAGCCCCTGAAAAAAGGTGCAGGACCTAAAGTAAATTTTCTGACTGCAGAATGAGAATTGCCTGAATTGACCCTGTCGAGCCAATCAGTGACTGTGCATGCTAGGCGCTGACGCCTCATACAAGGAAGTGAATCGTCATGAACGACAAGGGGTTTTATCCACGTGGGCATGCACCCTTCACCCACATCAAGGACAGCTCCTGGCTGACGGGGCACCCGTCACCGGAGTTCGATCTGCCGCTCTCCTACGAAGTGCACGCGCCTCACTCCAGGCTGCTGTCGATACTCAAGGGCGTGGGCTGGCTGACGCTGGCGGCCTCAATACTGGCGGGGCTGGTGAGCTGGGGTTTGCACAGTCGTTTCGGCCTGCTGCTGTTGCTCCTGCTGCGCTGAACCGCGAGGCGCAGGCCCGGCACCGAACCGGGCCCGCGCGCGATCAATCCAGCACCTCGCTCAAGGGAATGAAGCTGACCCAGTCGCCCTCTTCCAGGGTCCGGCCTTCCAGCACTTCCACCAGACCTTCCGCCCAGGCCGCACTGCGCAACACCCCCGAGCTCTGGTTGCGATAGATGATCGCTCGCCCGTTCTCCAGGCGGCCACGCAGGTACTCGCGGCGATTGCCCGGCTGGGGCCAGACAAAACCGGCAGGCACCTGGAAACGCAATGGCTGCACCTGCTGCACGCCCTGGCGCCGGAGCAGGTAAGGCCGCGCCAGCAGGGCGAAGGTCACCAGGGTGGAAGCCGGGTTGCCCGGCAGGCCGATCACCGGCACACCGCGAAAATGGCCGACGGTCAGGGGCTTGCCGGGTTTGATCGCCAGTTTCCACAGCGTCAGTTCGCCGGCTTCCCGCAGGGCCATCCCGAGAAAGTCCGCCTCCCCCACCGACACCCCGCCGGTGGAGAGGATCAGATCGACCTCGCCCAACTCCGCCAGGCGCTGGCGGGTCGCGGGCAGATCATCGGGCAGGATGCCCGCGTCCAGCACTTCGCAGCCCAGGCGTTGCAACCAGCTGCACAGCAGTACCCGGTTGCTGTTGTAGATCTGCCCGGGGCCCAGGGCCCGGCCCGGCTCCACCAACTCGTCACCGGTGGACAGCACCGCCACTCGAACCCGCCGCACCACGGCCAGTTCGGCGCATCCCAGGGAAGCCGCCAGCCCCTGCTCGATCGGCCCCAAGCGTGTCCCGACCGCCAGCACCTGCTCGCCCACCGTGGTTTCCTGCCCCTGGGGACGGATGTTCTGGCCGATCTTCAAAGGTTGGCTGAACAGCACCCGCTGATCGTCCTGAACCTGGGCGTTTTCCTGCATCTCAACGCAATCCGCGCCGGCCGGCACTGGCGCGCCGGTAAAAATCCGCGCACAGGTTCCCGGTTGCAGCGGCTCGGGGGACTGTCCGGCGAAGATCCGCTGGCTGACCGGCAAGGGCTCGCCCTTCCAGTCCTCCAGGCGCAAGGCGTAGCCATCCATGGCGCTGTTGGGCCAGGGCGGCAGGTCCAGGCTGGAGAGCACCGCCTCGGCCAGTACCCGGCCCTGAGTGGCCGCCAGGGGCAATTGCTCACGCTCGACAATCGGCGCCGCCGCGGCCATGGCCAGCAGACGTTCCAGCGCCTCCTCAACCGGCATCAAGGCGCCGAGCTTGCCCGGCTTACCCACGGGATTCACAAGCCGCTGCCTGTTTCAGATGGGGAACGAAATTGCACGGCCGGTGACGTGAATCCAGCTGCTCGGCGAGGATTCCATCCCAACCGGTGCGCACCGCATTGGTGGAGCCCGGCAGGCAGCACACCAGGGTGCCGTTGGCCAGCCCGGCCAGTGCGCGAGACTGCACGGTGGAAGTGCCGATGTCGGCCACCGAGATCTGCCGGAACAGTTCACCGAAACCGTCGACCTGCTTGTCCAGCAGGCAGGCCACCGCTTCCGGGGTGCTGTCGCGACCGGTAAAGCCGGTGCCACCGGTGATCAGCACCACCTGCACCTGTTCGTCGGCGATCCAGGTGGCGACCTGGGCGCGGATCTTGTACAGATCGTCCTTGAGCAACACCCGTGCGGCCAGACGATGACCCGCGGCGCCCAGACGCTCGACGAAGACCTGTCCCGAGGTGTCGGTTTCCAGGGTGCGGGTGTCACTGACGGTCAACACCGCAATATTCAGGGGAACAAAGGGTAAATCAGCCTTGGCTTTCATAGGCTCGATCCTGAGGTAAGAGAAACAGCCCGGTGTTATATCACAGCGCCCCGATCCGCTGCCTCTGGCGGCCGGCAATCGCCCGGGCCCGGCCTGTGCAGGCCGACAGGACCGGGCATCCGCCTGCCGGCGCTCGCACCTGACACCAATCAAGATAACTCGCTGAACGCCTACGATCTGTCTGGCAACGTGGCAGAATGCACCTGGCCAAGGAACTTGCAGACGTGCCACACGTCTGAAGACCAGCACTTTAAAGTACTCATTTCGGAGACACACAATGACTCATCGGACCCTCGCCACTTTCATGCTCGCACTGGGCCTGGCAACGCTCGCCGGTTGCGCGTCGCCATCAGTGATCACCTTGAATGACGGTCGCGAAATCCAAGCCGTCGACACCCCCAAATACGACAAGGACTCGGGTTTCTACGAGTTCGAACAGCTGGACGGCAAGCGCACCCGTATCAACAAGGATCAGGTCCGCACCGTCAAGGAGCTGTAAGCCCGACGGTTACCGATCTGCATGCAATAAAACCCGCCAAGTGCGGGTTTTATTGTTTCTGCGAAACGGTTTTCACCACTGCAGGCGGATGCGGCTTTCGAACTCGCGCTCCTGCCCGGTCAACGGATCGATGAAACGCAGCCCCTGGGCCAACAGTTTGAGCGGCCGGGCATGATCGTCCTCGGCATCCTTGAGCACCTCGGGGTAGAAGGGGTCGTTGCAGATCGCCGCCCCCAGTGCGCTCATGTGCACGCGCAACTGATGCTTCTTGCCGGTCACCGGGTACAGCGCGTAACGCCATAGATCGCCATGCTTTTCCCTGACCTCAATGGCGGTTTCGGTGTTGCTGGCGCCCGCGCCCTCCTGCATGCGGAAGAAGGGCTCGCCGTCCACCAGACGGCTCTTGTGCACCAGGGGAAAGCTCAGGTGCGGCAAGGCCCCGGCGATGGCTTCGTAGCGTTTCTCGATCTGCCGGGTGGGGAACAGCGCCTGATAGGCCGAACGACTGCCGGGATCGGCGGAAAACAGCACCAGCCCGGCGGTGTGCCGATCGATACGGTGCAAGGGCACCAGGTGCGGGTTGTCCAGGCGCCGGATCAGACGACGCAGCAAAGTCTGCTCAACGTACTCGCCCGCCGGTGTGACCGGGAGGAAATGCGGTTTGTCCGCCACCACCAGATGCTCGTCGGCATAGAGGATGGTTTCCTGGACCGGGATCACCTTCTCGTCCGGCACCTCGCGAAAGTAATGAATCCGCAGGCCTTCGCGATAGGCCAGATCCACACGGATGGGCTGGCCCTGCCCGTCCAGCACCCGCCCCCGGGCGATCCGATCCAGCCATTGCTCGCGGCTGATGGCCTTGAAGTGATCACACAGGCAATCCAGCACCGTCGGCCAGGAGCCGGGGGGCAGGTACAAGGTGCTGGCTTGATGCTGTGCAGCAGAAAAACTCGCGCAGGACATGACAGGGCTCGAGGGTTCAATGCGAGGCGGCATTATCCAACAGCAGCCCCCGGGAAACCTAGGATCAGTTTGCCCGCCCTCAAGCGCACGAATGCTGGGCCTGGGCGGCGGCCTCGGTGAACTCCTTGAGCCAGCGCAACACATCCACCGCCTCCCAGCGGCCCGGATCATAGAGGGCGTACAGCAGCCCCTGGTAACCCACCACATCCAGTTGCCGGTGGTAACCGGCCCGCTGGAACAGGGCCTCGATCTCGGCAAAGCAGGTATTGAAATGCAGTTTGTTGAAGGGCGTCTTGCCTTCGGTGACCAGCCCGTCCAGGCGCAGCTCAAGCACCGCCTCGCGGACCACATCGGCAGACATGCTGTTCACGCTGTTTTTCAGTTGTTCGACATTGACCATCATGTATTCCTTTAACGATTTGAAGCGTGCGCCACATCCATCAGGGCTGCTTGCGCCCCACATAACTGACCACCCACAGCACCACGCCCCAGATCTCGATCGAGTCCGGGTCATCCAGCGCCAGGGAGGGAATGGAAGGCCGCGCCGCCTTGAGCAACAGGCCGCCACGGGGATCGGGCGCCAGCAGGCGCAGTGAGTACTCAGCGGCGCCCCGGGGCCTTACCACAAGGTACTGATCCACCACTGGCGTGGCCGAGCGATCGACGATCAGCCGGTCTCCGGGGTAGAGGCCGAAACCCAGCAGGTTGTCGTCATCCACCAGCAGGCCATGGATCTGCGGAGCCCCCAGACCCAGGGTCCGGTCAAGGGAAAAACCGTTGCCAATGGGCTCACTGGCCGGGGAGGCACAGTCAGCGTCACCCTGCTCCAGGAAACGGGCTGGCAACGGCTGTGAGCGTTCGGTACCGGTCAGGAAAGTGAGAGACATGGCGAGACTCCTCGATAGCTGTATATGCATACAGTAAACGAATCGACGGATCTCGCCAATGAATTCCGGGGACGGGCGACAGGCGGAAGTCGCGCCCTGGCAACCCCGGGGTCAGCGCAGGAACGCCACCACCTGCTCGGCATCGAAGGGCCAGCCCAGTTCGGCGCCATTGTCCACACGGCGCAACACCGGGATACGCAGGCCGTAGGTTTCGAACAGCTCCTGACTCTCGGCGATATCCACCAGCTCGACCATCAGGCCGTGCTCCACCAGCGGCATCAACTCGGCCTCGGCCAGTTCGCACAAATGGCAACCAAGGGTGCCGAACAATTGGCATTCAGGGGGCATGACAGGGCAACCGTGAGAAGAACAGGCGCTTATTTTAGGCGCGAGCGCGCAAGCCGTCGACCTGCCCCTGTCCAGGCATGCCCAGGCCCCGTGCGCCTCCACGGCTCTGCTCGGAGAAGGCTCCGCCTGGCGGACAGCCCTCGGAAAGACCGTTTCCGTGGCTCGCGAATATGAGACATTCTCAACGAAAAATGACGTGCGTCAGGGTGCTTTCTTGCCGCCCGAGCGATCCTCGCGGCTTTTTTGCCTCTAGGCTTTGCCTGCCCGCCCCCTTGTCCGGAGATGCCCGTTGTTTGCCAATCTGCTGATCATTCTCGCCTCGTCACTGGTGGTCATCGCGCTGTTCCGGCGCCTGAGCCTGCCGCCGGTCCTGGGCTACCTGTCCGTTGGACTGATGGTCGGGCCCACCGCCCTGGACTGGGTCAACGACAGTGAAGAATTGCCGGACCTGGCGGAAATGGGCGTGGTGTTCCTGCTGTTCTCCCTGGGCCTGGAGTTCTCCCTGTCGAAGATGCTCGCCCTGCGCCATGTGGTGTTTGGCCTGGGCAGCCTGCAAGTGTTGTGCACCGGGCTGATCCTCGGGGTGCTGCTGGCCCTGTTCGGCATGCCGCTGACCTCGGCGCTGATGCTCGGCACCGGGCTGGCCCTGTCCTCCACCGCGATTGTCAGCAAGGAGCTGACCAGCCTCGGCGAAATCTTCAGCAGCCACGGACAGAACGCCATCGGCGTGCTGCTGTTCCAGGACGTGGTGGCGGTGCTGTTGCTGACCCTGGTCCCGGTCTTCGCCGGCAACAGCGAGCACGCCTGGTACTGGGCCCTGCCGGCGACCCTGGGCAAAACCCTGGTGCTGTTCTTCGGCCTGCTGCTGGCCAGCCGCTGGCTGCTGCCGCGACTGTTCCATGAAGTTGCCGCCTCCCACTCCGCCGAACTGTTCGTGCTGCTGGCCCTGGTGATCGTGCTGCTGACCGCCTGGCTCACCCACCTGCTGGGCCTGTCGCCGGCCCTGGGCGCCTTCCTCGCCGGCATGCTCCTGGGAGAAAGCCATTACCGGCACCAGATCGAAGCCGATATCCGCCCGTTCCGCGACATCCTGCTCGGACTGTTCTTCGTCAGCATCGGCATGCTCATCGACCTGCAACTGTTCATCGATCACAGCCTGCTGATCCTCGGCCTGACCCTGACCCTGCTGCTGATTAAGGGCAGCGTGGTGGCGATCCTGCTCAAGCTGCGCGGCAGCGACGGCGAGACGGCCTGGCGCAGCGGCCTGGCCCTGGCCCAGGGCGGCGAGTTCTGCTTCGCCCTGATGGCGCAGATGCGACTGACCCAGATGATCCCGTCGCACTTGAGCGGCCTGCTGCTGGCCGCCACCTTCAGCTCCATGCTGCTGACCCCCCTGTTGCTGCGCGCCGCGCCGCTGATCACCGCGCGCCTGCACCGCAAACCCAACCAAACCGCGCAATTGGAGGAAATCAGCGCGCAGAACGCCGAGCTGCAGGGCCATGTGGTGATCTGCGGCTATGGCCGGGTCGGCCAGTCCATCGGCCGCTTCCTGCGTCATGAGCAACTGCGATTCATCGCCCTGGACGATGATCCGGTGCGGGTCCAGGAGGCCTCGGCGGCAGAGAGCTGCGTGCATTACGGCGATTGCCGCCGTGGCGATCTGCTGGCCGCCGTGGGCCTGGAGCGGGCCCGCCTGCTGGTGATTGCCGTGGACAAGACCGACATTGCCCTGACGGTGCTCAAGGCCGCGCGGCGCCTGGATCGCAACGTGCCGATCCTGGTGCGGACCCGGGACGACAGCCAGTTGGCCGAACTCAAGGCCGCCGGTGCCAACGAAGTGGTGCCCGAACTGCTGGAGTCGAGCCTGATGCTGGCCTCCCATGCGCTGATCATGCTCGGCCTGCCGGAACAGCGGGTACAACGCAGCGTGGACGACGTGCGCCACAGCCGCTATCGCCTGCTGCACGGCTTCTACCATGGCGCGCAAAGCAACACCCAGGACAATCACGAACCGCCGGCGGTGCAAATGCATGCGGTGAACCTCGACGCCGACGCCCACGCCTGCAACCGGCTGCTGCAAGAGCTCGGCCTGGAGGCCCTGGGGGTGGATGTGCAAGGCGTGCAACGCAACGGCAGCGACCTGCCGCTGAACCCGGCACCGCGCCTGCAGGCCGGCGACCGGGTGCTGGTGTCCGGCTCCCAGGCCGCGATCGAGGCCTGCGAAGCCCGCCTGCAGGGCGGTTGAAGCCGCCCTGTGCTGGCCCTGAGCCGTTGGCGGCCAGGGCCAGTCGCATCTCAGTCCTGGCTCACCGCCCCGATCTTGTGCAGCGACAGGTCGGCGCCGTAGTACTCCTGCTCCTGGGTCAGGCGCAGCCCGCAAACGGCCTTGATCAGGCCATACACGGCAAAGCCGCCCAGCAGCGCCACCAGCACCCCGAGGCCGGTGCCGAACAGCTGACTGGCCAGGCTGACCCCGCCCAAGCCGCCCAAGGCGCTCTGACCGAAGATCCCGCAGGCAATCCCGCCCCAGGCTCCGCACAGGCCATGCAACGGCCAGACCCCGAGCACGTCGTCGATCTTCCAGCGGCTCTGGGCGGCGATAAAGCACCAGACGAACAAGGCCCCGGCCATCGCCCCGGTGACCAAGGCGCCCACCGGATGCATCAGGTCCGAACCGGCGCAGATCGCCACCAGCCCGGCCAGTGGCCCGTTGTGCAGGAAGCCCGGGTCATTGCGCCCGACGATCAATGCCGCCACGGTGCCGCCGACCATGGCCATCAGCGAGTTCACCGCCACCAGGCCGCTGACCCCTTGCAGGGTCTGGGCGCTCATCACGTTGAAGCCGAACCAGCCGACAATCAGGATCCACGAGCCCAGGGCCAGGAACGGAATGCTCGACGGCGCGAAGGCCACCAGCTTGCCGTCGCGATAACGCCCGTTGCGTGCTCCCAGCAACAGCACCGCCGCCAGCGCCAGCCAGCCGCCCATGGCATGCACCACCACCGAGCCGGCGAAATCATGGATCCCGGCGCCAAAGCGCTGCTGCAACCAGGCTTGCACGCCGAAGTTGCCGTTCCACACCAGCCCCTCGAAAAACGGGTAGACGAAGGCCACGATCAGCACCGTGGCACACAACTGCGGCACAAAACGCGCGCGCTCGGCGATGCCGCCGGAGATAATCGCCGGGATCGCCGCGGCGAAAGTCAGCAGGAAGAAGAACTTCACCAGGCCATAGCCGTGATCGGCGCTGATCACCGCCGCCGGTTGCAGGAAGCTCACGCCGTAGGAGATCCAATAGCCTATAAAGAAATAGGCCAGGGTCGAGACGGCGAAGTCGCTGAGGATTTTCGACAACGCATTGACCTGGTTTTTCTGCCGCACGGTGCCCACTTCAAGGAAGGCAAAACCGGCGTGCATGGCCAGGACCATGACCGCCCCGATCAGGATGAACAGGGTGTTGGAACCGTGGACCAGGGTGTCCACAGCGCTTTGCAGATTTTCCATGGAGTAGGCAGATCCGAAATCGGCCATCATCTCCCGGGCCCTGCCGCCGCCCTTGCACCATGTTGGCTCCCGGGCGCGCGATCCGCGCTGCCAGTGAACCGTTTTGGCGCGCCTGGGAGCGGACGCAAGACCACGGAAAGCAGATTGACCTTGAGGTTGGGATTTTTTCGGCCAGGGTTTACGCGGGCTAGCGCGCCACCCTCGCTCGTTTTCGGCGCAAGCCTGACGGCTTGCGCACCAGGACAAAGCAAAAGCTGTACCAGGCAATTACAGTGAACCTTCACTCAGGGCTCACACTCATAGCTCACACACGCAAACAACGGAGAAACAACCATGGCCCGCAAAACGGCGAAGACGGCTCAAGAAGTACTGATGGCGGATTTTCAGGCACTGGTCAGCGACACGGAGCGTCTGTTGGAACACACCGCGACCCTGGCCGGCGACCAGGCCGATGAACTGCGCGAACAGATCCACGAAAGCCTGCTCAAGGCCCGGGAAACCCTGCAACTGACCGAGGAATCCCTGCGCCAGCGCGGCCAGGCCGCCGTCACCGCCGCCGAGGACTACGTGCAGAGCAACCCTTGGCAGTCGGTCGGGATCGCTGCCGGCGTGGGCTTTCTGATCGGCCTGCTGGCGACGCGGCGCTGATATGGCTATCGGCGAATCCACTTCGTCCGGCAGCGGTCCAAGCGCGTCCTCCCGGCGTCTGGGCGCCGCGGTCCTGGGCCTGCTGCACAGCCACGTAGAACTGTTCGGCATCGAGTTGCAGGAGCAGAAGGCACGCACCGTCAGCCTGCTGCTGTTCGCCGGGCTGGCCCTGGTGTTTGCCCTGCTGTTGCTGGTGGGGCTGTCGGCGCTGGTGCTGATCCTCTTGTGGGACAGCTATCGCCTGGCCGGGATCATCGGCCTGTGCGTGTTCTACGCCCTGGCGGCGCTGTTCTGCGGCCTGCGCCTGAAAGCGGCGATCTTCGATGAATCCTCGCCCTTCCACGCCACGCTCGAAGAGCTGGCCAACGATCGGGAGCGCCTGCTGCCATGAACCTGCCCGACATTCCGCAGAACACCTCACGCCGGGAGATGCGCAAGGTACTGATCCGCCTGCGCATGGAAATGCATCGCCAGGAAATCCGTCACGAGTCCCAGCAACTGCTGCAACCGCTGCAACGGGTGCGTGGCCTGGGACAAAGCTGGCAGGAAGGCTTTGGCATCAAGCACGCACCACTCTGGGGCGTGGCGGTGGTGACCCTGCTGGGGTTCCTCACCGGCAAAGGCGCCAAGAGCGGCGGCACCGGCAGCCTCACGCGCCTGGTGCGCCTGGGCACCAGCCTGTTGCCGCTGATCCGGCTGGCGATGCAAGGCACCTCGCGCAAACCCTGACCGCCCCCGCGCAACCGACCTGACACTGGCGGTTCCACATCTGGCTGCATTCTTGCTATGCAACCCCGATCGGCCCCTTTACCCAGGGGCCGATTGCTACCTGCCCACCCGGCAGCCACGACTCCCTACCCACAAGAATCCAATAAGGAGGTCCTGTGATCGACGGGCAACCGCTCGCCTGCTTCCAGCCGTTCATCGATACCGCCACGGGGCGGATCGCCGGGGTCGAAGCCCTGGGCCGCCTGCGCCAGAGCAATGGCCAGCTGACGTCGGTGGGACCGCTGTTCGCCGATCCGCGTACTCCTTCCAGTGCCTTGCGGCGCCTTGATCGCCAGCTCCGCGATGACGCCCTGCGGCGCCTGCACGAGGCCCCGGCGGACTGGTTCCTGAGCCTGAATATTTCCCCGCGCTGGATCAGCCGACTGCGCCCCGGACAGGCCCTGCCGAGCCTCAAGCAGATCCAGCACAACGGTGTCGACCCGCGGCGCATCGTCTTCGAAATCACCGAGCTGGGGGGCAACAGCCAGCGCCTGAGCGAAGTGGTGGCGCGCTACCGCCAGGCCGGAGCGCGGATCGCCATCGACGATTTTGGCGCCGGCTACTCCCAGCTCGACCGGGTGCTGGCCCTGCAACCGGACATCCTCAAGCTCGACATGCGCCTGTTCCAGGCCGCGGCCCGCGGCGGCCCCAGCAGCGACGTGGTCAAGGCCCTGGCCCTGATGGCGGAAAAGACCGGCTGCTGGATCATCGCCGAAGGGGTGGAAACCGAGGCCGAGCTGGATTTCGCCCTGGAGTGCGGTTCGCGCTACGTCCAGGGCTTTTTGTTTGCCCGGGCCGAAGAGCGACTGTTCGCCAGCGATGCCTTCGTCCAGCCCTTCGCCCGCCTGCGCGAACGCTATGTGCGGCACAAACTGGCCGAACGCAACCGCCTGATGCACATGCGCCAGCAACTGGCGGAGCTGATGCACCTGCTGCAGGCCTGGGCCCAGGCCCGGGCGCCCATCAGCCAGTTGCCCGAGGTCAAGGCCTTTCCCTGGCTGCTGCGCTTCTACCAGTGCGACCGCCACGGCACCCAACTGACGCCCAATCTGGAATGGCGCCATAACCGCTGGCAGGCCGACAGCAGCTACGTCGGTCACAACTGGTCGTGGCGCCCGTACTTCTATCACCTGCTGGCCGAAGGCTGGGAGGAGCGGCGCCTGACCCTGTCCAGCACCTACCGCGACGCCACCAGCAACCAGTACTGCCTGACCGCCGGGCAATTTTTCGACAACGGCCAGCGCCTGCTGCTGATCGACATCGACGCCGCCGGCCTGTAGCCCCCTCCCGCTTGCCGGCAAGCGCAGCGACACGATGGGTGCACGGGCTGCGGGCCCTTTCGCCGGCAAGCCGGCTCCCGCAGGTGGGGCGCAGGCCGCGCCATTTCCGTGTAGGAGCTGGCTTGCCAGCGAAAGCGTCGGCCAGGTTGATACATGAGCGCAGGCCATGCGCCTCTTGCGGCCACGCTCGGGAACCCGGAAGCTCTGCCCTTCAGTTTTTTTTCGGAGAGACCCCGCCTTGGATTGGCAGACCCTGCTCAACCGCGAACGCCTCGGAAAGCCAGTGCACAGCCCGGAAGAACTCGGCCGTAGCCCTTTCCATAAAGACCACGACCGCATCATCTTCTCCGGTGCCTTCCGCCGCCTGGGGCGCAAGACCCAGGTGCACCCGGTGTCCAGCAACGACCATATCCACACCCGCCTGACCCACTCCCTGGAAGTCAGTTGCGTCGGTCGCTCCCTGGGCATGCGCGTTGGCGAGACGCTACGCGACGCCCTGCCCGACTGGTGCGATCCCAGCGACCTGGGGATGATCGTGCAGTCGGCCTGCCTGGCCCACGACATCGGCAACCCGCCCTTCGGCCATTCCGGCGAAGACGCCATCCGCCACTGGTTCCAGCAGGCCGCCGGGCGTGGCTGGCTGGACGCGATGAGCGAGGCCGAACGCCAGGACTTCCTCAATTTCGAAGGCAATGCCCAGGGTTTCCGGGTCCTGACCCAGCTCGAGTATCACCAGTTCGACGGCGGCACCCGACTCACCTACGCCACCCTCGGCACCTACCTCAAGTACCCCTGGACCGCGCGCCACGCCGACTCCCTGGGCTACAAGAAGCACAAGTTCGGCTGCTACCAGAGCGAACTGCCGCTGCTGGAACAGATCGCCCACAAGCTCGGCCTGCCGCAACTGGAAGACCAGCGCTGGGCCCGACATCCGCTGGTGTACCTGATGGAAGCCGCGGACGACATCTGCTACGCCCTGATCGACCTGGAAGACGGCCTGGAGATGGACCTCTTGGAGTACGCCGAAGTCGAGTCCCTGCTGTTGGGGCTGGTGGGCGACGACCTGCCGGAAACCTATCGCCAGCTGGGCCCGGGGGATTCGCGCCGGCGGCGCCTGGCGATCCTGCGGGGCAAGGCCATCGAGCACCTGACCAACGCCGCCGCCCGGGCCTTTGTCGAACAGCAGGACGCGCTGCTGGCCGGCACCCTGCACGGCGATCTGGTGGAGCACATGCATGGCCCGGCCAAGCGCTGCGTGCTCAATGCCAAGGACGTGGCGCGGCGCAAGATCTTCCAGGACAAGCGCAAGACCCTGCACGAGATCGGCGCCTACACCACCCTGGAGATCCTGCTGAACTCGTTCTGCGGCGCGGCACTGGAACAGCATGGCGGCAAGACCCCGTCGTTCAAGAACCGGCGGATCCTCGATCTGCTGGGCAACAACGCGCCGGACCCGAACTGGCCGCTGCACACCTCGTTCCTGCGCATGATCGATTTCATCGCCGGCATGACCGACAGCTACGCCAGTGAAATGGCCCGGGAAATGACCGGGCGTTCAAGCCCGCAATGACCCTCGCCCCGCAAGTGCCTGGCGCCCGCGCCAGGCACTTGATATGACCGGCAACATCCAATCCGCAACTAAGGGATTCCCCTAGCCCGGCCGCCGCAACAGCGGCCGACACACTCCGGACATACGCCAATAGCAGGGGAGAAAATACTCGGCAGTACGGGCATCGGGTTCAAGAATCCGACTCTAAGGTATTCCCCGAGCAACATGACTGCAATTAACCAATAACAGGATTAGAGCAACTACTCAGGTAGAAAGAGCAACTAGCCGTAAACACTCAGCATTCAGGTCTTAGATATTGCGTTGCTTTCACAAAATCGAACACCTGTTCCTGATTCAACCAAACATCCTACCTTTGCAGATTCTCACAAAATCTCTGGACCCCTTGCCAATCAAGGCCGACAGGAAAATTTTGTTAGCCTTCTATGCATTTACAATTTACGTACAAATCGAGTTTTTAGTTTCGGATAGTCTCGATTTCAACAAGTTAATTCCCCGCTGACCGCCCCCGGATCAATTAATTTCACACTGCGCTGTAACGTTTGCACTGCAACTCAATCAACCCTTTTGTCATACCTGAATCTAGATTGAAGCACCCGGCTCTCACTCAGGAATTGTCACTCGCGAGCACTTGAACATAGGCCACCGATATAGCAATCGACGGCACCTCATATTCACCGTGCAGAACTTAAAGCGACGTCACTAGTTGAGCCTCAACGATCGGCTTTTCTGTTGTTCGTCACTTGGTCTTTTTACAGTAAGGATGCCAAGTGCCCTATTCATCACGCACTGACCGCTCCCTTTTCTCCCTTATGGGCAACGGGTGCCTGGGATTGTGGTTGGGCCTGACCTGCCTGACCCCGGCCCAGGCCCTGGCCGATGTACAACCGGGCCAGGAAGCCCTGCGCCTGCAGCAGCAACAGCAACGCGACCTGCAACAGCTGCAACTGGAACAGCGCCAGCGGCAGATGCAGCGCGGCAGCTTCAGCAGCACCCCGGCCAGCCCCGACCTGCCCCAGCAGCCCGCCAGCGACGCGCGCTGCTGGCCCCTGAGCGGCACCCGCATCGGCGGCGTCAGCCTGTTCGACAAGGCCCGGCTCAATGACTACATCAAGCCGTATGTCGCGCCGTGCATGGGGGTCAACCAGATCAACCAGTTGCTGGCGGCCATCACTCGCCTCTATGTCGAGGCCGGCTATATCGCCAGCCGCCCCTACCTGGCCAGCACCCCGGCCGCCGGGCACAGCCTGGATATCCTGGTGGAGGAAGGTTATGTCGAAGCCATCGAACTGGCCGACCAGAGCCTGCCGGTGTCCCTGGGCGGAGCCTTCCCCGGCATGCTCGGCAAGCCCCTGTACCTGCGGGACCTGGAACAGGGCCTGGATCAACTGAACCGCCTGCGCTCCCTGGACCTGACCGCCGACATCGCCCCCGGCAGCCAGCCCGGCGCCTCGCGGATCATCCTGCGTTCGCGCGGCAGCGCCGCGCGCTGGGGCCTCGGCCTGGGTGTGGATAACCTCGGCAGCGCCGGCACCGGGCGTGACCGGCAGTCGATCAACCTCAATCTGGACAGCCCGTTGCAGATCAACGACGCGCTGAACCTGAACTACAGCGACACCCTCAACCACGGCCCGCGCTACAGCCGCAGCAGCAGCCTGTTCTACTCGGTGCCCTACGGCTACTGGACCTACAGCCTGTTCGCCAGCCACGCCGAATACCGCGCGCCGCTGAAGCTGGCCCGCACCACCCTGTACAACAGCGGTCGCACCGACATGCTCAGCGGCCGCGCCGACCGGGTGCTGTGGCGCGACCAGAGCCACCAGCTCAGCGCCAACCTGCAATTGGCCTACAAGGACGTGGACAGCTACCTGCAAAAAGCCCACCTGCAGATCCAGAGCCCGACCCTGACCGTGGCCGAGGCCGGGCTCAACCTGTTCTGGCTCGACAGCGCGGTATGGAACCTGGACGTCAATTACGCCCAGGGCCTGACCTGGTTCGGCGCCGACCGCGACTCGCAGCAGGTGCAGCGCAACCTGCCCCAGGCGCAGTTCCGCAAGTACCGCGCCGGCCTTAGCCAGTGGCGCAACGGCCAGCTGGGCAACCAGCGCTGGCAGTGGCAGAGCCAGCTCTCGGCGCAGTACAGCCCGGACCCGCTGCCGGCCATCGAACAACTGCTGGGCACCGACGATTCGGCGGTGCGCGGCTACCGCCTCAACAGTGCCTCCGGCGCCATCGGCGCGGTGTGGCGCAACACCCTGCGCCTTCCGCTCAACAGCGACCTGCCGCTCAAGATCACCCCGCGCCTGGGCCTGGACAACGGCTGGATCAAGGCCGAGCACGGGGCCCAAAGCAAGCACCTGAGTGGCGCCAGCCTGGGCCTCAACCTGGCCTGGAAAAACCTCCAGGTCGACCTGGACTACCAACGCAGCCTCACCACTCCAGAGGGGTTCCGAACGGAGCCGGAAGTCTGGCTGGCCAGGTTCAGCCTGCAGATTTGATCAACCGCCGATTAGCCTGAAATACCCGATGAACCTGAGCACAACGCGCCGTCGCCCCTCTAGAAGGCAACGCCCGGCTCACCTACTCAGCACGAGGTTCTCATGCCTGACAACACTCATAGATTCAACCTTTCACCCCAGGGCAGATTGCGCTGGACCATCGCCGGCCTGCTGCTGGTGTCCCATCTGCCCCTGGCCCTGGCCGGCGGGATCACCGTGGTCGAGGGCCCCGGCGGCACCCCGCAACTGCAAAACCAGGGCGGCGTGCCCATTGTCAACATCGTCGCGCCCAATGCCGGCGGCCTGTCCCACAACCAGTTCCTGGACTACAACGTCGGGCAACAGGGCGTGGTACTGAACAACGCCCTGCAGGCCGGGCAGTCGCAACTGGCCGGGCAACTGGCGGCCAACGCGCAACTGCACGGCCAGGCGGCCAGCGTGATCCTCAACGAGGTGATCAGCCGCAACGCCTCGCAACTCAATGGCGCCCAGGAAATCTTCGGCCGTGCCGCCGACTTCGTGCTGGCCAACCCCAACGGCATCTCGGTCAATGGCGGCAGCTTCATCAACACCCCCAACGCCAGCCTGGTGGTGGGTCGCCCGGAACTGCAGGACGGCAAGCTGCAGGGGCTCAACACCCAGAATGCCCGGGGCCAGCTGGATATCCACGGCGGCGGCCTGCGCAATGCCGAGGGCTCGATCAACCTGATCGCCCCGCGCATCGACAGCCAAGGCGCCCTCAGCGCCCGCGATCAGCTGAATGTCACCGTTGGCCGCAACCAGCTGGACTACCCCAGCGGCCAGGTGCGTAACGTCGACCCGGCGAGCCGTACTCAGGAACAACGCATCGACGCCAGCCTGTTCGGCGCCATGCAGGCCGGGCGGATCAATATCGTCAGCACCGCTGAAGGTGCCGGGGTGCGCGTCGGCGCGGTCCAGGTGGACGGCCGCGACGGGGTCAAGCTGAGCTCCGCAGGTGATCTGGACATCCGCGGTCAGGCCGTGGACAACAGCCTCGATGCGATCCGCGCCGGAGTCCGCAGCCAGGGCGATATCGAGCTGCACGGCGCCAAGGACCTGACCCTGGCCGCCACCGATGTCAGTGGCCGCAACGTCAAGCTCGATGCCGGGCGCAACCTGACCCTGAGCAGCATCGAAAGCCGCAAGCTCCAGGAAAAACGCCAGCAATGGGACAAGAGCACCATCGGCATCACCTGGGAAACCTACGACGCCACCCAGACCGATAGCGAAACACGCCAGCACGGGAACAAGGTGCTGGCCCAGCATGACGCCGAACTGAAATCCGGCGCCAATACCCGGATCCAGGGCAGCCGCGTCGAAGCCGGTCATAACCTCAACGCCCGCAGCGGCGGCGACCTGCAACTGACCGCCGCCACCGAAACCCACACCCAGCGCGACCAGGGTCAGCACCGCAAGCACCTGTGGAAGGAAAACTGGGACAACAGCAGCAGCCAGCAGCGCAGCGTCACCAGCCAGCTCAAGAGCGGCCAGCAACTGCAACTCGACAGCCAGCAGAATCTGCGCCTTGAGGGCGCCGAGCTGCACAGCCAGGGCGACATCCTGCTCGCCGCCAAGGACGTCGACATCACCAGCGCCAGCCGCCAGCAGAGCCAGAGCAACCAGCATTACTCCGGCGACCTGGTGGGCGGTGGCTTCTTCGGCAAGAACGCCGACGGCGACCAGGGCAAGACCGAGAACCAGGGCAGCAAGGTCAACGCCGACGGCAAGCTGATCGTGCGCGCCGACAGCGTGCGCATCAGCGGCAGCCAGGCCCGGGGCGGCACCCAGGCCAGCGTTATCAGCGACAAGGGTTCATTGACCATCGACGGCGTGCAGGACACCTCCCACCGCAACAGCCACAGCAAGGACAGCAAGTTCTTCGGCATTGCCAAGGATGAGAGCCGTCAGCAGCACAAGGACAGCACCACGGTCGGCAGCCAGGTGCGCTCGGACAGCAACCTCAAGTTGCACAGCGCCGAGGACCTGACCGTCAGCGGCTCCCAGGTCGCCGCTGCGGGGGCACTGGACGCCAGCGCCAAGGGCACGGTCAAAGTCGCGGCCGCCGCAGACACCCAGCACGACAGCAGCAGCACCCAGAAGCGCGGTTTCGACGCCTACGCCAAGGAAAACGCCCCGGGCACCGGCCAGTACCGGGCCGGGGTGCGTTATCAGGATGAGCAGCGCAACGACAGCAGCGACAGCACCCGGCAACAGGCCTCCAGCCTCACTGGCGGCACCCTGGCGGTCAGCGCCGGCGAAGATATCAAGGTACAAGGCAGCGACCTTGCGGCCACGGCCGGCGATGCCCGCCTGAGCGGCAAGACGGTGCAGTTGCTGGCCGCGGACAACCAAACCCAGAAGCACAGCGACAGCACCACCACCGGTGGCGGCTTCTACTACACCGGCGGCCTGGATCGCGCCGGCAATGGCCTGGAAGTGGCCCACACCAGCAGCCAGGACCGCAGCAGCAAGAGCACCGCGCAGACTAGCAACATCGCGGCCAGCGGCAACCTGACCATCAATGCCGGCAACCGCCTCACCACCGAAGGCGCCCAGGTCAAGGCCGGTGGCGCGCTGCAGGTCAATGCCGCCGAGATCGACAACCGCGCCGCCCGCAACAGTGAAAGTAGCAGCCACCAGGAGAACAACTGGGCGGTGGATGTCGGCGCCAACGTCGAATACAAGGGCGTCACCCGGCCCATCGAAAAAGCCATCCAGGGCGTGGCCCAGCGCAAGTTCCACCAGCCCGGGGTACTCGATGCCCTGGAACAGCCCAATGTCGGGCTCGATGTGGACGTCAGCCACCAGAACCGCCAACGCAGCGAAAGCACCAGCAGCGCCGTGGTCAGCCAGCTGAGCGGCGCCCAGGTCGCGGTCAAGGCCGATGGACAACTCAAGGATCAGGGCACCCAGTACCGCGCCACCGACGGCGCCGTGCAGATCAACGCCGGCAGCCTGCTGGCCAGTGCCGCCAGCGATACCCATAGCAGCAGCGAACAGGCGGTGGACGCCAAGGTTGGCGTGCGGGTCTACACCAACACCGGTGAAGACCTGAACATCCGTGGCAGTGGTGCCGGTGGCAGCAGCAACGTCACCAGCAGCACCGAGAAGGCCCAGGTCGGCAGCTACGCCGGCAGCCAGGGCGTGGACATCAAGGTCGGTGGCGATGCCAGCTTCGAAGGCAGCCAGTTCAATGGCGGCCTGGGCGGCGTCAACATCAAGACCGACGGCCAGCTGGCGCTCAATCAAGCCAATGACCGCCAGAGCAGCAGCAACTCCAGCCTGCGTGGCGATGCCTCGCTGAGCCTGGGCACCACTCCGGGTAGCAGCGGCACCAACCTGAATGTCGGCGCCGGCTTGCAACTGGATCACAAGAGCCTCGAGCAGCAGGACAGCCAGGCGCGGGTTGCCAGCATTCAGGGCCAGGGGCCGGTCAACCTCAAGAGTGCAAGCGACCTGACGCTGCAAGGCACGCAGATCGGCAACGCCGCACGTCCCACCGGCGATATCACGCTGGACGCCGGCGGCAAGCTCGACCTGCAAGCCGCGGTGGACACCCACCACAGCCAGGGCAGCAACCTCGGTGGCGGCCTCACGGCCGGTGGCAGCAAGACCAGCAGCGAGCAAAGCAGCGGCAAGAGCGTCAACCTCAGCGCCAACTTCAACATCGGCCGGGTCAATGAAAACGACCAGAGCCAGCGCGGCGCCCAGCTCTACAGCCAGGGCCAGGTGCGACTGGGCAGCGCAGCCGAGGGCGACAGCGCCATTCACCTGCAGGGCACGCGGATCGACGCCGCCAAGGTGGTGCTGGATGCGGCCCAGGGCGGTATCTACCAGGAGTCGGCGCAATCCACCCAGGCCCACAACAACTGGGGCCTGACCCTGGGCGCCGGTGGCAGCATGGGCAAGACCACCCTGGCCGATGCCGGTGAACACGACTCGCCGAAAGTCGATCGCGGGATCAATGCCCGGGCCAAGATCGACGTCGATCAGCGCCAGAACACGACTCAGCACAACAGCCTGATCAAGGCCGATCAGGTGACCCTCAACAGTGCCGGCAACGTGCATCTGGCCGGGGCCAACATCGACGCGCAACGACTCGACGGCGCCATAGGTGGCGACCTCAACATCGAAAGCCGCCAGGACCGGCTGCGCAACACCCAGGTCAATATCGACGCCAAGCTGGAAGTGGCGAAGAACCAGCCGGGGCTGGTGGACAAGCTGGCCAAGCCGGCCGGTCCGCTCAAGGACGACCTGAAGGCCAAGGCCGAGAAAGGTTTCGACAAACACCGCGAGAAGCTGGAAAACGCCGTCGACAAAGGGCTGGAAAAGGTCAGCTCGGCCAAGGACAGCGTGGTCGCCAGGGCCAGCGACGCCAAGGAACACCTGGGGGAGAAACTCAGCCGCAGCGGCAGCTACGACGTCAACCCTGAACCACGCGGCGCCATTGGCAACGGCGTGGCCAAGGCCAAGCACTACCTGGCCGACAAGGCCGACGCCGTGGGCAATCGCTTCTCCAGCCTGAAAGAGCGCTTCTGGCCAATAACCAGCGACAGCTATTCGGTCAGCGAGAAGAACACCGCCGGCAGCAAAGTGGCCAATACCGCTGAAGGCGTGCTGTTTGGCGACAAGAGCGGGCAGACCTCCTATACCCCGACCTTGAACCTGAACCTCAGCCACGAGCGCAAGAACCGCGTGGAACAGGCCTCGGGGATCAGCACCCAACAAGGCGTCGACCTGAAGGTCAGCGGCGAAACCCGGCTCACCGGGGCGCGCATCGGGGCCAGCGAAGGTCGCGTCGAACTGGGGGGTTCCAAGGTCAGCAAAACCGACCTGGCCGGCTCGGAGTTGCGCGTGGACGTCGGCGCCAACCTGTCCAAGTCACCGGTCAACGTTGCCTTGGGCAGCGCCTCCGAATTGACTCGCAAACAGGATGACGCCACCCGCCAGGACCAGGCGTTCAACCTCGGGCCGCTGCGGATCGGCGGCCACACCGACAGCCAGCTGTTGCAAGCCGGCATCGATCAGCAAACACCATGAGGCCCGGGCCGCCCTCCTCGCCGGGGGCGGCCTGCATAGGCTCGTGGCGGGGCCTTGGTCGCGTCTTCAGGGGCATCCTGCGCCCCATAGATCCGGCCTTAACTTCACGTGACTGCCAATCGGCTGTAATACCTCCCCTTATTCGTTGTAAGACCTGTCTTAGATTGGGTTTTTCAACACTTTCGCAACTATTTCCGCTCTCGCCGCTGGGCTACTGTTCGGACTTTCCTTTATCGGCAGGAGGCCAACATGGGCTCAGTACTTATCATTGACGATCATCCCGTGATTCGCATGGCGGTGCGTATTCTGCTGGAGCACGAGGGGTATCAGATCATTGGTGAAACCGATAACGGCGTGGATGCCCTGCAAATGGTCCGCGAATGCGAACCCAGCCTGGTGATCCTCGACATCTGCATCCCAAAGCTCGATGGCCTGGAGCTGCTGGAGCGCCTGAGCAACCTGCATCAACCCCTGCGCATCCTGGTGCTGACGGCCCAGTCCGCGGCGCTGTTTGCCAGTCGCTGCATGCGCGCCGGTGCCAGTGGCTATGTGTGCAAGCGCGAAGACCTGAGTGAACTGCTCAGTGCCATCAAGGCCATTTGCAACGGCTACAACTACTTTCCCAGCCAGGCCCTGCACCTTGACCGGCCCGCCCTGGGAGCAACTTTGGAGTTGGCCCAATTCAACTCGTTGAATGATCGGGAGTTGATGGTTCTGCAACTTTTCGCCATGGGCCAGACCAATAAGGAAATTGCCACGGGCATGTTTCTCAGCCACAAGACCGTCAGCACTTACAAGAAGCGCATCATGCAGAAACTGGCCACCACCTCGATGAATGAACTGGTGGACATGGCCAAGCGCAATGAACTGATATGAAGCCCCGGTTCCCGCTACCACGGTCGCAGCGAGCGGCCGGGCGATGATCAACACCCTGCTCCAGCCCGTTGGCATCATGTTCCTGATGCTTGTGTTGCTGGCCGCCTTGCTCAACCAGGTCCGGCTCTATCGGCAACTGCGCCAGCAACGCCAGCAATTGCAGGCGCTGGCCCGCTCGGCGGCGGCCCTGGAGGCCGACAAGCAGCACGCCGAAGAGGCCGATCGCAACAAGAACCGCTTCCTCGGGCACCTTGGCCACGAACTGCGCACCCCGTTGAACGCATTGATCGGCTTGCTGGAGCTGGTGCTGCGCCGCACCGGCAGCCGTTCGCCCCAGCACGCGCCGCTGAAGCTGGCACTGGGCGCGGCGGGGGACCTCAAGGAACTGCTGGATGACCTGCTGGACATCAGCCGGATCGAGTCCGGCCACCTGCGCCTGAACCCGACCTGGGTCGACCTGCGCGATTGCGTCGAGGGGCAGATCGCTGTGTTCCGCGCCCTGGCCCGGCAAAAGCGCCTGGCGCTGGAGCTGCAATTCAACGCCCCCAGCCCGGAGCCCCAGGTGCTGATCGATGCTCTGCGCTTCAAGCAAGTGCTGGGCAACCTGTTGAGCAACGCGATCAAGTTCACTCAGCAGGGCGAGATCCTGGTCAGGGCGACGTTGCAGCCCACCACAACCCAGGACCGGTACGAGCTGCTGTTGCAGGTGCAAGACAGCGGCATCGGCATTCCCGAGCCGCAACGCCAGGGGCTGTTGCAGCCCTTTGCCCAGATCGACCCCGACAGCCAGTCACCACGAAACAGCGCCGGGCTTGGCCTGCCCATCAGCCATCAGTTGTGCCGGCAGATGGGCGGCAGCCTGAGCCTGCACGGGCGCAGCGGCCCGGGCTGCGAAGCGCGGGTCAGGCTGCCCCTGAGCGGCCGTGGTGCACGGCCCGCCCAGCTTGATGCGGACGCCGCAGAGCCGCTCCCCGCGTCCACGGTGCCGCTGGATGTGCTGCTGGCGGACGATCACCGCGCCAGCCTGACCCTGTTGCAGGGCCAGCTGGAGTACCTCGGACACCGGGTCACCTGCGCCGAAGACGGGCGCCAGGCCTTCGAGTTGTGGCGCCAGGGCGACTTCGACCTGCTGATTCTCGACTGCAACATGCCATCGATGGACGGCTACCAGCTGGCCGAGGCCATACGCCAACACGAAACCTGCGAGCAGAGGCCGGCGATTACCCTGATCGGCTGCAGCGCCGACAACGACCCACAAGCGCTCCAGCGCGGCCTGGACGCCGGCATGCATGACTGTCTGGCCAAGCCCCTGAGCCTGGAACGCTTGAGCCGCCGGCTGGCAAGCCTCAAGCCCAGGCCGCGGGCCGACAGTTTCAGCATCCGCACCTTGCGGACCCTGACCCGTGGCAAGCCCCTGTTCGCCCGGCGCATGCTCAACGAACTGCTGCGCTGTTGCCAGGAAGACCGGCGCCAACTCGCACGGCTCCCGGCCAGTGATCCCCGGGCGTTGGTGGCCCTGGCCCACAAGATCAAGGGCTCGGCGCTGATGGTCAGGGCCGAGTCGTTGCAGGCCGGGTGCGAGGCCCTGGAGCAGGCGTGCCTGCAACCTGTTGCACGGGAGGCGATAAACGCTGCCGTGCGCCGCCTGGACCGGGACCTGGTGCACTTCGCCCAGTCCTTGCACCTTCACCTGGATAACCCGGCACCTCAGCCTTTGAAGGCGCAATCCGGGGAGCAGAAAACCACCGCCCCACAGGTGACGAATCCGCCGTGAAGCCTGCGCTTGCCAGGAAAATAGCAAAAGGCCAGTATTGCCTCGCCACCCGTCACTGCCGACCAAACCCGTCACCTGCAGCGGACAGGCCAAGGCAGGAACAGCCGGCCTTAACTATGCTTGGGCCTTGACCCTCAGCCTCATGAGCTTCTGGAGAGAATTGCAATGCCGAGCACGCCAAAGCCTGCCCTACGTCGCTTTCCTCTTCATATACACATCAGTGTGATGTTCACCCTGCTGATGCTGCTCACCGGAGTCATCCTGGGGATCTACAACTACCGGCAGACCACCCGCATCATCCTGCAAAGCAGCGAAAAGCTCTTCCAGCGCATCGAACAGGATGTGCACGGCGACCTGAAGTCCACTTACGAGCCGATCCGCCATCTTTTGCGCCTGCTGGCCGGGGCCCCGGCGACCCAGAGCGGCAACCTTGAACAGCGCCTGGCCCTGCTCAGGCCCTTCAGTCAGTCGCTGCAGGACAACCCGAACCTGGCCTCGTTGTACCTGGGGTATGCCAATGGCGATTTCTTCATGGTGCGGCCCTTGCGCGACGACGCTATCCGCAATCAGCGCCAGGCGCCGCCAAACAGTGCCTACGAGGTCTGGAGCATCGAGCGCAATGCCAGCATCGGGCAGACGCACTCGCAATCGCTGTTCTTCGATTCGCAGCTGTCCATGATCGGCCGCCTGGAGCACCCGCAGGACGGCTACGACCCTCGCAACCGCGATTGGTTTTCCAATGCCCGCAGCGAAACCGAGCAGATCACCACCGAACCCTACGTCTTCTATTCCACCAACAACGTCGGCACCACCCTGGCCCTGAGCAGCGGCGATCTGGCAGTGATGGGCGCCGACCTGACCCTGGAACAACTGTCCTCGACCCTGGCCAAGCACCGGGTCACCCCCGGCACCGAGATAGCCCTGCTCGACGACAAGGGCAACGTCGTGGCCTATCCCGACAGCGACAAACTGGTCCTGGAGAAACACAGCGCACGCTTGATCAAGGCCAATGCCCTGAACCCGGTGTTCGGCGCGCTGCTGCGAGGCCAGGCACAGAACGGCCACTTGCAGTCCCAGGGGCGCAGCTGGATCGTCGCCAGCAAGCGGATCGCCGAGGGCGGACCAGGCGGTCTGCAACTGGCCTTGCTGGTGCCCGAGGATGAACTGCTGGCCGATGCCTACCGCCTGCGCTGGCAAGGCGCACTGATCACCCTGACCATTCTGCTGCTGTGCCTGCCCTTGGGCTGGCTGATCTCCCGCGTACTGGTGCGGCCACTGCGCGCCCTAGTGCAAGAAGCCGATGCCATCCGCAGTTTCGACTTCAAGGCGCCGATGTCACGCCGTTCACCGGTGCTGGAAGTGGATCAACTGAGCGTGTCCATGGCCAGGATGAAAGACACCCTGGCGAGTTTTTTCGAGATCAATGCCAGCCTGTCGGCGGAAACCCGCTTCGACCCGCTGCTGCAACGAGTGCTGTCGGAAACCGTCAAGCTGGCCCAGGCCAAGGCCGGCCTGATCTACCTCTCTGAAAGCAAGGGCGCGCGCCTGGAGCCCCATGGCCTGATCATCGACGGCGAACATCAGGATCTACCGCGATTCAATATCGCCACCAAGGACCTGACCGACCACAGGCTTCCGGACTGGCTGCGCCAACTCACCGACACTGACACCGTGGTCACCACCCTGGGCTTTGAACAGGCCGGCAGCCTGCAAAGCGTGCTGCTGGCCCTGGACAGTCCCAGCGCCCACTTGCTGGGCCTGCGCTTGCGCAATCGCCATCACGAAATGGTGGGCATGCTCCTGCTGTTTCTGGAAGACAGCGGTGCCGAGGCGGACCTGGACAGACTCAGTCCGGATCGGATCGCCTTTATCCAGGCGGTGTCCGCCACCGCCGCGCTGTGCATCGAGAGCCAGCGCCTGCAGAACAAGCAGAAGCAGCTGCTGGACGCCTTCATTCAACTACTGGCCGGGGCCATCGACGCCAAGAGCCCATACACCGGCGGCCACTGCCAGCGAGTACCGGCCCTGACCCTGATGCTGGCCGAGGCCGCGGCCGCCAGCGACGACCCGCGGTTCGCCGCCTACCAGCCCACCGACGACGAGTGGGAAGCCCTGCATATTGCAGCCTGGCTGCATGATTGCGGCAAGGTCACGACCCCGGAATATGTGGTGGACAAGGCCACCAAGCTGGAAACCCTGAACGATCGGATCCATGAAATCCGCACCCGCTTCGAAGTGCTCAAGCGCGATGCCTGGATCGATTACTGGCGGGCCGTGGCCGAAGGGGCCGAAGCCAGCGCCCGGGCCGCCGAGCGCGACGAGCGCCTGCGCGCCCTGGACGACGACTTCGCCTTCGTCGCGCGCTGCAACCTGGGGGCCGAGTTCATGGCCGACGCCGACCAGCAGCGCCTGCGGGAAATCGCCCAGCGCACCTGGAGCCGGACCCTGGATGATCGCCTGGGGGTTTCCTGGGAAGAGCTGAAGCGCCAGGAGCGCACCCCGGCGCCCAGCCTGCCGGTGCTGGAACGGCTGCTGGCGGACAAGCCCGAACACCTGCTGGAGCGCAGCGCCGTGGAGATCATGACCGCGGACAATCCCTGGGGGTTCAAGCTCCAGGTGCCGGCCCACAAGTACAACCGGGGCGAGCTGTACAACCTGAGCGTGCCCCGGGGCACGCTGACCGCCGAGGAGCGCTATGTGATCAATCACCACATCGTGCAGACCATCATCATGCTCAACCACCTGCCCTTCCCCAGCCACCTGCAGAACGTAGCGGAGATCGCCGGCGGCCATCACGAGAAAATGGACGGCAGCGGCTACCCCAAGCAGCTCAAGCGCGAACAGATGAGCCTGCCGGCGCGGATGATGGCCATTGCCGATATCTTCGAAGCCCTGACCGCAGCGGACCGCCCCTACAAGAAGGGCAAGACCCTCAGCGAAGCGCTGAACATCATGGCCATGATGTGCCGCGACGCCCACATCGATCCCGAATTGTTCGAGCTGTTTCTCCAGCAGCAGATCTATCAGCGCTACGCCGAGCGCTTCCTGGTGCCGGAGCAGATCGATGCCGTGGATCGGGAAGCGCTGTTGAAAAAGGCAGGGTTGAGCGCCTGATGGCGGTCAGCAGTCACTCAGGCGCAGGAAGATCGCCGCCAGTTGTTCGATACCGGCCTGGTCCGCCGGGCTGAAGCGGGCCAGCTTCGGGCTGTCCAGGTCGAGCACGCCGATCAGCCGGCCGTCCTTGACCAGGGGCACCACCAGCTCGCTGTTGGACGCGCTGTCACAGGCGATGTGTCCGGCAAAGGCATGCACATCCTCGACCCGCTGAGTCTGCAGGGTGGCCGCGGCCGTGCCGCAGACGCCACGACCGAAGGGAATCCGCACGCAGGCGATCTGGCCCTGGAACGGGCCCAGCACCAGTTCCTGGTTGCGGTTGAGGTAGAAGCCGGCCCAGTTCAGGTCGTCGAGCTGGCTGAACAGGAACGCCGAGAACTGCGCCGCATTGGCGATGAAGTCACGCTCATCGGCCAGCAGCGACTCCAACTGGGCACACAGCAGCCCATAGCCGTCCAGACCTTGGCCGGCACTTTGCAAATCGATCATGCTTTTTGCTCCAACAACTGCAAGCCCACCCAATAGCGGGCAAATTGATAGGCACAGCGGCCGTTGCGGTTGCCCCGCCCGGTGGCCCAGCGTACCGCCAGAATGTCCAGCTCCTCGGTGCGCTGCCAGCTCAAGCCGGCCTTGCGCGCCAGCTCGCCGATCCAGTGTTCCACCACATTGAGAAAGTGTTCCTGAGTGAAGGGATAGAACGACAGCCACAGGCCGAAGCGGTCCGACAGGGCGATCTTGTCTTCCACCGCTTCGCTGGGGTGCAACTCGCCATCGACGCGCTTCCAGTTCTCGTTGTCGCTTTCTTTTTCCGGCACCAGGTGCCGACGGTTCGAGGTGGCGTACAACAGCACGTTTTCCGGGGCCTGTTCCAGGGAGCCGTCGAGCACGCTCTTGAGCACCCGGTAGTCGCCCTCGCCGGCCTCGAACGACAGGTCATCGCAGAACAGCACGAAACGCTGGGGCAGCTTGACCAGTTGCTCCACCACCCGCGGCAGGTCCGCCAGGTGATCACGTTCGATCTCGATCAAGCGCAGGCCGCCCTTGGCATGTTCGGCCAGCAAGGCGCGCACCAGGGAGGATTTACCGGTGCCACGCGAACCCCAAAGCAGCGCATGGTTGGCCGGCAGGCCATCGAGGAACTGCCGGGTGTTGCGCGCCAGTTGCTCGCGCTGCTTGTCGACCCCGATCAGATCGCTCAAGCGCATGTCCAGGCTGACCTCCAGCGGCAGCAGGAAGCCGCTGCGGCCTTCGCGCTGCCAGCGCGCGGCCAGGCACTGGTTCCAGTCGATGCTCTGGCGCAGGGTCGGCAACAGCGGTTCGATCCGGGCCAGCACGGCGTCGGCACGTTCAAGAAATGCATTCAATCGGGCATCCACGGCTTTTCCTCAGGCACGTTCAAGGTAATGATGCGGCACACAGACCAAACGCCGTCCTGATCAAAGGGTCTATCGCCTTGTCAGCTGCTGCCGAACCGACCGGCAACCAAAGATGATCAGCTATGCTTGCGCAGCGAAGGGAAACGAAAGTGGTTCAGCCCCCCATGGATATCAAGTTCACCAACCGCCTGTCCTATAAACAGGCCCGGCTCACCGTGCTGGTGGGTTTCATTCTGGGGACCGCGCTCAGTCTGCTGCAAATCGGCATCGATTATGCCAGTGAAGACGCCTCCATCAATCGCGAAATCCAGTCATTGCTGGAAATCAGTCACAACCCGGCCTCGCGCATTGCCTACAACATCGACGCCGAACTGGCCCAGGAGCTGACCCTGGGTCTGTTGCGCTCACCGGCGATCATTCGCGCGCAATTGATCGACAACAACAACACCCTGCTGGCCAACGTCGAGCGCCCGCCGCAACAGAGCGGCTACCGGGCCCTGAGCGACTTCCTGTTCGGCGCCGACCGTCAGTTCGAGGACCGCCTGTACCTGAGCCACCTGCCGGACGAATCCCTGGGCACCCTGCATCTGGACGTGGACACCTATGCCTTCGGCAGTCGCTTCCTGCGCCGCGCCGAAGTCACCCTGATCAACGGTTTTGCCCGCAGCCTGATCCTCACCGGGATTCTCCTGGCCTTGTTCTACGTGATGCTGACCAAGCCGTTGGTGGGGGTGATTCGCGAGCTCAGCAGCCGCGATCCGCGCAGCCCGCAACAGGCGCCGCTGGAGTTTCCCCCGGGACATGAGAACGATGAAGTCGGGGTGCTGGTCAAGGTCGCCAACCAGCAGTTCGAGATCATGGCCACGGAAATCCAGCAGCGCCGCATTGCCGAGAACCGCCTGACCGAGTACCTGGGGCAGCTGGAAAACATCGTCTCGGCGCGCACCACCGAGCTCAAGGCCAGCAACGCCCGGCTCAGCCAGTCCAACGAGGAACTGGAACTTGCCCGACGCACCGCCCTGGACATGGCCCAGGCCCGCGCCGCGTTCCTGGCCAACATGAGCCACGAGATCCGCACCCCGCTCAATGGCTTGCTGGGGATGATCGCCCTGGCCCTGGACAGTCCTCTGAACCCCGAACAGCGCCAGCAGCTGTCCATCGCCCACGACTCCGGCAAGGTGCTGGTGGAACTGCTCAACGACATTCTCGACATGTCCAAGTTCGACGCCGGGCAGCTGGAACTGGAGCGCATTCCCTTCGACCTCGGGGTGCTGGTGGAGGACACCGCCAACCTGTTGTCGCAGAACGCGGCGGCCGGGGTGGAACTGGCCTGCCTGATCGCTCCGGACTTTCCGGCGCTGGTGCTGGGAGATCCGATGCGGGTGCGGCAGATCGTCAGCAACCTGCTGTCCAACGCCCTCAAGTTCACGCGCTTCGGCCGGGTCGATGTGCGCCTGAGCCCCCTGGGTGACGGGGTGCGCATCGAGATCTGCGACACCGGCATCGGCATCGCCCAGGAAGCCCAGGTGAAGATTTTCCAACCCTATACCCAGGCCGGCGCCGGCATTACCCGTCAGTACGGTGGCACCGGCCTGGGGCTGGCGCTGACCAACAACCTGTGCGAAGCCATGAACGGGCGCCTGAGCATCAGTTCGGAAGTCGGTTTTGGCAGCCAGTTCTGCGCCGACCTGCCGCTGCCTTGCCATACCCCTTCGGCCCCCCCGCCGGCCTTGTCCGGAAAAGTCGTGGGCATAACCAATGCCGGAAGCGGCCTGGCCGAATTGCTCGATTCGCTGCTGCCGACCTGGGGCCTGGACTACCGGCGCTACGACATCGAAACCTCCCTGGCCGGGGTCAATCCCGATCTGTTGATCACCGATTGCCCGGAATGCCTGTTTGGCCTGCGCCCGGCCATTACCGCGCCGATCCTGCTGGTGACCGCCTATGGCAGCTTCCTGCCCAGCGAAGAGGCCAGCGCCCTGGCGCCACTGCAGCAACAGGCCCGCCCCCTGGCGCGCAATGCCTTGTATCAGACCCTGCGCCGCTCGTTGCAGGCGGAAACCATCACCCTCAATGACGCCCAGTTGGACATGCCGACGCAGATCCGCCGGGCCGAGATTCTGCTGGTGGAAGACAACCCGGTGAACCAGCTGGTGGCCAAGGGCATGCTGAGCAAGCTCGGCTGCGCGGTGACCGTGGCCGCCCACGGTGCCGAAGCCCTCAACCAGCTGGAGCACAACCGCTTCGATCTGGTGCTGATGGATTGCAACATGCCGGTCATGGACGGTTACGAGGCCAGCCGGCAGATCCGTCGCAGCGGACGCTGGCCGGACCTGCCGATCATTGCCCTGACCGCCAACGCCATGCCCGAGGAGCGTGAACGCTGCCGGGCCGCGGGGATGAGCGACTACCTGGCCAAGCCGTTTCGCCGCGAGGAACTGATCGCCCTGCTGGACCAGTGGGTGCCGACTACGACACGGCTCTGATCTGCCGCAACAGGTGATCGAGGCCGTCGCGCAAGGGATCCAGGTTGTCGAGATTGACGCCGCTGTCGCACAACAGCGCCGCCTTGAGCGGTGGCACCTGATCGCGCAGCGCCAGTCCGGCTTCGCTCAGGCTCAGGTGCACTTCGCGCTCATCACGCCCGGAACGTTGACGCTGCACCAATTGCAATTGCTGCAAACGCTTGAGCAGCGGGGTCAGGGTTCCGGAGTCCAGCAACAGGCGCTCCCCCAGGGCTTTGACGGTCGGCTGCGGCACCGGCGTCGCCTGCCACTCCCACAGCACCAGCATCACCAGATACTGCGGGTAGGTCAGGCCCAGGCGGTCGAGCATCGGCTTGTAGCCACGCACCACCGCCCGCGAGGCGGCGTACAGCTTGAAGCACAGCTGGCGGTCGAGCTGGAGGGAAGAATCCACGGGCAAATCGTTCATTTGAGCAGGGCTTCGATCTCGCGGCTAAGGTCCTGGGGCTTGGTCGCCGGAGCGAAGCGCTTGACCAGCTTGCCGTCCCGACCGATCAGGAACTTGGTGAAGTTCCACTTGATGCCCTGGGAACCGAGGACACCGGGCGCGCGCTGCTTCAACTGGACGAACAGCGGGTGGGCCGCGGCGCCATTGACATCGATCTTCTTGAACAGCGGGAAGCTGACGCCGTAGTTCAGCTCGCAGAACTCGGAAATCGCCCCTTCGTCGCCCGGTTCCTGCTTGCCGAACTGGTTGCAGGGAAAACCCAGCACTACCAGGCCCTGGTCCTTGTAGGTCTGCCACAGCTCCTCAAGCCCCTTGTACTGAGGGGTGAAGCCACACTTGCTGGCGGTATTGACCACCAGCACGGCCTTGCCGGCGAAGTCCGCCAGGGTCTTGTGTTCGCCTTTGATGGTGGTACAGGGAATAGTCAGCAGCGAGTCGGTCATGGCAGCAATTCCACTCAAGATAAGAGCCGCTAAAAATAGCGCCCAATTAAATTGTGTGCAATTTAATCGATGAAAAGGCGACTGCACGAGTCGCCTTGCTGCCTAGCGCGGCAGCAGATCCAGGCACACCGAGTTGATGCAGTAACGCAGGCCGGTGGGTGGCGGACCGTCCGGAAAGACATGACCCAGGTGGGCATCGCATTTGGCACAGACCACTTCGGTGCGGATCATGCCGTGGCTCATGTCACGGATCTCGACCATGGCGCTGTCGGCAATCGGCTCGTAGAAACTGGGCCAGCCACAACCGGAGTCGAATTTGGCCCGGGAGTCGAACAAAGGCTCATTGCAGCAGATGCAGTGATAGACCCCATCGGTTTTGGTGGCGTTGTACTTGCCCGAGAACGGGCGTTCGGTGCCTTTGAGCCGGCAGACGTTGTACTGCTCCGGATCGAGCATCGCCCGCCATTCTTCCAGGGTTTTTTCCAGCTTTTCCATGGTCCTTCCTCTGCAACGGAAAAAGCCCGATCTGTGTCTTTTCCACGGATCGGGCGGCACGTATGATTGCGCCTCGTCAGACGCCAGTCTGGCAGCCGCGTTACACCCATTCAAACGGATTTTGCCGCAACCGGTGCGGGCTACAGGCCGGTGTGACACGGCAGGATTCCCAGTACGGTAGTTCACCCTCCGCCTGGATCGTTCATTTTCGGGAACACATCGCCATGCAGGTCAGCAAATCGAACAAGCTCGCCAACGTCTGTTATGACATTCGCGGCCCAGTGCTCAAGCACGCCAAACGCCTGGAAGAGGAAGGCCATCGCATCCTCAAGCTGAACATCGGCAACCCGGCGCCCTTTGGTTTCGAAGCGCCGGACGAGATTCTCCAGGACGTGATCCGCAACCTGCCCACCGCCCAGGGCTACAGCGACTCCAAGGGCCTGTTCAGTGCGCGCAAGGCGGTGATGCAGTACTACCAGCAAAAGCAGGTGGAAGGCATCGGCATTGAAGACATCTACCTGGGCAACGGTGTTTCCGAACTGATCGTGATGGCCATGCAGGCCCTGCTCAACAACGGCGACGAAGTGCTGGTACCGGCCCCGGACTATCCGCTGTGGACCGCCGCGGTGAGCCTGGCCGGCGGTAACCCGGTGCACTACCTGTGCGACGAGCAAGCCAACTGGTGGCCGGACCTGGCCGACATCAAGGCCAAGATCACCCCGAACACCAAGGCCCTGGTGATCATCAACCCGAACAACCCCACCGGCGCCGTGTACCCCAAGGAAGTGCTGCTGGGCATGCTGGAACTGGCCCGCCAGCACAACCTGGTGGTGTTCTCGGACGAGATCTACGACAAGATCCTCTACGATGACGCCGTGCACATCTGCACCGCCTCCCTGGCACCGGACCTGCTGTGCCTGACCTTCAACGGCCTGTCCAAGTCCTACCGCGTGGCCGGTTTCCGTTCCGGCTGGGTGGCCATTTCCGGTCCCAAGCAGCATGCCCTGAGCTATATCGAAGGCATCGACATGCTGGCCAACATGCGCCTGTGCGCCAACGTGCCCAGCCAGCACGCGATCCAGACGGCCCTGGGCGGCTACCAGAGCATCAACGACCTGGTGCTGCCGCCCGGCCGCCTGCTGGAGCAGCGCAACCGCACCTGGGAGCTGCTCAACGACATTCCCGGGGTCAGCTGCGTGAAACCCATGGGCGCGTTGTATGCCTTCCCGCGGATCGACCCGAAAGTCTGCCCGATCCATAACGACGAGAAGTTCGTTCTCGACCTGCTGCTTTCGGAAAAACTCCTGGTGGTCCAGGGCACCGCGTTCAACTGGCCTTGGCCGGATCACTTCCGGGTGGTCACTCTGCCGCGGGTCGACGACCTGGAACAGGCCATTGGTCGGATCGGAAGTTTCCTCAAGTCCTACCGCCAATAATCCGAATCACGCAGTGCGATCCTTACCCGGTCGCACTGCGATTAATTCAGCAACACATCTTCGCTGCCCTGCACCACGCCCCTTCTATAAGCTTGCACTTTCCGCCTGGCCTATTGTCACAAAGTCTGCACCGCAGCCGGTTGCTTGCCCCGTCCGACAATCGCCCGCGCCGCGCCAATGCACGCGTCTAGCCCCGGGGCTAGACGACACAGTTTGAAATAGAAGCCGTATTGAATAGGCCGTTGCCGCACCTTATATACCCCGCAGTACGCTACATCTTTAGCTTGAGGAGATTTCTACAACCATGATGCGAATCCTGCTGTTTTTGGCCACTAACCTTGCGGTCGTGCTGATTGCCAGCATCACCCTGAGCCTTTTCGGCTTCAACGGGTTCATGGCGGCCAATGGGGTTGATCTCAACCTCAATCAGCTGCTGATTTTCTGTGCCGTCTTTGGTTTTGCCGGTTCGCTGTTCTCGCTGTTCATCTCCAAGTGGATGGCGAAGATGAGCACCAGCACACAGATCATCACTCAACCGCGCACCCGCCATGAGCAATGGTTGTTGCAAACCGTTGAGCAACTGTCCCGCGAAGCCGGGATCAAGATGCCCGAAGTCGGTATTTTCCCGGCCTACGAGGCCAACGCCTTCGCCACCGGCTGGAACAAGAACGACGCTCTGGTGGCGGTCAGCCAGGGCCTGCTGGAGCGTTTCTCGCCCGATGAAGTGAAAGCCGTACTGGCCCACGAGATCGGTCACGTTGCCAACGGCGACATGGTGACCCTGGCGCTGATCCAGGGCGTGGTGAACACCTTCGTGATGTTCTTCGCGCGGATCATCGGCAACTTCGTCGACAAGGTGATCTTCAAGAACGAAGAAGGCCAGGGCATTGCCTACTACGTGGCGACCATCTTCGCCGAGCTGGTCCTGGGTTTCCTGGCCAGCGCCATCGTCATGTGGTTCTCGCGCAAGCGTGAATACCGTGCCGACGAAGCCGGTGCCCGCCTGGCCGGCACCAACGCCATGATCGGCGCCCTGCAGCGCCTGCGTTCGGAACAAGGCCTGCCGGTGCATATGCCCGACACCCTGAACGCCTTCGGCATCAATGGCGGCATCAAACAGGGTCTGGCTCGCATGTTCATGAGCCACCCGCCGCTGGAAGAGCGTATCGACGCCTTGCGTCGTCGCGGCTGATCCACTGCAAGGCACTACCCAAAAGGGCGACGCGAGTCGCCCTTTTGCTTGGCCGCTAAAAACCTATCCCGCCGCGCCCTGCTTGCTCAGGCGATAGACCCGCTCCACCAGCCGGGTCACACCGCCCTGAAGAAACTTCCAGCTCTCTCCCAGAATGTCGCGCTCCGTTTCCACCTGCAGTTGCCAGGCATCCCCCAGGCGCTGGCGAACTTCATCGTCGAGCACCGCGAATGGCGGCCCGTCCAATTGCTCCTGGGCGTAGTCCATGGTTATCAGCAGCCCCTTGCTGCCCTCCGGCAACAGGCCATTGAGGTGGGCGCTGTAGCGCTGCCGCATCGGCGGCGGCAAGGCGATCATGGCCGCACGGTCGTACAGGGCTGTGCAACCCGCCGCGTCCTCGGCAGTCAGGGCAAAGAAATCACCGCACCAGAGCTGAATGGGCCCGCTGGCGTAGACCTTGAACTCCCCGTGCTGGCTGATCTGCGGCTGCAACTGATGCTCACGAAAGAAGTCCTCCACCGCCTTTTCCGCAAGCTCAATGCCCAGCACCTCGAACCCTTGGTCGGCGAGCCAGATCAGGTCCAGGCTCTTGCCGCACAACGGCACCAGCACCCGGGTTTGCGGCGCCAGGCCCAGGGCCGGCCAATACTGCTGCAGGTAAGGGTTGACCTCTGCCAGGTGAAAGCCGATCTGATCCCGCTCCCAGCGTTTTTGCCAAAAGTCCGCTTGCATGAGAAGTCCTTAAAATTCGATCAAAAAGCGCTAAAACTTATATTAGATTTAGATCAATGATCTGATTGAAGATGGCGCATCTTAACCTTCAGGACCTTCCTCATGCTCCCCAGTCTGTTCATCTCCCATGGTTCTCCCATGCTGGCCCTGGAACCCGGCGCCAGTGGCCCTGCCCTGGCTCGCCTGGCCGCCGAACTGCCAAGACCCAAGGCGATCCTGGTGGTTTCGGCTCACTGGGAAAGCCAGGACCTGCGGGTCAGCGCCAGCCCGCACCCGGAAACCTGGCACGATTTCGGCGGTTTTCCCGCAGCGCTGTTCGCTGTGCAATACCCGGCCCCCGGCAGCCCGGAACTGGCCGCCCAGGTGGTGCAACTGCTCCAGGCCGATGGCCTGTCGGCACAACTGGACAGCCAGCGCCCCTTCGACCATGGCGCCTGGGTACCGCTGTCACTGATGTATCCGCAGGCGGATATCCCGGTGGTCCAGCTCTCGCTGCCCAGCCGCCTGGGCCTGGCGTTGCAGACTCGCATCGGCCACGCCCTGGCGATCCTGCGGCAACAGGGCGTGTTGCTGATCGGCTCCGGCAGCATCACCCACAACCTGCGCGAGCTGGACTGGCATGCAGGTCCAGAAAGCGTCGAGCCCTGGGCCAAGGCCTTTCGTGACTGGATGATCGAGAAGCTGGCGGCCAATGATGAAGCGGCCCTGCATGATTACCGGCAGCAGGCACCGAATGCCGTGCGCAGCCATCCCAGCGATGAACACCTGCTGCCGCTGTACTTCGCCCGCGGCGCCGGTGGCGAATTCAGCGTGGCCCACCAGGGCTTCACCCTGGGCGCCCTGGGCATGGACATCTACCGCTTTGGCTGATGCCTCACCGGCAGGCAGCTACAAAACCCCGCAGGAGCCGGCTTGCCGGCGAACAGTCCCAGCCCAAACTCCAGGTAAAAAAAATCCCCGAACCAGTCGGGGATTTTTTATGCCTGATCAATCAGCCCGAGGGCGGATCAATCTTCGCGGTAGCGACGCAGCTTCAGCTGCTTGCCGGCAACGCGAGTGTCCTTGAGCTTGGTCAGCAGACGATCAAGACCGTCTTCCGGCAGCTCGACCAGACTGAAGCTGTCACGCACCTGGATGCGACCGATGGCTTCACGGGCCAGGCCGCCTTCGTTGAGGATCGCGCCCAAGAGGTTCTTGGCCGCGATACCGTCACGGGCACCCAACGCAGTACGGCAGCGAGCACGGCCTTCGCCCAGAGGCATTGGCGCGCGACGCTCACGGTCACCACGATCAGGACGATCGCCGGAACGCTCAGGACGATCACCACGTGGCGCGCTGTTAGGCACCAGTGGACGCTCTTTCTCGATGGCTGCCAGGTTCAGTGCTTGGCCGTTGGTAGCCTTGCGCAGCAGGGCCGCGGCCAGGGCGCGCGGGCTGCAACCGATATCGGCAGTCAGGCGATCCAGCAGTTCACCGTGGGTGGCTTCAGCGTCAGCCACCAGCGGCGACAGGCTGTTGGTCAGCTTCTTGATGCGCGCATCGAGAACAGCCTGGGCGTCCGGCAGGCGAACCTCGGCAACCTTCTGCCCGGTCACACGCTCGATCACTTGCAGCATGCGGCGCTCACGCGGAGTCACCAGCAGCAGCGCGCGGCCTTCGCGACCGGCACGGCCGGTACGGCCGATACGGTGCACGTAGGATTCCGGATCGTATGGCATGTCCACGTTGAAAACGTGGGTGATGCGCGGTACGTCCAGGCCACGAGCGGCAACGTCGGTGGCCACAACGATGTCCAGACGGCCATCCTTGAGGGAGTCGATCACGCGCTCACGCTGGTTCTGGGCGATGTCACCGTTCAGCGCAGCGGCTTTGTAGCCTTTGGCTTCCAGGGCACTGGCCAGGTCCAGGGTCGCTTGCTTGGTGCGCACGAACATGATCAGGGCGTCGAAATCTTCAACTTCCAGCAGGCTCAGAACGGCAGAGGTCTTCTGGTCAGCGTGAACCAGCAGGTGCGCCTGCTCGATCGCGGTGACGGTCTGGGTCTTGCTCTGGATCTTGACGTGTTTCGGGTCTTTCAGGTGACGCTCGGCAATGGCCCGGATCGACTGCGGCAGGGTGGCCGAGAACAGTACGGTCTGGCGGGACTCAGGCATGGCCTTGAAGATGACTTCCAGGTCATCCATGAAGCCCAGCTTGAGCATTTCGTCGGCTTCGTCGAGAACCAGGTGGTTCACGGTGGCCAACACTTTTTCGTCGCGACGCAGGTGGTCGCACAGACGGCCCGGCGTGGCGACAACGATCTGTGCGCCATTCCGGATTGCTTTCAGTTGTGGGCCCATCGGCGCACCGCCGTAGACGGCCACAACAGTCACGCCCGGCATTTGCTTGGCGTAGGTTTCGAAAGCGGTTGCAACTTGTAGCGCCAACTCACGGGTTGGGGCCAGGATCAGAGCTTGCGGCTCGCGCTTGGACGGATCAATGCGGTGCAGGATAGGCAGGGCAAAGGCAGCGGTTTTACCGGTACCGGTTTGCGCCTGGCCAATCATATCGTGCCCGGCAAGGATGATCGGGATCGACTGCTGCTGAATAGCCGAAGGCTCTTCATAGCCGGTAGCGACTACTGCAGCAACAATATTGGGATGAAGTTCAAGAGCGGCGAAGCCGCCGATTTCCTGGGTCATGGGTCTGCCTCTAAGTGCATCCGCAAAGACCCATGCTCCAAAGCTGCGCATGCCGTGTAAGACTCAAGAGTCACCCTGGCAGCTTTGTCGGCGGGGATTTGCGAAAACGATTGGATGAATGGATCGTCAAGGATAGTCCGCGCAGCGGACAAGCAGCCGAAGCTGACTTCGGGGAATTGCATTACCTAAACGTGGCCCGGCTAAAGGCCGGCGCGTACTATACCGGAATTACTCAAAAAAGGGAGTTTTTTTATCGGAAAAATCCGCTCAACGCCCGATGGTCACGGGCTTTGCGCAGACTCGAAGGGCGCGCTATTTTGCTTGGGCCCGCCGCTGTTGGTCGCCACCGCTAAAACGATTCACCCTGGTGCTTGAAAGCCGTCTCGCCCATTCCCTCTTCCCCCCTTGAGGATCGCGTCCATGAATCAGCCCAGTGCCAGCCGTGTCAGCCGCGAACTGCGCGGTCATCTCTTCCTGATCGGCCTGGATCGGGTCGCCAAGCGCAATGCCTTCGACCTGGAGCTGCTCAACCAACTGAGCCTGGCCTACGGCGAGTTCGAAGCCAGCAGCCAAGCGCGGATCGCCGTGGTGTTCGGCCACGGCGAGCACTTCACCGCGGGGCTGGACTTGGCCAATGTCGGTGCCACCCTGGCCCAGGGCTGGCAGGCACCACCCGGCGGCTGCGACCCTTGGGGCGTATTCGCCGGACCGCGGGTGAGCAAGCCGGTGATCGTCGCCGTGCAGGGTTACTGCCTGACCATCGGTATCGAGCTGATGCTGGCGGCGGACATCAATCTGTGCGCCAGCAATACCCGCTTTGCCCAGATGGAAGTACAGCGCGGGATATTTCCCTTCGGCGGCGCGACCCTGCGCCTGCACCAACTGGCTGGCTGGGGCAATGCCATGCGCTGGTTGCTCACCGGTGACGAGTTCGATGCCCACGAAGCCCTGCGACTGGGGCTGGTACAGGAGGTGATGGCCAGTGAAGACCTGCTGCCCCGGGCCGTCGAGCTGGCCGAACGCATCGCCCGGCAGGCACCGCTGGGAGTGCAGGCGACGCTGATGTCGGCGCGTCAGGCCCGGCTTGAGGGCGAAACCCTGGCCGCTCAGGGCCTGCCGCCACTGGTGCACAAGCTGATGAACAGCGAGGACGCCAAGGAAGGGGTGCGAGCGATGATCGAGAAACGCCCCGGGGTGTTCAAGGGTTGTTGAACAGGCTGGCCGGCGATTGTCTTCGCCGGCCAGCGGTTTCCTGCCAAGGGCTTATGTAGCGGGACGAATGGCCTTGATCAGCGGTTGCAGGGAGTAGCCCAGGCGCGGGGCCAGGGCTTCGGCCCGGGCGTTCAGAGCTGGCAGGTCGAGCTGCTGATCGAGATCGGCAGGCACGATCAAAATCACGTTGCCCTCCTTCACCGGCAGTTCCCAGTAATGCCGGTGATAGAGCCCGCGCAACAAAGCGGCACCCAGGGGCTTGCCATCATCGGTGGCCCATTGGTTGATCACCAGCCAGCCACCGGGGTTGAGGCGCTTCTGACAGTTTTCCAGAAAGCCCCAGGCCAGATGGCCGACGCCGGGGCCAACATCGGTGTACAGGTCGACGAAGATCAGGTCGGCGGATTCGGCGCTGTCCAGCAGCTCCAGGGCATCGCCGATTCTTATATATAGACGCGGATCGTCGTCCAGCCCCAGGTACTCGATGGCCAGGCGCGGCACATCCGGACGCAGTTCGATGGCCTCGACGTCTTCCAGCGGCAGGAACTTCAGGCAGGCCTGGGTCAGGGTCCCGGCGCCCAGGCCGAGAAACAGTGCGCTCTCCGGCGCCTCATGACACAGGGCACCGATCAGCATGGCTCGGGTGTAGTCGTACTCCAGCCAGCTGGGGTCGGCGGTGAACACGCAGCTTTGCTCGATGGCGTCGCCAAATTCGAGGAAGCGGTAGTCCGCCACTTCCAATACCCGAATCATGCCGAACTGGTCATGAACCTCGGCGAGCACACGCTCGACGCGCTCCTCAGTCATTTCATCTCCTAGTCGCGGGGCCCGCAATCAGGCCGGCGCGAGAAACCAACCGCTCGGCAGCGAGCGGGAAAGGCGCGATTGTCGGCCAAGCGAGAGGAGCAGGTCACGCACTAATTTGCTGCTAACATGCCCCTCCCACCGTAAAGCACTCGAGTCCGCGATGAGCCAACCCTGGAGCCCAGACAGCTGGCGCGCCCTGCCGATCCAGCAACAACCCCAGTACCCCGACGCCGCGCATCTGCTGCAGGTCGAGCAGACCCTGGCCAGTTATCCACCGCTGGTGTTTGCCGGTGAAGCCCGGGAGTTGCGCCGCCAGTTCGCCGAAGTCACCCAGGGTCGGGCCTTCCTGCTGCAGGGCGGCGATTGCGCCGAAAGCTTCGCCGAGTTCTCCGCGGCGAAGATCCGCGACACCTTCAAGGTGCTGTTGCAGATGGCCATTGTCATGACCTTTGCCGCTGGCTGCCCAGTGGTCAAGGTCGGACGCATGGCCGGCCAGTTCGCCAAGCCGCGCTCGGCCAACGACGAAACCATCAACGGCGTGACTCTGCCGGCTTACCGTGGCGATATCGTCAACGGCATCGGCTTCGATGAAAAAAGCCGGATACCGGACCCGGACCGCCTACTGCAGTCCTATCACCAGGCCACGGCCACCCTGAACCTGCTGCGGGCCTTCGCCCAGGGCGGCTTTGCCGACCTGCACCAGGTGCACAAGTGGAACCTGGACTTCATCGCCAACTCGGCCCTGGCCGAAAAATACAGCCAACTGGCCGACCGCATCGATGAAACCCTGGCCTTCATGCGCGCCTGCGGCATGGACAGCTCGCCGCAACTGCGCGAGACCAGCTTCTTCACCGCCCACGAAGCGCTGCTGCTCAATTACGAAGAAGCCTTCGTGCGTCGCGACAGCCTGACCAACGACTACTACGACTGCTCGGCGCACATGCTGTGGATCGGCGACCGCACCCGCCAGCTCGACGGTGCCCACGTCGAGTTCCTGCGCGGGGTGAACAACCCGATCGGGGTCAAGGTCGGCCCGAGCATGAACACCGAGGAACTGATCCGCCTGATCGACATCCTCAACCCGAGCAACGATCCCGGGCGCCTGAACCTGATCGTGCGCATGGGCGCCCACAAGGTCGGCGACCACCTGCCGCAGCTGATTCGCGCCGTAGAGCGCGAAGGCAAGCAGGTGCTGTGGAGCTCGGACCCGATGCACGGCAACACCATCAAGGCCAGCAGCGGCTACAAGACCCGGGATTTCGCGCAGATCCTCACCGAGGTCAAGGAGTTCTTCCAGGTGCATCAGGCCGAAGGCAGCTATGCCGGCGGCATCCATATCGAGATGACCGGACAGAACGTCACCGAATGCATCGGCGGCGCCCGGCCGATCACCGAAGACGGCCTGTCGGACCGCTATCACACCCATTGCGACCCGCGGATGAACGCCGACCAGTCGCTGGAACTGGCCTTCCTGATCGCCGAGACGCTCAAGCAGGTCAAGCGTTGAGAAGCGCTTTCGCGGGCCAGCCCGCTCCTACAAGGGCAGCGTAGGAGCGGGCTGGCCCGCGAAGTTCTTCACGCCATAACCTCACGCAACCGGCGCGTGCCATCACGCTGGCAATTGAGCTGAATCTGTTCCAAACCCAGCCAGTCGGCCATCTGCCGCAGCTGCCTGGCCAACGCCACAATCCCCTCCTCGTCCAGGCCTGGCTGCTCCTCATGCAGCGCGTGCACGGCCAGACAGCCCATGGCCCGCTCCGCGCGCAAATCGACCCGGGCGACAATCCGCTCGCGGTGCAGGAACGGCAGCACGTAATAGCCATAGACCCGCTTGTGCCTTGGCGTGTAGATCTCCAGCCGATAGCGGAAGTCGAACAGCCGCTCGGTGCGACTGCGCTCCCAGATCAGCGAGTCGAACGGTGAGAGCAAGGCACTGGCTGCAACCTTGCGCGGCACCCTGACCTGCGGCAGACAATAGGCCGGCTGGCGCCAGCCCTGCACTTCGCAGCTCAACAACTCATCGGACTCCAGCAACTCGGCCAGCCGCGCACGGCTATCGCCGGGATCGAGGCGAAAGTAATCCCGCAGGTCCTTCTCCGTGGCCACACCCAGGGCCCCGGCCGCGTGCACCAGCAAACCGCGCTGGGCCTGGGCTTCGTCCAGTAAAGGCTGCTGGAGAATGGCCGCCGGCAGCACCCGCTCCGGCAGATCGTAGAGGCGCTCAAAGCCACGACGCCCGGCCACCGTCACTTCACCGGCGGCGAACAACCATTCCAAGGCATGCTTTTCATCGCTCCAGTCCCACCAGGGCCCGGCGCGCTCCTCGCGGGTGGACAGGCTGCCGGCCCCCAGCGCGCCCTGCTCCTGGATCGCCTCCAGTACCCGACGGACAGTGATCTGGCGTTCCTGGCCAAAACGCGCCAGCTGCGAGTAGATGCCCTGCCCTTGCCGCGCCCGCTGCATCCGCCAGCGCAGCAGCGGGTACATGGACATGGGCAGCAACGACGCCTCATGCCCCCAGTATTCGAATAAGGTGCGTTGCCGCCCCTGACTCCAGGCGGCCTGGTCGAGCAAGGCCTGTGGATAACTGCCCAGGCGGGAAAACAGCGGCAGGTAATGCGCCCGCACCAAGGCGTTGACCGAATCGATCTGCAGCAGGCCCAGGCGCTCGATCTGTCGATTGAGCCCCGCGGCCTTGATCGTTGCCGGCGGCCGACGCCCGCCAAAACCCTGGGCGGCCAGCGCCAGTCGTCGAGCTTGCTTGAGTGAGAAAGAGCATTCTGCGGGCATGGGGGAGTCTCCTTGTCTGCCCGCACGCTAGCGCACCGGGAAACGGCTTGGGTAGCACGCTTGCGCTTATTTATGCATCGGATCGTCCCAGAACGGGCGGACCCGCTCATGCTCGACATCGGCCCGCGTCAGGCCCAGGTCCTTCAACGCCGCATCGCTCAGCCCGGCGAGCATCCGGCGCTCGCGTCCAAGCTCATGCCAGCGCATGACCCTGCGCCATAAACCGCTCAATGACAGCGCCTGAAATGACAGTTTGTGGACCAGCACATAACCCTTTTGACCTTTCATCATCTTGCCCTCCAGTGGGGATGACGCCAGTGTCTGCTCGGGCTTAAGATCAATCCAACGAATGTTTCTTATGCCATCCATCTCAGGATTTGATGCAATGTCCCAGTTCCCCAGCATCGACACCGACGTTCTGCGCACCTTCGTCGCCATCGCCGATGAAGGCGGTTTTACCCGGGCCGGCGAGCGGGTCAATCGCACTCAATCCGCGGTGAGCATGCAGATGAAGCGCCTGGAGGAAGACGTGCTGCAGCGCCAGCTGTTCCAGCGCGACGGGCGCCAGGTCAAGCTCACCGCCGAGGGCCAGGTGCTGCTGGGCTACGCCCGACGCATCCTGAAACTGCACAGCGAGGTGTTCAACACCCTGCGCGAGCCGCATATGGTGGGCCTGGTGCGCATCGGCACCCCGGATGACTATGTGATGCGCTTTCTGCCGGGGATTCTGTCGCGCTTTGCCCAGAGCTACCCGCTGATCCAGATCGAGGTGCATTGCGAATCAAGCAAACAGCTGCTGCAACGCCAGGACCTGGACTTGTCCATCGTCACCCGCGAGCCGGGCAGCGAGATCGGCCAACTGCTGCGCAAGGAGCGCTTCGTCTGGGCCGTGGCCCAGGGCTTCAATCCCCACGAGCAAACCCCTTTGCCCCTGGCAATGTTCAACAGCGACTGCTTCTGCCGGCTCTGGGCCTGCAACGCTCTTGACGCTGCGGGCCTCGACTACCGCATTGCCTACAACAGTTCCAGCCTGTCGGCGATCATGGCGGTGGTCAGCGCCGGGCTGGCGGTCACCGCCCAACTGGAAAGCCTGATCACCCCGGACATGCGCATCCTCGGCGAGGCACAGGGGCTGCCGCAATTGCCGGAAGCCAGCATCATGCTGGTGCGCAACCTCAGCAAGCCTTCGCCGATCACCGAGTGCCTGGCAGAGCACATCGTCGAGGGCTTCACACTTTAAAGGCCAGCATCACTGCACAGACCACCAGAAAACCGCAGAACAACCCGCGCAACAGGCGCTCGGGCAAGGCGTGGGCCACCTTCACCCCCCAACTGATGCTCAACAGACCGCCAACCGCCAACGGCAGGCCGATCATCCAGTCCACCTGCTGATGCACGCCGTAAGTCACCAGGGTCACCCCGGTGCTCGGCAGCGCCAGGGCCAGGGACAGGCCTTGCGCCACCACCTGGGTGGTGCCGAAGACACTGGTCAATACTGGCGTGGCCACTACCGCGCCGCCGACGCCGAACAACCCGCCCATGGCCCCGGAAGCGGCGCCCAGAACCCCCAGCCACGGCCAGGCATAACGCATCTGCGTGCTGGCCGGCGCGCTGCTCATGAACATGCGCAGCAGGTTGTAGGCCGACAGCACCAGGAGAAAGGCGACAAAGCCGATACGCATCTTCTGCGCGTCGATGCCCACCGCCCAGATCGAGCCGAGCCAGGCGAAACAGAAGCCCATCAGCGCCAGCGGCAGGGCGTGGCGCAATTCGATGCGGTTGCGCTGGTGATAACGCCACAACGCCAGCATCACGTTGGGCACCACCATCACCAGCGCCGTGCCTTGGGCAATCTGCTGATCCAGGCCGAACATGACCCCCAGCACCGGAATGGCGATCAAACCGCCACCGATGCCGAACAAACCGCCCACAGTGCCCAGGGCTGCGCCCAACAACAGATACATCACTAACTCGATCAAAGCGTCTCTCCTCACCTGAGAGCTGCATGCTACGCAGTCGGCCCTGGCTCGGAAACGCACAGCAACGCACAATGGCTGTGCCGTTTTCGCATAAGCGACCTGATCATGAATCCCAATATCCTCACCGAACAACTGGGGCTGTTTCTCGATGTGCTGGAAGCCGGGAGCTTTTCCGCCGCGGCCCGCCGTCATCCCCTGACCCCTTCCGCCGTGGCCCGGCGCATCGACAGCCTGGAAAGCGCCGTGGGCACCACGCTGTTCATGCGCACCACCCATGCGGTAGTGGCCACGGCGGCCGGCCTGGCCTTTGCTGAACGGGCACGGCGTATCGTCGCCGAACTGCAGCTGGCCCGCGCCGAAGCGGTGTCCTTGAGCCATGCCCCGGAAGGCCTGATCCGCATCGATGCCCCGGCCGCCTTCGGTCGTCGCCACCTGGCGCCGGCCATTGCCGATTTCCTGGCGCTCTACCCGGGGCTGGATGTGCAGTTGCACCTGATCGACAGCTTCGTCGACATGCAGGGCTCGCATCTGGGCAAGGTCGATCTGGTCCTGCGCGCAGGCCAGCGGGTGGATACGCGAATGGTCGCCACCTCCCTGGCGAGCATCGTGCGCATCGCCTGCGCCAGCCCGTCCTACCTGAAAAGCCGCGGCATCCCCCGCCATCCCGCCGAACTCAACCAGCACGACGGCCTGGACTGGGACGGGCTGGCGCCGCTGTTTGCCTGGCGATTCGAGCGGGATGGCCAGGTGCAGAGCCATCGCCCGCAACGCATCCGCCTCAGCGCCAACAATGCCGAAGCCCTGCTTTCCGGAGCCCTGGCCGGCCTGGGGATTGCCCATCTGCCGACCTGGCTGGTGAGCGAATACCTGCTGCGGGGGGAACTGGTGCCGCTGTTCTGCGACGGCGGCCTGCCCAAGCCGGAAACCGCCGGCATCTATGCCTTGCGCATGGAACAACACCCCAATGCCCGCAGTCGTTTGCTCCTGGAATACCTGAAGAGCCACTTCAGCCCGATTCCGCCCTGGGACCTGGCGCTGCAAAGCGCCATGGGCTGAGCCTGGGCGGAAAATTATCTGGCGCATTAAAGACTCGCCCGCTAGATTCAGGACCATTAATGATCAAGGCATCCCTCATGACCACCAAACCCTCTACCGCGGACACTTGCGAACAACTGCTGCTGGATAACCAGGTGTGTTTCGCCCTGCACTCCACATCGCTGCTGCTGACCAAGGTCTACAAGCCGTTGCTGCAGCGACTCGGGCTGACCTACCCGCAGTACCTGGCCATGCTGGTGCTCTGGGAACGGGATGAACTGACCGTCGGCGAGATCAGCCAGCGCCTGCTGACCGATCCGGGCTCGCTGACGCCGCTGCTCAAGCGCCTGGAGGCCGAGGGCCTGCTGACTCGGACCCGCAGCCGGGAAGATGAACGGGTGGTGATCGTCAAGCTGAGCGAACAGGGCCATAAGCTTCGGGAACAGGCCCAGGACATTCCGCAGTGCATCCTCGGCGCCAGCGGCCGGAGCGTGGAGCAATTGCGTCAGTTGCAGGAAGATTTGCAGGTGCTGCGCGGGCATCTGCAAGGCAGTCTTTGACCCGTCGCGGGCAAGCCAGCTCCTGCGAAGGAGACTGGCTGATCGATAAAAATATCCTTTTTAAAATCAACGAGTTGACCTTGACTTAAGGATTCAGGAAGGATTTTCCTCGAAAATTTATCTTGCGCACTAAATATTTGAGCGATACATTTATTTTGCACTTACTTAGCGCGCAAACTATTAGCGCGAAAATCACCTAAAACGAGGTTTCTACCATGCAGACTCTCTACACCGCCATTGCAACCGCCACCGGTGGCCGTGATGGCCGCGCTGTTTCCAACGACCAGATCCTCGATGTCAAACTGGCCACCCCCAAGGAGCTCGGCGGCGCCGGTGGGCAGGCAACCAACCCGGAACAGCTATTCGCTGCCGGCTATTCGGCCTGCTTTATCGGTGCCCTGAAGTTCGTGGCCAGCCAGAGCAAGCGCAAGATCCCGGACGACGCCTCGATCACCGCCCACGTCGGCATCGGTCAGATCCCTGGCGGTTTCGGCCTGGATATCGATCTGCATGTGAGCCTGCCCGGCCTGGCCCAGGATGAAGCGCAAAGCCTGGTGGACGCGGCGCATCAGGTCTGCCCCTACTCCAACGCCACCCGCGGCAATGTGGATGTACGCCTGCACGTGAACGTCTGAAACAGTAAACGCCAGGCATAAAAAAGCCCGACTCAAGGTCGGGCTTTTTCATGTACAAGGTCGGCCAGGATTAAACCTTGGCGCGGCCCTTGTAGGAACCGCCTTCGCGGGTATCGATCTCGATCATGTCGCCGATCTCGATGAAGTCCGCAACGCTCAGCTCGGTACCGTTTTTCAGTTTGGCAGGCTTCATCACCTTGCCCGAAGTGTCGCCGCGAGCGGAACCTTCGGTGTAGTCAACCTGACGCACGATGGTGGTCGGCAGGTCAACGGAAACCAGACGGTCTTCGAAGAACACGGCTTCGCAAACGTCGGTCATGCCTTCTTCGATGAACGGCAGAACGGCTTCGATGTCTTCGGCGTTCAGCTCGTACATGGTGTAGTCGGTGGTGTCCATGAACGTGTAGGTGTCACCGCTGATGAACGACAGGGTCGCTTCTTTGCGATCCAGGATCACGTCGTCCAGTTTGTCGTCCGCACCGTAAACGGTTTCGGTCTTGTAACCGGTCAGCAGGTTCTTCAGCTTGGTCTTCATGATCGCGCTGTTACGACCGGACTTGGTGAATTCAGCTTTCTGAACCAGCCAAGGATCGTTGTCGATACGGATCACGGTACCGGGTTTGAGTTCTTTACCAGTTTTCATTGCGAATATCCGAATTTGGATGGGATTTACAAAAATCTTGGCCGCGTATCATATCCAATTTAGGTAAAACTGCACCAGCGCCGCAGCAAGATCGGCCTGCAAGCCTTGTTCCAGACACCATTGTTCGGCATGCGCGGTGACTTCCGGCCAGTGTTGCAGCAGGTTTTTCCAGGGTTCGGCCATCGCGGCCTCGGTATTCCAGGCCTGCCACAAGGCCAGTACCGCCGCCTTGGCGCCCGGGGAAAGTGCCCTGGTGTACAAGGCAAGAAAAGCCTCGAGCTTGTCCAGGTGGATATCTTCGTCCTGGCGATAGATATGCCAGAGCATCGGCCGCCCGGCCCATTGCGCGCGCACGAAGGAATCTTCCCCGCGCACCGCATTGAATGCACAGCACCACAGCAACCGGTCGTAATCTTCCTGGCGAACAAAGGGCAAGACCTGAACCGTCAGCGACTGACGCACCTGCAGGCTGCCGACCACCAGAGATTCAACACCCAGCCAGCGCTGCACGTCACCGAGAATGCGGCCTTCGGGCACCAGCAAATGAGTCGGTTGTGCATCGGTGGCCAAGGCCTCCAGCCAACCGCCAAGACCGGCGTTTTCATAGGCGAACAACGACATCAAGCGGCTATCGGCGGCGGGCGTCACGCCCAGGCCCTGCAGAAAATCCCGCTGGGCCTGGCGATCGGCCTGAAAATGCCGACGGCGTTCGAGCAATCCGGCTTCGCGCAGCAAGCCGCCCGTGCCAGCCTGGAATCCTGGGAAGAAAAAGTACTTCTGTACGCCGCGAAACTTCACTGACGGCAGGCCGTGGCAGCCACTGACCCAGTCTTCCGCACTCAGATAGTCCAGGTTCAGCCACAGCGGCGCCCGCTCGCGCTCGGCCATGGCCTCCATATAGGCATGGGGCAACTGGCAGGCGAACGCGGCAATCACCACATCCGCTGGCGCTTCAGCCGGCCATTGGGCCGGCCAGTGACGCACCTCGACCCCGTCCTGATCCTGGCGTTGCCGCTGGGTATCAATCTGCGGGCAAATCTTTTCGAAGGCCCGCAGATCATCGACCCACAAACGCACCGCGCACTGATGCTCGGCCACCAACTGCCGGGCCAGACGCCAGGTCACGCCGATGTCGCCGTAGTTGTCGACGACGCTGCAAAAAATGTCCCAGGAGGCTTTCATTCCAGTCCCCGATTGGCAAAGGCGCCGATTGTCCGCATAAATGCTCCTGCGCAGAAGAGCCAACCTCGATTAATCTTCGTGCGACAATCAGCCCTCGCCCACTACCGCCCGCCAGGAGGCAACCATGCCCTATCGCCCGCCCGCCCGTCGCCCCTTGCGCATCAGCTTCAATGCCCTGGCGCTCAGCGGCAGCATTGCCCTGGGCCTGTGGCTGGGGTTTCTGGCGATTGTCCTGACTTGCTGGCTAGGCTCGCACTTTATCTTCAGTCAGCAACTGGCTCCTGTGGCGCAAGCCGTGCAGCAATTGGCGAAGCCGCCGGTGGTTGCGCCGGAGCCGCCCAATCGGATGTTCGAGCAATATCAGGAAAACCTGCGCAAGAACGAAGAACTGCAAGCCCTGGATAACGCTCGCAGCAACCCGCGCAACCTGTCCAACCCCAAATGCCAGTTCTGGTTGCAACAGGACCAGACCGCGCCCAGTGAAAAGAGTCGGGCCAATGTTCTGCAATTCTGTAATTGATCATGAATAAACAGTCTGTCTGCCAACTGATTCTGCAACAGCTCCGGGACGACCTGGAGGTCGCGGTACGGGCCGCACAAACCGCCTACGAAACCGCCACCCACGAAGAGAACATCGCCGAGAACAAGTACGACACGCTGGGACTTGAAGCGTCCTACCTGGCAGCCGGGCAGGCTCGCCGGGTCGAGGAGATGCGTCAGGCATTGAGCCTCTGGCAAAACCTTGGCCTGCGTCCCTATGACGCGCGGTCAGGGATTCAGGTCGGCGCGCTGTTGGGACTCGAGGATGAAAATGGCCACGAACAATGGCTGTTTCTCGGCCCGGATGGCGCGGGCCTGAAGGTTTATGTGGTGGGCCAACTGGTGACCGTCATCACCCCACGCTCCCCGCTGGGCCAAAGCCTGTTGGGCAAGTTCGAGGAGGATGAGGTGGAGATCGTGGTGGCAGGTACTCGGCAACAGTTCACTGTCACCGAGGTCCGCTAGGATCAGTGAACCGGCAGTTCGACGCCGTCGAACAGTTCTTCCAGTTCCTGCTTGTTGTGGCAGGCAATGGCCTTGGCCATGACTTCGCGGGTCAGGTGCGGGGCGAACTTTTCGATGAAATCGCACATGAAGCCGCGCAGGAAGGTGCCGCGACGGAAACCGATCTTGGTGATGCTCGACTCGAACAGTTCACTGGCATCCAGAACCACCAGGTCGCTGTCGAGCTTGGTGTCGACGGCCATCTTGGCCACGATGCCCACGCCCAGCCCCAGGCGTACATAGGTCTTGATCACGTCGGCGTCGGCGGCGGTGAACACCACCTTTGGCGTCAGGCCGCGATGGCTGAAGGCCTCGTCGAGCTTGGAGCGGCCGGTGAAACCGAATACGTAGGTGACGATCGGGTACTCGGCCAGGGTTTCGAGGGTCAGCTTCGGCAGTTTGGTCAGCGGGTGGCCCTGTGGCACCACCACGCAACGGTTCCAGCGGTAGCACGGCATCATCACCAAATCGCCAAACAACTCCAGGGCCTCGGTGGCGATGGCGAAATCCACGGTGCCGTCAGCGGCCATTTCGGCGATTTGCATCGGCGAGCCCTGGTGCATGTGCAGGGCCACATCCGGGTATTGCTTGATAAAGCTGCTGATCACCGGAGGCAAGGCATAACGCGCCTGGGTGTGAGTGGTGGCAATCGACAAGGTGCCTTTCTTCTCGTTGGAGAACTCCTGGGCGATCTGCTTGATGCTTTCGACCTTGCGCAAGATCTCGCCGGCGGTCGTGATGATCCGCTCACCGGCTGGGGTCACCCGGGTCAGATGCTTGCCGCTGCGGGCGAAGACCTCGACCCCGAGCTCGTCCTCGAGCAGACGGATCTGCTTGCTGATACCCGGTTGCGAGGTGTAAAGGCTTTGCGCGGTAGCTGAGACGTTGAGGTCGTGGTGCGCCACTTCCCAGATGTAGCGCAATTGTTGAAGCTTCATATCAATCCCTCAAAGCAGGTAGGCGCCACGGGTATCAGCGACGGTATATAACTATATTAATGGTCAGGAGAATAAATCTAGAACTTTTATTCAGAATTTTCCATTCCGCCCTCAGGCATCCCCCTGCCGTCGACGCTGGACCAGAGGCACCAGGTAAACCGGGACTTTGGACAGCTGCAAAACCCGTGATGCCGTGCGCCCCAGAGGGGTTTGCGCACCAACTCCGTGGCTGTGACTTCCTACGATCAGCAAATCCACCGAGAGTTTCGCCGCCTGCTCCAGAATCACCTGGGATGGGTCGCCCTGAAGCACCCGCACCGACTGGATCAAGCTCAGGTCGTGCAGGCCCTCACCCAGTTCCTCGCGAAAACTGTCCAGCACCCGCTGTTCGATATTGGCCATCACGGTGCTCAGGCCCTGGCGATGAAACTCGTTCAGCGACTGCTCATCCAGATAGCTCTGCAACACCGATTCGGCGAACAACCCCATAGGCTCCACAGCGTGCACTACATGTAAGTCGGCATTGAACGTTCGAGCCAGCTCCAGGGCATGCTGCATGACAAAGGGAGCGTACAGACCTAGGTCGGTGGCATACAGCATCGAACGAATCATATGACCTCCTCAACTGCCAAGATGGCGGAGATGGATTCAGCTTAGCAGTGCCGGGAACTGTGGGAGGCTGGAGGCAAACCACCCCGTTTCAGACTTAGTTCCTGGCTTCGTTGCTGATGCCATGAGGCACATGACCGGTGGCGACCACCTCGCGAGCGGACTCGCAATGGCCGGCCTGGTCGTCGAAAAAAACATCGGCGGCGAAAGCTTCGAGAAAGGCCGCCTTCTCCAGGCCGCCCAGGAACAGGGACTCGTCGAGACGGATATTCCACTCGCGCAAGGTGCGGATGACCCGCTCATGGGCCGGCGCCGAGCGGGCGGTGACCAGGGCCGTGCGGACCGGGCAGGCATCGTCGGGAAACTCGCCCTGCAGCAGATTCAGCGCCGCGAGAAATCCCTTGAAAGGTCCTCCGGGCAGAGGCTCCCGGGCCGACTGCCGCTCACTGGCTTGAAACGCTTCCAGGCCACCGGCCTGGTAGACCCGCTCCGAGTCGTCGGAAAACAGCACCGCATCACCGTCGAAGGCGATGCGCAGTTCGCCATTGGCCGCGCGTCGGGCACCGCCGGAGAGGATGGTCGCTGCAGCGAATCCGGCCTCCAGCGCACTGCGGACATCGTCGGCGTGGGTGGAAAGAAACAGATCGCTGCCGAAGGCCGCCAGGTAGGGATAGGGACTGCGTCCCCCCACAAATGCCGCACGGGAGATACCCAGGGCGTAATGTTCAATCGAGTTGAACACCCGCAGGCCGGTGTCGGCACTGTTGCGCGACACCAGCACCACCTCGACCCGCGCCCGCCCCAGGCTGGCATTCAGGCTCAGGAGCTTCTTCACCAATGGAAAAGCATCGCCCGGCTCGAGGATCTCGTCCTCGTGCTCGATCTGATATTGCCGATAGGCTTCGACGCCCTGGGCCAGATAGACCTTATGGCTTTCACTCAGGTCGAACAGCGCGCGTGAAGAGATTGCCACCACCAGCTTGCCATCCAGTCCCTTTGCCATACCGCGCCCCCTTCAGGTCGTTCGCTCAAATGTGGTGCCGATCGATAAAACACAGGCTCTGGTACAACGCGCGGATTTTCGGCAACTCGCAACCAGCGGCCCGGGCCGCGGCCAAAGGCGCAGCATAAATAGTCGCCAATTCCAGAGGGCGCTGATGCAGAAAATCGTGGTACATGCTTGGCCAGTAATCCGGCATGTGTTCGGTGGACCTGAACAGCTGCTGCGCATAAGCCTCAGGGATCACATGACCGCAGGCCGCAGCCCCCTGCAGCACTTCCTGCATCAGGTCCTGAATCAGCTCGCGACTGGCCGGGTCGGCCATGAGCGGCGTGGTGCTGGCCTTGAGCAGCACCGACAGACCGTTATACGGCACATTCCACACCAGCTTCTGCCAGCGCGCCTGATGCAGATTGTTCATGGCCTGGGAGTCGAGCCCGGCGGCACGAAACAATCCCGCCCCTTCCTCGACCAGCGCCTGGCTCAGGGCCGGATCAGCACTGGCTGGACCACTGTGGTAACCCAGGTTGATCGCCCCCAGAGCCTGGTGTTCGATCTGTCCGGGGCCCGCGCGATGCACGCAGATAAAGCACAAGCCGCCTAATAGATGCAGCGTGTCGGGAAGCTCGGCACGCAAGGCGTCCTCCACATCCAGCCCGTTTTGCAGCAACAGGACCTTGGCGCCAGGCGCCGCCGCCTGGATGATCACCGGCGCCAACTGGACATTGTGGGTGGTCTTGGCGCCCACCAGCAGCCAGTCACAAGGTGGCATTTCTTCGGCACTGGCGTATGCCTGCACCGGCTTCAGGCTCAACACCCCATGCTGGGCGCTATTGACCTGCAGCCCCTGTTCCACCACTGCGGAGAACTCGCTGCGCAACAGAAAGTGCACGTCGAAACCGGCCCGCGCCAGCATCACCCCGTAAAAACCTCCGATCGCTCCGGTTCCGATAATGCCTACACGCGGTTTACGGTCTGCACCCATCAAGGCAACTCCTCTGGTATTCGATTGAGCGCCTGACGCAGGCTCTCATTGAGCGCATGGGGCGTCAGCCGCGATTGCAAGGATCCATAAAACTCACCGTCACGCACCACAAACAGCGCCGGCAGGTGAAACACCTGATAGCGCTCCACTGCTCCACCGTTGTTGCCCGCATCGACCCAGCACAGGCGCGCGACCGGCAGTCCCAACCCGGGCAACTGGGTTCGCGCCCAGCGACAACCGGAGCAACCGGGAGAAGTGAAAACCACCAGGGAAACACCATCCAGGCTCAGTAATTGCTGGTCGATGTCGAAATCGGTCAGTTCCAATTCGATCACTATACTGGGGGAAATAATGTCAAATGGACGACACTCGGAGTCTGCGGTCATGGGACGTTTTCTGCCTCATCCTGATGATGTTCCGGTTGAACTGACCCTGCGCAAGTACGCCTGCATTTCGCGCCAGCGGTTGCACACTATCAGCCTCGGTGGCATGGCGTGCAATTACCACCGTGCCTGGCGCCACGGCACTGCGCTGGAAGTGCACATGCCCTCACTGGGGGAGAATGCACGGTACAACGGCTATGTTGCCTGGTGCCTGAAACGCAAGCGCGGCTACCTGGTGGGTATCGCCTTCGTCGATGAACAAACCCTGTTCAGCGCTCGCATGGGTGAGCAGGTGTGCCAGATCGCCCGCTACTGCCGCCTGCATGAACCTCTAAGCGAACAGCGATGCATCGAAGCCCTGGCTCTGGACTGGGTCGAACGGCACGCAAAAGACTATTCCGAAGACTGCGTACACCAGGCTTTCGTGCAGCCGTAACCCAATAAAACCGCCTCTTGCCCATTGTAGAGTCACCGGCTAACGCGCTAAGGTTCCGCTCCCCGACGCGCTCAAATCCGCTGTGCTCCGCCGCGCGGGGATCGCTGGCGGCCGGCACCCGTGACCTGACGAGTAACACGATGGCTGATTTACCGATCAACGACCTAAACGTCGCCTCCAACGAGACCCTGATCACCCCTGATCAACTCAAACGAGACATCCCGCTGAGCGACACCGCCTTGCGCACCGTGACCAAGGGTCGCGAAGTGATCCGCAACATCCTCGACGGCACTGACCATCGGTTGTTCATCGTCATCGGGCCCTGCTCGATCCACGACATCAAGGCAGCCCACGAGTACGCCGAGCGACTCAAGGCCCTGGCGGCGGAAGTTTCCGACACCCTGTATCTGGTGATGCGCGTTTACTTCGAGAAACCGCGGACCACCGTTGGCTGGAAAGGCCTGATCAACGACCCGTACCTGGACGACTCGTTCAAGATTCAGGATGGCCTGCATATTGGACGCCAGTTGCTGCTGGACCTCGCGGAAATGGGTCTGCCTACCGCCACTGAAGCGCTGGACCCCATCTCCCCGCAATACTTGCAGGACCTGATCAGTTGGTCGGCCATCGGCGCCCGTACCACGGAATCCCAGACCCACCGCGAGATGGCTTCCGGCCTGTCCTCTGCCGTGGGCTTCAAGAACGGCACCGACGGCGGCCTGACTGTAGCGATCAACGCCCTGCAATCGGTTTCCAGTCCCCACCGTTTCCTGGGGATCAACCCACAGGGCGGCGTGTCGATCGTCACCACCAAAGGCAACGCCTACGGCCACGTGGTACTGCGCGGCGGCAATGGCAAGCCCAATTATGACTCGGTCAGCGTCGCGGTCTGTGAACAGGCCCTGAGCAAGGCCAAGATCAAGCCGAACATCATGATCGATTGCAGCCACGCCAACTCCAACAAGGATCCGGCGCTGCAACCGTTGGTCATGGAGAACGTTGCCAACCAGATCCTCGAAGGCAATCAGTCGATCATCGGTCTGATGGTGGAGAGCCATCTGAACTGGGGTTGTCAGGCCATTCCGAAGGACTTGTCGGACCTGCAGTACGGGGTATCGATTACCGATGCCTGCATCGATTGGGAAAGCACCGAGAAAACCCTGCGCAGCATGCACGCCAAGCTCAAGGATGTACTGCCGAAACGCGATCGCAGCTGATCCCGTTCGCCAGACACAAAAACGCCGGGCCAAGCCCGGCGTTTTTCATGGTCGCCCCGATCAGAGCTTCGCGGCGTGACGCTGATGGCGTTCCATGTAGCGTTCGACATAGGAGCAGGAAGGAATCACTGTGTAGCCCATACGTTCGGCGTACTCCAGTGCCTGCTCGGTCAGCGCCGCGGCAATACCGCGTCCACGCAACGCATTGGGCACGAAGGTGCGGTAGATATCCAGGGTTTGCTTACCCAGGTCCATATAGGTCAGGTAGGCACGATGACCGTCCACATTGGTCTCGAACTGATGACCAGCCTGGTCATGGTGGATGGACAACGCCTCGCTCATCACTACTCCTTGCGGGTCTGGAATGCTGACCCCTACCTTACCGATGTTTTTCCGGCGAAGGAACAACTTACGCCACCTCGTGCCAGTCGGACGCCGAGTAGAAACTGCCGCTCTTGCATCGCGAGCACGTTACAAAATAGTAGGCGTCCTTGGCGCAAATGCTCAAGCCACACTCGTCACAGATCAGCGCAAATACCCCAATCGGGCCTTGCGGGAACCACAGCCCGGTTCAGCGCATGAAGTGGGTTGAGGCTATACATCGCCGGATGCTGGAACTTAAGACGAACAGCGCTTCTTAAAGTCACCGGCGTGATGGATAAAGATAGGCCAAGGCTGCGCGGAATCTGAAGAAAAGTGTCGGTGACTCAATATAGAACGACTTTAGCCTAGACTCCGAAACAGCGATCGGAAAAGTCCGAGAGCAATGCTGGCAAACGTGCAGCACCCTCTGGCAGAGCCTTGCGATTGAATGTTTTTTATACAACCGCCCAAAAAGTTGCTCGAAAAAGAATCACCGCCTAGAATTTTTTTTGCTTCTTGCGCTACGTCAGTTTACTTACTACAAGTAATGGGTAGTATGTACGCCGGTTATTTCCCCACTCTGGGGGGATAGCTACTAATAGAAAGTCCTTGAAGGGGAACACGATGAACAACGTTCTGAAATTCTCTGCTCTGGCTCTGGCCGCAGTTCTGGCTACCGGTTGCAGCAGCGTATCCAAAGAAACCGAAGCTCGTCTGACTGCTACTGAAGATGCAGCCGCTCGTGCCCAGGCTCGTGCAGACGAAGCCTACCGTAAAGCTGATGAAGCTCTGGCTGCTGCTCAAAAAGCACAACAGACTGCTGACGAAGCTAACGAGCGCGCTCTGCGTATGCTGGAAAAAGCTAGCCGCAAGTAATAGTCCCTCGGGATTGTTATCAAGCCGATCCATTTTTTGGATCGGCTTTTTTATTGCCCACAGTTTTCCACCGGCAATAAAAAACCCGCCGCTGCCAGTCGGCATCGGCGGGCTGCCTGTTACAGCGCTTACTGCTGCAGATCGTAGGTCAGGTTGGACATCGATGCCGCAGGCGCGGCAGTCGTCGGCACCGCGATCTCCACCGGCAAACCTTCTTCGGCGGCGACGACATCACGCACCACATCCCAGTTCATGCGCAGGTTATTGGCCAGATCTTCGCGCTTGAGCAAGGCATTGATCACGGCAGTATGTTTGTCGACCACCGAAGGATTGCCTTTGTCATCCAATGGCGTGTGCGCTTCCAGATAGACTTTTCCGCCACTGATACCGAACTTGTACGGCTCGTTGATGATCCGCACCGAAGTTCCGACCGGAACCATGCCAGCCATCTCCAGCACGTTGTTGTTGAGCATGCGGAAACAGCCATGGCTGGTGCGCATGCCAATGCCGAATTTCTTGTTGGAACCGTGGATCAGGTAACCGGGGGTGCCCAAGGTGAACTTGAATGGCCCCAAGGGGTTGTCCGGCCCCGCAGGTACGACGCTTGGCAACGGATCACCATCGGCAGCGTGCTCTGCGCGAATCGACGCCGGTGGCGTCCAGGTCGGATTCGGAGTCTTCGCGGTGATGCTGGTATGGGCGATCGGCGACCCCCAGCCCTCACGGCCAATGCCCAGGGGGAATGTGTAAACCACACTCCGGCCCTTGGGAAAGTAGTACAGGCGATATTCCGCCAGATTGATCACGATGCCTTCACGTGGCCCGGGAGGCAGGACAAAGCGAGTCGGCAGGACCACCTCGGTGCCGGCTCCCGGCAACCACGGATCGACCCCCGGGTTGGCCGCCACCATTTCCAGGTAGCCCAGGTCGTAAGCGGTACCCAGATCGGCAAAGGTGTCTTCGTACTTGGCCTTGATCACCTGCACCTGGCCGACGATATCTTCACCGGGCGGCGGTAGAGGCAATTCCAATGCTGCAACGGGACCTGCCACACACAATGCGGCAAGTGTCAGGCAGCGGGTGACGGCAGGGAGGCGCGGCAACATCCGGATAATCCTTCGCATGAACAACGAGTGATAGAAACGCGATTGTACACCCCCGCCCCCAGGCTACGAGAGCCGAGCGGGGAGACAAGCACAGACACATGAAATCCCTGTCGCAACGGTCGGCGATCGACCGCCTACAGCTCGAAGCGCAGCTCAGGCCAGATCGGTGGCGTCCCGCGCTTTTGTGACTCCAGAATCGCCCGGCACAGAGGGCAGAGTCGCTGGTCCTGGAAAATCGTCCGATCCACGCCCGACCAGCGCGGCTGCGCAGGCAGCAACGTGCCGCACAGGGTCCGGTCGGCCGAACCACCCAATTCCAACTGCCGAGTCACCAGATGCACCCGAACTTCCTGACAGGCGAACAGGTCAAGCTGCTCATCAGGCTCGATCAGTTGATAGGCAAACAGGGACCAGGCGGGACGCGGCATCGGGGGCTCCAAATCGGGGGCGCCACATTAGCCGAAACACTGCCGCTAGAAAAGCGTCAAAGCAGCGGTTTTAGCGTCGGCCAGACATTTTCCAGCAACTTGCCCTGGGCCGCTGCTGCAGGGTGCAAACCGTCCGCCTGCATCAGCTCGGGATGACCGCCGACCCCTTCGAGAAAAAACGGCACCAGGGCCACCTGCTTGTCGCTGGCCAGCTGGCTGTAGACCTGGGCGAACGCCTGGGTGTAGCGCACACCGTAATTGGGCGGCAACTGCATGCCCAACAGCAGGACCTTGGCCCCATCGGCCTGGGCACTGTCGATCATCGAGGCAAGATTTTGTTGCAATTGCTGCGGCGGCTGGCCGCGCAAGCCGTCGTTGCCACCCAATTCAAGGATCACCACCTGCGGCTTATGCGCTGCAAGCAGCGCCGGCAGCCGCGCCTGCCCACCTGCGCTGGTGTCGCCGCTGACCGAGGCGTTGACCACCTTGTCGCTAAAACCCTGGTCCTTGAGCCGCTTCTCCAGCAGGGCCACCCAACCTTCGCGGGTATCCAGGCCGAAAGCCGCACTGATACTATCGCCCACGATCAGGACCGTACCCGCCGCTGCGTTCTGGGCCATGCATATCAAGGCCAGGCCGGCACTCAAAAACCATACACGCATCGGATTCTCCATGGGCGCAAGCATTCTCACTGCGCGGAACCTTAGCAAAGTGGTTCCCAGCGCGGAAGGTGAACTGACCATCCTGCACGAACTCGACCTGGAGCTGAATCAGGGCGACAGCCTGGCCATCGTCGGCGCCTCCGGCTCCGGTAAATCCACCCTGCTCGGCCTGCTTGCCGGACTCGACCTGCCCAGCAGCGGTGAAGTGACCCTCGCCGGTCAGGCCCTGAGCCGCCTGGATGAGGACCAGCGGGCGCGGATCAGGGCCGAACATGTGGGATTCGTCTTCCAATCCTTTCAACTGCTCGACAGCCTCAACGCTCTGGAAAACGTCATGCTGCCCCTGGAACTGGATGGCCGCCGTGACGCTCGAGAACGGGCCACCGAGTTGCTGCAGCGAGTCGGCCTCGGCCAGCGCCTGAGCCACTCGCCGCGCCAGCTGTCCGGCGGCGAGCAGCAACGAGTAGCCATCGCCCGGGCCTTTGCCGCCGAACCCGACGTGCTGTTTGCCGATGAACCCACCGGCAACCTCGACAGTCACACCGGCGAACGCATCAGTGACCTGTTGTTCGAACTCAACAAGGAAAGCGGCACCACCCTGGTGCTGGTGACCCACGATGAACGCCTGGCCCATCGCTGCCGGCGCCTGATCCGTCTTGAAGCGGGCTTGCTGGTCGCCCCTCTGGAGCCTTGATGGCACGCATGCCGCTGTTGCGCCTGTTCAGCCTCGCCTTCCGCCAATTGCTGCGCGACGCCCGCGCCGGCGAGTTGCGCGTATTGTTCTTTGCATTGCTGGTCGCCGTAGCGGCAAGTACCGCCATCGGCTACTTCGGCGCCCGTCTCAATGGCGCCATGTTGCTGCGGGCCACCGAGTTTCTCGGCGCTGACCTGCTGTTAGAAGGCAGCTCGCCGGCCCGCCCGGAACAAATCGACAGCGGGCGCGAACTTGGGCTTCAGCATGCGCGCATTGTCGAGTTCTCCAGCGTCATCGCCACGGACAACGGCATCCAGCTGTCGAGCATCAAGGCCGTGGACTCCGCCTACCCGCTTCGCGGCCAGCTCAAGAGCGCGGCAGCTCCCTACGCCACAGAGGAATCGGGCGGGGGGCCGAAGGCGGGCGAGGCCTGGGTCGAGTCGCGACTGTTGACCGCCCTGAACCTGAAGATCGGAGACAGCATCGATGTCGGCCTGCAGACCTTGCGCCTGGCGCGGGTCCTGACCTATGAGCCCGACCGAGCCGGCAACTTCTACAGCCTGACGCCCCGGGTGCTGATCAGCCTGGACGACCTGCAAGCCACCGGCGTCGTCCAGCCTGGCAGCCGGGTCAGCTACAAGGAGCTCTGGCGCGGCCCTGCCGCAGCCCTCGAACGCTACCGCCAATTGATCAAACCGGGACTGGCGGCCAACCAGCGACTGCAGGATGCCCGAGATGGCAACCAGCAGATTGGTGGCGCCCTGGGCAAGGCCGAACGCTACCTGAACATGGCCAGCCTGGTGGCAGTGCTGCTCTCGGGTGTCGCCGTGGCCTTATCGGCCAATCGCTTTGCCGCCCGCCGCTTCGATGCCAGCGCCCTGCTGCGCTGCCTGGGATTGTCACGCCGGGAAACCATGCTGCTGTTCAGCGTGCAATTGGCAGTGCTGGGACTGCTGGCCAGCCTCAGCGGAGCCTTGCTGGGCTGGCTGGCCCAGCTTGGCCTGTTCTATCTGCTGCATGATCTTTTGCCCAACGACGTGCCGCCTGGAGGACTGCTGCCAGCCATCGCCGGGATTGGCACCGGGCTGGTCGCCCTGGCGGGATTCGCCTTGCCGCCCCTGGCCGCGCTGGGCCGGGTCCCGCCTTTACGGGTCCTGCGGCGCGACCTGCTACCGATTCCCTCCAGCACCTGGATGATCTACGGCGCCGCGCTATTTGCCCTGGGCTTGATCATGTGGCGCTTGAGTCTGGATCTACTGCTGACCTTCGCCCTGCTCGGCGGCGGCTTGATAGCCGCATTGCTCCTGGGCGGATTGCTGCTGTTGCTGCTGCAAAGCCTGCGCCGCCTGCTGGCCCGGTCCTCCCTGCCCTGGCGCCTGGGCCTGGGCCAGTTGCTGCGTCACCCGCTGGCAGCGGCCGGGCAATCCCTGGCCTTCGGCCTGATTCTGCTGTCCATGGCCTTGATCGCCCTGCTGCGGGGCGAACTGCTGGACACCTGGCAGAACCAGTTGCCCAAAAATGCCCCGAACTACTTTGCCCTGAATATCCTGCCGGCCGAAAAGCAGGCCTTCAGTGACCGCCTGGTACAACTCTCGGCGCCCTCGGCGCCACTGTATCCAGTGGTTCCCGGACGCCTGGTGAGCATCAATGGCGAACCTGTGAGGGAGATTGTCAGCAAGGACTCCAGTGGTGACCGGGCCGTTCAGCGTGATCTGAGCCTGACCTGGGCCGCTGATCTGCCTGCCGGCAACAGCATCACCGCAGGCCAATGGTGGTCGACCCCGACCAATGACCCGGTGCCTGGCGTGTCCGTGGAGGCCAAGGTGGCACAAAGCCTGAAGTTGAAGCTGGGTGACCGCCTGATCTTCAGCGTCGCGGGAGTCGATCGGGAGGCCCAGGTCACCAGCCTGCGCAGCATCAACTGGGACAACTTCCAACCGAACTTCTTCATGATCTTCCAGCCAGGCACCTTGAAGGACCTGCCCGCCACCTACCTCACCAGCTTTTACCTGAGTCCGGGGCACGACCAGCAGATCGTCGAACTGTCCAGGGCTTTTCCGGCGGTCACCATCCTTCAAGTGGAGGCCCTGCTGGAGCAACTGCGCAGCATCCTGGCCCAGGTCACTCTGGCGGTGGAATATGTGCTGCTGTTTGTCCTGGCGGCGGGAATGGCCGTGCTGTTTTCCGGCCTGCAAGCCACCTTGGACGAACGTATTCGCCAAGGTGCGCTGCTACGCGCCCTCGGCGCCGAACGCAGGTTGCTGGTCAAGGCCCGGCGAATCGAATTCGGCCTGCTTGGAGCGGTCAGCGGCCTGCTGGCGGCCCTGGGCAGCGAACTGATCAGCCTGGTGCTCTACCGGTTTGCCTTCGACTTGCCCTGGCATCCCCACCCCTGGCTCTTGCTGCTGCCGCTGGTTGGCGCGCTGCTGGTTGGCGGGGCCGGCATTTTCGGCGCCCGCCGGGCGTTGAACGCCAGCCCCTTGAGTGTCTTGCGCGAAGGCTGAAGACTCATGGCTCGCCAGCGCCGGCTGCCGAGCCTACTTCACATACTCGATCTGGTTGATCCACCAGCAGGTTTCACCTGCCGGGGTATGAACAATGGCTTCGTCGCCCACTTCCTTCTTCAGCAGGGCCCTGGCCATCGGCGAGTCGATGGATATGTAGTCCTTGCGCAGATAGATCTCGTCATAACCGACGATACGAAAGCGCTTGATCTCGCCAGCTTCGTTTTCCACCTCGACCCAGGCACCGAAAAATACCCGGCCTTCCTGCTCCGGGGCATAGGACACCACTTTCATGTCTTCCAGGCGCTTGCGGATGTAGCGCACCCGACGATCGATCTCCCGCAGCAGCTTCTTGTTGTACTGATAGTCAGCATTCTCGCTGCGATCGCCCAGGGACGCGGCCCAGGTAACTTTCTGGGTGATATCCGGACGTTTCTCCCGCCACAGGTAATCCAGCTCCTGCTTCAGTGCGTCGTAACCATCCTGCGTGATGAGCTTGGTACTCAATTGGCTTGTCACCTTCCAGCCTTGTAGCGGCTGTTCTGTTATTCGAATTGACCGATGAACCCGGCCGATCTCGGGCGGCTGCCCTCCCCGTGAATCGTTGACGCCGCACTATCAGATTTGTCCGATTTAGATTTCAGAGAGGTCGGCCAATCATAGAGCCAAACCGCCGAGGCTTGCGGCCTCAGACACATTTTAAGCAACAGCGTTTGTACTCGGCACGTCTGACCACTTGCAATCAACCTCCGCAAAGAACCCGCCACCAACGACCAAAACCTCTAAAAAGACAAAGGGAATGCACTAAATGGGCAACATCATTATCGTCGATGACCACCCACTGATCCGACTGGCCATCAGGTCGGTGCTGGAACCCCATCACCACACCATCGTCGCTGAGGCCGACAACGGTGCGGACGCCGTGCAACTGGTGCGTAAACACATGCCGGACCTGTTGATCCTCGACCTGGGGATTCCCAACCTGGACGGGTTCTCGGTCATCGCCCATATCAAGTCCGCAGACCTGCATGTGAAGACCCTGGTTTTGACTTCCAGCGATTCGAAGAACTTCGCGTTGCGCTGCCTGCAGGCCGGAGCCGCGGGCTTTCTGTGCAAGACCGAGAATCTTCACGAACTGGCCAATGCAGTGAAAGCGATTCTGTCCGGGTACAGCTACTTCCCGGAGGACACCATCAATATCCTGCAGCAGAACACCAATGCTGCCAGCCAGGAAAGCGTACTGATCTCCCGCCTGACCGATCGCGAGATCACCGTCCTGAAACTGCTGGCCACCGGCCTGAACAATCAGCAGATCGCCGACGCCCTGCTGATCAGCCACAAGACCGTCAGTACCTACAAAGTGCGTTTGCTCAAGCGCTTCAACATTTCCAACCTGGTGGCCCTGGCTGAACTGGCAAAACGCAATGCGGTTGTTTGAATTGCGAGCCCCGATCACTTCATGAGCAAGGGGCAACCCCACAGCTGGAAATACGCCAGCCATTCTCTGCTCGATGCAATCATCATCTGAATACGGCGCAGTTCAGCAGCAAGCTGCACAGCGCCGTCGGAGCCGCCTCTAGCGGCGAATGATCAGCCCTTGGCGAGCGACGCGGGTCAATTGCTTGATGACTTCAGCGGCATGCTCGGCACTGGGCGCCGGAATGACCGCCAGATCAAAGCTGTCACTGGCAAAACGAGCCAGGGACTCGCCCTCTTCGACAAACTGAATCAGAAAGGCCGCCGGGCCCACGGAACGCCGTGGCCAGCCATCGAGATAACGCAACAGGGTGGGTTGGTGCTTGCCGCCAAGCAGGATTTTCGGGTTGCGCTGGGAAAGGCTCGCCGTGAGCGGCGCAAGACGTACAAGGGGGCGTGGTGCATTCATCGTATTGTGTCTCTGCCTCTGGTTTCTGCCGGGCAGGTGAGAGGCAACACCGAACCAGCGCTTTAGCGGTATTTCGAAGCCTGCCTGCAGCTTCTATCGGCGGTCTTGCGACTCACCTGGCGCCCCGCAAGTAGCTGTTTAAATCGGCGCATGAGCAGCATCCTAGAGAAGCTGGCCGGTCAGTGTCAAGATTTTGCAGCAACGAAAAAGGCCTGCATCGGCAGGCCTTGGAAACTTTCCTAAGGGTTGATCCAGAGCGTCCAAACGCCACCAGCGACGGATGGATAAAGCCCTCGGATCACTTGGCGATCGTCGCATCCAGCGACAGTTTGCCGGCACCTTCAAACAGCACCGCAAGGGTACCGCCCAACAGCGCCAGGGCGAATTCATAGCCGTTGTTGGCCATGAACAAACCGTTGCTGATATGCACCGAGAAGATTGCCACCAGCAAGGTGAACGACAGGCCCAAGGCAGCGGGACGCGCCAACAGGCCGATGATCAACGCCAGACCGGCGAAGAACTCGGTACCACCGGCCAGCAACGCCATCAGATACCCCGGCGCCAGGCCGATGCTCTCCATCCACTGAGCCGTTCCCGCCAGGCCACCACCACCGAACCAGCCAAAGAGCTTCTGCGAGCCGTGGGCCGCAAAGATGATGCCGACGAAAATCCGCAAAACGGTCAAGCCATAACCGGCGCGAGTGCTCAGTACGTTTTTGATCAGTGTGCTCATGCTCTGTAGTCCTGTGTAAGACGGGGAAGTTGGTCGCCATACTAATCAGTTTTTATCATGTTAAAAGCGGAATAATTCCGAGATAACAATCAGTATTTTCGATTATTTGCGAGACGCAACTTTTCGCTCCCGAGGCTCCAGAGAGTCCCGTTCACGGTCAAAGGCCAGATAGTATTTGTTGACGCTATTAACATAGCTGACCGCTCCCATACCCACCTGCTCCATGGCGATCCGCTCGACCTGGAAAAACCACTGATTGGGATTGAGCCCACGACGCCGGGCTTCGCTGCGCATGCCCTGCACCCGTTCCGGCCCCATGTTGTAGGCGGCCAGGACAAACGCCATTCGCTCACGTTCGTTGAGCTTGGGACTGGCAAAGAACTTGCGGCGAATCATCGCCAGGTACTTGGCCCCGGCCTGCACATTGCTATCGAGGGACTGGATATTGTTGACCCCGACCCGTTGCGCCGCCGAAGGCGTGATCTGCATCAGGCCGGTCGGGCCGCTACCGCTCCTGGCGCTGGGTTGCAGCGCCGACTCCTTGAAAGCCAGAGCCGCCAGATTCAGCCAGTCCATGCCTTGTTCCCCGGCATGCTTCTGCAACACCGGACGCAGTTTTTCCAGGCGCTGGCGATCGGCTTGGGCCAGGGGGTAATGCACCTGGTACTGCCGCCGATAGATGCGCAGGAACGCCACATCCTGATCCGCCGGGGTCTTATAGCTCTTGAGAAAACGATCGATGCTGGCCCGCAGCATCGATGCATCGCGCCGCACAAACCAGTGCTCCTCGCCCGGCTCGCTGATCTTCAACTGCCGGTCGAAACGCAGCTTGGGCAGGATCTTGCTCCAGCGCTCGGCAATCGGCTGCTCGACAATGGTCAGGTGAAAGATGCCCCCCTGGACCATTTCCAGCACGTCCTCCACCGCCAGACTCGGGTCCACCCACTCGACCTTGATCGGCGCCAGCTTGTGCAACGCCAGGCGCTGATTGATCTGATTCACCGCCTCGCCGGCGGCACTGCCGGTGGTCAGGGCCAGCGTCTTGCCGGACAGCTGTTCGATCCGCGTGTAACGACGCTTGCCCTTGATGCCTACCAACAGCAGCGGAACATTGCTGACGATGGGATCGCTGGAGCTGACCGCATGGCCCGGCAGAGCTTCCAGCAACTCCCCGGGCGCCACCAGATCGCCCTCGCCACGTTGCAAAGCACCCAGCAGTTGATCCTTGGCCTTGGGAATGATCTTGAGGCTGATCTCCTGACCATCACGGGCATGACCATTGAGGTATTGCTCGAACGCGCGCAGGCGGTGGTATTCGACGCCAATCGCCTGCCCTTGGACCTCACCGGAACTGTTGCGGCTCTGATTGACCAGCACCCGCAGCACGCGACTGCTGCGGATCTCCGCCAGATCCCGGACCTTGCCGGATGCCAGGGCTTCCGGCGGTCCGGCCAGGCGCGCCAGCGCCGGCAAGGGCAGCAGCAACGACAGGCACAGCGCGAGCAAGATCGAGGGTCGGGTCATCCGTTCTCCGCAGGGAATGCTGTTCAACCCTTCGTCGCTTCTTGAAGGCTTGATCGACAAAAACAGAGCGCCTTGAGCGCTGGCAAGGTGCGAAAGAGCAGCGGAACGGCGGCAAAAGGCCTGGCCGCAACCTGCTTCTGGCAACAAAAGACAGCGTTAACTCGTTGTAGTTCTTGGCTTTTCTTATAAATCTACAGCTCTGATATGCTTTCCGGCCGCAGGCGGAGATAGCACCATGCAACTCATCGATATCGGCGTCAACCTGACCAATCCCTGTTTTGCCGAAAAACACCAAGCCGTTCTCAATCGCGCCTATGAGGCCGGGGTCTGCCAATTGATCCTCACCGGCACCAGCGTCGAGGGCAGTGAACAGGCCCTGGAACTGTGCCAGCAACTGGATGCCGACGGGCACAGACTGTTCGCCACCGCGGGCCTGCACCCCCACTGCGCCAGCCACTGGAATGCCGACAGTCCGCGGCGCTTGCGCGCCCTGCTCAGCGAGCCACGGATCCGAGCGGTGGGCGAATGCGGACTGGACTTCAATCGCGACTTCTCCCCTCGCCCGCAGCAGGAAAAGGTCCTGGAAGAACACCTGGCCCTGGCGGTCGAACTGCAACTGCCGGTCTTCCTCCACGAGCGCGACGCCAACCAGCGGCTGCTGGACATTCTGCGAGACTTTCGTGACCGTTTGCCCGCGGCCGTGGTGCATTGCTTTACCGGCGAGCAACGCGCGCTGTTCAGCTACCTCGACCTGGACCTGCATATCGGCATCACCGGCTGGATCTGCGACGAACGCCGGGGCACCCATCTGCACCCGCTGGTGCGCAATATCCCCCGGGGACGCCTGATGCTAGAAAGCGACGCCCCTTACCTGCTGCCGCGCAGCCTGCGGCCGAAGCCGAAAAATGGCCGTAACGAACCCGCCTACCTGACCGAAGTCCTGCGGGAAGTGGCCCTGCACCGGGACGAGACGCCGCAAGACCTGGCCAGCCACAGCACGGCCTGCTCCAGAGCCTTTTTCAACCTGCCAGAAATTGCTTGACCCATATCAAGATTTTTCCGAGATCATGGCGGCACAATACTGGCACCTTGCCAATACTGTTTCGCTCAATCAGAGAAGACCTTCTATGGGTGCCTGGCTTAGCAATATCTCGCTGAAATACAAATTCTGGGCGGTCAATGCGGTCGCCTTCGTCACCACCCTGTTATTGGTGCTGTACGCGGTGCAACTGGAGCAGCAGGCCCGCAGTCAGGCCGCCCAGGCCGCAGCCCGCAGCCAGGCCCATCTGCTCAATGCCTGGCCTGCCGGACAGCCCTTGCCCACTGACGAGCACCTGCTGTCCTTCTCCCAGGGCCAGACTCCCAGCCTCAACGGGCAGGCCTTGCCTGAACTGAACGGCGCCAATGGCTGGGTCGAAATCAATCACCTGCCGCTCTTCGGCGACAACCCGCTGCTGGGCGCCGAGGTCATCAACCGCGCCAACGGCCAGCAGGTTGCCGTGCTGGCCCACGCACCGAGCCTGGCTCAGGTGTTCAGCGATCGCTTCACCAACTACGCCGTCGCCGTCTTCATCCTGATGTTCGCCATGCTTTGCGCCTCGCAGTTGCTGATCCGTTTTCTCCTCAGCCAGCTCAACACCCTCAAGGATGTGATGCTGCATGTGGAGAAAACCGGCGACCTCTCGGCCCGGGTGCCGCTGTCCTGCAAGGACGAGGTCGGCCAGATGGCCAGCGCCTTCAATGCCATGCAGGCCGGTTACCAACGGGTGGTGAACACCGTGGCCAACACCGCTCGCCAGCTGGATCAGGGTGCCGCGCGCCTGGCCTCGAGCATGAACGATGTACGTCACGGCATGCTCGGTCAGCAAAGCGAAACCGATCAGGCCGCCACTGCCATCAATGAAATGTCCGCCACCGTCTTCCACATCGCCCAGCACGCCGGCGCCACCCGGGACCTGTCGCAGACCGCCGACACCCTGGCCGGCACCGGCCATGAGGTGGTCGGCCGGGTGCAGAAATCCATTGCCGGACTCTCCAACGGCGTGCAGCAAACCGCCGAGATGATTCAAAAGCTCGCGGAGGACAGCCAGAAGATCAACGGCGTGGTCAACGTGATCCACAGCATCGCCGAACAGACCAACCTGCTGGCACTCAACGCCGCCATCGAAGCGGCCAGAGCCGGGGAAATGGGCCGCGGCTTTGCCGTGGTGGCCGACGAGGTGCGCAATCTGGCCAAACGGGTGCAGTCTTCCACTGATGAAATCACCGGCATGGTCGCCGCCTTGCAGGCAGGCACCCGGGATGCCGTGGACTTCATGCAGGAAAGCTCGTTCAAGGCCGACGACTGCGTGCAGCAGGCCCAGGAAGCGGGGGCGGCTCTGGCGGAGATCACCGGCGCCGTGGCGCAAATGCGGGAAAGCAACACACAGATCGCCGTGGCTGCGGAACAACAGAGCCAGGTGGCCGAAGAAATGAACCGGGCAGTGGTGAGCATCCGCGACGTCACCGAAAACACCGTGCAACAGACCGTGGCGTCGGCCACCACCAGCAGCGAACTGGCAACCCTGGCCGGCGAGCTGAGCAAGGCCATCGGCCAACTGAAGCTCTGACCCCTGCCCATTGCCTGCTGGCTATCGGAGCGATAGCCAGCCTTGATTCGCCCTCTCCCGACCTCGCCCCTATTCTTGGCTCACGAGTTTTCAAGAACCGAGGATGATCACCATGGGCAAACGTCACCCCAACCTTCCGGCCTGGCAATGGCGCGTCTACCCACAGAGCCATCAGCACCCGACCAATCTGGTGTTGCACCTGATTGCCGTACCGCTGTTCATCGTCGGTTTTCTGCTGATCGTCTCGGGGGTGTTTTCCCTGAGCTTCCTGAGCCTGGCCATCGGCGTGGTCGGCGTACTGGCCGCCCTGGGCCTGCAACGCCATGGGCATAGCCTGGAAGCACAAGCCGTCGAGCCGTTCACGGATCGTCAAGACGCCGTGCAACGCCTGCTGGTGGAGCAATTTCTGACCTTTCCGCGTTTTGTCCTGAGCGGTGCCTGGTGGCGGGCCTGGTTGCAACGCCACCGGCACTGAGGCCTCAGGCGAAGACGGTCACCGTCTGCCGGCTCAGGGCGATCAGTTGCCCCTCGGCACTCCAGAGTGCCGCCGCAGCGTGGCCGTAACCGTCGCGGGCATGTTCGGTTTCCACCCGGTACTTGCACCAGTCCAGGGTGCTCACCGACAGCAGCGGTTGCACGAACTCGATGGTCCAGGTCAGGGTGCTGCCGGCGGCCGGCTTGCTCAGGTGCGGCAACAAGGCCGGCGGCCAGGCATCCACCAGCGCCAGAATGTGCGCCTCGGTCACGGGTTCTTCCTTGACCTCACCGCGCAAACGCACCCAGCCCCCCATCTCCCGGGAACGGTTGCCGGTAAAAGGCAGGCCGCCAATGCTCCAGCGCATCGCCAGATGGCGCATGAACTCCGGCGTCACGCCCTTGATGTAGGGCAGCTCCTGACAGTCATCCCAGTGCTTCATCTCGGGCGCCGGCTCGGCGTCAACCGTCACCGAGGACTCGCGTGAAGCGCCAAAGCTGCCCTGCACCAGGGTCACCACCTGGCCTTCCTGCATCACCCGCCCCAATACCTGGCTGACCGCCTTGCCTTCACGCAGGACATCCACTTCAAAACTGACCGGTACGTCCGGCGCCACGGGCCCGACAAAAGTCACCGCCAACGAACGCACCGGGCGCTCCGCCGGAACCTTGGCGCGCATCGCTTCGTACTGCAGGGCGACCACCAGGCCACCGAAACTGGCGCGACCTTGAGCCCACTCTGCCGGAATGGTCAGCGCCTGGGGCTGGCCGCGAACGGCTTCGAGCAAATCATAGAAACGCATGAAAACCTCGGGGCAATAAAAACACTCGGCGATCTTAACCAGCGTCGTAGAGCCGCACAGCCACTATTCCGGCCAAAGCAGCGGACAGATAAGCCGCACCACGATGATCAGTTACCAAAGCAATCGTCGTACAACTGCTCCAGCACCCGATCAGCTGCGGTTTCAGCCTTGAGCATGGTGCGACGCCAGCCGGCGACACAGGGCAGCAGGTCCGGTTGCTGCTCGGCCTGAGCCAGCCATTGCCAGCAGTCATGCCAATCCCCCAAGGCGCCCTGGGCCGCCTTGAGACGCTTGATCGCCAGCGCCGGCAGGCGATCAAGCTGCGGATAGGCATCGGCCGCGTAGCGCACACGCTTGATCAACAGCCGCAAACGATGGCGATCGTGAGCGGGGTCCTGCAGCGCCTCGCCCAGGGCTTTCCACTGCTTGGCCAGGCGCTTTTCAATCCGCACCCGCAACCCCCGGAGCAAGCCCTGGCGCTGGCAAGCCCGCAGAAATCGCGGAAACGCATCCAGTACCAGGAACAGCTGGGCCAACTGCGGCCCGCCCGCCACTGCCGAATACTCCCTGCGCACCTGGGCGGTGCGCCGCTCGGCGGCAAGGTGATGGCCATGCTGGTGCAGATGAGCCGCCAGCACTTCACGGTCACGCATCGGCGTTGTCAGTTGCCCGACCGCGCTGGCCGCGGCCTCCAACTGCTCGACACCGGGCAAGCCGCGCAGCGGACGCAACAGGCTGCGCAAGCGCCGCACGGTGATGCGCAAGTCGTGCAGCGCCTCGGCATCGGTGGCAGCCGCCATGCGCGCCTGACAAGCCAGCAAGCTCACTTCCAGGCTCAGGATCTGAGCCACCAATCGATCAACCAAGGCAGACATCACGGGTTCCCCAATACGACGTGCAAGCCTGAATTCGGCTTATCCAGCTCAAGAATGAAACGTGGGCCCGTGACCGGCATTGCGCCCGGTCATGGCCCACGATGAGGTTGCAGCTTCAGCGTAGCGCCTGGTGCAGATCAGCGCCCGGCACGCGACTCACGAATGTAGAAGCGCGCCTTCTCGGCTTTCTTGGTGCAGCCTTCAAAGGCTTCGAATTGCTGCTGGGTCTTGGCGCCGGTCAGCAGGGACAGGGCCTTGGAATAGCTCACGGTGCCCGCAAACCCTTCGGCCTTGGCCAGGTCCAGCTCATGCCAGGCGGCGTCCAGCTGAGTGCCGCAACTGTCGCGGTAGGCGGTCTTGCCCGCGCAGCCGGTCAGAACCAATGCAATCAGGGGCAAACAGATCCAGGCTTTCATCAATGACACCTCAGGAATAAGAAACAGTCGTACAGGTTAAGACGATGGCAGCTGCAAAAAGTGCCTGACTCGACCTTTGGAAAATATAGCCGCAGGAGCATAGCGTCAGCGCCTTTCAGTCCCTAGGAAAAAACACTGAGGCAAGCCGCCGGCGCATCAGTAATTGAACCCTGGGGCGCTATGGGTGCATTGTTGCAGCCTGTTTGGCGAAGGGACGAATCATGAACAAACGTGTGGCATTGGTCCTCGGCTCAGGAGGCGCGCGCGGGTATGCCCATATCGGGGTCATCGAGGAGATCGAAAGACGCGGGTATGACATTGCCTGCATCGCCGGCTGCTCGATGGGCGCCGTGGTGGGCGGCATCTACGCGGCGGGCAAACTCGCCGAGTACCGGGAATGGATCGAAAGCCTGGACTACCTCGATGTGCTGCGCCTGGTGGACGTGAGCTTCCGCCTGGGGGCGATTCGCGGCGAAAAGGTCTTCGGCCAGATCCGCAAGATCGTCGGTGACATCAACATCGAAGAACTGCGCATTCCCTACACCGCCGTGGCCACCGACCTCACCAACCAGCAGGAGATCTGGTTCCAGGAGGGCTGCCTGCATCAGGCCATGCGCGCCTCAGCCGCCATTCCCAGCCTGTTCACCCCCGTGATGCAGGGCAACCGCATGCTGGTGGACGGCGGCCTGCTCAACCCGCTGCCGATCGTACCGGTGGTGTCCAGTCACTGCGACCTGATCATCGCGGTCAACCTCAACTCCACCAACCAGCGCCACTACCAGTTGCCGGTGATCCAGCGCCCGCCGGCGTTCAAGAGCCGCTTCGACAGCCTGATCAACTCCCTGGGCTCGCACCTGCCATTTCGCCGCAAGCAGGCCGAGCAACTGTTGCTGCTCGAACAGGAAGCCTTCAAGAGCGAAGCGGCCGACATCAATCCCTGGGTCGAAGGCGCCGAGCCGGAGGCCCAGCAACCGGCCGCCGCCCCGGAAACCGAAGGCGCCCCCAAGTCCGCCAGTGGTTCGTTCATCATCGACAACGTCGGCCCGGCGTCGCTGCTGGACCTGGTGAACCAGAGCTTCGAGGTGATGCAGACCTCCCTGGCGCAATACAAGATTGCCGGCTACCCGCCGGACATCCTGATCAACGTGCCCAAGCGCGTGTGCCGCTTCTTCGAGTTCTACAAGGCGCCGGAACTGATCGCCCTGGGTCGACAAATCGCCAGCGACACCCTGGACCGCTACGAACAGGAACAGCACTGAACCTGCAAGACCTGAGCCCGACGGCTCAGGAATCACCGCCCAAGAGCCGGTAGCCCACTCCGGCCTCGGTCACGATGAAGCGTGGCCGGGTCGGGTCGTCCGCCAGTTTCTGCCGCAGATGGCCGACCACGATCCGCAGGTAGTGGCTGTCGTCGGTGTGGGTCGGCCCCCAGATGTCCTTGAGCAACTGCTGCTGGGTGATCACCCGCCCGGGATGCCGTGCCAGCTGCGCCAGCACGGCGTATTCCTTGCGGGTCAAGGCCACTTCAAGACCGTCCAGAAGCACCCGGCGATAGGCCAGGTCCACCGTCAGCGGCCCCACCTGCAAGGCCGCTTCCTGCACCTCGCCGGCGGGCGCCTGACGCAACAGGGCACGGATGCGCGCCAGGAACTCCTGGATGCCGAAGGGTTTGGTCACGTAGTCATTGGCGCCACCGTCCAGGGCTTCAACCTTCTGCACTTCGCTGGCGCGTACCGAAAGCACCAGCACCGGCACCGTCGACCACTCGCGAAACTCGCGCAGGACCTGCTGGCCATCGATGTCCGGCAGCCCCAGATCGAGCACCAGCAGGTCCGGTTTGTTCAGCGCCGCCTGGGCCAGGCCTTCGGCACCGGTTCCGGCTTCAATCACTTTGTATCCTTGTGACGCCAGGCTGATGCGCAAGAACTTGCGGATCTGCGGCTCGTCGTCGATGACCAGGATGGTCGCGGTCTGGCTCATGGGTTCGATTCAAGACAAATAAGAGGCAAAAGAGTAGCGCACGCCCTGCCACATCCAAATGGCATTCGTGCACGGTGGCAGCATTGCGGACCACAGCGTGTCACACATCGTTCTCCAGCTCGGGCTGGGTCTGCAACGGCAGGTGCAAGGTGATGCAAGTACCCTGGCCGTCGATGCCTTCGGCGACGCTGATATGCCCGCCATGGGCACCGACCATGCCCTGGCAGATCGCCAGCCCCAGGCCCGTGCCCTGTCCGCCACGGTCGCCGCGGGCGGCGGTGTAGAACATGTCGAAGATCTTCGCCCGCTCCTCCTCGGGAATCCCCGGCCCTTCGTCGCTGACGGCAAAGCTCAACTCACCCTCACTGGCACTGACCCGCAGTTGCAAACGCCCCTGGGGCGGCGAAAAGCGCGCGGCGTTTTCCAGGACGTTGACCAGCGCCTGCTCGATCAGGGCCGCATGGACATAGAGCAGCGGCAGGTCCGGCGGCAACTCGGTGCTCACCCGCAACGGCGCCAGCACCACCCGCAGGCGGTTCAGGGCACTGCCGACAATGTCCCCCGGCGCCACCCAGTCCCGGGCCAGCTTCAACGCACCATGTCCAAGCCGGGTCATGTCCAGCAGGTTCTGGATGTAGCGATCCAGGCGCTCGGCTTCATCGCGCGTGCCTTCGAGCAACTCGCGCCGATCTTCCAGGGGAATCGCCTCCCCCAGGGCCAGCAGGCTGTCGATACTGCCGCGCATCGACGTCAGCGGCGTGCGCAGGTCGTGGGACACCGAGGCCAGCAAGGCACTGCGCAACTGTTCGGTTTCACCGTGCAGGCGCGCCGCCTCCAGATCCTCGGCCAGGCGCGCCCGGGCCAGGGCCTGGGCCAGCGGCTGGCTGAGGGCCGTGAGCAGGCGCCGGCGCTGGCCACTGAATTCCTCGCCTTCCCTGGGGCAGACTCCCAGCAGCCCCAGGGGGCCGTCGTCCACCGAAAGCGGCCACCACCACCAACGCCCGAATGGCAGGGTCCCGGTGCCCAGGCCCGCCGGTTGATCATGCTGCCAGGCCCAGTCCGCCGCGGCCCGCTCCGCCTCGGAAAACTGCAGCGAACCGCCGGTCTCGACTTTCCAGCCGCCCTGCCCGTCGCGATTGAGCAGGCAGATGCGCAGTTCATCGCGACCGTGCAGGTGCTGGGCAGCGGCGCTGATCACCGCCTGCCGATCGGTAGCGGCCGTGAGCTTGCGCGACAGGTCGAGCAATTCGCCGGTTTCTTCCTGGGTTTCGCGCAGCGCCTGCAGCTGCCGCCGCTGGCGCGCCGCCAGATTGCCGGTGAGCGCGGCCATCAGCAGGAAGAACAACAGGGTCAGCACATCCTCTTCACGCTGGATGGCAAACGAGAAACTGGGCGGGATAAACAGAAAGTCATAGGCCAAAAACGACAGCGCGGCGCAGGCCAGGGCCGGCCCCAGGCTGCTGCGCACCGCCACCAGCAAGACCGCGGCGAGAAACACCAGCGAGATGTTCGGCAGCGGCAGGATACTGGCCACGCCCCAGGCCAGGGCGCTGGCCAGCACGGTGGCCAACAGCGCCAGGCCATAGTCGAACCACTGCAGGGAATGCTGGCTTCGCAACCCCGGCTGATGCGGCAGGGGATCGGTGTCCAGCACATTGATCTCCAGGCCCTCGGCGTTGCGCAACAGGCGCGCCGCCAGGCCACCGCCAAACCAGCGCCGACGCCAGCGACGGCTGGACTGCCCCACCAGCAGCAGGCTGGCACGCCGTTCGGCGGCGTGCTGGATCAGAGTCTTGGCCACTTCGCCGGCCCGCAGCAGGACCACCTCCCCGCCCAGGCGCTCAGCCAGTTGCTGCGCCGCCTGCAACCGCAGGCGCGATTGCTCGTCCTGCAGCCGGCCATTGTCCACATGCACCAGGCTCCAGGGCAGGTGCCGGCGCTGGGCCACGCGACTGGCATGGCGCACCAGGCGCTCGGCCTGGGCGTCGCCATCAATGCCCACCAGCAAACGCCCGCGCACCGCCGGCGCCGCCTGGCCGAGCTGGCGATAGCCCAGGGCCAGGTCGTTATCCACCTGGGCCGCGGCTGTCTGCATCGCCAATTCGCGCAGGGCGGTGAGATTGGTCTGGGTAAAAAACGCATCGATGGCCGCCCGCGCCTGCTCCGGCACATAGACCTTGCCGTCGCGCAGGCGCTCCAGCAGTTCCCGCGGCGGCAGGTCCACCAGCAGCAGTTCGTAGGCTTCCTGCAGCACCCAGTCGGGCAGGGTCTCGCGCACCTGGACCCCGGTGATGCCGCGGACCTGATCATTCAGGCTTTCCAGGTGCTGGACATTGACCGTGGTGAACACATCGATGCCGGCCGCCAGCAGCTCCTGAATGTCCTGCCAGCGCTTGGCGTGGCGACTGCCCGGGGCATTGCTGTGGGCCAGTTCATCCACCAGCACCAGCTTGGGCTTGGCCTTGAGCAGGCCGTCCAGGTCCATTTCCTCGAGCATCACCCCGCGGTATTCCGAACGCACCAGAGGCTGCTGCGGCAAGCCGGCCAACAGCGCCTCGGTTTCGGCGCGACCGTGGGTTTCCACCACCCCGGCGAGCACCTTGACCCCTTGGCGCAGTTGCGCGTGGGCGGCCTGGAGCATGGCGTAGGTCTTGCCGACGCCGGGAGCGGCGCCGAGAAAGACCTTGAGCCGGCCACGGCCGTCCCGGGGCAGTTCAGCGAGCAGCGCATCGGCGCGACCGGAATCACTCATGGGGTATCTCTCTGCAACGAAACATTCAATTCACCAGGCACTCTAGCCGCTGCCACGGGCGCCGGCGCTTACAACTGGTCCAGGGCTTGATTCAGGGTCAGCACGTTGACCACCGGCGGCCCCACCAGGGGCCGCTGGGTATGTGCCGCCACCAGGGCCCGCAGCTTGTCCGCCGGCAGATTGCGCGCCGCCGCGACCCGCGCCAGTTGATAGTCAATTGCCTCGGGTGGCAAGTGCGGATCAAGGCCGCTGCCCGAGGTGGTGAGCAGGGCCAGAGGCACTGGGCCCTGACCCGGAACCTGGAGCTTGTGGGCATCGTCGATCACCCGGGTGGCCAGGGCCGGGTTGCTCGGCGCCAGGTTGCTGGCAGAGCTGGATACCGTGGCAAAGGCCCCCGCCGAAGGGCGCGGATGGAACCAGGCATCGCCGACAAAATCCTGGGCGATCAGGGCCGAGCCCCGCACCTTGCCCTCGGCATCACGCACCAGGCTGCCGTTGGCCTGGTCCGGGAAGGCCACCTGGGCCACTCCAGTGACCACCAGCGGATAAGCCACACCGGTGATCAGAGTCATCAACACCATCAGGCTCAAGGCCGGACGCAATACGCTAGTCATTTCTCATTCCTCGATTCATTCGGTCGCATGTAGGAGCCGGCTGGCCGGCGATCAGGCCGCAAACCTTGCTGCGTCCTGCGCCGGCCAGCGACGGGCTACACCAGGTGCAGCGCGGTCAGCAGCATGTCGATCAGCTTGATCCCGACAAAGGGCACCACTATCCCGCCCACGCCGTAGATCAGCAGGTTGCGTCGCAGCAGGTGGGCGGCGCTGGCCGCCTGGACCCGCACGCCACGCAGCGCCAGGGGGATCAACACCACGATGATCAGGGCGTTGAACACGATCGCCGAGAGGATCGCGCTCTGCGGGCTGGTCAGTTGCATGATGTTGAGCACGCCCAGCTGTGGATAAATCGCCGCGAACAGCGCCGGCAGAATGGCGAAGTACTTGGCCACGTCATTGGCGATGGAGAAGGTGGTCAGGGCGCCACGGGTCACCAGCAACTCCTTGCCGATCTGCACCACGTCCAGCAGCTTGGTCGGATCGCTGTCCAGGTCGACCATGTTGGCCGCCTCGCGGGCCGCCTGGGTGCCGTCGTTCATCGCCATGCCGACATCGGCCTGGGCCAGTGCCGGGGCATCGTTGGCGCCGTCGCCGCACATCGCCACCAGACGCCCGTCGTTCTGCTCATGACGGATGCGTGCCAGTTTCTTTTCCGGCGTGGCCTCGGCCAGCACATCATCGACTCCGGCCTCCGCCGCGATGGCGGCGGCGGTCAGCGGGTTGTCGCCGGTGACCATGACGGTGCGGATTCCCAGCTTGCGCAACTCGGCGAAACGCTCGCGGATACCGGGCTTGACCACATCCTTGAGGTGAATGGCGCCGAGCATCCGCCCTTCGCCACAGACCAGCAGCGGCGTGCCACCGCTCTGGGCGATCTTGTCGATCTCCCGGGACAGCGCCGGGGCCAGGTCGCGGCGCTCCAGGCCGACGAAGCTCAGTACCGAATCCACCGCGCCCTTGCGATAGATCCGCCCCTGGTAGTCGACCCCGGAGAGGCGGGTTTCCGCACTGAAAGGTACGGCGGTCAACACATCGCTGGCCGGCTCGGGCTGTGGATAAAGTTCGCGCAGGTACTCGACGATGGATTTGCCTTCGGCGGTGTCGTCCGCCAGGGACGCCAGCAAGGCCGCCTCCGCCAGTTCCCGGGCGTTGACCCCGGGCGCCGGATGGATGGCGCTGCAACGACGGTTGCCGAAAGTGATGGTGCCGGTCTTGTCCAGCAACAGCACGTGCACGTCCCCTGCCGCTTCCACCGCGCGACCGGATTTGGCGATCACGTTCAGGCGCACCAGCCGGTCCATCCCGGCGATCCCGATCGCCGACAGCAGGCCGCCAATGGTGGTGGGAATCAGGGTCACCAACAACGCCACCAGGAACACCAGCGGCAGGCTGCCATTGGCGAAGTGGGCAAAGGGCTGCAGGGTCACCACCACCAGCAGGAAGATCAGGGTCAGGCCGATCAGCAGGATGTCCAGGGCCACTTCATTCGGCGTCTTCTGCCGCTTGGCGCCTTCCACCAGGGCGATCATGCGATCCAGGGTCGACTCGCCGGGGTTGCTGGTGATGCGCACCAGCAGCCAGTCGGAGACCAACCGGGTATTGCCGGTCACCGCCGAACGATCACCGCCGGATTCGCGGATCACCGGCGCCGACTCACCGGTAATCGCCGCCTCGTTGACCGCGGCGATGCCCTCGATCACTTCACCGTCCCCCGGGATCATTTCCCCGGCTTCGACGCGAACCACATCGCCTTTGCGCAGCTGGGTCGCCGGCACCAGTTGATAGCCGCCGTCGGCGCTGCGGCGACGGGCGCTCAAACCCTCGCTGCCGGCCTTGAGGCTGTCGGCGCGAGCCTTGCCCCGGCCTTCGGCCAGCGCTTCGGCGAAGTTGGCAAACAGCACCGTGAACCACAGCCAGAGGGCGATCTGGGCGGCGACGAAGGTCGGCACCGCCGTGTCCGGCACGAAACACAGCACCGTGGTCAGGACCGCCGTCAGCTCCACCACCAGCATCACCGGCGAGCGCTGCAACTGGCGCGGATCGAGCTTGACGAAGGCCTGGATCAGCGCCGGACGCCACAGCGCCGAGATTGCGGTACTCGACGCTTCGGCCTTGGCCGGCTTGCTCTTGGCGAGCGTATCGGCAGCCTTGTTCGAGGCAGGAACATGCATATTCATCATCAGGTCCTCAGAAGCCCAGGCTCAGGTGTTCGGCGATAGGGCCCAGCGCCAGGGTCGGCAGGAAGGTCAGGCCCCCCACCAGCAAAATGGTCACGGTCAGCAAGGCCACGAACAACGGGCCATGGGTGGGGAAACTGTTCAGGCCGATGGGCGCGGTTTTCTTCAGGCCCAGGCTGCCGGCCAGGGCCAGCACCGGCAGGATGTAGCCGAAACGCCCGATCAGCATGCCCAGGCCCAGCATCAGGTTGTGGAACGGGGTATTGGCGCTGAAGCCGCCAAAGGCCGAACCGTTGTTGGCGCTGGCCGAGGTGTAGGCGTACAGCAACTGGCTGAAGCCGTGGGGCCCCGGGTTGCTGATGGCAGCGGCCGGGCCCGGCAGGCTGGCAGCCAGGGCGCCCAGGACCAGCACGCCAATCGGCATCACCATCAGGGTCACCACCAGCAGTTGCACTTCCTTGGCCTGGAGCTTCTTGCCCAGGTATTCCGGGGTGCGACCGATCATCAATCCGGCCAGGAACACCGCGATCAGCACGTTCAGCAGCATGCCGTAGAGACCGGCACCGACGCCGCCGAAGATCACTTCGCCGACCATCATGTTGATCAGCGCCACCATGCCACTGAGCGGGTTGAGGCTGTCATGCATGCCGTTCACCGAGCCATTGGAGGCGGCGGTGGTGGTCACCGACCACAGCACCGTGGCGGTGGTGCCGAAGCGTGCTTCCTTGCCTTCCAGAGGGGCCGTCTGTTCGACCGCTGCGTTCTGCAGCGCCGGGTTGGGCTGGTACTCGGCCCACAGCGAGGTGGCGCCGCCGATCAGGAACAGGGCGAACATGCAGGCGATGATGGCGCGGCTCTGGCGCAGGTCCTTGACGTAATGGCCGAAGGTAAACACCAGGGCCACCGGAATCAGGATGATCGACACCAGCTCCAGCAGGTTGCTCCAGGCGCTGGGGTTCTCGAACGGATGCGCCGAATTGACGCCGAAGAAACCGCCGCCGTTGGTGCCCAGTTGCTTGATGGCGATCTGGCTGGCTGCCGGGCCCAGGGGGATCACCTGATCGTTGCCTTGCAGGGTCAGGGCGTCCACGTAATGGGCAAAGGTCTGAGGCACGCCCTGCCAGACCAGGAACAGGGCCAGCAGCAGGCACAGGGGCAGCAGGCCATAGAGGGTCGCACGGGTCATGTCGACCCAGAAATTGCCCAGGGTGCGAACCGAACGCCGGCCGATGCCGCGGCACAGGGCAACCAGCACCGCCAGCCCGGTGGCTGCGCTGACGAAGTTCTGCACGGTCAGGCCCACCATCTGACTGAGGTAGCTCAGGGAGGCCTCACCGCTGTAGGACTGCCAGTTGGTGTTGGTCATGAAACTGACCGCCGTATTGAACGCCAGGGTCCACTCCTGCCCCGGAAGATTCTGCGGGTTGAGCGGCAAGTGATCCTGGAACAGCAGGATGGCGAACAGCAGGACAAAGCCGGCAAAGTTGAACGCCAGCAGGGCCAGGGCGTATTTCTGCCAGCTCTGCTCGACCTGCGGATCGACCCCGGAAACCCGGTAACAGACACGCTCCACCGGCCCCAGAAGCGGCGTCAGCCAGGTACGCTGGCCTTCCATCACCCGGTAGTAGAAACGTCCCAGCCAGGGCGCCGGCAACAGCACCAGGGCGAAAAAGGCCAGGATCAGCCAATAGTCATAACTGTGCATAACCGCAGCTCCTAGTTCCGGTCCGCGCGCAACAGCGCAACCAGTAGATAAACGAACAGGCCCACTGCCAGCAGCAGCGATACCGCGTCCAGAATGTTCATGGAATGTCTCCGAGGTACGGCGATTGCCGCGAATGCCGTCATTGTCCGCAGGGTCCCTGTAAAGGAACGAGAGCGACGGGGTGGGCAGCCCATAAAGAAAGCGTAAAGACTGGGTGGGCACGCACGCTGGCAGGACAGGCCTGAGAGGCGAACAGCGGCCGCGCCCCAAAAAGAAGCGCAAGGACAGCGCGGAGGGAAGGAAATCAGCGGCGAAAAACCGGGAAATATCCTCGATACGACGGCTTTCCCGGGTTTACGACGCGGGTTGCTGGACTGGCATGACGGCTGCAGCGGCCTGTGCCGAGCACTTTCAACCGTTCAGGGAGCCACCGATGAACACACAACTCAAACCCACCTTGGGCACGCTGCATCTATGGGGAATCGCGGTTGGACTGGTGATTTCCGGGGAGTATTTCGGCTGGAGCTATGGCTGGGGCGTAGCCGGGACACTGGGCTTTTTGCTGACCTCATTGTTGGTCGCGACCATGTATACCTGCTTTATATTCAGTTTCACCGAGCTGACCACCGCCATTCCCCATGCGGGAGGCCCGTTTGCCTACAGCCGTCGCGCCTTCGGCGAGAAAGGCGGCTTGATTGCCGGGCTGGCCACCCTGATCGAATTCGTCTTCGCCCCACCGGCCATTGCCCTGGCGATTGGTGCCTATCTGAATGTGCAGTTTCCGGCGCTGGACCCCAAGCATGCCGCGGTGGGTGCCTACATCGTCTTCATGGGCCTGAACATTCTCGGGGTGAAACTGGCGGCCACCTTCGAACTGGTGGTCTGTGTGCTGGCGGTGGCGGAACTCCTGGTCTTCATGGGCGTGGTGGCCCCGGCCTTCAGCTTCAGCAACTTCGCCCTCAATGGCTGGGCCGGCGCCGACACCTTTGGAGCTCCGGCGATCGCTGGGATGTTCGCCGCGATTCCCTTCGCCATCTGGTTCTTCCTGGCCATCGAGGGCGCCGCCATGGCCGCCGAGGAAGCCAAGGATCCCAAGCGCACCATTCCCAAGGCCTACATCAGCGGCATTCTGACCCTGGTGCTGCTGGCCATGGGCGTCATGTTCTTCGCCGGCGGCGTGGGCGACTGGCGCACCCTGTCGAACATCAACGACCCTTTGCCCCAGGCAATGAAGGCGGTGGTCGGCGACAGTTCCGGCTGGCTGCACATGCTGGTGTGGATCGGTCTGTTCGGCCTGGTTGCCAGTTTTCACGGGATCATCCTCGGCTATTCGCGGCAGTTCTTCGCCCTGGCCCGGGCCGGTTACCTGCCAGCCTCCCTGGCCAGGCTGTCGCGTTTTCAAACGCCGCACCGAGCGATCATCGCCGGTGGCCTGATCGGTATCGCCGCGATCTACAGCGACGGCCTGATCAACCTGGGCGGCATGACCCTCACGGCGGCGATGATCACCATGGCCGTGTTCGGCGCCATCGTGATGTACATCATGAGCATGCTCAGCCTGTTCAAACTGCGCCGGGCCGAACCGAACCTGCCACGCAGCTTCCGTGCGCCAGGCTATCCGCTGGTGCCCGGCATCGCCCTGGTCCTGGCCCTGGTGTGCCTGGTCGCCATGGCCTGGTTCAACGCCCTGATCGGCCTGATCTTCCTTGCGTTCATGGTGCTGGGCTTCATCTACTTCCAACTCACCGCGCAACTGCGGGCCGATGCCCCCGCGGACGCCATGCTCACCGGGCGCTAAGCATCGGCCGCCACTGACCGGAACAATCGGGCATACAATGGAACCCGTGCGAAGTGCTTTGACTCAAAGCACTACAGGCTGTGCCGGGGACGAACCTTCGTCCTCGGGAACTGCCGTTCAAGGAGAGCCCTATGCCCTGGTATGCCTGGTTGATTCTGGTGGTTGCTATCGGTTCGATCGTCGGCGGCTTGATGATGCTGCGCGACACCGCCAACAAGGTGGAGTTGACCGAAGAGCAGCGTAAACGCGTGGCGGAACGCAACGCGGAAATGGATGCCAAGGAAGCGCGAGATCGTTAAGCCCGAGCCCCTTCACCCAAGAATGAAGGGGCTTTCTGGCGCCCTACTGTTCCCATTCGGCCTTGGCGATATGCAAGCCGTGCAATCCTTTGTAGGCCGCGCGCTGCGGCTGACTCCAGCCTTTGAGCAAGCTCTCGTCGAGACGATATATCTCGACGCCCAGCGGCCGGCATACGCTCAAGGGATCCTGGGCATCCGGGCCCCACATCGGTAGCGACAGGTCACCGCCCGGGCAGGTCGATAACGCACACAGCAAGTCGATCTCGGCGAAGAACTCCAGATAATCGCCCTTCTGTGCCGGACAGGCCTTCATGAAGTACATGTCGTCATGATTCAGGCCGGTGCACTGGAAGATGTTCAAGACATCGTGCACATCAAACTCGGTCAGCCCGTGGGGCAGAACCGCCCGGGTCAGGTTGGAATGGCAGTGGTGGTGAAAGTCCTCGCCGGTGAGCATGCGGTTCACATAGGGATCACAACGAGTGCCCAACAAGTCGTGAAGGCGACCGCCGTGTTCATCGATGCCGTAATTCGCCAGGCTGTCATCGGTAATGGTGACCAGGGGCCGAAGAAAAGGCAGGTTCGACCAGAGTCGATCGTGGGTACTGACGTGAGCCCCTTGCAATTGCCGGGTCCGCGCCGCCCATAACCTTTCCCGCGGGTCGTTGGCATTCCAGACGTTGAAATCACCCACCTGCGGACCTGCCGGCGTGGTGACGCGAAACACATGCCCGGCGGGAACCTTCCAGGCACGCCCGGTGCGAATCGGCACCTCAAACTGCTCGACCAGCGTGCGCTGCTCACGACTGTCGCGAATGCGTTCATAGAATGCCGTGTCCACCTGCAGCGCCGAACCTTTACTGACCTGGTAAGCCGCTGGATAGTCTTTGTACATGGGTATCGCCCTCGCTCAGTGACGTAAGGATTGGCTGAACATGCTCAACAACAAACGCTCGGAGTCGTCCAGATACGTCTCCATGGCCTCGCCGGCGGAGGTTCTGTCCCCCTCGGCCAAGCACTGGTAAATGCTCCGGTCACGCATCAGCCAGGGCGCCTGAAACTGCGCTTCGTCCGGCGCGTTGCAAAACACCAGGCGCAACTGTGCGACCACATTGGTGAAGAACTCATCGAACAGCGGTGAATCCAGCAGCCCCACCACATGCTGATGGAAGCGCAAACCATGGGTACCGACGGCGCGCCAGTCTTCACGTTCCCGGGCCAGTTCAGCCGCTTCGATGGCATCGAGCATGAGATCGGACTGCTGCTCACGCAGGGGGCGGGCGTTGGCGATCGCCTGCAACTCGAGCGTGCGTCGGACCCGGAACAGGTCCCGAACATCGTCATGACCAAGACGGCGGACCACCACGCCTTTATGCCGGACATAAAGGGCCAGCCCCTCCTGACCCAAACGGTGCAGTGCTTCACGGATCGTGTTGCGAGAGGCGTTGTAACTGTTGACCAGCTCGCTTTCCACCAGCGGCATGCCAGGCAGCAAGCGACCACCGATGATGTCCGCACGCAGTTCCACGGTGATCTGGTCCGCCAGGGATAAACCGTTGCTCATAGAGGCGCCTCTGGATTGTTCAACAACTCTTGATCAATCAGATAACAAATATCGTGCCAAACCTTCCTGAAATTCCGAGCACCAAAACCTGTCAGAACCCTGTACCTACCAAGAAAGCCTAGAAGAAGGAGCGGCGTGATCTGACCATCCTTGGTTAAAATGGCGCTCTAGATGTGGAGGTTTCTCAAATGCGTTATTCAGCAGACCATAAAGCCCAGACTCACCAACGCATTATCAAAGAAGCTTCGGAACGCTTTCGCCGTGATGGAATAGGCGCAACGGGGCTACAGCCCCTGATGAAGGCCCTGGGCTTGACCCATGGCGGTTTCTACTCCCACTTCACATCCAAGGATGAGCTGGTAGAAGAAGCACTCAGCTCAGCGGCCCAAGACCTGGATACCCATTGCGCCACCTTGTTCGCACAAGCGCAGCCGCTAGAGGCGTTTATCGACAATTACCTGTCCGAATGGCACCGGACGTCCCCCCACCTGGGCTGCCCGCTACCGACCATGAGCGCGGAGCTCGGCCAACGTGGCCAACCCAGCCCCATCACCGATACCGTGCTTAATGCCAGGCTCGCGCAACTGGAAGGCACCCTGGAAGGCGATAACAAAGCGCAGCGCAGCCTGATGATCATGTCGACCCTGGTGGGTGCGCTGATGCTCTCGCGCAGCGTGGAAAACGCTGAATTGGGCGAGCGGATACTGGATGTTGTGGCTAATGGACTGAAGGAGCAGGAGCGCAAGTAACACCGCGCGCTCCGGGTTGGCCATTGCCCATAGCAAGCCGCGACACGGTTTTTCAAGAAATCGGAGGACGATCCAACGTTGTAGCCGAACTCCAGACAACGCACGACGGTTATGAACGCTTGCCGCCTGAAATCCCTGAGGCGCTGAAACATCCGTGATTTCGCCGCTGACCCACTTCCAGAGCAGAAGCTCCCTGACATGCCAGAGACCGGTCGAAGTCCGGCCTCTGGTGATTACAAAATCAGATCAATTAACCTCGAGCTTGTCCCGATTGCGCTCCAGGATAGTCTTGCCAATCCCCTTGACCTCCAACAACTCATCCACTGAAGCAAAGGGACCGTTCTCTTCGCGATAAGCAACAATCGCCTTGGCCTTGGCCTCGCCAATACCGAAGAGCTCGCGCTGCAGTGCGGCCTGGTCAGCGGTATTGATATTGATCTTGCCACTCTGCGCGGTTGCCAGCTCCACGGTTTCCGCAGAGCTGACCGGCGCTTTGACCAGAGGAGCCGCTTGAGTGGTAAGCGAAAGACTGGCCAGGAAGGCAAAGATCAGAGAGAGGAAATACGAGTTTTGCATAATGACGCTCCATGACATCGAGTGAGGAAAGCAGCTTTTCCGAAGCTGCCTTCCAAACCTAGGTGATGCGTGGAGCAAGTCAAAGGCGGGAAAGTTACGGCGTATGTAGATTCAGGGCTTGAGGCGTTGCTGCTGATAAACCCAGTCGACAATTTCGCCATCCGGTGTATAGCCACTCACCGTCTCACGAAGCAGTTGGCGAACCCTTGCATAATCATCTGCGTCCAGCGCAGCAAGGAGCTCACTGAGCTTGGCCTTCAGTGAATCCCAAGGCAGATGGTCTTCATTGGCGCTCATGATCATCGGATGCTGCGTAGCCACTACGTTGTCACCAATCAGCAACTCTTCGTAAAGCTTTTCACCAGGACGTAGACCGGTAAACTCAATCGCGATATCGCCGTGGGGATTTTTTTCCGAGCGTATGCTCAGCCCGGAGAGATGAATCATCTTTTCTGCCAGCTCGACAATTTTGACCGGCTCGCCCATGTCCAACACAAAAACATCCCCCCCCTGCCCCATCGACCCCGCCTGAATAACCAACTGCGCCGCTTCCGGAATGGTCATAAAGTAACGAGTAATTTTCGGATGGGTGACCGTCAATGGGCCACCAGCTTTGATTTGCTTATGGAACAGCGGAATGACCGATCCCGAGGAGCCCAATACGTTGCCGAAACGCACCATGGTGAAACGAGTTTTATTGACCCTTGAAATATTCGATGGGTCGTTGAATAAGACTGGAGCCAGTTCTTTACTTAACGCCTGCAGAGTGAGTTCCGCCAAACGTTTGGTGCTGCCCATTACATTGGTTGGGCGAACAGCCTTGTCGGTAGAAATCAGTACAAAGTTGGCAACGCCGGACTGCAAGGCGGCTTCTGCGGTATTGAGCGTACCTATCACATTGTTGAGCACACCCTCCGCGATATTATGCTCAACCATAGGCACGTGTTTATAAGCCGCCGCATGATAGACCGTAGCGACATTCCAGGTCTTCATAACCGACAACAACTTATCAAAGTTACGCACCGAGCCTAAAATCGGAAGCAGCTTTACAGTCAGCGCCTCACGCGTTCGCCTCTGTTCAAGCTCGGACAAGATACTGTAAAGATTGAACTCGCTATGTTCGAACAATATTAAGGTAGTAGGGTTCAGGCTCAGAATCTGGCGACACAACTCAGAACCAATAGATCCGCCGGCACCTGTCACAAGGACGGCTTGTCCCTGGATGCAATGCGCTAGCAAATCCCTTTGAGCGGGAACAGAGTCTCGACCGAGCAAGTCGGCAATGTCTACTTCTTGTATGTCATCTACCTTCACTCGACCACTGGCAAGATCCATGAAACCAGGAACACTACGGACATGAAGAGGGAAGCCCTCAAGGAAACCAAGGATTTCTCTACGACGACTACGGGTTGATGAAGGAATGGCCAGAAGTATCTCTTCTGCTCCGGTATCGTCGATCATTTGCTGTAAATGCTTGGGTTTATATACCTGCAACCCAGCAATCATTCTGTCAGCAATACTACTATCATCATCGATAAACGCGACTGGGCGCATTAGACGCCCTAATCGTAACGCTGCAACTAACTGATTACCTGCAGCGCCTGCGCCATAGATAGCCACTTTGGGCAAACCATCATCACGATTGGTGAACGGTACGTGCTGAGCAGCCGTGAACCAATCTCCGAGAAAGTACTGACGCATAACCAGTCTGAGGCCACCAATCATAATCATACTCAACCACCAATAGTTGAATACGATTGAGCGTGGCACTACGGTTTGATGATTGCTATACAGATAAACAACCAGAGCAAGAACCAAGGCAGACAAGGTTACCGCCTTGACTATTGCAATAAGGGCATCGTTCCCGAAGTAACGCATGACCGCACGGTACATTCCAAACTTTATGAAAAAAGGAATAGCAACGACAGGTGCGCTTGCAAAAAGCCAGAAATGCACAACAAAAGGGTTACTGAGATCATCAAAACCCAGCCTCACGACGAACGCCATCCACAATGCCACCCATACCAAAAAGATATCGGTGATCACTTGCAGGACTCGTTTTTGTCGGCGCGGGAGCCTCAAGAGACGTGTTCGTATTTTATCCATAATTGCTTCTTCGAGCCCCAGCCCCTTTCCTCGATATAAGTTTTAGCACTAATGGGGAGCTCTCTTTGGCAGCCCATTATATTGACCACTGTCAGGCGGGTCTTTCTAGTCCGCCAGCATTAAACCTAGCAGCAAGGAAAACCAGCGGCGCGTAAGCCAACACCGTACCCATAAAACCATCCAGATCGAAGAGCCCCACGCAAATGGCTATCGGCAACAACCAAAAAATATTGATTGCCATGACCGCTAAGGTCACAGGTAAATGCCTGCCAAACTGACGCGACGCGAACTGATAAGCATGACTACGATGCGCCTCATAAACTTTATCTCCACGTAATAATCTACGCATCAGTGTAAAGGTCGCATCAACGATGAATACGCCGAGAAGAATCACCCACACCCAGAGGAAGCGCGACGAAACCCAAGCAGCCTGTATTGACAAAATACCTAGAACTAGACCAAGAAAACCACTACCCGCATCCCCCATGAAGATACGCGCAGGAGGAAAATTCCAATACAAAAATCCCAAAACGGCCATAGCCAATAATAGCGGTGACCAGATCAAAGATGTATCGCCGGCCAGCCAATAGATAAGACATGCGCCAAGGCATGCAGTTACTGCCTGAACACTGGCTATTCCATCAATACCATCCATGAAATTATATAAATTAAGCATCCAGACCAGATAGAAAACAGCTAAAAGATGGCCAAACCAAGACAGATCGAAATCGACTCCCAATAACTGAACAGGTGGCAAACCACGCATCCAGAACATTGCCCAAATAGCGGCAGAGAAATGCGCAACTAGCCGCCAACGTGCAGCTATGTGCCCATGATCATCCAAAAAACCGACCACAGCTATGAGCCCACCTGCGCCCCATAGAGTCCAGATAAATGACCAAGACAAATCAGAAAAAAATGACAGGAAAGGGGCTGCCACAAGAAAACTCAAGACAATTGCTACCCCTCCTCCTCTTGGAGTAGGAACAGAATGGGAACTACGATGATTGGGAATATCCATCAAGCTGCGAGTTAATGCATAGCGCCGCAAACCCCATGTCAAAAAAAGCGAAATACCAAGTACCGCTAACATCAACCACCAAATCACCATGTAAAACTCACATCCTAAACCGAATGAAAACGATAACCAACATTGTTCCTCTTAGATACATTCAGCTCTCAACACACCAAGCAGAAATAAAAAATCAAGATCTCCCCTCAAGGAAATATTTAGCCGTAAGAATAAGCGCTGAATCTACATTTACAGGCGGAGTCCACCCCAACAATTCACGATTTTTTGTAATATCAACTTGAAGCGAACCACATAATCGCTGAGAAAGTGATGCCTTCCCTAGCAGATCAGCAAAAAACGTCAAAACACCGCTCGACACCGGCAATAAGCGAGCAGGCTTACCCAGTGCATCCCCCATTTTCCTCATCAGTGCAGTAGTTGATAAATCATCTCCATCACTGACCAAAAAAACTTGATTTGCGGCCTTAGGATGATTAATACAAGTTATAATCAGATCTACCAAATTATCCAATGCAACTAAACTTCGTCGATTGTGTATAGAGCCAAAGGGCAAGGGAACTCCTTTATACAACCACTGCATCATAGTCAAAAAATTCGCCTTAACTCCGGGGCCATACACAAGCGGTGGACGGATGATCACTACCTCCATCCCCGTTTGCGAGGCAATAGTTACAAGTCCTTTTTCCGCCTCCATCTTCGAAATACCATAAGGGTCAAGCGGGAGTAGCTCTGAATCGGCAGTATAGGGGACATCGAGTGACGTCTCCTCACCATTGACTTTGATGGAACTGATAAATATAAAACGACGCACTCCTCTCTGGGCTGCTTGTCGCGCCAAATTTAGTGTTCCTTCCACATTCACCTTTCGAAACGTAGCAAGAGGATCAACAGATAACTCTTGCATTACATGAACACGGGCTGCCGCATGTATGACAACATCACAATCAGGCAGAATCCGAGTCCAATCCGTAGCACCATCAATCTGGCTGATCTGAGCAGCATTCGTAGTAACTGCCAAGCCCTGCAATGGCTTACGTATTGCAACGGTTAATTGATGAGCTGAAACACTAGACAACCGCTCAAGGACAGCCCGTCCTACAAAACCGGAAGCGCCCGTCAAAAGGATTCTACTCATGATCTAACATACCTTACTCAACACGGCGCTACAGAGTAAAATCTGAAACACTTGAAAACTTCATTATGCGCTTACAAGGACATGACAATCCACACCCTTCACACAATACTAGAACCTGAAAAAATAAAACTTACTGATAACTCACTACAGACATCGCCCACCAAAATAGATGGAGACCATACAAAGCCTAAATACAGATCAAAAAAATCAAAAAAACAAGCATAATCTCTAAAAAATCAAAGCCATATACCGAACAACAAGCACACTACCTTGATCCTATTCACAAAACACTCTTTACATCTGCGAGACTCAAAGTAATAAAAGCACCTTATAAAGCAAAAACTCATATAGCTCTTAAATCACTCCTCATCCTCATTCACCCGATCTCTAAGCTCTTTACCAGGCTTGAAATGTGGAACAAATTTTCCATCCAAGCTAACTGATTGACCCGTTTTTGGATTCCGACCTACCCGAGGAGCCCGATAGTGAAGCGAAAAACTACCAAACCCCCTAATTTCAATCCGATCACCTGTAGCCAAACACTGCGACATTTGCTCAAGCATCGTCTTGATGGCCAACTCGACATCCTTAGATGACAGCAGCCCTTGATGGGTGACAATTCGTTCGATCAACTCCGACTTCGTCATATTTTTCCCTTCTTTTTCAAGCAGCTAGGTCAGTGCTCAAAAGGTTTTAGCACGCCCTGAAGGTTTTGAACAGCCCATGCGCAACGCAGATACAAACTCAGGACCCTGCAAAAGAAGTAGCAACCAAAATACCAACTCTCCCTATCGACACACGACCAACATCGTTCGAGTCAGATAACCCGCCGGATTCCAACCAAAGGGGTAATCCCCCTCCTCATCCCTGGCGTCGCTGGACTTGGTGATGACCTGGTATCCACGAGCCCTACACTCAAGCTCAGCACGCTCGTAACACTTGTCCCAGCCCCCCCCCAAAAATCCTGAACAGTCAATCTCTATACCGCTGCCCCCACGAACTGCATGGGTCTTTATATTAGTCACACACCCAGCCAGGAGAAGAAAAAAAACAACAATACTTAGCCTGATCATGCTCTTCCTTAGGGCAGCCAGTGCTACCCGGACAACACACCAATAGACTAAAAGCCTTAAACCTAAAGGAGTCAGCCACTAAGAAAGAGACACCCAATTGCCAACATTGGTTTCCCACTCTTTTCACCTCAAACTTCACGCACAAAAAAGGGCGACCGAAGTCGCCCTTTTTATGGTCAAACAGAACTTAGTTCTGTTTTTCCATCTGTGCACGCAGCAGGTCGCCCAGAGTGGTAGGACCAGCAGCGATATCCGAAGCAGCTGGCTTGTCGCGCAGGCTCTGGATAGCTTCTTTCTCATCTTCAACGTCTTTCGACTTGATCGAGAGCTGGATTACACGGCTCTTACGGTCAACGCTGATGATCTTGGCTTCAACTTCTTCGCCTTCTTTCAGAACGTTACGTGCATCTTCGATGCGGTCACGGCTGATTTCGGAGGCTTTCAGAGTAGCTTCGATATCGTTGGCCAGGGTAATGATGGCGCCTTTGGCGTCAACTTCTTTTACAACACCCTTAACGATTGCGCCTTTGTCGTTCTCTTGTACGTACTCGGAGAACGGATCGCTTTCCAGTTGCTTGATGCCCAGGGAGATACGCTCACGCTCTGGGTCAACAGACAGGATAACGGTGTCCAGCTCGTCGCCCTTCTTGAAGCGGCGTACGGCTTCTTCGCCCACTTCGTTCCAGGAGATGTCGGACAGGTGAACCAGACCGTCGATGCCGCCGTCCAGACCAATGAAGATACCGAAATCGGTGATCGACTTGATGGTGCCGGAAATCTTATCGCCCTTGTTGAACTGGCCAGAGAAGTCTTCCCATGGGTTGGACTTGCACTGTTTGATGCCGAGGGAGATACGACGACGCTCTTCGTCGATGTCCAGAACCATAACTTCCACTTCGTCGCCGACTTGTACGACTTTCGAAGGGTGGATGTTCTTGTTGGTCCAGTCCATTTCCGAAACGTGTACCAGACCTTCAACGCCTTCTTCCAACTCAGCGAAGCAGCCGTAGTCGGTCAGGTTGGTTACACGAGCAGTAACGCGAGTGCTTTCTGGGTAACGAGCCTTGATAGCAACCCATGGATCTTCACCCAGTTGCTTCAGACCCAGGGAAACACGATTGCGCTCGCGATCGTATTTCAGAACCTTTACATCGATCTCGTCGCCAACATTGACGATTTCGGAAGGATGCTTGATGCGCTTCCAAGCCATGTCGGTGATGTGCAGCAGGCCATCGACGCCGCCCAGATCGACGAATGCGCCGTAGTCAGTGAGGTTCTTGACGATACCTTTGACTTGCTGGCCTTCCTGCAGGGATTCCAGCAGAGCTTCACGCTCAGCGGAGTTCTCGGCTTCGAGGACGCTACGACGGGAAACGACAACGTTGTTGCGCTTCTGATCGAGTTTGATGACTTTAAACTCGAGCTCTTTGCCTTCCAGGTGCGTGGTGTCGCGCACTGGACGGACGTCAACCAGAGAACCTGGCAGGAACGCACGGATGCCGTTAACGTCGACAGTGAAGCCGCCTTTAACCTTACCGTTGATAACGCCCTTGACCACTTCTTCGGCTGCGAAGGCTGCTTCCAGAACGATCCAGCATTCAGCGCGCTTGGCTTTTTCACGGGAGAGCTTGGTTTCACCGAAACCGTCTTCAACCGAATCCAGAGCAACGTGAACTTCATCACCAACATTGATGGACAGTTCGCCAGCATCGTTGTAGAACTGCTCAAGCGGGATCAGTGCTTCAGACTTCAGACCAGCGTGAACGGTTACCCAACGCGCTTGGTAGTCGATGTCGACGATAACACCGGTGATGATGGAGCCTGCCTGAAGGTTCAGGGTTTTTAGGCTTTCTTCAAAGAGTTCCGCAAAGCTTTCGCTCATTTTAATTCCTGTTGATAAGGGCGGAGAATACGCCCATCTGCCACATCCCAGACAATGTGGGTTACGTTCATATAAAAGTAAGATCGCAGGACTATGACTGGTCCCCCCGCGATCTTCCTTGTTCACCCGGCGATATCGCGAATGGCGATCTCGCTCAGAATGCGTTGCAACACCTGATCGATGGACAACTCCGTAGAATCCAGCTGTATGGCGTCGGCCGCCGGCTTGAGTGGGGCCACCGCTCGCTGGGTATCGCGCTCGTCGCGCGCACGTATCTCATCTAGCAGACTCGACAGACTAACACCATCGACTTTTCCCTTCAACTGCAAGTAACGTCGACGAGCACGTTCCTCGGCGCTGGCCGTGAGGAAAATTTTCAACGGCGCATCCGGAAACACCACGGTGCCCATGTCACGACCATCGGCAACCAGCCCGGGCGGCTCCTGGAATGCGCGCTGGCGCTGCAACAAGGCATCACGCACGGCAGGCAGTGCCGCAACCTGAGAAGCCCAGGCGCCAACCTGCTCATTGCGCAAGTCGTCGGTCACATCATCGCCTTCGAGAATAATCCGCTGAGGATGATTTTCAGTGGCGCCCAGGAACTGCACGTCCAAATGCGCCGCCAACAACTTCAGCGACTCCTCATTGGTCAGATCGACACCATGATTGCGCGCGGCAAACGCCAGCAGCCGGTAGAGAGCACCGGAATCCAGCAGGCACCAGCCAAGATGCTTGGCCAACTTGCCAGCAATGGTGCCTTTACCGGAACCACTGGGCCCATCGATGGTGATCACAGGCGCCTTGATATTCACGACTGAGCCTCTTGTGCAACCCGAATCCCCACCTGCGCGCACAGCGCAAGAAAATTCGGGAACGAAGTCGCGACGTTCGCGCAGTCATGAATACGAATCGGCGCATTGGCCCGCAACGAGGCCACACTGAATGCCATGGCAATACGGTGATCGCCGTGACCATGCACTTCACCACCCCCAATCTGCCCACCATCAATGATGATGCCGTCCGGAGTCGGTTCGCACTTGACCCCCAAGGTCAACAAGCCGTCAGCCATGACCTGGATACGGTCCGACTCTTTGACCCGCAGCTCTTCCGCGCCACGCAGCACAGTGCGCCCTTCAGCGCAGGCCGCAGCCACGAACAACACAGGGAATTCATCGATTGCCAGCGGCACCAACTCCTCGGGAATCTCGATCCCCTTGAGTTTGGCAGCGCGCACATGCAGATCTGCAACGGGCTCACCGCCAACTTCGCGCTGGTTCTCCAGACGAATATCAGCCCCCATCAACCGCAGGATATCGATTACACCCGTACGGGTCGGGTTGATCCCTACGTGTTCAAGCACCAGTTCCGAACCTTCCGCGATCGACGCGGCAACCAAGAAGAACGCCGCGGAGGAGATATCTGCCGGCACTTCAATATGGGTCGCCTTGAGCTTGCCGCCGGATTCAACCGAAGCGGTGGCACCGTCGACATTCACCGAGTAGCCGAAGCCGCGCAGCATGCGCTCGGTATGATCGCGAGTCGGCGCAGGCTCGGTGACGGTGGTCTTCCCATCGGCGTACAAACCGGCCAACAGCAGGCACGACTTAACCTGGGCACTGGCCATCGGCAAGGTATAGGTCAAGCCCTTGAGCTTGTGACCGCCGCGAATCACCATCGGCGGACGCCCTTCGGCCGCCGTCTCGATGACCGCGCCCATTTCCCGCAGCGGATTGGCCACGCGGTTCATTGGGCGCTTGGACAGCGAGGGATCCCCCGTCAGAGTGCTGTCGAAGCTCTGTGCGGCCAGCAAACCGGAGAGCAGGCGCATCGACGTACCGGAGTTGCCCAGGTAGATCGGGCCCGGCGCCGGCTTCAAGCCGTGCAGACCTACACCGTGAATGGTCACACGCCCATGGTGCGGCCCCTCGATGACCACTCCCATGTCGCGAAATGCCTGCAGCGTGGCCAAGGCATCTTCACCCTCGAGGAAACCCTCGACTTCAGTGGTGCCTTCAGCCAGGGAGCCGAGCATGATCGAGCGGTGGGAAATCGACTTGTCGCCCGGTACACGAATCCGCCCAGACAGGCGGCCACCAGGATTTGCCAGGAAAATCAGATCGTTGGAGTTCATAGCGTCCACATAGGCCCGGCGGGCCAGGATTTTACCGAAATGCTCGCGGGCAACCCGGGCGCGAGTGAATACGCCCAACAACTGATGCCCGTCCCCTGCATCGACCGCATCGCGCAGGGCGTCGAGGTCGTTGCGAAATGTATCGAGTGTGCGCAGAACCGCTTCGCGATTGGCGAGGAAAATGTCGTGCCACATGACCGGGTCGCTGCCGGCGATTCTCGTGAAATCGCGGAACCCGCCCGCAGCGTAACGGAAGATGTCGAGATTTTCACTGCGCTTGGCCAGCGAATCGACCAGACCGAATGCCAGCAAGTGCGGCAAGTGACTGGTGGCCGCCAGGACCTCGTCATGGCGCTCGACCTGCATGTGCTCAACATCCGCCCCCAGTTCACGCCAAAGCCTGTCGACCAGATCCAGTGCATCCGGATCGGTTTGCTCCAGAGGCGTCAGGATCACTTTGTGGCGACGGAACAGCTGGGCATTGGAAGCTTCGACACCGCTCTGCTCGGAGCCGGCAATCGGATGCCCTGGGACGAAGCGCGCTGGCATGCCGGCAAACGCCTCCTGTGCCGCGCGCACCACATTCCCCTTGGCACTGCCGACATCGGTCAGCACCGCCTGCCCCAGATCCATCCTGGCCAGCAACGCCAGAAGCTTTTCCATGGCCAGGATCGGCACGGCCAGTTGAATCACGTCGGCCCCCTGGCAAGCCAGGGCCAGATCCTCCTCGCAGCGATCCACAACCCCCAGCTCGACCGCCAACCGGCGGGACTGCGGATCCAGATCAACACCGACCACTTCGCGGCACACGCCGCTTTCGCGCAACCCCTTAGCGAAGGAGCCACCAATCAATCCCAGACCGATCACCACCAGGCGACCGATCATAGGCACAGCAGATTGCGTTGGAATGACATCAACCACGAGCCAGGACCTTGGCCAAAGCCTCAAGGAAACGCGTGTTTTCCGCCGGCAAGCCGATGGTGACGCGCAAATGGTTAGGCATCCCGTAGTTAGCCACCGGACGCACAATCACCCCTTCGCGCAACAAGCCCTGAAACACGGGGGCAGCCTCGCGCCCCACATCCACGGCAATGAAGTTGCCCTTGGACGCAATCCAGCTCAAGCCCAGATCACGCAAACCCGCCTCCAGCTGCTGCATGCCCGCCTCATTCAAACGGCGGCTCTCAGCCAGGTAGTCCGTATCCTGCAGCGCGGCACAAGCCGCCGCCAGGGCCAGGCTGTTGACGTTGAATGGCTGGCGAACCCGGTTCAGCACATCCGCCACCACCGGGGTCGAGAGCCCATAGCCGACCCGCAGGGCCGCCAGACCGTAGGCCTTGGAGAAGGTCCGCGATACCAGCAGGTTCGGATAGGCCGCCAGGAAGTCCAGACCGTCCGGCAGGTCGCTGCCTTCGGCGTACTCGATGTAGGCTTCGTCCAGCACCACCAGCACATGAGCCGGGACATCCTGAAGAAACTCGTCCAACTCCTCGGCACTGAACCAGGTACCGGTCGGGTTGTTCGGGTTGGCAATGAACACCACACGGGTCTGCTCATCGATGGCCTTGAGCATGGCCGGCAAGTCATGCCCCCAATGCCTGGCCGGAACCACACGCGCCGCAGCTCCCACCGCCTGGGTGACGATGGGATAGACGGCAAAGGCGTGCTCACTGAACACCGCATTCAGCCCGGGCGCCAGATAGGCACGCGCCACCAGCTCGAGGATGTCGTTGGAGCCGTTGCCCAAAGTGACCTGCTGGATGTCCACGCCGCAGCGTTCGGCCAGCAGGGATTTGAGGGCAAAACCGTTGCCATCGGGATAACGGGTCAGTTGCGCCAGTTCGTCACGAATCGCCGCCAGCGCCTTGGGGCTGGCGCCCAGCGGGTTTTCGTTACTCGCCAGCTTGACGATGGTGGCCGGATCGATGTCCAGCTCACGGGCCAGTTCGTCCACGGGCTTGCCCGGAACGTAAGGCGAAAGTTGTTGCACGCCTGGTTGTGCCAGTGCGAGGAAGTCGCCACTCATTGTTAAAGCCTCAGAGAACCGCTTTCGGGTAGGAACCCAGCACCTTGAGTGCCACTGCTTCCTGACTGATTTTCTCCAGCACATCCTTGATCAACGGATCACGGTGGTGGCCAACGAAGTCGATGAAGAACACATAGGTCCACTTGCCGCTGCGCGAGGGTCGAGTCTCGATACGCGTCAGGTCGATGCCATTGTCATGGAAAGGCACCAGCAGCTCGTGCAAGGCACCGGGCTTGTTGCTCATGGAGACAATGATCGAGGTCTTGTCGTCGCCGGTCGGCGGCACTTCCTGATTACCGATCATCAAGAAGCGCGTGGAATTGTCCGGACGATCCTCGATCTTCTCGGCCAGGCGCGTCAGACCATACAGGCCCGCAGCCATATCACCGGCAATGGCCGCCGAGTTCCATTCGCCCTTGACTCGCTTGGCGGCCTCGGCGTTGCTGGACACCGCCACGCGCTCGACATTCGGATAATGGGCGTCCAGCCACTTGCGGCACTGGGCCAGGGACTGGGCATGGGAATAGATACGGCTGATGCTGTCGGTCTTGGTGTTCTCGCCCACCAGCAGATGGTGGTGGATACGCAGCTCGACTTCGCCGCAGATCACCATGTCGTGTTCGAGGAAGCTGTCGAGGGTATGGTTGACCGCGCCCTCGGTGGAGTTTTCCACCGGCACCACGCCGAAATTGACCGCCCCGGCCGCCACTTCGCGGAACACTTCGTCGATCGCCGCCATCGGCTTGCTGATTACCGCATGACCGAAGTGCTTCATGGCCGCAGCCTGGGTGAAGGTGCCTTCCGGACCGAGATAAGCCACCTTCAGCGGCTGCTCCAGCGCCAGACACGAAGACATGATTTCGCGGAACAAACGCGCCATCTCTTCATTGCCCAGCGGCCCCTGGTTGCGCTCCATCACCCGCTTGAGCACCTGAGCTTCACGCTCGGGACGGTAGAACACCGGCACTTCGCCTTCAGCCAGGGAAGCCATCTTCACCCGGGCAACTTCCTGGGCGCACCGCGCACGCTCACTGATCAACTCCAGGACCTTCTCGTCCAGAGCATCAATGCGCAGGCGCAGGGCCTTGAGTTCTTGCTCAGACATCAGCCGTGTTCCTTCTCGAACTCTGCCATGTAAGCCACCAGCGCATTGACGGCGTTGATGTCCACGGCGTTGTAGATGGAGGCGCGCATGCCGCCCACCGAGCGGTGCCCCTTGAGGTTGAGCAGGCCGCGAGCCTCGGCGCCAGCCAGGAACGGCTTGTCCAGGCGGTCGTCGGCCAGACGGAACGGCACGTTCATCCACGAGCGGTCGGACTTGTTGATCGGGTTGCTGTACAGGCCGCTGGCATCGATGAAGTCATACAGGGTGCGCTGCTTGACTTCGTTGAGTTTGGCGATGGCTTCCACCCCGCCCTGCTCCTTGAGCCATTCAAACACCAGGCCGGACAGGTACCAGGCCAGGGTCGGCGGTGTGTTGTACATCGAGCCGTTATCCGCGGCGACCTTGTAGTCGAGCATGGTCGGGCACAGGGAACGGGCACGCCCCAGCAGATCCTCGCGAATGATGTTCACCAGGATGCCGCTAGGGCCGATGTTCTTCTGCGCACCGGCGTAGATCATGCCGAAACGGGAGATATCCACAGGGCGCGAGAGAATGTCGGACGACATGTCGGCCACCAGGGGGACATCACCGGTTTGCGGAATCCAGTTGAATTCCAGGCCACCGATGGTTTCGTTCGGCGCGTAGTGCACGTAGGCGGCGTCTTTCGACAGCTGCCATTCGTTCTGGCCGGGAATCGCAAAGTAGTCGTAAGGCTTGGCGGTGGCCGCGACATTGACCTGACCGTAGCGGGAAGCCTCTTCGATGGCTTTCTGCGACCAGATACCGGTGTCGATGTAGTCGGCCTTGCCACCTTCAGGCAGCAGGTTCAGTGGAATCTGGGCAAATTGCTGGCTGGCGCCGCCTTGCAGAAACAGCACTTTATAGTTCGAGGGGATATTCAGCAGATCACGCAGATCCTGCTCGGCCTTGGTGGCAATGGAGACGAACTCATCGCTGCGATGACTCATCTCCATGACCGACAGACCCTTGCCATGCCAATCCAGCAATTCGGCCTGGGCACGCAACAGGACAGCTTCAGGTAGCGCAGCGGGACCTGCGCAGAAGTTATAGGCTCGTTTGCTCACATCCACTCTCGCTATGCATTCACGGTAGCGGACAGAGCAAACACTCTGCCCTGCTACGATTTATTTAGTCTTGCGACTCTTCTTCGCCTGCGGCGTCTGCCTGTTGGCTATCGGTTGCATCATCCGGTTCGGCTACCGCATCCAGCACGGTGCCCTCGATTTCAGCGCCCTCTTCACCTTCGTACTCTTCGCCCTCGATCTCCGATGGCTCCTGCACACGCTCCAGGCCCACCAGGGTTTCATCGTTGGCCAGCTTGATCAGGGTCACGCCCTGAGTGTTACGGCCCAGGCTCGACACTTCGTCGACACGGGTACGAACCAGGGTGCCCTGATCGGAAATCAGCATGATTTCCTCACCGTCCAGCACCTGCACCGCCCCTACCAGGCGACCGTTACGCTCGTTGCTGACCATGGCGATAACGCCCTGACCGCCACGCTTGTACTCAGGGAACTCGCTGATGGCCGTGCGCTTGCCAAAACCACGCTCGGAGGCGGTGAGAATCTGGCTGCCTTCTTCCGGGATCAGCATGGAGATCAGCTTCTGGCCTTCGGCCAGACGCATGCCGCGCACACCGCGGGCGGTACGGCCCATGGCGCGTACGTCGGACTCCTTGAAGCGAGTCACCTTGCCACCGTCGGAGAACAGCATGACTTCGCGCTCGCCATCAGTGATCGCGGCGCTGATCAGCACATCACCCTCGTCCAGCTCCAGGGCGATCAGACCGACGCTGCGCTGACGGCTGAAGGATTCCAGCGGGGTCTTCTTCACGGTGCCGTTGGCGGTGGCCATGAAGATGTAGTGACCTTCGGTGTATTCCTCTACAGGCAGCATGGTGGTGATGTATTCGCCATCGTCCAGCGGCAGCAGGTTCACCAGCGGACGGCCGCGCGCGGCGCGGGATGCTTCGGGAATCTCGTAAGTCTTGAGCCAGTACACCTTGCCCTTGCTGGAGAACAGCAGCAGCGTGGTGTGGCTGTTGGCTACCAGCAGGTGAGCGATGTAGTCCTCATCCTTGACGCCGGTAGCCGATTTGCCTTTACCGCCACGACGCTGAGCCTGGTACGCAGCCAGCGGCTGGGTCTTGGCATAGCCGCCGTGGGAAATGGTCACCACGCGCTCTTCTTCCGGAATCATGTCGCCCAGGGTCAGATCGAGGCGAGCATCAAGGATCTCGGTGCGGCGGGCATCGCCGTATTCGGCGCGGATCACTTCCAGCTCTTCGCGGATCACTTCCATCAGGCGCGTGGCGCTGTTGAGGATGCGGATCAGCTCGCCGATCTGGTTGAGGATCTCCTGGTACTCGGCCAGCAGTTTTTCGTGCTCAAGACCGGTCAGGCGGTGCAGACGCAGCTCCAGAATGGCTTGCGCCTGCTCCGGGGACAGGAAGTACTTGCCATCGCGCAGACCGTACTGCGGATCGAGGTTTTCCGGACGGCAGGAATCGGCACCGGCGCGCTCGACCATGGTCATCACCGCGCTGGATTCCCATGGCGTGCTGATCAGTGCTTCCTTGGCTTCCGATGGCGTTGGCGAGGCCTTGATCAGGGCAATGACCGGATCGATGTTGGACAGGGCAACGGCCTGGCCTTCAAGGATATGGCCACGCTCACGGGCCTTACGCAGCTCGAATACGGTGCGGCGGGTCACCACTTCGCGACGGTGACGAACGAAGGCTTCCAGCAGGTCCTTGAGGTTGAGGATCCGCGGACGACCGTCGATCAGCGCCACGATGTTGATACCGAACACCGCCTGCAGCTGGGTCTGGGCGTAGAGGTTGTTGAGGATCACCTCCGGCACTTCACCGCGACGCAGCTCGATCACGACGCGCATGCCGTCCTTGTCGGACTCATCGCGCAGTTCGGTGATGCCTTCGAGTTTCTTCTCTTTCACCAGCTCGGCGATCTTCTCGATCAGACGGGCCTTGTTCAGCTGGTAAGGCAGCTCGGTGATGACGATCTGCTGGCGGCCACCGACCTTGTCGATGTCTTCGATGATCGAGCGGGCACGCATGTAGATGCGGCCGCGGCCGGTGCGATAAGCCTCGATGATGCCTTCACGACCGTTGATGATCGCCGCGGTCGGAAAGTCCGGACCGGGGATGTATTGCATCAGGTCGTCAACGCTCAGCTCGGGGTTGTCGATCAGCGCCAGGCAACCGTCGATGACTTCACCGAGGTTGTGCGGCGGAATGTTGGTCGCCATGCCCACGGCGATACCGCTGGAACCGTTGACCAGCAGGTTGGGGATCTTGGTCGGCATGACCGCCGGGATCATCTCGGTGCCGTCGTAGTTCGGCACCCAGTCCACGGTTTCCTTGTGCAGGTCGGCCAGCAGCTCGTGCGCCAGCTTGGTCATGCGCACTTCGGTGTATCGCATGGCCGCCGCGTTGTCGCCGTCGACCGAACCGAAGTTACCCTGGCCGTCTACCAGCAGGTAGCGCAGGGAGAATGGCTGGGCCATACGAACGATGGTGTCGTACACCGCGGTATCACCATGCGGGTGATACTTACCGATCACGTCACCGACAACACGGGCAGATTTCTTGTACGGCTTGTTCCAGTCGTTACCGAGCTCGCTCATCGCGTACAGCACACGCCGGTGCACGGGCTTCAAGCCATCGCGCGCATCAGGCAGTGCCCGCCCGACGATTACGCTCATCGCGTAGTCGAGGTAGGACTGTTTCAGCTCGTCTTCGATATTGACCGGGAGGATTTCTTTGGCCAGTTCGCCCATGAGAAGCCTGATTCCTTTTTCTGGTGAAACTTCGTCACATCCATATGGGACGAACGAAGCTCGCCGCTGCAGGCCTAGTGCCATGCACCGACTTACGACAAATCAACAAGTTATGCCATGGATTTGCGCAGTGAAGGCAGCCGCATCGGACCACCTTGGAAACCGCCGGATGTTATCACAATCGCCGCCACGCACCTATCCCCCAGACGCGCATGGAGCATAGTTAGTTGACCGGTGACAGCCTGATAAGAGACGAGAGAGCCTCAGAGGACAAATTCGCACACATTTGACCGGTTTTTGCTGACTGGACAGCCGCCCCGGGAAGTCGCCACCAACGACTTCCGCGCACCACGATCAACGCAAGGTCAATGCAAGCGCTTGCGACACATCAATTGCGCCATCTTGGCGGCGTCCGGGCGCTCGACAATGCCCTTCTCGGTGACGATGGCATCGATCAGGTCCGCCGGGGTCACATCGAAAACCGGGTTGAAGACCTCCACCAAGGCGCCCAGCAACTGCCCGGCCACATCCAGCAGCTCGGCACCTTCGCGCTCCTCCAGGACAACATCCTCGCCACTGGCCAGGCTCATATCAATGCTCGAACTGGAGGCCACCACCATGAAGCGCACACCATGGTGCATGGCATTGACCGCCAGCTGATAAGTGCCGATCTTGCTCACCACATCACCATTGGCGCAGATCCGGTCAGCACCGATGATCACCCAGGTCACCCCCTTGGTCTTCATGATGTGCGCGGCGGCTGAATCGGCATTGACGGTGCACGCAATCCCCTCCTGGGCCAGCTCCCAGGCCGTCAAACGCGAGCCTTGCAGCCAGGGCCGTGTTTCATCGACATAGACCCGTTCCACCATGCCTTCCAGCCAGGCCGCACGGATCACCCCCAGCGCAGTACCGAATCCACCGGAGGCCAAGGCGCCGGTATTGCAGTGAGTCAACAGGGCCTGGGGATTGCCCTGATGCCGGCGAATCAGCTCCACGCCCAATTGGGCCATGGTCAGATTGGCCTCACGATCACTTTCGTGGATCGCCAGCGCCTCGGCTTCCAGGGCCGCCAGTGGACTGGCCTGATCCTTGACCCGATCCAGACGCTCGCGCATGCGATTCAAGGCCCAGAGCAAATGGCCACCGGTAGGACGCGAGTCCGCCAGCAGGTTGAAATCCTCATCCAGGGCTGCCAGCCAGTCACCGCCCGCGGCAAGGCGCGCGTCCGCTGCCAGGACCACGCCATAGGCCGCGCAGATGCCAATGGCCGGAGCACCGCGCACCACCATCGAGCGAATCGCCTCAGCCACCCCGGCCACACTGTCGCAAGCAACCCAGACTTGCTCGCGAGGCAGTTTCCGCTGATCGAGCAGATACAGAGTGCTATCTCGCCATTCAATGGCCTTGACCTTCTCCGCAGCCAACAGACGATCGCGCATCCCTCACCCCGCACTCATGAACAAAAGCGGCCGATTATAGCGATCACCCCGCCAGGACGCTCGGGTATACTTCGCCATCCTTTATATGAAGCCCTGGACCGATATTCGATGCCAAACCGTGACGTTGCGCTCGACCTGCTGCTGTTGCCGACCTGGTTGGTACCGGTGGAGCCGGCCGGGGTCGTCCTCAAGGAGTACGGACTGGGCATCCGCGACGGCCGCATCCACTTCATCGGACCACGCAGCGAAGCCTTGAAGTGCCGCGCCAGCGAAGTCCGCGAACTGCCCGGCATGCTGCTCAGCCCCGGCTTGATCAACGCCCATGGGCACGCGGCCATGACCCTGTTCCGCGGCCTGGCCGACGACCTGCCACTGATGACCTGGCTGGAGAAGCACATCTGGCCCGCCGAAGCCAAGTGGGTGGATGAAGCCTTCGTCCGTGACGGCACAGACCTGGCCATCGCCGAGCAGATCAAAGGCGGTATCACCTGTTTCTCTGACATGTATTTCTTTCCAAAGGTTGCCAGTGAACGGGTGCATAACAGCGGCATTCGCGCACAGATCGCCATGCCGATCCTGGACTTCCCCATCCCTGGCGCCCACGACGCCGACGAAGCCATTCGCCAGGGGGTGGAACTGTTTGGCGACCTCAAGCATCACCCACGGATCAAGATCACCTTCGGCCCCCACGCCCCCTACACCGTGGGCGACGAAAACCTGGAAAAGATTCGGGTGATTGCCGAAGAACTCGACGCCTCAATCCACATGCACGTGCATGAAACCGCGTTCGAGGTGCAGCAATCCCTGGAGCAGCGCGGTGAGCGACCACTGGCGCGCCTGGCTCGCCTCGGACTGCTGGGACCGCGCTTCCAGGCCGTTCACATGACCCAAATCAGCGATGAGGACCTGGCTTTACTGGTAGAAACCAACACCAGCGTCATTCATTGCCCGGAGTCCAACCTGAAACTGGCCAGCGGCTTCTGCCCGGTGGAGCGCCTGTGGCAGGCCGGGGTCAACGTTGCCGTGGGCACCGATGGCGCGGCCAGCAACAACGATCTTGATCTGCTGGGGGAGACTCGCACGGCGGCCCTGCTGGCCAAGGCCGTGGCCGGATCGGCAACCGCCCTGGATGCCCATCGCGCCTTGCGCATGGCCACCCTCAACGGTGCCAGGGCCATGGGCCTGGAGGGCGAAGTAGGCTCCCTGGAAATCGGCAAGGCCGCGGACCTGGTGGCCTTCGACCTGTCAGGACTGGCCCAGCAACCGATTTACGACCCGGTGTCGCAACTGATCTACGCCACCGGCCGGGACTGCGTGAAACACCTGTGGGTCGCCGGCAAGCCACTGCTGGAGGACCGGCGCCTGACCCGCCTCGACGAACAACAGCTGGGAGCCACCGCCCGCAGCTGGGGCCAGCGCATCAGCGGCCACGCCCAATAACCCGGGCCTTGAGCGGATACTCGAGGCCCCACACAGCATTCATTAGCTTTGGAGCACCACCCATGAGCAACGTCGACCACGCTGAAATCGCCAAATTCGAAGCCCTGGCCCATCGCTGGTGGGACCGCGAAAGCGAATTCAAGCCCCTGCACGACATCAACCCGCTGCGGGTCAACTGGATCGATGAACGGGTCGGCCTGGCGGGCAAGAAAGTCCTCGACGTCGGCTGCGGCGGCGGCATCCTCAGCGAAGCCATGGCCCAGCGCGGTGCCACCGTGACCGGCATCGACATGGGCGAGGCGCCCCTTGCCGTGGCGCAGCTGCACCAGCTGGAATCCGGCGTCAACGTCGAGTATCGGCAGATCACCGCCGAAGCCCTGGCCGAGGAAATGCCCGAGCAGTTCGACGTGGTCACCTGCCTGGAGATGCTTGAACACGTTCCCGACCCTTCATCGGTAATCCGTGCCTGCTTCCGCATGGTCAAGCCCGGTGGCCAGGTGTTCTTCTCCACCATCAACCGCAACCCCAAGGCCTACCTGTTCGCCATCATCGGCGCGGAATACATCATGAAGCTGCTGCCTCGCGGCACTCATGACTTCAAGAAATTCATCCGCCCCTCGGAGCTTGGCGCCTGGAGCCGCTCCGCCGGCCTGACCGTCAAGGACATCATTGGCCTGACCTACAACCCGCTGACCAAGCACTACAAACTGGCAGCGGACGTTGACGTCAACTACATGATCCAGACCCTGCGAGAGGAGTGAGACATGGCTATCAGAGCCGTTCTTTTCGATATGGATGGCACCTTGCTCGATACTGCGCCGGACTTCATTGCGGTCTGCCAGGGCATGCGTCGTGATCGCGGCTTGCCACCGATCAATGATCAGCACATTCGCGACGAAGTCTCCGGCGGCGCCAAGGCCATGGTGGCCGTGACCTTCTCCATGGATCCGGAGTCCCCGGGCTTCGAAGAGTTGCGCCTGGAGTTCCTGGAGCGCTACCTCGCGCATTGCGCCGTGCACAGCCAACTCTTCGACGGCATGGCCGAGCTGCTGGCCGATATCGAAAAAGCCAATCTGATCTGGGGCGTGGTCACCAACAAGCCGCTGCGCTTCGCCGAACCGATCATGCAGCAACTGGGGCTGTCCGAGCGCTCGGCGCTACTGATCTGCCCCGATCACGTCAAGAACAGCAAACCCGATCCGGAGCCGCTGATCCTGGCGTGCAAGATGCTCGACCTGGACCCGTCCACCGTGCTCTTCGTCGGCGACGACCTGCGGGACATCGAGTCCGGCCGCGATGCCGGCACCAAGACTGCCGCAGTGACCTATGGCTACATCCATCCGGACGACAACCCCCGCCATTGGGGCGCCGACGTGGTGATCAATCACCCGCTGGAACTGCGCCAGGTTCTGGATAACGCATTGTGCAGCTGCTGAGCAGCGGCATTCCCGGCCAAGACCGGGAACGTACCACTTTCTGTTGAGGCCCTTTATGTTTGATTACTCCGCTCGCCCCGAACTGCTCAAGGACCGGATCATCCTGGTCACCGGCGCCGGTCGCGGCATCGGCGCCGCCGCCGCCAAGACCTTTGCCGCCCACGGCGCCACGGTACTGCTGCTGGGCAAGACCGAAGCCAACCTGACCGAGGTCTACGACGCCATCGAAGCCGCTGGCCATCCTCAGCCCGCGGTGATCCCGTTCAACCTGGAAACCGCCCTGCCACACCAGTACGACGAGCTGGCGGCGATGATCGAGACCGAGTTCGGCCATCTCGACGGCCTGCTGCACAACGCCTCGATCATTGGCCCGCGCACGCCACTGGAACAGCTGTCGGGGGAAAACTTCATGCGGGTGATGCAAGTCAACGTCAACGCCATGTTCATGCTGACCAGCACCCTGCTGCCCCTGCTCAAGCTGTCCCAGGATGCCTCGGTGGTCTTCACCTCCAGCAGTGTCGGGCGCAAGGGACGGGCCTATTGGGGCGCTTACGGCGTGTCCAAGTTCGCCACCGAGGGCCTGATGCAAACCCTGGCCGATGAGCTGGATACCGTGGCCCCGGTTCGCGCCAACAGCATCAACCCCGGCGCCACCCGCACCAGCATGCGGGCCCAGGCCTATCCTGGGGAAAACCCGAGCAACAACCCGACCCCGGAAGAGATCATGCCGGTCTACCTGTACCTGATGGGCCCGGACAGCGCCGGGATCAACGGCCAGGCTTTCGACGCGCAGTAACCCCCTCCGTTCGTCGCGCCAGAATACTGGCGCGATGCCTCCACCCCTCCCGGTTCTCGGGGAATCTGAAGCCAAACAAGTGTCACTTGAGGCGACATACCGCCTCAACGAATCGCCAACCATTTGAATTGAAACGGTTTTTATTCAGATGAACCGAATGGCACGAGTTTCGCTCTAAGAACACTCAACACACAGTGCATCAACACTGTGGCGACCGGCTTGCGCCAAGGGCTTTATGGCCAATGGCGAGCGGCATAAAATGCGCGCATTGTCCTACGGGACTGAAGGAACAGTATGACGCGCAGCTCCGAGCCGCTCTCACCCAGGCAGTAACAGCGTACACAGTGCTCAGGGGGCTCAAGCTCAGATGAAAACACCTACCCAGACCAACGCAATTGACTTCGATAGCGCCAAATTGCAACGCCTGGGCTTTGGCCAACAGACGCCGCCGGTCAAGCACCCCATCAGCCTCGGACAATTGCGCCAGCAACTGAGCCTGCAACTGCAGACCAGCCTTGAGCCGCAACGCATCCTCGGCCTGTTCTTTCGCGAAGCGCAACGACTGGTCCCCCTTGATGCCCTGCGCTATGAGCACGCCCCCAGCGATCTGCGCCTGGAGTTCGGCCAGCGCGGGCACCACTCCATCAGCTACAGCCTGAGTCATGAAGGCGAACCCATGGGCGAGCTGGTGTTCCGGCGCAACCAGCGCTTCAGCGATAGCGAACAGGGCAGCCTGGAGTCTTTGCTGTCCACCCTGCTATACCCCATGCGCAACGCCCTGCTGTATCGCGCCGCAACCCGCAGTGCACTGCGCGATCCGCTGACCGACACCGGCAACCGCATCGCCATGGACCAGACCCTGCAACGGGAAATCGAGATGGCTCGTCGCCACCAGCTACCACTGTCATTACTGATGCTGGATATCGATCACTTCAAACGGATCAACGACAGCTACGGCCACAGCACCGGCGACGAAGTGCTCAAAGCCGTGGCGGCCTCGATCAAGGCGCAGTTGCGCAATGTGGACATGGTGTTTCGCTTTGGCGGAGAGGAGTTCCTGATCCTGCTTTCCAACACCGGGCGCGAGGCCGCGGCCATGGTGGGGGAACGGCTGCGACATGCCGCGCAAGCGCAGGAATATCGGGCCGATGAGCGTTCAATCGAACTGACGGTGAGTCTGGGATGCTCGACTCTGCTGCCGGGAGAGTCCGCCGAGAGCCTGTTGCGTCGCGCTGACAGCGCGCTGTACGTGGCCAAGCGCGAAGGTCGCAATCGCCTGGCGATGGCCGGCTAGACGCCAGGCCACACCTTACGGGCAGTTGCGGGCAACGCCATCGTCACAAGCGCCCAACGCCTGCGACCATCGACCTGCCCGCGCGCCCTTGCCTTACCCTTCAACCAGCGCGAGACGCTCGCGGGTTACCGTGGCCTTTTCCTGCTGCATGCAACGCTCCAGAAACAGGAACATGTAGTCATAGCTCTTGCAGATCGCCTGCCGCAGCTCGGCTTGCAGAGCCTTGCTCGGATTCAGGCCCGCCAGGGTGACAATGATCTCCAACGCTTCCCAGGGATGAGCATCATCGTACTGGGCATGCATCTTCAGCCACTTCATGGCGCGCTTGCGCTCCTCTTCAGGGAACGCGGCAGCATAGACACCGCTGGAGCAAACCAGGGCCGACCATTCGCCCGTCGCGCCTTCGATGGCGTAGTTGGTGGCCGCGATAGCCACGATCAGCGAATCCGCCGAGCTGGTGTGCCAGCACCAGTGACTCAGGGCGTGCAGCTCCGGCGGCACTTGCTGGGCCTGCAAGTCTTCCAGGGTCACCCCGTGGGCCCGACTCCAGTGCACCCAGTAATCGGCATGGTTGAGTTCGACACGAATGTTGCGCATCAGCCAGCGGCGCGCCATGTCCTCGCCGGGGTGGCGGGCAAAACGGGTCTTGGTCAGGTTCTGCGCCATGTACAGGGCAAACTGCTCAACCACCGGCCAGCCGCCGATCAGGTACTGGCGCATGATTTTGGCGCTGAGCTTGTTGTCGCGCATGCGCTGGTACAGCTCATGCTCCACCACACGGCGCTTACTCTCGCTGCAGTCCTGGATCAATTGCTGGGTCCAGGCGGGGTAGCTGGCAGCTTCCATGAGCGGGCCGGTTCGGTTGAATGTATCGATCACTGTCGGACTCCTTTTGATTGTGATGTGCGGACCCAAAAGAGGTTTCAACGGAAGGTGCCGGGCGCCTTGAACAACAGGGGCCGTGGTCGCACGGGCCGACACTGCAGGCTGTCACAGGTAAACAATTGCGGGCGTTCAACAATGTAGCCTTGAGCATAATCCACGCCGATCTCAAGCAAGGCCTGCTCTATCTGCGGCGTTTCGACAAACTCGGCAATCGTGCGCTTACCCATGACATGACCGATGTGGTTGATCACTTCGACCATGGCGCGGTTAATCGGGTCGTCCAGCATATCCTTTACGAAACTTCCATCGATCTTGAGGAAGTCTACAGGCAAATGTTTGAGATAAGCGAACGACGACATTCCCGCACAAAAGTCGTCCAGCGAAAAATGGCAGCCCAAGCCCTTGAGTTCATTTATAAAACGGATCGCGCTGCCCAAATTGGCAATCGCACTGGTTTCGGTTATTTCAAAGCAGATCATCTGCGGCGGTACGCCATAGACAATGAACTGCTCCCTCAGGAAGTCGAGAAACTCGTCGTCGCCAATGGTGATCCCCGACAGGTTGATCGCGCACATGGCCATGGGCCCTTCACGCCCCTCGGCGATGCACTGGGCAATGACCTTGAATACGTTCTGCACCACCCAGCGATCCAGAGAGGTCATAAGGCCGTAGCGCTCCGCCGCCGGGATAAAACTGTCCGGCAGGATCATCCGGCCGGCCTCGTCGTGCAGGCGCAGGAGAATCTCGACATGGCCACCTTCACGCTCGGTATGACCCAGGGCCGTGATCTCCTGGGAATAGAGACAGAAGCGGTTCTCCTCAAGAGCCATATGCAGGCGCTGGACCCAGGCCATTTCGCCGAATCGCAGGGAAAGCTCGGAATCGTCGGCATGGTAGACCTGAACCCGGTTGCGCCCTTTTTCCTTGGCCATGTAGCAAGCCATGTCCGCCGCTCGCAATGACGCCTCCAGGGTGGTCGGGGTCTGGGCGATATGCACCAGACCGATACTCACCGTGGTGACGAACGGCCGGCCCTTCCAGACAAAGTGCAGGTTCTGCACGGTCTGACGCAGCCCCTCGGCAATCTTTTCCGCGGCCTCCGGCGAGCAGTTTTCCAGGAGAATCCCGAACTCGTCGCCCCCCAACCGCGCCAGGGTGTCACCTTCCCGCAGACCCGACTGCAGCAGCGCACAAATATGCCGCAGCAACTCATCTCCGGCGGCATGCCCACAGGTGTCGTTGACCAGCTTGAACTGGTCCAGGTCCAGGAACATCAATGCGTGCCGGGCCGGCTGGCGGATCAGGTTGTGCAGCGCCTGCTCCAGACGGAACTCGAACTCGCGGCGATTGGCCAACCCGGTCAGCGCATCGTGGGTCGCCTGCCAGGACAGATTGGCGATGTACTGTCGCTCCTGAGTCATGTCATGCAGCACCAGCACCGTGCCACTGACCTTGCCGGCATTACGGATTGGCGCGCCCACCAGGGTCACCGAAACCGTGCTGCCATCCAGGCGCTGGATCAGCTTGGAATGTTCGCTGCCACCACTGAGCTGGCCACTGAGAATGTGCTCGATCAGGGTGAACCCATCGGTCTGGGCATTCTCGTCCAGCAGATTGAACAGGGCAGCCAGGGGCAACCCCACCGCCTGCTCAGCCTTCCAGCGGGTCAACTCTTCCGCGGCCGGGTTCATATAGGCAATGGCACCCTCGACATCCGTGGTGATCACCCCGTCGCCAATGGACTGCAGGGTAATCTGCGCACGCTCTTTCTCCAGCTGCAAGGCGTCGGCAAAGGCATGGCGCTGGGCCAACAGCATGTGGGTGCGCAGCAGCGCCAGGGCAATCAGGACCAGCGCCGTGGCCAGGTTGGTCACCAGCAACAGGCGCAGAATCACCCGCGAGCCCTCTCCCAGAGCGTCGCTGAAGGCCTTGGCCGCCGGTGTGACCCCATCGTTGATGGCAAAGATCTGACTCTTCCAACGTTGCACGTCGGCTTCGCTGGCGTTGTTGCTGCCGATCCCCCGGTGCATCTCGCGGGCCACCGTATCGAGCTGCAGCAGGTAGCCGTCGCCCACGGTCCACAAATCGATGGCCTTTTCCAGGTAACTGAAATGGCGGAAGTTGAGGTACAGCCAGATCAGACTGGGGACGTCATCCGGGTGATTGCCGCCCTTGAGAATCCCCAGCCGCGCCGCCTCGAGATCCGGCGGCTGACGATCCAGGGCCACCCGTAGCTCATGCCCGCCCTGAGGCACGGCTATGGCGTTCTGGTATTTGAGAAAGGTGCCTTCGTCGCGGCTGTCGGCGTACAGATTGAGGTAGTAGATGGCGTCCTTCTGGCCTTTGGACCACAGGCTTTCGCCGGCCACATAACCACGCACTGCCGACAGGACATAGAGGCTGAGGCCGCCCAACAAGGCTTGGAATAACACCACGGCGATAAAGGGCCAGACGATGCCCAACAACCGCGGCGTTGCGAAAGTCCGCTTTTGCTTCATGAGGGTCCTTGCTCGCGCACTGCCAAATGAACACCCAGTAGTCCCGTCCCAGCCAGCACAGATTAGGCTAATTTCCTCAGACCCGACGCAGGGCGAACGGACCTGCCCAGCAAGAGGAAACGGCCGCTGCCTCAGGCTGAAACGGTTATTCCACCAGGAAATTCAAGCACTAAGCACAGAAAGCCGGATAAAACTCAAGACTATCGAACCTGCTGCAGATGCCCGTAAAGCTTGGCATAAAGGCCGCCATCGGCAATAAGCTGCTGATGGTCGCCATCTTCGGCAATCTGCCCGCCATCGAACACTAAAACCCGGTCGGCCTGTTTTACCGCCGACAGGCGATGAGCAATGATCAGCGTAGTCCGCCCACGCAGAAAACGCGTCAAGGCTTGATGCAGGTTGTACTCGGTAGCGGCATCCAGGGCAGAGGTGGCTTCGTCGAGGATCACCACCTTGGGCTCGGCCAGGACCATCCGCGCAATGGCCAGGCGCTGACGCTGGCCACCGGACAAGCGCACGCCGGAACGCCCGACCACGCTGTCCAGTCCCTGCGGCAAGGCCCTGACGGTGCTGTCCAACTGGGCGATTTCCAGCGCCTGCCAGCAGGCGTTGTCATTGCGCTCGCGGCCCATGGTCAGGTTGGCGCGAATGGTGTCGTTGAACAGCGCAGGATGCTGCAACACCACGGCAACGTTATCGCGCACCGTTTCCAGGCCGATGTCCTGCTGGGTCGCGCCACCAAAACGGATCACCCCGGTCTGTGGCGTGTACAACCCCAGCAACAGCTGCACCAGGGTGCTCTTGCCACCGCCACTGGCGCCGACAATGGCCACCTTTTCGCCAGGCGCAATGGACAGGTTCAGGTTGTCCAGCACCCGTTCGTCGCCGTAGCCAAAGCTCAGGCCGCGAACCTCGATGCCAACGGTTTCGCAGCCCAGGAACGGATCCGCACCACCGCTGTACTGCGGCTCGTCGGCCCGCGCCAACAACTCGTTGATCCGGGTCAGGGCGCCACCGGCGGCGTAATAGGCGTATTGCAGGTTCAGCAGTTGCTCCACCGGGCCGATCATGAACCACAGGTAGCTGAATACCGCCAGCATTTGGCCGATGGACAGGTCGGAAAACAGCACCGTGAGCATCGCTGCGGCGCGGAAGATATCGATGCCGAACTGAAACAGCAGACCGCTGGCCCGGCCAGAGGCATCGCTCTTCCACTGCGAGGCCACGGCATAATCGCGCACCTCTTCGGCACGCCGTCCCAGGCGGCCGAGAAAGTAGCCCTGTCGGTTGCCGGCTCGAATTTCCTGAATCGCCTCCAGCGTCTCGGTCAGAGCCTGGGTGAAGCGCGAGGTGCTGTCGTTTTCCAGCTTCTTCAGGTGCTTGACCCGCTTGCCCAACTGCACCGTGGCAAAGATCACCAGCGGGTTGAACAGCAGGATCAGCAGCGCCAGCTTCCAGTGCATCCACATCAGGATGCCGGCCGTGCCCACCAGGGTCAGCATGGCCACCAGGAAACGGCTCAGGGTTTCCCCGACGAACTTGTCCACGGTGTCCAGATCGGTGACCAGGTGAGTGGTGACCGTGCCGCCGCCCAGGCTTTCGTATTCCCCCAGGGAAATACGCTTGAGCCGCTCGATCAGGCGCACACGGATGCGGTAGACGATGTCCTTGGCCAGACCAGCGAACAGCCGCGCCTGGACCACGTTGAACACCAGGGCGGAGCAACGCAGGATCAGGGTCGCCAGCAGCATCAGGCCGATATAGCCCGCCGCGCTCTGCCAGCCCTGAGGCAGGAACCGGTTCATGACCTGCAGCGCAGCATTGCCATGCCCCAGCAGCACCTCGTCCACCAGCAATGGCAGCAACAGCGGAATCGGCACGCTGCACAGCGTGGCCAGCACGGCCACGCCATTGGCGATCCACAGCGATTTCCGGTGGTGCAAGGCCAGACGACGGATTTCACCCCAGCTCAGACGATCGACGATTTTGCCGGGTACGCTGGATTCGACCGGCTCAGGCACAGGCGGCGCGCTCCAGCCAGCGCCCGAGCAACGGCGACAACTCGCTCAGCGGCTGATAGCCATTGGTCAGCAGCGCCAACTGGCCGTTGCGCTCCGCCAGCAAGGTGGGAAATCCAGCGATCCCCAGGTCCTGGACCCAGGTGAAGTCCGCTGCCGTGGCCGCGTGCTGCTCGGCCCGGTCGAATGCTTCTGCGAATTCGATCCGCGGCACCCCGGCCTGCTCCGCCAGCTCGACCAGCACGCTGGCCAGGGTGACATCACGGCCTTCGACATAGAACGCCCGCTGGATCAGCCCCAATAGTTTCCAGGCACAGTCCGGGGCCAGGCTCCGGGCGGTGACGATCGCCCGACAAGCCGGTTCAGTGTCATAGACAAAGCCATCGGGCAAGGCGCCCGCGAAGGTGAACGGCTGCCCCGTAGCCTGCTGCACCGCCTGCCAGTGCTCAAGAATATAGCGCCGGGTGTTGGGCTCCAGCGCCGAGCCGCTGCCGGTGCGCAAGCCGCCCACCACCAGATGCAGCTCGACGCCGGCGGCCTGGGCCTGCTCTGCCAGGGCCTGGGCCACGGGCGCAAAACCCCAGCACCATGAACACATCGGGTCCATCACATAGAGCAGGCGGGCAGACATGGCTCAAGCCTCGGAGGAAGATTGCTTGTAGTTGTAACCGATCGGGTGCGGCATGTTGCGCGCCTTGGCCAATTCGATCTGCTTCTGCCGGTCAATGGCGCTGCGGCGGGTCTTCTCGCTCAGTTTGTCCCAGCAATGCGGGCAACTGATACCGGGCACATAGTGCTCGGAGGCGCGATCCTCGACGCTCACCGGAGTGCGGCAGGCATGACATTGATCGTAGTCGCCTTCGCTCAGGTCGTGGCGAACGGTGACGCGGTTATCGAACACGAAGCAGTCGCCCTGCCACTTGCTCTCTTGCTGCGGCACCTCTTCGAGGTACTTGAGAATCCCGCCCTTGAGGTGGAACACCTCGTCGAAACCCTCGCTGAGCATGTAGCTCGACGCCTTCTCGCAGCGGATGCCGCCAGTGCAGAACATCGCCACCTTCTTGTGTTTGCTCGGGTCGAAGTTGGCTTTGATGTAGTCCGGAAACTCGCGGAAGCTGGTGGTCTTGGGGTCGATGGCGCCTTCGAAGGTACCGATGGAGACTTCGTAGTCGTTACGGGTATCGATCAACAACACTTCGGGATCGCTGATCAGGGCGTTCCAGTCCCGGGGCTCGACATAGGTGCCGACTTTCTTGTTGGGGTCGACGCCGGGCACGCCCAGGGTGACGATCTCTTTCTTGAGCTTGACCTTGGTGCGGTAGAACGGCTGCTCGTCGCAATACGACTCTTTGTGATCGATATCGATCATGCGCGGATCGTTCTTCAGCCAGGCCAGCAGCCCGTCGATGCCTTCGCGGCTGCCGGAAACCGTGCCGTTGATGCCTTCTTCGGCGATCAGCAGGGTGCCCTTGATGCCGTTATCGAGCATGGCCTGCAGCAGGGGCTCGCGCAGGCTGACGTAATCTTCGAGGGTGACGAACTTGTACAGTGCCGCCACGACAATGGGTTGTGTCATGGGAAATCTCTCCAGGTGGCTACCCTCGTAAAGGGTGAACCGGATGCAAAAAAAAAACGCGCCGACGTAAGCAGCGCGTTGCGGATTCTATCAAAAAAACCGCTATTAATGCTTGCTGCCCCCAGCGCAGGTCGGCGAAGCCGGAGCCACACCGATCTTCGACCACTCCTCGGGGGTGTAAGTGTGCAGCGCCAACGCATGGAATTGACTCATCAGCTCACCCAGGGTGGCGTAGACCTTCTGGTGGCGCTTGACGCTGTTGAGGCCGGCGAACTGCTCGCTGACCAGTACCGCCTTGAAGTGGGTTTCCAGGCCACGGCTGTGCATGTGGCTTTCATCCAGCACTTGCAGGTGCTCGGGCTGCAATGCCCCGAGCGCCGCTTCGATACGTTGTTGCATGGTCATTGCGGGCTCCGCTTACTTCTTCTTCGCCGGTGCAGCCTTGGGCTCGAGCTCGGCGGTCATGTCGGCCAGCAGCTTGTTCACTACCGGCACCGCGCTTTCCAGCTTGGCCTGGGTCATCTGCGCCGATTGCTGGGTCAGCTGGGGCATTTTTTCCAGGACTTTCTTGCCCAGTGGCGACTGGTAGAACGCTACCAGGTCCTTGAGCTCGGACTCGCTGAAGTTGCTGGTGTAGAGCTTGACCATGTCCGGTTTCAGCTTGTTCCAGCCAATGGCCTGGTCCAGGGCGGCGTTGGCCTTGGCCTGGTAGGTTTCCAGCAGGGCACGTTTGGATTCGGGGGCTTTGGTCTGTTCAAAACGCTGGGCGAACATTTGCTGGACTTGCATGTACACCGGCGTACCGAGCTTGTCCGCATGGGCCAGGGTCAGGAAGGCCTCGGCACTGGCGTTGTGGCTGGCGGTATCGGCAAGAACCTGGCCGCTGGCACACACCAGAACAACCGCGGTACAGATGGCACGAAAACGGGTCATCGAGTTTCCTTTATCTAGCAGGCGAGGTAGAACCCCAAGGGCGCCCATTCTGCGCCTATTAATCCGCGTCCCTCAACCCCACTCCCCGGCGAGCCAAGGTTTTGCCCGGGTAACCGACACAAAACCTCCTGGCACGGAACCCGAGCCGCGGATCAGGGCCTAAACTGGCCAGTCAGACTTGGAGGAATGTCACGATGAATCGAATCGAAACCGACAGCCTGGGCCAGGTTGAAGTCCCGGAACAAGCCTATTGGGGCGCGCAGACCCAGCGCTCGCTGATCAACTTCGCCATCGGCAACGAGCGCATGCCTCTAGCAGTGCTGCATGCCCTGGCCCTGATCAAGAAAGCCGCCGCCCGGGTCAACGATCGCAATGGCGATATCCCCGCCGACATCGCCCGGCTGATCGAACAGGCCGCCGACGAAGTGCTGGCCGGAGAACATGACCATCAGTTCCCCCTGGTGGTGTGGCAGACCGGCAGCGGCACCCAGAGCAACATGAACGTCAACGAGGTACTGGCCGGCCGGGCCAATGAACTAGCGGGCAATCCTCGGGGCGGCAAGTCGCCGGTGCACCCCAACGATCACGTCAACCGCTCGCAAAGCTCCAACGACTGCTTCCCCACCGCCATGCACATCGCGGCGGCCCAGGCCGTGCAGTCCCAACTGCTGCCGGCGATCACCGAACTGTCCGGCGGCCTGGCCGAACTGTCGGCCCGGCACATGAAGCTGGTGAAGACCGGACGCACCCACATGATGGATGCCACGCCCATTACCTTTGGTCAGGAAATCTCCGCCTTCATCGCTCAACTGGGCTACGCCGAGCGTGCCATCCGCAGCGCCTTGCCTGCGGTATGCGAGCTGGCCCAGGGCGGCACCGCCGTGGGCACCGGACTGAACTCGCCCCACGGTTTCGGTGAAGCCATCGCCGCCGAACTGGCCGCGTTGTCCGGCCTGCCCTTCGTCACCGCCCCCAACAAGTTCGCGGCGCTGGCCGGCCACGAGCCGCTGACCACCCTGTCCGGCGCGCTGAAAACCCTCGCGGTGTGCCTGATGAAAATCGCCAACGACCTGCGCCTGCTGGGCTCCGGTCCACGGGCGGGACTGGCCGAAGTCAAGCTGCCGGCCAACGAGCCGGGCAGCTCGATCATGCCCGGCAAGGTCAACCCGACCCAATGCGAAGCCCTGTCGATGCTGGCCTGCCAGGTCATGGGCAACGACGTGGCGATCGGCTTTGCCGCCAGCCAGGGCCATCTGCAGCTAAACGTGTTCAAGCCGGTGATCATCCACAACCTGTTGCAATCGATCCGCCTGCTGGCCGATGGCTGCAGCAACTTCCAGCGGCACTGCATCGCCGGGCTGGAGCCCGATCCCCTGCAGATGGCCACGCACCTGGAACGCGGGTTGATGCTGGTGACCGCGCTCAACACCCACATCGGCTACGACAAGGCCGCCGAGATCGCCAAGAAGGCCTATGCCGAGAACCTGACCCTGCGAGAAGCCGCGCTGGAACTCGGCTACCTGACCGACGAGCAGTTCGATGCCTGGGTGCGCCCGGAAAACATGCTGGAGGCCGGGAAACAGGGCTAGCGCGGCGTCTTTTTCGCGGGCAAGCCAGCTCCTACCGCCACACCTCTGTAGGAGCTGGCTTGCCAGCGAAGTTCACCCCGCAGCAACCCGCTGGCGCCGAGCGCGCAACCCCGCCATCAGTGACGGCCCCAACGCCGTCAAGGCCGAGCCCAGTACCACCAGCAACGCCCCGCCATAACCCAGGCCATTGATCTGTTCGGCGTGCACGTACTCCGGCCAGACCCAGGCCGCCCAGGCCACCGCGGCAAAGGTCACCAGCGGCGTGATCGCCAGGGTCGCACTGACCCGCGACGCCTCCCAATGGGCCAGGGCTTCGGCAAAGGCGCCATAGGCAATCAGGGTGTTCAGGCAACAGGCCAGCAACAGCCAGCCTTGCAACGGACTCAGCTCCAGAGCCTCCAGGGGATGCACCCACGGGGTGAGCAACAGTGCACAGAACAGGTAGATCACCATCATCACCTGCAATGAATTCCACACGCTCAACAACTGCTTCTGGCCCAAGGCATAAAAGGTCCAGACCGCCGAAGCCGCGAGAATGGTCAGAACTCCAGCGGTGTAGTCACTCAGGGAGGTCAGCAGCTCGGTCAGGCGCTGATTGAAGAACAGCCCGAAACCGAGCAGCAGCACCAGCAAGCCCAGGCCCTGCCCCAGGCTGAAGCGCTCCTTGAACACGAAGACGCTGGCGATCAGCAGCAGGATCGGCCCCATCTGCACCACCAGTTGCGCGGTGCCCGGGCTCAGCAGGTTCAGGCCCATCAGGTACAGCACGTAATTGCCCACCAGCCCCAAGACCGAGATCGGTACCAGCCATGCCCCTTTCGGGCCGAGCGCGCGCCAGCGCGGCAAGCGCCCCACCGCCGCCAGATAGAAAAACAGGCAGCCGCCGGACACCAGCAGGCGAAACCAGGTCACGGTCACCGGGTCCATCACCTGCAGTACTTGCTTGAGCTTGATGGGCAGGATGCCCCACAACAGCGCGGTCAATAAGGCGAGGAACAAGCCATAGACCCAACGACCGGACGAGACGTGCATGCGAACCCCACAAAGCCTGACGAGCAAGGTGCGCATTCTAGGCCCGGGCCAGGGGCCGACACAGAGACAGTTGCCAGCAAAGCGCAAACAAGATTGTGCAGGTCGTAAAGAACCCAAGCCGTCTCCCGCAGGAGCCGGCTTGCCGGCCAAACCCGAAACCTAGCGCACAGCCTCGAACAGCCCCGTTGCCCCCATGCCACCGCCCACGCACATGGTGACAATGCCGTACCTCAGGTTGCGCCGCTGCAACTCACGCACCAGATGCCCGACCTGGCGCGAACCGGTCATGCCGAACGGGTGACCGATGGAGATCGAGCCACCGTTGACGTTGTATTTGGCGTTATCGATCTCCAGCCGGTCACGGGCATACAGGCACTGGGAGGCGAACGCCTCGTTGAGTTCCCACAGATCGATATCGTTGATGCTCAGGCCCTTGGCCTTGAGCAGCTTGGGCACCGAGAACACCGGGCCGATGCCCATCTCGTCAGGCTCGCAGCCAGCCACGGTAAAGCCACGGAAGAACGCCTTGGGCTTGAGCCCCAGGGCCAGGGCCCGTTCCAGGCTCATCACCAGGGTCATGGAGGCGCCATCGGAGAGCTGCGAGGAGTTGCCCGCCGTCACCGAACCGTCTTCGGCAAACACCGGCTTCAAGGCCGCGAGGTTCTCCAAAGTGGTGTCGGGACGGTTGCAATCGTCGCGATCCACCACGCCGTCGAGGATCTGCACCTGCCCGGTGTTCTTGTCCTCGACCTTGTACTTGACCGTCATCGGCACGATTTCGTCGCGAAACAGACCGGCGGCCTGGGCCTGGGCGGTACGCTGCTGGCTTTGCAGGGAGTACAGGTCCTGGGCTTCGCGGCTGACGTTGTAGCGCCGGGCCACCACTTCGGCGGTCTGGCCCATGGGGAAGTAGATGCCCGGCACCTGCTCCTTGAGCAACGGGTTGATCAGGTTGTCGGTGTTGACGCTCTTCATGGTCAGGCTGATGGATTCGACACCGCCGGCGACGATGATGTCGCTGCAGCCGGAGGCGATCTGGTTGGCGGCGATGGCGATCGCCTGCAGCCCCGAGGAGCAGAACCGGTTGAGGGTCATGCCCGCCGTGCCGGTGCCCAGGGCCGAGAGCACCGCGACGTTGCGGCCGATGTTGAAACCCTGGGCCCCTTCGTTGGAGCCGGCGCCGACGATGCAGTCCTCGACGCTGGCCGGGTCGATGCCGTTGCGGGCGAGCAGCGCATTGACGCAGTGAGCGGCCATGTCATCCGGACGGGTCTGGTTGAACTTGCCGCGAAAGGACTTGGCCAGGCCAGTCCGTACGCTGTCGACGATCACCACTTCACGCATGACGCACCTCATTGTTGTTGGCGGCAGGAAAGAGCCTCGAGCATAGAGGCCCCTCGCCCACCACCGCGACAATCATTCACTGGGCGTATGCGCGACCATCGGTCTACTTCTTGTCCTTCTTGTCGTGCTTGTCGGAACGCTCGAAGGCGGCCTCCAGGGCCAGATTGATGGTGCGCAGGACCTTGACCCGGGCCCAGCGCTTGTCGTTGGCCTCCACCAGGGTCCAGGGCGCCACTTCGGTGCTGGTCCGGTCGACCATGTCGCCGACGGCGATGCGGTAGTCGCCCCACTTGTCGCGGTTGCGCCAGTCGTCCTCGGTGATCTTGAAGCGCTTGAAGGGAATCGCCTCCCGAGCCTGGAAACGCTCCAGCTGGGTGTCCTTGTCGATCGCCAGCCAGAACTTCACCACGATCACCCGGGCATCGGCCAACTGCTCCTCGAAGTCGTTGATCTCGCTGTAGGCCCGCAGCCAGTCCGCCGGCTGGCAGAACCCCTCGACCCGCTCCACCAGCACCCGGCCATACCAGGAGCGGTCGAAGATGGTGAACTTGCCGCGCGCCGGAATATGCCGCCAGAAACGCCAGAGATAAGGCTGCGCCCGTTCATCTTCGGTGGGCGCGGCAATCGGCACGATGCTGTATTGGCGCGGGTCCAGGGCCGCCGCGACCCGGCGAATGGCGCCGCCCTTGCCCGCCGCATCATTGCCCTCGAAGACCGCCACCAGAGCGTGCTTGCGCATGCGCTTGTCCCGCAGCAGACCGGCCAGGCGCGCCTGCTCGGTAATCAACTGTTCCTCGTAGTCGTCCTTGTCCAGGTGCTGGGTCATGTCCAGGCTGTCCAGCAGACTCAGCTCATCCACCGCCGTCGGCAGCGGTGCGGCGTTGACCTGGGTCGGCTTCAGCGGCTGACGGTTCAAGGCATTCTGCAACCCCTCCAGCAGGATCCGGCCCACGGTGAGGCTGCGGTAATGCGGATCGACGCCCTCGATCACATGCCAGGGCGCGTAGTCACGACTGGTGCGGCGCAACACCCGCTCGCCGTACTTGACGAACTTGTCGTAGGTTTGTGACTGCTGCCAGTCCAGCGGGCTGATGCGCCAGCTGTGCAGCGGGTCATCCTGCAACGACTTGAGGCGGTCCTTCATCTGTTTCTTGGACAGGTGAAACCAGAACTTGAAGATCAGCGCGCCTTCATCGCAGAGCATCTTTTCCAGGCGTTCGGCGCCATTGATCGCCTGGTCCAGGCGCGGGTCCTTGATCTCGCCATGCACCCGGCCCTGGAGCATCTGGCTGTACCAGTTGCCGAAGAACACGCCCATGCGGCCCTTGGCCGGAAGCATCCGCCAGTAGCGCCAGGCTGGCGGTCGCGACAGTTCCTCGTCGGTCTGCTGGTCGAACGTCCGCACCTCGATCAAGCGTGGGTCCATCCATTCACTGAGCAGCTTGACCGTCTCGCCCTTGCCCGCGCCCTCGATCCCGTTGATCAGCACGATCACCGGAAAGCTCGCCTTCTGGCGCAGCTCGAACTGGGCTTCAAGCAAGGCTTCACGCAAGGCAGGCACTTCGGCGTCGTAGGTTTCTTTGTCGATGGCGTGACCGATTTCAGCGGATTCGAACATGGGTGGCTCCCTTCCAAGAATTGTCCAAGACTAGCGGATCGACCTTGGCCAGGGAAAACAAATCCCCGAACCGGCGGCGGCTTGCCATGGATCAGGCGCTGCCTGCGCGATCGGCTAGAATGGCCGCCTTGCGCAACATGAGCCGAACATGACACCTGAACTGCCCCACGCCCAGCTCGACTGGGACGACCAAGGACGCCCGCGCTCGCGGGTCTTCGACGATGTGTATTTCTCCAGCGACTCGGGCCTGGATGAAACCCGCCATGTGTTCATCGAACAGAATCGCCTGCGCGAACGCTTTGCCGCGCTGTCGGCGGGCGAAAAATTTGTCATCGGTGAAACCGGCTTCGGCACCGGGCTGAATTTTCTCTGCGCCTGGCAGTTGTTCCAGGAGCAAGCGCCGGCCACTGCCCGGCTGCATTTCGTCAGCGTGGAAAAGTACCCCCTGAGCCCGGCCGATCTGCAACGGGCCCTGGCCCTGTGGCCAGAACTGGCGGACCTGAGCCAGCAGCTGCTCAAGCACTACGTCGCCGTGCACGGCGGTTTCCAGCGCATCATGCTGGACGACGGCCGGGTCACCCTGACCCTGCTGATCGGCGACGCCCTGGAGCAACTGCCGCAACTGGACGCGCAGATCGACGCCTGGTTTCTCGACGGTTTCGCCCCGGCGAAAAACCCCGACATGTGGACCCCGGAACTGTTCGCCGAACTGGCGCGCCTGGCCGCTCCGGGCTCTACCCTCAGCACCTTCACCAGCACCGGCTGGGTACGCCGCCTGTTGAACGCGGCGGGCTTCAAGATGAAGCGCACCCCGGGCATCGGTCGCAAATGGGAAGTGCTGCGCGGCGAATTCCTCGGCTGGCCCGAGGACAGCCCACCGCCAGCCCGGGCCAAGCCTTGGTTCGCCCGCCCACCGGCCCAGGCCAAAACCGCCCTGGTGATCGGCGGTGGGCTGGCCGGTTGCGCCAGTGCCGCCAGCCTCGCTGCCCGCGGTTGGCAGGTGCAGTTACTGGAGCGCCATGAGCAACTGGCCCAGGAAGCCTCGGGCAATCCGCAAGGGGTGCTCTACCTCAAGCTTTCAGCCCACGGCACGGCGCTGTCGCAAATGATCCTCAGCGGTTTCGGCTACACCCGGCGCCAGCTGGAACACCTGCAACGCGGCCAGGACTGGGACGCCTGCGGGGTGCTGCAACTGGCGTTCAATCCCAAGGAAGCCGAGCGTCAGGCGCAGTTGGCCGCGGCCTTCCCCGCCGACCTGCTGCGGCAGCTGGATCAGCCAGAGGCCCAGGCCCTGGCCGGCATCGGCCTGGACCACGGCGGCCTGTTCTATCCCGAAGGCGGCTGGGTGCATCCGCCAGCCCTGTGCCAGTGGCAGGCCGGGCATCCGCAGATCCAGGTCCTGGCGCACCGGGAGGTGCTGGAGTTGCGCCGGGGCGATCAGCAATGGCAAGCCTGGGACGGCGAACGGATGCTGGCCAGCGCGGCGGTGGTGATCCTTGCCGGGGCCGCAGAGATCAAACGCTTCCCGGCCAGCGCCGAATTGCCCCTCAAGCGCATTCGCGGGCAAATCACCCGCCTGCCGCAGACCGCGCAGAGCCAGAGCCTGGCCACCGTGGTCTGCGCCGAAGGCTACGTCGCGCCGCCGCGCCTGGGCGAGCACACCCTGGGCGCCAGCTTCGACTTCAACAGCCAGGACCTGACCCCAACCGCTGAGGAACATGCCGGCAACCTGGACATGCTGCGGGAAATCTCCAGCGACCTGCTGCAACGCCTGAACGCCGAGCAGTTACCCCTGGAAAGCCTAAAAGGTCGTGCGGCCTTTCGTTGTACCAGCCCGGACTACCTGCCCATCGTCGGCCCCCTGGCGGACCCGGCAGCGTTCGCTGAAACCTACGCCGCCCTGGGCAAGGACGCGCGCCAGGTCCCGGACCTGCCCTGCCCCTGGCTGCACGGCCTGTACATCAACAGTGGCCATGGTTCTCGCGGCTTGATCACCGCGCCGTTGTCCGGCGAGCTGCTGGCCGCCTGGCTGGAAAACGAGCCATTGCCACTGCCCAGAAGCGTGGCCGAGGCCTGTCATCCCAATCGCTTTGCCCTGCGCCGCCTGATTCGCGGCCAGGCCTGAGGCAGAGCGGCGGCGCTGATTTTTCAGCGCCGCCCATGAGCGCTTGCCAGCACGGCCGACTACAGCCAAAAGCTGCCCCCCGCTCAACCGCTTATAACCGATCGATCTAAAACTCCCGAGTTATGCACAGGTCAGTTTCCAGGTAGCCGCCCTTTTGGCGACTGCGGATTGACTCTCCCCAACGGAAAAACCGGTAAGGACTTATGTGCGGATTAGCTGGCGAATTACGCTTTGATCATCAACCTGCCGACCTGGCAGCGGTTGAACGAATCACCCACCACTTGGCCCCCCGCGGCCCGGACGCCTGGGGCTTTCACAGCCAGGGCCCGATCGCCCTGGGCCATCGACGGCTGAAAATCATGGACCTGTCGGACGGCTCGGCGCAGCCCATGATCGACAATCAGCTGGGGCTGTCCCTGGCCTTCAACGGCGCGATCTACAACTTCCCCGAATTGCGCGCCGAACTGGAAGCCCAGGGCTACGCCTTTCATTCCGGCGGCGACACCGAAGTGCTGCTCAAGGGCTACCACGCCTGGGGCGCGGACCTGCTGCCCAAGCTCAACGGCATGTTCGCCTTCGCTATCTGGGAACGCGACGCCCAGCGCCTGTTCATCGCCCGCGACCGCCTCGGGGTCAAGCCTTTGTACCTGTCGCGCACAGGCCAGCGGCTGCGCTTCGCCTCGGCCCTGCCGGCCTTGCTCAAGGGCGGCGATATCAATCCGATCCTCGACCCGGTGGCGCTCAATCACTACCTGAACTTCCACGCCGTGGTGCCGGCACCGCGCACCTTGCTGGCGGGCATTGAAAAACTGCCGCCGGCCACCTGGATGCGCATCGAGGCCGACGGCCGCAGCGAACAGCAGACCTGGTGGTCCCTGCCCTACGGCCCCCGTGCCGACGAAGCCCAGCTGACACTGGAAGACTGGACTGACCGGGTGCTCGATAGCACCCGCGAGGCGGTGGCCATCCGGCAACGGGCGGCGGTGGATGTCGGCGTGCTGCTGTCCGGCGGTGTCGACTCCAGCCTGCTGGTAGGCCTGCTGCGGGAAGTCGGAGTAGACGACCTGTCGACCTTCTCCATCGGCTTCGAGGATGCCGGCGGCGAACGCGGCGACGAGTTCCAGTACTCGGACCTGATTGCCCGCCACTACGGCACCCGGCATCACCAGTTGCGCATCGACGAGCGCGAGATCATCGAGCAGTTGCCGGCGGCGTTCCGCGCCATGAGCGAGCCGATGGTCAGCCACGATTGCATCGCCTTCTATTTGTTGTCCCGGGAAGTGGCCAAGCACTGCAAGGTGGTGCAAAGCGGCCAGGGCGCCGACGAACTGTTCGCCGGCTACCACTGGTACCCGCAGGTAGACGGCGCCAGCGACCCGTATGCCGCCTACCGCGCGGCCTTCTTCGATCGCAGCTACGACGACTACGCGGCCACCGTGCAGCCGCAATGGCTGACCGCCCACGACGCCGCCGGTGACTTCGTCCGCGAGCATTTCGCCCAGCCCGGCGCCGATGCGCCGGTAGACAAGGCCCTGCGCCTGGACAGCACGGTGATGCTGGTGGATGACCCGGTCAAACGGGTGGACAACATGACCATGGCCTGGGGCCTGGAGGCACGCACACCGTTCCTCGACTACCGCCTGGTGGAGCTGTCGGCCCGGGTGCCGGCGCGTTTCAAGCTGCCGGACGGCGGCAAGCAGGTGCTCAAGGAAGCGGCGCGGCGGGTGATCCCCAGTGAGGTGATCGACCGCAAGAAAGGCTACTTCCCGGTGCCGGGCCTCAAGCACTTGCAGGGCGACACCCTGGACTGGGTGCGTGAACTGCTGCTGGACCCGAGCCAGGATCGCGGCCTGTTCAACCCGGCCATGCTCGATCGCCTGCTGACCGATCCCCAGGGCCAACTGACGCCCCTGCGCGGCTCCAAGCTGTGGCAACTGGCGGCCTTGAACCTGTGGCTCAGCGAACAAGGAATCTGACCGATGAAAGCGAATGCCACGGCTTACAGCCAACGCCTGCTGCGTGGCCAGGCGCCGTCCTATGAACGCCTGCAAGCGCGCTTCGCCGAGGACGGCAGCGAACCCGGCAACGTTCCCATTGCGCTGCACTGCGGCTGGGGCCGACTGCTGATCGGCCACACCTTTCCCGATCCCGGCAGCCTGGCCGCGGAGCTGCTCAACGAGCAGCCCGGTGAACGCGACATCGCTCTTTACGTGGCCGCGCCGCAGCAGGTGCTGGGCCTGGAACCGGCGCAATTGTTCCTTGACCCTTCCGACACCCTGCGTCTGTGGTTCAGCGACTATCGCCAGGCCACCCGGGTGTTTCGCGGCTTCCGCATCCGTCGGGCACAAAGCGAATCCGACTGGCAGGCCATCAATCAGCTGTACCAGGCCCGGGCCATGCTGCCCATCGATCCGCAGCTGCTGACCCCGCGCCATCAGGGCGGTCCGGTGTACTGGCTGGCCGAGGACGAAGACAGCGGCGCGGTGATCGGCAGCGTCATGGGCCTGAACCACCACAAGGCCTACCAGGACCCGGAGCACGGCAGCAGCCTTTGGTGCCTGGCGGTGGACCCCGATTGCAGCCGTCCGGGCGTCGGCGAAGTGCTGGTGCGGCACCTGATCGAACACTTCATGAGCCGCGGCCTGAGCTACCTCGACCTGTCGGTGCTGCACGACAATCGCCAGGCCAAGAATCTCTACGCCAAGCTGGGCTTTCGCACCCTGTCGACCTTCGCCATCAAGCGCAAGAACGGCATCAACCAGCCGTTGTTCCTCGGCCCCGGCCCCCAGGCGGAGTTCAATCCTTATGCGCGAATCATCGTCGAGGAGGCCCATCGCCGTGGCATCGACGTGCAAGTGGACGACGCCGACGCCGGGCTGTTCACCCTCAGCCACGGCGGGCGCCGGGTGCGTTGCCGGGAATCCCTGAGCGACCTGACCAGCGCCATCAGCATGAGCCTGTGCCAGGACAAGAGCCTGACGCACAAGGTGCTCAAGGGCGCCGGCCTGCAACTGCCCGCCCAGCAATTGGCGGGCAACGCCGACGACAACCTGGCGTTTCTCGACGAGCACCAGCGGGTGGTGGTCAAGCCGTTGGACGGTGAACAGGGACAAGGCGTGGCCGTGGATCTGAGCACGATTGAAGAGGTGCAGCGCGCCATCGACCAGGCCCGCCGCTTTGACAGCCGAGTGTTGCTGGAAAGCTTCCACCAAGGGCTGGACCTGCGCATCCTGGTGATCGGCTTTGAAGTGGTGGCCGCGGCCATCCGCCGTCCCGCCGAGATCATCGGCGACGGTCGGCATTCCATTGGCGCCTTGATCGAGGCCCGCAGCCGCCGACGCCAGGCGGCCACCGGAGGGGAAAGCAAGATCCCCCTGGACGCGGAAACCCAGCGCACCCTGCATGCCGCCGGTTACGACTACAACAGCGTGCTGCCGGCCGGCGAGCGGCTGTTCGTCCGGCGCACCGCCAACCTGCACACCGGCGGCACCCTGGAAGACGTCACCGGCATTCTCCATCCGACCCTGGCCGACGCCGCCATCCGCGCGGCCCGGGCCCTGGACATTCCGGTGGTCGGCCTGGACCTGCTGGTGCCGGCAGCGGACCAGCCGGACTACGTGTTCATCGAAGCCAACGAGCGCGCCGGGCTGGCCAACCACGAACCGCAACCCACCGCCGAGCGTTTTATCGACCTGCTGTTTCCCCACAGCCAACCGGCGCCTTGATCCTTCGCCGGCCAGCCGGCTCCTGCCCCATTGGTAGGAGCTGGCTCGCCAGCGAAGGCGCCCCCAGGCCCTCCATCCATGCCCTCATCGAAACCATCGATGGCCTTTTTTCATCAGGAGTTTCCATGACCCGCCCGATTCCCCAACCGGACCTCGCCTACCTGCAGAAAGTCCTCCTGGAAATGCTCGCCATTCCCAGCCCCACCGGCTTTACCGACACCATCGTGCGCTACGTCGCCGAACGCCTGGAAGAACTGGGCATCCCCTTCGAACTGACCCGGCGCGGCACCATCCGCGCCACCCTCAAGGGCCAGAAGAACAGCCCCGACCGGGCCGTCTCGGCGCACCTGGACACCATCGGTGCCAGCGTCCGTACGGTGAAAGACAATGGCCGCCTGACCCTGGCCCCGGTGGGCTGCTGGTCCAGCCGCTTCGCCGAGGGCAGCCGGGTCAGCCTGTTCACCGACAACGGCGTGCTGCGCGGCAGCGTGCTGCCGCTGATGGCCTCCGGCCACGCCTTCAACACCGCGGTGGATGAGCTGCCCATCAGTTGGGACCACATCGAACTGCGCCTGGACGCCTACTGCACCACCCGCGCCGACTGCGAATCCTTAGGCATAGGCGTGGGCGACTTTGTCGCCTTCGACCCCTTGCCGGAGTTCACCGAAAGCGGCCACATCAGCGCCCGGCACCTGGATGACAAGGCCGGCGTCGCCGCCCTGCTGGCGGCGCTCAAGGCCATCGTCGACAGCGGTGAAAGCTTGATGATCGACTGCCACCCGCTGTTCACCATCACCGAGGAAACCGGCAGCGGTGCGGCGGCGGCCCTGCCCTGGGACGTCAGCGAGTTCGTCGGCATCGACATCGCCCCGGTCGCCCCGGGCCAGCACTCCAGCGAGCATGCGGTGAGCGTGGCCATGCAGGACTCCGGCGGCCCTTACGACTATCACCTGTCCCGGCACCTGCTGCGTCTGGCCGCCGAGCACGAACTGCCGGTGCGCCGCGACCTGTTCCGCTACTACTTCAGCGACGCCCACTCGGCCGTCACCGCCGGCCATGACATCCGCACCGCCCTGCTGGCCTTTGGTTGCGACGCCACCCACGGCTACGAGCGCACCCATATCGACAGCCTGGCGGCACTCAGCCGCTTGCTCAGCGCCTATATCCTCAGCCCGCCGGTGTTCGCCAGCGATGCACAGCCGGCCCAGGGCTCCCTGGACCGCTTCAGTCATCAGCTGGAACACGACACGCAGATGGAGAGCGACACTCGGGTGCCCTCGGTGGACAGCCTGGTGGGCAACAAGTCTTGAACCGCGACCCGGGGTTTGTGCGCGCTACAACTGGCGGCACGCCCCCGGGCGCAGTAGCATCCGGGATTGTTTTTCGGAGGCCCCCCATGCTGATTCCCCACGAGCAACTTGAAGTCGACACCCTGACCCGTCTGATCGAAGACTTCGTCACCCGCGAGGGCACCGACAACGGCGACGAGACGCCTCTGGAAACCCGCGTGCTGCGGGTGCGTCAGGCCCTGAGCAAGGGCCAGGCGGTGATCGTTTTCGACCCCGACAGCGAGCAGTGCCAGTTGATGCTCAAGCACGATGTGCCCAAGGAATTGTTCGACTGATGCCTGGACCGGCCCAAGCCCTTGGGCCGGGATGCTCAACCGTTGGAAAAGCGCGGGCCAAACAGAATCACACTGGCCCCGATCACACACAGTGCCAGCCCCAGCCAGTCCGAGCCCAGGGGCCGCACCCGCTCCACCACCGCCAGCCAGCCAATCGACGCAACGATGTAGATGCCACCGTAGGCGGCGTAGGCGCGCCCGGCGTAAGTGGCTTCGACTTTGGTCAGCAACAGGGCGAACAGGGTCAGGCTGATCAGGGCGGGAATCACCCACAAGGCGCTCTTGCCCTGGCGCAGCCACATCCAGAAGGCATAGCAGCCGGCGATTTCAAACAGCGCGGCGAGGAAGAACCACAGGTAATTGAGCATGCAAGGTCTCGTCAGGATTGCCAGGTGCCGGCAACCCTAACGAGGCCATGGCGGTGGAGCAAGCTCAGTGGGCGCCTTGTTTGGCCTTGGCGCGCATCTTGTCGGCCATCAGGGTCATTTCGTCGTACAGCGCCTGAGGGTTTTTCTGCTTCAGGGCCCAGGCCATGCGCCCTTGTTCGTGGGGCAGGATCATGAACTGGCCAGCATTGACCTGGGTGTGGATGTAATCGGCAATCTGGGCGGCGGTAATCGGCGAACTTTCCAGCAATTTGCCCACCTGGGCCTTCATCGCCGGGGTCGGACCACGGAAAGAGTCCAGCAGGTTGGTCTGGAAGAACGACGGACAGACCACGTGCACGCCGATTTCCTGCTGCGCCAGCTCGACCAGCAGGCTCTCGGACAGCGCCACCACTCCGGCCTTGGCCACGTTGTAGTTGCTCATGGCCGGGCCCTGCATCAAGGCGGCCATGGAGGCGATGTTGATGATCTTGCCCTTGCTCTGTTCCAGCAGCGGCAGAAAGGCCTTGCAGCCCTTGACCACGCCCATCAGGTTGATCGCGATCTGCCAGTCCCAATCCTCCAGGGACAGCTCGCTGAAGAACCCGCCGGACGCCACGCCAGCGTTGTTGACGATGATGTCGATGCCGCCGAACTTCACTTCGCAAGCCTGGGCGAAGGCAGTCAGCTGGCTGTAGTCACGCACATCGCAGCGCTGCACGAAGCCGTCGCCACCGGCGGCGCGTACCAGCTTCAGGGTTTCCTGCAGGCCCGCCTCGCTGACATCGGACAAGGCCAGCCGCCAGCCATCGCGGGCCCAGCGCAAAGCGATTTCGCGACCCAGGCCGGAGCCGGCGCCAGTGATCATCATGCGATTTTGCATAAGAGTTGCCTTGTTGTTCCGGGGAAGATGGGCCGCAGTGTAGCGAAGGCCCCTGCGCCACCCACGCACCATCAGAATGCTGAATGCCCCGGGCAAACCGCTGGCCGGGTGGACACTGGCGCGCCAGCGCGGCGCAACCCATGACAGACGCAAAGGAAATAACCATGGCGGCGCAGTGCATTAAAAAATTGGAATTTTCTCGATAGGCGCAGAGTCGGATTTATTAAGCGCCTGGCTTTATGCATAAAGCCAAGTTGTCTTTGAACAACCGCGTTGTTCAACACTCTTCAATTTAAGGAAACCACCATGGGCACCATTCTGATTGTTATTCTGATTTTGCTGCTGATTGGCGGCCTGCCGGTATTCCCCCACTCCAGAAGTTGGGGTTATGGCCCTTCGGGAATCATCGGTGTCGTGCTGGTGGTGCTCTTGGTGTTATTGCTGCTGGGCAGGATTTGAATCAGCAAAACAGCTTTATCGTCGGCTGTCTGAAGCAAAAAGCGTCCTGATCAACAGGACGCTTGGCGCCGTTCACCCATCAAGGAAAAATCTCCGTTCATTCATACATGAACGTCACCATGGCATTGCTCCGAACATAGCCAGCCGTCACTTTCGGACCGAAATTCACGTAAAAGACGGTTAACGGTAAGCTGAGCATTTCGTCATCGACTGTAGTTTGCGTAGTCTTGAATTCCGTCCGGGTCCCAAGTTTTTGAATAACCTGGCTGCTGGCATCACCTTGTACCAGAATCAACCCCACGCCCTTGGCCATGCCCTCATCTTGGCTATTAAGCAAAACATGCCCATTGTAGATGACCCCATCAATGACATAGGCCACCTTGACCCCTTTGTCACACTTAAGATCAATCGCGAACGACTTAGGGCCAAACACAAGTTCATCCTTAGCGAACTTGCTCAACGGGACAGAAGGCATGATGACCGTTTGCACCGGACGGAGGACACTACAACCACTGCGCTGAGCGTTGTAAGACACGTTATTGAACAAGATCTCATTGCTCAATTGGTTGTGGTAATAAATCCTGATCTTGTGGTCGAGGAACTTTCCGGAGCTGATGGGGCCAGTCTTGACCAGTTCCAACTTGAACTTATGCGGTGGTGTATACGTAGTGGGGTTCAGCCGACGCTCGAACCTGGGCCACTCCATGTACACCCCACCCTCGTTGTACCAGTAAATCCGCATGCCAATCCCCGGTACTCCGGTCTGATAGACATGTTCATAGGCCGTCTTGGTGGCGCCCCCGACAAAACCGTAGTCAAACCAGAGCCCATCACCGCTACAGTTCATGGTCGTTTTACCCTGGTCAATTTCCTTGACCAGGATAGTGCTGCCCACCGGAATGTCGCGAGGAGGCTTGAGCATGGCGAAGTCGGCACTGGTGAAGTGCGTCGACAGTGGATTTCCGGTGCATGTGTTGGCCCACACCTGATTGCCGTGCAGAGCCGTCAACAGAAACCACGCGACCAAGGACCATCGGTTGTTTAGCAGGACGTTGATGTTCATCCATTACCTACCTGTTTAAGTTTCGGCTGCCCGTAAGGCAGGGCAACTCCAGTTGCTGGTAGTAGTCGTCGTTCGGGGAGGGATCGCTGGGCATGCGATACGACGCGAGGCAGCTCTGCCCAGCTCCCCACTGAATCAACAACTGGCCCTGACCTTCCAGCCCTCGGACAAAGGTTCGGCCGCCCTGTCCGACCTGAGTCAAGACTTCACCCGCAGGCCCCAGGACTTGCGCCCCCAGGGGGATCATCTCGCCATCGTCGCGCACCAGTTTGAGCAGCATCGCCCGCCCCACCACGGTCGGATAACGCAACATGACCACGGCGCCCGCACGCGGGGCGACCTGCTGCGAGGTCATCTCCAGCTCGACATCCCGGGACGTGCCTTTGGGGTCTAGGGCCATGTCGTTGCGTCGGTAAGGCGTCAACCCCGTCACCACCGCATAGCCGTTATCAGCGATTCGGGTAGTCGCGTTGCTGAGCACTTGAGCGCCCTTGGCCCCGGCGGCTTCGAGCACGGCCATGGTTTCGCCCTGACCCGAGGTTGCGTTGATGCCTCCCGGGTGCGCGACCAGAGTGCCTTGCATGGCAAAGTTGGCTTGCTGATAGTTCTGTCCGCGGCTGGCGCCCAGGTTGTAATTGGCATGGGCCGCGTCATAACGCAGGTTCCCGCCATAGTTGCTGTTGCCCTGCCCCTCATAACGGTCACGTGAACCGTAGAGGCTGTAACCGACCTGGGCGTTTTCGCCGAGATTGCCGCTCAAGGAAGTATTGACGCCGTGATTGCCCCTGCCGTCGTAACTGATGGACGAGCTCAGGTAGGGTGAGTAGCGGCTGCGTCCCAGGGGCAAGCTGATACTCAGCAGATACTGATTGTCCATGCTGCCGCCACCGCTGCGGGTACGGCTGGCGCTGAAACTGAAGCTCCCCCAGTTGAAGCTGTTGGAGTAACCCACCTGATAGCTCAGATCCCGTCCCTGATCGCGATTCCAGTAGTTTTGCGCCAAACCGGAAAAGTTCAGTTGCCCCAGGCGTTCGCCTATCGGCTGGCTCAGGCTCAACTGCAGCCGACTGCGTTGCTTGAACGACAGGTTTTGCGACGGGCTGTCCTGCAGGCGAGCGTAATCGTCGAAGTTCAGATAGCCCTCGCTGGAAAACCGGTAGGCCGCCACGCTGAAGTTGGTGGAGGTGGTTTCAATCAGTTTGTTGTAGGACAAGCGCAGGCTGCGACCGCTCAATTGCGCGCGGCCACCGGCAGGCGCATCACTCAAGCCTGAAGCCTGGGAATGGGTCAGGTCCATTGCCACCGCCCCCAAAGCAGTGCTCAAGGCCGCCCCCCCCTGCCAGGCTTGATAGTCCTGAGCCAGGAGACTGCCGCCATAAGCGGTCCACAGGTTGGACAAGCCGTGCTGATAGATTCCCTGGACAAAACCGGGCAGGCTATCAAGGCTGTCATCGCGGTAGCGTCCGGCGCTCAAGCTGAAGCGCGAGCTGCCGGGACGCAGTAGCTGGGCCATCGAGGCATAAGGCACCACAAAACTTTTGGTCCGCCCATCGGCCTCGGTGATGGTGACATTGAGGTCACCGGCGTAACCGGCGCTGTTCAGATCGTCAATGGCAAATGGCCCGGGAGACACCGTGGTTTCATACAACAGATTCTGCCCCTGGCGCACGCTGACCTTGGCGGTGGTATCGGCGACGCCACGCACCACAGGCGCAAACCCGCGCATCGAATCAGGCAACATGCGCTCATCGCTGCTCAGTTGTATGCCGGTAAAGGAAAAACTGTCGAACAGATTGCCGGGGGTATAGAACTCGCCCAGGGTCAGTTGGGCCTGGGCCGCAGTGATATCGCGCTGCACATAGCTACTCAAGGCGTTGTATTGACTGCGACGGCCAGAACCTGACTGGCCATCGTAGCTGTAGGAGCCATTGTGTCGCAGACGCCACTGGCCGAGGTTCAGCCCCGTGTTCAGGCCGCTATAGAACTGCCGACTGCGTTGTCCGTTGCTACGATTCTCGGACAGGTTGTTGCTGTAGCCGAGAAAGCCTGCATTGACCCCCGCATCCCATTCTTTGGGAGATACATAACCGCGCTTGGTCCGGCTCAGGTACAGCTGAGGAATGGAAAGATCGGCGCGCAAGTCGGCCATGTCCACTTCCAGACGCCCCTGAGGCACGATTTCATCGGGCCGCAGGCACTCGGCCGCCCGAGCCAGGGCGGCCTGATCCTCGGGCAGCCGAGTGAAATCAACGCCAAGCTGCTCCAGCAAAGCCGGTGGCAGACAAGGCTCGACCTTCGAGCCATCGGCCGAGGTCTTGAACAGGATTTCTTCAGTCCCCACGCGGTTCTGGTTGAGATACAGATCAAGGCGATAGGTACCGGGCGTCAGCGTATTGCCTTGTTCATAACTGGACAGATCCAGCGTTTCTCCACGATTGTTGCCAAAAAATGCCGGATTGAAGCGAATCAGTTCTTCAGCCTCACAGAGATCACTCACCATCCACGACACAAGTGCCGTACTTGCCAAAATAAAAACATCACGCACAACAGTGAATTTACTCAAGTAGACAAGAGTACGAGCCATATAAAAAACAGGTCCTGACAAAGCACTCATCTCGCCCGCCCGTAAAATCAGCACGATAGTTCCGTTACTTAAATACCAAGACAACAACCTCGGCTTCAGCAAGTAGTGAGCGATACAGCCAATAAAAACCGGTTTAAGACGTTTCTAGAATTGCAGCTTGGCTTCATTACGCACATTGGAGCCGTAATCATTGATCCATTCATAAACAACACTAGCGTTGACATCCGAGGCACTAAGTGCCTTCTCGATAACGAATTCAGCAGACGTCTTGGGCGCAATCATTTTACTTTCAACCTTTAAACTACTACCGTCGTTGAGTTTCACCTCCACCGAATTAAAAGACACATGAAAGGCCCCGTCATTGCGCACCTGCAGCAGAGTTTTCTTACCGGACCTCAACAGATTCCAGTGCAATTTTTCTGCACTTTCAGTTGCACTACCTGGTAGATCGACAGGCCGGAAAAACAACTTGATACGCGTGCGAAATGCCAGCTGCATATGGTTGCTGAGCTGCGCGGAAGGCAATGGCGGCACATCCAGTACATTAAGCCAGAACACCGACTCACGATCCTTTGGCACGCTTGATGAGGAGCTATAGGCAATGCGCAAAGACTGGCCCTTGTCAGGGTTGATACGCACCATGGGCGGCATTACCACAAACGGTACATCTACGTCATCGGGCTTTGCATCCGGATTACCATCGTCGATCCAGGCTTGTACCAGCGCCGCTTGTTGCCCTTGATTGCTGAGCCTAAGGGAGACTTCGCGCTCTTTGGCCGCATAGATAAGCCGCGTTGCGTCAATCACTACGCTGGCTTGTGCAGAGATGGACCACCACAGAAACATGCCACAACAAAACAGTCGCAAAAGTAAACGGCAGGACATGGGTTGAATCGCTCAAAAACGTTAAGCCTTGAAGCTTGCGCTTCAAGGCTTTGACTACGCTCACATATAAATTAAAAAATTGAGCTGTTTTTTGTTTCACTCATATACAAGATCAAACATCAATTTGGCTTTAACATCACCTGCTGTAACCGGCTCAGCGCCAGCAAGGTATTGCGCGTAGAAGTTAAAGGATGCGCCTGATGCATCAGCCAAAGCGGGTTGCATAGGATCTTCCATGTGAGCCCGAGCTAGATTGATAGGTGCATAGTCTTGGTCCAGCACTTGTATTTTCACCGTAGATCCACCGGGCTCGGCATTAAGCAGTGCCCCGGAAGAAAGGTCTAAGTCGCTGATTGGAGCATTAAACTTCCCGCGGATTTTAGTAGCATCACACCCAGTAACGTTGACACTAAAAATCTTCATGCCCGCAACATCACCAGCGCCCTTAAAAGCGTTGGTACTGACACTATTAAGGTTGACATCGGATGCACTTGACACTGCACACGTTGACTCTGTGACTTTACCTTGAAAGTTCAGTTGCACATCATGTGCATAAGCATTGCTTACTGCCAGAGACAGACAAGATGCCAGACCCGCTACCCACCAAGACCTTTTCATTTAACTCTCCATTTACCAATAGTCGTGACGTAATGCCGACCACACCATTCAAGAATCAATGCTGCGTGCCACATCTGGAGTGCTGTACGTATCCGTCCGGGCCGAAGCGGATGCGATCATTACAGTCTGTTGTATTGGCTAACATCAGATGAATCCTAAAAGACAAGAAACTTCCCGCAATCAACCAAGAAATCGACTAGTCACATGGGAATTTTTCCCAAGAAAAGTAGGAAACACCTTAAAAGCCCTGGGCGGTCAGGGCCTGTCAGCAGGCAAAAAAAAACACCCCAGATGGGGTGTTTTTTCAGTTCAACCTTGCCCAGATAGCGGCAAGTCCAACGATCAATCCGGCTTGCCGTTGACCACGCCGGCCGTGTTGTCGATCAGACTCTTGGTCGCAGTCTGGAGGAACGACTCCAGCTTCTGCTTGAGTTGCGCCTCATCGGCGGCTCCGGAAATCAGCTCGCCGCCAGGGGTTGCACCCAGTTCGTACTTGTACAGTCTGGGCGGCATTTCCTTGGGCAATACCAGCACCCGGTCCGCCGTCAGCAGCGCCACGGTCTGATCGCTGCCCGACGGCTTGATCACGCCAAAGCCCTTGTCGCCTTCGGGCAGGTTGAGCAGGTCACGCCCCCAGCACTGGTGCAACACATCGCCACCGAGGCGGCCCATGATGGTCGGCACGATATCGATCTGCGTGCCCACGGTGTGGTCGCGCTGGCCGAACTTCTCCTGGATACCGGGTGCAATCATCAGCATCGGCACGTTGAAACGGCCCAGGTCCATTTCGGTGATCTGTTGCTCATTGCCAAAACCGTGGTCGCCGACCACGACAAACAGCGTTTCCTTGAAGTACGGCTCCTTGCGCGCCTTCTCGAAGAACTGGCCCAGGGCCCAGTCGGAGTAGCGCATGGCGGTCAGGTGCTCGTTGAGGCTGCCGCGGTCGGTGACCTTCTCCACTGGCAGTGGCGTCGGCAACGCATAAGGGGTGTGGTTGGACAGGGTTTGCAGCAGGGCGTAGAACGGCCCCTTGCCATCACGGGCCTTCAACTCTTCCAGGCCACGGTTGAACATGTCTTGGTCGGACACGCCCCAGGTCGGGTCGGAGAACACCGGATTGACGAAGTCGTTGCGGCCGACGAAGTTGGTCATGCCCTGGTTGCCAAAGAACCCCGACTGGTTGTCCCAGGCGAAATCACCGTTATAGACATACACATCGTCGTACTTGCGAGCACTGAGCAACTGCGGCAAGCCGGACAGCTTGTGGCTGCCTTCCGGGGTCTGCATCAGGTATTCGAAGCCCGGCAGGTTGGGGAAGCAAGCCATGGTGGCGAACATGCCCTGGTGGGTATGGGTGCCATTGGAGAAGAAGCGATCGAACAGCAGGCCTTCCTTCGACAGCTTGTCGAAATAGGGGGTGATCTGACCCGGACGCTCCAGCGCCCCGACCGAGTGCCCGGCGAAGCTTTCCATCAGGATCACCACGACGTTCTTGATCGGCAGGGTCTTGTCCGCATCCGGCGTGTAGTTACGGCGCACGGCGGCGATGTCCGCATCCACCAGCTTGTCGTTGGGCACCAGCAACATGTCGCGCACGGTCTGCTGAGCCAGTGGCTGAGGCAGGGTCGCCTTCCAGATATTGTTGCGGTCTTCGGACAGGCGATCCTTGGCGGCCGCCATCAACTGCAGGGTGCCGTTGAGGCCCAATTGGTTGGCGAAGTTCGATTCGGTGGTGTAGACGTCACCCCAACGCATCGGCGGACCCTGACGCAGGGTGCCACGAGCGGCGACCACACAGATCAGCAGGCAGACCACGAACACCGCGATGCGCGCATACCAGGGCGCAATCTGCCGAGTGCCGACATTGCCCCCGCTGAACGGGCCACGAGGCCGGGTAGCGCGGTCAGCGCCCTTGAATGCCAGGCTGAGAATCCAGGTCCCCACAGCCCAGGCCAACAGGTAGCGAACCACCGGGAAACCGTACCAGAGCATGCTCATTACGGTCTTCGGATCTTCCTTGACGTACTGAAAGACCAGACCGTTGAGGCGCTGGTGGAATTCACGGTAGAAGTCCATCTCCATCAGGCCGAGGAACAGCGCGATGCTGGAGGTCAGCGTCAGCCAGAAGCGCAACAGTCCGCGCGCCGCCATGGCCCGGGCACTGATCAGCGCGAGGATCAGCGGCACACTGAGATAGACCACCAGCCGCAGGTCAAAACGCAGCCCATTGGCGAACGCCTCAAGGAAGGTCGAAGCCGGGGTGTCGAGAATCATCTCGCGGTTGTAGATCAGCAGCGCAACGCGCAACAAAGAGAGCATCACCATCACGACCAGCGCACACAGCAGCGTGTAGGCCAGATGGGATTTAACGGTCGGTTGCAGCAGGCGATTCGAGGATCGCTGCTGACTCAGGGCATCCGAGTTTGCCATGTCGTTTTAGGACCCATTGGAAGTTTAAGTTGCAAAGAAAAAGCGGCGTTCTGCCCTCTTTTTGTCGCCAGGGCGACGGGGATTACGCGGTGCGCAGATGTTGCACGATCACTGAAGGCATTGCCATTGATTAGTGGGCACTACCGACAAGCCCAGCCACTGCGGCTCTGGAACAACAGATTGCAGGGATTTACACCCCTGGAAAAACGCTGGCGAATTGTCTTTGAGGCTTTGTGAAAATTTCGTCCAACGCATGTTTAGTCACACAAAAAGGGCCTGACGGCCCTTTTATCGATCTTGCAACCTTCGCAGGTCAGAGCCGCACGTTGCCTCGCGGCCCGGCGATGGCCCAGATGATCAACCCCAAAACCGGCAGGAAGAGGATCAACAGCACCCACAGGATCTTCATCCCGGTTTCGGCGCCACTTTTCAGCACGTTGATGATGGCCCAGATATCCAGGGCCAGAATGATCAGGCCAATCAGGCCATTGAAGGTGGAACCCATGGTGTCGCTCCCAAATGATGGTGTGCCTCTTTAGGATAGCCGCCCGCCTTCGGGGTTCCGCTGTATTGCGCGGGGAGCCGCGATTCAGGCGTGCACGGCAATCTTCAGGGCTTCCAGGGCCGGCGCCGCGGCGATACCGACTTCAGCACACAGCTCCAGCACTCGCGGCAGGTCATTGCCGTAGACCAGCACCATCTGCAGCTCGTCATCCAGCAACTGGCTGAAATTCATCAGCACATAGCCACCGTTTTCCGGGTTCATGCTGCCCATCTGGATCTGGATGCGGTTCAAGGCCATCAAGGCTTCGATCTTCGCCAGTTGCTTGGGCTTGATATTGAAAGGCACGTCCTTGCCGAAGGACGCGACGATCTGTGCGAACAGGTCGACATAAGTGTCGGCCTGAAACAGCACGGTATCCGGCAGGCTGCCGACCACCACCCACTCGCCCAGGGGAATGGGAAAGCTGTCGTCATAGTTGATGTCCGGGTTGGCCGCCAGGAACGCCTGGGGATCGGCGTAGGCCTGGGCCGCTTCGTCGGCGATCCGCTGGATTTCGGCGTCGCCCATGCACCCGGAGCTGATTTTGCTGATGAGTTCGATAAGGGCGGTTTTCATGGGGACATCCTGAAGGCAAGGAAATTCGAGGGCGCGAAGGATAGCCTAAAGTGCGCGCCCAGACCTACGCCTGTGACAAGGGCCTGGCGCCCTCGCCCCCTCGGACCTTGACGGCTCAGGCCAGGAGTTTTTCCAGCTGTGCGGTCGTGTCCTGCGCACCCATGGTCTTGGCGGCTTCCAGGGCACTCACGCCATTGCTGTCGCGAGCCTTGGGATCGGCGCCCTGGCTGATCAGGTAGCTGACGATTTCCGTGCGGTTGAACATCGCCGCCATCATCAGCGCGGTACGCCCGTCAAAGGACGAGCCTTCCACTTGCGCGCCGCCCTCCACCAGGGCCTTGACCACCGCCAGGTCGCCCTTGAAGGCGGCGCCGGCGATCGGACTCTGGCCATTGTCGTTGCGGATCTCGGGATCGGCCTGGTGCTTGAGCAGCACCTGCACGGCGTCCACATGCCCGTGATAGGCAGCCAGCATCAGCAAGGTGTCCCCTTTGTGATTGCGCAGGTTGACCGGCAGGCCATTGGCCGCCAGCTTGTCGAGCATCTGTGCGTCACCCTGACGGGCCACATTGAATACCTGTTCGACAAACTGGGCGGCCTCTTCCTCAGTCATCTGGCGGCTTTTGTCGGTCATCGGAAACTCCAGGTTCGGCAAATCGGAAAGGCGCTAGTTTCCCCAAGCCGGCCGCGGCCTGTCATCCCTTTTTTCCCAAGAACCGCCATAGACAGAATCAATAACGCAGACGTCCGGCCTGAATGTCCGCCAGAATCGGCGGGGTCAGCCGCACGTAGGTGTCCGACCCCGGCAACCAGGCATAGACCGGATCATCGGCCACCTGCTCCAGATCGAATGCCTGCTCCTTGAGGCGGCTTTTCTGGTATTTGAACGTGCCGGTGGTGTCCATCTTCACCTTGATCCGCAGAAACAACGGCACGGCATAGGCCGGCAACTGCTGCCTGGCAAATTGCAGCAATTCGCTGAAATCCAGGGTCGCCAGGGACTGCGCCGGCGTGATCGCCACCATCCCCGCCCGGCCGTTGGTGTTGTGGATTTCAACGCCATAGGCCACCACTTCGGCAATCTGTGGATGGCCCAGGAGAATATTCTCCACTTCAGTGGTGGAAACGTTCTCGCCTTTCCAGCGATAGGTGTCCCCCAGCCGATCGACGAACTGCGCATGGCCAAAACCGATGTCGCGCAGCAAATCGCCGGTGTTGAAGTAGCAATCGCCCTTCTCGAACACATCCTTGAGGATCACCTTGAGGTTCTTCTCCGGATCGGTGTAGCCATCCAGCGGCGCCTTGTCGTCGATCTTCGCCAACAGCAGGCCCTGACCGCCCTTGGCGACCTTCTGCATGAAGCCCTGGCTATTGCGCAATGGCGCCCCGGTGTCGTGGGCGTATTCCACCAACGCCCAGGGAATCAGGGAAAACCCCACGGTGTTGTCAAAGTTGAGGATATTGCTGAAACCGATATTGCCGTCGCTGGCTGCGTACAGCTCACAGACATGACCGACGCCGAAACGCTGCTTGAACTCGCTCCACACTCCCGGGCGCAGGCCGTTGCCGATCATCTTCAGCACACCATGCTCGGTGTCCCGCGCATTGCTTGGCTGATCGATCAGGTAGCGGCACAACTCACCGACGTAGCCCAGGGTCGTCGCCTTGTAGCGGCGCGCATCATCCCAGAACTGACTGGCGCTGAACTTGCGGCGAATGGCGAACCCCGAGGCACCGGTGATGGCCGAGCCCCAGCACACGCACAATCCGGTGGCGTGGTACAGCGGCAAGGTGCAATACACCACGTCGTCGGGCCGCATATCCAGGGCGATGGTGCCGAAACCGGCGGATGTGCGCATCCAGCGCCCATGCTTGAAGATCCCCGCCTTGGGCAGGCCGGTGGTGCCGGAGGTATAGATGTAGAAGCAGGGATCATTGAAGAAGATCTGCTGAGTCTGCTGCAGATTGTCCGCGGGATAAGCGGCACTCTCGCGCATCAGGTTGAACATCCCGTCCGGGGCACTGCCCGGATCGGCGAGGGTATCCTGGTCGGCCACGAACCAGGTGCGCTGCGGATCGATCCCCACCTGCTCGCGCACCGCTTCATAAGCCGCCAGCAACTCACCGCCCAGCATGATGCCCGCCGGTTTCACCAGCTGCAGGCTATGCGCCAGCACGTTGTGGGTCTGAGCGGTGTTGAGCATGGCGCAGATCCCGCCGAGCTTGGCCACCGCCAGCACCGTGACCAGCAGTTCCGGGCGGTTCTCGATGAAGATCGCCAGCACATCGCCCTTGCCGATGCCCCGGTCGTGCAGGTAGGCGGCGATACGGTTGGCCCACTGATTGACCTGGGAATAGCTGAGAACCCGCTCGCCGCACAACAAGGCCGGCCCATCGGGATTGCGCCGGGTCGCCTGCTCGAAACTCCAGCCCAGGCCACAGGCCTGATCAGGCTTGTCGATGTTGCCCGCCTTGACGCCGCGCACCACCCGCGGCAACGCCCTGGCAATGGAGGGCAGCTTACGCAGCATCATGCCCCAGGTGATCATGTCGCTATTGTGCTTGTTCATGCTTGCTCCGCTTCGAAGACAAAAGTCTGTGCCCCGACCACACGGGTCGGACGTGACAAGGCCTGGAACAAGGCTCAACCGGGCGCTGCGCCCCTGGTGTCGGCAACGGGCAAGCGGAGAGGGAGGATGGCTCCCGGGACGGGACGGAAAAACAACGAGTGCAGCGCTGCTGACAGCACCGGCATCGGTACGGTGGGAGCGTTCATGGAGGGCGTCCTGGTATTTTTATTATCTGGCGGGCTGGATCGCTGGATCGCACCACAACCATTCCATGTCACAGACACGCCTCGCAAAGGTCTTCGGCAAAGTGCCAAGGCCGGTTTGAAACGGCGCGACTGGCTGGAAAATACGTCAGCCGTCGCCGGACTGTACATGGAGTTTTTGCAAACTTTTGTATCTCGCCCGCGGCGTTCTGCCGAGCCTCGCAACCCCTGCACCAGCGATTGAATTTTCCGCCGGAGCCTGTGGTCACAGCCCTGTAGCTACGCCTGCCCTGCCCCGCCGCGAACCTGCAAAATGCAGGATGCACGATGGCCTTTCATGCAATTTGCACGAATCACGATTACGCTGAAAAATATAAGTGATTGATTTTAAAGGAGTTTTAAAAACGACAGTGCTGGCACAATCGCTGCAACTATCCGTTCACGCTTGCCATTCAAGAGCCAACGGAGCTGATAGACATGAGCCTGATCCAAGAAAAATTCTCCTCCCTGTTCTCCAACTTCGAAGTCACCACCCAACCTCGTCCCGACGGCGGCATCCTGTTGACCCTGCGCAACAGCGAAGGCAAACAGTTCAAGCGTTCGATTTCCTACGCGCAGCTGCATGCCGCCGACCAACTGTCGTGGGTCATCAGCGCGATTCGTCGGGATTTGGCCGAACAGGCCAGTGAGCTGCCACAGATTTCCCTGCTGCAAAGCCAGAACCGCTTTGCCTTGCCGACCTACCACAGCGCGTAAGCCTGCCGCCGTTCTTCGACTGGCCGGCCCACCTTGCGTGGGACCGGCCGGTTGCCGTTGCGCCCAGCGTCCCTAGTCTTCCAGGCGCGGGAACTGGCTGGCGATCGCGTCGCCGGTCGGTTGGGCGGCCCAGCCTTGTGGGCTACTGAACAGGCGGATGGCCACCAGGTGTGGTTCCGCGCCCATGTCAAACCAATGTGCGGTGCCCGCAGGCAGCGAAATCAGGTCGTTTCTTTCACAGAGCACGGCGTAGACATAGTCGTCGATGTGCAGGGAAAACAGACCGCGTCCGGCCACGAAAAATCGCACCTCATCCTCGCCATGGCGATGCTCGTCGAGAAAACGGGCGCGCAGCTCGGCTTTTTCTGGGTGGTCGCGATTGAGACTGATCACATCGACGCTGAGATAGCCCTGCTCGGTCATCAACCGGTCGACCTGCTCCCGATAGGCCTCGATCACCTCCTGCTGACTGGCGCCCGGCTCGATGCGCGTGGCGGCGGACCAGCGTTCGAAGCGAATGCCCTGCTCGGCCAGGGTCGCCGCGATATCGTCGAAATGGGTCAGAACCTTGTTCGGCAGGTCCGGGCTGGATACGTGGTAGACGGACAGGCTGCTCATGACGGCAACTCCTCTTGCATGCGGGTGGCAATGATAACGGCTGCGGCCATGGCGGCGACGCTGGCAATACTAAAGGTCAATGTGGCGCCCAGGGCGTTCCAGCTGTAGCCGGCATACAAGGCCCCCAAGGCGCCACCGGTTCCCGCCAGCGCGGCATACAACGCCTGCCCCTGACCTTGCTGGCGCGCACCGAAACTGCGCTGGACAAAATGAATGGCCGCGGCGTGAAAACTGCCGAAGGTCGCCGCGTGCAGCACCTGGGCCAACAACAGCACCCAGAGATGCTCCGCCAGACTGCCCAACAGCAACCAGCGCAGCGCCGCCAACAGAAAACTCGCCAACAGCACCCGACGCACGGAAAACCGCGCGAGAATCCAGCTCATGGCCAGGAACATCAGCACCTCGGCCACCACTCCCAGGGCCCAGAGCATGCCGATCAGGCCGCGTGTATAGCCCAGGCGTTCCAGGTGCAGGGTCAGGAAGGTGTAGTACGGCCCGTGGCTCATCTGCATCAACGCCACGCACAGGTAGAACGCCAGCACACCGGGACCGCGCAACTGCTTGAGAAATCCGTCCCCGGCCAGTCGCGGCCCCTGCACCAGGGGGCGGGCATTGGGCACCCACAGGCTGCTGAGCACGATCCCTCCCATGATCATCACCAAGGCCAGCGGATAGATATCCAGGCTCAGCCATTCGAACAGGCGACCCAGCACCACCACCGTCAGAATGAAACCGATGGAGCCCCAGAGACGGATCTGGCTGTAGCGAGAGGCCTGCCCGTGCAAGTGCGCCAGGGTGATCACCTCGAACTGCGGCAGTACCGCGTGCCAGAAGAAGGCGTGCAAAGCCATGACCATGGCCAGCCAGGCGTAGCTCTTGCTGACGAAGATCAGGGAGAAACAGATCAGGGTGCAGATTGCGCCAAAACGCACGATTGCCAGGCGCCGGCCGGTGTAATCACCGAGCCAGCCCCACAAGTTGGGCGCCACGCAACGCATGAGCATGGGAATGGCCACCAGCTCGCCGATCCGCGCGCTGGAAAAACCCAAATGATCGAAATACAGCGCCAGGAACGGCGCGGTCGACCCCAGCAGGGCGAAGTAGAACAGGTAGAAACTGGAAAGCCGCCAGTACGGCAGCGCCGCCCCGGCCATCAGGCCGTGGCGACTGGCAGAACCGCCATTACAGCTGACCCAGTACCGGCGTGCTGACGCGCACGTCGGCATTCTGGCCGCGATGACGCAGCAGGTGATCCATCAGCACGATGGCCATCATTGCTTCAGCGATCGGCGTGGCGCGAATCCCCACGCATGGGTCATGGCGGCCCTTGGTGATCACGTCCTGAGGATTGCCATCGACATCGATGGAGCGCCCTGGGGTGGTGATGCTGGACGTCGGCTTGAGCGCCAGGTGGGCAATGATCGGCTGCCCCGAGGAAATACCGCCCAGGATGCCGCCGGCGTTATTGCTGAGAAACCCTTGCGGGGTCAGCTCGTCACGGTGCTCGGTCCCACGCTGGGCGACGCTGGCGAAACCGGCGCCGATTTCCACGCCCTTGACCGCATTGATGCTCATCAACGCGTGGGCCAGCTCAGCATCCAGGCGATCGAAGATCGGCTCGCCCAGGCCCGGCATCACGCCTTCGGCGACCACGGTGATCTTCGCTCCCACCGAATCCTGATCCCGGCGCAATTGGTCCATGTAGGCCTCCAGCTCCGGAACCTTGTCCGGATCGGGACTGAAGAAGGCGTTGTCTTCCACCGATTCCCAGGTCTTGAAGGGAATCTCGATCGGGCCCAGCTGGCTCATGTAGCCACGGATCACGATGCCCTGGCTGGCCAGGTACTTCTTGGCAATGGCACCGGCCGCCACGCGCATGGCGGTTTCCCGGGCCGAGCTGCGACCGCCGCCACGGTAGTCGCGGATGCCGTACTTGTGGTGATAGGTGTAGTCGGCATGCGCCGGACGAAACAGATCCTTGATCGCCGAGTAGTCCTTGGACTTCTGGTCGGTGTTGCGGATCAGCAGGCCAATGGAACAGCCGGTGGTCTTGCCCTCGAACACCCCGGAAAGGATCTCGACTTCGTCGGGCTCCTGGCGCTGGGTGGTGTGACGGCTGGTGCCGGGCTTGCGCCGGTCCAGATCACGCTGCAAATCCTCCAGGGACAGCTCAAGACCCGGCGGGCAGCCGTCGACAATGGCGACCAACGCCGGGCCATGGCTTTCGCCCGCGGTGGTGACAGTGAACAGCTTGCCGTAGGTATTGCCGGACATGCGGGGAGCTCCGTGAAATCAGCCGAAATAACTCGATCAGGATTACTGAAGGGCGCAAGTATACGCAGGCTACCCAACTAGTTCATCCTCGAACCTTCTGCCGCTGCCTGAGTCCAAACGGCACCTTATCCATGATGGCGTGATGATGCTGCGAGCCCTTCTCTTGAGCCTTTCCCTGTTCACCGGCCTGGTCCAGGCCGCCGTCCTGCAACGCCCAGTCAGCCTGGATACCGGCCACGGCGAGCTGTATGGCTCGTTGCTGCTGCCCAAGTCCGAACAGCCGGTGCCGGTGGTGCTGATCATTTCCGGCTCGGGTCCCACCGACCGCGACGGCAACAATCCCGACGGCGGACGCAACGACAGCCTCAAGCGCCTGGCCTGGGTCCTGGCCAAGCACAACATCGCCAGCGTGCGCTACGACAAGCGCGGTGTGGCGGCCAGCCTCGCGGCAACCCCGGATGAACGCAACCTGACGCTTGATGCCTATGTGGCCGACGCTGTGGCCTGGGGCAAGCAGCTCAAGGCCGACCCGCGCCTGGGCCAATTGATCGTGCTGGGCCACAGCGAGGGCGCGCTGATCGCCAGCCTCGCCGCACCGCAACTGGATGCCGCCGGGGTGATCTCCATCTCCGGTACCGCCCGCCCCGTGGATCAGGTGCTGCGCCAGCAATTGAGCTATCGCCTGCCGCCGGCGCTGATGGTGCGCAGCAACGAACTGCTGGACAGCCTCAAGGCCGGCCAGGTGGACACCGATGTGCCGCCGGCCCTGCAAGTGATCTTCCGCCCCAGCGTGCAGCCCTATCTGATCACCCTGTTCCGCGAAGACCCGGCCGCCGCCTTCGCCCGCTTGAAAATGCCGGCGCTGATCATTCAGGGCAGCAACGACATCCAGGTCAGCGTCGACGACGCCCGGGTGCTCAAGGCGGCGAAACCGGACGCCCAATTGACCCTGATCGACGGCATGAACCACGTCATGCGCATCGTGCCCAATGATCTCAAGCGCCAACTGGCGTCCTACAAGGACCCGCAACTGCCCCTGGCGGCAGAACTGGGCCGGTCGATCATCAGTTTTATTGACGGACTTCACACCCGTTAGGCTGTTTTTACCCTCCAGTCCTGAAAGAAACGGCCGATAAGTCTTTGCCGGCCGTTCGATTGCTGTCGGCGCGCAGCGATTGGACAGGACTTGCCGTTATGACTGATACCCCGAATTCACCCGCCTCCGAGCAAGAAGCCGCCGCCCCGGAAGCGCCGCCGTTGCCGTGGGCGGATGTGCAGGCCGAACATCACAAGATGCTGCGCCTGGCGCCCCTGCAAACCGATCGCGCCACCGGTGTGCGACCTTTGCGCTTTGTCGAGTTCGGTTATGCCGAACGCAACAACAAAGAGCACAGCCTGCTGCGCATGACTGTCCGCCTGCCCGGTCAGCGAGTGCGCAAGGAACAGAATCATCTGGATGTCTGGGTCGAACACGAGGCCCGCCGGGTGTACTTCGAGCCCGAGGGCGGGTTGCAGATCGAACCGCTGAACCGGGGCATCGGGCGCTTCCTGCTGGCCCAGGCCGCGCAGTGGGCACAGAAGAAGTGGCCGCACTACCGGGTGGACGGCTTCGACCTCGCCAACAAGGACGCCCTCAATGAACACACTCGCCTGCGTCGCGACCATGTGTTGCGCATCCAGGGCTTCGACGTGGTGTATGCCGATGCCCAGCACCTCAAGGGCAGCGTCAAGGATGTCCAGGTCGGCGAGTTGCTGAGCCAGTGGAACACCGAGAAACTGCAGTTCGTGGAAATTCTGGAAGCGGCGCAGATGCTCCAGCAGGCCGAGCAGAACCTGGAAGAGCTGGAAGTCAATCTGCGCAAGCAGGAAGAGAAAGTCACCAAGTACAAACGTGAAGACACCGGCCTGCGCTTCACCATCACCTGCCTGGTGGCCTTCGCGGTCTTCCAGGCGGGGCTGCTGATCTGGATTGCGACGCACCGCTGAGTCGCACCCACTGATTGCTCAAGGCCCGCCTTACGCGGGCCGCTCATCACTCAAACGCGCGAAGCAAAGAGTGCCTGATGCTCGCGGCACTGCTCCGCCGTGAGCATGAACACGCCGTGACCGCCGCGCTCGAAGTCGAGCCAGGCGAAGTCGACTTCGGGGTACAGCGCCTCGACATGAACCTGACTGTTGCCCACTTCGACGATCAGCAAGCCCTTCTCGGTCAGATGATCAGCGGCTTCGGCCAGCATGCGGCGCACCAGGTTCAGGCCATCGTCGCCGCAAGCCAGGCCCAGCTCGGGTTCATGCTGGTATTCGTCCGGCATGTCGGCAAAGTCTTCGGCATCGACATAAGGCGGGTTGGACACGATCAAGTCGAAGCGCTGTCCCGGCAAGCCATCGAAGCCATCGCCCTGCACGGTGAACACTCGCTCGTCGACGCCGTGACGCTCGATGTTCTGGTTGGCCACTTCCAGCGCTTCGAAGGACAGGTCGGCCAGCACCACTTCGGCGTCGCGGAACTCGTAGGCGCAGGCGATACCGATGCAACCGGAGCCGGTACACAAGTCGAGAATCCGCGCCGGCTCGTTGCCCAGCCAGGGTTCAAAGCGTTTTTCGATCAGTTCGCCAATGGGTGAACGGGGAATCAGCACCCGCTCATCGACAATGAACGACATGCCGCAGAACCAGGCCTCGCCCAACAGGTAGGCCGTGGGCACACGCTCTTCGATACGGCGCTTGAGCAGGTGCTGCAGATGGGCCAGCTCGTCCTCTTCCAGCGCGCAGTCCAGGTAGCTGTCGGCAATTTCCCAAGGCAGGTGCAAGGCACCGAGCACCAGTTGGCGGGCCTCGTCCCAGGCATTGTCGGTGCCATGGCCGAAGAACAGATCCTCCCCATGAAAGCGGCTGACAGCCCAGCGGATATGGTCGCGCAAGGTGCGCAGGCGGGAAGTGATCACGGGACAGACTCCTGACAAAACGACCGGCAATACTACCAGCCAAAACGCCCGCCGACGACGAATGAAAAACCGCAGGCAGGCAAGCGGCCGCTACGCAGGTTTTGCCGCTCGAAGGTCAATACCTTGCCCCTCTTGACAAGGCTGCAGGCCAACAACGGCGCACCTTACGTTAGTAGCGATTCACAGAAGCGCTCTGCCAGAGGACAATGTCGCAAAAGCCCCACTCACAGGAGCCCCAGAATGTCCGTTCCAAAGACGATGTTTCAACTCAGCGGTCGTGGTTATGCAGCGGCCAATTTGAGCCACGCGACCCTTGTGATCATCGACGCCCAAAAAGAGTACCTCAGCGGTCCCCTGGCCCTGTCCGGCATGGACAAGGCAGTGGCCAACATCGGTCAACTGCTGGCTGCAGCCCGCGCTGCCGGCCGGCCCATCGTGCACGTGCGCCATCTCGGCACCGTCGGCGGCCTGTTCGACCCCCAGGGCGAACGCGGCGAATTCATCCCCGGGCTTGAGCCGCAAGGCGACGAAACCATCATCGGCAAGCTGCTGCCCAGCGCCTTCCACGGCACCGAACTGGAAAAACGCCTGCAGGATCTGGGCTCCCTGGACCTGATCGTCGCCGGCTTCATGAGCCATTCCAGCGTCAGCACCACCGTGCGGGCTGCGAAGAACCTGGGTTTCCGTTGCACCCTGGTGGAAGACGCCTGCGCCACCCGCGACCTGCCCTACAAGGGCGGCATCCTCAGTGCCGAGCATGTTCAGCAGACCGAAATGGCGATCATGGCCGACAACTTCGCCACCCTCGCCCAGACCGCAAGCCTGATCTGATCAGCCCTGGTGAGCGGCTGGCGGGCCGCTCATCCATAAACGCCTCGCATTTGCAGCAATTGCCTTAGCCTCAGGAACCACCCGGTCAACTCCCGGTCGAAGGGCCGATACCCATTGAGGAAGGTCGGAATGAAGATATCCGATGGTTTTGACGCACGCCGGTTGCGGCCCAAAAGCCCGCGAAACTGGCGATTGCGCCTGGGGGCGGGATTCTCCGCATTGCTGGCGACATTCGGCGTACTGCTGGCGATGGCGGGTGCGGCCAGCCTGCTGGGCCGCGCTCCGGCGCTGGGAGAACTCAATGCCAGCCCGGCGGGGTCGGCGGTGATTCTGGCGGTTGGCCTGTTACTGCTGTATGTCGGGGTTCGCCTGTGGCGGCGTTGCCGGCGGCGCATGCGTCAGCCCCTGGCGCTGAACATGGCGCCACACCTGATGAAAAAACACGACTGACGCATCTGGGCGCGATTTGCACGCCTGAAGGCGTACCGAGTTGGGTAAACTAGCCGCCCTTCGCGGAGGCTGACATGCAAGACGACGATTTTTCCCTGTTCAAAAACGAGATCCGCGGCGTCAAGCCGATCAAGCACGACCGTGCCGACACAGGCAAACCCAAGGCTGACCGCGCGCAGATCGCCAAGCTGCGCCAGGCCGCCACCGTGCGCAGCGAAACCACCACGGTGGATGGGCTGTCCGATCAGTTCGTCATCGATGTGGGGCCGGAAGATGAGCTGATGTGGGCCCGCGACGGGGTTCAGGAAAGCCAGATGCGCAAGCTGAAAATCGGCCAGATCCCTTTCGAAGGCAGCCTCGACCTGCACGGCATGACCGTGGAAAAGGCCCGGGAAACCCTCTGGGCATTTCTCGCTGAAGCCACCAAATTCGAAATCCGCTGTGTACGGGTCACCCACGGCAAGGCCGTGCGTCTGGACGGCAAGCGCCCGATGATCAAGAGCCACGTCAACACCTGGTTGCGCCAGCATCCCCAGGTGTTGGGCTTCACCTCGTGCCAGGCCAAACACGGCGGCACCGGTGCACTTTACGTGATGCTCAAACGCACCATGATGGAAGGCCGTGACGAATAAAGCCGCTGCATCACGCTTGCAGCGTCGGGTCCGCCACCGTACCCTTGCCCTTTGCGTAAAATCCCACAGGTAGTTTCATGTCCCTGGAACAGAATTACACCGCGATCCTCGGCCAATTGGGCGAGGACGTCTCCCGCGAGGGCCTGCTCGACACGCCCAAGCGTGCCGCCAAAGCCATGCAGTACCTTTGCCGCGGTTATGCCCAAACCCTGGAAGAGGTCACCAACGGTGCCTTGTTCAGCTCCGACAACAGCGAAATGGTGCTGGTCAAGGACATCGAGCTCTACTCGCTGTGCGAACACCACCTGCTGCCGTTTATCGGCAAGGCGCACGTCGCCTACATTCCCAGCGGCAAGGTCCTGGGACTGTCGAAAGTAGCGCGCATCGTCGACATGTATGCCCGTCGCCTGCAGATCCAGGAAAACCTCAGCCGGCAGATCGCCGACGCCGTTCAGCAAGTGACCGGTGCCCTGGGCGTTGCCGTGGTGATCGAGGCCAAGCACATGTGCATGATGATGCGCGGTGTGGAGAAGCAGAACTCGTCGATGATCACGTCGGTGATGCTGGGCGAGTTCCGCGAGAATGCCGCTACCCGCAGCGAGTTCCTCAGCCTGATCAAGTAACAGGCTGCAAGTAAAAAAACCGGCGATGATCGCCGGTTTTTTTTCGCCCGGCAAAATCAGGTAAGCTGCCGCCCCTTCATTCATGGGCAAGAGGCAATACCGTGATCGTCAAAGCGCTGCGAGTCGGCCTGGGTCAACTCATCATTTTCATCGACTTCATCACCCGCCCGCGCAAGCAACAGCGCACAGCTGCCGCTCAGGCGAGCGTCGATGCGGCGGCCAAGGGCCTGACCCTGTATCAGTTCCACGCCTGCCCGTTCTGCGTGAAGACCCGCCGCACCCTGCACCGCCTGAACGTACCGGTGGCCCTGCGTGACGCCAAGAACAACGAGCAGGATCGCCAGACCCTGCTGGAACAGGGCGGCAAGATCAAGGTGCCGTGCCTGCGGATCGAAGAGAACGGCCAGACCACCTGGATGTATGAATCCAAGGTGATCATCGACTACCTGAACCAGCGTTTCTCGGCGGCCTGAAGCCACTGCCCGGGACGATGCCGTCCCGGGTCAGTTGCCCCCTCGAAAAATCCGCTCAATCGAACATCCCGACATGCCGCGGATGGCTCTGCACTCGCTGGATCCAGGCCTGGATGCCCGGGTATCGGGCCAGGTCGAAGCCGCCTTCATGGGCCACATGGGTGTAGGCATAGAGCGCGATATCGGCAATGGAATAGTGCTCGCCCACCAGGTAGGGCGTGCGGCTCAACTGCTTTTCCATCACATCCAGTGCCTTGTAGCCGCGCTTGTGCAACTTCAGGTATTCCTCCCGGCGCGCTTCGGGCAAGCCTTCATAGACTTGGATAAAACGCGCCACGGCGATATAGGGCTCATGGCTGTATTGCTCGAAGAATTGCCATTGCAGAACCTGGGTACGCAGGCGCGGTTCGCTGGGCAGGAACTCGCTGCCATCGGCGAGAAAGTTGAGAATCGCGTTGGACTCCCACAGGCAGGTGCCGTCCTCCAGCTCCAACACCGGGATCTTGCCGTTGGGATTTTTCGCCAGGAAAGCCTCGGTCTGGGTATCGCCTCCGAGAATGTCCACCGCCTGCCATTCATAAGGCAGCCCCAGCAGATTGAGCATCAGCTTGATCTTGTAGCAGTTGCCCGAACGGTAATCGCCGTAAACCTTGTACATGGCCCTCCCCTTAGGCTGCCTGTGCAGCCTGTGCTTGACGTATCACGGTGGCCAGCCGCTTGAGGCCTTCGTCCAGCCGCGCCGGATCGATATGGCTGAAATTCAGCCGCAGATGCCCAAGATTGCGCTCCGGTTCAGTGAAGAACGGTTCGCCGGGCATAAAAGTCACGTCCTGCTCCAACGCCGACTTGAGCAACGTGCGGGTATCCAGGGGCTGTTTCAAGCTCAACCAGAAAAACAGACCGCCCTCGGGCACCTGCCAATCCGCCAGATCGGCGAAATGGCCATGCAAGGCCGCCTGGAAAGCATCCCGGCGCTGGCGGTAGAAACTGCGCAGCTCATCCAGGTGCTGCTGGTACTGCTGGCTGCCGATCCATTGCATGGCCTGCCACTGGCCGACGCGGTTGGTGTGCAGGTCAGCCGACTGTTTCAGACGCAGCAGATGGGGGAACAGATCCGGGCTGGCAATCAGGTAGCCGACCCGCAATCCCGGGAGCAGGGTTTTCGACACCGTGCCGGTATAGATCCAGCTGGCCTTCTGCAGACGACTGACAATCGGCGTGGCGCTGCCAGCATCGAAAGTCAGCTCGCGATAGGGCTCGTCCTCGATCAGGGTGACCCCGAACTCGTCCAGCAACGCCGCCACGGCTGCGCGCTTGCCCTGGCTGTAGCGCACGCCCGACGGATTCTGGAAGGTCGGAATCAGGTAGACGAACGCCGGACGATGCTGTTCCAGGCCGGCGCGCATCTGCGCCAGGTCCGGACCGTCAGCCTCCAGAGGCACCGTCAGGCAGTCGGCACCGAACAGCTGGAAGATCTGCAGGGCCGCCAGGTAGGTCGGGGCCTCCAGCATGATCCGCGTGCCCTTGTCGATGTAGAGCTTGGCCGCCAGATCGAGGGTCTGCTGGGAGCCGCTGACCACCAGGACCTGACCCGCCTCACAGGGCACCCCCAGCTTGCGCGCCTCGGCGGCCAGGGCCTCGCGCAACTGCGGCTCGCCTTCACTCATGCCGTACTGCCCCATGGACAGCGGCATATCTTGCCACTGCACCTTGGGCAGCATCACTTCGGCCGGCAGGCCTCCAGCGAACGACATCACTTCCGGGCGCTGGGCCGCTGCCAGGATTTCACGGATCAGGGAGCTTTTGAGGCGCGATACACGTTCGGAGAAAGCCATGGAGATCACCGCTAGCGAAGGAGGGAGAAAATACGTCAAACTGCTTGACCGAAATTACGCCGACTCTCGCAGATACGTCAATATGCTTGACCTTAAAAACCAGACCTCGCAACAAGCCGCCATGGAGGCCTTCTTCTTTGGCTATCAAGCCTTCACTGCCAAGGCCGACGAAATGCTCGAACGCCGCGGCCTGAGTCGCGTGCACCAACGCATCGTGTTCTTCATTGCGCGCTACCCGGGCCTGAGCGTGAAAGAACTGCTCAACCTGCTGGGTGTGAGCAAGCAGGCGTTGAACACGCCGTTGCGCCAACTCATGGAAATGCACCTGGTGGACAGCGTTGCCCCGGACAGCGACAAACGAAAACGCCTGCTGCAGTTGAGCGCCGATGGTGCGCGTTTCGAACAATCCTTGCGCCGCGAGCAGGTCAAGCTGCTGCAGCGCGCCTTCAGCGAAGCTGGAGAAAACGCCGTCGACGGCTGGCTGGCGGTGAACCAGGCCCTGGCCGGAAAAACCGCAGACCACTGACCTGCCCGCCCTCGCCGCCCGCTCGGGCGGCGTCCACCGCACACACGGCAGTCGACCCCAAGGCATAAGCAGGGGCCGGCATATAGCCGCGCCCTCAGATTTTTCGCACACAAAAGCAAAAACATTATTTGCTTTCTTTGTATACAAAAGCATAATTCGCCCGTGTGAGTTCTTGACCTAAAAGTCAACAATCCCCACAAGCCCTGCCTGCCTCAAAGAGCCGCCGCCCACCCTCTGATGCCCGGTTCTGGAAAAAACAATAAAACTCTTGAGGAGTACTCGCTGTGGAAAGCCGCAAATCCGAAGCCTCTCCGCTGGACCTCTCGCCCTCGCTGAACAGCGGCTGGCTGGAACGCATCTTCAAACTCAGGTTGCACGGCACCACGGTGAAGACCGAGCTGATTGCCGGTCTGACAACCTTCATCACCATGGCCTACATCATCTTCGTCAACCCCAACATCATGGCCGACGCCGGTATCGATCATGGCGCCGCCTTCGTCGCCACTTGCATCGCCGCCGCCCTGGGCTGCCTGTTGATGGGCCTGTACGCCAACTGGCCGGTGGGCCTGGCCCCAGGCATGGGCCTGAATGCCTTTTTCACCTACACCGTGGTCGGCACCATGGGCTACCACTGGGAAACGGCCCTGGGCGCCGTGTTCATTTCCGGGGTGCTGTTCATGATCCTGACCCTGTCCAGGGTCCGTGAATGGCTGCTCAACAGCATTCCGGTGAGCCTGCGCTATGCCATGGGCGCCGGGGTTGGCCTGTTTCTCGGCCTGATCGGCCTGAAAACCGCTGGCATCATCGTCGATAGCCCAGCGACCCTGATCAAGCTCGGCTCCCTGCGCGAACCCGGCCCGCTGCTGGCGGCCATCTGCTTTCTGATGATTGCGGTGCTCAGCTACCACCGGGTGTTCGGCGCGATCCTGATCAGCATCATCGCCGTGACCCTGGCCGGCTGGGGCATGGACCTGGTGCACTACAACGGTATTCTCTCCACCCCACCGAGCCTGGCACCCACCTGGATGGCCATGGATATCGCCGGAGTATTCAACGTCAGCATGATCAGCGTGGTCCTGGCCTTCCTTTTCGTGCACATGTTCGACACCGCCGGCACCCTGATGGGCGTGGCGCAGCGTGCCGGCCTGGTCAACCCGGACGGCAAGATCGAGAACCTTTCCCGAGCCCTCAAGGCGGACAGCGCCTCCAGCGTCTTTGGTGCCGTGGTCGGTGTACCGCCGGTGACCAGTTACGTGGAAAGTGCCGCTGGAGTGGCGGCCGGCGGGCGCACCGGCCTGACCGCCGTCACCGTGGGCGTGCTGTTTATCGCCGCCATGTTCTTCGCGCCGCTGGCGGGCATGATCCCCGCCTACGCCACCGCCGGCGCCCTGATCTATGTCGCGATGCTGATGATGGGCGGCATGGCCCATATCAACTGGGACGAAGCCACCGACAGTATTCCGGCCATCGTCACCGCAATCATGATGCCCCTGACCTTCTCCGTTGCCGACGGCATTGCCCTGGGCTTCATCACCTATGTGGTGCTGAAGGCCGGAACCGGCAAGCACAGGGAAATCTCCATCAGCCTGTATGTGCTGTGCGCGATCTTCATCGCCAAGTTCATTTTCTTGTAAGTTGCCCCGGCCTCACCTGCCCCATCCCGCCGGATGGGGCTTTTGTGCATGCAGAGAACCGGATGAACCTGGCGGCTGTTCAGCGCTGCCAGAGCCACATCCCTGCCAAGTTGTTGACAGGGTTTGTGCCAGCCATCCCATGGCCGCCTGAACCGGCAAGCACCTTCTGCGGGACGAAAAAAAGCCCGCAGTGTGAGCGGGCAAGGACCAAAAGAAGCTATTTGCGCAGGATTCTTGGGGGTAGTCCTAGCTTCCTCTGTAGGTCGAATAGCTGTAAGGCGAGATCAACAGCGGCACGTGGTAGTGCTCCTGCTCGGCACTGATGCCAAAACGCAGCACCACGACATCCAGAAAGGCCGGCTGCGGCAGTTGCACGCCTCGGGCGCGGTAGTAGTCACCGGCATGGAACTGCAGCTGGTAGACCCCGGAACGGTAGTCTTCGCCCTGCAGCAAAGGACTGTCGCAGCGACCATCGCTGTTGGTCAGGGTGCTGGCGACCAGTTCCAGCTGCGCGCCCTCGACCCGATACAGCTCGACCTTGATAGCGCTGCCGGGGCAGCCATGTGCGGCATCCAAAACATGTGTAGTCAAACGTCCCATTGATTCTGCGTGCCTGTCGCCCATTGAGTGAGCAGGCCTCGCGCCTCCCGGAGTCAGTGATTGAAAGGGGACCGCGGCGTTTCAGCAGTGGAAAGGCTGCGGAGAGGTTCCGATTAAGACATTTTTCAAAAAAATTGTACACAATAATAATCACAAATCTGCCGACAATCGGGGCCATCCCCGGCAACCTGCGAATGGCCCTCTAAACCTCAGCGGCAGACGACTTTCCAGGCATAAGCTGACCAACCGGGCAAGTTTCTTGCAAGCGGGATGCATCGCGACAAAAGCGGAAAAATGCAAAAAAACGGGCTTACAAACTGAATATAAACTTGTATACAATCGCTCCATCGCAGTGACGCCCACCTGGCTTCCCGGCTTCAGGTTCCGCCACGCCACCGTTATCACGAACAAGAAGGAAGACTGCAGTGAGCGCTGACTACCCTCGCGACCTGATCGGTTACGGCTCCAACCCTCCTCATCCTCACTGGCCGGGCAATGCCCGAATCGCCCTGTCCTTCGTGCTCAATTACGAAGAAGGCGGCGAGCGCAACATCCTTCATGGCGACAAGGAATCGGAAGCCTTCCTTTCGGAAATGGTTTCGGCGCAGCCACTCCAGGGCGAGCGCAACATGAGCATGGAATCGCTGTACGAATACGGCAGCCGCGCCGGCGTCTGGCGGATTCTCAAGCTGTTCAAGGAATTCGACATTCCGCTGACCATCTTCGCCGTGGCCATGGCCGCCCAGCGCCACCCGGACGTGATCCGCGCCATGGTCAAGGCCGGCCACGAGATCTGCAGCCACGGCTACCGCTGGATCGACTACCAGTACATGGACGAGGCCCAGGAACGCGAGCACATGCTCGAAGCCATCCGTATCCTCACCGAGATCACCGGTGAGCGCCCCCTGGGCTGGTACACCGGCCGCACCGGCCCGAACACCCGGCGCCTGGTGATGGAGGAAGGCGGTTTCCTCTACGACTGCGATACCTACGACGATGACCTGCCCTACTGGGAACCCAACAATCCCACCGGCAAGCCTCACCTGGTGATCCCTTACACCCTGGACACCAACGACATGCGCTTCACCCAGGTGCAGGGTTTCAACAAGGGCGACGACTTCTTCCACTACCTCAAAGACGCTTTCGACGTGCTCTACGCCGAAGGTGCCGAAGCGCCGAAGATGCTTTCCATCGGCCTGCACTGCCGCCTGATCGGCCGCCCTGCACGCCTGGCTTCGCTCAAGCGTTTCATCGAGTACGCCAAAGGCCATGAACAGGTATGGTTCACCCGCCGCGTCGACATCGCCCGCCACTGGCAACAGACCCATCCTTACCAGGGAGCGACGAAATGACTGCCTTCCAGAGCCTCAAGCCCTCGACCCTGAGCCGCGAAGCCTTCGTCAAGGCCTTCGCCGACATCTACGAGCATTCGCCGTGGGTGGCTGAAAAAGCCTACGACCTGGGCCTCGACGCCTCCGTCGACCAGATCGAAGGCCTGCACCAGCGCATGAGCGATATCCTCTTGAGTGCCGATCACGCCGCCCAACTGGCACTGATCAACGCTCACCCGGACCTGGCCGGCAAAGCCGCCGTCCAGGGCCAGTTGACCGAGGCCAGCACCAACGAACAGGCCGGTGCCGGCATTCACCAATGCACCGCCGAAGAGTTCCAGCGTTTCACCGAGTTGAACGATGCCTACAAGGCCAAGTTCAAGTTTCCCTTCATCATGGCGGTGAAGGGCAGCAACCGGCACCAGATCCTCGCCGCGTTCGAAACCCGCATCCACAACGCCGTGGATACAGAGTTCAAATGCGCGCTGGCCGAGATCAACAAGATCGCCTTGTTCCGCTTACAGGCCCTGTAGCGGCAGCTCAGCATCCCTGCCCCTCTTGAGCCGGCGATCCCAGGGATGATGAACCGACACCCTCATCAGAGAACATAAGAAGAACAGCATGCGCACATTAGTGATTGAACCCCTGAGCAAAGAAGCCTTCGCCCCCTTCGGTGACGTAATCGAGACCGACGGCAGCGACCACTTCATGATCAACAATGGTTCGACCATGCGCTTCCACCGCCTGGCGACGGTTGAAACCGCCCAGCCGGAGGACGAAGCGATCATCAGCATCTTCCGCGCCGATGCGCTGGAAATGCCCTTGACCATCCGCATGCTGGAACGCCATCCGCTGGGCAGCCAGGCCTTCATCCCGCTGCTCGGCAACCCCTTTCTGATCGTGGTCGCGCCACTTGGCGATGAACCTGTATCAGGCTTGGTCCGCGCCTTCGTCAGCAATGGCAGGCAGGGCATCAATTACCATCGCGGCGTCTGGCACCACCCGGTGCTGACGATCGAAAAGCGGGATGACTTCCTGGTGGTTGATCGCAGTGGCAAAGGCAATAACTGCGATGAGCATTTCTTCAAAGAGGATGAGCGTTTGATCCTCGCCCCCCACCAATAAGAGAAGGTCTGATCACTCGACAACAAGGGTGACAGGCAAGAGGTAAAGACTGTGGAAGCACATCTGTTGGAATGGCTCAACCTGAGCGTGCGTTGGGTACATATGATCACTGGTGTGGCCTGGATCGGCGCATCGTTCTACTTTGTCTGGCTGGAGAACAACCTCAATCGCGTCAACCCCAAGGACGGCCTGTCCGGCGACCTCTGGGCGATTCACGGCGGCGGTATCTATCACCTGGAAAAATACAAGCTGGCCCCTCCCTCGATGCCGGAGAACCTGCACTGGTTCAAGTGGGAAGCCTACTTCACCTGGATGTCGGGGATTGCCCTGCTGTGCCTGGTGTTCTACTACAACCCGATGCTCTACCTGGTGGCTCCCGGCAGCGGCCTGACCGGCCCTGAAGGTGTGGCCATCGGTATCGGCGCGTTGATCGCCGGCTGGTTCATCTACGACTTCCTCTGCGATTCGCCACTGGGCAAGAAACCCGCCCTGCTCGGCTTCATCCTGTTCCTCCTGCTGATCGGCGCGGCCTACGGCTTCAGCAAGGTGTTCAGCGGCCGTGGCGCGTACCTGCACGTGGGCGCCATCATCGGCACCATCATGGTGGGCAACGTGTTCCGCATCATCATGCCGGCCCAGCGTGCGCTGGTAGCAGCGATTGCGGAAAACCGCACCCCGGATCCGACCCTGCCGGCCAAGGGCCTGTTGCGTTCGCGTCACAACAACTACTTCACCCTGCCCGTGCTGTTCATCATGATCAGCAACCACTTCCCGAGCACCTACGGCAGCCAGTACAACTGGTTGATCCTGGCCGGGATCGCGGTCCTGGCAGTGCTGGTGCGGCACTACTTCAACACCCGGCATGACAGCCACAAGTTCGCCTGGACCCTGCCCGTGGCGGCGCTGGGCATGATCTGCCTGGCCTATGTGACCGGCCCGACGCCAGCACCCAGCGCCCCGGAAGTGGCCAAGGCCCCTGCCCAGACCCAGTTCCAGCCATTGCCGGAAACCGCCCTGGGTGGCAAACCGGCCACCTCGGCCGAAGCTCAGCCTGCACCAGCGCCAGCGGCGCCCGCTGCGGCCAGCGCCCCGGCGCAGGCGTCGAATGCCGGCCCGGCCTTCGACAAGGTGCACAGCGTGATTCAGGAGCGTTGCGCGGTCTGCCATTCGGCCAAGCCCACCAGCCCGCTGTTCAGCGCCGCGCCGGCCGGGGTGATGTTCGACACGCCGGAGCAGATCCGTCTGCAAGCTGCGCGTATCCAGGCCCAGGCTGTGACCAGCCAGATCATGCCGCTGGGCAACATCACCCAGATGACCCAGCAGGAACGTGAACTGATCGGCGCCTGGATTGCCCAGGGGGCCCAGACCCACTGATCAGTGCCTGCACCCAGGCTGCTTCGCGAGCAAGCTCGCTCCTACAGAACCGGATTTTTCTGTAGGGGCGGGCTTGATTGCCGTCAGCCGTCCAGGATTCGCCTGCTACAAACCCGCTGCGCACCAAGACGCAGCGGTTAAATCACAAGAATAAAAAGATTCGAGGTGTTGCATGTCCGATTCATCCGAACAGTGCGTCCCCGCTGCGCCCGCCATTGTGCGCTTGCCCTTCCTGCAACTGATCCTGGTGGGTCTGCAACACGTTCTGCTGATGTATGGCGGTGCAATTGCGGTTCCGCTGATCATCGGACAAGCCGCCGGCCTGAGTCGTGAAGAAATCGCCTTCCTGATCAACGCCGACCTGCTGGTCGCCGGAATCGCCACCATCGTCCAGTCGATGGGCATCGGCCCCATGGGCATTCGCATGCCAGTGATGATGGGCGCCAGTTTCGCCGCCGTGGGCAGCATGGTGGCCATGGCCGGGATGCCCGGCATCGGCATGCAGGGCATCTTTGGCGCCACCATTGCCGCAGGCTTCTTCGGCATGCTGATTGCGCCCTTCATGTCCAAGGTGGTGCGCTTCTTCCCGCCCCTGGTCACCGGCACGGTGATCACCTCGATCGGCCTGTCACTGTTTCCGGTGGCGGTGAACTGGGCCGGCGGTGGCAGCAGTACCGCGCAGTTCGGTTCGCCCATCTACCTGACCATCGCCGCACTGGTGCTGGGCACCATCCTGCTGATTCATCGCTTCATGCGTGGATTCTGGGTGAACATTTCCGTGCTGATCGGCATGGGCCTGGGCTACGTGCTGTGCGGCATGATCGGCATGGTCGACCTCAGCGGCATGGCCCAGGCGCCCTGGCTGCAGGTCGTCACACCGCTGCACTTCGGCATGCCGCAGTTCCATCTGGCGCCTATCCTGTCGATGTGCCTGGTGGTGGTGATCATCTTTGTCGAATCCACCGGGATGTTCCTCGCCCTGGGCAAGATCACCGGCCAGGAGGTCACCCCGCGCATGCTGCGCCGCGGCCTGCTGTGTGATGCCGGCGCCTCGTTCTTCGCCGGTTTCCTCAACACCTTCACCCACTCCTCGTTCGCCCAGAACATCGGCCTGGTGCAGATGACCGGGGTGCGCTGCCGCTCGGTGACCATTGTCGCCGGCGCTCTGCTGATCGTTCTCAGCCTGCTGCCCAAGGCCGCCTTCCTGGTGGCCTCGATTCCACCGGCGGTCCTGGGCGGGGCGGCCATCGCCATGTTCGGCATGGTGGCCGCCACCGGGATCAAGATCCTCCAGGAAGCCGATATTGGCGACCGGCGCAATCAACTGCTGGTGGCGGTGAGCATCGGCATGGGCCTGATTCCCGTGGTGCGTCCAGAGTTCTTTGCCCACCTGCCACTGTGGATGAGCCCCATCACCCACAGCGGTATCGCCATGGCGACCTTGAGCGCGCTGCTGCTGAACCTGCTGTTCAACATCCTTGGCGGCACCGAGCGAGCCATCAGCACCGCTGAACAAGCTCATCAGCATTAAGGCCTGGCTTGGGCGCCGCATCGGCGCCCCCCTCCCATTCGTGGGTCACCGCTCAGGCATGAGCGCAGTGATCGTCAGCCATGCACCGAGCACTGCCCAACCACCCAACAACGCCGCGCCTTGAAAATAAAAATAAACAGGGAGCCCGCCATGCAGCCTGCACCGGCCCGAATCACGTCCGCCGCAAAACCACTCGTGGCCATCAGTTGTGCCCCTGAGGGCGGGGCGTATGCGTTGCTGCTTCACCTCTCATCACCGGCACCTCGCTGAGATGAGCGCCATGCCTGCCCCAAAGTGGCTGCAAGTGCGCTGTTGCGGAGCACTTGAGCCCTGCGGTGGGAGCCAGTATTCTCCGCGGCCGCGCAAATCCGCTCTAAAAAAAAGCCCGGATGAAAAACCTGACCCAAGAGCCAACTTATCCCGGCCTGGACAGGTAACAAGGCGCCCGAAAATATCGCGAAAACACTCTCGTTCGACTGTATCGCTACAGCCGACCGGGAGTTTTTTGCTTTTTGTCGGCCTTGGCTCAGCTCTTGCTATCAGCAACAAAGCTGACCGATCGGATGGTTTTTTACAGTAACGATAAAAGGCGCCACACCAGAGCGCCGAGCCATAAAAAAACGTGGAACTACCTACTTTGGGAGCAACCGAATGAAACCGATGTGCAAGAGCCTGATGTTGGCCGCCAGCGCGCTGGTGGGGGGACAGGCCGTGGCTGGCGACCTGTTGCAGTGGCAGAACAACAGCCTGACTTACCTGTATGGCAAGAACTTCGAGGTCAACCCACAGATTCAACAGACGGTGACCTTCGAACATGCCGACGCCTGGAAATACGGCGACAACTTCTTCTTCCTCGACCGGATCTTCTACAACGGCAAGGAAGACGGCAACGTCGGCCCGGACACTTACTACGGCGAATTCAGCCCGCGCCTGTCGTTCGGCAAGATCTTCGATCAGAAACTGGAGTTCGGCCCGATCAAGGACGTGCTGCTGGCCTTCACCTACGAGTTCGGCGAGGGCGATAACGAGTCATACCTGATCGGTCCCGGTTTCGACCTGGCCGTGCCCGGCTTCGACTACTTCCAGCTGAACTTCTATCAGCGCCACACCGAAGGCAGCCGCCCGGGCGACAACGTCTGGCAGATCACCCCGGTCTGGTCGTACACCATTCCCGTGGGCCGCTCGGACATCCTGATCGACGGCTACATGGACTGGGTGGTCGATAACGACCAGAACACCAAAGGCACCTACCACGCCAACCTGCACTTCAACCCGCAGGTCAAGTACGACCTGGGCAAGGCGCTGAACTGGGGCGCCAAGCAGTTGTACGTCGGTTTCGAGTACGACTACTGGAAGAACAAGTACGGTATCGAGGATTCGCGCAACTTCGAGACCAACCAGGACACCGCCAGCCTGTTGGTCAAGTACCACTTCTGATCGCAGGACAAGCTGCCGACGCCGTACGCAGCCTTAGGGGGCGTTCGGTTGACGGCGTGCATCGCTCTTCGCGGGCTAGCCCGCTCCTACGGCGCAGGTTCTGTAGGAGCGGGCTGGCCCGCGAGGCCATTGAGCCCCAGAAACCGCGCCAACTCCTCCCCTTTGGCCAAGGCATCGCTGCGCCCCAGCTCGATCAGCTCGCTGCAATACGCCGCCTCGAACAACAAATAGCTCAGGACCCCGGCACCGCTGGTGCGGGTCGCCCCCGGCCCGCGCAAGAACAGGCGCAACGCCGCCGGCAACTCCTGCCGGTGCCGCGCCGCGATTTCGTCGATCGGTTGGCTCGGGGCAATCACCAGCACTTCCACAGGCGCAATGCCCAGGCCGCGATCCGCTGCGCTGCCCGGCAACAGGCGACTGAAATGATTGAGTCGCTCCAGCAGTTCGATATCGCTTTCCAGGCTGTCAATGAAGGTGCTGTTGAGCATATGACCGCCGATCTGCGCCAGGGTCGGCTGCTGCCCGGTGTAAGTGCGCTGCTGTGAAGTGTCCGGATCGTTGCCCCGCGGGTTGCCACTGACCCCCACCACCAGCACGCGGCTGGCTCCCAGGTGCAAGGCCGGACTGATGGGCGCCGACTGGCGCACGGCGCCATCGCCGAAGTACTCCTGGTCGAGCTTGACTGGAGCGAACAGCAGGGGAATGGCCGCACTGGCCAGCAGGTGATCCACCGTAAGCTGGGTCGGAATGCCGATCCGCCGGTGGCGCAACCAGGGATTGATGACCCCACCCCCTTGATAGAAGGTCACCGCCTGTCCGGATTCATAACCGAAAGCCGTTACCGCCACCGCGTGCAACTGCCCCTGGGCAATCGCCTGATGGATGCCCGAAAGGTGCATGTGCTGGTTGAGCAGGTCACGCAACGGCGAATTGTTGATCAGCGCCACCGGCACCTGAGCACCAAGCCCCAGCAGACTGTGACCGACAAAGCGACTGGCCTGACGAATCACCCCGGGCCAATCGCTGCGCATTACCTGATCACTGCGAAAGCTGCTCCAGAACGCCGTGAGACGCTTGATGGCCGCGGAAAAATCCGTGGCGCCGCTGGCCAGGCTGACCGCATTGATAGCCCCGGCCGAGGTGCCGACAATCACCGGAAACGGATTGCGCGCCCCCGGCCCGATCAATTCGGCAATCGCCGCCAGCACGCCCACCTGATAGGCCGCCCGGGCGCCACCACCAGAAAGAATCAAACCGGTGACCGGTTCCGCCGCACTCATCAATTCACTCCATCCATGGCGCACAAGACTCCGATCAGTACCCGTAAGCTCAACGGCGCTTCGTGTAGAGCTTGGGCTCGCCCGGCGGCCGGCTCTTGAAGCGCCGATGGGCCCAGAGGTACTGCTCGGGGCAGGCGCGCAAGGCCGTTTCCACCCACTGATTGATCCGCAGGCAATCCTCTTCTTCCGTGGCGCCAGGGAAATCCGTCAGCGGCGCATGAATCACCAGGCGGTAGCCACTGCCGTCGGCCAGACGCTCCTGGGTGAAAGGCACCACCAGGGCCTTGCCCAGGCGCGCGAACTTGCTGGTGGCGGTAACGGTCGCGGCCTGGATGCCGAACAACGGCACAAACAGGCTCTGCTTGACGCCATAGTCCTGATCCGGCGCGTACCAGATCGCCCGGCCGGCCCGCAGCAGCTTGAGCATGCCCCGCACGTCTTCACGCTCGACGGCCAGCGAGTCCAGGTTATGCCGTTCACGACCACGGCGCTGAATGAAGTCGAACAACGGGTTCTTGTGTTCGCGGTACATGCCATCGATGGTGTGCTGCTGGCCCAGCAGCGCCGCGCCGATCTCCAGCGTGGTGAAGTGCAGGGCCATGAGAATCACCCCATGACCGTCACGCTGGGCCTGTTTCAGGTATTCCAGCCCTTCGACATGGGCCAGGCGCGCCAGGCGCGGCTTGGACCACCACCAGCTCATGGCCATTTCGAAGAAGGCGATCCCGGTGGATGCGAAGTTTTCCTTGAGCAGGCGCTTGCGCTCTGCGGCGGACTTTTCCGGGAAGCACAGTTCCAGGTTGCGCTGGGCAATCGCCCGCCGGTCACCGGCCACCCGGTACATCAACGCCCCCAGGGCGCGACCGATTTGCAGGAGCACGGGATAGGGCAGCTGGACAATCAGCCATAACACGCCAAGTCCCAGCCACAGCGGCCAGAAACGTGGAGACAAGAATGCAGCTCGAAAACGCGGGCGATCCATTACAGATTCCGGGACAGACAACAAGGCCGCGCATTCTACATCGGTTCGACCTGGCTTGCGGGGCGCGGGCGATCTCGTTATAAGTCTCGGCACTTTTAGTGACAAGCCGCCTTCTGCAGACCATGAGCCAAACCGAATCGCTAGACCAAGATCCTGTGTTCCAGTTAAAGGGCAGCATGCTCGCCATCACGGTGCTGGAACTGGCCCGCAACGACCTTGAAGGCCTTGATCGCCAACTGGCCGCGAAAGTCGCCCAGGCCCCGAACTTCTTCAGCAATGCGCCACTGGTGCTGGCGCTGGACAAGCTGCCTGCCGCCGAGGGCTCGGTGGATCTGCCCGGGCTGATGCGCGTCTGCCGCCACCACGGCCTGCGCACCCTGGCCATTCGTGCCAGTCGCATAGAAGACATTGCCGCGGCGATTGCCGTCGACCTGCCGGTGCTGCCGCCTTCCGGTGCCCGGGAACGGCCACTTGAACCGCCGGAGAGCGAAATCAAGAAAGTGCCGGAAAAGCCGCCGGAGCCCACGGTCAAACCGACCCGCATCATCACTTCGCCAGTACGCGGCGGGCAGCAGATTTATGCCCAAGGTGGCGATCTGGTGGTGGTGTCCTCGGTCAGCCCCGGAGCGGAACTTCTCGCCGATGGCAATATCCATGTATACGGCCCGATGCGCGGCCGGGCCCTGGCTGGCGTCAAAGGTGACACCAAGGCACGGATTTTCTGTCAGCAATTGAGCGCTGAACTGATCTCCATCGCCGGTCAGTACAAGGTTTCCGAGGACCTGCGACGCGACCCTCTGTGGGGCTCTGGAGTCCAGGTCAGCCTGTCGGGTGACGTGTTGAACATCACACGTCTTTAACGGATACTGCCGCATTTTCCAAGCATCTCTAAAACGTAGCGATTACGGCTCAAACGAAGTAGGAAATTGGCAATCAGCAGTGTTTATCGACGATAAATCCTGCCGCTGACCGAGCTCCAGCCAAGGCTGTCCGACTGCAGTAGTTTTCAAGAGATGTTTTTCAGGGGCTAAAAGTCCTTTTTCCTTAGGGGTGAAACACCTTGGCCAAGATTCTCGTGGTTACATCCGGCAAGGGTGGCGTGGGTAAAACCACCACCAGCGCCGCTATCGGTACCGGCCTCGCTCTGCGTGGTCACAAAACAGTCATCGTCGACTTCGACGTCGGCCTGCGTAACCTCGACCTGATCATGGGCTGCGAGCGTCGCGTGGTGTATGACTTCGTCAACGTGGTGAACGGCGAAGCCAACCTGCAGCAAGCCCTGATCAAAGACAAGCGCCTGGAAAACCTCTACGTGCTGGCCGCCAGCCAGACCCGCGACAAGGACGCACTGACCCTCGAAGGCGTGGAAAAAGTCCTGATGGAACTCAAGGAAACCTTCGAGTTCGTGGTCTGCGACTCGCCTGCAGGTATCGAGAAAGGCGCCCACTTGGCCATGTACTTCGCCGACGAAGCGATTGTCGTGACCAACCCTGAAGTGTCTTCGGTGCGTGACTCCGACCGTATGCTCGGCCTGCTGGCCAGCAAGTCCCGTCGCGCCGAGAAGGGCGAAGATGCGATCAAGGAGCACCTGCTGCTGACCCGTTACAACCCGGAGCGCGTCAGCAATGGCGAAATGCTCGGCGTTGAAGACGTCAAAGAAATTCTCGCAGTAACCCTGCTGGGCGTGATTCCCGAATCCCAGGCGGTGCTCAAGGCTTCCAACCAGGGCGTGCCGGTGATTCTCGACGACCAGAGCGATGCGGGCCAGGCCTACAGCGACGCGGTCGATCGTCTGCTGGGCAAAACCGTGGAACATCGGTTCCTTGATGTCGAGAAGAAGGGATTCTTCGAGCGCCTGTTTGGAGGTAGATAATGAATCTTTTTGACTTCTTTCGTGCCAGCAAAAAGGTCAGCACCGCGTCGGTAGCGAAAGAGCGTCTACAGATCATCGTGGCGCATGAACGCGGCCAGCGCAGCACCCCTGATTACTTGCCCGCCTTGCAGAAGGAACTGGTGGAAGTGATCCGCAAGTACGTCAATATCGGGTCCGACGACGTGCACGTCGCTCTGGAAAACCAGGGCAGTTGCTCGATCCTGGAACTCAATATCACCCTGCCTGATCGCTGATTGATCCGCCAGGAGCCACGGCGGCTCGCAGGCCTCATGCATTGAATGGGGTCGGCGAGCCGCCGTTGGCGTTTGTTACGAGGCTGTTTTAATGCCGTTGTCGAATATCCACATCCTGCATCAGGACGCCGCCGTCCTGGTGGTGAACAAACCCACCCTGCTGCTTTCAGTCCCTGGTCGCGCCGATGACAACAAGGACTGCCTGATCACCCGCCTGCAAGAAAACGGCTACCCCGAAGCTCGGATCGTCCACCGGCTGGATTGGGAAACCTCAGGCATCATTCTCCTGGCCCGGGACCCGGACACTCATCGCGAGCTGTCGCGGCAGTTTCATGACCGTGAAACCGAAAAAGCCTACACCGCCCTGTGCTGGGGCCAGCCGGAACTGGACAGCGGCAGCATCGACCTGCCCTTGCGCTATGACCCGCCAACCAAACCGCGGCACGTGGTGGATCACGAATTCGGCAAACACGCCCTGACCTTCTGGCGCGTGCTGGAGCGTTGCGGCGACTGGTGCCGGGTCGAACTGACGCCGATCACCGGACGCTCCCACCAACTGCGGGTGCATATGCTGTCCATCGGCCATCCGCTGCTGGGCGACGGCCTCTACGCCCACCCGCAAGCCCTGGCTGCCTGGCCACGCCTGTGCCTGCACGCAAGCATGCTCAGCTTCACCCACCCCCAGACCGGTGAGCGCCTGCGCTTCGAATGCCCTGCGCCGTTTTGATAACCACCTGATCAGCCCGCGCCCTCAGTAAGGACACTTGACCGATGTCGTGCATAGCAGCACTTGCCCCGCACTCCCTGGTAAAAACCCCAGAGCAACTGCTCTACCTGGTTTACGGTAACCACGAGGTTTATCGGCGCGAAGTCAAATTCAGCATCCTCACGGCACTTAGCCTGTTGAATAACGGAGAGTCGCTGTGCATCAGGATAATGACCGACCGCCCCCAGGATTATGTTGGCTGGCCAGTAGATATCGTCGCGTTGAACGAGGAAATCCTGCACCAGTGGCAAGGCCAGAACGGCTATCACCATCGGCGCAAAGCCTGTGCTATGGCCGCTGGGCTTAAACTCGCGGAAAAAACCCTTTTCGCAGACACCGACACACTCTTTCTGAAAAACCCTCATTTGCTGCTGAAAAAGATCAGTCCTCAGAACTACTTGATGGACGAGTTTGAATACCATTGGCGAGATGTGAGCACGCGTCAGAACTACCTCAAGCTTGGCGCATGCTTGCAAACGCATGGCGTACAGCCTGACAGCGATTTCAAGCTCTACAACAGTGGCCTGTGCGGACTGACCGATAGCGATACACCACTGCTGGAAAAGTCCATCGGCTTTATCGACGAGTGGACCCAGGCCCCATTCGATATCCACACGATCGAACAGATTGCTTTGTCATTTGCAATGCGTGACAAGCCCGTGCAAGAAACCAAGAAGTACGTCTATCACTACTTTGCCAAAAAGCGTTTCTTCCACACGATGCAGGCGCGCTTTTTCGCACTTTACGGCGAAGACTATCGCTCTGAACTGATCTCGCTATCTCGAGAGGTTCCACGCCAGGTGCCCGAGCCATCGCTGCGGAAACAAATTCAAATTAAGTGGCGCCTACGCAAACTTGACGGCGAACTGAAAAGGATTGCCCGGGACCTGCACTATGGAAACGAATTGTCCAGCAATCCTTATCACTTGGCCTGTAGGCACGAGTGGTGGAAAAACGCCTCCAGGGATATCGGACGCTGGGATCCGCAAAAACAACAACGACTACTGAATCTCGACAGTGGCTCCTGGCCGAAGGTGTTGCCCAAACCGACCAGCCAGGAAGATCAACAGGCCATCCTGAACTATCTGCGCGAGCAGTTGGCGTCAACCCCCCATTGACGTGGGTTCTGCTGTCAATGGGCAACCAGCTTCAAACGCTCTTGCCCATCGCCACGATCCAATACGTTAAACTCGCGCCACTGCTGTCTGGAGCTATTTATGCGCGAAGAGTTGAACCAAGGCCTGATCGACTTCCTCAAGGCCTCCCCTACCCCTTTCCATGCCACTGCCAGCCTTGTTCAACGTCTGGAAGCGGCCGGTTATCAACGCCTCGACGAGCGCGAGCCATGGACCACCGAGGCCAACGGTCGCTACTACGTCACCCGTAACGACTCCTCCATCGTCGCCTTCAAGCTGGGGCGGCACTCGCCGTTGCAAGGCGGCATCCGCCTGGTGGGCGCGCACACCGACAGTCCGTGCCTGCGGGTCAAGCCCCAGCCGGAGCTGCAGCGCCAGGGCTTCTGGCAGCTGGGCGTGGAAGTCTATGGCGGTGCGCTGCTGGCTCCCTGGTTCGATCGTGATCTGTCCCTGGCCGGCCGCGTGACCTTCCGCCGCGACGGCAAGGTGGAAAGCCAACTGATCGATTTCAAGGCGCCGATCGCGATCATTCCCAACCTGGCCATTCACCTCAACCGCGAAGCCAATCAAGGCTGGGCGATCAATGCGCAGAATGAACTGCCGCCGATCCTGGCCCAGTTCGCTGGCGACGAGCGCGTGGATTTCCGTGCGGTACTCACCGACCAGCTGGCTCGGGAACACGGCCTGAACGCCGACGTGGTGCTGGACTACGAGTTGAGTTTCTACGACACCCAGAGCGCCGCAGTGATCGGCCTGCACGGTGATTTCATTGCCGGTGCGCGCCTGGACAACCTGCTGTCCTGCTACGCCGGACTGCAGGCCCTGTTGAACGCCGACAGCGAAGAAACCTGCGTGCTGGTGTGCAACGACCACGAAGAAGTCGGCTCCTGCTCGGCCTGCGGCGCCGACGGTCCGATGCTCGAACAGACCTTGCGCCGCCTGCTGCCCGAAGGCGACGAGTTCGTGCGCACCATCCAGAAATCGCTGCTGGTGTCCGCCGACAACGCCCACGGCGTGCACCCCAACTACGCCGACAAGCACGACGCCAACCACGGCCCGAAACTCAATGCCGGCCCCGTGATCAAGGTCAACAGCAATCAGCGTTACGCCACCAACAGCGAAACCGCCGGTTTCTTCCGTCACCTGTGCATGGCCGAAGAAGTGCCGGTGCAGAGCTTCGTGGTGCGCAGCGACATGGGCTGCGGCTCGACCATCGGCCCGATCACCGCCAGCCACCTGGGGGTACGCACCGTGGATATCGGCCTGCCGACTTTCGCCATGCATTCGATCCGCGAACTGTGCGGCAGCCATGACCTGGCCCACCTAGTGAAGGTGCTGAGCGCCTTCTACGCCAGCCGCGAACTGCCATGAGGCAAGCGGCGGGCGTGTACCTCCACGCCCGCCGGCTTCTGATGCACATCAACCCAGGTCGCGACAAAGCGACCTAGACTCATGAGTACCTTTTCTGACAAGGCCGTCGCCATGATCTCGATGTCTTCGTTCCATTCCATGCTCATCCCGATTCTCACGGGCATGATCCTGTTGGCCATCGGCTTCAACTTCCGGGACAAGAACCTCGGGGTGTTCAGCATGTGGGTCGGCATGCTGCTGATTCTCGGCACCGTGGTCTACAAGATCCTGGCCAAGCTCGCGGAATAAATGCAGCGCCTGCCCTCGCATTGAATTTGGTGGCCTCGTACACTCGGTCGATCCGTTTGTCTGCGAGGTTGACCGCCCAGTGTTTGCTCGTCTTTTCGCCCTGCCCTGCTATGTACTTGTCTGCCTGCTGACCCTGCTGCCGCTGGGCAGCGCTCAGGCGGTGGGCCTGCCCGGCCTGCTGGGCAACCAGACCAAGGCGCAGCCCCAGGCCGAGGAACCCTTGGGGCAATCCCTGGATGAGGTGATCAAGTCCCTGGAGAACGACCAGCAGCGAGCCAAGCTGCTGGCGGACCTGAAGAAGCTGCGGGACGCCACGAAAAAAGCCCAACCCACTCCCGAAGAAGGCGTGCTCGGTCTGATCGGCGGCACCTTGTCGAACCTGGAAAAACAATTCTCCGGCGCCGACAGCCCGGTGACCCGCTGGTCCGACGAGTTCGACCAGGCCAAGGAGGAGCTTTCGGCACTGATGCTGCCGGCCAGCCAATGGCTGCCGATCATCTTTGCCTTTGCCTTGATCCTCATGGTCTGGAGCCTGTTGGCGGCGGCCTTGATCTGGCTCAGCCACCGGGTGCGCCTGCGTTTTGGCCTCACCGACGAACTGCCCCAGCACCCCAAGACCTGGGACTTGCTGCGTTTCGCCCTGCGCAAGCTCGGCCCCTGGCTGATCGCCCTGCTGATCACCGTGTACCTGACCTATTCCCTGCCCTCCTCGCTGGGCAAGGACCTGGCCATGGTCCTGGCCTACGCGCTGGTGGTGGGCACCTGCTTCTCGGCGATCTGTGTGGTGGCGTTTTCCGTGCTCGATGGCCCGCACCGTCATCGCGCGCTGTACATCCTGCGCCGCCAGGCCTTCCGCCCGCTGTGGTGGATCGGCAGCTTCGCCGCTTTCGGCGAGGCCCTGAGCGACCCGCGCATGGTGGCCAGCCTCGGCCAGCACCTGGCCCATACCGCGGCAACCTTCGCCAATGTGATGGCGGCGCTGTCCACCGGGGTGTTCATCCTGCGCTTCCGCCGGCCAATCGCCCACCTGATCCGCAACCAGCCACTGTCCCGGCGCCTAACTCGCCGGGCCCTGAGCGACACCATCGAAATCATCGGCACCTTCTGGTATCTGCCGGCCCTGGTGCTGGTGGGCATTTCACTGTTCGCCACCTTCGTTTCCGCCGGCGACACCAGCACCGCCCTGCGTCAGTCGCTGCTGTGCACCGTGCTGCTGGTGCTGTGCATGGTGATCAACGGCCTGGTGCGGCGCCACGCCCTCAAGCCGCAACGCGGACACAAACGCCATGCGCTGTATTCCGAACGACTGAAAAGCTTCTTCTATACCCTTGCCCACCTGGCGGTATGGCTGGCGTTCATCGAACTGGGCCTGCGGGTCTGGGGCATGTCGCTGATCCGCTTCACCGAAGGCGACGGCCATGAAGTCAGCGTCAAGCTGTTCAGCCTCGCCGGCACCCTGATCTTCGCCTGGCTGATCTGGATCTTGAGCGACACCGCGGTGCATCACGCCCTGACCCGCTCGCGCAAGGGCCTGGCCAATGCCCGCGCGCAAACCATGATGCCGCTGATCCGCAACGTGCTGTTCGTGGCGATCTTCATCATTGCCACCATCGTCGCCCTGGCCAACATGGGCATGAACGTCACGCCGCTGCTGGCCGGTGCCGGCGTCATCGGCCTGGCCATCGGTTTCGGCGCCCAGTCGCTGGTGGCGGACCTGATCACCGGCCTGTTCATCATCATCGAGGACTCCCTGGCCATCGACGACTACGTGGATGTCGGCGGCCACCTCGGCACCGTCGAGGGCCTGACCATCCGCACCGTGCGCCTGCGGGACATCGACGGCATCGTGCACACCATCCCGTTCAGCGAGATCAAGAGCATCAAGAACTACTCCCGGGAGTTCGGCTACGCGATCTTCCGCGTGGCGATCCCCTACAACATGGAGATCGACGACGCGATCAAGCTGATGCGCGATGTCGGCCAGAAGATGCGCACCGACCCATTGCAACGGCGCAATATCTGGTCACCGCTGGAGATTCAGGGCGTGGAAAGCTTCGAGTCCGGCAGCGCCATCCTCCGGGCCCGCTTCAAGACCGCACCGATCAAACAGTGGGAAGTGTCCCGAGCGTTCAACCTGTCCCTCAAGCGCCACCTGGACGAAGCCGGACTGGACCTGGCCACCCCGCGCATGAGCATCCAGGTGATCACCCCCGGCAGCGCCCCGGAAAAACAATGACCCGGTAGGAGCCGGCGTGCCGGCGAACGGCATTGGCCTCTAAAGAACGTCGACACCGACATGAATCGCATCATGCCGCCAGAACTCCAGATCACAATCGATCAGCCGCTCGTGCTGGTCATAGTTGACCCGGGCGATGCGCAGCCCGGGGCTGCCCACCGACACCTTCAAGGCCGCCGCCGCTTCCGGCTGCAATGAGGTGGGCACGATCTCGAAGCGCACCCGCCCGTAATGCAGGTCGTAATGCCGGGCGTAGAGCTCGGTGATCGACTGGTTCAAATCCAGGTCGAGAATGTGTGGAAAGTACTTGGGGTTCAGGTAGTGCTCCACATACAGCACCAGCCGCTCATCGATGCGCCGCGCCCGACAGATCTGGATCACGCTGGACAGCGCCGGTAATTGCAGCCAGGCGCAGACCGCCGCCGACGCCGGTTGCAGGCGCGCCGAGATCACCTCAGTGGAAGGCACTCGCCCCTGGGCACTGACCATGGCGTGGAAGTGACTGCGCTGCATCAGGTTGTAGGCCAGCCGCGGCGGCGAAACGAACCAGCCCCGGCGCTCCTCGCGGTAGATCTGCCCCTGGGCCTCCAATTGCAGCAAGGCCTCGCGCACGGTGATGCGGGTGGTGGCGAACAACTCGCTGAGCTTGCGCTCGGCCGGCAGCTTGCTGCCGGGGGCCAACAGACCGTGGGCGATCTGCTCCTGCAGGACCTGGCCGATGGCTGTCACCGCTTTGGTTGCATCAATACGCATCAACGTTACCTATCTGGACTAGACCAGCACTGTTTCAGGGCAGCGCAGTGGTCGGGGCAGCGCTCTGCAGCCGTGTCCAAAGCCTAGGCAATGCATATGACTGAGAGATGACAAAGCCGCCGAGCGGGCCCCCGGCGAACCTGCAAATTGCCCGCCAGAACCTTGCAGAACGGGTGTTTGGCCATGGTCTACGCTTATTTCGCAGCGCCAGACCTGCGCCCGAATCCATGCGCCGACCGTTGGCACCGACATCAAAGTGTCATCCAACACGCCTAAATTGGCTCAGGTATTGCTGACCTAGACCAACCCACCGCAAGACCGTCGATAACAACGCAGCGTTGAACACGCCCAAAGGAGCTTCGGATGAAACAGCTTTTCCTGGCATCACTGTTAGGCTCGACCATTGCCCTGTGCACCGCCGCCATGGCTGCTGACAACGATTTGAAAACCCTGGAAGCCGCTGCGAAAGCAGAAGGCGCAGTCAACAGCGTCGGCATGCCCGATGACTGGGCCAACTGGAAAGGCACCTGGGAGGACCTGGCGAAAACCTACGGCCTCAAGCACATCGACACCGACATGAGCTCGGCCCAGGAGATCGCCAAGTTCGCCGCCGAGAAAGACAACGCCAGCGCCGACATCGGCGACGTTGGCGCAGCCTTCGGCCCGATCGCGGTCAAGCAGGGCGTGGCCCAGCCTTACAAACCAAGCACCTGGGCCCAGGTCCCGGATTGGGCCAAGGACAAGGACGGCAACTGGGCGCTGGCCTACACCGGCACCATCGCCTTCATCATCAACAAGAAGCTGCTGCACGGTTCCGAAGCCCCCAAGAGCTGGGCCGATCTGGAAAAGGGCAAGTACAAGGTGTCCATCGGTGACGTGAGCACCGCAGCCCAAGCCGCCAACGGCGTACTGGCCGCCGCCATCGCCAAGGGTGGCGACGAGAAGAACATCCAGCCGGCGCTGCTGATGTTCGCCGAGATCGCCAAGCAGGGTCGCCTGTCCCTGGCCAACCCGACCATCGCCACCATGGAAAAGGGTGAAGTGGAAGTCGGCGTGGTCTGGGACTTCAACGGCCTGAGCTACCGCAACAAGATGGTCAACAAGGACGACTACGAAGTGCTGATCCCGTCCGATGGCTCGGTGATTTCCGGCTACACCACCATCATCAACAAGTACGCCAAGCACCCCAACGCCGCCAAGCTGACCCGCGAATACATCTTCAGCGATGCCGGCCAGACCAACCTGGCTCGCGGCAACGCGCGGCCGATCCGCGCCGAGCACCTGACCCTGCCGGCGGACGTGCAGGCCAACCTGCTGCCCAACGAGCAGTACAAGCACGTGACTCCGATCAAGGACGCCGACGCCTGGGAGAAAACCTCCAAGGCCCTGCCGCAGAAGTGGCAGGAAGAAGTGATCATCAACATGCCGTAACGCTGCATCAGTCATAGGAGCCGGCTTGCCGGCGCAGGCCTGTACCAAGGTGCAGACGCCTTCGCCGGCAAACGCAGTGCCGCCCGGCCGCTCCTGCAGGATCCATGCGCTACCTGATCCCGGAGTTTCCCCGTTCATGAAGCACAACGTCATCCTTGTGGTGCTCGACGGCCTCAACCACGAAGTAGCCCGCCACGCCATGGGGCACTTGCAGGCCTACGTCGGCGCAGGCCGCGCCGCCCTGTACAAGTTGCAATGCGAGTTGCCAGCCCTGTCCCGGCCCCTGTACGAATGCATCCTCACCGGTGTGGCACCGATCGACAGCGGCATCGTGCACAACCAGGTGTCGCGCCTGTCCACCCAGCGCAGCCTGTTCCACTACGCCCGCGATGCTGGCCTGATCACCGCTGCCGCGGCCTATCACTGGGTCAGCGAGCTGTACAACCGCTCGCCGTTCAACGCTCCGCGGGACCGCCATACCGCCAACCCGGACCTGCCGATCCAGTACGGCCACTTCTACTGGAACGACCACTACCCCGACTCCCACCTGTTCGCCGATGCGGAGCACCTGCGGCTGCGCTACCAACCGAACCTGCTCCTGGTGCACCCGATGAACATCGACGATGCCGGGCACAAGCACGGCCTGGACAGTTCGCAGTACCGCAACAGCGCGCGCTCGGCGGACATCATCCTCGCCGACTACCTGCAAGGCTGGCTCGACGCCGGCTATCAGGTGCTGGTGACGGCTGACCACGGCATGAACAACGACCGCTCGCACAACGGCCTGCTGGCCGAGGAGCGGGAAGTCCCGCTGTTCGTGCTCGGCGATGCCTTCAGTCTCGATCCGGGTGCCATGCCGAAACAGACCGATCTGTGCGGCACGGTCTGCCAACTGCTGGGCGTGGCCCATGACAAACCTTTCTGCCGGGAGCTGTTGCAGTGAATTCAGTCACCCGCGGCAAATGGCTGGCGGCCCTGTGCCTGGTGCCCTTTGCCCTGTTTTTCATCGTGTTCCAGATCGCCCCGCTGGTGTGGGTGCTGATCAACAGCCTGCAGTCGGAAGAGTTCGGCTGGGGCCTGGCCAACTTCAGCAAGATCTTCAGTTCGAAGTTCTACCTGCAGGCCATTCAATACAGCCTGGAGATCAGTTTCTGGTCCAGCGTGTTCGGCATCATCATTGCGGTGCTGGGCAGTTACTCCTTGCGCCGGGTGGACTCCAAGCTGCGCAACTTCGTCAACGCCTTCGCCAACATGACCAGCAACTTCGCCGGCGTACCCCTGGCCTTTGCCTTCATCATCCTCCTGGGCTTCAACGGCACCATCACCATCATGCTCAAGCAGTCGGGGATCATTCAGGACTTCAACCTGTACTCCAAGACCGGGCTGATCATTCTCTACACCTACTTCCAGATTCCCCTGGGGGTGCTGTTGCTGTACCCGGCCTTCGATGCCCTGCGCGAAGACTGGCGTGAATCCGCCGCGCTGCTGGGAGCCAACGGCTGGCAGTTCTGGCGCCATATCGGCCTGCCGGTGCTGACCCCGGCATTGCTCGGCACCTTCGTCATCCTGCTGGCCAATGCCCTGGGCGCCTATGCCACGGTCTACGCCTTGACCACCGGCAACTTCAACGTGTTGCCGATCCGCATTGCCGCCATGGTTTCCGGGGACATCTCCCTTGACCCGAACATGGCCAGCGCCCTGGCCGTGGTGCTGGTGGCCCTGATGACCCTGGTGACCATCGTCCATCAGCTGCTGCTGAAGAGGAGCTACCATGTCTCGCGCTGAACCCGGCTCAGCCGCGCTCTACCACCGGGTGGTGGTCTACCTGTTGTTCGCCATCCTGCTGCTGCCGCTGCTGGGGACCTTTGTCTATTCCATCGCCAGCAGTTGGTCGGCCACCATCCTGCCCAGCGGCTTGACCTTCAAGTGGTACCTGCAGCTGTGGAGCGACCCGCGCTTTCTCAATGCCTTCGGCCAGTCGCTGCTGGTCTGCGTCGGCGCGCTGGTGCTGTCGGTGGTGCTGATCCTGCCGTTGCTGTTCGTGGTGCACTACCACTTCCCCAGGCTCGATGCGCTGATGAACATCCTGATCCTGCTGCCCTTCGCGGTGCCGCCGGTGGTGTCTTCGGTGGGCCTGCTGCAACTCTATGGCTCGGGCCCCTTGGCCATGGTCGGCACGCCCTGGATCCTCATCGGCTGCTACTTCACCGTGGCGCTGCCGTTCATGTACCGGGCCATCACCAACAATTTGCAGGCGATCAACCTGCGCGACCTGATGGACGCCGCCCAACTGCTCGGCGCCAGCACCTGGCAGGCGGCCTTCCTGGTGGTCCTGCCGAACCTGCGCAAGGGCCTGATGGTGGCGCTGTTGCTGTCGTTTTCGTTCCTGTTCGGCGAGTTCGTGTTCGCCAACATCCTGGTGGGCACCCGCTATGAAACCCTGCAGGTCTACCTGAACAACATGCGCAACAGCAGCGGCCACTTCACCAGCGCCCTGGTGATTTCCTACTTCTTCTTTGTGCTGGTTCTGACCTGGGCCGCCAACATCTTGAACAAGGACAAAAGCCAATGAGCTTCGTCAGCGTCCAACACCTGCAAAAGCACTACGCCGGCACCACGGTGTTCAGCGACATCAATTGCGAGATCCAGAAAGGTGAGTTCGTCACCCTGCTGGGCCCGTCCGGCTGCGGCAAGTCCACCCTGCTGCGCTGCATCGCCGGGCTGACCTCGGTGGACGGCGGCAAGATCCTCCTCGATGGCCAGGACATCGTGCCCCTGAGCCCGCAGAAACGCGGGATCGGCATGGTGTTCCAGAGCTATGCGCTGTTTCCCAATATGACGGTGGAACAGAACGTCGCCTTCGGCCTGCGCATGCAGAAGGTCAACGCCGACGACAGCCGCAAGCGCGTGCAGGAGGCCCTGCAATTGGTGGAGCTCAACGACTACGCCAGCCGCTACCCGCACCAGCTATCCGGCGGCCAGTGCCAGCGCGTGGCCCTGGCACGCTCCCTGGTGACCCGGCCGCGCCTGCTGTTGCTGGACGAACCGCTGTCGGCCCTGGATGCGCGGATCCGCAAGCACCTGCGCGAACAGATCCGCAATATCCAGCGGGAACTGGGCTTGACGACCATCTTCGTCACCCATGACCAGGAAGAAGCGCTGACCATGTCCGACCGGATCTTCCTGATGAACCAGGGCAAGATCGTCCAGAGCGGCGACGCCGAAACCCTCTACACCGCACCGGTGGATGCCTTCGCTGCGGGCTTTATCGGCAACTACAACCTGCTGTCCGCCGAGAGCGCCAGCAAGCTGCTGCAACGGCCGGTCAGCGGGCGCATCGCCATTCGTCCGGAAGCCATCGAGCTGCGCAAGGAGGGGCAACTGGAGGCCCTGGTACGCAGCCACAGCCTGTTGGGCAATGTGATCCGTTATCGGATCGAAGCCCGTGGCGTGGAACTGGTGGTGGATGTACTCAATCGTTCGGCCGATGACCTTCATGCAGACGGCCAGCGTCTGGCATTGAGCATCGATCCGACAGCCCTGTGTGAGGTAGCCTGATGGCATTCACGCAATTGATCCTCAAGAGAGAGCGGCACTGATGGCCTTGGCAATTTTTGATCTGGACGAAACCCTGATTCACGGCGACTGCGCCACCCTCTGGAGCGAACAGATGGGCCGCCTGGGCTGGGTCGACAGCGAGTCGTTCATGCGTCGCAACCATGAACTGATGGACGCCTATAGCCACGGCAAGCTGGCCATGGAGGAGTTCATGGACTTCAGCCTGGAGCCCATGACCGGACGTACCCCGGAAGAAGTCGCGCACCTGGTCGAGCCCTGGGTCGAAGAGGTGATCGAGCCGATCATCTTCAGTGATGCCTGCAAGGCCATTGCCGCCCATCGCCAGGCCGGCGACCGGATCCTGGTGATCTCGGCCTCGGGCACCCATCTGGTGAAACCGATTGCGGCCCGCCTGGGCATCGACGAAGTGCTAGGCATCGAGCTGGAGGTGCAGCATGGGGTCTACAGCGGCCGCACCGTTGGCACCCTGACCTACCGTGAAGGCAAGATCACCCGTCTGCTGGAATGGCTGGATGCCGAGGAAGAAAACCTGGAGGGCGCGACCTTCTACTCCGACTCGCGCAACGACCTGCCGTTGCTGTTGCGAGTGGATCATCCGCGGGTGGTGAACCCCGACCAGGTATTGCGTGAGCACGCAGAAAAGGCCGGCTGGCTGATCCACCACTGGAAGTGACCCGCCCCCGAGAACCCCGGAGCTGGCTTGTGTAGAAGCTGGCTTGCCAGCGAACTGAATCCCCTTCGCCGGCAGGTCAGCTTCTACAGGGCTCAGTTCAGGCTGGGGTCGATCACCAGCACCAGCTTGCCCGACACCTGATTGGTCGCCAGCTCGGCAAAGGCGGCTTCTGCGTCCTGAATCGGGAAGGTCTTGGCCAACTGCGGGCTCAGACGTCCTTCAGTGAACAGCGGCCAGACATTCTGCCCGAGGTCGCTCAGCAGGTCGGCCTTGAACTGTTCATTGCGGCTGCGCAGGGTCGAGCCCAGCAACTGGATGCGTTTGGCCAGCACCTGGGCCAGGTCCAGCTGCGCTTCGCGCCCGCCCATCAAGCCAATCAATACCCAGCGCCCATCCACGGCCAGCAACTTGAGGTTGTTGGCCGCGTAATTGGCGCCTACCGGATCAAGGACGACGTCGAACGGGCCAAAGTCCCGCAGCGCTTCCAGGCCATCGGTACGCACCACGCCGCCCTGGGCGCCCAGGCTTTCGCAATAGGCCAGGCGATCGGCGGAACCGACACTGACCCAGCACGGATTGCCGAACGCCTTGCACAGTTGAATGGCGGCCGAGCCGACACCACTGGCCCCGGCGTGCAACAGCACCTTCTCCCCGGGCTTGAGCGCCGCCAGTTGGAACAGGTTGAGCCAGGCCGTGGCATAGACCTCGGGCAACGCCGCCGCCTCGACCAGGGACAGCCCTTCCGGCACCGGCAGCACATGGCGTGCATCCACCACCACTTCCTCAGCCATGCCGCCCCCGGCCAGCAGCGCGCAGACACGATCGCCGACCTGCCAGGACGAACCCGGGCCCACTTCGCTGATAATCCCGGAGCATTCCAAGCCCAAAATCGGGCTGGCCCCCGGAGGCGGCGGATAGAGTCCGGCTCGCTGCAGCAGATCGGCACGATTGAGCCCCGCGGCCGCCACCCGAATGCGAACTTGCCCTACATCACAGGCAGGACTTGGCTCTTCAACCCACTCCACATGACCTTCAACGCCTTGCAATGCTTTCACAGTGCCTCCATAGTGAGTCTGGACTGAGCCCGGAGCGGTAGCACCGGGCTTTTTGCATTATGCGACCGGCCTTTATGGAACCGGCGACTTCAAAGACGGCCTAATATGCGTTATCAATTGCCCCCGCGTCGAATCAGCATGAAGCATTTGTTCCCCAGCACCGCCCTCGCCCTTTTCATTGGTTTCGGCTTACTGCCGATGTCGACCAATACGTTCGCAGCCAATAGCTGGGACAACCTTCAGCCCGATCGCGATGAGGTAATTGCCAGCCTCAATGTTGTAGAACTGCTCAAACGCCACCATTACAGCAAACCGCCGCTGGACGATGCGCGCTCGGTGATCATCTATGACAGCTACCTGAAGCTGCTGGATCCCTCGCGCAGCTACTTTCTGGCCAGCGATATTGCGGAATTCGACAAATGGAAAACCCAGTTTGACGACTTCCTCAAGAGCGGCGACCTGAACGCCGGGTTCACCATCTACAAGCGTTATCTGGACCGGGTCAAAGCGCGTCTGGACTTCGCCCTGGCCGAACTCAACAAGGGCGTCGACAAGATCGACTTCACCACCAAGGAAACCTTGCTGATCGATCGCAAGGATGCTCCTTGGCTCAAGACCACCGCAGAACTCGACGACCTGTGGCGCAAACGCGTCAAGGACGAAGTGCTGCGGATGAAGATCGCCGGCAAGGATCCCAAGCAGATCCAGGAAACCCTGACCAAGCGCTACAAGAACCAACTGGCGCGCCTGGACCAGACCCGGGCCGAAGATATCTTCCAGGCCTACATCAACACCTTCGCCATGTCCTACGACCCGCACACCAATTATCTGTCGCCGGATAACGCGGAAAACTTCGACATCAACATGAGCCTGTCGCTGGAAGGCATCGGCGCCGTGTTGCAGAGCGACAACGACCAAGTCAAGGTCGTGCGCCTGGTGCCAGCAGGCCCGGCGGACAAGACCAAACAAGTAGCCCCCGCGGACAAGATCATCGGCGTTGCCCAGGGCGACAAGGAAATGGTCGACGTGGTGGGCTGGCGCCTGGACGAAGTGGTCAAGCTGATCCGCGGGCCGAAAGGCACCCTGGTGCGCCTGGAAGTGATTCCGGCGAGCAATGCGCCAAACGACCAGACCAGCAAGATCGTGCCCATCACCCGCGAAGCGGTGAAGCTCGAAGACCAGGCGGTGAAGAAGTCGATCCTCAACCTCAAGCAGGACGGCAAGGACTACAAGCTCGGGGTGATCGAGATCCCGGCCTTCTACCTGGACTTCAAGGCGTTCCGCGCCGGTGATCCAGACTACAAGAGCACCACCCGCGACGTGAAGAAACTGCTGACCGAGTTGCAGAAAGACAAGGTCGACGGTGTGGTCATCGACCTGCGCAACAACGGTGGCGGCTCTCTGCAGGAAGCCACCGAACTGACCAGCCTGTTCATCGACAAGGGCCCGACCGTACTGGTCCGCAACGCCGATGGCCGCGTCGATGTGCTGGAAGACGAAAACCCCGGCGCCTTCTACAAAGGCCCGATGGCGCTGTTGGTCAACCGCCTCTCGGCTTCGGCTTCGGAGATTTTCGCCGGCGCCATGCAGGACTATCACCGCGCGCTGATCATCGGTGGCCAGACCTTCGGCAAAGGCACGGTGCAGACCATTCAGCCACTGAACCACGGCGAGCTGAAGCTGACCCTGGCCAAGTTCTACCGGGTTTCCGGACAGAGCACCCAGCATCAGGGCGTACTGCCGGATATCGCCTATCCGTCAATCATCGACACCAAGGAAATCGGCGAGAGCGCCCTGCCTGAAGCCATGCCATGGGACACCATTCGCCCGGCCATCAAGCCCGCCGTCGACCCGTTCAAACCGTTCCTGGCCCAGCTCAAGGCCGAACACGAAAGCCGTTCGGCGAAAGATCCGGAGTTCGTGTTCATCCGCGACAAACTGGCCCTGGCACAGAAACTGATGGCGGAAAAGACCGTCAGCCTCAACGAAGCCGAGCGTCGCGCACAACATGCCGATATCGAAGCCAAGCAACTGGCCCTGGAAAACGCCCGTCGCAAGGCCAAGGGCGAAGAGCCGCTCAAAGAGCTGAAGAAAGAGGACGAAGACGCGCTGGCTGCTGCCGAGCCGGACAAGACCAAGCCGGAAGATGACGCCTACCTGAGTGAAACCGGGCGCATTCTGCTGGACTATCTGAAGCTCAACACCTCGGTGGCCAAACACTGAAGATGATGGCAATTTAATTCGATCGCTCCCCGGATCGTCATTAAACAGTCATCATTCTGTCGTGAAATAAAGGACCGGGCGCCGCTCTTGAACTGGAGCGGCGCCCGGTCCTTTTTTTATCGACAGAGACCGCCATGACCACGACCGAACAGCTCAGTGCATTGAGTTCAATCCTGGCTCAAAGCGGTTTGCACAGCCTGTTCCAACCGATCATCAGCCTTTCCGAGCGGCGCATCCTGGGTTACGAGGCCCTGAGTCGCGGCCCCTCCAACAGCCCCCTGCACTCCCCAGTCGCCCTGTTCGCGGTGGCGCGCCAGGCCGGCCGCCTGAGCGAACTGGAGATCGCCTGCCGCCACAGCGCCTGCAAACGCTTCAGCGAGCAGCAACTGCCCGGCAAACTGTTTCTCAACGTCTCCCCCGAATCCCTGCTGGAAGCGGCCCACCAGCCCGGACGCACCCTGCAGCTGCTGCAGGACTTCGGCATCCCGCCAAGCCAGGTGGTGATCGAACTCACCGAACAGACGCCCATCGACGACTTTCAGCTGCTGCAGAATGCTCTGCATCACTACCGCGACATGGGGTTTTCCATCGCCCTGGACGACCTTGGCGCCGGCTATTCAAGCCTGCGTCTGTGGTCCGAGTTGCGACCGGATTACGTGAAGATCGATCGACACTTCATCGATGGCATCCATCAGGACGCGCTCAAACGCGAGTTTGTCGGTTCGATCCTGCAGATCGCCAAGGCCTCCCGCGCCCAGGTCATCGCCGAAGGCATCGAGATGCTCGAAGAACTGGCGGTGCTCACCGAAATGGGGGTCGATCTGGTCCAGGGCTACTTGCTGTGCCGACCGCAGGAGCAGCCGCCCCGCGATGCGCGGACCATGATGCCCAAACACGACAACACCAGCGTGGCGCTCAACGATGAAGGCAGCGACCTCAGCGCCCTGCTCAACGAGCAACCGGCGGTCGCTCGCAATACCCCAACGGCCAACGTCCTGGAAGCCTTTCGCCGGCAAGCCAACCTCAATTCCCTGGCGGTTCTTGACGAGCAGGGCCAGCCCTGCGGGATCGTTCATCGCCACTCGCTCTCGGACGCCCTGCTTAAACCCTTCGCCACCGACCTGTTTGCCCGCAAGCCCATCAGTCGCCTGATGAACGACGATTTCCTCGCCGTCGAACTCAGCCAATCGCTGCAACAGGTCAGCCGCCTGATCACCAGTCGCGCGCGGCAACGCATCGAGGAAGACTTCATCATCACCCTCAACGGCCAGTACTTGGGACTGGGGCGGGTCATCGACGTACTCAAGCTGATCACCGAGCTGAAAATCCAGCAGGCGCGCTACGCCAACCCGCTGACCCTGCTGCCGGGCAACGTCCCCATCCAGCAGTGCCTGACGCGCTTGCTGCAGCAGGGGCGGGAATCGGTGATCTGCTACGTGGACATCGACAGCTTCAAGCCCTTCAACGATATCTACGGCTACGGCCGTGGCGATGAAGTGCTGCTGTGCCTGGCTCAGTGCCTGAATGATCGGGTCGATCCCAGCCGCGACTTTGTCGGGCATATCGGCGGCGATGATTTCTTGCTGGTGCTGGGCCCGGAGGACTGGCGCAGGCGTCTGAATCAGCTGCTGGACGACTTCCACAGTCAGTGCCGGCGCTTCTATCGCAGCGAACACCTGGAAGCCGGCTGTTTTGTAGCGCCCAACCGCCAGGGCGTGCGCCAGGAGTTTCCCCTGTTATCGCTGTCCATCGGCGTGGTGCATCTGTATTCAGAGGCCTGTGGACAACTGGACTCCAGTCAGCTGGCGGAACTGGCCTCCCAGGCCAAGCATCACGCCAAGAACGTCCAGGGCTACAGCATCCACGTGATCGACAGCCTGGAAGCCGCAGCCAGCCTGGGAGCCCATCCTCTCAAAGAGCCGCTGCGGGATCAGCCGATTGATCGAGCTGCATCAGTTTGAGCTCCGCGAGAGGATGACCGGCCTGCGCCGAGAGCCGCCACCAACGGGCAGCCTCGGCCGCATCGGGAGCCTTGCTGGGCGAGCCGGCAAGGCTGATCACACCGAGCTGATAGGCCGCTTTGCCATCACCCGCCAATGCCGCCAGACGCAACAGGCGCTGACCTTCCTCACGCGCGCCAAGCCCTTGCCCGCGAAAGGTCAGGATGTGCCCATAGAAACTCTGCGCACCGACATTACCCAGATTGGCCATGCGTGCGAATTGCCCTTCCATCCAACGCCAGATACGGGGTTGACGGATAAACCAGGGCCAATGGAACAAGCGGCGCGCCAGCCAATAACCGAGTCGCGCCTTGAGTGGCAGGAACATTCACGCCTCCGCTGATTCGGGGTACTCGTACTCGAACACGCGCACCACTTCCGAAGCGTGCCAGGAAGCGGCAGCCACTCCATCGGAAGGCCCGGAAAAACGCCCCAGGCGCTCAACACATTCGAAGAATCCGGTACGCGGCAAACGACTGGCTCCCTGGCTGATCACCAACGAGCTGCGCAGTGGCTGTTCGGCGCGGGCATCCAGGGCCGCCAGGTGCTCCAGGGCGGCCGTCAAGGTCTGCATCGCCGGGCTGGGCAGTTGCAATCGCTCCAGCAGCGCACGATAGGTTAAAAGGTGACGTTGACGACGGGCTTGATCCAGCTCACCCAACAGCCCATCCCAGTGCTGACGACTGATCCTTACACTCACGATTGCTCCCTCCACCCCGGCACCGTCAATTCCCAGGCCAGGCTGCGGCGAATCGCAGCGTCGGGTTGACGCTCGCCACTTTCAATCAGGGCCAGGTAAGACGGGCTGATACCTACTTTGCGGGCCAGCGCCTCGATGGCGATGCCCTTCCCTTCGCGCAGATTGCGTAGTTGATCCAGCCCCGGAAGACTCTGGGCCGGCGGCGCTGCCTGAGACGTAGCGCCAGCTTGCGATAGTGGTTCGGTGAGGCCTGCGGCTGTCAATAAAGCTTGATACTGAGCCCACGGCAGAACCGCGTATTCGGGCTCGCCATCGCGTTCAATAATCTGAATATCCATTACTACCCCGTAGGACAACGACACTTATCGAGTCGGACTTTTCCTTTGAAGTGTAATCCTAACAGCGGCTGCGGTCGCGGGGAGCATGATTGTTGTGGGAGCAGGTGAATGCCCTAGTTTTTCTGCGGCCCCTCTAGCAGCAATTGCTCAGGGGTAGCCGGCAGCCGCTCGACTAGCGCCAGTTTTTCCGGGCGCTGACGGCCACGCCAAGCGCGGAAGGCGCTGAGTTCGTCATCCAGGGTCTTCATCAGCCAGGCCAGCACGGCAATGTCGTCGAGCATGCCGAACACCGGAATGAAATCCGGAATCGCATCCACCGGACTGAGGAAATACATCAGCCCCGCCACCACCGACAGCAAGGACTTGGAGCTGATGGCTCGATATTCGCCTCGCCAGTAAGCCAGACACAACGCCTGGAGCAGGCGCAGGTCCTCCTTGACCTTGCCCAAGCGCCCTCCCTGAAGGGCCCCCTTGCTGGCGACAGCAAACAATAGCGTCGGCAACCGACCACGGCTCAGCAACCGACCCGCCAAAGGCAGGAAGCGAGCAAAGTTCCAGGGTGCTTTCATCATCACTCCCACTGAAATGTTATCCACACAAATTGTGGATAACCTTGTGAACAGAGCTATTTTTCACGGCTGAAAGCCCCGTTTCACAAGGGCTGAGCTCAGATCGGGCGTTTTTTACTCACATAAAAAAACCCATAATTTCATTGACTTGGCAGCCTTCAACGACTAGCCGCAACTGACACCCTGTTCTGACCGCAGACCATGCCGCTGGTTCGCATTGATTGCCAGATGCGCCTTGCAGAAACGACAACGCCCCGTAAAAACGGGGCGTCGCTTCAGGCGCAAAGACAGGTTACTTGGCGGCGTCCTGCTTGGCTGGATCCTTGATCCCCAGCAGTTCCAACTCGAATACCAGCACCGAGTTGGCCGGGATCGACGGGCTTGGGCTTTGTGCGCCGTAAGCCAGATCGCTAGGGATATACAACTTGTACTTCTCACCCACGTGCATCAGTTGCAGACCTTCAACCCAACCCGGGATCACGCCGCTGACCGGCAGGTCGATCGGGCTGCCACGCTCTACCGAGCTGTCGAACACGGTGCCGTTGGTCAAAGTACCGGTGTAGTGAACGGTCACCACGTCAGTCGGCTTTGGCTGAGCGCCGTCGGCCTTCTTCAACACTTCGTACTGCAGGCCGGAAGCGGTGGTGGTCACACCGGCTTTCTTGCCGTTCTCTTCGAGGAATTTTTTGCCGGCAGCCGCCGACTCTTCGCTCATCTTGGCCATGCGCTCTTCGGCACGCTTTTGCAGCGCGGCAAAGGCTTCGACCAGTTCTTCGTCCTTCAGCTTCTGTTCTTTCTTGCCGACGGCATCTTCGATGCCCTGGGCGACGGCTTTGGAATCCAGGTCATCCATGCCTTCCTGAGCCAGGCTCTTGCCCATGTTCAGGCCGATACCGTAGGAAGCTTTTTGCGCCGGGGTTTTCAGCTCTATGCTGGTCTGCGAATCACAACCCGCAAGTACCAGGCTAACCAGGGCCACCGCCGCCGCCAACCGATGCTGTTTCATGCTATTTCCTTGTTCATGCGCCTAAAGGGCAATCGAATAAAGCCGCGAGCTTATCAGGCGACCACGACCAATGGCTACCGGCGTAAGAGTAGTAAATGTCCGATAAGTTCACGTCTTTAAACACGTTTTTGTGCTGTGAGGAACGCCCCGCCCAGGCGGCTGAATGAGGCGCTGGAACGAGCGCGAATAACCATAGCGCAAGTAATGGCTACTTGCCGCGTCAGAGGAGCTCAGGCATAAGGAAACGAAATTCGACAAGGAAGTACATCTTGCGCCTCATCTACCGTGTTTTGCTGTTGATTGCCGTGCTGATCGGCATTGTCCTGGCTGTGGTCCTGTACTACATCGCCAACCCGAAACTTCCTGACTATGTACCCGTTGAACAGGTGCATTACCTGGATCAATGGGATGCCAGCGACCGCCAGACCTACTATTTCACGCCCCAGGGCACTCAGGTCAAAGGCCTGCGCTATGAATGGTTTGTTGCTCTGGAACTGCCCTTCTCCGAACAGCCCTTTGCCGCACCCGAGTACTTGGCCCGCTTCGGTTTCCTAGTGGAGCCAGGACAGAAAGCCACGGCGCAAAACCCTGGCAATCTGCCTGTCGGGTTCGCCCGTCATCAGAATCCGGGCAGCTCAGAGCAATACCTGGACATCACTTGCGCCGCCTGCCACACCGGCGAACTGCGCTTCAACCATCAAGCCCTGCGTATCGACGGTGGCTCGGCACAGCATGTTCTGCCATCCAGCGTACCAACCCTGCGCGGCGGCAGTTTCGGCCAGGCCCTGGTCGCCAGCCTGGCCTCCACTTATTACAACCCGTGGAAATTCGAGCGTTTTGCACGCAAGGTGCTGGGCGCGGATTACGACGCGAAACACGACCAGCTGCGCCACGACTTCAAGGTCTCGCTGGACAACTTCCTGCGGGTGGCCTGGAACGACACCCATCGCGGCCTCTACCCCACCGAAGAAGGTCCGGGCCGTACAGATGCCTTTGGCCGCATCGCCAACGCCAGCTTCGGCGATGCCATATCTGCGGATAACTACCGGATCGCCAACGCCCCGGTCGATTACCCGCAACTGTGGGATATCTGGACCTTCGACTGGGTCCAGTGGAACGGGTCGGCGCAGCAGCCCATGGCACGCAATATCGGCGAAGCCCTGGGAGTCGGCGCTACGCTGAACCTGTTCGATGCCGCCGGCCAGCCTCTCACTGGCGACGCTCGCTACCCCTCCAGCGTGCGCGTTCGCGATCTCAACCATATAGAAGAGACCTTGCAACGCCTGAAGCCGCCCATCTGGCCGGAGGCGCTGCTGGGTACTGTCGACAAGCCGCTGGCCGCCAAGGGCCGCGACTTGTTTGCCAACCACTGCGCGAGCTGCCATGTGCCCACGGTCAGCGAAAGCAATGGCCGTCCCGTACAACAGTTGAAAATGCTTCCGATAGCGGTGATCGGCACCGACCCGAACTCCGCCAGCAATATCGCCGACCTGCGCTATGACCTCAGCGCCCTGCAGTGGGATACCGCCGAGCTGGCAAAATCCAATGTCGAGCTGCACCCGACGCCCACCGAACCGCTGGACCTGCGTCAACTCTCGGCGGCCAAGGGCCTGGCCTACATCACCGCTTTCGTCGAAGAACGCGCTTACCGTGACGCCAAGGTCAGCCCTGAGGAGCGCCCACGACTGGACGGCTACGGCCTGCCAATCGGGGTACGCGAGCTGCGCGCCTACAAGGCCCGGCCACTGGCCGGGGTCTGGGCAACCCCGCCCTACCTGCACAACGGCTCGGTACCCAACCTGTATCAACTGCTGTCTCCGCAATCGGAGCGCTCGACGACCTTCTATCGCGGCACCTTCGAGTACGACCCCAAACACCTGGGCTACCGTCCGGAAGCCTTCAAGAACGGCTTTGAATTCGATACCCGCATCAGCGGCAACCACAACAGCGGTCACGAATTCCGCGCAGGCCAGCGCGGCAACGGGGTTATCGGCCCGCTGCTGCAGCCTGAGGAGCGCTGGGCATTGCTGGAATACCTGAAAGTGCTGGGCGGACCGCTGGAGTCACAACTGCCATGAAACTCGATCTCGCAAGAAAACGACCGTCGCTGCTGGCCAGGCTCTGGCTGCGCCTGGGCTCATTGCTGGGCAAGACGCTGGTACTGCTGCTGGTCATGGACCTTCTGGCCTGGGCGCTGTCCAGCGCCTGGTTCGCCTGGCAGCACCGCGGCCCGGTGGCGGCACAGGAGCAGATTCCCGCCGATGAGGCCGCACGCACCCAGGACATCATCCAGACCGCCGTGCGCATCGTCGACCAGCACCGGGAAGGCACCCGCTACCTGCGCGATGCCCATGCCAAGGCCCATGGCTGCGTGAAAGCCGAGGTCCAGGTACTCGAGGACTTGAGTCCGGAGCTGCGCCAGGGCGTGTTCGCCAGTCCCGGCCAGACCTGGCAAGCGACGGTGCGCTTGTCCAATGGCAATGCCTATCCGCAGTTCGACCGCATTCGCGACGCCCGCGGCATGGCAATCAAACTGCTGGATGTACCAGGGCAACAGCTGATACCCGCGGAATCGGCGCGACGCGAACAGGATTTCGTGATGTTCAACCATCCGAACTTCTTCGTCAGCGACGTGGCCGAGTACCAGCAGAACATCGCGGCCCAGGCGGACGGTAAGAAAGTCGGGGCCTTCTTTCCTGGCTGGGATCCTCGCCATTGGCAGATCCGCCATCTGTTCATTGCCCTGGCCACACTGTCACCGGCACCGGCCAGCCCGACCCAGAGCACTTACTTCTCGGTTTCGCCCTATAAGTTCGGCAATGCCAATGCCAAGTTCCGGGCCATGCCGGACCCTGGCAGCTGCCCGGCCTACAGCCTGCCGGCGCAGAATCAGGACCTGCCCAACTTCCTGCGCAGCGCCCTGACCCAACAACTGTCCACCGATCGGGTTCCGGCCTGCTTCGTCCTGCAGATCCAGCGTCAGAACCCGAGCCGGTTCATGCCGATCGAAGACACCAGCATCGAATGGAAGGAAAGCGACGCCCCCTTCGAAACCGTGGCCCGCCTGACCATTCCCGCCCAGGATTTCGACACCCCGGCGCAGAACCTGGCCTGCGACAACCAATCCTTCAACCCCTGGTTCGGCATCGAAGCCCATCGCCCCATCGGCGGCATCAACCGCTTGCGCAAGGCGGTGTACGAAGCTGTCAGCGACTATCGGCACAGTCGAAACGCCGAGCCGTAAGCCATAAACAAGAAAAGCGGCCCGTGGGCCGCTTTTTTTCGTAAAGGATCTGAGCCAAACCAAATCCCAGACAGCAAAAAGCCCGCGTTAGCGGGCTCTCTGTGGTGACCTGGCGTTCAGTGTTCCAGGTTACCGAATATGGCGCAGCGGACGGGACTCGAACCCGCGACCCCCGGCGTGACAGGCCGGTATTCTAACCGACTGAACTACCGCTGCGCGTAGCGTTGAAAGTAAGTGGTGGGTGATGACGGGATCGAACCGCCGACATTCTGCTTGTAAGGCAGACGCTCTCCCAGCTGAGCTAATCACCCTTTACCTTCGTTGCGGGGCGCATTATGCCACAGAAATTCTTAAAGTGTTGATTTAATTGATAAATTTATCAAAAAAAATCTGAATTTCCATTATTTGCCGCACGACCCGCTAACTCTTTACAGCAAAAAGCCCGCGTTAGCGGGCTTCCTGTGGTGACCTGGCGTTCAGTGTTCCAGGTTACCGAATATGGCGCAGCGGACGGGACTCGAACCCGCGACCCCCGGCGTGACAGGCCGGTATTCTAACCGACTGAACTACCGCTGCGCGTAACACTGAATGCGAATGGTGGGTGATGACGGGATCGAACCGCCGACATTCTGCTTGTAAGGCAGACGCTCTCCCAGCTGAGCTAATCACCCTTCACGTTCGGTGTGGCGCGCATTCTACGGAGCAGTCCGTACTCTGGCAAGCACTTTTTATAATAATTTTTTCAGGCCTTCCAAAGGCTTAGCGAAGGGTTGGCCTGAGCAGCAGCGAAGAGAATAATGCCCTCCTTTGTATAAAGGAGAGATTCACCCCATGTGGTTCAAAAACCTGCTGATCTATCGCCTGACCCAAGATCTGCCTTTTGATGCTGAGGCGCTGGAAACTGCACTGGCGACCAAACTGGCGCGCCCCTGTGCAAGCCAGGAGTTGACCACTTACGGTTTCGTCGCCCCTTTCGGCAAAGGTGAAGACGCCCCGCTGGTTCACGTCAGCCAGGACTTCATGCTGGTGGCCGCACGCAAGGAAGAACGCATCCTGCCCGGCAGCGTGGTGCGCGACGCGGTGAAGGAAAAGGTCGAAGAGATCGAAGCCGAACAGATGCGCAAGGTCTACAAGAAGGAGCGCGACCAGATCAAGGATGAAATCATCCAGGCCTTCCTGCCCCGTGCCTTTATCCGTCGCTCCTCGACGTTCGCCGCCATCGCCCCGAAACAGGGCCTGATCCTGGTCAACTCGGCCAGCCCGAAACGCGCCGAAGACCTGCTCTCCACCCTGCGCGAAGTCCTCGGCACCCTGCCAGTACGTCCGCTGACCGTGAAGATCGCCCCGAGCGCAATCATGACCGACTGGGTCAAGACCCAGAAAGCCGCCGACGACTTCTTCGTGCTCGACGAATGCGAGTTGCGCGACACCCACGAGGACGGTGGCATCGTGCGCTGCAAGCGCCAGGACCTGACCGGCGAGGAAATCCAGCTACACCTGAGCACCGGTAAAGTGGTCACTCAACTGTCCCTGGCCTGGCAGGACAAGCTGTCCTTCATGCTCGACGACAAGATGGTGGTCAAGCGCCTGAAGTTCGAAGACCTGCTGCAGGACCAGGCGGAACAGGACGGCGGCGATGAAGCCCTCGGCCAGCAGGACGCCAGCTTCACCCTGATGATGCTGACCTTCGGCGACTTCCTGCCGGCGCTGTTCGAAGCCCTGGGCGGCGAGGAGATTCCGCAAGGCATCTGACGCTTTGCCCGGAAAGCCGCACCGCACTAGACGCCACCGCCTTCGGTGGCGTTTTCACATAACAAGGAACAGGTCATGCGCGCACTGGCTGCACTGAGCCGCTTTGTCGGCAACACCTTCGCTTACTGGGTACTGATCTTCGCCGTCCTGGCATTCTTCCAGCCCGGCTGGTTCATCGGCCTCAAGGGCGCCATCGTGCCGCTGCTGGGCCTGGCGATGTTCGGCATGGGACTGACCCTGAAGCTTGAAGACTTCGCTGAAGTGGCGCGTCATCCCTGGCGTGTGGCCCTGGGGGTGGTGGCGCATTTCGTGATCATGCCGGGCGTGGCCTGGGTGCTCTGCCAGGTCTTTCACCTGCCACCGGAAATCGCCGTCGGGGTGATTCTCGTCGGCTGCTGCCCAAGCGGCACCTCGTCCAACGTCATGACCTGGTTAGCCCGCGGCGACCTGGCACTGTCAGTGGCGATTGCCGCGGTGACCACCCTGCTCGCCCCGCTGTTGACCCCTGCGCTGATCTGGCTGCTGGCCTCGGCCTGGCTGCCGGTGTCCTTCATGGAGCTGTTCTGGTCGATCCTGCAGGTGGTGCTGCTACCGATCGCGCTCGGCGTCCTGGCCCAACGCCTGCTGGGCCATCGGGTTCAACACGCGGTGGAGGTGCTGCCGCTGGTTTCGGTGGTGAGCATCGTCATCATCGTCACCGCCGTGGTGGCGGCCAGCCAAGGGAAAATCGCCGAATCCGGGCTGCTGATCATGGCGGTGGTGATGCTGCACAACAGCTTCGGCTACTTGCTGGGCTATTTCACCGGCCGGGTCTTCAAACTGCCCCTGGCACAGCGCAAATCCCTGGCACTGGAGGTCGGCATGCAGAATTCCGGCCTGGGGGCAGCCCTGGCCAGCGCCCATTTTTCGCCCCTGGCGGCGGTGCCCAGTGCCTTGTTCAGCGTCTGGCACAATATTTCCGGGGCGCTGCTTTCGACCTACTTGCGCCGCATGAACGACGAAAACGAGCAAAAACTGGAAACACAACAGCCGAGCGACCGAGCTTAAAAACTGATCACCCAAGCAGAGTTGGGCAGTATACTGCGCAGCGCGAGGACGACCTCGCCACTCGATCGGGTGATCAATTCTGGGGACGACCCCATCCACCGATGAGGTCAGCATGTCCTGGATCATTTTGTTGTTTGCCGGTTTGTTCGAAGTAGGCTGGGCCGTCGGCCTGAAGTACACCGACGGCTTCAGCCGTCCGCTGCCCACCGCCCTGACCATCCTCGCCATGGTCATCAGCCTGGGCCTGCTCGGCTTGGCCATGAAGGAACTGCCTCTGGGCACCGCCTACGCCATCTGGACCGGAGTCGGTGCCATCGGCACGGTGATTGCCGGGATCATCCTGTTCGGCGAATCCATGGCCCTGGTGCGCCTGGCCAGCGTGGCGCTGATCATCGCCGGCCTGGTGGGCTTGAAAGTCAGCGCCAGCTGACCGCCACCGCGCAGCAATGAAAACGCCCGCAGCAATGCGGGCGTTTTTGTATCCGGCCGAGGCTAGCGCCGTGGGCCGCGCAACTGCGCCACCAAGGTCTGCAAGTACGCCGGCTCCGCCGTTTCCACCGCCACTGCCGGCCCGGCCACCAGGGTCACTCGCGACCAGATGCGATGAAAGAAGCCCTTGCTCGGATCGCGGCTGAAGAAGCTGCCCCACAAGCCTTGCAGGGCCATGGGAATCACCGGCACCGGGGTTTCTTCGAGAATCCGTGTCAGCCCGCCCTTGAACTCATTGATCTCGCCATCGGCCGTCAGCTTGCCCTCGGGGAAAATGCACACCAACTCACCATCGCGCAGGTACTGGGCAATCCGTTTGAAGGCCTTTTCGTAGATGTCCAGGTCCTCATGCCGTGCAGCGATAGGAATGGTCCCGGCGGTGCGGAAGATAAAGTTCAGCACGGGCAGGTTGTAGATCTTGTAATACATCACGAAGCGAATCGGCCGACGCACCGCGCCGCCAATCAACAAGGCATCGACGAACGACACGTGGTTGCACACCAACAAGGCCGCCCCCTCATCGGGGATCTGCTCCAGATTGCGATGCTCGACGCGGTACATGGAATGGCTGAGCAGCCAGATCATGAAGCGCACGCTGAATTCCGGCACCACTTTGAAGATGTAGACGTTGACCGCGATATTGAGCAGCGACACCACCAGGAACAGATGAGGAATGGTCAGCTCGACCATGCTCAGCATGACGATGGAAACCAGCGCCGACACCACCATGAACAGCGCATTGAGAATGTTGTTGGCGGCGATCACCCGAGCCCGTTCGTTCTCCGGGGTGCGCGACTGGATCAGCGCGTACAGCGGCACTATATAGAAGCCACCGAACACCCCCAGACCCAGAACGTCGAACAGTACCCACCAGGCGTGGGCAAAGCCCAGGACTTCGAGCCAGCCATGTCCGCTGGCACTCTGCGCAATACCGCCGGAATGCCACCACAGCAACAGGCCGAACACGGTCAGGCCAAAGGAGCCGAACGGCACCAGACCGATCTCGACCTTGCGCCCCGAAAGCTTCTCGCACAGCATCGAACCCACCGCGATACCCACCGAAAACACGGTGAGAATCAGGGTCACCACCGTCTCGTCACCGTGCATCCACTCCTTGGCATAGGCCGGGATCTGGGTCAGGTAGATCGCCCCGACAAACCAGAACCAGGAATTGCCGACAATGGAGCGCGACACAGCCGGCGTCTGCCCCAGGCCCAGGCGCAGAGTGGCCCAGGACTGGCTGAAGATGTTCCAGTTCAAGCGCAGGTCCGGGGTCGCAGCGGCCGCCCGGGGAATGGCCCGGCTGGCCAGGTAGCCCAGCACCGCGACCCCGATCATGGCACTGGAGACAATCGGCGCGTAATGCGCCGAGGACATCATGATCCCGGCGCCGATGGTGCCTGCCAGGATCGCCAGAAAAGTGCCCATTTCCACCAGGCCGTTGCCGCCCACCAGTTCCTCCTCGTGCAGGGCCTGGGGCAGGATCGAGTACTTCACCGGACCGAACAGCGCCGAGTGAGTGCCCATGGCGAACAGCGCCACCAGCATCAGCGACAGGTGATCGAAGGCAAAGCCCACCGCCCCCACCACCATGATCGCGATCTCCCCCAGCTTGATCAGGCGGATCAACGCATCCTTGGCGAACTTTTCGCCAAACTGCCCGGCCAGGGCAGAAAACAGAAAGAACGGCAGGATGAACAGCAAGGCACAGAGGTTGACCCAGATCGAGCGATCCCCCTCGATGCTCAGCTTGTAGAGAATGGCCAGGATCAGCGACTGCTTGAAGATGTTGTCGTTGAACGCACCGAGGGATTGCGTGATGAAAAACGGCAGGAACCGCCGCTTGCGGAGCAAGGTGAACTGCGAAGGGTGACTCATCGTCCATGTCCCTGAGTGGCGTGGATACTGTTATTGGAATGTCGAATATCGATCCAGGCCACAACCTTACCTATCTTTAGCGATTATTTCCGTAACCCCGCTATGCACGGCGAGACAAACAACTCGCCTTTATAAGCCCCCTGCAGCGTGCGCTTGGCCACGATCAGCCACATCACCGCCAGCGCCACCACCAGCACCGCGCCAAACACGCTGAAAAAGCCCAGGTGCAAGGTGCTGCCCAGTTTCAGAGTGGCCAGCGAATACACCCCCAACGGGAAGGTGAAGCCCCACCAGCCGAGGTTGAAGGGAATGCCCTCGCGCAGGTAACGGCGGGTGATCAGCACGGCCATCAACATCCACCACAGGCCGAAACCCCATAAGGTCAGGCCCGCCACCAGCCCCAGGCCGGCGGCAATCTCGCCGACGCCGGGCAGGCCATTGGCAGCAAAGATCGCCGGCGCATCGCTTCCCAGTACCAGCATGCCCAAAGCGCCGGTGCCGATCGGGCCCAAGGCCAGCCAGCTGGAGGCGGCCATGCTTTCGTGGGGCAATTTGTGCAAGGCCATGCGCAGCAGCAGGATGGTCAGGATGCTGAAGGCCACCGGCAGCGAAAAGGCCCACAACACGTAGCTGGTACTGAGCATCACCAGCTGGGCATGGGCATCCGCCAGGTGCGGCGCCAGCAACCCACCGCTGGCCGCCGCCACTTCGGCCGCCACCACCGGCAGCAACCACACGGCGGTCATCTGATCGATGCTGTGCTCCTGCCGGGTGAACATCATGTAGGGGATCAACACCCCGCAAGCCAGGGACATGGCCACGTCCAGCCACCACAACCCTTGCGCCAGATGCACCGCCGCCTCACCCCAGCGCGGCATGCCGAACAGCAGCAAGCCATTGATGAGGGTCGCCAGCCCCATGGGGATGGTGCCGAAAAACATCGATACCGTTGAATGGGCAAAGATCCGCCGTGCCTCATCGAAGAACAGCACCCAGCGCGCGGTGTACATCGCGGTAAAGAGTAAAAACAGAATGATGGTCAACCACCAGAAGCCTTCGGCCACCTGATGCAGGCCCGGTACCGGGGCCGGCCATTGGGCCAGCGCCAGGGCCAGAACCCCGGTGCCCATGGTGGCCGCGAACCAGTTGGGCGTGAACTGACGAATGGCTTCGCGCGGGTGTTGCAGATGACTCAAGGGCCGGCGGCCGGTTTTGATGCTGTGGGTGCATGGCATGGCGTGTCTCCTGTCCTCTGATGAGGTGGAGTCCATGGTAGAACCGAATCGAATATCTATATAACGGGTAATTTCTCTATCTGTTATCTATTTAGTAGATATAAGGCTAGACGCTGCCCGCGGATTCGATCACTAGCACCCTGGCAACCCCCTGAGGATGAGCCACATGCTCGGTCCCCAGATCGGCATAAAAAATGTCGCCCACCTCCAGCAGTACCGAATGCTCGACCCCTTCAAGGCGATAGTGCATCTGCACCTGGCCACCCAGCACCACGAACACCTCCTGCCCGTCATTGACGTGCCATCGGTAAGGCTGGTCAGTCCAGTGCAGGCGCGTGGTGATGCCGTTCATGTTGGCGATGTCCAGGGCGGCCCAGGCCCGCTCGCCGGTAAAGTCAGCGCTGCGAATGACCTTCATGCCCGCCTCCCTGGCCCCAAGGAGGCTGAGCTCCTCGCGTGGCGGCCCGTTATCGGTGTGGGGGAATTGAAACACCACTGACGTGGCCGCCGATCGAACAAAAGATGATCAGACACAGGGAACATGAGGCACTCCATGGCAGCGAAACAGGCGCCCATAGTGAAGACGCGCGGCGCTTTCGCCAACCGGCAGGCATGCACTCAGTCGCCAGAGCAATCCGGCCCATGGACCACGACCCACCGCCGGGCAATCAAGCACCTGCTCAGGCTCCCGGCGCCGCACAGGACGGCAGGGGACGCCGCACCAGCACCAGAAGCGCGCCGAGGGACAACAGGATCAGCAGCGCACCGTAACCATCGGTAGTGGCAATCAGACCGAAGCGACGGGTCAGATTCCCCGCCAGCAAGGCCGGCAAGCAGAACGCCAGATAACTCAAGACATAAAACGCCGACATCAGGCCCGCACGCTCATGGGGTAGTGCCAACGGCACCACACTGCGCAACGCGCCAAGAAAACCCGCACCAAAGCCACTGCCCAGCACCAGGGTGCCGACGAAAAACACTGTCAGACTGGCGCTGTGCACGGCGCCGAGCAGCAGCATCACCCCCAGCGCCAGCAACCCGGCCCCCAAGCGCAGGACCTTGTCGGCCGGACGCTGGCGCAGGGAAAAGATCATCAGCGCGCCACTGAGGGTCAGTACCGCCACCAGGCCGCCACCGATCAGGTTCGAAGTGGAGCCGGTGGCGGCGCGAACCAGCGACGGCGCCAGCGACAGATAGAAGCCCCCCACCGCCCACACCGCCACATCCACCGGCAACGCCAGCCATAACGCCCGCCGTGCTTGCGGCGGCACATGCAGCGTGGGCTTCAGGGACGCCCAGGCACCGGGTTGCGGGCTGACACTTTCCGGCAAGCGCCAGACATACAGCGCCTGAACACCGAACACCCCCAACAGCAGCCAGTAACTGAGCTGCAGCGGCAGGGGGGCGAACTCCACCAGCAGGCTGGCCCCCATGGCGCCGCAAGCCATGCCCAGCAGAGGCGCGACACTGTTGACCAACGGGCCCTGCCGACGATCGACATCCAGCAGCGCGGCGCCGAGCACGCTGGTGGCCATGCCGGTGGCAAAGCCCTGCATCACGCGCGCGGCAAGCAACCATTGCACCCCGCTTTCATTGATGAACAGCAACATCGCCACGCAATTGAGCAGCAGGGCGACAAAAATCACCGGCCGACGCCCCAGGTAGTCCGACAGCGAGCCCACGGTCAGCAAGGCCGCCAGCAGGCTCAGGGCGTAGACCCCGAACACCAGGGTCAACACCGCCGGAGAAAAATGCAGGGACTCCTGATACAGGTGATACAGCGGTGTCGGCACGCTGGACGCCGCCAGGAAACTCAGCAGGGTAACGGCCAGAAACACCAGACTGCGACGGCTGGACCCACAAGCATTAATTGCACCGGACATGAGCACGCTCCACTAAAGCTAATATTTTGCTTTTGCGCAGTGTGCTGCCGGCATGGGCTTAAAGCAAATTCTTTGTGTTAAGGTTCGACCCCATGGCCATCAAAGAAGCTTTACGCCCCGGCGGCCGCAGCGCCCGGGTTCAGGAATCGATCCATACGGCAGTCCGCGAACTCCTTGAAGAACAGGAGCGCTCGACCCTGACCGTGCCGCAGATTGCCACCCGCGCCGGCGTCACGCCTTCGACCATCTATCGGCGCTGGGGCGACCTTTCGGCGTTGCTGGCCGATGTCGCCCTGGCGCGCATGCGCCCGGACAGCGAACCGGCGAACACCGGCAGCCTGCGGGGCGACCTGCGCGCCTGGGCCGAGCAGTACCTGGATGAAATGAGCTCGGAACCCGGGCGCAACATGATGCGCGACGTGCAGAGCAGCGCCACGCCAGGCTATTGCGTGACCATCCTCAGCGCTCAATTGCAGACGATCCTCGAGCGCTATCAGGACAGCGAGGCACGCCTGCCGGACATCGACCGCCTACTGAACCTGATGGTGGCTCCTACGGTGTTCCGCATCCTGTTCTCCGCCACCCCGCTATCGGTGCCGGAACTGCACGCCCTGATCGAGCTCGCCCTCCTGCCCTAGCCTGTTGCAAAGGCAGCTCGGCCCTGCGACATCAGACCGCGCTGATACCTTGGTCGACACTGACGCCAACGACACATCGTGCCAGACTGTCTGGCCGGGCTGAGGTGCCCGGTGTCTTTGCTCCGGAGTTTCCATGTCGTTGTCCAGCGGGCTGATTGCCGCCGTTGCCCTGGCCTATATGGCCATCATGTTCGCCATCGCTTTCTACGGCGATCGTCGCAGCACACCCCTGCCGCCACGGGTACGGGCCTGGGTATACAGCCTGTCGCTGGCCGTCTATTGCACCAGCTGGACCTTCTTCGGCGCCGTCGGCCAGGCCGCCGAGCAGCTCTGGGCCTTTTTGCCGATCTACCTGGGGCCCATTCTGCTGCTGGTATTCGCGCCCTGGGTGCTGCAGAAGATGGTGATGATCAGCAAGCAGGAGAACATCACCTCGATCGCCGACTTCATTGCCGCGCGCTACGGCAAATCCCAATCCCTGGCGGTGGTGGTGGCCTTGATCTGCCTGGTGGGCGTGCTGCCCTACATCGCCCTGCAGCTCAAGGGCATCGTCCTCGGAGTCAACCTGCTGATCGGCGCCGGGGCCGATGCCATGGGCACCCGGGCCCAGGACACGGCGCTGATCGTGTCGCTGATCCTGGCGCTGTTCACCATTGTCTTCGGCACCCGCAACCTGGATGCCACCGAGCACCACCGCGGCATGGTGCTGGCGATTGCCTTCGAGTCACTGGTCAAGCTGTTCGCCTTTCTCGCCGTGGGCGCCTTCGTCACCTTTGGCCTGTATGACGGTTTCGACGACCTGTTCAACCAGGCCATGCTGGCGCCGCGCCTGGAGCAGTACTGGAAGGAAACCATCAACTGGCCATCGATGGTGGTCCAGACCGGGGTGGCGATGATGGCAATCATCTGCCTGCCACGGCAGTTCCACGTCACCGTGGTGGAGAACATCGAACCCCAGGACCTGCGCCTGGCCAAATGGGTGTTCCCGGCCTACCTGGCCCTGGCGGCGCTGTTTGTGGTGCCCATTGCCCTGGCCGGACAGATGCTGCTGCCCAGCAGCGTATTGCCGGACTCGTTCGTCATCAGCCTGCCCCTGGCCCAGGCCCATCCGGCCCTGGCCCTGCTGGCGTTCATCGGCGGTGCTTCGGCCGCCACCGGCATGGTGATCGTGGCCAGCGTGGCGCTGTCGACCATGGTGTCCAACGACATGCTGCTGCCCTGGCTGCTGCGTCACAAGAATGCCGAGCGGCCCTTTGAAGTGTTCCGCCACTGGATGCTCTCGGTGCGCCGGGTCAGCATCGTGGTCATCCTGTTGCTGGCCTATGTCAGCTATCGCCTGCTAGGCTCCACCGCCAGCCTGGCGACCATTGGCCAGATCGCCTTTGCCGCCGTGACCCAACTGGCACCGGCCATGCTCGGCGCGCTGTACTGGAAACAGGCCAACCGCCGCGGGGTGTTCGCCGGACTCGCCGCCGGCACCTTCATCTGGTTCTACACCCTGGTCCTGCCCATCGCCGCCCACAGCCTGGGCTGGTCCCTGAGCAGTTTCCCCGGCCTGGCCTGGCTGCACGGCAACCCGCTGCACCTGCCGATCACGCCCCTGACCCAGGGCGTGGTGCTGTCCCTGGCCGGCAACTTCACCCTGTTCGCCTGGGTTTCGGTGCTGTCACGCACCCGGGTCTCCGAACACTGGCAGGCCGGACGCTTCATCGGCCAGGAAATCAGCGGCCGCCTCAGTTCGCGCTCCATGCTGGCGGTGCAGATCGACGACCTGCTGAAACTCGCCGCGCGCTTCGTCGGCGAGGAGCGCGCCCGCCAGAGCTTCATTCGCTTCGCCTATCGCCAGGGCAAAGGCTTCAACCCCAATCAAAACGCCGATGGCGAATGGATCGCCCACACCGAACGCCTGCTCGCCGGTGTCCTTGGCGCCTCCTCGACCCGCGCCGTGGTCAAGGCTGCCATCGAAGGCCGGGAGATGCAGCTTGAAGACGTGGTGCGCATCGCCGACGAAGCCTCGGAGGTGCTGCAGTTCAACCGCGCCCTGCTGCAAGGGGCCATCGAAAACATCACCCAGGGCATCAGCGTGGTGGACCAGTCGCTGAAACTGGTGGCCTGGAACCGTCGCTACCTGGAGCTGTTCGATTACCCCGACGGCCTGATCAGCGTCGGCCGGCCGATTGCCGACATCATTCGCCACAACGCCGAACGTGGCCTGTGTGGCCCGGGAGAAGCGGAAGTCCATGTCGCCCGGCGCCTGCACTGGATGCGCCAGGGGCGGGCCCATACCTCCGAGCGCCTGTTCCCCAATGGCCGGGTCATCGAGCTGATCGGCAATCCGATGCCCGGCGGCGGCTTCGTCATGAGCTTCACCGACATCACTCCCTTCCGTGAGGCCGAGCAGGCGCTCACCGAGGCCAACGAAGGCCTGGAGCAGCGGGTGGCGGAACGCACCCATGAACTGTCCCAGCTCAACGCCGCACTGACCGAGGCCAAGGGCACGGCGGAAGCCGCCAACCAGTCCAAGACCCGTTTCCTTGCCGCCGTCAGCCACGACCTGATGCAACCCCTGAACGCTGCAAGACTGTTTTCCGCCGCCCTCTCCCATCAGGACGACGGACTCTCGCCCGAAGCCCAGCAACTGGTGCAGCACCTGGACAGCTCGTTGCGCTCCGCGGAAGACCTGATCAGCGACCTGCTGGACATCTCGCGCCTGGAGAACGGCAAGATCACCCCTGAGCGCAAGCCCTTCGTGCTCAACGAACTGTTTGACACCCTGGGGGCGGAATTCAAGGCCCTGGCCCAGGAACAGAACCTGCAATTTCGCGTGCGCGGCAGTCGCTTGCGGGTCGACAGTGACAGCAAGCTCTTGCGCCGGGTCCTGCAGAACTTCCTCACCAACGCCTTCCGCTACGCCAAGGGGCCGGTGCTGCTGGGGGTACGCCGTCGCGGCGACTCATTGAGCCTGGAAGTCTGGGACCGTGGACCGGGCATCCCCCAGGACAAGCAGCAGGTGATCTTCGAGGAGTTCAAGCGCCTGGACAGCCACCAGACCCGCGCCGAAAAAGGCCTGGGCCTGGGCCTGGCGATTGCCGATGGCCTGTGCCGGGTGCTCGGCCACCCTCTGCAGGTACGCTCCTGGCCCGGCCAGGGCAGCGTGTTCAGCGTCAGCGTGCCCCTGGCCCGCAGCAGCGCAATTGCTCCGGGCAAGGCCGCCGAGGTCAACGGCCAGTCGCTCAATGGCGGGCAAGTGCTCTGCGTGGACAATGAAGACAGCATCCTGATCGGCATGAATAGCCTGTTGACGCGCTGGGGCTGCCAGGTCTGGACCGCGCGCAACCGCGAGGAGTGCGCGGCGCTGCTCAAGGAAGGCATTCGCCCGCAATTGGCGTTGGTGGATTACCACCTGGACGATGGCGAAACCGGCACCGACGTCATGGCCTGGCTCCGCACCCAACTGGGGGAACCGGTGCCTGGCGTGGTGATCAGTGCCGATGGGCGTCCGGAGATGATCGCCCAGGTGCACGCGGCGGGGCTGGATTACCTGGCCAAGCCGGTCAAACCGGCCGCCTTGCGCGCCCTGCTGAGCCGGCATCTGCCGCTGGGCTGAACCTGTGCCGGATTACTCCGGCCACTCCAGTTCGCGCCCTTCGGCATCGGTCATCGCCCGCTCCAGCAAATCGCTCGGCAGGCTCTTGCTGGCACGGGCGCCCAGCAACTTGAGCTGTTCACTGCGGCTGACCAGGTTGCCCCGGCCCTCGGTCAGCTTGTTACGCGCCGCCGAGTAAGCCTTGTCCAACTGCTGCAGGCGATTGCCGACTTCATCCAGGTCCTGGATAAACAGCACGAACTTGTCATACAACCAGCCTGCGCGCTCGGCGATTTCCCGGGCATTCTGACTCTGGCGCTCCTGTTTCCACAGGCTGTCGATCACCCGCAGCGTGGCCAGCAAGGTGGTCGGGCTGACAATCACGATGTGCCGGTCGAAGGCTTCCTGAAACAGATTGGGCTCGGCCTGCAGCGCAGCGGAAAACGCCGCCTCAATGGGCACGAACAGCAGCACGAAGTCGAGGCTGTGCAGCCCTTCAAGGCGCTTGTAGTCCTTGCCGGCCAGGCCTTTGACGTGGTTGCGCAGAGACAGCACATGCTGCTTCAGGGCCGCCTGGGCAACCTGTGGATCATCGCTGCCGACATACTGCTGATAGGCGGTGAGGCTGACTTTGGAGTCCACCACCACCTGCTTGTCACCCGGCAGCATGATCAGTACATCGGGCTGGAAACGCTCGCCATCCGGCCCCTTGAGGCTGACCTGGGTCTGGTATTCGCGCCCTTTTTCCAGGCCGGCGTGCTCCAGGACCCGCTCAAGTATCAGCTCGCCCCAGTTGCCCTGGGTCTTCTGGCCCTTGAGGGCGCGAGTCAGGTTGGTGGCCTCATCGCTCAGACGCAGATTCAGTTGCTGCAGGCGCTCCAGCTCCTTGGCCAGGGAAAACCGCTCACGAGCCTCGGCCTGATAGCTTTCCTCGACCCGCTTCTCGAACGACTGGATGCGCTCCTTGAGCGGGTCCAGCAATTGCCCCAGACGCTGCTGGCTGGTTTCGGCGAAACGCTGTTCGCGCTCGTCGAAAATCTTGCCCGCCAGCTCGGCAAACTGGGCTCGCAACTCGTCCCGCGAACCCTGCAAATCGCTCAGGCGCTGCTGGTGGCTTTCCTGCTGCTCGCGCAGTTCGGCGTGCAACGAGGCGGCCAGGGCATCCAGACGACGCAGTTCGTTCTCTTTGGCTGCCCGCTCCAGGTTCCAGGCGTGGGCCGCATCACGGGCGTTGTCACGCTCGATCTGCAGCAGTTCCACTTCACGACGCAAGGCGGCCAGGTCGGCCTGCTTGAGGGCGTTGGCCTGACTCAGATCACTGACTTCATCGCGGCTGGCATCCAACTGCGCGGCCAGGCCCTCCTGAGCCAGTTGGGCAGTGGCCAGACGCTCTTCCAGCACAGACAGCTCGCTCTGGCTGGAACTGGCACGCCGCTGCAGCTGCCAGGCCAGCATCAGTAACGGCAACGCCGCACCCGCCAGGCCGAGCAGCAGGCTGGTCAAGTCCATAGCCATAACGATTCCTGTCATCGAAATAAGGAACGAAGGTTAACCAAGCCACCGGAGGTTGGACAGCTCAGTCTTCGATCCGCCCCAGCTCAAGTTGCGCACGGCGGTCGCCGGCACGGGCAGCCTGGCGCAACAGATCGTGACCGATACGACGGTCCCGGGCATTGCCGCACTCGCGGCACATCAACTGCCCCAGGCGACTCTGTGCAGCCACCACGCCATCACGCGCAGGCTGCTTGAGCAAACGCCCGGCAAAGTACTTGACGTTGGTGTTGTGTCCCAAGCGTGGACTGTCCAGCAGCCACAGGGCAACCCGCAGGGAAAAGCGCTTGGGTTCGGTAACACTGGCAAGAGGGGCGGTAACAGAGGGTGATACTGAGCGAAACTTCATAAAACACTGTGGGGCAGATCGGAAGGCGCGCCACTCTACTCCTTTTTTCGCTCGGGTAAAGACCAAAAGAGCCAGCATGCCCGTGCTAGAGCAAGCGCTTGGGACAATCCACAGAAGCTGTGGATAACTCAGTGGACAACCCCTCCACAACCCTCCCAAAGCCCCATGAGACGGGCCTTCCAGTCAAACTGACGATTTTTTCACCAGCAAAAAAAGACGATATTTATCATTGACTTAAATTCTTGAGACAGGCTATAGGAAGCGCACTGGGGAAGGTGACAGCCGGGTGACATGTGGCACAACAAGTGTGCACAACCCTGCGCACATTAACGTCGGCAATGCACCACTTTCGTACACCCAGCCGCGTCGAAGGTGACACAATCGCCTCCCTGCGATGTCTCTGCCCAGGACATATTTTTCTTAGCACACTTGCATTCCTGCCTTCAACCCAATAGAATCCGCCCCGTTAGTACCAAGCTGAAAGTCAATTCTGGTCGAACAAGTCCCGCCGACACCTCTCCAAACGAGAACAACGTCGTATATCAAGGACCGACCACCTCGCTGGTTTCCAGGTAATTCTCAAACTGACACCGCCCTTGAAACGATCAAAGGCCGTGCCCAAGTTACTTACTCTGACCGAACCAACCTGCAAATTGATCAGGATCGCCACCCTGGGCACAGAACCTTTGCCCTTGTTGTGTTGCCTGCCCTCCTAAGTACCTACCTGCCAGCCCCTAGCGCAACCTTATTAAAGCGCTGCAACTGGCTGCTTTGTTCCAGTCGGGTTCTTCGTCTGACCAATGGTGGTCGACGTTACTGGAACGTTTTAACGCTGCACGGCTCTTAACCGTGTCATTTGTAGGAACACCTAATAATTATGTCCACTCAACTCCAGACTCAGGATGCCATTCGCACCCTAACCCACGCTTTTGCTCCGTTGAACTGCCTGATCATGGCCACTCGCAAAGGCTGCTTCAGCTTCACCCTGGTGAATGAACACGGCATCGCCCGTCACAGCGAACGCCTGTATCCCGATCAATACTCCAGCGCCGAACCGCTGCAGGCCGTGATCGAGCGTACACGCCAGGCCCTGGTGGCCTGATACGCCGCAACGCTGAAAACCCAAGAGCCTCGCCTGATCGCGGGGCTTTTTATTGCCTGTGATTTGCCAATCCACTCCTCCAGCCAAAGCACCAATAGGTATAAGGCTTATAACAAGAGCTTGGAAATGTTTTAAAAACAGGCCTTTACAACGTAGATATGACACTACACTTCAAGTCAGGCGGCACGTGCCGCTTCCGGCAAACCTGATCCTTTCATCGCTGCCAAGCACCTTCGGGTTTCGCCGGCCACCTTCCCCCCTCGAGGGCATTATGGGTATCGCCGCCAGCGAGTTGTGCCGCTATGTCATTCGCCCGACGCTGATGTACCTGGGCAGTCATAGCAAAACCGCTGAAGCCTTGTTGCTGGGCATTGCCGCCAGTCAATCGGCGCTGGGCTCGGCACTGCACGATCGCCGCGGCCACGGTCTGTATCGCATCACCGAAGTGCGCCACCAGGCCCTATGGGATCACTACCTGGCGCTGGACCCGGAACGGGCCAGCCTGGTGAGAGGACTGGCCAGCCAGCACGCGTTCCTCGCCGGACCGCACCTGGAACTGACCGTCAATCTGCGTTACGCCACCGCCATCGCCTGGCTGCTGGTGGAACAACAACACACCCCGCTCCCCGCAGCCGACGATCTGCTCGGCATGGCCCGCATCTGGAGGAAGACCTTTCAACCACAAGGACGTTTGAGAGATTTCGCCTGCGCCTGGCAAAACTGCGTTTCGCCGCTGAGCCAAGTCGCCTGCTGACACCGGCTTTTACAAAATCGGAGAAAAAAGCCGATTCTGGTCGGATTGTCCTACAAAAACCCGGAAAATCTACTGATTTAGCCTATAGCGCCGTAGCCGAAATGTTGGTAATTTTCGCCTCGGTGATCACCAGGAGTTCTAATAATGAAAAAAGTAATGCTCAAATCCACCATAAGTCTCGCGGTTGCACTTGCCTCTACCCAGCTATTTGCCAGCGGCTTTGCTCTTAACGAACAAAGCATTAGCGGCATGGGTACTGGTTTCGCGGGGCGCTCCTCTTCTGCCGAAGATGCCAGCACCGTTTACGGGAACCCTGCGGGTATGTCCCTGCTGAAGCGCGACCAAGTAACCGTCGGCGTAGCAGCAATCGATGCCAAGACCAATCTGAAAAACGTCAAAGGTGGCCCTCCCGGCGGCACCAGCGATGGCGACATGGTTCCGTTCACCAGCGTTCCTATGGGGTTCTTCGTCAAACAACTGGGCAACGGCTGGGCATTGGGTCTGGGCGCCTACGCCCCCTTCGGCCTGGTTACCAACTATGAACCTTCCTCTGCCAGCCGTTATTACGGCGACAAGAGCGTAGTCAAGGTCATTACCCTGCAACCCACCGTCAGCTATGCCTTCAACGATATGGTGTCGATCGGCTTTGGCCCGACCATCAACCGTCTGAGCGGTGAACTGACTTCCGCGACCCCGTTTCCAAACCCTGCGCTCTTCGGCCGCAATGACGGCAGCGTGAAGATCAAGGGTGACGACACCGCCATCGGCTACAACGTCGGCATCATCGTCCAGCCTACCGAGACCACTCGCCTGGGCCTGACCTACCACTCGAAGGTCAAGTACAAGCTGGACGGCCACACCGACATCGCAGGCCCGGGCTTCGGTCCTTTCAACGGCGGCCGTTACGATGCTTCGTTGGACATCACCACCCCGGAAGTCGTCGACTTCTCGGTCACCCAGAAACTGGATGACCAATGGACCGTCTACGCAGGTAGCACCTGGACTCGCTGGAGCCGCCTGAAAGACATCACCGTAAACAACCAGGGCGTTCCAGCCCTGCTCGGCGGCTCCGCCGGCCCGATCGGCACCATTTCCGAACCACAGAACTGGCACGACACCTGGGCCTCGGCGATTGGTGTTTCCTACAAAGTCAACAAAGAGTGGGTTCTGCGCAGCGGCCTCTCGGTTGACCAGGCACCAACCAACAACACCGATCGTTCGGTTCGTATCCCTACCGGTGACCGTAAGGCCATCAGCTTTGGTGCCGGCTACAGCCCGACTGATGACCTGACTCTGGACCTGGCGGTTTCCTACCTCAAGGAAGAAGACGTCAACGTCAACAGAACCGGCAAGGGCAACGCTTACAGCGCTACCTACCAGAACAGCGCATGGGGCTATGGCCTGGGCGCTACCTACAAGTTCTAACGAACGGTAGACCGCTCAGCTTCAAGCCAATAAAAAACCCGCAATTGCGGGTTTTTTATTGGTCAATGGATGCTTGCTCAAGACTTCGACGCCAACGCCTTCTCCACCGCCTCTATGAATTCCGGATTATCCGGCTTGGTCAGGCTGGAAAAGCTGGCAATCACATTGCCCTGCCGATCCACCACGTACTTGTAGAAATTCCACTTCGGCGCGCTGCTCTGCTGCGCCAATACCTTGAACAGATGCACCGCATCCGCCCCCAGCACCTTCTGCGGCTCGGTCATGGTGAAGGTCACGCCATAGTTGACGTAGCAGACCTTGGCCGTCTCGGCCCCGTCCTTGGACTCCTGCTTGAAGTCATTGGACGGTACGCCTACCACCTCCAGCCCCTGCTCCTTGTAACGCTGATACAGCGCTTCAAGGCCTTTGAATTGCGGAGCAAAGCCACAGAAGCTCGCGGTATTGACCACCACCAGCGGCTTGCCGGCAAAGCGCTGGCACAGATCGATGGACTCCTTGGCGTGCAACTTGGGTACAGATCCCTGCAGTAACGCCGGACAATCCGCCGCCCAGGCCGAACCTGCAAACAATGTGAGTAATGCCGGAACCACAAACCAGCGCTTAGCCATGTTCAACGTCCTTCAATAGTCGTCGGATATCGACGTTACTCGCCCCTCTGCCCACCTAGCAAGCACCCATGCCCAACTGCATCAGCGCCAGCCCGCCGCGATGCCATCCCCACCAGGCCAGCCACAGCAGCCCAATGCCGACGCCCAGGCCGGCACTCCAACCCAGCCATGACTTCACGCTGCACTCGCCTGCAAGCGCGCCACCGGCCGCTCGCGCACCGGCCAATTGAGAGCCGCGGCCAACAGACTGAGAAGAATCGCCACCTGCCAGATCAAGTCATAACTCCCGGTACGGTCATACACCACGCCCCCCAGCCAACCACCAAGGAACGAGCCCAACTGATGGAACAGAAACACGATGCCGCCAAGCATGGACAGGTTCCTGACCCCGAACAAGGTGGCGACCGTGCCGTTGGTCAAGGGCACGGTGGACAGCCAGAGAAAGCCCATGGCCATGCCGAACAGGTAGGCACTGGTCTGGGTCACCGGCAGCCACAGGAACAGGCCGATCACCACCGCCCGCAACAGGTACAGACCGGTCAACAGCCGTGGCTTGGACATCCGTCCGCCCAACCAGCCCGCCGTGTAAGTGCCAAAGATGTTGAATAAGCCGATCAGCGCCAGCACCGTGGTTCCGACTGTCGCCGGTAGATGCTGATCCACCAGATAGGCCGGCAGATGCACGCCAATGAACACCACCTGGAAACCACAGACAAAGAAGCCGAACGCCAGCAACCAGAACCCCGAATGAGAGCAGGCTTCACGCAGGGCCTCGCCCAGGCTCTGTTCATGCCCCAGCACCGGCAGCGGCTTGTCCTTGAGCATGCTGACCAGCGGCACGATCAGCGCCACCAGCAGCCCCAGCACCAGCAATGCCGTCGACCAGCCCAGCCAGCCGATCAGCCCCAGGGTTCCCGGGAGCATGGCGAATTGGCCAAAGGAGCCTGCGGCACTGGCGATCCCCATGCCCATGCTGCGCTTTTCCGGCGGCAAGGCACGACCGACCACCCCGAGAATCACCGAGAAGGAAGTGCCGGACAAACCGATGCCAATCAGCAACCCGGCACTCAGGGACAAGCTCAGCGCCGAATCCGAAAGCCCCATGAACACCAGCCCGACCGCGTACAGCACGCCGCCGATCAACACCACCCTGGCAGCCCCAAAACGATCGGCCAGGGCTCCGGTAAAGGGCTGGGCCAGCCCCCAGATCAGGTTCTGCAGGGCAATGGCAAAGGCGAACACTTCACGCCCCCAACCGAACTGCGCGCTCATGGGCGGCAGAAACAGGCCAAAACCGTGCCGCACGCCCAGGGACAGCGCCAGGATCAATGCACTGCCGAGGAGGACCCAACCGCTGGTGCGCCACATCGATGACATTTTTATTCTCCAGTTACGGGTATATACCCGCTTGTAATCGAACGAATCGGCGTCAGGCCAGTTCGTTCAGCAAGGCCAACAAGGTTTCACGCTTCTGCGCGCCCAAACGATCGATCAGTCGCTGCTGAGCGGCCTCCCAGGCCGGCAAGGCCGCCGCCAGGCGCTCGTGCCCCGCCTCGGTCAGTTGCACCAGGCGATTGCGCTGATCGTCACCTTCCAGCAAGCGGACCAGACCGGCCGCCTCCAGCACCCGCACATTACGTCCCAGGGTACTGCGATCCAGGCCCATGGCCTCCGCCAGGCTGGAAATGCTCGGCTGATCGAGACGCAGCAGATTGTTCAGCAAGGAATACTGGGCGACGTTGATGCCGAAGCCATCGAGGGCGCCGTCGTAATACCTGCTGACGCCACGCGCGGCACGACGCAGATTGGTGCACAAACACTGAGAGGGAAGCATGGTGCGTGTATATACCCGCGATTAATTCAAGGCAAGAATTTTCAACTCAATCGGCAGATCCGGATCTGCCTCAAAATGCCACCACCGCCAGCAGCACGGTTACTTCCAGCAACTCCAGCAGCGCCCCGGCGGTGTCGCCAGTGGTGCCGCCCAAACGCCGCATCATCAAGTGTCGCAGCCAGACAAACAGCACCAGCGCCAGCAGCAGCGCCCAGAGTCCGCGGTAGCCGCCCAGCAGCAAACAACCGAGCACGCTCACTCCCAACACCTGCCGCCCCGCTAGCCGCGGCAGGTGATCGGCCAGAGCCTGTCCCAGACCGCCGGCGCGAACATAGGGCGTACTGAGGAACAACCCGAGCAGCGCCGCACGCCCGATCAACGGCGCCAGCAACAAGGCGAAAGCCTGCTGCTGCTCGATCAGCGCCACCAACGCGGTGAACTTGAGCAACAGCACCAGCACCAGGGTCACCACCGCGATCGGTCCGCTGCGCGGGTCCTTCATGATGCTCAAGGTACGCTCGCGATCGCCAAAGCCCCCCAGCCAGGCATCGGCGCTGTCAGCCAAACCATCCAGATGCAAACCTCCGCTGAGCAGGACCCAGGCAGCCAACAGCAGCGCCGCGTGCACCAACAACGGCGTACCACCGAGCAGAGCGTTCACCCCCCACAGCAACACACCAAACAACAGCCCTACCAGCGGATAGAACAACAGGGAGCGCCCCAACTCCTGGGGTTCCGGCATGCCCGGCAAGCGCACCGGTAAGCTGCTGAGAAACTGCAAGGCAATCCAGAATGGCAGCATCTCAGCCCTCCTCGCTCAGCCGACCCGGGGAGACATTCAGGCTGAACAACGCGCCGTGACTGACTTCGACACTCAACAACTGCTCCCGGGGCAGCCCCCGCGCCCGAGCCAGCAGCAGGCGCATGACCCCGCCATGACTGATCAACAGCACCCGCTGCCCGGCCCACGACTGGTACAGGCCATCAATGGCCGCCAGCACCCGCCGGGAAAAGTCCGCCACCGGCTCGCCCTCAGGCGGTGTGAAGCTGTAGGGATCGGCCCAGAAACGCCCCAGATCCTCAGCCTCGGTGTCCATCAGCGCCGCCGCGCTGCGTCCTTCCCAGGCGCCAAAATGCAGCTCCCGCAGATCAGGCGCCAGACTCAGGGGCAGGTGCAGTTGTGCGGCCAATTGCTCGGCAAACCGCGAACAGCGCTGCAACGGCGAACTGACGATCCGATCCCAAGGCCCGCGCCCCTGGACCCCGTCAAGCATCTGTTGCCAACCACGCTCCGTCAGGGCGTCATCCAGGCTGCCGCGCAAGCCGCCGCCCAGTTCGGTTTCCCCGTGGCGCAACAGGTCCAGGTGCAAGGTCATGCCGGGCGATCCGCCACCGCCGCCTCGGCGAAGGTCGCCATCTGCCCGTGCAGATCGCAGGCCAGACGCAGCAATGGCACCGCCAGCGCCGCACCGCTGCCCTCACCCAGACGCAAGCCCAGGTCCAGCAGCGGCTCGGCCTCCAGGGTCTGCAACACATGCAGGTGCCCCGGCTCAGCCCCCTGGTGGGCAAACAGCAGCCAGGGGCGACAGGCCGGATTCAGGCGCACCGCCACCAGCGCCGCGACGCTGCAGATAAAGCCATCCACCAGCACCGCGATGCCTTCCTGGGCACAGGCCAGATAGGCGCCCACCAGCGCCGCCACTTCAAAGCCGCCCAGGTTGAACAGGGTTTGCAGGGCATCGCCACGGGAGGCGGCATGCAGCGCCAGGGCCCGCTCGATCACTTGAGCCTTGTGGTTGACTCCAGCGGCATTCAGGCCGGTGCCCGGACCGGCCAACTGCGCCACCGGAATATCCAGCAAGGCACAGGCAATGGCGCTGGCAGCCGTGGTGTTGCCAATGCCCATTTCACCGCCGATAAACAGCTGGGCACCCTCGGCCCGGGCCCGCAGCACGCTGTCGCGCCCGGCCTGCAGGGCTTGCTCGCCCTGATCCGGAGTCATGGCCGGTCCCTGGACAAAATTCTGCGTACCCGCTCCCAGGTTCAGGTGGCGCACCCCCGGCAGGTTCAAGCCGGACGCCACCGTTCCCAGGTCCACCACTTCCAGTTGCGCCCCCAGTTGCCGCGCCAGCACGCTGATCGCTGCTCCGCCACTGACAAAGTTCAGCAGCATCTGCCCGGTGACCTCTTGCGGATAGGCGGACACCCCTTCGGCGACCACCCCGTGATCACCGGCGAAGATCGCGATCCACAGCCGCTCCAGGCCAGGCTTGAGCCGCCCCTGCAAACCGGCCAGGCGCACCGCTAAAGGCTCCAGTTGGCCGAGCGAGCCGGCCGGCTTGGTCAGTTGCTGCTGTCGCGCCAATGCTTGCTCGACCCTCTGCGCATCGATCGCCTTGCATGGATTCAGCCACCAGGAGTTACTCATAACGCAGTTCCTTTCAAAGTCAGGGGCAGGCCGGCCACCGTCAGCACCACACGCTGACAGCGCTCGGCCAGAGCTTGATGCAGCCAACCGGCTTCATCCACGTAACGGCGAGTCAATTCGCCCAGCGGCACGACACCCATTCCGGTTTCGTTGCTGACAAAAATGATCGTTCCCGGCAGCCCGGGCAGGCACTGCAACAAGGCGTCGCGCTCGGCCTGCAGACGCTCCTGGTCGTCCAGCATCAGCAGGTTGGTCAACCACAGGGTCAGGCAATCCACCAGCAGGCAATGCCCGGGGGCGGCGGCTTGCTGCAACACCCGGGCCAGTTCTAGCGGCTCTTCGATCAGGCCCCAATGACTTGGTCGGCGTTCGCGATGATGGACGATACGCTGGTTCATCTCGCCATCCAGGGGCTGGCTGGTGGCGATGTAGGTGACCTGCAGGGCGCTGTCGCTGGCGAGTTGTTCGGCCAGGCGACTCTTGCCGGAACGGGCACCGCCGAGAATCAGTTGCAGCATGCTTGAGCACCTTTGAAATGAATGTTCACCGCGGTTCTAGCGACCACAGAGGGTGAGCAGCGCGGCGGTGTCCAGATGCCGCTCCACCAGGTCCGCCAGACGCTCGATATCGCGCTCGCGCAAGGCGTGGTAGTCCACCTCCTGGACCGCCTCAAGGCCCGCCCAGCGCAACAGCGCACTGCAGGCCGCCGGGCTTTCGAACAGACCATGCAGGTAGGTGGCGAGAATCTGCCCATCGGCGCTGCAAGCGCCGTCGCGACGTCCATCGTCCAACAGCACCGCCGGCTGCTCCAGGGCCGGGCCGCGGGTGACCCCGGCGTGAATCTCGTACCCGCTGATCGCGGCCTGCTCCAGGCTCAGGTGGCCACGAACATTGCGCAGCTGCTTCTCTTCCTCAAGCACGGTGACAAAGTCCAGCAGGCCCAGGCCCGGGCTGGAACCGGCGGCGCCTTCCAGGCCCAGGGGATCGTGCAACTGCTTGCCAAGCATCTGCAGGCCGCCACAGATCCCCAGCAGCTTGCCGCCATAGCGCAAGTGCCGGGCGATGGCCCGTTCCCAGCCGTTGGCTCGCAGAAAGGCCAGATCGCCGCGCACGCTTTTCGAGCCGGGAAGAATGATCAGATCGGCGGCCGGGATTGCCTGCCCGGGACCGATGAACTGCAAATCCACCTGCGGATGCAGGCGCAGGGGATCGAAGTCGGTGTGGTTGCTGATCCGCGGCAACACCGGCACCACCACCTTGAGCACTTGCTCGACCTTGCCGGTCTGACGCTGATCGATGCCGTCCTCGGCTTCCAGGTGCAGGTCCAGCACGTAGGGCAGCACCCCGAGCACCGGCTTGCCGGTGCGGGCCTCCAGCCAGTCCAGTCCCGGTTGCAGCAGGGCCAGGTCGCCTCGGAAGCGGTTGATGATGAAGCCCTTGACCCGCGCCTGCTCACTGGGCGACAGCAGTTCCAGGGTGCCCACCAGATGCGCGAACACCCCGCCGCGGTTGATATCGGCGATCAGCAGCACTGGGCAGTCCACCGCCTCGGCAAAGCCCATGTTGGCGATGTCGCCGGCACGCAGGTTGATCTCCGCCGGCGAGCCGGCGCCTTCCACCATCACCACCTCATAGGCACCCCGCAGGCGCTCATGGGAAGCCAGCACCGCCTGCATGGCGATGGCCTTGTAGTCGTGATAGGCCACGGCATTCATGGTGGTCACGGCGCGACCGTGAATGATCACCTGGGAGCCGGTGTCGCTGTTGGGCTTGAGCAACACCGGGTTCATGTCGGTGTGGGGCGCCAGGTTGGCCGCCTGGGCCTGGACCGCCTGGGCCCGACCGATTTCACCGCCGTCGGCGGTCACCGCACTGTTGAGCGCCATGTTCTGCGGCTTGAACGGCACCACGCTGACGCCCTGGCGCAACAGCCAGCGACACAGCGCGGTCACCAGCGTGCTCTTGCCGGCATCCGAGGTGGTGCCCTGCACCATCAGGGTGGTCATGGGTGATCCTTGCGATAGGCCTGCAGCGCCTGCTCCAGGCGTGCCCAGTCGACATCGTCGGCGGGCAGGCCGAAGCGCAGGCTGCTGTTGTGGACGAACAGCCGCAGCAGAATGCCGCGCCGTGCCATGAATTGATAAAGCTGCTCGGCCTCGGCGGTGATCAGCCACTGGAACAGGGCGCAGCCACCCTGGGGCTTGAAGCCGAAGCGTTCCAGAACCTCACTCAGGCGCTGGCTGGCCGCCTCGCTGCGCAGGCGCTGCCGCACATGCCCGTCGATATCCCGCAGGCACACCTGCCCCAGCACCCGGGTCGGCCCGCTGACCGCCCAGGGCCCCACCTGCTCCGCCAGCAGCTTGAGCAACCGGCGCTCGGCCAGGACAAACCCCAGGCGCACGCCAGCCAGGCCAAAGAACTTGCCGAACGAGCGCAGGACAATCAGCCCCACCTGATGGGCATGGCGGGCCAGGCTCAGGTCCGGGGTGTTGTCCATGAAGGCCTCATCCACCACCAGCCAACCACCGCGCTGGGCCAAGCGCGCGTGCCAGTCCAGCAGGCGCTCCGGGGTCAGGCTCAGGCCGGTGGGGTTGTTGGGGTTGACCACCACCAGCACATCGAGGCTGTCGAGAAAGAAATCCACTTCCTGCTCCAGCACCTCTCGCACCCGGTAGCCACTGCGGCGCCAGGCTTCGGCGTGCTCGGCATAACAGGGCGACAACACCCCGACCTTGCCCGCCCGCCGCAGTCGCGGCAGCAATTGGATCGCGGCCTGGGAACCGGCCACCGGCAATACCTCGCTGGCACCGTAGTAGGCACAGGCCGCCTGCTCCAGGCCGTCATCGGTTTCCGGCAAGCGCGCCCAGGCCCGCAAGGGAATGTCCGGAACAGGAAACGGCCAGGGCGCCAATCCGCTGGACAGGTCCAGCCAGGCCTCTTCGGCGATCCCGTATTCCTGGGCCGCCTTGCGCAACCTTCCACCGTGCTCAAGCATAGAATTCAGCCCCCAGGCACAGAATCAACAACCACAGCCAGATACCCCGCTGCACCAACTGCCAGCCACGATCGATGGAATCGGCACTGGCCGGCTCGCCTTCGCCCAGTTGCGGACGCTGATGCAACTCACCGTGATAAATCGCTGCGCCGCCCAGTTCCACACCCAGGGCACCCGCTCCGGCCGCCATGACCGGGCCGGCATTGGGACTGTCCCAGGTCGGCCCCTGGCGCCACCAGCATTTGAGCGCCAGACGAGTCTTGCCCAGCACGGCATAGGTCAGGGCCACCAGGCGCGCAGGAATATAGTTGAGCAGGTCGTCGATCCGCGCCGCCGCCCAGCCGAAACGCTCGAAGCGCTCGTTGCGATAACCCCACATGGCATCCAGGGTGTTGCTCAGGCGATAGAGCACCACCCCCGGCGCACCGGCCACGGCAAACCAGAACAAGGCGGCGAACACCGCATCGCTGCCGTTTTCCAACACCGACTCAGTGGCAGCCCGCGCCACTTCGGTGGCATCCAGCTCACTGGTCTGACGGCTCACCAGAAAACCGACCCGACGCCGGGCCTCATCCAGGTCGTCGCTGCGCAGAGCCTGAGCCACCGGCTCGACGTGCTCGCCGAGGCTGCGCAGGCCCAGGGCGCAATACAGAGCAACGATCTCCACCAGCCAACCGATGTAGGGCAGCCAGGACAGAGCCGTGGCCACCAGGGTCAGGGGCAGCACCGCCAGTACCCAGGCGCTGACCCCATGACTGCGCCAGCCCCGGCCGGCGGCGTTGAAACGCTGCTCGATACGATCCGCCATGCGGCCGAAGGCCACCAGCGGATGCCAGCGCTTGGGCTCGCCCAGCAACGCATCCAGCGCCACCCCGGCGACACTCAGCAACGCCACGCTCATTGACTCACTCCCCAGTAATTCTCATACAGCAACTCACTCAATGGCCGGGGCTGCGCCCAGCCCTGCAGCGCCAGCATCGGCGCCGGATAGAACTCGGTCACCGGGCCCAGGCACAACACGGCCAAGGGCTTGGCTCCGGCGGGCAATCCCAGCAGGTCGGCCAGGGCCTGGGGCTCGAACAGCGACACCCAGCCCAGGCCCAGGCCTTCGCTGCGGGCCGCCAGCCAGAGGTTCTGAATGGCGCAGGACAGCGAGGCCAGGTCCATTTCCGGCAGGGTGCGCCGACCAAAGACATGCCGCTCACGGCCATCCATCAATGCCGCCACCAGCACCTCGGCACAGTCGTGGATGCCTTCGACCTTGAGCTGCATGAACTCGTCGGAACGCTCGCCCAGCGCCTCGGCAGTGCGCACCCGCTCCTCCTCCACCAACTGCTGGATGCGCCCACGCAACGGGCGATCGCTGATGCGGATAAAACGCCAGGGCTGCATCAGCCCCACACTGGGCGCCTGATGCGCCGCCTCCAGCAAGCGCCGCAGCAACTCGGGCTCGACACTGCCACCGGCAAAATGCCGCATGTCCCGACGTTCGGCGATGGCGCGATACACGGCCGCACGCTCCGCCGCAGAAAATGCCTGCTCACTCACCGCTCACCCCCCCTGCAGGAGCCGGAGCGAACAACGCCGCCACCGCCGCCGAATTGGACGGAAAGTAGAAATGCACATAGGAAGCGGTCATCCGCCCGTCGCGGTACACCGCCTCAGCCCCCCGCCCACCGTTGGGACTGATGCCCCGGGCAATCGGCTCAAGGGCTGTGGTGGTCAGGGAGTGATGGTAGGTATGGCCACGCAAGCTGCCTTCCGGCAACTCCACGGCCTGCAAGGCCAGGGCCGCCAGGCGCTTCTGCATCACCGCCGCGCCGGGCAGCAAGCCCAGCAGCTCGGCACACTGGCCGTCGACGTCGGTCAGGGAGTCGAGCAGGTACAGCATGCCGCCACACTCGGCGAGCAATGGCTTGCCCGCAGCATGGTGGGCACGAATGGCGTCGAGCATGGCGCCGTTCTGCGCCAGGGCCTGGTGATGCAATTCCGGGTAGCCACCGGGCAGGTACAGGCTGTCTGCCTGCGGCAGTGTCGTGTCGTGGATAGGGGAGAAGAAATGCAATTGCGCGCCCATGGCCCGCAACAGATCGAGGCTGGCGCCGTAGGTAAAGGCAAACGCCTCGTCCCGCGCCACAGCAATGCGCACGCCCTCCAGCAAGGGCTCGCAAACCACTGGCGTTGGCGCGGCAAAACTCACGGCGGGCGGCAACTCCACCTGACAGCTGCTGGCCAGCGCCTCGGCGGCGGCATCCAGGCGCAAGTCGAGATCATTCAGTTCACGGGCCTGCACCAGCCCCAGGTGCCGGCTGGGCAGTTCGATATCGGTTTCCCGGGACAGGGCGCCGTACCAGCGCAAACCCTCGGTAAGGCTGCCTTCGAGCAACTGCGCGTGACGCAAGGTGCCGACCCGGTTGGCCAGCACCCCGGCGAACGGCAGGTCCGGCTGATAGCGGGCCAAGCCCAGGGCCAGCGCGCCGAAGGTCTGGGCCATGGCGGTGCCATCGATCACCCCCAGCACCGGCACCCCGAAATGCCGCGCCAGATCGGCACTGGAGGGGGTGCCGTCGAACAGCCCCATGACCCCTTCGATCAGGATCAGGTCGGCGTCAGCCGCCGCTTCCCAGAGCAGGCGCCGGCTTTCCTGTTCGCCCACCATCCACATGTCCAGCTGATACACCGGAGCGCCGCTGGCACGTTCGAGAATCATCGGGTCGAGAAAGTCCGGGCCGCATTTGAACACCCGTACCTTGCGCCCCTGGTTGCGGTGCAGACGAGCCAGGGCAGCGGTCACGGTGGTCTTGCCCTGGCCGGAAGCCGGCGCGGCGATCAATACCGCCGGGCAATGACGAACATCGGTCATGAAATCACGCTCACAGCTCAACACCTTTCTGCGCCTTGATGCCGGCCTGGAAGGCATGCTTGACCATGCCCATTTCGGTGACGGTATCGGCCAGTTCGATCAGTTCCGGCTTGGCCCCACGGCCGGTCACCACCACATGCTGCATGGGCGGCCGGGCTTGCAGGTCGCTGAGCACCTGGTCCAGATCCAGGTAGCCGTGCTTGAGGGCGATGTTCAGTTCGTCGAGCACCACCAGACCGATGCCCGGGTCGCTCAGCAACGCCCTGGACACTGCCCAGGCGGCTTCGGCCGCGGCGATATCGCGCTGGCGATCCTGGGTTTCCCAGGTAAAGCCCTCGCCCATCACATGAAAGCGCACCTGCTCCGGAAAACGCCGGAAGAACAGTTCTTCGCCGGTGCTGTTACGGCCCTTGATGAACTGCACCACGCCGCACTGCATGCCGTGGCCCATGGACCGCGCCAACATGCCGAAAGCCGAACTGCTCTTGCCCTTGCCATTGCCGGTCAGCACCAGCAACAGGCCACATTCGTTGGGCGAGTTGGCGATGCGCTCATCGATCACGGCTTTCTTGCGCAACATGCGCGCCACGTGGCGCTCGTCACGATCGGGGGATTCACTCATGGGGCAGCTCTCCGTTGGGGCTGGGGAACGGCGGGCAGGAAAAGGAATAGACGGCGCAAGCCTGGCATCGCCCACCGTGATGCCGTTGGATGGATCAGGCCGGTCTCCGGGCTCATGAGGGGCATTGCTGCCGGACTGCGCGCCTTCCCATGTCGTGGACACAGTGGCATCTGGCGCAGCCTTGACTCATCTACCGTTGCGGGGGCAGCGCCGGAATCGTAGCCATGTCCATTGCTGGCACAGGCCCTGACCGGCTTCCCTGTTTCACTCTGTCGACCCGCGGCCACAGAGCACCTGAAACAAGTCGCGAAGGTTAGAGGGTTGGGGGTGGAGCGTCAATTAAAGCCAGCCGGCGCGCGACACACAAAACTGCACCGCATCAACAAACTGACGCCAATCTTGTGCCACACTGAGCACATTGATATCAAATAGCCATATTTCAGCCCACCCACCACCAGACAACAACAAGGACGGATCCCGATGCAAGGCATGATCATCAGCAATCCCAAGCTGGAATTCCTGCGCCCGATGCTGGAACGCTGGTTTGATTGCATTGACCGCTACAACGCTGTTCGTGGCGATGGCGAAACCCCTTACTGGTTCGACGAACAAGCCAACCTGGGTTTGCTTTCCGCCGCCGCCTGGATGGCGGAAATGGTCAGCCTCGAACACAGCCCCAGCAAAAAACAGCAGGAGGCAGGCGCCCGCAACGCGCGCACCGATCTGTACCTGGCCACCCGGGAAGAGCGCGCCTACATTCAGGCCACCCAGCGCTGGCCCCAGGTCAACGGCCTGCGCCTGACCCAGGCCCTGCTCGACATTGCCAGTGACGCGAGAACAATCAGCTACCCCAGCGACCTGCGGCTCGGCTGCCTGTTCGTCAGCCCGCAAAAGGCCCAGCACAGCGCCACCCCGGAAGAACTCCAGGACATGCTCGACGAGCTGCAAAAGGAACACTGCTGCGCGGTGGCCTGGTACTTTCCCTACGCCTATCGCAAGTTGCACAACGAAGCCGGCCACTACCATCCCGGGGTCGCGGTACTGTTCAAGGAAGCCCGCTGATCAGGCGGAACCATACGCCGGCTATGCTCCTCTATGACTAGGACGTCCGTGCACTCATAGGGAAATCAGCATGCTCAAGTCTCGACTCGCTTTGCTTATCGCCATCGCCGCCGGCCTTACGGCCTGCGGCGAAACCTCCAGCCTGCAAGTTTCCGACGGCACCGGCCCCAGCCCCAAGCTGCCGGAGCCCAATCCGACGCTGATCCCCACGGTGAACATCGCCCCAGCGATTGGCTGGCCCAAGGGCACCCAGCCATTGGCGGCAGCCGGCACCCAGGTCAATGCCTTCGCCGAAGACCTCGATCATCCACGCTGGCTCTATGTCCTGCCCAACGGCGACGTACTGGTGGCGGAAACCAACGCACCGCCCAAACCCGACGACAATCAGGGCATTCGCGGCTGGATCGCCGGAAAGATCATGGGCCGCGCCGGCGCTGCCGTGCCCAGCGCCAACCGCATTACCCTGCTAAGGGATCAGGATCACGATGGCGTGGCCGAAACCCGCAGCGTGTTTCTGGACAACCTGAACTCGCCGTTCGGCATGACCCTGGTCGGCAATGACCTGTATGTGGCGGACACCGACAAGCTGCTGCGCTTTCCTTACCAGAACGGCGACACGCGGATCAGCGCGACCGGCACCAAGGTCGTCGATCTGCCCGGCGGCACGCTCAATCATCACTGGACCAAGAACGTCATCGCCAGCCCGGACGGGAGCAAGCTCTACGTCACCGTCGGCTCCAACAGCAACGTCGGGGAAAATGGCCTGGACCAGGAACAAGGCCGCGCCGCGATCTGGGAGGTGGATCGGAGCAGCGGGCAGCATCGCCTGTTCGCCACCGGCTTGCGCAATCCCAACGGCCTGGCCTGGGAGCCGGTCAGCGGGGCGCTGTGGACCGCGGTGAACGAGCGCGACGAGATCGGCAGCGACCTGGTGCCGGACTACATCACCTCGGTCAAGGACGGCGCCTTCTACGGCTGGCCCTTCAGCTACTACGGGCAGCATGTGGATGTGCGGGTCAAACCGCAGAACCTCGATCTGGTGAGCAAGGCCATCGCCCCGGACTACGCGGTTGGCCCGCACACCGCCTCTTTGGGACTGACCTTCGCCCAGGGCAGCAAGCTCCCGGCACCGTTCACCGAGGGCGCGTTCATCGGCCAGCATGGCTCGTGGAACCGCAAGCCCCATAGCGGCTACAAAGTCATCTTCGTCCCCTTCAGTGCCGGCAAGCCCCAGGGTCCGCCCGTGGACGTGCTCAGCGGCTTTCTCAGCGCCGATGAAAAGGCCTATGGACGCCCGGTTGGCGTAGTGATCGACCAGCAAGGCGACTTGCTGGTGGCCGATGACGTCGGCAACAAGGTCTGGCGGGTATCGGCCGCCAAAGCGCCCTGATTCAGCGCTTGCGGCACAGGGTCAAACCGTCCCCCAGGGGCAGCAGCGACAGGTCGATGCGCGAGTCATCCCTCAAGGCCCGGTTGAGCGCCTGGATGGCTCGGGTATCTGCGCTGGCAGGATTCACCTCCAGCACACGCCCGCTCCACAAGGTGTTGTCGAATACCGCCAGGCCTCCGACTCGCAACAGACGCAACGCGGACTCCAGATAGGCCGGGTAGTTGGCTTTATCGGCATCGATGAAGATCAGGTCGAAAGATTCGAGCCGGCCAGCCCGCTCCAGGTCAGCCAGGGTTTGCAGCGCTGGAGCCAGGCGCAGGTCAATGCGCCGCTCAACACCTGCCTCCTGCCAGTAACGGCGGGCCGTAGCGTTGTAGTCGCCGGGCAGGTCGCAACAGATCAACGAGCCGTCTGCAGGAAGGGCCTGAGCCATGCACAAGGCGCTGTAACCGGTGAAGGTTCCCACTTCCAGCACCTGGCGAGCAGCGGTCAACTGGATCAGTAGCGCAAGAAACTGCCCCTGTTCCGGCGCCACCTGCCAACGGGCAGTGGGCAGGGCCTGGGTTTCATCCCGCAGACGTCGCAACAGCGGCGTTTCACGCAGGGATACATCCAGCAGGTAGTGATACAGGGCATCGTCGAGGTTGAGCGAACGCGCAGTCACAAGCACCTCGAGCAGCGTTGAATTATGGATTGTGCGCCAGATGTTCCGGCTGCAGCACGCGCTTGGCGCTCAGATAGGCTTTCTGCCAATAGGCCTTGGACAGGCTGTCGAGCTTCACCGTACCGCCGGTGGCCGGGGCATGGACAAAACGCCCCTCACCGACATAGATCCCGGCGTGACTGACCTGTGAGCCGCCATTGGTGGCGAAGAAGATCAGATCACCGGTTTGCAAGGCATTCTTGCCCACGTCCGGCGCCTGCATGCCGATCATTTCCCGGGTCGACCGTGGCAGGGAGATACCCGCGGCGTCACGGTAGACGTAGCCGATCAGGCCGCTGCAATCGAACCCGGAGTCTGGAGTATTGCCGCCCCAACGATAAGGCGTGCCGACCAGACCCAAGGCGCGGAACAGCACATCTTCAGCGACGGGAGAAAAAGCCTGGGAGGCGTTGAAAACCGGTGCACGTACCACAGGCGCAGGTGGCGGGGTACGGCTGGCGCAAGCACTGAGCAGCGCGGCGAGGGCAATTAGGGCAAATCGGGCCGAGGTCGACATAAGCTGAACAATCCTGATCGGGATGCGGCTTTCTCTGCCGTTGGTACTGAAAACAAAACCGCGTAAGCAGGGCTTACGCGGTTAGTTTCAACAATAGATCAGGATTCTAGCGTCTACGCGCCAAACTTCAAGTAAGACTTTAACTTCGCCCTACAAACTATCCGCTTATTTGCGTGCAGTGACCACGGTTGGCGCCATGGCGAGCGCGCGCTTGGCTTCGATGAAGGTCTTGCTCCAGTAGCTGTCACCCAGGCTGTCGACCCGCACACCGCCGCTGCGGCGGCTGCTGGAGTGGATGAACTGATCATCACCCAGGTAGATGCCGGCATGGCTGACGCGACCGCGACCGTTGGTGCTGAAGAACAGCAGATCACCCGGCTTGAGGTTGTTGCGCGCCACCAGAGGGGCCTTGACGTTGATCATTTCGCGAGTGGAGCGCGGCAGATTCATGCCCGCCTCTTCGCGAAACAGATAGCCGATGAAACCACTGCAATCGAAGCCAGCTTCCGAGGTACCACCGAAACGGTAGCGGGTACCGATCAGGGACATGCCGCGCTCGAGGATGCTGTCAGCCAGAACTGGCAACTGGTAAGGCTTGCTGTCAGAGAACTCTGCCAGTTCCTTTTCAGTTGCCAGCTCTTCCTGGTAAACAGCGGAAGACTGACTTTTGACGGAGACTTGAGCCTGCTGGGCAGTTTGCTGCTGCGACACCGGAGTGTGGGAAGCGCAACCAAACAACAGGGTAACGAGTGCGAGAGGCACGAGGGGTGCGAAGCGATTTAGCATGGGCACGACCGTGGCTTGAAATAAATGAAGACGCGACTATGCCTTCTATCGCCCTCATTTGCAAATTCAATCGATCAGAATGTGACTTATGAGTTTCTTCCGTACATCTAAGGCTTTAAGCCCAATTTAAGTCCGACGGTCTTTGGAAACCCTTCCAAAGGCGCGATTTCTGACGCCTGAAATATGCCGAAGGCCGGCAAAAAAACGGCTGCAGGCCTTGGTTTTACCAGCCCAGCGTCTCTTTCAGAAAGGGAATGGTCAGCTTGCGCTGAGCTTGCAATGAGGCCTGATCAAGACGTTCGAGCAGCTCGAACAGAGCACTCATGCTGCGGGTCCCGCGGGTGAGGATAAAATGTCCGACTTCGTCGGTCAGGTGCAGCCCGCGACGCGAGGCGCGCAGTTGCAAGGCACGCAATTTGTCTTCATCGGAGAGCGGGCGCATCTGAAAAATCAGCGCCAGGGTCAGTCGAGACTTCAAATCCGCCAGCTTCACTGGCAACTCACGGGGCGAGGTTGAAGCGGCAATCAGCAAACGCCGGCCACTGTCACGCAAGCGATTGAACAGATGGAACAGCGCCTCTTCCCAATCAGCCTTGCCCGCTACCGCCTGCAAGTCATCCAGACACACCAGCTCGTACTGTTCCAGGTTGTCGAGAATCTCGATACCGCGATCCAGCAGCTCCGCCAGCGGCAGATAAACCGCAGGCTCCCCCAACTGCTCGAAACGCAAACAGGCCGCCTGCAGCAAATGCGTGCGGCCCACGCCGTCCTTGCCCCAGAGATAGATCAGGCTTTCGGTCCAGCCAGCGTCGGCTTCGCAAAGGCGCTCGACGTAGCCGAGTGCAGCAGCATTGGCGCCTGGGTAGTAGTTGATGAAGGTGGCGTCGTCACGCAGACGCACACCTAGGGGCAGCTGAATCGGTTTCATGCTGACTGAACAGTTCCAAAGGAACCGTTAGTGGCCTCTGTGTAAAGTTTGCAAAGTTTATACCCGTGACGCCGAGCGCACAATGCAGCAGACCACAAGCAAAATCAAAGGTTTGCGTTAGCAAAACAGTATTCAGGGGCGAATTTTGACAGCCCCGGCAACAGCCAATGAACGCCAGCCAGCGCACGCCCGCAAGGCGCTCATTGCCGCCACTCGTTGCCCACCGACCTACAGATCATGGTCTTCGGCACCGCTGTAGAGGTCTGAATCCTTGTACAGATCGTGCATGTGACGCACCAGCACCATGATCACCGCGGCCACTGGCAAGGCCAACAGCACCCCGGTAAAACCGAACAGCTCACCACCAGCGAGAATGGCGAAGATCACCGCCACCGGATGCAGACCAATACGGTCGCCCACCAACAGCGGCGTCAGCACCATCCCCTCCAGCGCCTGCCCCACCATGAACACTGCAACGATGCCGATCATGGGGTACAGGTCGCCGCCGAACTGGAACAGGCCGGCGATCAGCGCCGCGCCAATCCCTATGACAAAGCCCATGTACGGCACTATCGCTGCCAAGCCGGCAATCAGGCCGATCAACAGCCCCAACTCAAGCCCCACCAGCATCAGCCCCGCCGCGTAGATCATTCCCAGGGCCAGCATCACCAGCAACTGCCCACGGACAAACGCCCCCAGCACCTCATGGCATTCTCCCGCCAGGGACACCACCCGCTCTTCGCGATTACGCGGCAACAGGCTGCGGATCTTGGCCATCATCAGGTCCCAGTCCCGCAACAGATAGAAGCTGACCACCGGAATCAGCACCAGGTTGGCCAGCCAACCGATCAGCGCCAGCCCAGACGCCGTGGCCTGGCTCAGCACCACGCCAACAATGTCAGTGGTCTGGCCCATGTGCTCGCTGATCGCAGCCTTGACCTTGTCGAATTTCCAGAAGCCATCCGCCAACCCCAAGCGGGCCTGCACCCAAGGCATGGCGGTGTGCTGCACCCAATCGAGCATCTGCGGCGCCAGCTCGTAGAGGCGCAGCAACTGCTTGGCCAGCATCGGCACCAGGACCAGCAACAGGGTCATGATGATCAGCGTGAACAAGGCAAACACCGCCACCACGCCCCAGGTGCGCGACAGCCCCCACGTCTCCAGGCGATCCACCAGCGGGTCGAACAGATACGCCAGCAACAGCGCCACCAGGAACGGACTGAGGATCGGATGCAGCAGATAGACGAACCCACAGACCAGGAGCACGCCCCCCAACCAGACCCAACGACGCGTATCAGCCATAAACCACTCCAGCTTCTATATAGAAGGAAACCCATCTGCTACCAGCGAAAACGCAATTGCGCGGCCTGCGGCGCAGCCACCGCCGGCGCCGCACCTTCAGCCCCCGGCACAGGGGCCGGCGCCTCGCCCGCAGGAATTTCCTGCAGCCTGGCCAGGGATAGCTGCGCCCGCAGTTGCTCCGCACTGCCGTTGACCCGATAGATGACGCGATCACCGTCGATGCTCTGAATCTGCGCACCGAAAGGCTCCAACAGATGCCCCAGCGCCGCGTAGTGCTCCAGGGTCATGCCCTGCACTTCGAGCAATTGCTCGCTGGAGGCTCCAGGGCGCGTGACGAAACGCGGCGCCAGACGCTGACTCACCGCCAGCAGCACGCCATCGGCCAGGGCCGCCGTATCCGCGCCCTGAACAGTGCCCTGCTCTTTCTGATCGCCCAGCCACAAACGCCACTTGGCCTGCCATTGCCCGCCCTCTTCACGGGCATGCACCGCCAACAGCGCATCGGCGCCGTAACGCTCCGACGCCTGGCGCAAAGGAGCCGGGTCGGCGCCTTCAAGGTTGGGCGCCGTGGCAACGATCTGCTCATCCAGATCGCCCAGAGGCAGGCGCAGCGGCAGACCTCGATGCTGCGCCGCACGCCGCAGAGGCGCGGCACTGGCCTGACCGTCACCGACCAGGCTCGAGCCCTCAGTGGAGTCGCTCAACCACCAGCCCAGGATCGATGGCCGGTTGCTGCCCCACAACGGCAGGCCCGCCTGGCGCAACGCGCGATCGGTGCTGACCGGATCAAAGTCCACTTGCAGGCTTTCCGGCGGACCGGCGTCATAGCCGTACTGGCTGATGATCTGCTGCGGATCCTTGCGGATTGCCGCCAGCCCCGCGCCCTGAGCCGCCTTGGCATCGCCGGTCAGGCGCAGCACCAGGGTCTCCAGGGCACGCTGCGTGGCCTGGTCGCGCTCCTCGGGCGACTGGCTGCTCACCGGCTCGCGCACTTGATACAGGCCATTGAGGGTTTCGGCATGACTCGCCAGGCTGACCAATGACAAACAGCCCACAAACAGAAATTGACCCAGACGCATGGAAGATTCCCGACGACAAAAAAACGATTGAAACAGCGCGCAAGAACCACTGCGAGCAAGGCTGTGACCACAAGCCCCGGTAAAACATTCACCCGTCGCCCGACTGTTTTCACGCTGTCATAACGATAGCCACTTGAGCGCTATACCTTATACAGGCATGGGCAGGACCACCAACACGGCCAATCGCGGTTTTTTTAGGCGGATATGCCTCTACCCGTCGGCCCGAGGATGGCCGCTGCCCCACAAGCCTGATAAAATCGCGCGCCTTCGCAGACCGGCACCAGCTGGGCACCCTGAAACACTTTCCCAGTGCTCGGGCAGGCTCTCTGGTTCGGTCGATACCCCTGAATCCCCCCTAAAGGCCTGGATCATGAGCAAGCAACCCTCCCTGAGCTACAAAGACGCCGGTGTAGACATCGACGCCGGTGAAGCATTGGTCGAACGCATCAAGAGCGTCGCCAAGCGCACTGCGCGCCCGGAAGTCATGGGCGGCCTGGGCGGTTTCGGCGCCCTCTGCGAAATCCCGGCCGGCTACAAGCAACCTGTACTGGTTTCCGGCACCGACGGCGTCGGCACCAAGCTGCGCCTGGCCCTGAACCTGAACAAGCACGACAGCATCGGCATCGACCTGGTAGCCATGTGCGTCAACGACCTGGTGGTCTGCGGCGCCGAGCCGCTGTTCTTCCTCGACTACTACGCCACCGGCAAGCTCAACGTCGATACCGCAGCCCAGGTGGTCACCGGCATCGGTGCCGGCTGCGAACTGTCCGGCTGCTCCCTGGTCGGCGGCGAAACCGCTGAAATGCCCGGCATGTACGAAGGCGAAGACTACGACCTGGCCGGCTTCTGCGTCGGCGTCGTGGAAAAGGCCGAAATCATCGACGGCTCGAAAGTCGCCACCGGTGACGCACTGATCGCCCTGCCATCGTCCGGCCCGCACTCCAACGGCTACTCGCTGATCCGCAAGATCATCGAAGTCGCCGGTGCCGACATCGAAAACATCCAGCTGGACGGCAAGCCGCTGACCGAGCTGCTGATGGCCCCGACCCGCATCTACGTCAAGCCGCTGCTGAAGCTGATCAAGGACACCGGCGCCGTCAAGGCCATGGCCCACATCACTGGCGGCGGCCTGCTGGACAACATCCCGCGCGTGCTGCCAAAAGGCGCCCAGGCCGTGGTCGACGTGGCAAGCTGGAAGCGCCCGGCGGTCTTCGACTGGCTGCAAGAGCAAGGCAATGTCGACGAGCACGAAATGCACCGCGTCCTGAACTGCGGCGTGGGCATGGTCATCTGCGTGGCCCAGGATCAGGTTGAAAATGCCCTGAACGTCCTGCGTGCAGCGGGCGAGCAGCCTTGGGTCATCGGCCAGATCGCCACCGCAGCCGAAGGCGCGGCCCAGGTCGAGCTGAAGAACCTCAAGGCTCACTGATGCAAGAGCGGATGTCGCCGACCTGTGATGTTGTGGTGCTGCTGTCCGGCACCGGCAGTAACCTGCAAGCCCTGATCGACAACGCGCGCACCGACGACAGTCCGGTGCGCATCGCTGCCGTGATCTCCAACCGCGCCGACGCCTACGGGCTGCAGCGTGCCCAGGAAGCGGGCATCCCGACCCGCTTCCTCGATCACACCGCTTTCGAAGGCCGCGAGGCCTTCGATCAGGGGTTGATCGAGCTGATCGACACCTTCCAACCGAAACTGGTGGTACTGGCCGGATTCATGCGCATCCTCAGCGCCGGATTCGTTCGTCACTACCAGGGCCGACTGCTGAATATCCATCCCTCGCTGCTGCCCAAATACAAAGGGTTACATACTCACCAGCGGGCGCTGGAGGCCGGGGATACTGAGCACGGCTGCAGTGTGCACTTCGTCACCGAGGAACTCGATGGCGGGCCACTGGTCGTACAGGCTGTGATCCCGGTAGAGTTGCACGACTCGCCGCAAAGCCTGGCGCAGCGAGTGCACATCCAGGAACACCGGATTTACCCCATGGCTGTACGCTGGTTTGCCGAAGGTCGGCTGATGCTCAGCGATCAGGGTGCTTTACTGGATGGTCAATTACTGGCCGCCAGCGGCTATTTGATTCGAACCTAGGAGATTTTATGCGTCGCGCCCTGCTCTTCGCTTGCGCTCTGTTCGCCCTGCCGGTTGTGCAGGCAGCAGACCTTCACCCGTTCTCCGCCAGCTACACCGCCGACTGGAAGCAACTGCCCATGAGCGGCACGGCTGAACGCAGCCTGGAAAAAACCGCCAATGGCGCCTGGAAACTCAGCTTCAAGGCGTCGATGATGATCGCCAGCCTGAGCGAGGAAAGCACCCTGACCCTGGACAAGGACACCCTGGTGCCCCAGTCCTATCACTTCGAGCGCGGCGGTCTGGGCAAGGCCAAGAAAGCCGATCTGGATTTCGACTGGAACGCCAAGATGGTCACCGGCACCGACCGTGGCGATGCGGTCAAGCTGCCGCTGAACACCGGCATGGTGGACAAATCCACCTACCAGCTGGCCCTGCAGCACGACGTGGCCGCCGGCAAGAAGACCATGAGCTATCAAGTGGTCGACGGCGGTGAAGTCGACACCTACGATTTCCGCGTCCTGGGCTCGGAAAAAGTCGACACCAAGGCCGGCCAGATCGATGCCATCAAGGTTGAGCGCGTGCGCGACCCGACACAGAGCAAACGCATCACCGTGATGTGGTTCGCCAAGGACTGGGATTACCTGCTGGTCCGCCTGCAGCAGGTGGAAACCGACGGCAAGGAGTACAACATCATGCTCCTCAACGGCACCGTCAACGGCAAGACAGTCAAAGGCAGTTAAGCCGCAGCACGATCAAAGCCTCGCGAAAGCGGGGCTTTTTTTTGCTCGAAATGCCACTCCATGTCCGCTTGCCAGACGCCGAGGCAAGCCCTCCAAGATGAAACTTTTGTCATGAAACTTCGCCGACTGCGGCGAAATGTCACGGTTTTCGCGGGCTGCAGGATTGTCGCCAATCCTGCAAAGGTCTGTTGCAGATCCAGGCAATTTACTTAGCAAGCTAACAAAACATATAACAGAGGCCTGCACACGCCTTGCTGCAGATCAACCGAGATTGGAGCTAGCAGATGACTGTAAAAGTAACTGAACGCGACGATTCACATATGTCCCATGAAGGCGTAGCCGCGGGTGTACGGATCTGGGATGTGCATCAACAAGGCATGCTGGTGGGCATGTTCCACTCCGAGAGCGACGCCCACAGCTACAAGGCCGAACTGGAAAAACTCGAGCAGAACCGCGCGCCCCAGAGTTCCTGATTAAACCTCGACACAGCGGTGCCGGGATTCCACGCCAATCCCCCCACCCAAAAACCACCAACCCCGCCATGAGCGGGGTTGGTGGTTACTGGATGCTTACCACATCAGATCATCAGGGATCTGGTAGGCCGCGTATGGATCGTCCTCATCCGGCGCCTCGGTGGGCGTGTTCAGTTGCACGATGCGCCGCGGGTCACGCTCCTGGATCTTCAGCGCCGCCTCCCGCGGAATCACCTCATAGCCACCAGCGTGGTGGACGATGGCCAGGGAACCGCTGCTGAGCTTGTTGCGCATCAGGGTGTTCACCGACAGACGCTTGACCTTCTTGTCGTCGACGAAGTTGTAGTAGTCCTCGGTGTTCAGCTTGGGCAGGCGCGAGACTTCGATCAGTTGCTTGATCTGCGCCGCACGGGCCTTCTGCTCGGCCTTCTCCTGCTGCTGACGGTTGAGCTCCTGGTCACGCTTGACCTTCTCGGCCATGGCTTCCTGGGCTGCGCGCTGCTGGGAATCATCGAGTTCGATCTGGCCTTTATGGGCCAGTCGCTGCTGCTTCTGCTTGTCTTTGCTGACCTGCTTGGCCTGCTTTTGGTTGACCAGCCCTGCTTTGAGCAACTGGTCGCGAAGGGAAAGGCTCATGGTGCTTACTCACTTAGGCAACGGCCTCAGCCGCAGCTGGGCAAATTCTTTTCCTGACGTTTGGCTTCACCCCACAGGGCATCCAAGTCTTCGAGGGTGCAATCTTCCACGGGACGACCGGTGTCGCGCAATGCCTGCTCGATAAATCGGAAGCGCCGATCGAACTTGGCATTGGCACCGCGCAAGGCGGTTTCCGGGTCGACCTTCAAGTGCCTGGCCAGGTTGACCACGACAAACAGCAAGTCACCGATTTCCTCAGTGATGGCCGCCGAGTCGTTGTCGGCCATGGCCTCCAGCACCTCGTCCAGTTCTTCACGAACCTTGTCCACCACCGGCAGGGCGTCCGGCCAGTCGAAGCCGACCTGCGCCGCGCGCTTTTGCAACTTGGCCGCGCGGGACAGCGCCGGCAGGGCCACCGGCACATCGTCGAGCAGGGACAACTGCTGCGGAGCGTCGGACTTCTCTGCCCGCTCCTCGGCCTTGATCTGCTCCCAGCGCGCCTTGACCTGTTCTTCATCGAGCCGCGGGATATCCAGCGGCGCGTACAGATCCCCGGTAGGGAACACGTGGGGATGCCGACGGATCAACTTGCGGGTGATGCCGTCCACCACCGCGTCGAATTCGAACCGCCCCTCCTCCCGGGCCAGTTGGCTGTAATACACCACCTGGAACAACAGATCGCCCAGCTCGCCTTGCAAGTGGTCGAAGTCGCCGCGCTCGATGGCGTCGGCGACCTCATAGGCCTCTTCCAGGGTATGGGGAACGATGCTGGCGTAGTTCTGCTTGATATCCCACGGGCAGCCGTATTGCGGGTCCCGCAGGCGCGCCATCAGGTGGAGCAGGTCTTCAAGGCTGTACATCAGTTCATCCATTTCATGCGGGCATCACGGGGTTCGATTGCGCCGGGTCTCGATGATGTTCGGCAGCTGGGAGATGCGCCCCAGCAAACGCCCCAATGCATCCAGGCCCGGAATCTCGATGGTCAGGGACATCAACGCGGTGTTGTCCTCCTTGTTCGAGCGCGTATTGACGGCCAACACGTTGATCCGCTCGTTGAGCAGTACCTGGGACACGTCACGCAGCAGACCGGAACGATCGTAGGCGCGGATGATGATGTCCACCGGATAGGTGAGCACCGGCACCGGCCCCCAGCTGACCTGGATGATCCGCTCCGGCTCGCGCCCGGCCAGTTGCAGCACCGAGGCACAGTCCTGGCGGTGAATGCTCACGCCACGGCCCTGGGTGATGTAGCCGACGATCGCGTCCCCCGGCAGTGGCTGGCAGCAGCCGGCCATCTGGGTCATCAGGTTGCCGACGCCCTGGATCTGGATATCGCCACGCTTGCCTGGCTTGTAGCCGGCGGCCTTGCGCGGGATCAGCTCCAGTTGTTCGTTGCCGCGCTCGGGCTCCACCAGTTGCTGGGCCAGGTTGACCAGCTGCGCCAGGCGCAGGTCACCCGCGCCCAGGGCGGCGAACATGTCCTCGGCGGTCTTCATGTTGGCCTTGTCGGCAAGCTTGTCGAAGTCCACCTGAGGCAGGTCGAGACGGTTCAGCTCGCGTTCCAGCAGGGTCTTGCCGGCGGCGACGTTCTGATCGCGAGCCTGCAGCTTGAACCAGTGGACGATCTTCGCCCGCGCCCGGGACGTGGTGACGTAGCCCAGGTTCGGGTTCAGCCAGTCACGGCTCGGCGTGCCGTGCTTGCTGGTGATGATCTCCACCTGCTCGCCGGTCTGCAGGCTGTAGTTGAGCGGCACGATGCGCCCGTTGATCTTGGCGCCCCGGCAGTTGTGGCCGATCTCGGTGTGCACCCGGTAGGCGAAGTCCAGCGGTGTAGCGCCTTTGGGCAGGTCGATGGCGTGGCCGTCGGGGGTGAAGATGTACACCCGGTCCGGCTCGATATCCACCCGCAACTGTTCGGCCAGGCCGCCGATATCCCCCAGCTCTTCGTGCCATTCCAGCACTTGGCGCAGCCAGGAGATCTTCTCTTCGTAATGGTTGGAGCCGGACTTGACGTCGGTGCCCTTGTATTTCCAGTGGGCGCAAACCCCGAGCTCCGCTTCCTCGTGCATCGCGTGGGTACGGATCTGCACTTCCAGCACCTTGCCCTCGGGGCCGATCACCGCGGTGTGCAGCGAGCGATAGCCGTTTTCCTTGGGGTTGGCGATGTAGTCGTCGAATTCCTTGGGGATGTGCCGCCACAAGGTGTGCACGATGCCCAGCGCGGTGTAGCAGTCGCGCATTTCCGGCACCAGCACACGCACCGCGCGCACATCGTAGATCTGGCTGAACTCCAGGCCCTTGCGCTGCATTTTGCGCCAGATGGAATAGATGTGCTTGGCCCGCCCACTGATGTCGGCGTTGACCCCGGTGGCCTTCAGTTCGTTCTGCAACTGGTTCATCACGTCGCTGATGAAGCGCTCGCGATCCAGGCGCCGCTCATGCAGGAGCTTGGCGATCTGCTTGTATTGCTCAGGCTCCAGGTAACGGAAGGACAGGTCCTCCAGCTCCCACTTGATATGGCCGATGCCGAGGCGGTGAGCCAAAGGCGCATAGATGTCGAAAACCTCGCGGGCGACCCGGTTGCGCTTCTCTTCGTCGGCGCTTTTCACCGCGCGAATGGCGCAGGTCCGCTCGGCCAGCTTGATCAGTGCCACGCGCACGTCATCGACCATGGCCACCAGCATCTTGCGCAGGTTTTCCACCTGCGCCTGAGTGCCGAGTACCAGGGATTGACGAGGGCTGAGACTGGCCGTGATCGCGGCCATGCGCAGCACGCCGTCGATCAGCTTGGCCACCACCGGGCCAAAACGCTGGCTGACCGCCGGCAACTGGATCTGGCCCTCGCGGACGCCGCGGTACAGCACTGCGGCGACCAGGGAATCCTGGTCCAGCTTGAGGTCGGCAAGGATCTCCGCAATCTCCAGGCCCGTGCTGAAACTCGACACGTCCTCGGCGCTCAGACCCTTGGCGGCAATGTGTTTTAACTCTGCCTCGCGAGCGAACTCGCAGGCTTCTTTCAAGGCCTCACGGTCCAATGCCATATCGACGCTGACCGTATGATCGAGCCATGCCTCGAGATTGATACTGCCGTCGGTGTTGATCGGCTGGTGCGCTCTCACCTGTACCATCTTGCTTTACCTTCCCTACGACGCACATTCAATGCGTCAAATCGCTGACCTTCAACGCTCAGGGGCAGCTCGCGGGGCCAGCGAACCACACCTGAAGGATCAGTCGGATTAGACAAGCCATCCTAGCTCGCTTCGAATAACGCCATGGCCTCGACATGCGCCGTCTGAGGAAACATATCGAGGATCCCGGCACGTTTTAACCTGTAGCCCTGCTTGATCAATTCGACCGTGTCACGGGCCAAAGTTGCCGGATTGCATGACACGTAAACCAACCGTTTGGCACCCAGGCTCGCCAAGTGGCGAACCACCTCGAAAGCACCGTCACGGGGTGGGTCCAAGAGTACCGCAGAAAAGCCTTCATCAACCCACTCGGCAGCACTCAGAGGCTGGGATAAATCGGCTTGAAAAAAGCGCGTGTTATGCAAATTGTTGCTGGCGGCGTTGTCAGCGGCGCGCGCCACCATGGCCGCCACGCCTTCCACCGCCACCACTTCCCGCACCTGCCGGGCCAGCGGCAGGGCAAAGTTGCCCAGGCCGCAGAACAGGTCCAGCACCCGCTCCTGAGGTTGCGGCGCCAGCCACTCCAGCGCCTGGGCCACCATCGCTTCGTTGACCGCGGCGTTGACCTGGACAAAGTCCCCCGGCCGATAGGCCAGGTGCAGATCCCAGGTTTCCAGGCGATAGCCCAGCGACTGCGACGGATCAAAGGGTTGCGGCTCGCCTTCAGCGTGCAGCCACAATTGCGCCTGATGGAAATCGCAGAAGTCCTTGAGGATCGTCAGGTCGCTCTCGGACAACGGCGCCATATGACGCAACAGCACCGCCAGCGCCGAACCACTGAACAACTCCACATGCCCCAGTGCCTGAGGCTTGCTCAAGCGTCGCAGCATGGCGGGCAAGCGGCTCATGATGGGCTGCAAGGCCTGTACCAGCACCGGGCAATCGTCGATGGCGACAATGTCCTGGCTACCAGCGGCACGCAAACCCACCTCCAGTTGCTTGCCCTTGGCGTCCCAGCGCACCGCCACCCGGGCGCGACGCCGATAGCCGAACTCGGGACCGCTCAACGGCGCCGCCCAGACCTCGGGTTCAACCCCCGCGACCTTGGACAACTGCTCGGCGAGCATGCGCTGTTTCAGGGCAAGCTGTTCGGCATGGGGCAGGTGCTGCACGCTGCAACCGCCACAACGCCCGGCGTGGGCACAGGCCGCCGGGCGACGCAGTTCACTGGCGTTGAAGATGCGCTCGGTACGGGCCTCCACCACCTTGCCATGGCTGCCCAATACCCGAGCTTCGACGTCTTCACCGGCCAGAGCACCGCTGACAAACCAGGTGCGGCCATCGACAAAGGCGATGCCACGACCGTCATTGGCCAGGCGCTGGATGTTCAGGCGCTGCTTCTTGCCCACGGGAATCTGTGGAGCCCGAGTGCCGCCCGCCGGCTGGAAGCGCAGGCCTCTCTCTTGCTTAGCCATCAGTTGGGCGCATCGAAGATGCCGGTCGACAAGTAACGATCGCCACGGTCACAGATGATCGCGACCATGACCGCGTTTTCCACTTCCCGGGACAGGCGCAGCATCGCTGCCACCGCACCACCGGAAGACACGCCACAGAAAATGCCCTCTTCCCGGGCCAGACGCCGGGTCACGTCTTCGGCTTCGCTCTGGGCCATGTCGACGATGCGGTCGACCCGACTGGCCTGATAGATCTTCGGCAGGTATTGCTCGGGCCAGCGGCGGATGCCGGGAATGGCCGAGCCTTCCATGGGTTGCAGACCGACGATCTGCACCTCGGGGTTCTGTTCTTTCAAATAGCGCGAAGTGCCCATGATGGTGCCGGTGGTGCCCATCGAGCTGATGAAGTGGGTGATGCTGCCCTGGGTCTGGCGCCAGATTTCCGGACCAGTGCCGGTGTAGTGGGCCTCGGGGTTGTCGCCGTTGGCGAACTGATCCAGCACCTTGCCACGGCCTTCGGCCTGCATGCGTTCGGCCAGGTCGCGGGCACCTTCCATGCCCTCTTCCTGGCTAACCAGGATCAGCTCGGCGCCATAGGCAGTCATTGCCGCCTTGCGCTCGGCGCTGGAGTTGTCGGGCATGATCAGGATCATCTTGTAGCCCTTGATCGCCGCAGCCATGGCCAGGGCGATGCCGGTGTTGCCCGACGTCGCTTCGATCAGGGTATCGCCGGCCTGGATCTGCCCGCGCAGTTCGGCGCGAGTGATCATCGACAGTGCCGGACGGTCCTTGACCGAACCCGCTGGGTTATTGCCCTCAAGCTTGAGCAGCAAGGTATTGCTGGTGGCGCCAGGCAGGCGCTGCAAACGGACCAGCGGGGTGTTGCCGACGCAATCGGCGATGGTTGGGTACTGCAAGGTCATGGCGTATTCGCAATCCAGACTGCGGGGGCGCCTATCATACCGGCAAACGTCCAAGCGCCATATCACGCAAAGTGCGGGACTTATGGCTGATTGATCTAAGGCCGGCCAGGGCCCGCGTTCAGGCTCCCGGCAAGCGCAGATGAAGACGCAAGCCATGCGCGGTGTTCTGCGCCCACAACTGCCCGCCCTGACGCACCACCGCATTGCGCGCAATGCTCAGGCCCAGGCCAAAGCCGCCATCCCCCGGCCGCGATCCATCCAGACGGATGAACGGCGCGAAGATCCGCTCCAGATCCTCTTCGGCCACACCCGGTCCCTGGTCGTCCAGCCACAGGTGCCAATACTCGCCTTCCCGTTGCCCCGCGAGCGTGATCCGGGCGCCGGCCGGAGAATGCCGAATGGCATTGCGCAGGATGTTTTCCAGGGCCTGGGCCAGGGTATTGAGGTGGCCGCGCACCCAGCAATCGGCGTCCAGTTCACAGCGCAACTGCGCCGCCGACCAGCCGCTTTCGAAGCAGGCGTTCTCGCTGAGCATCTCCCACAGCGCCTGGACCTGGATCTGCTCCGCGGGCAATGGCCCGCGTTCGGTGTCCAGCCAGGCCAGTTGCAGGCTGTCTTCCACCAGGCGCTGCATGCCATCGACCTCCCGAGCCAGGCGCTCGCGCAATGCCCAAAGGTTCTGCTCGCTGTCACACGCCACCCGCAGACGACTCAGGGGCGTGCGCAACTCGTGGGACAGATCGCGCAGCAATTGCTGCTGCACCGCTACGGTGCTCTGCAAGCGTTCGGACATCTGATCGAAGGCCCGCCCCAGCTCTCCCAGTTCATCCTTGCGCTCAGTGGTTGCGCTGGACAGACGCACACTCAGTTGCCCGGCGCGCCAGGCATTGGCCTGCTCGCGCAGTTGGTTGAGCGGCACCACCAGCAAGCGGTACAGACCAACACACAACAAAAGGGTGAACAGGCCAGGGATCACACCATTGGTGATCACCTGCCAGAACACCCGATAGCGCCCGGGCATGAAGCGCTGCGGCAGCTCGATCACCAGGCTGCCCAGGGACGGATCCTCGGGGAATGGAATTTTCAGCCACGGCAGACCACGGCCATGCCGGCTCACCGGCCAGTGCGCGCCGCGCAGAAAGGTCAGGCGCTGGGCCTCGGCCGATGTCAGCGGCTGACTGCCCAGCGACTGCAGGTCGCTGCCAATGACGCCGACCCAGGTCTGCTCACGACCGGCCATCTGCGCAAGCCAGGCATCGACGCCGGCACTCTGGCCGCTCTTCCAGGCTTGCTCGGCCTCGACGGCGTAATGCTCCAGGGTCGCCCGGGCTTCATCGGACAGGTACAGGTTCCTCTGCTCCACATAGCGCCCCCAGGACCAGCTCAGCCAGATCATCAGCAGACAGAACGCCACCAGCAGGCAGGCCAGTTTCCAGAACAGCGAATGCCGGCCGGGCAGTTCAGGCCAGCTCATCGGCGGCACTCAAGACGTAGCCCTTGCCCCACACGGTGCGCAACTCCCGCTCGCTGTAGCCCAGCGCCTTGAGCTTGCGGCGAATCTGGCTGACGTGCATGTCCAGGCTGCGGTCATGGGCCGCGTAGCCACGCTGCAGGACATGCTGATAAAGGAAGGCCTTGCTCAGCACCTCATCGAGGTTGCGATGCAGGGTTTCCAGCAGGCGATACTCGCTGCGGGTCAACCCGGCCCACTGCCCGGCAAACAGCACATCGCACAGCTCGTCGTCGAAAACCAGGCTCTGTGCGTTGCTGTTCAGCAGCGGCGACATCGGCCGCCGATCCAGGGCCACCCGTCGCAGGATCGCCTCGATGCGCACCCGCAACTCGGCCATGCTGAAGGGCTTGGGCAAGTAGTCGTCGGCTCCGAGGCGAAAACCGCTGATGCGATCGGCCTCCGCCCCCAGGGCCGACATCAGCAGCACCGGCGTGGAATGACTCTGGCGCAAGTGGGTCAGCAGGGTGAGCCCATCCATGCCGGGCAGCAGGATGTCCATCAGCACCACATCGAAGTTCTGGCTGCGGGCCATCCCCAAGCCTTGCTGGCCGTTGCGGCACCAGGTCACGGCGAAACCGCAGCGACCCAGTTGCTCATGCACATAGGCGCCGAGCACCGGGTCATCTTCAATGGTCAGGATACGGGGGGGCTCAACAGCTACGGGAGTCATTAGCTTCTGCAAGTCATTCTCAGTTGGGCAATTATTCAAGATTGCCCGGAGCGCGGCAACCAATGCCTTGGTCGCAGCCTGGCCGCAGGCATTCGCGCCGCCGACCGCCAGGGCGCAATTTGCCAAGATCAGCCTCCGGCAAATCGTTACACTGCGCGGGTGGCGCATCACGGACGTGCCCGTAGACCTTTCAAAACAGCGTGGAAGCAGGAGAGTGGCGTGCTCAAGAAACTGGGAATCAAAGGCCGCGTACTGTTGCTGACCTTGTTGCCCACCAGCCTCATGGCGCTGGTGCTGGGTGGCTATTTCACCTGGATGCAGCTCTCGGAACTGCAGGCCCAGCTCCTGCAGCGCGGCGAAATGATTGCCGAACAACTGGCCTCGCTGGTGGCACCGGCGATGGGCAACCACAACGCGCCGATGCTCGAACGCATCGCCACCCAGGCCCTGGAACAGCAGGACGTGCGCGCGGTGTCTTTCCTGGCTCCTGATCGCACGCTGGTGGCCCACGCGGGACCGAGCATGCTCAACCCGCCACCCAGCGGCAACGGCACGCAGATGATGCAACGCAGTGGCAATGACGCGACCCGCTACCAACTGCCGGTGTTCGGCCGCCATCGCAACCTGGCCGGCGACCTGATCCCCGATGAGTCCGACCGCCTGCTGGGCTGGGTGGAACTGGAGCTGTCCCACAGCGGCATGCTGCTGCGTGGCTACCGCAGCCTGTTCGCCAGCCTGCTGTTGATTGCCGCCGGCCTGGCCGGTGCTGCCCTGCTGGCGGTGCGCATGGGCCGCACCATCAACAACCCGCTGACCCAGATCAAGCAGGCGGTGGCGCAACTCAAGGATGGCAACCTGGAAACCCGCCTGCCACCCCTGGGCAGCCATGAACTGGATGAACTGGCCTCGGGCATCAATCGCATGGCCAGCACCCTGCAGAATGCCCAGGAAGAACTGCAGCACAGCATCGACCAGGCCACCGAAGACGTGCGCCAGAACCTGGAAACCATCGAGATCCAGAACATCGAACTGGACCTGGCGCGCAAGGAAGCCCTGGAAGCCAGCCGGATCAAGTCGGAGTTCCTGGCCAACATGAGCCATGAAATCCGTACACCCCTCAATGGCATTCTCGGCTTCACCCACCTGCTGCAGAAAAGCGAGCTGACGCCGCGCCAGCTGGATTACCTGGGCACCATCGAAAAATCCGCCGACAGCCTGCTGGGGATCATCAACGAAATCCTCGACTTCTCGAAAATCGAAGCCGGCAAGCTGGTGCTCGACAGCATTCCCTTCAACCTGCGGGACTTGCTGCAGGACACCCTGACCATCCTCGCCCCGGCCGCCCACGCCAAGCAGTTGGAACTGGTGAGCCTGGTCTATCGCGACACGCCGTTGTCGCTGGTCGGTGACCCGCTGCGGCTCAAGCAGATCCTCACCAACCTGGTGAGCAACGCCATCAAGTTCACCCGCGAAGGCACCATCGTCGCCCGGGCCATGCTCGAAGAAGAGCACGAGGACAGCGTGCAACTGCGCATCAGCATCCAGGACACCGGCATCGGCCTGTCGAACCAGGATGTGCGTGCCCTGTTCCAGGCCTTCAGCCAGGCCGATAACTCGCTGTCGCGCCAACCCGGCGGCACCGGGCTGGGGCTGGTGATCTCCAAGCGCCTGATCGAACAGATGGGCGGCGAGATCGGGGTCGACAGCACCCCGGGTGAAGGCTCGGAGTTCTGGATCAGCCTGAACCTGCCCAAGACCCGCGACGACGCCGAGGACCTGCCCGGCCCGCCGCTGCTGGGACGGCGGGTGGCGGTCCTGGAGAATCACGAACTGGCCCGCCAGGCCCTGCAGCACCAGTTGGAAGACTGCGGCCTGGAAGTGACCCCGTTCAACACCCTGGAAGCCCTGACCAATGGCATTACCGGGGTGCACCAGAGCGATCAGGCCATTGACCTGGCGGTGCTCGGCATCACCAGCAACGACATGTCTCCCGAGCGCCTGAGCCAGCACATCTGGGACCTGGAACATCTGGGCTGCAAGGTCCTGGTGCTGTGCCCGACCACCGAACAGACGCTGTTCCACCTCTCGGTGCCCAACCCCCACAGTCAGTTGCAGGCCAAGCCGGCCTGCACCCGCAAACTGCGCCGGGCCCTGTCCGATCTGGTCACCCCGCGCCGGCCCCGCAGCGAACCGGAAGAAACTCTCTCCAGCCGCGCACCACGGGTGCTGTGTGTCGATGACAACCCGGCCAACCTGCTGCTGATCCAGACCTTGCTGGAAGACATGGGCGCCAAGGTGCTGGCGGTGGACAACGGCTACGCCGCGCTGAACGCGATCCAGAACGAGCCTTTCGACCTGGTGATGATGGACGTGCAGATGCCCGGCATGGACGGCCGGCAAAGTACCGAGGCAATCCGCCAATGGGAAAGCGAGCGCCACGGGACACCGCTGCCGATCGTCGCCCTGACCGCCCACGCCATGGCCAACGAAAAACGCGCCCTGCTGCAAAGCGGCATGGACGACTACCTGACCAAGCCCATCAGCGAACGGCAACTGGCCCAGGTGGTGCTGAAATGGACCGGCCTGGCGCTGCGCAACCAGGGCCCGGAACGGGCCAGCGAGCGCTCTGAAGTGAGCCTGGAGCTGCAGGTGCTGGATCAGGACGAAGGCCTGCGCCTGGCCGCCGGCAAGGCCGATCTGGCGGCGGACATGCTGGCCATGTTGCTGGCATCTCTTGAAGCCGATCGCGAGGCGATCAACGCCGCCCGGGCGGCCAACGACCATAGCGCCTTGATCGAGCGGGTACACCGTCTGCACGGCGCCACTCGTTATTGCGGGGTGCCGCAGTTGCGTGCCGCCTGCCAACGCAGCGAAACCCTGCTCAAACAGGAGGACGCCAAGGCCTTTGCCGCCCTTGACGAGCTGGACCACGCAATCGGCCGCCTGGCCGCCGAGGCGCGGATCAACGCCTGACCCAGGGCAAGACCCGAACACTGCCCGGCAGGCATGCTGGGCGCCCCGAACAAGGATGCAAGCATGCGCACGATTCTATTCAGCAGCCAGAACTACGACCGTGAGAGCTTTCTCGGCGCCAACCTGCCGGCGGGTATCGAACTGCAGTTCCAGGCCGCCCGCCTGAGCCTGGACACCGTGGCCCTGGCCGAGCGCCATGAAGTGGTCTGTGCCTTCATCAACGACGACCTGAGCGCCCCGGTGCTGGAACAACTGGCCGCCGGCGGCACCCGCCTGATCGCCCTGCGCTCGGCCGGCTACAACCACGTCGACCTGCCTGCGGCGCAGCGCCTGGGCCTGGACGTGGTGCGAGTCCCGGCCTATTCCCCGCATGCGGTGGCCGAACATGCGGTGGCCCTGATCCTGGCGCTCAACCGACGCCTGCATCGCGCCTACAACCGCACCCGCGAGGGCGACTTCACCCTGCACGGCCTGACCGGCTTCGACCTGGTGGGCAAGACCGTGGGCATTGTCGGCACCGGGCAGATCGGTGCCACCTTCGCCCGGATCATGGCGGGTTTTGGCTGCCAACTGCTGGCTTACGACCCTTTCCCCAATCCGGCCGTGGTAGCCCTCGGTGCCCGTTATCTGGAGCTGCCGCAACTGCTGGCTCAGGCGCAGATCATCAGCCTGCACTGCCCGCTCAATGACCACAGTCGCTACCTGATCAACCAGGAAACGCTGGCCCACATGCAGCCCGGGGCCATGCTGATCAATACCGGGCGCGGCGGCCTGGTGGACACCCCGGCGCTGATCGAGGCGCTGAAAAGCGGCCAACTGGGCTACCTGGGGCTGGATGTCTATGAAGAGGAAGCGCAGCTGTTCTTCGAGGACCGCTCCGACCTGCCCCTGCAGGACGACGTGCTGGCCCGGCTGCTGACCTTCCCCAACGTGATAGTGACTGCGCACCAGGCGTTCCTGACCCACGAAGCCCTGGCCGCCATCGCCGAGACCACCCTGCACAACATCGCCAGCTGGGCCGCGGGGCAAGCGCAGAATCGGGTCCTGGGCTGAAATCCGCACGGGCTGATCGAAGGTCGCCTGCCCGTAACCTGCGGCGCAGGGGCCCGTGCTAGCATACGCGGCAGATTTGGAGGACCCATGGTCGAACACGATTTCCGCTACAACCTGATGAACCCGCAACACACCCTGACCGAATGCCGCGCCCTGGTGCCCGGCCGCTATCAAGTCACCGGCAACGGTGGCTCCATCCGCACCGACGACGTGCTGCTGGTCACCCTCAAAGGCAGCAAGGACCTGTCAATGCGCCTGACGGTGGAGACTGTGCGCCACCTGATCAATCCCGTCGGCCAATGGGTCGCCGTGGCCCGCGGCCCGGTATTCGGCGAACTGGCGATTCACCAGTGGCAGGTCAACTGCGACAGCTGCGCCGCCACCCTCGACTTCGAATTCGCGGTGGATGCCAAGCTGGGCAACAAGGCCCAGAAACCCGCCGCCAGCGCGCGGATCGCCGAGCTTGGCTGGCGCAGCGAGGGTGAGCAGCACCGCTGCCCGAAATGCCAGAAGGTAGGCCAATGAAACGCCTGATGCTGGCCGCGGCACTGGGGGCCGGCCTGCTGGGCTGCGCCGCCGAGCCGCTGAAGCTGCAGCAGGACCGCAGCTATGTTCTGGAATGGATCGGTGAGCGTCCGCTGATCGATTACAGCCACCTGACCATCACCCTGGGCGAGGATGGCCGCGCCTACGGCAATGGCGGCTGCAACCATTGGTTCGCGCCGTACACCCTGGACGGCGAGAAGCTCAGCTTCGGCAAGGTCGGCAGCACGCGCAAACTCTGTGCCCCGGCCTTGATGGAGCAGGAACGCCGCTTTCTGCAGGCCCTGGAAAACGTCGAACGCTGGGATGTCTCGCCGATCGAGCAAGTGCGTTTCTGGCCTGCCGAAGGCAAGCCGTTGCGCTGGTGGCCGGAAGAAGGCTGATATTTCTATCGCGGCTGTCGAGCCTGCAGGCTGCGAACAACACCCGGGGGCCTGACTCTCCAGCGAGCTTCAGGCCCCCAGCACGCCTTCAGGGCCTTCGCAGCCTGCGACAGCCGCTACAGCCCCCACGCCCTCAATGCCCGCGCAGGGCCTGCAATTTGGCCAGCACGCCGGCGGCGGTCTGCTCGCCCAGCAATTGCTCACGCACCTTGCCCTTGTCGTCGATGATGTAGGTCACCGGCAGCGCCTCGCTGCGCGGCAGTTCGAAGCGTTCTGCGGGGTTCTGCGCCAGCACGGTGAACTTGATCCCCAGCTTCTCGCTGGCGCCCTTGAGCTCCTCTCCCTGCACATTGTCGAAATTGACCCCCAGCACGGTGGCCGACTGGCCCTTGAGCTGCTCGTTCAGGCTGTTCAATTCAGGGATCTCGGTGCGGCAAGGCCCACACCACTCGGCCCAGTAATTGAGCACCAGCCACTGCTTGTCGATACGCTCGGCGGCGACTTTCTGGCCATATTGGTCGACCCCGTAGTCATTGCCGCAGCCACCCAGCAGCAGAGTTGTAATGATCGCCAATGCCGCCGCCAATTGCCTTGCCATGCGCTGTGTCCTGTATTGAAAGATGTCTTGAATAACGCTGCCGACCCCAGGTCGCTGCGACCTATCGACTCCCAAGGTTCAGGAGAGCCCGTCGCGCGGGTAGAATAGCCGCCACCTTACGCAAGATGCGACCCGCACATGACCGATCTGACGCTTTATCACAACCCGCGCTGCTCGAAATCCCGCGGTGCGCTGGAACTCCTGGAACAACGCGGCCTGGCTCCGACCGTGGTCCGCTACCTGGAAACTCCCCTGGACGCTGCCCAGTTGCAGCGCCTGCTGGGCAAGCTCGGCATCAGTGCGCGCCAGCTGCTGCGCACCGGCGAGGAGGAGTACCAAGCGCTCAACCTGGCCGACGGCAGCCTCAGCGAAGAGCAATTGATTGCCGCCATCGCCGAACACCCGAAACTCATGGAACGGCCGATTCTCGAAACCGCCGACAAGGCCATCATCGGTCGTCCACCGGAACATGTGCTGGAGATTCTGCCTTGAGCGCGCCGTACATCCTGGTCCTCTATTACAGCCGCAACGGTTCGACCAACGAGATGGCCCGGCAGATTGCCCGCGGCGTCGAACAGGCCGGCATGGAAGCCCGCCTGCGCACCGTCCCGGGGGTTTCCACCGAATGCGAAGCCGTGGCCCCGAGCATCCCCGAAAGCGGCGCCTTGTATGCCAGCCTCGACGACCTGAAGCACTGCTCGGGCCTGGCCCTGGGCAGCCCGACGCGCTTTGGCAACATGGCGGCGCCCTTGAAGTACTTTCTCGACGGCACCAGCAACCTCTGGCTGACCGGCGCCCTGGTGGGCAAACCCGCCGGTGTCTTTACCTCCACCGCCAGCTTGCACGGCGGCCAGGAAGCCACCCTGTTGTCGATGATGCTGCCGCTGCTGCATCACGGCATGCTGATCACCGGCCTGCCCTACAGCGAATCGGCCCTGTTGGAAACCCGCGGCGGCGGCACCCCTTACGGGGCCAGCCATCACGCCGGAGCTGACGGCAAGAGCCCGCTGGACGAGCATGAAATCGCCCTGTGCCGAGCCTTGGGCCTGCGCCTGGCGAAAACCGCCCTGCAGTTGGAGAACGGCCGTGGCTAAGAAGCCGAAGATCCTGCCGACGGTGCAATGGCTGGAACCCCGGGTCCGCGGGGCCCGGGTCCTCAGCCTGGTCTGTTTCTTCGGCCTGGTGGGGCTGCTCTGCGGGTATTACCTGCTGGTGGCCGACCTGCACGGTGCCCGGCCCTGGGTGATCCTGCTGATCGAGTTGGTGCCACTGCTGCTGATGGCGCCCGGCATGCTCAGCGGCAGCGCCCGGGGACACGCGTGGATGTGCTTCGTGGTCAACCTGTACTTCATCAAGGGCGCGCTGGCGGCCTATGATCCGAATCGCCAGCTGTTCGGCCTGCTGGAAATGTTCGCCAGCCTGGCGGTGTTCACCTCGGCGCTGCTCTACGTGCGCTGGCGCTTCCAGCTCAACCGCCGGCTCGCCGGCGAAGGCGCTACCCCGGCCTGACACAGGCGCAAGTTCCCCGCCCCACGGGGAACTTGTATCGCCACCCAAGACCCCAACCCTGTTCAACCGACTCTCCGACCGCCCCTCCAGGAGCAGGCATGCACGATTACAAATGGCTGAATGAATACTGTCTCAACCGCTTCGGCTCCGCCGCAGCCCTGGAAGCCCAACTGCCAACCCCGGCAAGCAACGAGTATCTGCGTGGATTGAGCGCTGATCGCTACCTGTCGACACTGGCATTGCGGGTCTTTCGCGCAGGGCTGAAACACAGCCTGGTGGACGCCAAATGGCCAGCGTTCGAACAGGTGTTCTTCGGCTTCGATCCGGACAAGGTGGTGCTCATGGGCGCCGAACATCTGGAACGGCTGATGCAGGACACACGGATCATTCGTCACCTGGGCAAGCTCAAGAGCGTGCCGCGCAATGCGCAGATGATCCTCGACGTGCAACAACAGCACGGCAGTTTCGGCGCCTTCATTGCCGACTGGCCGGTGCAGGACATCACCGGGCTCTGGCAGTACCTGGCCAAGCACGGCAACCAGATGGGCGGCCTGTCGGCTCCACGCTTCCTGCGCATGGTGGGCAAGGACACCTTCATCCCCACCTGGGACGTAGTGGCTGCCCTGAATGCCCAGAACATCATCGACAAGGTGCCCAGCAGCAAGCGCGACCAGGCCCTGGTGCAGTCGGTGTTCAACCAGTGGCAAGAGGAAAGCGGGCGTCCCCTGTGCCAGCTTTCAGCGATGCTGGCCTATACCGTCAACCACTGATCCCCTCTCCCTCTGCCGCTCCTCCTTGACTGCTTCTGCCACGGACCGTGGCTGGAAGCAGTCTTGCATCGCCCTTCTCCCTCCTTTGGCTGACAGAACGCTGAACTGATGTGTAGTTTTTCCACACGGTTTTTTTTCTCAGCTACAGTTTCATCGGCTTGTCATAAACACCCGGAACAGCAGCGTTAAATAACCGCCATGCGCAGGTTCCCCAAGCCCGTCGGCTAGCGAATAACAACGTTTTTTCAAGCCAACAGGCTGAACAATTGCGGTCTGCTCTTAAACAGGCACGCGTCGCGCCATTCGTTTTTTTCACATTGCTTTCACCAATCCGCCACCTGGACTCCCTTAACTTGAGGCCAGTGACCACTCTGGTGCCGGTGCGCATGTCGGTCTGCTGCAGAACACTAGTTCCAACCCGAATTAAAAGTACTTCTCAAAAATAGATTCAGGTAAGCGACGTGCACAACAACAAACCAAGCAGCCCCCGAGCTGATACTGCCCGCATTCGACGCTCCAGAAAGATCATCATCGGTGCGGTCACTACTACCCTGATCGTCCTGATAAGCGGTTTTGTCTTGTGGCCGGCGACGCCTCTGGATCTCGCTGACAATCAGCAGATGCAACGCAGCGGAATCTATCAACACTGGCGGGCCGGAGAAGTCATCGCCCTGGTGCGTCACGCCGAGCGCTGTGACCGGTCGGCCAACCCCTGCCTGGGCCCCGCAGATGGCATCACCCGATTGGGCAATGCCACCGCAGCCGACCTGGGCAAGGCCTTCAGGACCATCGGCATGGAGCGGACCGATGTCATCAGCAGCCCCATGACCCGCACCCTGCAAACCGCACAGGCCATGTTCAATCAGGCCACCAGCACCCAGGATTGGTTGCTGAACTGCGCAGACAACTTCGAGAACGATATAAAGGCCCACAAGCTTCAGGGGCGCAATCTGATCCTGGTCACCCACAGCGGCTGCATCAGTGATCTGGAGAGCCGCATGGGCTTCGCCCATGCCCTGGCCACCGAGTACACCAGCTCGTTATTCCTGACACTGGGTGCCGATGGAAAACTGCAGATACTGGGAATACTGAACGCAAAGAGCTGGCCACAAGTACTTAAAGAAGCGCCGAACAATTTGTAACTTTTTTTGACAACAAAACAACAGACTTCATTCAGCCAATGGACAGACTAACAGCCCGCATTTAGTTGACTTTATTGCAACTTGCACTATTAGAGAGCAGTGCTTTTTATTAAAAGCGTTATAAAAAATGCAGCTATTAAAAGCCGGACAGACCTCATAGCTTCTCAAGCGATTTGCCGATGCCGTTATCGGCTGACCATCAATCCGCCCCGGCAACAAGACTTGCACGTTGAAATCCTTACCTGACTTCGAGGACAGAAATGCACCGCACTTTACCCACCCGGCTTATGGAACGAGCGCCACACCTTCAGGCAACACTGTGCGTGGGAGTAGCAACGGCATGATCAAGCGTTGGGCGTTGCCATTTCTGCTGTTGGCCTTCGGCCTGTTCTATCTGCTACCGCTGGCCAGCCATGGTCTGTGGATTCCCGATGAAACCCGCTACGCGCAAATCAGCCAGGAAATGCTGCTCAGCGGCGACTGGGTGGCGCCGCACTTCATGGGTGTCCGTTATTTCGAAAAACCCATTGCCGGCTACTGGATGATCGCCATCGGCCAGGCGGTGTTTGGCGACAACCTGTTCGGGGTGCGCATCGCCTCGGCCCTGAGCACCGGCTTGAGCGTGCTGCTGGCTTATCTCATCACTCGCCGGATGTGGAACGATCCGCGCAAGAGCTTCGCGGCGGCGCTGCTGTACATGAGCTTCGGCCTGATCGCCGGGCAAGCCGGATACTCCAACCTCGACCCGCAATTCACTCTGTGGGTCAACCTGAGTCTGGTGGCCCTGTGGTTCGCCCTGGACAGCCCAACCACTCGCGCGCGCCTCCTGGCCTGGGCGGTGCTCGGGGCGGCTTGCGGCATGGGCTTCATGACCAAGGGCTTTCTGGCCTGGCTGCTGCCGGTACTGATCGCCCTGCCCTATATGCTCTGGCAACGTCGCTTGGGCGAACTGCTGCGCTACGGGCCAATAGCGGTACTGGTGGCCATCGGCATCAGCCTGCCCTGGGTGCTCAGCGTTCACGCCCACGAGCCGGACTTCTGGCGCTTTTTCTTCTGGCACGAGCACATTCGGCGCTTTGCCGCCGAAAATGCCCAACACACCCGCCCCTGGTGGTTCTACCTGCCTCTGCTGGTCGTCTCCTGCCTGCCCTGGGCACTGCTGCTGCCCGGCACACTGATGCAGGCCTGGAAGGACAAGCGCCAGGCAAACAGCGGCTTTCTGCTGCTGTGGTTGCTGCTGCCGCTGGTGTTTTTCAGCCTGAGCCGGGGCAAGCTGCCGACCTACATCATGCCGTGCCTGCTGCCATTGGCGGTGCTCATGGGTAGCGCCCTGATCGACCGCATCGGTCAGCGCCAGGGCCGAGCCATTCGCCTCAACAGCCTGCTCAATCTGCTGATCGGCGCAGGGGCACTGGTGGCGTTGCTGGTGATCCAGCTCACCCGGCCGGTTTACGGTCACAACGAAATGCTCAGCCTGTCCCTGGTGTTCATCATGCTGATGGGCTGGATCATCGCCAACCTGCTGCCGGCCTCCAGGCCGCTGCAATACTGGCCCGCGCCGGCACTGGGGATCTGGCTGCTGGTGGCGCTGCTGCCCGCCGGCATGCCCGCGATGATCGTGCACAACGAGATGCCCGACCAGTTCATCAAGGAACACCTGGAAGAGCTCAAGCAGACCAAGACCCTGCTCAGCAATGACCTGGGAGCGGCCTCGGCCCTGGCCTGGCGCCTGCAACGTCCGCAGGTGTCGCTGTACAACACCGAGGGCGAACTGAAATACGGCCTGGCCTACCCTGATTCGCAGCAGCGCAAAGTGAGCATGGCCGACGTCGGCCAATGGATGACCGAGGCTCGCAAGCAGGGCTCCGTGGGCGTGGTCATGCGGGTCAAGAACGTGGTGGAGAACGAGGAAGTCGCACTGCTGCCACCCGGGGGCAAGCGCTATGAAGAGGGCAACCTGCTGATCCTGATCGTGCCACAGAGCCAGCCTTAGCCTGCCCGGTGAGCCAGCGTCAGCGTCGAGCCGTTCGGCGCTGACGTTTTTTTAGCTGTCCGGCCCTCCGGGCCACTGCAATCTTTTCGAGTCAGTCCATGGAAATCCGTCTATGAATCTCGACCACAGCGAGCGCAAGGCCCTGATCCTGCTTCTGGGCGTATCGGCCCTGATCCTGCTACTGGGCCTGGGCTCCCGCGAGCTGTGGGGCCCGGAAACCCGCTGGGCCAATATCGCGCTGCAGATGCTGCAGAGCGGCAACTACTTCGACCCGTATCTCAAAGGCGCGCCTTATTACGACAAGCCCCTGCCGTCCTACTGGCTGATCACCGCCAGTGCCTGGCTGATGGGCGGACTGGGGCACTGGTCATTGCGCCTGTCGTCGGTCCTCGCCGCCTGGCTGAGCATCTGGCTGGTGTACCTGATCGGCGAGCGACTGTTGCACAAAGGCACCGGCCTGATCGCCGGCTGGATGCTGGCCACCACCTTCTATTTCGCGTTCTGGGCGCGGGTGGCCACCGCCGACATTCTCACCGTATGCGGCGTACTGGCCTCTGTCTGGTGGTACTGGCGAGATCCGGACGACACCCGCCTGCGTCGTTACACGGTGTTCTTCCTGTTGCTGGCGGCCACATCGCTGCTCAAGGGGCTGATCGGTTTCGTCTTGCCGGGACTGATCCTGCTGCCTCACCTGCTCAGCCAGGGCCGCTGGAAACGCCACCTGAATCTGCGTCTATGCCTGGCCGTGGTGGTGTCCGGCCTGGTGTACATGGTGCCGTTCCTGCTGTCGCACCTGTACGGCGCACCGACCTACGGCCAAAGCGGCCTGGGCCTGGTGTTTCGGGAAAACGTCGTGCGCTTCTTCGACCCCTTCGACCATCAGGGGCCGATCTATACCTACCTGATCTACCTGCCGGCCTATACCTTGCCCTGGGTTCCCTGCTGGCTGCTCGGTCTGTGGGTTGCGGTGCGCCACTGGCGCCAGTTGCAGCCCAATGAGCGCTGGCTGGTCTGGGCCCTGGGCCTGCTGTTCCTGTTCTTCACCGCCAGCGGCAGCCGACGCAGCTATTACGTCTTGCCGCTGGTGCCCTTCGCCCAGCTATTGGGGGCCTGGTGGCTGAACCGGCATCTGCAGCAAAAACGCGCCAGCGGCAAGCCGAGCGATCGGCGCTGGGCCCTGGGCTTTGCCAGCGCGGCGGTGGTCCTGCTGTTGGTGCTGGGGGTCGCCTATCCCTGGAGCAATGGCGGCGGCGGCGTGATGCAGTTCGGCGCCCAGGTGAAAACCGAGGCCAGCCGGATAGCGCCCTGGAATCAATGGCGCATGGTGCTGGTAGAGGCGGACAACAAATTGCCGATGTACCTGCAGAACCAGGGAGATGCTTTCTACTACGTGCCGCAAACCGCGGATTTTCCGCGAACCGGCACTAGCGCCGACTTCATGGCCTGGCTGGACCAGACCAGCGGCCAGCACTGGGATCCACAGCGCACCTTGATATTCGTGCAGCAGGACAAGGATCAGCCCGTGCTCCTGGAATACCTGGGCCAGGACCATCAACTGATCCGCACACTGCCCACCCACGGTGAGCGCCTGGCGAAGAAATCCGCAGAGGGCAGCGTGGCCTTCGTGCCGCGGGTGCCGAGCGCCTGAAGGCCGGCCGCGGCGCCCCGGTATGGATGGCGCCGCCACCTTGGTTCAGCGATTACGGATCAGAGGTTCAGCACATTGACGAAGCGCGGCGTGGCGTTGTCATCGATGCGCAGGTTGGTGAAGTCGAACAGGTTGCGATCCGCCAGTTGCGACGGAATCACGTTCTGCAGGCCACGGAAGATGCTCTCGGTACGCCCCGGGCTCTTGCGCTCCCACTCCTGAAGCATCTCCTTGACCACCTGGCGCTGCAGGTTCTCCTGGGAGCCGCAGAGGTTGCACGGGATGATCGGGAACTGCTTGAGGTCGGAATAGGCCTGAATGTCCTTTTCGCTGCAGTAGGCCAGCGGACGGATCACCACGTTGCGCCCGTCGTCGGCCAGCAGCTTGGGCGGCATGGCCTTGAGCGAGCCGTTGTAGAACATGTTGAGGAAGAAAGTCTCGACGATGTCGTCACGGTGGTGACCCAGGGCCATCTTGGTCGCGCCGATTTCATCGGCGAAGGTGTACAGAGTGCCGCGGCGCAGGCGCGAGCACAGCGAGCAGGTGGTCTTGCCTTCCGGGATCAGCTCCTTGACCACCGAATAGGTGTCCTTCTCGACGATGTGGTACTCGATCCCCAATGCCTTGAGGTAGGCCGGCAGCACATGCTCGGGAAAGCCGGGCTGCTTCTGGTCCATGTTCACCGCGACGATATCGAACTTGATCGGCGCCACCTTCTGCAGGTGCAGCAGCACATCGAGCATGGTGTAGCTGTCCTTGCCGCCGGACAGGCAGACCATGACCTTGTCGCCCTCTTCGATCATGTTGAAATCGGCGACCGCTTCGCCCGCCAGGCGGCGAAGGCGTTTCTGCAGTTTGTTCTGGTTGACCGTAAGAGTGCCCATGGCGCTTGGAATCCGCGAGGTATGTGACGAAAAGCCGGGCATTTTAAGCAAAACCCCGGCCCCGTGAAAGCGCCGCAAGGGGCTATCCGGCCAGACGGGGGTAACAGACACGACCGCGATTACCCCAGTGTTTTACAGCGCAATTTGCTCTAAAGCCGCGCACATCTGAGGAGAACTCCTTCCTATACTGCGACATAAGGTCGCACACCCGCATAGACCTATACTGACCGTGCCAATTGGCTGTAAGCGCTCCGTTGGGGGGCGATGGCAACATTTAAGGAGTGACTGACCATGATTCATCATGTCGTAGGACTCTTCACCCACCCCGATCAGGAATGGCGAGAAATCCGTGGCGATGCCGAGGAAAGCATCAGTCACATGTACCTCACTCACACGCTGATTCTGGCGGCGATCCCCGCTGTCTCGGCCTTTATCGGCACCACCCAGGTCGGCTGGGTCATCGGCAACCGCGCGCCGGTGATGCTGACCATGGAAAGCGCCCTGTGGATGACCATCATGTCGTACCTGGCCATGCTCTGCGGCGTGGCGGTGATGGGCGCGTTCATTCACTGGATGGCCCGGACCTATGATGCCAGCCCGAGCCTGGCGCGCTGCGTGGCCTTTGCCACCTACACCGCGACTCCGCTGTTCGTCGGCGGCCTGGCGGCCCTGTATCCACACATGTGGCTGGGGATGATCATCGGCACCGCGGCAATCTGCTACACCGTGTACCTGCTCTACGTCGGACTGCCGACCTTCATGAACATCCCGTCCGACGAGGGCTTCCTGTTTTCCAGCTCGGTCCTGGCGGTGGGACTGGTGGTGCTGGTCGCGATCATGGCCTTCACCGTGATTGTCTGGGGCCTGGGCGTCGGCCCCGTGTACACCAACTGACGCCGCACCAATAATAATCCTCCATCTGCCAACACAGGCCGCCGCAAGGCGGCCTTCTTAATGGTCGATCCTGCGACCATTCGGCACCTGGACGATTCGGATTCGCCGGTCTTTGCGGCATACTCAGCCACTCTGGAGAGCCGTTAAGCATGCCCGAGCAACTCAATACCCGCGTCGAAGACTGTTTCCTACTCGCTGAATCCTTTTTCAAACGTCCTTTCAAACGCCCGGTGGTCAGCCTCAAGTTGCGCGGCCAGAAAGCCGGGGTCGCTCATTTGTATGAAAACCTGCTGCGCTTCAATCCGCAGCTGTACCGGGAAAACACCGAAGACTTCCTCAAGCAGACGGTGGCCCATGAAGTCGCGCACCTGATCGCTCACCAGTTGTTCGGCGAGCGCATCCAGCCCCATGGCGAGGAATGGCAACTGATCATGCGCGGGGTCTATGAACTGCCGCCCAACCGTTGCCACACCTATGCGATCAAACGCCGCAGCGTGACCCGCTACATCTATCGCTGTCCCTGCGCCGAGAGCGATTTCCCGTTTTCCGCCCAGCGCCACAAGCTGGTGGCGCAGGGGCGCCGCTACCTGTGCCGGCGCTGCCGGCACACCCTGGTTTACAGCGGGGAAACCCGAGTCGAATGACCGTGGGTGAAGAGCTTCGCCGGCAAGCCCGCGCCTAGCCGACGATCCCCTCGCGTCGAAGCGCCTCGATGCGCTCGGCGCTGTAGCCCAGCTCTGTCAGTACCTGCGTGGAGTGGGCCCCCAGTCGGGCGCCGATATGCCGCGGTTCGGGCAAGCCCTCGGAGAACTTCAGCGGACAGGCCATCTGCGCCTGGAGACTGCCGTCCTCACGGGGCACCTGACTGACCAGTCGCCGGGCCTGCAACTGCGGGTGCTGCACCGCCTCGGCCAGACTCAGGACCGGTTCGACACAGGCATCGAGCCCGGCGAACAGTTGGCAGAGCTCGGCGAAGTCGCGCTGTTCAAACTCGCTCTGCAAGGCCCGCTTGAGGGCCTGTTGCTGCTCCGCAACGGGCGACAAGCCCTGGGCCGCCAGCTCCGGTCGCTCCAGGGCCTGACACAACTGCTGCATGAACACCGGCTCCAGGCTGCCCACTGACAGCCAGCGACCATCCCGACTGCGGTAGTAGTCATAGAAACTGCCGCCGTTGAGCGCCTGCTGCTCCATCCCCGGCTCGACCCCACACGCCAGATAACCGGCGCCGGCCATGGCGTTCAGGCTGAACACACAGTCGGTCATGCTGATATCCAGGTGCTGGCCCTGGCCACTGTGCTGACGAGCGATCACCGCCGCCAAGAGGCCAATCACCCCGTGCAGCGAGCCACCGGCGATGTCCGCCGCCTGAATGCCCAGAGGCAAGGGCCCCTGATCGCGACGCCCGGTCTGGCTGGCCAGCCCGGCCAGGGCCAGGTAATTGATGTCGTGCCCGGCGCGGTCCTTGTAGGGCCCGGTCTGGCCATAACCGGTGATGGACACGTAAATCAGCCGCGGGTTGATCGCCTTCAAGGCTTCGTACCCCAGCCCCAGGCGCTCCATCACCCCCGGACGAAACTGTTCGAGGACAATGTCATGCTCCTGCAGCAGTTGCCGCACCACCTCCAGCGCTTCGGGCCGCTTGAGGTCCAGGGCCAGGCTGCGTTTGTTGCGATTGAGATAGGCGTGGCTGGCGGATACCCCCTGATCGTGGGGCGGCAGCACCCGCAACAGGTCCATGCGGGTCGGCGACTCGATGCGCAGCACCTCGGCGCCCATGTCCGCCAGCAGCAGCGAGGCGAACGGCCCCGGCAGCAGGGTGGAGAAATCCAGTACCTTGAGTGACGCCAACGGCCCTTGCATGTGCCCGCTCCTCTTGATCGACCGCCAGAGAGTAGGCAGCCGCAAGCCGTGCAACAATTACCACAACGCTCAGCCGGACTGACCGTTGCGCTCATGCACCAGGCAATAAAAAACCCGCCGCAGCGGGTTTCTTATGTTGAGCCAGGCTTACTTGATGCTTGGCGCCGGACCTTCGGCCACACCCAGATCATCCGTTTCGCGGGTGTCGCTGATACCGCGACCACCGGAAGCCAGTTCGACTTGCAGCTTGTCTTCGTCCAGCTCCTTGACCCACTTGGCGACCACCAGGGTGGCCACAGCGTTGCCTACCAGGTTGGTCAGGGCGCGAGCCTCGGACATGAAGCGGTCGATACCCAGGATCAGCGCCAGGCCGGCCACCGGCAGGTGACCCACGGCCGACAGAGTGGCGGCCAGCACGATGAAGCCACTGCCAGTCACGCCCGCAGCGCCTTTGGAGGACAGCAGCAGCACCAGCAGCAGGGTGATCTGGTGGGTGATGTCCATGTGGGTATCAGTGGCCTGGGCAATGAACACCGCGGCCATGGTCAGGTAGATCGAAGTACCGTCGAGGTTGAACGAGTAGCCGGTAGGGATCACCAGGCCGACCACCGACTTCTTGGCACCCAGGCGCTCCATCTTGATCAGCATGCGCGGCAGCGCCGACTCCGAAGAGGAAGTACCCAGCACGATCAGCAGTTCTTCGCGGATGTAGCGGATCAGCTTGATCACGCTGAAGCCGTGGGCGCGGCAGATCGCCCCCAGGACCACCAGCACGAACACCACGCAGGTGATGTAGAAGCAGATCATCAGTTGGCCCAGCTGCACCAGGGAGCCGACGCCGTAGGCACCGATGGTGAAGGCCATGGCGCCCAGCGCACCCAGGGGCGCCAGCTTCATGATCATGTTGATGATGTTGAACATCACGTGGGCGAAACGGTCGATGAAGTCCAGCACCGGCTTGCCATAGGCGCCCAGGCGATGCAGGGCGAAACCGAAGATCACCGAGAACATCAGCACTTGCAGGATGTCGCCGTTGGCAAAGGCACCGACGATGGTGGTCGGAATCACGTTGAGGATGAAGCCGACGATGCTCTGGTCATTGCCCGCAGTCACATAGGCCGCGACTTTCGAGGCATCCAGGGTCGAAGCGTCGATATGCATGCCGGCACCCGGCTGCACCACGTTGACCACGATCAGGCCGATCAGCAGGGCGATGGTGGAAACGATTTCGAAGTACAGCAGCGCATAGCCGCCGGTCTTGCCGACCGACTTCATGTTCTGCATGCCGGCGATACCACTCACCACGGTGCAGAAAATGATGGGGGCAATGACCATCTTGATCAGTTTGATAAACCCGTCACCCAGGGGCTTGAGGGCCACGCCGGTCTGAGGATAGAAGTGACCGAGCAGGATGCCGATGGCGATGGCAACGATCACCTGGAAATACAGGGATTTGTACAGTGGCTGACGAGTCGTCATTGCAAAGTTCCTCAAGAGCCCCGGCATGCAGCTTCCATCGATGCATGCGGTGCCTAAAGTGCGAACCCTCCTGCACTGGAGGGATTTGTTGTGTCGAGCTGCGTGCTGGCAGATCTTCCGGCTCTATCGCAAAGCCCGTGCCACCTTGCCCAAAAGCCCTGCAGGCCTTTAGACATCAAGGGGGCGGGCCGATCCTTGCATTGATTGCACCCGGCAAAGCTGGCGGATATCCGCCCATTCACCAGGTTTCGTCCTACAATTTGGCGGATATCCGCCTTGTTCCCTCATCAGGGGGCTGGCTAACATCCGCCACTCAATGGACGGACCAGCCTCATGCGCGAACGCACCATCGCCAGCCACTTTGCCCGCGCCGCCCTGGGCGGGGCGCGCCGTCGCGGTCACGATTGCGAGCCGCTGCTGCAGCGACTGGGCATCAGCCCGGAGCTGTTGAACCAACCCAAGGCACGCATCGCTCCCGAGCAGTTCACCAGCCTGCTGCAACACCTGTGGCTGGAACTGGACGACGAATACCTCGGCTTCGCCAATGGCCCCAGCAAACGCGGGACATTCGCCATGATGTGCCACGCCCTGATCCACTGCCGCACCTTGGAAAAAGCACTGCAGCGCGGCTTATTGTTTTATAGCTTGTTTCCGGAAGCTCCGCGCCTGAGTCTGACGCGTGAAGGAGAAATGGCTCGACTGAGCCTGGATGATTCTGAGTTGTGGGATCCCGAGCACTTTCTCAGCGAAAGCCTGCTGGTGATCTGGCACCGCCTGGGCAGTTGGTTGATCGGCCAGCGCATTCGCCTGGAGCAGGCCGGGTTCAGCTATCCGAAACCCGAACACGCCGCGGAATACGACCTGCTTTTCCCCTGCCCCCTGGTATTCGCCCAGCAACGCAGCAGCCTGCTGTTACACAGCCGCTACCTGGGCATGCCGCTGCTGCAGGATGAACGCACCCTCAAGCACTTCCTCGCACGCTCCCCCGCCGACCTGCTGTCGCGACCGGACGAGGGCGACAGCCTCAGCAGCCAACTGCGCCGCCTGCTCAGCCACGACCGCAAGCGCTGGCCCGACCTGGAAAGCGTCGCGCAGCACCTGCACGTCAGCCCGCAGACCCTGCGCCGACACTTGCGCGAGGAAGGCTCGAGCTTTCAGGGGTTGAAGGATGAACTGCGCCGCGACATTGCCATCTTCCACCTGGGCCGCGCCGACCTGTCGTTGCAACAGATCGCCGAGCACCTGGGTTTTTCCGAACCTTCGGCGTTTCATCGGGCGTTCAAGAAATGGACCGGCCTGACCCCGGGCGCCTATCGAGCCCAGGACCGCTAGCCCAGCGCTTCGCGCTAGAGGGCCGGGAAGTGAATGCGAAATGCCGCCCCGCCCAGGGCCGAGTCCCCGAGGGTCAACTGCGCGCCGTAACTCTCGATGATGTCCTTGACCACCGCCAGGCCAATGCCCTGCCCCGGGTGCTGGCGATCCAGACGCTCACCGCGCTGGAGAATCCGCGCCCGCTGATCCGGCGGCACGCCGGGACCGTCGTCCTCCACGCACAATTCGGCGCCGTCGAGAGTCTCGCGCACGCTGATGCGCACCGAGCCCAGGCACAGGCGGTAGGCGTTCTCCAGCAGATTGCCGAGCAACTCCAGCAAGGCACCCTGTTCGATCGGCACATAGCAGTGCTCGGGCAAATCGAATGACACCCGCACCTGTTTGTCGCGATAGACCTTGTCCAGGGTGTCGCACAGGCTTTGCAGCACCGGCCGCAGCCGCACCTGATGGCGCACCAGGCCGCTCTTGCGCAGGCTGGCCCGTTGCAACTGATAGCTGATCTGCTGGCTCATGCGCTCGATCTGCGCTTGCAGGACCCAGGCCTGCTCCCGGTCCTGAGGCCGCTGCGCCATGTCCTCGCTCACCCCTTGCAACACCGTCAGCGGGGTTTTCAGGCTGTGGGCCAGATCATCCAGGGAGTCCCGATAGCGGCTGCGCTGTTCGCGCTCGCTTTGCAGCAAACGGTTCAAGGAGCCGGTCAGGCGCAACAGCTCCCGTGGGTGTTCCTCGCTCAGGCTCTGGCGGGTGCCGCTTTCGATCTGGTCCAGCTCCTGACTCAGGCGTCGCAGGGCCTGCAAGCCCCAGGTCAGGCCCATCCAGAGCAGCGCCAGAAGCACCAGCAATGCCGCGCCAAATCCCAGGTAGAGGTTCTCCCGCACGCCTTCGAGAGTCTGCTGGTACTCGCGCACCGGCTGCAGCGCGACAATGCTGAAGGCCGCGTTCTTGCCCCCCAGCAGCTTGATCTCGACGTCGTAGACGAAGAACTCCTGGCCATTGGCTTCGCGGATCCTGGCGAACTCGTTGCCACGCCCGTCGTACCGCGGACGGTAGTTGATGTTCTCTTCCTGGGTGGCCCGGGAGCGCCAGACCAGGTGCCCCTCGCGATCAAAGATGTAGCCCAGCAGGCGGCTGTCGGCGAGATTGAAGCGCTCGTCGGGCAGCTGGGCAGGCATCTGCAGGCGATTGTTTTCGATCCGCGCCGCCGAAATCAGGGTGGTGACGTCGGAGGCCAGGCGCTGTTCGATGGAGTCCTGCAGCGCCAGGCTGAACGCGCCCTGCATGGCCGGCAGCAACGCCAGCATGAACAGCACCGCCAGGGTGGTGGCGGCCAGCATCAGCCGCAGGCGCAGCGATCGAATCATCGGCAGCGCTCGTTGAACAGGTAGCCCAGGCCACGCACCGTATCGATGGGCTTGAAGCCCGAAGGCGCTTCCAGCTTGCGCCGCAGGCGCCCCACCAGCACCTCGATGACATTCGGATCGCGCTCGTCGTCGTCCGGGTACAACTGCTCCATCAAACGGTCCTTGGCCACCACCTGCTGGTGATGGCGCATCAGGTATTCGAGGATCCGGTACTCATAGGCGGTCAGCGCCAGGGGCTGCTCATCCAGGGACGCCTGTTTGCGGTTCAGGTCCAGCAACAGCGGCCCGGCCACGATGGTCGACTGGGTAAAGCCGCTGGAGCGCCGCAGCAACGCATTGAGGCGCGCGTCCAGCTCCTCGAACTGGAAGGGCTTGACCACATAGTCGTCGGCACCGGCGGCCAGACCTTCGACCTTGTCCTGCCAGTTGCCGCGAGCGGTGAGGATGAGGATCGGAAATGCCTTGCCCCGGGCGCGCAGCTGGCGGATCAGATCCAGCCCGCCCATGCCGGGCAGGCCCAGGTCGATCACCGCCAGGTCGTGATTGAACTGCTCGGTCTGGTACAACGCCTCCTCGGCGTTCGCCACGGACTCGACCACATGACCGCTGTCGGTGAGGCGGGTTTGCAAATGATGGCGCAACAGCGCCTCATCTTCGACGACCAGCAATTTCATAACGCTCTCCCAGGCAAAATTCGACATCTCCAGGGGCGCCCCTGCGCCCTGATGATCAATGCACCAACGCCGGACCCTGCCCAAGGCATGGTCCGGCGCGGTTCAGGCCAGGCTGCTTATCAGAAAGCGTAGTTGGCCGACAGATAGGTCTGGGCGCTGCTGGTCAGGCTCAGTGAACCTTGCTTGCTGCCGCCCCGTTCGCTCATCTCGGTCCCGGCATTACTGCGCAGGTAGCGGTAGCCGAGCTCCACCGAGGTGTTCTGTGAAATCTGTTGCAGGACACCGGCCTGCACACCGACCGCGTAGCCGATGTCACTGTCGCGGCTGAAGCCCGGGGACTCCTGGGTCAGCTTGGTCAGGCCGGCCGTGCCGCCACCAAAGAGCTTGGTGGTATGGGTCACCGGCAGGAACATATCGTAACTGCCCAGCAGGTTCTGCTGACGCAACTTAATGCCGTTGTGAGAGCCGGAAACATAATCGTAAGTGGCGTAGTAGCGGCCCTGGTCGTTCTGTTGACCCAGGCGCAGGCCCCAGGTGTTGTCCTTGCCGATCACGCCATCGGCATTCGGATGACCGAGGTTGCTGTTGAGCTGGCTGGACTTTTTAACCTTGTCGCTGGTCTGGCCGAACGTCAGGCTGGCGAAGTTGCTGTCAGCGGCTTGAACGGCGGCGCTGGCGCCGAGCACGGTAAAGGCGAGGATCAGTTTTTTCAATGAAGTCATAGGAAGTTTCCTTTGCGCTATTGGCTTTTTGGGTGCCGGGCCAGAGTAAACAGCCCGCCCTGAACTCCCCCTGAACACCTCCTTAACCTCGCCTGAACCAGATCCATCCGCCTGTTTTTTACCGGTGCTTAACCCCAACAAGCGTTCCCCACAGAGCTGCACCTCCTCGCTCGGCGCCACGCAGCGCTACCCTCGAACCCGCCAACCCGGCAAACTAGCGGCCATGAATACACGCCCTTCTCTCCCCCTCTGTTGCAGCCCCCCGGAGGCCTCCTGGCCTTTGCCGGAAGCCTTGCCCGACACCCGCTGGTTGAGCACCCGGTTCGACCCCGGGCAGTTGGCCGCGGACGATTTCCAGCGCAGCGGCATTGCCGCACCGCCCAGCATCCAGCGCTCGGTCGCCAAGCGCCAGGCGGAATTTCTCGCCGGGCGCCTGTGTGCCCGGGAGGCCCTGCGACAACTGCAACAGCTGGACTGGGTCCCGCCGATCGGCGCCGACCGAGCCCCGGTCTGGCCGGAACATATCTGCGGCTCGATCACCCACAGCACCGGCCGGGCTGCCGCCATCGTCGCCGACAAGCAGCACTGGCGAGCCCTGGGCATGGATCTGGAAAAGCTCCTCGGCGACGAACGTGCAGCCAATCTGGCCGGGCAGATTCTTACTCCGGCGGAGCTGCAACGTCGCGACCGCTTGCCGGCCGACCAGCACGCCCTGGCCGTGACCCTGACCTTCTCGATCAAGGAAAGCCTATACAAGGCGCTGTATCCGCTGGTGCAGAAAAGCTTCTATTTCGAACACGCCGAAGTACTGGAGTGGACTCCCACAGGCCAGGTGCGCATGCGTCTGCTGACCGACCTGTCCGAGGAATGGCACCATGGCCGCGAATTGCTGGGGCAGTTCGTCGTCGAGGCGGGTCAGTTACTCAGCCTGATCGCCATCAGGCCCTGAACGGCGCCCCTCAACGGGGCTCCTCAACAGAGCTCCTCAACGGGGCTCTTGATGCCGCGGCCAGCTCAGGCTAAAGCAGGCGCCCCCCAGGCTGATGCTCTTGCTGATCAGGGCCCGGCCGTCGTGCCAGTGAATGATCCGCCGCACGATGGACAGCCCCAGTCCATGCCCACCAGAAGCCCGGGTGCGACTGTCGTCCAGACGCAGGAAAGGCGTGAAGATCTTTTCCCAGGCACTTTCCGGTACACCGGGCCCGTCATCCTCCACATCCACCCGGCATCGCAACTGCCCCACCTGATAACTGATGGTCACCTGGGAATGGGCGTGGCGCATGGCGTTGCTCACCAGATTCTGCAGCGCCCGATGCAGATAGCGTGGCTCGGCTTCGACCCAGGCACCGTCGCACTCGGCGGCGGACAGACACAAGCCACGATGGACCTTGAGATTGGCCCGCAACGGCGCCAGTTCGTCGATCACCTGATTGATCAGGGCATCGAGGTCGATGCGCTGGAAGTTCAGGGCCGGCGAACCCTGCTCCAGGCGGGCGTAGGTGAGCATCTCGTCCACCAGCCGATCGAGGTCCTGAATATCGTTGTCCATGCCGTCCAGGTACTTTTGCCGGGCCTGATCGGTGCTCGCCGAGGCGATCATCTCCAGGCCGAAACGCAGGCGCGCCACCGGAGTACGCAATTCGTGGGACACCGCCCGCACCAGCTCGCGCTGGATCGCCAGCAGCCGTTGCAGGTGTTCGGCCATGCCATTGAAGGCGGCCGCCAGACGCCCCACCGAATCCGCACCCCGAGCCGGCACCCGGGTTTCCAGGCTGCCCTTGGCAATCCGCGTGGCCGCCGACTCCAGACCGCTGAGGCGGCGCTCCAACTGGCGCACCAATAGATAGACGATCAACCCGATCAGGCTCAGGCCGAGCACGGCAATCAGCACCAGCCATTGCGGCGGATAGGGGTTCATCTGATACAGGGGGCCGATTTCCAGTACCCAGGGCGTGCCCACCAAACCGGCAAAGACCCGGATCGAGTCGCCGCCCTTGCCCAGGGCCATCACCGTATCGCCTTCGGCAACCCGGCGGCGCTGGTCCTCGTCCATATCCGCGGCATCCAGGGTCGCCAGGTGCATGTCGAAGCCAAACCCCTTGGCCTGCTTGAGCGCCGCCAGACGCTGTGGCTGCTCGGCCACCGGATAGCGCACCAGTTCGTCCGCCAGCAGGTAGATGGTGGCCCGGGCCAGTTGTTCGCTGATCTGCTGCACCTCGGCGCTGAGCAGCAGTTGCTCCCGCTCGCTGACCAGGCGGTAGACCCGGGCCGCGAAGGGCCCGGTCTGTTCCACCAGTGCCTGCCCGCGCAGCACCCGGCCACGCTGGCTGCTGTCCAGGTCGGTCTGGCTGAACGTCTTCAGGCTCAGCGGAATGCCTAGCAAGCGCTGCCACACCAGCAACGCCCGGCGCCGTTCGATCTCGCTCATCGGCTGCAGGTTGTCCGCCATCAGCGAGAAGGTGCCGTGGGCCAGCCGCTCGCGGTACTGCTCGCTGCGCACTTGGTTGAGCAGGTGCAGGGCCAGCACCCCCAGCAGCGCCACCAGAATCAGCGCGGCACACATGCCGCCATAGATGCGCAGGAAGATCGAGTTCACGAGGGCATGTCGGCGGCAGCTTCAGGGACGAACAGGTAACCCTTGCTGCGAATGGTCTTGATCAGCCGCGGGTGTTCCGGGTCATCGCCGATCTTGGGACGGATGCGCGAAATGCGCACATCGATGGAGCGGTCCTGGCCGTCATAACCAATCCCCCGCAGGGCATTGAAGATTTCCTCGCGGGACAGAATCCGCCCGGCGTTGACCACCAGCAGCCACAGCAGATCGAATTCGGCGCTGGTCAACTCGATACCCACGTCGCTCAGCCAGGCTTCGCGCAGGGCGCTGTCTACCAGCAAAGGTCCGAAGCGCAGGCGCCGGCTTTTCTCCGGGGCGGGCTGAGGCGCCTCGCTGCGCCGTAGCAAGGCCTGGATCCTGGCCAGCAACAGGCGTGGACGCACCGGCTTGCAGACGTAGTCATCGGCCCCCAGATCCAGCCCCATGACCTGATCCATATCATCGGTGCGGGCGGTGAGCATGAGGATCGGCCCATCGTAGCGATCGCGGACCTTGCGACAGATGCTCAGGCCGTCTTCGCCGGGCAGCATCAGGTCGAGAATCACCAGGTCCGGCTGCTCGGCGATGATCCTCTCGGCAGCCAGGGCACCATTGCCTTCGATCGCCACCTGCAGACCGTTGCTCTCCAGATATTCACGGGTCAACTCAGCCAGACGCTGGTCATCCTCAACAATCAGTACCTGCCAGGCTTCTTGCTCCACGCTCGACCTCTTCATTGCCAGCACTCATTGAAAACAAGACACCCGTCTTTTTGTCATGAAAACGGCGGATAACTTGTCGTGGAAAACGCAGTCATCGCTGCAAGGACAGCGGCGGATTGTAGCAACCGGCATGCGCCCCCGGACAAGCGACTAAAACGACTCGGTCAGGGCGATTTTTTGTGATAGGGTTCGCGCCCGCAAAAATCCGCCCAAGGCAATTTCCAGGGATAAAAAACAGTGACAAACGGTTGCATGCACTGGGACTGCGGGCTGCATGAGTTTTACCCAGTCCATACACAATTTACGCACAACCTTATCCACAGGCAGTACGTTGCAATCAGTCCCCAAAACGCATTATCTTGTAGCCCGGCGGCTAAAAATCCCTATATCTAGGGTTTTACACCAAAAACCAAACACAATTCAGACGAGAAACTCAAGCCCTTTTCTTGCCCCGTTTGGTGGAACCAATCGCTGTTTCAAAAGACCAACACCGCGCGTGCGGATGGCATCGTTTTCCACCCTGCCCAGGAGAAAGCGGTACGGGTGTTGCAGCCACAATACTGTCACCCACCAGGAATAAGGTGCCGAGCCTCTGGCTCGACGCCCAAGACTTCGGCATGGAAGCGGCGCCCATAGCCCCCTTCCTGAACTGTCCCGAAGTCGTTATGCCCGGCCTCTGCCGGCTGTAGTGCTTCAGGACGGAACGGTGGGCACCTCATTGGTGCCCAAACAAACATAGAGAACGTGGAGACACCCATGCAAACCGACACAACTCGCGAGAACCCGCAGGCCAATGCGCCGCAGGCCGCCGATTCCAATCTGGATCTGTCTGCTACCGCCCCTGGCCAATTGCGCGTGATCAAGCGTAACGGCACTGTCGTTGCCTACACCGACGACAAGATCACCGTCGCTATCACCAAAGCGTTCCTCGCAGTTGAAGGCGGCACCGCCGCTGCCTCGTCGCGAATCCACGACACCGTGGCGCGCCTGACCGAACAGGTCACCGCAACCTTCAAGCGTCGCATGCCTTCGGGCGGCACCATCCACATCGAAGAGATCCAGGATCAGGTCGAACTGGCCCTGATGCGTGCCGGCGAACAGAAAGTGGCCCGCGACTACGTGATCTACCGCGACTCCCGCGCCAAGGAACGCGCCACCCGCTCCAGCAGCGAAGAGCCGGTACAAGCCCACCCATCGATCCGCATCACTCGCGCCGATGGCAGCCTCGCGCCCCTGGACATGGGCCGCCTGAACACCATCGTCAGCGAAGCCTGCGAAGGCCTGGAAGAGGTCGACGGCGACCTGATCCAGCGCGAAACCCTGAAGAACCTCTACGACGGCGTGGCCCTGAAAGACGTCAACACCGCCCTGGTCATGACCGCCCGCACCCTGGTCGAGCGCGAGCCGAACTACTCGTTCGTCACCGCCCGCCTGCTGATGGACACCCTGCGCGCCGAAGGCCTGGGCTTCCTCGAAGTCGCCGAAAGCGCCACCCACCACGAAATGGCCGACCTGTACGCCAAGGCGCTGCCGGCCTACGTCGCCAAGGGCATCGAGTTCGAACTGCTGAACCCGGTACTGGCTGAGTTCGACCTGGAGAAACTCGGCAAGGCGATCAACCACGAACGCGACCAGCAGTTCACCTACCTGGGCCTGCAGACCCTGTACGACCGCTACTTCATCCACAAGGATGGCGTGCGTTTCGAACTGCCGCAGATCTTCTTCATGCGCGTGGCCATGGGCCTGGCGATCGAAGAGAAACAGCGTGAAGACCGCGCCATCGAGTTCTACAACCTGTTGTCGTCCTTCGACTACATGGCTTCGACTCCGACTCTGTTCAACGCCGGCACCCTGCGTCCACAGCTGTCGAGCTGCTACCTGACCACCGTTCCGGACGACCTGTCGGGCATCTACGGCGCCATCCACGACAACGCCATGCTGTCGAAATTCGCCGGTGGCCTGGGCAACGACTGGACTCCGGTTCGTGCGCTGGGCTCCTACATCAAGGGCACCAACGGCAAGTCCCAGGGCGTCGTGCCTTTCCTGAAAGTGGTCAACGACACAGCAGTAGCCGTGAACCAGGGTGGCAAGCGCAAGGGCGCTGTCTGTGCCTACCTGGAAACCTGGCACATGGACATCGAAGAGTTCATCGAGCTGCGCAAGAACACCGGTGATGACCGTCGTCGTACCCACGACATGAACACCGCCAACTGGATCCCCGACCTGTTCATGAAGCGCGTCTTCGACGACGGCAAGTGGACCCTGTTCTCGCCATCGGAAGTGCCGGATCTGCACGACCTGACCGGCAAGGCCTTCGAAGAGCGCTACGAGTACTACGAAGCCCTGACCGAGTACAACAAGATCAAGCTGTTCAAGACCGTCCAGGCCAAAGACCTGTGGCGCAAGATGCTGTCCATGCTGTTCGAAACCGGCCACCCATGGCTGACCTTCAAGGACCCGTGCAACCTGCGCAGCCCGCAGCAGCACGTGGGCGTGGTCCACAGCTCGAACCTGTGCACCGAGATCACCTTGAACACCAACAAGGACGAGATCGCGGTCTGCAACCTGGGCTCGATCAACCTGCCGAACCACATCAAGGACGGCAAGCTCGACACCGCCAAGCTGCAACGCACCGTGAACACCGCCGTGCGCATGCTCGACAACGTGATCGACATCAACTACTACTCGGTGCCGCAAGCGAAGAACTCCAACTTCAAGCACCGCCCGGTCGGCCTGGGCATCATGGGCTTCCAGGACGCCTTGTACCTGCAGCACATCCCTTACGGTTCCGACGCGGCCGTCGAGTTCGCCGACAAGTCCATGGAAGCGGTCAGCTACTACGCGATCCAGGCTTCCTGCGACCTGGCCGATGAGCGCGGCGCCTACGAGACCTTCCAGGGCTCGCTGTGGTCCAAGGGCATCCTGCCACTGGACTCGCAACAGATCCTGATCGAGGCCCGTGGCCAGAAGTACATCGATGTGGACCTCAACGAAACCCTGGACTGGGCGCCGGTACGTGCCCGCGTGCAGAAAGGCATTCGTAACTCCAACATCATGGCCATCGCCCCGACCGCGACCATCGCCAACATCACCGGCGTGTCGCAGTCGATCGAGCCGACCTATCAGAACCTGTATGTGAAATCCAACCTGTCGGGCGAATTCACCGTGATCAACCCGTACCTGGTACGCGACCTGAAAGCTCGCGGCCTGTGGGACTCGGTGATGATCAACGACCTGAAGTACTACGACGGTTCGGTACAGCAGATCGAGCGCATCCCGCAGGAGCTCAAGGAGCTCTACGCGACCGCCTTCGAAGTGGAAACCAAGTGGATCGTCGACGCCGCCAGCCGTCGCCAGAAGTGGATCGACCAGGCTCAGTCGCTTAACCTGTACATCGCCGGCGCCTCGGGCAAGAAGCTCGACGTGACCTACCGCATGGCTTGGTACCGTGGCCTGAAAACCACTTACTACCTCCGTGCCCTGGCCGCTACCAGCACCGAGAAGTCGACCATCAACACCGGTAAGCTGAACGCTGTTTCCAGCGGCGGCAACCACGGTGACGACTCGGTCCTGGCGGCTCCTGCCGGTCCTGCGCCAGTGCCGAAGGCTTGCGCCATCGACGAGCCGGATTGCGAAGCTTGCCAATAAGCTGAGCTGACAGGTGCCCGCGGGCACCTGCCACAACCCCCGATAGACCTCCGGTTTATCGGGGGTTTTCTTTTGCCCGCAACACAGTGCAGGAAGCGGCTTGCCGGCGAATAGCTCCGAAGCCTTGCACGGCTTCAGAGAGCGCCTTCGCTGGCAAGCCAGCTCCTGCGGCAGAGGCTCCTGCAGGGTAAACAGCGCCATCGAACAGGCACAAAAAAGCCCCTCAAGGAGGGGCTTTTCGTACAGCGTGTCAGCCAACCCGCATCAGGTCATCTGGATGATGGTCTGCATGATGGTGCTCTGGGTGGAGATGGTCTTGGCGTTCGCCTGATAGTTGCTCTGGGCCTTGATCAGGTTCACCAGTTCGTTGGTCAGGTTGACGTTGGACTCTTCTAGGGAGTTGGACACTACCGCGCCCAGGGTTCCGGTCTTCGGTGCGTCATAACCTGGAATACCCGACGAGTAGGTTTCTTTCCACTGGGTGCCGCCTACCGGCTGCAAGCCTTGCTCGTTGGTGAAGCTGGCCAGGGAGATCTGACCGATCGGCTTGGTCTGCTCGTTGCTGAAGTTGGCCAGCATGACGCCGGTGCCGTCGATGGTCAGGCTAGAGATCTGGCCAGTGGAGTAACCGTTCTGCGCGATTACCGAACGGTTGGTATCGCCGAATACCGAACCGGTCTTGGTCATATCGATCTTCACGCCGCCCGGTGCAGGCGCTGCACCATTGGGAACGAAGACACCATTGACCACATCACCCGGAGTCCAGGCGGTCATGGCGATATTGTTGCCATTGACGGTGAACTGGCTGACGGCCGGTGCAGCAGGCGGCGTCAGGGTCTGAAGCTTGCCCGAGGAGTCAAACTTGATAGTGATCGGCGCCTGGTTGGCCATGGTGAAAGCCGAACCATCTGGGTTGCGACCATCGATCAGGGTGTAGGTCTGCCATTCGTTGGGGTTCTGCGTCTTGATCATGTACTGATCCATGACGTGCTTGTTGCCCTGGGTGTCATACACCGGGGTACTGAACTGCTTGGTGTAGGTGGTGTTCTTGGTCGGATCGAACACATAAGCCGGAGCCGGCGCCACTGGGTTGACGTTGATCGGATCGGCATCGGAGTTCAGGTTGATCGTCGAGGAGATCGAGTCGGTTGGCTTGGGTGCCAGGTTCGAAGTATCGATCCGCAGGTCGGTCAACACACCGTTGATGATCTTGCCATTGGCATCCACGGCATAACCTTGCAGACGCGCAGTGCCGTCACTGTTGGTGATGAAGCCATCCTTGTCGGTCTTGAAAGTACCGGCACGGGTGTAGGTCAGGGAGCCATTGGTGCTGAGCACGAAGAAACCCTGGCCCTGGATGCCCATGTCCAGCACGTTGCCGGTGTTGTTGATATCACCGTTGGTGAACTGCTGGGAAACGTTGGCCAGGCGCACGCCGTTACCAATCACCTGAGTGCCGCTGCCCAGCTTGGTGGCCGAATAGACGTCGGCGAATTCCGCACGGGAGGATTTGAAACCGGTGGTGGCGACGTTGGCGATGTTGTTGCCGGTAACGTCCAGCTGTTTGTTGGCAGCGTAGAGACCGCTAAGGCCGATATTGAAAGACATATTCCACTCCTTTTGCCGGTTAGTCGGCTCTAGATACCAATGGTTTGTACTTTGGACAGGCCAATCGGACTGCTCATGCCGGCAAGGTTCAACATCAACTCGCCGCCGGTCTGGCTGATGGTGACGCTGTTGACCGTCGCTGGCAGGTAGGTGATCAGATCAGTCCCCTTGCCGTCGATGGTAGTGCTGGCCTTGAAGTTGTAGGTGCCCGGATCCGCCTTGGTGCCATCCGTCTTGGTGCCATCCCAGACAAAGCTGGCGTTACCGGCCTTCTGACTGCCCATGTCGATGGTCTTGACGGTGTTTCCATCCTTGTCGGTGATGGTCACGCTGACCGAACTCACACTGGAAGGTACGGTCACGGAACCGGTCATGCTCTTGCTGGTGTCCACCTGGGTAGAGCCGGTCTGGACGATCACCGAACGCCCCACTAGGGACGAAGCCTGCAATGCCTGAGACGACTTGTAGTTGCCCGTGATGGAGTTCACCGAGGTATTGAGGGTGGTAATCCCCTCCAGGGTGGAGAACTGCGCCAGCTGGGCAACGAATGCACTGTTGTCCTGAGGATCCAGCGGGTTCTGGTTGTTCAGCTGGGTCACCAGCAGCTTGAGGAACGCGTCCTTGCCCAGGGACTGCTTGCCAGTGGCGCTGTTGGTAGCAGCCGCCAGGCCGTCGGCACTGGACGTGGTCGTGGTTTTCTTTGACGAGTTGGCCAATACGTCCTTGAGGGACGGGCCGCTGGTGGTATCAGTAACGCTCATTGGCTTCGCCCCTTATCACTGACCGAGGGTCAGGACCTTCTGCATCATGGTTTTGGCGGTGTTCATCATTTCAGCGTTGGTCTGGAACGAGCGGCTGGCGGAAATCATGTCGGCCATTTCCTCCACCACGTTGACGTTGGGGTAGTAGACATAACCCTTGGCGTCCGCGGCCGGATGGTTAGGCTCATAGCGAGCTTCCAGATTGCTCTGGTCTTCCACCACACCCAGCACCTGCACGCCCTGGCCTGCGGCGTCCTGGTTCTGGAACAGCGAATCGCTACCGCCGCTCTGGGCACCCTGGAACATGGTGGCGAATACCGGGTGACGCGCACGATAGGTCTGATCGATGCTCGACGACACGCTCTCGGCGTTGGCGATGTTACTGGCGACGGTGTTCAGACGCGTGGTCTGAGCGCTCATGCCACTACCGGCAATATTGAAAACACTGGCGAGGGACATGGATTACTCTCCGCGCAGGGCTGCTACCAACCCTTTGAATTTGCTGTTGAGCAGCGTGAAGCTGGCCTGGAAGTCCACCGAGTTCTGCGCATAGCTCGATTGCTCCAGCTGGGCGTCCACGGTGTTCTGGTCGATCGAAGGCTGCATCGGGGTCCGATACAGCAGCGACTCGTCGCCACTGCTCAGGCCCTGGGCTTCGATGTGCCGGGTATTGGTCATGTTCAACGCGAAGGTGCCGTTCTTGACCTTTTCATTCTGCTCGGCGAGCACGGCGGAAAAGTCCAGATCCCGAGCCTTGTAGTTCGGGGTGTCGGCGTTGGCGATGTTGTTGGCCAGCACTTCGGCGCGCTTGGCGCGAAAGCCAAGAGCCTGTTCGTGGATACCGAGCGCTTTATCGAAGCTGATGCTCATGTCGGAAACCTTTGGGTGACCTGATTTTTCGTAATCTGGATATAGCAAGCTACGTGCCAAGTCCTGAAGCCCCGTAAATCAAGGCTTTGCCGACAGCGGCAAGCCGGCAATGCCAGAAAAGCGGCAATGGCCTTCCGCGAATCGCCGACAAAGCGGCAAGGGTCCTGCCGCATTTGCCACTGCGTGCAAGAAACTGACGCGTACAAAAAAGGAGGCCCTATGGCCTCCTTTTCATTGTTGCAACTGTCGATCACTTCGCCTGGTAGATGATCCCCGGACTGCATTGCACCATCTGATAATGGTCCGGCAGGCCATTGAGCGCTTCGGAAGCCCCCAGAAACAGATAACCGCCAGGTTTCAGAGTGCTATGAATGCGCATCAGGATGTCCTTCTTGACCTCGGCCGAGAAGTAGATCAGCACATTGCGGCAAAACACGACATCGAACTTGCCCAGACTGGCATAGCTGTCCAGCAGGTTGAACGAGCGAAACTCCACTCGACTCTTGATCGGTGCCTTGACCACCCAGCGTCCCGGCCCCTTGGGATCGAAATAACGCTGCAGGCGCTCGGCAGAAAGGCCACGCCCAATTGCCAGGCTGTCATATTCGCCGGTCTTGCAGTTGTTGAGCATGGTTCCGGACAGGTCGGTGGCAACGATCTGCACCCCCATCTTCAACTGGCCCATGTTGCTGCGCTCGAACTCGTCGATGGACATCGACAACGAATAGGGTTCCTGCCCTGACGAGCAAGCCGCCGACCAGATCCGCAAACGCTGGTTGGGGCTGGCCTTGATCGCTTCGGGAAGCACCTTGTTCTTCAACACTTCGAAGGGATAGGTGTCACGAAACCACAAGGTTTCGTTGGTGGTCATCGCGTCCACCACCATCTCGCGCAATCCGCTGCGCGGCTGGGTCTGAATCCGCTGAACCAGCTCACCCAAGGTTTTGAGACCTTGCTGCTCCATCAGTTTGTTGAGACGGCTCGAGACGAGATATTGCTTATTTTCCCCGAGCAAAATACCACAGGCTTTTTCCAGGAAGACCCGGAACTGTTCAAAATCCAAATTACCCGTAGACAATGCTGCCGCCTCTTAAATCTAATGTCCGCCAAGGGCTGATACCCTCAGCTGTGGTCTGCTGCTTTGATCCGGTCAACTACCCGGGAAGCCAGGTCATCAGGACGGAACTTGGCAAGGAAGTCATCGGCACCGACCTTCTTCACCATCGCCTGATTGAACACCCCTGACAACGAAGTATGCAGGATGATATGCAGCTTTTGCATGCGTGGATCGTTACGTATCTCGGCCGTGAGGGTGTAACCGTCCATTTCGGGCATCTCGATGTCGGAAATCATCATGAGGAACTCCTCTTCCGGCTTCTTGCCCTCATCCACCAGCTTGCGCAGGTAATCCAACGCTTGCCGGCCATCATTCAACGCCACGACTTCGACCCCCACCGTCTGCAGGCAGCGGGTAACCTGTTTGCGCGCCACCGACGAATCGTCGACGGTCAGCACTCGCAGGGAAACGGCCTTGTGCTGGGTTTCAAGATCCACCACGCCCGCCGAAATCGACTCCGAGGTCGGCGCAACTTCCGCCAATATCTTTTCCACGTCGATGATTTCGACTAACTGGTTGTCCACCCGGGTCACCGCGGTCAGGTAGTGATCGCGACCGGTCCCCTTGGGTGGCGGATGAATTTCTTCCCAGTTCATATTGACGATGCGTTCCACCGAGCGCACCAGAAACCCTTGGGTCTTGGTGTTGTACTCAGTGATGATCACAAACGGGCTGCTCTGATCCTTCAGTCCACCAGCACCGGTGGCCATTGCCAGATCCAGGATCGGAATGGTCGCCCCTCGAATATTCGCGACACCGCACACCACAGGATTGGATTTGGGCATCAGGGTCAGCTTGGGGCATTGCAGCACCTCGCGAACCTTGAAGACGTTGATCCCGTAGAGCTGCTCACCGTCCAGACGGAACAGCAGCAGTTCCAGGCGATTCTGCCCAACCAATTGCGTGCGCTGGTTTACCGAATCCATTACACCAGCCATGCCCAGACTCCCCAAAGCTTTAAGATCCGACGCACGCTCATTGCTAAACGGCACGGCGCTTGCTTTTTAACTGTTATGAACGCCAAAACGACATTTTCCCGACGCCTGACATCCCCCTACCGCACATTGCTCTGCGGGCTGTCGGCCTTGTGTATCTTAAACCCTGGCGGCCCTGCCGTTGCTGATTCGGTCACCCTGCCTGATCTGCTTATCGGCGTCACTCAAGGGTTTCTTGAATTCACGGTAGAAGACTACCTGGCTACCAGTCAAACGGAAGGACGCTACGAAATTCAGGTCAACCAACTGGATCCCCGTATGCGCATGCCGGCGTGCGACAAGGAATTGACAGCGAGCCTGGAAAGCCCTGCCCAGCCACTGGGCAGGGTCACGGTCAAGGTGCGCTGCGAAGGCGGCTCGCCCTGGACCGTGTTCGTCCCGGCGCAGGTCAAACTGTTCCGCGAAGTGGTTACCAGCTCACGGCCACTCAAGCGCGCCGGCATCATTGAGCCCGAAGACGTCGTGCTGCGCGAACGGGACATCAGCCAGAGCAATCAGGGCTACCTGACCTCGGTGGATCAGGCCATTGGTCAGAAACTTGTCCGACCAATGGTCGCCGACCAACTGATTACCCTGGGTCATCTGGAGCAGGCAGAGGTGGTGCGCAAAGGCGATCACGTAGTGATCTCGGCACGCAGCGGCACCTTGAATGTACGAATGCCGGGGGAAGCACTGTCCAACGGCGGCATGAGCGAGCAGATTCGGGTCAAGAACCTGAACTCGCAACGGGTGATCAAGGCTCGCGTCACCGCCCCTGGCCAAGTGGAAGTGGCCATGTAGATAACTGGCGCTCGACCCGGTCGTTCCCTAAACTGTGGCCAATCAAAGGTCGCAGATACCTGCGTTGGCTTATCGACAATCGAGCCTAAAGTTTTTCAGGGTATGGCCGAAAACATGGCAAGCGTCCAAATACCCAGAGGTTTTCTTCATCATGGTCATCGACTTCAGCCGTTTAAACAGCTCCCCTTTACTGACAGGCAGTACGCGTACCGGCACCAGCAAGGAAACCGGCGATGCCGGCACGTCCGCGCCGCCGGCAACTGCAGCCGAGACCAGCAAAAGCGGGGAATCGGTACACCTCAGCAATGAGGCTCAACAGTTGCAGAAAATCACCGACAAGCTGCGCGATCAGCCTGCTGTCGACAAGGCCCGGGTGGCCGAGTTGAAGCAAGCCATTGCCGATGGCAGCTACAAGGTCGACAGCAACCGTGTAGCCAGCAAACTGCTCAACTTCGAAGCCCAGCGCTAGCCCCAGGCTTGCGCCAGGCTTTTGGACGCTTAATCCCCAAGGCCAGCCATGCACGACACCAATCTACTGCAACTGATCAACGATGACCTTGCTCCAGCGCAACAACTGCTGGAACTGCTCAGAGCCGAATCCGTAGCCCTGCACGGCCGTGATATGCCGCTGCTGGAGGATATTCTGGCGCAGAAGCAGGCCCTGGTCATTTTGCTGGAACAGCATGGCCGCAAACGTACAGAGATCCTCGCCAGCCTGAACCTGCCAACCAATCGTGCCGGCCTCGAACAACTGGCCAGTCACTCGAGTGTGGGCGATCAGTTGCTTGAACAGGGCAGCCTGCTGACCCAACTGCTCGCCGACTGCCAGGCCACCAATGAACTCAATGGCCGCTCGATCCAGATTCAGCAGGCCACCACTGCCAACCAGTTGAAAATCCTCAACGGCGGCGAACCCCCAGCCCTTTATGACGCCCGCGGCTCTACCTCTATGCTTGCGAAGCCCCGCCCACTCAGTCAGGCTTAAACTCCAAAAATGAGCGCGTGCTACCAAGCCGTGAAACATGCTGGCAGAATGCCAGCTCCTGCGTGTAGTTGTATTTTGTCTGGAGATTGATGAACCGTGTTCAACGCCTCAAACGCGGAAGATGCTCCGCAGCCACCCAAGGTGTTCACCACTGCGTTGGAAATTTCCTCCAACTTGCGGTTGCTGCAAGAGAGCCACGACCCGCTGATCATCACTTTCCATGAGCGCAGCCAGCGTTTCCAGAGCTATCTGGTGGAAGTGGACCGCGACAGCAACATGATTGCTCTCGATGAAATGATTCCCCGCGACGGTGAGCGCTTCCTGCTGGCAGGCGAGCCATTTCGTGTTGAAGGCTTTCATGAAGGCGTGCGCATCGCCTGGGACAGCAATGGCACTCCGACCCTAGACGATTCCAATGGCGGCCGCTGCTACCGCACCACGCTGCCGGACGAAGTGGTTTACCACCAGCGCCGCAACGCTTTCCGTGCCGCACTGAAACTGGCGCAGTTGGTGGATATCGAACTGAGCGGCGAAAAACTCAAATCCCCGCTGACCGGCAAGCTGCTGGATATCTCCGCCACCGGCTGCAAACTGCGCTTCGATGGTGATATTTCCTCGCGCCTGCAACTGGGTCAGGTGTACGAACGCTTCATTGCTGCCCTGCCCTTCGGCAACATGACCGCCCCGGTCGAACTGCGTTACCTGCATCACGAAGAACGCATCGACACCACCTTTGCCGGCGTGCGCTTTCATAACATGAGCGGCCTGGTCCAGCGCCAGGTAGAGCGCTTCGTCTATCAGCTGCAGCGCGAAGCACGGCGCTTCGACAAAGACGACCTCTGATTCAACAGACACCCATGAAAACGGGCAGTGCCTTGCGGCAACTGCCCGTTTTGCGTTTCTAGGGCCTGGCCCCGCTCAGGTGATCCCGAGCACACTCCTCGGGCGGCACCTCATCCGAAGCTTGCGGCGTATCGGGCTCCGCAGCCGGCGCAGCGTCCGGCGCGGGAGCGGTCTGCATCTGGTCCTGGACCACCTGCTCGTCTACCCGCGGATCGAGAGCAGCAACCAGTGGCGAACTGGACATACTGTCCGGCATCGCCACGTGATGCAGCGGTGCATCGTCCACCTGATGCAGATTGGTCACCGCCTTCGGCCGAATCCGCCAGACCAGCACCAAGGCAAAGAAACTGAAGAAGGCATAGAGCATCTGGCTGCCGAACAACTTCATCAGCACCCCCGCCACCAACGGGCCGACGCTCGCCCCAACGCCATAGGTGACCAACAGCATCGCCGTCAGCGACACCCGTCGATCGCTTTCCACATGGTCATTGGAAAAAGCCACCGCCAGCGGATAGAGGCAGAACTGCACCAGCGAACAGAGGAATCCGAGAACGAACAGCAGCTCCAGAGGCACTGCTGGCAGGACCGCCAAGGGCAAGGCCACCACCGCCAGGAACAAGGCAAAGCAACGAATCAACAGCGCCCGATCATAACGATCGGACAACCAGCCCAGCGGCCATTGCACCACCAGCCCGGCAAAGATACAGCTGCCCATGAACAGGCCCACCTGCTCGGTGCTCAGCCCCTGCTGCGAGGCGTAGAGCGGCGCAAGACCGTAGAACGAGCCGACGATCAGGCCCGAGCCCAACACGGTACTCAAGGACTGCGGCACCCGCTTGATAAAGAAGCGCGGCTCCATCGGCGCCGGATGCAGAGGCGCCGGGTGAATACGCCGGGTCATGGCCACCGGCACCAGACACAGGGCAAAGCACAGGGCCACCAGCATCAACAGCTCCGGTCCCAGCGCCGGGTGCATGACCAGTATCAACTGCCCCAGCACCAGCCCCAGGTAAGAAGCGATCATGTAGCCGCTGAACACAAGTCCTCGCTGATTGGCGTCGGCCTGCTCATTGAGCCAGCTTTCGATGACCATGTACTGGCACATCATCCCCAGGCCGACGATCATCCGCAGCACCAGCCAGGCAGGCAGCCAATCCACCAGACCGTGCCCAAGCACGGCCGCACCGACGATCCCGGCACAGGTGGCGTAAGCACGAATGTGCCCGACCCGGGCAATCAGCCGATGCCCCAGCTTGCCCCCCAATACCAGACCGAAATAGTTAGCCGCCATCAGGGCCCCCACCCACAGGCCATCGACATGGTCGGCAGCCAGGCGCAGGGCCAGATAAGTGCTGAGCAGGCCCGAACCGATCAACATCATCAGCGAGGCGAAATAAAGCGCTCGAAAGGATTTCCAGATTTGGCGCATCGGCGTTCCGAGCGGCTCCTTGAATGAGGTGACGGGCCCCAGACAGATCGGGGCCCGTCCAGCGACGGGTGAGGTTACGCCTGGGCCGCTAACACACGCCGCTCCCAGGGAGTGATTTCATCAAAGAAGCTGGTCAACTCCATGGTCTTCGAAGCGATGTAGCCTTCGATGAACTCGGTGCCGAACAGTTCCCTGGCCAACTGACTACGTTTCAGACGCTCCAGCGCCGCATGCAAGGTACAAGGCAGGGACAAATTGTCCGGCACTTCGAACTCACCCTGGATCGCCGCGGTGGGCTCCAGCTCGTTCTCGATCCCATGCAAGCCCGCTGCAAGGCTCGCGGCAATCGCCAGATACGGGTTGGCATCCGCGCCCGGCAGGCGGTTTTCCACCCGCCGCGCCACCGGTGAGCTGGCCGGAATGCGCAACCCCGCAGCCCGATTGTCATGGGACCAGCAGGCATTGTTCGGCGAAGCGTAAGGATGGCACAGGCGCTGATAGGAGTTCACGTTAGGCGCGAACAACGCGGTGAAGTCCGCCAGGCCGGCCTGCAAGCCGCCGATGAAATGACGGAACATCGCCGTCGGTTGCCCAGCCTCGTCACTGAAGACATTACGCCCACTGCCAATCTCCACCAGACTCTGGTGGATGTGCATGGAGCTGCCGGGAGTGCGAGCCAGCGGCTTGGCCATGCAGACCACGATCAACCCATGCTTGAGCGCCACTTCCTTGAGCAGGTGCTTGAACAGGAACGTCTGATCCGCCAGCAGCAACGGGTCGCCATGCAGAAGATTGATCTCGAACTGACTCACACCCATCTCATGCATGAACGTATCGCGGGGCAGGCCCAGGGCCGCCATGCATTCGTAGACTTCCTTGAAGAATGGCCGCAAGCCGTTGTTGGAGCTGACACTGAATGCCGAATACCCCTCTTCCCGTCGACCATCCAGGCCAACCGGCGGCCGGAAGGCCTGGGAGGGATCGTCATTGGCCGCAAACACAAAGAACTCAAGCTCAGTGGCCACCACAGGCGCCAGGCCCAGGGCCGCATAACGCGAGATCACTTGCTTGAGCTGGCCCCGGGTGGACAGACGCGAGCTTTCGCCACTGAGCTCGTCCGCATCACAGATGGCCAGTGCGCGCGGCGTCTGGCTCCAGGGCAGGCGATGAATCTGCCGAGGATCGGCATTGAGCGCCAGGTCGCCGTCGTCGCTGCCGTAAAAACGCGCCGGCGGATACCCGCCCATGATGCATTGCAGCAGCACCCCCCGAGCCATCTGCAAGCGCCGCCCTTCGAGGAAGCCCTCGGCGGTCATCACCTTGCCCCGCGGCACGCCATTGAGATCCGCAGTGACGCATTCAATCTCATCAATGCCCGTCAATCGCTCGGCGAGTGAACTGTGGCCATCGGTTGTCATGACTCAATCCTTGTTGTTATACGAGCCGCGAACGGCGACCCGTACAAAATACGCATCACCCGTTCAGGATTTCAAGCAGGCAAGAATAAAATCCCGGGAGGGAACCAGCCCCCGGCGAACAACCGATAAAGTCAGGTTCGGCACGAACCCATAGAACAAAGAAAGCAGCCCCCTGCAAGCGCTACCTCCCGAGTTCATGCCTTTCAGAACGTCTTCTGCCCCGACGGACAAGACACTCAAGGCAGATAAAGCTTGAACAGCCCGCCGCCCAACGGGCCTCCGTTGCTGATCCGGGTGTGTCCGCAGACACCGTTGCGCTGGTGCAGCTGGGCGATGCGCCCGGCAAAATACAGCCCCAGCCCGGTACTGCCGCTGCTCTGGTTGATGCCCTGCACATAATCGTCCTGGCGCTCGATCAGCGCCGGCGGGTAGCCATCGCCGTCATCGTTGATGGACAGCACCACCTGCCCCTCTTCGTCGCTGACCGTGATCAACAGCGCTTGACGGGCATAACGCAACGCATTGTTGATGCAATTGGCCAGCACCGAAGCGATCAATTCTCGATCGAAAAAGCCCAGGGGGCTCAAGGGATCGACCTCATAAGTGGCCGAGATGCCGCGGCTCTTGAACACCTCCTGGTGACTCACCAACTGCGCCTCGATGAAGTCGTCCAGCTCATGGTAGGCCGGTTGCAACGGCAATTGATTGACACCCAGCTTGTACAGCCCCAGGAGCTGCACCAGCATGCCGTTGAGGTGGGCGAAGTGGTAGTCGATCACGCCCTGCTCGGGCGCCGGCTGCGCCTCGGACAGTCGAGCCTGCCACTGGTCGTGGGCCTGCATCAGCATGGCCAGGGAGTTTTTCATGTCGTGTACGGTGGAGGCGATCACCGTGGAAAAATCCAGCGCCTGTTGCTCTTCGTTCATTCGCCAAACGCCTTGCTTCGCAGCTTCTGGTAGCGCGGATAACGCGCATCGGTATCGGGCATCATGCCGACCATTTTCAGGCACGCCTGGCATTCTTCCAGGAGTGCCGCGTCTGTATTCGGGTCTGTGCCGTGCAACAGCGACTGCGCCATGTTCAGGGCAATACTGATGTTCTTGGGCTGCATGGCCAGGGCCTTGCGGAACAACTCGCGAGCCTCGCTCAGATTGCCGGCCTTGTAACTGCGCACGCCCTGGCGGTTGATGTCGGCCGCCGCATTGGACGAACTGAGAATAGTCGGATCGTCGGTGAGCTTGGCGATGTTCTGCATGACCTTCGGATCGTCGCCGTAGATCTCCGCACAGTTCTTCAACATCGTCGCGCCGGCACTGGCCTGCCCGAGCATCTGCAACTGCTTGGCCACCAGCAATGCCGCTTCCGGACTCATGAACTGCTCCATGCCGTCCAGACGCATCAGCGCCTGCTCGGTGAGCTTCTCCGCGGTTTCCGCGTCATTGAGCAGCAGACTGGTGGCTTTCATCAGACGTGCACGAATCTGCAGACCCGGGTCGGTGGGATTTTCCTTGGCCACCGCACTCAGGGTCTGATTGATCTCCAGGCGGGTGCGGGTATCCAGGCCCTTTTCGCTGCCCTTGCTGATCAGCGCATGGGCCAGGCCAAGGTTGCTTTCCGGGTCCTTGAAGCGCGATTGCGCGCCTTGGGAGACAGCCTGGCGATAGGCCCTGGAAGCACTGTCAAAATCTTCGTTGGCCATGGCCAGCTTGCCCAGCAACGCCTGACGGCGCACCGCCAGCGGCGACAGGCGCACGGCCTCTTCAAGCACGCTCTGGGCGCGCTTGGTATCACCTTCGGCCACCAGCACATCGGCCAATCCGTCGTACAGCCCCGGCATCATCGGGAATGCCTTCAGGGCTTTTTCGTACACCGCCTTGGCTTCACCTATCTGCCCACGCTTGAACAGCAAGCGGCCCAGGCCGACATAGGCCCAAGGCAGCGGCCGATCGGCCAGGATGCTGTTGTACAGACGCTCCAGGGCTTCGTTCTGATGCATGTCGCGCAGGGCATCGGCCCGGTAGCGCAGGCACAGTGGCGCGTAACGCGGGTCTTGCTTGCACAGGGCGATGCAGGCGTTGAGCACCTCCACCGGCTTGCCGCGGTCAAGGGCCTGGAGAATGGGTTTGAGCAGGGTCTTGCGCTGTTGCAGACGCTCCAGGCGCTGGGCCAGGCCGGAACGGTTGAACGGTTTGGTCAGGTAGGCGTCAGGTTCGTGCTCCAGGGCACTGAGCACCATCGCCTGACTGCTCTCGGCAGTCACCATGAGAAATACGCTCTCGTGACTGATGAGCTTTTCCAGCATCAAGTCTTCCAGCACCTGCTGGCCGTTTTTCTTGCCGTCGCCCAGGTGGTAATCCTGAAGAATGAAGTCGTAGCGCTTCTGCGCGCACATGCGCAGGGCCTGTTCGCCGGTGTCGGCGGTGTCCACGTCCTTGACGCCCAGCTCACGCAACATCGAACGCACCGAACTGCGGAAGTCCGAGAAATCATCGACGATCAAAAAGCTCTTTTGGTGGTACGCCAGCATCGAAGATTCCAGGCAAGTAAGAAGATCAATCCAGGGACAGCACGACCCGCCCGGCTTCGCAGCCTGTTTTTGGCGCGCAGATAATAGCTGCTGGCCACAGGCTATCAAGCACTTTCAAGTCGACCTGTGATGCAGGTCGCCGCTTGGGAACACAATTGTCCACTGAAGTTATCGGCCGGACTTGCCAATCCCTTATAGAGGCCCGAGAGGATTTAACAGCTGCCAGCCTAGACTGCTCCGCGCAGAAAAACAGCGTGGCTGCATGGGCAAACCTTGGATTCCGAAACACCACCTGATAGCGTGCAGCGCCTTGAAGCCTCGATCGTTTTTGGCCTGGAATACCGACGCTGCCCACAGGGTCGGCCAGAGGCAGAGGGTCTATCAGTAGCAGGCACTAACGGCAGGCTACCCGGGTGTCGAAGGATCGGCATGACACCCCAAGACAGTACCCAAGACGAGGCAATGCCGGCCCCCAGGCAGTGCATCACGGGATGCGCAGGTCATTATCAAATGGAGTTAAAGATGGCGCATGACAGCAGCGTGATAACCGGCATCGAACTGGAACAGTTCATGGACCGCCTTGAGGCGCAACAGCAGGAACAGGACAGCGATACCCTGTTGGCCCAACTGCAGGCACAGGCTCTGCGGGCCGATTCTCTGGCGTCCATCGACCGCCTGCACACCCTGTGGATGCAGGCCGGCGACTCAGCGGCGGCCCGGGCGGTGATCGAGAACGACGGCAACGCCCTGCTGCAAGCCTCGCCCGAACCGGCCCGCGCCGAGCTGCTGATGAACCTGGCCATCCTGCGCCTGCGGGTCGCCAGTTATCTGGACGACGAAGCAACCCTGCTTGAGGTCCTCGAACAGCTCAAGCAGATGGCCACGCAAACCCTGGACTTCAATGTCGAGCATTACCGTCGCTTTCGGATCTTCGACGAACTGGAGGGCGGCAACCTCGAAATCGCCTTGAAAACCATCGAAGTGCGCTACGCCCTGACCCTGGGCAACCCTGCTCGTGTGGCACTGCGCGCCTGGGATGCCGCCGATCAGTTTCAGCGCCGCGCCCGCGTCCTGGCCTATCACCAGCGTGACGAAGAAGCCCGCAGCGCCGCCCTGGAAGCGATCAATGCGCTGCGCAGCGCCGGACCTGATCAGGACGTCGACGAAGGCGACTGGCTGTGGCTGGGCAATGCGCTGATCGAGATCATCCCGTTGCGCCTGGCACTGTTCGAGCAACCCATTGCCCAGCTGACCGCCCACCTCTCCCTGCCAAGGCGTCGCGAATGGGAGGTGCGCACCGCACGCCTGGCCGCACGCGCGCTGCACGCCCAGGGTGACCTGGCCGGAGCCTTGAAGATCTGTAACGCCGCCGCCCTGAGCCTGGACTCTGACGGCGGTAGCAACTTCATCGAATACGAACTGCCCTGGCTGATGGAGGCCGGACGCATCGAGGAAGCCGGGCATCGCGCCTTCATCGATGTCTACGAGCGCCAAACCGAAATGTGGCCGGCTACCGCGCGCCTGATCCTCAACCGCTTGCAGGATCCCGAGGATCACAACCCCTGGTGGCCCATTTGCGTGATGCGCGCCTGCATCAATGAAGAGGTCCTGCAGAGCTTTCTCTCGGCACTGCCAGAGCTGGATGCCGGCGAGGCCGACGCCTCCCCGCTGCTCGCGGCACTGCAGGCAGCCATGGATGATCCGCAGCCGCTGGAAGCACTGTTTGCCGCAGCACGGGCCGAAGCCCTGCGCCGCGCCCCCGAGCACCCGTGGATCCGCCGTCTGGCCGCGGTGCATGATGCTGAACGCGGCCTGATCGACGCCGCCAGCGAAGTCAGCCAACTGCAGGCGGCCATCCAGGCCGGCCGGATGCAGGACAACCGCAGCGCCTTTTCGCTGTTTGCGGCGCAGGTCAAGAGCCTGGGTGTGATCGAGGCCCTGAAGCAGCCTAAGCCGATCCTCGCCAGTGGCATGTATGGCTACAACTACGCGGCGTTCATCGACGACCTGGTGGAAGCCGAGGCCGACAAACTGCCCAAAGAAGCCCGCGACCAGGCCTACTGGTTGCTGCGCGAAGCACAGAGAGATGCCTACGAGCAGGGCCAGGCCCATATGGAGCGCTACTTTGCCAGCGGCAGCGGTCATCCGTTCGATGCCTGTGCCCACCTGTACTCCATGCTCTGCAACAACCTGGCGATCAACTATCGCTACTACAACGAACAGAACCGCTACGAGGAGGCGATTGACCTGCACCTGCGGGGCCTCGCCGCCAGCTCGTTCGCCGAGCACTACAACGGCCTGCTCAGCGCGCGCATTCGCATGGACGACAAGCCCGGCATCGTCGAAGCCGCAGAACAGCTGTGGCACTACTCGGCGCAGTTCGGCTACAGCCGCCACGATCCAAACGACTACATCGCCTCGGTGGCCTACGCCCTGTACTCGCTGGATCGCGACAGCGAAATCCTCATCTGGCTCGAACGCCTGCTCACATGGCAGGAAGAACAAGGCGTCAGCGACCAGCAACTGGACAGCTCGGCCCTGTTTGCCCGCGTCAAGGTGGCGCGCTACCTGGCCCATGCCCACCCGGATAATGCCGACAGCCTCTGGCAGCGCTATGAGCCACTGGTGCTGGCCATGAACGAAGTCTCGGTGATGTCCTCCTCGGTGGACTTCCACCACGCCCGGGGACGCACCGCCGAAGCCATCGACTACTGCACGCGCACCCTGGCCCTGTGCAATGACGAAGACGACTACGACATCAAGTGCCGGGCCCGCACCGAGCAGCTCCTGGCGCAGCTCCAGGCTCCGGCGCAAGCCGTCGGCAAGAAAAGCTGGTGGCAGATATGGAAATAGGCACTGACCCACGCACCTCCAGCTATGCCCCGCGCAATCTGCTCAATGCCGACCAGCTCAAGGCCGGCATCGCCCAGCGCAGTCAGGGCCGGGGCGATGAAGGACCGGTGCAGAGCTGGTTGCTCAATCACTTCTACCGGCATCTGGTCGGCAACTTTGAGCCGGCACGGCGCATTTTCAGCCTGGAGCAAGCCGCTGGCGCCCTGGGCAGCGATACCTTGCCCGCCTGGGTAGCCGGGCACTTCAAGGCCGCGGCCAAAGCGCTGAGCGAAGAAAGCCCAAATGCAGTGGCGCCCTTGGTATGGATCGATCCACTGGAACCACAGCTGCTGCACCAGGAGGCTGTGCTCGTGGAGTTCCTGACGTCGCGCAGAGGCACGGCACTGGAAGGCAAACTCGATCGCATCACCTGCCCCCAGGCCCTGGCACTGTGGGAAAAAGAGCATGCGCAGATGGCCGCCCGGGTCGAACAGGGCTGGCGTCAAAGCTCGGCCGACGCCCTGGACCTGACCCTGGCCTGCGCCGATCACAACTGGGTCGAGCTGCGCCCGCAAAGCCCGTTGCTGCGGGCGGAGATGGCCTTCGAAAGCTATGTGATGCGTCACTGCCTGGGACAGTTTGCCAACCGCCGAGCCTTGACCGGCGGCTACGGCGAGCGTTACGCCGAAGCCGTGGAACAACAGAGCATGCGCGTGTTCAGCCTGCGTGATGCCCAAGGCCAGCCCCACATCACTGTCAGCCTGATCGTTCAGGAAGATGGCGCATTGACCGTCGAGCAAGTCAAAGGCAAGCAGAACCGTCCCCCCATCGAACGCTACTTTCAGGACCTGCTGCGGTTCCTCAACACACTGGACACCGACCTGCAGACCCCGGCCGACTGTATTGCCATCGGCATCGTGCGCACCGAAGCCGGCTGGCTGCGCATTGAGGAAGTCAGCGACGCCCAGACCCAGACGCGCCTGGTGGCGCGTTACCCGCAACTCTTCTACCGGCTGGATGCTCCGTCGGCCATGGTCGAATGGCTGGTGGCGGCCCGTCAGTCGGACCTGCTGCTGGAGGTGGCGCCCCAGACGCCGTCGGTCAAGTACGCCACCCGGCATATCTACAAGAAGAGCCCCTGGCCACAACCCCACGTCGACGCCCCGCCATACCGGACCGAAGGCGTGACATGGACAGATATGTCCCCGCTCCAGGCGGAGGAAATAGCGGCCTGGCAGGCCAGGAATCGGTGAACCGCAAATGATGACAGTCATAGCAGTAGCCTTCGGCGCCTGGCTGGTCTGGCGCTACTACCGAAACCAATCGCCTACCTCCCTGGTGGTGTTCACTCCGCGTAAACGCTGGGCATTGACGCTGGCGCAACCCATGGTCGACGCAACGGGGATGACGGGCTTCTTCGACCCCGAGACCACCCACTTCATGGATCAAGCGAAAAGCACGCTCAGGGCGCCACTGCTGCATCAGATCGGCTTTCGCAGCAATGCCACAGATGACGAAGTCCGTGAGCACTTGAACAACACTCTGGAACGCCAGTGGTTTCGGGTTGACCTGCACGGCCTGAACGCCAGCGACGATCCGCGAGCAGCCATGGCCTTTGCTTGCGTGCGCAGCGCCTTCTTCGTCCGCTGCGCAATGCTGATGGGCTGGATCGAAACCGAGAGCGGTTGGCGGATCCTGCTCCTCAACGCCCAGCGAGCCCAGGACTGCTTCAACGACTGGGAGGACTTCGGCCAAGCCTTCATGCTCGGACGCAGCCAGTGGGTAGCAGCATTCAGGGCCGACTCACTGGGGCAGGCGTTCAACGAAGCAAGCCTTGGCCGACTGCTGACGCCGGGTAGCGGCGCCTGGGTCGGGGTCGCCTGGCCGGGGTTGCCGGCGTTTTCGCCAGTGGCGGATTGAAATCACTCAAGTGGGCAGAGGCCCTGCCCACGCGTCATTGAATGGCATGGCAGGTCTGTTGAGTATCCTAGGGGGCGTCAGGGCGAACTCCACGCTGCTCGGAACCTTGTAGTTGGCGATGTGCTGGCGAAAACAACCGCTCAGCGCACCAGCCGCCAGGGTGGTTCCGGGGCCAGCATCACATAGGCCGCCTCCATCTTCCCCGTCGAGTATCAGCAACAACACCGCTCACCGCGACCTGAACAATCGTGGGTGACTCCATGAGTGCGTGCTGGGTGGCAATCGTCTGATCGGCCACCTGCTCGATGCGAGCGAGAAAAGCGACTCTGGTGCACTCAGTCGACCGCGCCCCTTCCTGCATCACCATGTACCTCAGTGACGGCAGAACTCGCCCCCAGTAGGGGTAGGCCGCAGTCTTGTGGCCGTCGCCTGAACCAGCAGCGCAGCTTTTCTGCGACGGAAAAACAAAACCCCAACTGCTTTCGCAATTGGGGTTTCGGAATTTAATCTTGACGATGACCTACTCTCACATGGGGAAACCCCACACTACCATCGGCGATGCATCGTTTCACTTCTGAGTTCGGGATGGGATCAGGTGGTTCCAACGCTCTATGGTCGTCAAGAAATTCGGTAGCCAGTCCGTTGCATGTGCAACGTGCCAGCGAATGGGTATGTAATAGATTTTAGTGTTTTGTGAGCCATGCAAACTTTCGGTTCGTTTCGTCTTCACACACCGCAATCTGGTCTCTTTCGAGTTCGCAAATTGCTTGGGTGTTATATGGTCAAGCCTCACGGGCAATTAGTATTGGTTAGCTCAACGCCTCACAGCGCTTACACACCCAACCTATCAACGTCGTAGTCTTCGACGGCCCTTTAGGGAACTCAAGGTTCCAGTGAGATCTCATCTTGAGGCAAGTTTCCCGCTTAGATGCTTTCAGCGGTTATCTTTTCCGAACATAGCTACCCGGCAATGCCACTGGCGTGACAACCGGAACACCAGAGGTTCGTCCACTCCGGTCCTCTCGTACTAGGAGCAGCCCCTCTCAAATCTCAAACGTCCACGGCAGATAGGGACCGAACTGTCTCACGACGTTCTAAACCCAGCTCGCGTACCACTTTAAATGGCGAACAGCCATACCCTTGGGACCGGCTTCAGCCCCAGGATGTGATGAGCCGACATCGAGGTGCCAAACACCGCCGTCGATATGAACTCTTGGGCGGTATCAGCCTGTTATCCCCGGAGTACCTTTTATCCGTTGAGCGATGGCCCTTCCATACAGAACCACCGGATCACTAAGACCTACTTTCGTACCTGCTCGACGTGTCTGTCTCGCAGTCAAGCGCGCTTTTGCCTTTATACTCTACGACCGATTTCCGACCGGTCTGAGCGCACCTTCGTACTCCTCCGTTACTCTTTAGGAGGAGACCGCCCCAGTCAAACTACCCACCATACACTGTCCTCGATCCGGATAACGGACCTGAGTTAGAACCTCAAAGTTGCCAGGGTGGTATTTCAAGGATGGCTCCACGCAAACTGGCGTTCACGCTTCAAAGCCTCCCACCTATCCTACACAAGCAAATTCAAAGTCCAGTGCAAAGCTATAGTAAAGGTTCACGGGGTCTTTCCGTCTAGCCGCGGATACACTGCATCTTCACAGCGATTTCAATTTCACTGAGTCTCGGGTGGAGACAGCGCCGCCATCGTTACGCCATTCGTGCAGGTCGGAACTTACCCGACAAGGAATTTCGCTACCTTAGGACCGTTATAGTTACGGCCGCCGTTTACCGGGGCTTCGATCAAGAGCTTCGCGTTAGCTAACCCCATCAATTAACCTTCCGGCACCGGGCAGGCGTCACACCCTATACGTCCACTTTCGTGTTTGCAGAGTGCTGTGTTTTTAATAAACAGTCGCAGCGGCCTGGTATCTTCGACCGGCATGAGCTTACGGAGCAAGTCCTTCACCCTCACCGGCGCACCTTCTCCCGAAGTTACGGTGCCATTTTGCCTAGTTCCTTCACCCGAGTTCTCTCAAGCGCCTTGGTATTCTCTACCCAACCACCTGTGTCGGTTTGGGGTACGGTTCCTAGTTATCTGAAGCTTAGAAGCTTTTCTTGGAAGCATGGCATCAACCACTTCGTCACCTAAAAGGTAACTCGTCATCAGCTCTCGGCCTTAGAACCCCGGATTTACCTAAGATTCCAGCCTACCACCTTAAACTTGGACAACCAACGCCAAGCTGGCCTAGCCTTCTCCGTCCCTCCATCGCAATAACTAGAAGTACAGGAATATTAACCTGTTTTCCATCGACTACGCTTTTCAGCCTCGCCTTAGGGACCGACTAACCCTGCGTCGATTAACGTTGCGCAGGAAACCTTGGTCTTTCGGCGTGGGTGTTTTTCACACCCATTGTCGTTACTCATGTCAGCATTCGCACTTCTGATACCTCCAGCAAGCTTCTCAACTCACCTTCACAGGCTTACAGAACGCTCCTCTACCGCATCACTTACGTGATACCCGTAGCTTCGGTGTATGGTTTGAGCCCCGTTACATCTTCCGCGCAGGCCGACTCGACTAGTGAGCTATTACGCTTTCTTTAAAGGGTGGCTGCTTCTAAGCCAACCTCCTAGCTGTCTAAGCCTTCCCACATCGTTTCCCACTTAACCATAACTTTGGGACCTTAGCTGACGGTCTGGGTTGTTTCCCTTTTCACGACGGACGTTAGCACCCGCCGTGTGTCTCCCATGCTCGGCACTTGTAGGTATTCGGAGTTTGCATCGGTTTGGTAAGTCGGGATGACCCCCTAGCCGAAACAGTGCTCTACCCCCTACAGTGATACATGAGGCGCTACCTAAATAGCTTTCGAGGAGAACCAGCTATCTCCGAGCTTGATTAGCCTTTCACTCCGATCCACAGGTCATCCGCTAACTTTTCAACGGTAGTCGGTTCGGTCCTCCAGTCAGTGTTACCTAACCTTCAACCTGCCCATGGATAGATCGCCCGGTTTCGGGTCTATTCCCAGCGACTAGACGCCCTATTAAGACTCGCTTTCGCTACGCCTCCCCTATTCGGTTAAGCTCGCCACTGAAAATAAGTCGCTGACCCATTATACAAAAGGTACGCAGTCACAGAACAAAGTCTGCTCCCACTGCTTGTACGCATACGGTTTCAGGATCTATTTCACTCCCCTCTCCGGGGTTCTTTTCGCCTTTCCCTCACGGTACTAGTTCACTATCGGTCAGTCAGTAGTATTTAGCCTTGGAGGATGGTCCCCCCATATTCAGACAAGGTTTCTCGTGCCCCGTCCTACTCGATTTCATGACTAAGAGATTTTCGCGTACAGGGCTATCACCCACTATGGCCGCACTTTCCAGAGCGTTCCGCTAATCTCAAAGCCACTTAAGGGCTAGTCCCCGTTCGCTCGCCACTACTAAGGGAATCTCGGTTGATTTCTTTTCCTCAGGGTACTTAGATGTTTCAGTTCCCCTGGTTCGCCTCTTGCACCTATGTATTCAGTACAAGATAACCATCTTATGATGGCTGGGTTCCCCCATTCAGAGATCTCCGGATCAAAGTCTGTTTGCCGACTCCCCGAAGCTTATCGCAGGCTACCACGTCTTTCATCGCCTCTGACTGCCAAGGCATCCACCGTATGCGCTTCTTCACTTGACCATATAACCCCAAGCAATCTGGTTATACTATGAAGACGACATTCGCCGAAAATTCGCAAAACTCTTAAGAGTACTCACAAATTTTACCTTAGCCTGATCCGTTACCAGTGAAAGTAACGTTCAGTCTATCTTTCTATCACATACCCAAATTTTTAAAGAACGATCTAATCAAAAGACTAGAAATCAACATTCAATGTGAATGCTCATTTCTAAGCTTTCAGAAGCAGTTTATGGTGGAGCCAAGCGGGATCGAACCGCTGACCTCCTGCGTGCAAGGCAGGCGCTCTCCCAGCTGAGCTATGGCCCCATAACAAAATTGGTGGGTCTGGGCAGATTCGAACTGCCGACCTCACCCTTATCAGGGGTGCGCTCTAACCAACTGAGCTACAGACCCAATTTCGAGCTTGTAACTGTTAGCTTGGAGCTATCAGCTTGGAGCTTAAAGCTGCTTCTATCGTCTTCTTCAATGAATCAAGCAATTCGTGTGGGAGCTTATGAAGCAGCTGATGTCGTCGATTAAGGAGGTGATCCAGCCGCAGGTTCCCCTACGGCTACCTTGTTACGACTTCACCCCAGTCATGAATCACACCGTGGTAACCGTCCCCCCGAAGGTTAGACTAGCTACTTCTGGTGCAACCCACTCCCATGGTGTGACGGGCGGTGTGTACAAGGCCCGGGAACGTATTCACCGCGACATTCTGATTCGCGATTACTAGCGATTCCGACTTCACGCAGTCGAGTTGCAGACTGCGATCCGGACTACGATCGGTTTTATGGGATTAGCTCCACCTCGCGGCTTGGCAACCCTTTGTACCGACCATTGTAGCACGTGTGTAGCCCAGGCCGTAAGGGCCATGATGACTTGACGTCATCCCCACCTTCCTCCGGTTTGTCACCGGCAGTCTCCTTAGAGTGCCCACCATAACGTGCTGGTAACTAAGGACAAGGGTTGCGCTCGTTACGGGACTTAACCCAACATCTCACGACACGAGCTGACGACAGCCATGCAGCACCTGTCTCAATGTTCCCGAAGGCACCAATCCATCTCTGGAAAGTTCATTGGATGTCAAGGCCTGGTAAGGTTCTTCGCGTTGCTTCGAATTAAACCACATGCTCCACCGCTTGTGCGGGCCCCCGTCAATTCATTTGAGTTTTAACCTTGCGGCCGTACTCCCCAGGCGGTCAACTTAATGCGTTAGCTGCGCCACTAAGAGCTCAAGGCTCCCAACGGCTAGTTGACATCGTTTACGGCGTGGACTACCAGGGTATCTAATCCTGTTTGCTCCCCACGCTTTCGCACCTCAGTGTCAGTATCAGTCCAGGTGGTCGCCTTCGCCACTGGTGTTCCTTCCTATATCTACGCATTTCACCGCTACACAGGAAATTCCACCACCCTCTACCATACTCTAGCTTGCCAGTTTTGGATGCAGTTCCCAGGTTGAGCCCGGGGCTTTCACATCCAACTTAACAAACCACCTACGCGCGCTTTACGCCCAGTAATTCCGATTAACGCTTGCACCCTCTGTATTACCGCGGCTGCTGGCACAGAGTTAGCCGGTGCTTATTCTGTCGGTAACGTCAAAACAATCACGTATTAGGTAACTGCCCTTCCTCCCAACTTAAAGTGCTTTACAATCCGAAGACCTTCTTCACACACGCGGCATGGCTGGATCAGGCTTTCGCCCATTGTCCAATATTCCCCACTGCTGCCTCCCGTAGGAGTCTGGACCGTGTCTCAGTTCCAGTGTGACTGATCATCCTCTCAGACCAGTTACGGATCGTCGCCTTGGTGAGCCATTACCTCACCAACTAGCTAATCCGACCTAGGCTCATCTGATAGCGTGAGGTCCGAAGATCCCCCACTTTCTCCCGTAGGACGTATGCGGTATTAGCGCCCGTTTCCGGACGTTATCCCCCACTACCAGGCAGATTCCTAGGCATTACTCACCCGTCCGCCGCTCGCCACCAGGTACAAGTACCCGTGCTGCCGCTCGACTTGCATGTGTTAGGCCTGCCGCCAGCGTTCAATCTGAGCCATGATCAAACTCTTCAGTTCAAACATCTTTGGGTTTTGAGAAAACCCTAAACTTGGCTCAGCAATCGTTGGTTACATCTTTGATTTCTCGCGGAGTAACTTGCGATGCTGATAATCTTTTTGACTATCAGTCTGACTCCACAAGCACCCACACGAATTGCTTGATTCAGTTGTTAAAGAGCGGTTGGTTAAGATCTTTCGTCTCAACCGAGGCGCGCATTCTACAGCAGCCTCATTTACTGTCAAGCGATTTTTTAAGAAGTTTTCGAAGATTTTCTCAACAACTTCAACCACTTGCGCTTCCGATCTCTCGTTAGCGGGAGGCGAATTCTACAGCGTTACACGCTGCTGTCAACACCTCTTTTCAACCGCTTTCGACCGAGACGATCGAATCGTTAATAAGGGGAAAAAAGCGGCCTTAATTCCACGCCCCTCGCAGCGCTCAAGAAATGAAACCAGGCTATTACGCAGGTAGCCCGCTCAAAGCAGCAACCCGATAATGACGCCCAAACCATAACATCGGGCAACATACGTGCCGCAGACATCAGGCCTGGAGAAGATAATCAGGAGGCTGGCTACAACGAGAAGCGGCGACCAACCTTAATAAAGGCGGCAGCTATAGATAGGCAGAGGGAGGGAGTCTCGGAGAATATGGTGTCCCAGGGCAGGTTCGAACTGCCAACCTTCCCCTTAGGAGGGGGATGCTCTATCCAATTGAGCTACTGAGACAAAACAGCGAGTGCCCGAGGCCGTCAGGCGCAACGAGCGGCGAGCATGTTAACGGCCAAGGCCGCGTTTGTCATGTCATCCATTGGGCTTTTTGTACGAACTGCCAGAAGCGATTTGTTAGCTGAGGATCCCCGCGTGCAAATTGCATCACCACCAAAAGCCATCCTTGCAATATGCAATGAATCGCCCTCTCACCATCAAGACAAGCCTTTATTTTTAAGGGACTTTTTTCAAGATAGACTCCTGGCACGCGAGCTGCTTGAGCAAGCGGACGAGGACTACGGAGATAACGCCCATACACAGCGCTCCACTTCTATTAAATGTGATCGCCATCATCGTGCTTGCGACTTTTCACTTTCAACCCGCAGACAACGCCAGACCTGCCGCCCTTGATTACCAAAACGGTCTTAAACCGCATCTGGCGATAATGAACACCCAGCCCGCCTTTTAGATGCGAGCCGCCCACCAATAGACAGCATCAGCAGCAACCCAGAACCACTCAAAATGTACGCTGGGCCATTTAAGAACACGCTCCAGAAGCCATCATGTCCAATGCAGCCAAAAGCCTGCTCTGTCTAACGCTACTCAGCGGCATTTCCGTCTTGCTACTACCTGACGACCCGATAGGAAATGCTGCGCTGATCATCTGCGGCTCGATGTTCGGCCTGTTCCTGCTGGCACTTCTGGTCGGGCGCAAGATCAAGTTTGACCCGGTACTGCGTTGACAACCTGCTCACGGAGTATGTCCAACAGACGCACCAGAGTGGCCTCAAGCTCACCCGAATTATCCAAGCGTATGACACGCTCTTCACCCAGCCAGGTAGCACTGACAAACTGCTGGTTGCGCTGCAGACGACGCTCAATCTCCGGCAGACTTTCCCTGGCACGACGCAGCAAACGCCGGCGCAGCACTTCGTTATCGACCGTCAGAACTATAGGAATCAGATCGGGATAGCGTTTTCGCGCCTGACGCAAATACCCTCGGGAACCATTGACCAGAACATTTTGCCCCTGTGCCAACCAAGTATCAATCTGCCTGGGAATGCCATAACCCAGACCATTGGCACGCCAGAACAAAGCAAACTCACCCAACGCCACACGCCGCTCAAATTCCTCGACCGTAACTTCGAGCGCTTCCTCGCCCACAGACTCAGCCGAGCGGGTAATGACTCTTTTTGCCACCTCACACCCCAATGTGCTGATAGGCTGCCTGGCCGCGTCAATCAAACTATCTTTGCCAGCCCCTGAGGGGCCCATCAGATAAATCACTCTACCCGGCACTGGTCGCCACCCTGGATAGCCCAACTAGTAAATCGGCCATTTGCCACTACCCTCTAACAGGTAGGGATTACGCTCTCACCCGCATAGCATGCACGTTCGCCCGTGCACTGACACTCCCCTCGGATGGGAGAATGCGGCCCACAATGCGGAGTCGGCGATCTTTTCAAACCAGTCCGCATTTCTGATAATTGGTGCTGGCATAACGCCTTTATCCAGTTCAATATTTGTCACAGAATTGACGCCAAGGATCTGGCAATTTTGAGGCATGATGCGGGCCTCTTAACAATTCAGGTTGAACATTTGGCAATACGGCTTGTCCTAAAAGACAGCCCGCGGCCAATTCCGAGAACCGCTCCCCTGAACTAACCGGTTAAATATATGCGCCCATTGAAACAGGCAATTTATTCCAGCCGTACGGCTGACAAGTTCGTCGTACGTCTACCCGACGGGATGCGTGAACGCATTGCCGAGGTGGCTCGCAATCATCACCGCAGCATGAACTCCGAAATCATCGCGCGCCTGGAACAGAGTCTTATTCAGGAAGGCGCCTTGGGTGAAGAGTTAAGCATGCGCCTGGACAGCCCAGAGCTGTCCTTGCATGAGCGCGAACTACTTCAACGTTTCCGCCAACTTTCACATCGCCAGCAAAACGCTTTGGTTTCGCTGATAGCCCACGACGCTGAAATGGCCGCAGACGCCAACTGACTATTCCCAGAATGCTCAAGCCAGCCTAGTTGCTGGCTTTTTTTTGCCTGCAATAAAAACAACGAAGCGCCATAAAGGCGCTTCGCGGGTTACCTATGCATAAAGGAAGAGTCAAAGCAGGAAGATCGTCGCCAGGCCGAGGAAGATAAAGAAACCGCCACTGTCGGTCATGGCAGTAATCATTACGCTGGCACCCATTGCCGGATCACGCCCCAGACGCGCCAGAGTCATGGGAATCAAAACCCCCATCAAGGCCGCCAATAACAGGTTCAGAGTCATCGCGGCAGTCATCACCACTCCCAACGACCAACTCCCGTAGAGCATGTAGGCAACAACACCGATCACCCCTCCCCAGACCAGGCCATTGATCAGGGCCACTGCCAGCTCCTTACGCATCAGGCGCGAAGTATTACCAGTGCTCACCTGATCCAAGGCCATGGCCCGAACGATCATGGTGATAGTCTGATTACCCGAGTTGCCGCCAATACCGGCAACAATCGGCATCAAGGCCGCCAGGGCTACCAATTTCTCGATGGAGCCTTCAAACAGGCCAATCACGCGCGACGCGACGAACGCCGTGATCAGATTGATGGCCAGCCAGGCCCAACGGTTGCGCAAGGACTTCCAGACCGAGGCGAAGATATCTTCCTCCTCGCGCAAACCCGCCATATTGAGGACTTCGGTTTCACTTTCCTCACGAATCAGGTCGACCATTTCGTCGATGGTCAAGCGACCGATCAACTTGTCATTCTTGTCGACCACAGGAGCCGAAATCAGGTCATAGCGCTCAAATGCCTGAGCCGCGTCATAGGCATCCTCATCAGGATGAAAGCTCACCGGATCGCTGGCCATCACTTCCGAGACTTGCTTATCCGGATCATTGACCAACAGCCGCTTGATCGGCAGCACACCCTTGAGCACGCCGTCATAATCCACCACGAACAGCTTGTCGGTATGACTTGGCAGCTCCTTGAGCCGACGCAAGTAACGCAGCACCACCTCAAGACTGACATCCTCGCGGATCGTCACCATCTCGAAGTCCATCAACGCACCGACCTGCTCCTCGTCATAGGACAGCGCAGAGCGAACACGCTCACGCTGCTGGCCATCGAGAGTCTCCATCAGCTCATGGACAACGTCTCGCGGCAGCTCGGGAGCCAGGTCAGCGAGTTCGTCAGCGTCCATCTCCTTGGCGGCGGCCAGGAGCTCGTGATCATCCATGTCGGCGATCAGGGTTTCACGAACGGAATCGGATACTTCAAGAAGAATGTCGCCATCGCGCTCGGCCTTGACCAATTGCCAGACGGTCAGGCGCTCTTCCAGCGGTAAGGCTTCAAGGATGTAGGCAACGTCGGCAGAGTGCAGATCATCAAGCTTGCGCTGCAACTCGACGAGATTTTGCCGGTGGACCAGGTTCTCGACCCGATCGTGGTGGTGACCTTCCTGACGATGTGTCAGGTCTTCGACCACCCGCTGGCGCTGCAGCAGCTCAACGACTTGAGCGAGGCGGTCTTGCAGGCTTTCCTGCGTTTTCTTTACTTCTACTTCGGTCATAGGCGAACTCCACTCCCAGCAGAGGAGCACGCCGGAAGGATCAATCAGTCAGTTCATGATTGTGAAAACGGGATACTGAATAACTACTGGGTAAGTCCATGGAGGTATTCCACAAGCCCCGGCGGGGCTGACGGGCGCAATGATACACCCCTTGGCAGCTTTAAACGTTAAAAAATCGTGGCAAGAACAAGCGCTTGCGACACAAACCTAAGCAGCGCCCGAGTCTATGAAACTGCGACGCCCCCGCAGAAAAAGAAAACACATGCCAAAAGAAAAAAGCTGGAGGCAGCACGCCATTTGACTGCCAGCAAACTAAGCCGTTCCAGCCACAGACCATAAGAAGAGAGATAGATGGATAAATCGCAGAAAGCAAAAAGCCCGCATCTTTCGATGCGGGCTTTCTGTTGTATGGTGCACTCGACAGGATTCGAACCTGTGACCGCTCGGTTCGTAGCCGAGTACTCTATCCAGCTGAGCTACGAGTGCATTTTGTGTTTTTAGACCAGACCACAACTGGTTGAAGCCAAGTTAACTACATCGCTGCAACTAACTCTTAAATGGTGCACTCGACAGGATTCGAACCTGTGACCGCTCGGTTCGTAGCCGAGTACTCTATCCAGCTGAGCTACGAGTGCATTTGTTGCCGCGCATTATAGGCCGTTAAATCTTTTTGTCAAGCACTTTTTCTAGTAATTTCAACAACTTACAGAAGAAGCCAGATTACAACGTACTAAGCAAATAATGGCGGAGAACGGGGGATTCGAACCCCCGACACCCTTTTGAGGTGTACTCCCTTAGCAGGGGAGCGCCTTCGGCCACTCGGCCAGCTCTCCGCAACACGGGGCGTATATTAACCAGCTTTCTCCCCGTTTGCAAACAAAAAAAACGATAAAAATTAATGGCTTGGTTCTTCGTCCTTCTCTTTCTTGATCCGCAGGTAAATTTCCTCACGATGAACCGCCACTTCTTTGGGGGCGTTGACACCAATACGCACTTGATTACCTTTGACGCCGAGCACGGTCACAGTGATCTCGCCATCACCAATGATCAGGCTTTCTGCGCACCGACGAGTCAGAATCAGCATACCTATCTCCTCACGCATTACATTTTCAGGGACTACAGTCTGCAAAAAAAAGGGTGTCGGCCTACAACCAGGGCGGCTGCAGTCCTACACGCCTAAGTATTGACTAGCACGGGCAAAAGAACAGCTTTCTCCCGCGCCGATCAAAAACACAAAGGGCGCGGTCAGACCGCGCCCCTTTCAAACACGCATTACTCGCCCTGTCGGGCCGGAGCGTCGAGCTCGAACGCAGTGTGCAGCGCACGTACCGCCAACTCCAGGTACTTCTCTTCAATCACCACCGACACCTTGATTTCAGAAGTGGAGATCATCTGGATGTTGATGCTTTCCTTCGCCAGGGCTTCAAACATACGGCTGGCTACGCCCGCATGGGAGCGCATGCCGACACCAACGATCGAAACCTTGGCAATGTCGGTATCACCGACCACTTCACGGGCACCGATTTCACGTGCGGTGTTTTCCAGCACGGTCTGGGCAGCCAGGTAGTCATTGCGGTGCACGGTGAAGGTGAAGTCGGTGGTGTTATCGTGCGAAACGTTCTGCACGATCATGTCGACTTCAATATTCGACGCGCTGATCGGGCCGAGAATCTTGAAGGCCACGCCAGGATTGTCTGGCACGCCACGGATAGTCAGCTTGGCTTCATCGCGGTTAAAAGCGATGCCGGAAATGATCGGCTGTTCCATGGATTCCTCTTCATCAATAGTAATGAGGGTGCCCGGACCCTCCTGAAAGCTGTGCAACACGCGCAGCGGAACGTTGTACTTGCCAGCAAACTCGACCGCGCGGATCTGCAGCACCTTGGAACCGAGGCTGGCCATTTCCAGCATCTCTTCGAAGGTGATCTTGTCCAGGCGCTGAGCCTTGGGTACCACACGCGGATCGGTGGTGTAGACACCGTCCACATCGGTGTAGATCTGGCACTCGTCAGCCTTCAGGGCCGCGGCCAGCGCCACCCCGGTGGTATCGGAACCGCCACGCCCCAACGTGGTGATGTTGCCGTGCTCGTCTACGCCCTGGAAACCGGCAACCACGACCACACGACCAGCCTTCAGATCGCTGCGAATCTTCTGATCATCGATCTGCAGGATTCGCGCTTTATTGTGAGCACTGTCGGTGAGGATGCGCACCTGATTCCCGGTGTAAGACACCGCAGGAATACCGCGCTTGATCAACGCCATGGCCAGCAAAGCGATGGTCACTTGCTCACCGGTGGACACGATCACATCCAGCTCACGGGGAACCGGTATGGCTTCGCCGCTGATCTGCTTGGCCAGATCGATCAGGCGGTTGGTTTCGCCACTCATCGCCGACAGCACAATCACCAGGTCATCGCCGGCTTCGCGGAACTTCTTAACCTTGTCGGCGACCTGCTCGATCCGCTCCACAGAGCCGACCGAAGTGCCTCCAAATTTCTGTACGATCAAAGCCATTTTCTAAGCCGCCTCAGCCCGTAAAGGGGCGCCCGTTAAACAATCAAACTGCACAGCGCAAGGACCCGCCACTAGACGACGGGCCCGGCTCGGCGCCTTAAATGCCCTGCTCGACAAATGGCACGGTCAGGGCCAGCGCGGCATCCAGCGCAGCAGCATCAACACCACCGCCCTGGGCCATGTCTGGACGACCACCGCCCTTACCGCCCACTGCCGCAGCGGCTTGCTTCATCAAATCACCGGCTTTGAGTTGGCCAGTCAGGTCCTTGGTTACACCGGCAACCAGTACGACCTTTTCCTCATGGACACTGCCGAGCAGGATCACTGCGCGGCCGAGTTTGTTTTTCAACTGATCCACCAGCGCCAGCAGCGCCTTGCCGTCCTGGCCGTCGAGGCGCGCAGCCAGCACCTTCACGCCCTTGACGTCTGCCGCCTGAGCGGACAGATCGTCACCGGCAGCGCTGGCAGCCTTGGCCTGCAACTGCTCGAGCTGCTTCTCCAGCAGACGATTGCGCTCCAGCACCGCCGACAGCTTGTCGATCAGATTGTCGCGGCTGCCCTTGACCAGGGTCGCCGCTTCCTTGAGTTGTTCTTCCGCAGCATTCAGATACGCCAGGGCCGCAGCACCGGTAACGGCTTCAATACGCCGCACGCCCGACGCCACGCCGCCTTCGCTGGTGATCTTCAGCAAGCCGATGTCGCCGGTACGATTGGCGTGGATACCACCGCACAGCTCCACCGAAAAATCGCCGCCCATGCTCAGCACGCGCACGCTGTCGCCGTACTTCTCGCCGAACAGCGCCATGGCGCCTTTCTTCTTGGCGGTGTCGATGTCGGTTTCTTCGGTTTCCACCGCCGTATTCTTGCGAATCTCGGCGTTGACGATGTCTTCAAGGGCCTTGATCTGCTCAGGCTTGATCGCCTCAAAGTGGCTGAAGTCGAAACGCAGACGCTGACTGTCCACCAGCGAGCCCTTCTGCTGGACGTGCTCGCCCAGCACCTGGCGCAGGGCGGCGTGCAGCAAGTGGGTGGCCGAGTGGTTCAGCGAGGTGGCGTGACGCACGTCGGCGTCGACCTGGGTTTCAACCGGAGCGCCTACGATCAGGCTGCCCTTGGCCAGCACGCCGTGATGCAGGAACGCGCCGCCGGTCTTGGTGGTGTCGCGCACATCAAACCGTGCGCCGCCGGCCTGCAGGTAACCGCAGTCGCCGATCTGACCGCCGGACTCAGCGTAGAACGGGGTCCGGTCGAGGACCACAACGCCTTCTTCGCCTTCATTGAGGATGTCTACCGACTGCCCTTCCTTATAGAGGGCAACCACTTTGGCCGAACCGCTGGTGGCCTGGTAGCCGGTGAATTCAGTGGCCACATCAACCTTGACCAGGCTGTTGTAGTCCATGCCGAAGGAGCTGGCAGAGCGGGCACGCACACGCTGGGCTTCCATCTCGCGTTCGAAACCTTCCTCATCGAGGGTCAGGTTGCGCTCACGGGCGATGTCGCCGGTCAGGTCCATCGGGAAACCATAGGTGTCGTAGAGCTTGAACACCACGTCGCCCGGGACCACCGAGCCTTCCAGCGCAGCCAGATCCTGCTCGAGGATCTTCAGGCCCTGCTCCAGGGTCTTGGCGAACTGTTCTTCTTCGGCCTTGAGCACGCGCTCGATATGCGCCTGCTGGGATTTAAGCTCAGGGAAGGCTTCACCCATCTCGGCAACCAGGGCGGCAACGATCTGATAGAAGAAGCTGCCCTTGGCCCCCAGCTTGTTGCCGTGGCGGCAAGCGCGGCGAATGATCCGACGCAGCACATAACCGCGGCCTTCATTGGACGGCAGCACACCGTCGGCAATCAGGAAGCCGCAGGAACGGATATGGTCGGCCACCACTTTCAGCGACGCCTGGGCATCGTTGGTGCAGCCAATGGCCTTGGCCGCGGCATCCAGCAGGCTCTGGAACAGATCGATTTCATAGTTCGAGTGCACGTGCTGCAGCACCGCACTGATCCGCTCCAGGCCCATGCCGGTGTCCACCGACGGTGCTGGCAGCGGATGCAGCACGCCATCGGCGGTGCGGTTGAACTGCATGAACACGTTGTTCCAGATTTCGATGTAGCGGTCACCGTCTTCTTCCGGCGAGCCGGGTGGGCCGCCCCAGATGTCGGCGCCGTGATCGTAGAAAATCTCGGTGCAAGGACCGCAAGGGCCGGTATCGCCCATGGTCCAGAAGTTGTCCGAAGCGTAAGGCGCGCCTTTGTTGTCTCCGATGCGCACCATGCGCTCGGCCGGCACCCCGACCTCTTTGGTCCAGATGTCGTAGGCCTCGTCATCGCTGGCGTAAACCGTGACCCAGAGCTTCTCTTTCGGCAGGTTCAGCCACTTGTCGGACGTCAGGAAGGTCCAGGCGAAGGTGATGGCATCGCGCTTGAAGTAGTCACCGAAGCTGAAGTTGCCCAGCATTTCGAAGAAGGTGTGGTGACGAGCGGTGTAACCGACGTTTTCCAGGTCGTTGTGCTTGCCACCGGCGCGGACGCACTTCTGGCTGCTGACAGCGCGGGTATAGGCGCGCTTTTCCTGGCCCAGGAAGCAGTCCTTGAACTGGTTCATCCCCGCGTTGGTGAACAGCAGGGTAGGGTCGTTGCCTGGGATCAAAGAGCTGGAGGCTACACGGGTGTGGCCTTGCTCTTCGAAGAAGCGAAGGAAGGCTTCACGGATTTCTGCGCTTTTCATTAGGTTCTTCCACGGAGACTGCGGCCAAAGGCCTGTGCGCAACGTCAACAGACGAAACGACGGCAAAGGGCCGCATTATATCGGCGTTAATCACTTGGTACAGCGTGTTTGTACGATACAAACAGTCAATTGGACGGAGAACACTGTCAGTTACGGGAAAACTCGGCAAAAGTGCTCACCACCTGCTCGATTTGCCCGGCATCGACATCCAGATGAGTCACCAGACGCAAGCGTGGCGCCGCGCTGAGCTTGATCCCCCGCTCGGCGGCGAACGCCTTGAGGGCTTCGGCCCTGTCCCCCATCTGCACGTACACCATATTGGTCTGCACCGGCTCGACACTGAAGCCCGCCTGGCTGAGCCCCTGTGCCAGCAACTGCGCATTGGCATGGTCATCCGCCAGGCGCTGCACCTGATGCTCCAGGGCATACAGCCCCGCCGCCGCCAGCCCACCGGCCTGGCGCATGCCACCGCCGAGCATCTTGCGCAGGCGCCGCGCCTTGCCGATCAGTTCTCGGGAGCCGCACAACACCGAGCCCACTGGCGCGCCGAGCCCCTTGGACAAGCACACCGATACCGAATCGAAGTGTTGGGTAATCATCCGGGCATCCACCCCCAGCTTCACCGCTGCGTTATACAGCCGCGCGCCATCCAGGTGCAGGGCCAGACCCCGCTCACGGGTGAAAGCTCGGGCCTGGGCCAGGTAGGCCAGGGGCAGCACTTTGCCCTGCATGGTGTTTTCCAAGGCCAGCAGGCGCGTGCGGGCAAAATGAAAGTCATCCGGCTTGATCGCCGCCGCCACCTGCTCCAGATCGAGGGAGCCATCGGCCTGCAGCTCCAGCGGCTGGGGCTGGATCGAGCCCAACACCGCGGCGCCGCCGCCTTCATATTTATAGGTGTGGGCCTGCTGGCCGACGATGTACTCCTCGCCCCGCTCGCAGTGGGCCATCAAGGCCAGCAGATTGCTCATGGTGCCGGAAGGCACGAACAGGGCCGCGGCAAACCCCAGACGCCGGGCCAGTTCGGCCTCCAACTGATTGACCGTCGGGTCTTCGCCGTAGACGTCGTCTCCGGTACGGGCGCGCGCCATGGCATCGAGCATGCCCGGGGTCGGCTGGGTCACGGTGTCACTACGAAGATCGATCACGCTCATCACATCAGGCTCCGGCTACAGGGGGACACCAGGGTCCACGCTGGGACAGGGGGAATTCCCTTTCGAAGCGAATTACTGCGGCCCCGTGGACGATTAATCAAGCAGCAACTGTAGAAAATCTCGAATCGTAGCGAGAAAAATCCGATGAACATTATCCAAAAGGCGCGATGCTTCCCCGTCAGATCTGTGTTAAAAACTCACCGCCCGGGAAAACACTCGGGCAATCGTTCTCAGGGCGGGGTGCAATTCCCCACCGGCGGTAATTGCGCGCAATGCGCATAGCCCGCGAGCGCTTGATGACACCCGTGGCGGTTCCACAGGTGCCGACAAGGTCAGCAGACCCGGTGTGATCCCGGGGCCGACGGTCATAGTCCGGATGAAGAGAGAACGGGATTGGCGCCAAAGGGCCGTTGCCGGGCAGACGTGGACTATCCACGCGGGCTCTGCGCGTACCCTTAAATCCCATTCGATTCATATACGCCCTGTTTTTCATACAAACAGGAGTCAGAACAGATGCAACCCACCGCAATCGATAGCAAAGGCAAACACCACCCCAACGAGCGCGTCGCCTTTATCCAGGCTTGCTGGCACAAGGAAATCGTCGATCAGAGCCGTCAGGGCTTTGTCGCCGAGATGCTCGCTCAGGGCTACCAGGAATCCGATATCGACTTCTTCGAAGTCGGTGGCGCCTTCGAAATTCCGCTGCACGCCAAGCTGCTGGCCAAGACCGGTCGCTACAGCGGCATCGTGGCGGCAGGCCTGGTGGTGGACGGCGGCATCTACCGCCATGAATTCGTCGCCCAGTCGGTGATCAGCGGCCTGATGCAAGTGCAACTGGAAACCGAAGTGCCGGTGTTCTCGGTCGTGCTGACCCCGCATCACTTCCATGCCGGTGAAGAGCATCAGAAGTTCTTCTTCGAGCACTTCGTGCACAAGGGTCAGGAAGCGGCGAAGACCTGCGCCGACACCCTGCACAAGCTGCGTGCCCTGCGCCGAAATGAGCAGCGTGCGGTTGCGGTTTAAGCGTTAAGCGCATTGCCAGCAAGCCGGCTCCCGCGGGGCCCGGCTTGCCGGCGAACCTCAGGCCAGGCCGTCGGCCGTGGTCGGCACGATCAGAATCCCCGCGCGCAGGCCGTTCTTCACCTTGGGATTGGGAAAAATGATCCGTGCCCCCTCCTCCTCGATCACCCAACGGGTCTGGGCGATGTCCTCGGCCAGCAGGTAACCCACTTCCAGCTCGGAAAAGTTCTCCACGTCCGCCGGCAGGTGCAGGTGGAAGCTGTCGCTGTGCTTGATGACTTCCCGCGCCACGCTGAACAGCTGCAAGCCATCGAGGCTGTCCTGCTCTTGCCCGGGCTCGCTGCCGTCGATGATCTGCTTGAGACGGGTTTCCAGGCGCTCGACATTGACCCCCTGGTTCTGCCCGAACGGCCGTGCCTTGCCCAGCTCCAGGGTGAAGGATTCAGCCCCCAGCTGATCGTAGGTGTAGGCGCTGAAGACAATGGAAGGCTTGTTCTGCAGCAGCACCGCCTCCATGCCCGCCGCCCGCAGGCGCGCCAGTTCACGGCGCGAATGCTGGCGCCCGTCTTTCCACGGATACAGGGCGAACTGTTCGATCTTCGAGCCGCGGATCGCGGTGTGCAGGTCGTAGTGCAAGCGCTGGCGATCCGGCAGGCTGAAGAAACTCGCCGCCAGACGCTCCAGCTCACAGGCACGCAGGGCTTCGACCCCACTGCTCGATTCATGCCGACCATTGAACAGCCGGTTGACGTCCTGCTCGACAAAACGCTCGCCGCGACGCATGGCCTCGGGGTTGCCGAACAGGAACAGAATGCGTGCGCGAGGCTTCAGGTCGCCCCGGGCAATGTCATGCAACAGACGGTCGAGCAGCTCGATGGGAGCCGTCTCGTTGCCATGGATACCAGCTGACAGCAGCAGGTCCAGACCGTTATCGCGAGCGTCGGGCGGCCGCACTTCCAGCGCGCCCTCGCTCAGCCAGCGCATGCGCACGCCGTCGACAGTCAGTTGAGTCTTCTCCGCCGGTTCACGGCCGGCGAGGGTCAGTTCAAGCAGTTTGCCGAGGGCAAGCATAGTGCGGACTTCCTTAGTGAGCGTGGCCGCAGTCAGGACCGTGCACGTGATCATCGTCACCGGCGTCGGCCGGCTCCATTTCCAGTTGCAGGCTGACCAGGTTGGTCGCCAATGGACGCAGCAGCAGGCTGGCGTATTCGTCATCACCCTCCTCCACGTCCACGCCGATCAGCAGTTGGCCGCGGCCGTCCTGCTGAATCCACACTTCCTTGCCCTGCCACAGCACCGCGAAACGGGTGCAGGAGGTTTGCAGTTGGGTGCCGTCGCTGTCTTCAAGGATCAGCTGCAGGGTATCGCTCATGGGGGTCGTTCTCATCTGGGGTGAAGCGGCACGCCCGGTCGAATGCGCCGGGCGCGGGCTTTCAATTGATCTGGAAGGGATAAACCGCGCCCAGTTTAAGGATTTGCGTCAGTTCATCCAGTGCCGTCCGGCACTCAAGCAGCAGCTGCGGGTCCGCCAGATCGCTTTCGCACAGGCGGTCGCGGTAGTGCTTGCCGACCCATTGGGTCAGGGTGTCGTACAACGGCGCGGTCATGATAACCCCAGGATTGACCGCCGCCAGCTCAGTTTCATTCAGCGCCACCCGCAAGCGCAGACAAGCCGGGCCGCCGCCGTTCTGCATGCTCTGCTTGAGATCGAAAACCTTCACTTCGCGGATCAGCCCGCCGGAGCTGGTGAGGCTTTGCAGGTACTGCCAGACACGCTCGTTGCCGCGGCACTCTTCCGGCACGATCAGCAGCATCGAACCATCGGCGCGGGACAGCAGCTGGCTGTTGAACAGGTAGGAGCGCACGGCGTCTTCCACCGTCACCTGCGAGCGCGGCACGCAGATCGACTGGAAGTTGCCGCCGCGTTTACCCAGCTTGCCCTGCAGTTCGGCGAGCATCTTCTCGGTCTCGAGGAAGGCGTCCTCGTGATAGAACAGCACCTCACCATTGCCCACCGCGATCACGTCGTTGTGGAACACGCCCTGATCGATCACCGCTGGATTCTGCTGGGCATAGACCACGCCCTCCTCGCTCAGGCCATGCAGACGCGCCACGGCTTGGGAGGCTTCCAGGGTCTGGCGCGCCGGGTATTTCTGCGGCGCCGGGTAACGGGTATCGAATGCGCTGCGACCGAAGACGAAGAACTCGACCCCGGCCTCGCCATAGTCACGGCAGAAGCGGGTGTGGTTGGCCGCGCCTTCATCGCCGAACTGCGCCACCGCCGGCAAGGCGGCGTGATGAGCAAAGTGCTTGTGGTCGGCGAACATCGCGCCCAGCACGCGGCTGGTGGTCGGGTGCTCGATGCTGCGGTGGTATTTGCAGTTCAAGTTGGCGGCGGTGAAATGCACGCGGCCATCGGCGGTGTCGGCACTCGGACTGACGGTCGCGGCGTTGGCCACCCACATGCTCGATGCCGAGCAACTGGCGACCAGCAAGGGCATGGCCTGCTGGGCGGCTTGCTGGATGACCTGGGCATCAGTCCCGGCAAACCCCAGGTTGCGCAGGGCTGCCACGTCGGGGCGCTCTTGCGGGGCGAGCACGCCTTGCTGAAAGCCCATTTCCATCAGCGCTTTCATTTTCGCCAGGCCTTGCAGCGCCGCTTCCTTGGGGTTGGAGCCCTGCTGGCTGTTGCTCTGGGAGGCCACGTTGCCGTAGGACAGGCCGCCATAGTTATGGGTCGGCCCCACTAGACCGTCAAAATTGACTTCATAGGATTTCATCAGCGAGGCTCCACGAATCTGTTTGTTATAGGCAATCGATATCTACACAGGGCGAACGCGGTACGCTCGTCCGTCGGCCAGCCGACTCCTATCCAAATCTGTAGGAGCCGGCTGGCCGGCGAAAAGGCCCCGCAAATCAGGACAAGCGCACACCCGGCGTCAACGCGCTCGGCAGCACCAGGCTCGGGGTTTCCAGGGACGCCACCGGGTACGCGCAATAATCCGCCGCGTAATAGGCGCTGGCCCGGTGGTTGCCCGAAGCCCCCACGCCACCAAACGGCGCGCTGCTGGCAGCGCCGGTCAACTGCTTGTTCCAGTTGACGATGCCCGCCCGGCTTTCCAGCCAGAACTGCTGGTAACGCTCGGCGGAATCCGACAACAGACCGGCAGCCAGGCCGTACTGAGTGTTGTTGGCCTCGGCGATCGCCGCATCGAAATCAGCGTAGCGGATCACTTGCAGCAACGGCCCGAACAGCTCTTCATCGGGACGCTCAGCCACCGCCGTGACGTCCAGAATCCCTGGGGTCAGCAAGGCGGCCTGAGCCTGGGGCTGAGTCATTTCCAGCAAGGCCACGGCGCCATTGGCCAACAGTTGCTGCTGTGCATCCATCAGCGCGCGAGCGGCGCCCAGGGAAATCACCGAGCCCATGAACGGCGCGGGCTGCTGGTCATAAGCACCGACATCGATGCTCGCGCTGACCGCCACCAGGCGCGCCAGCAACGCATCACCCCAGGCGCCTTGTGGCACCAGCAGGCGGCGGGCACAGGTGCAGCGCTGGCCGGCCGAAATGAAGGCCGACTGGATGATGGTGTACACCGCCGCATCCAGATCAGCGACCTGATCCACCACCAGCGGGTTGTTGCCGCCCATTTCCAGGGCCAGGATCTTGTCCGGACGCCCGGCGAACTGCTGGTGCAGATGATTGCCGGTGCGGCTGGAGCCGGTGAAGAACAACCCGTCGATCCCTGGATTGGCGGCCAGGGCGATGCCGGTTTCCCGGGCACCTTGCAGCAGGTTCAACACACCCGCCGGCAAGCCGGCTTCGATCCAGCACTGGACCGTCAACTCGGCGACTTTCGGCGTCAGCTCGCTGGGCTTGAACAGCACGCTGTTACCGGCCAGCAATGCAGGAACGATGTGCCCGTTGGGCAAGTGCCCAGGGAAGTTGTAAGGGCCGAACACCGCCACCACGCCGTGGGGCTTGTGGCGCAGCACAGCGGTGGCGTCGCCCAAGGGGCCGCTCTTCTCGCCGGTACGCTCGCGGTAGCTCTGCACCGAGATGGCGATCTTGTTGACCATGCTGGTGACTTCGGTGGCAGCTTCCCACAGCGGTTTGCCGGTTTCCTCACCGATGCAGCGGGCCAATTCGTCGGCCCGCGCCTTGAGGCTGGCGGCAAAGGCTTCGAGCACGCCGACGCGCTCTTCCAGGGAACGCTTGGCCCAGGCCGGAAACGCCTGGCGGGCGGCCTGCACGGCGCTCTCCACTTGCGCGGCCGTGGCGCCATTACCGGACCAGATGACCGCCTGCGTCACCGGATTGACCGAGGTGAAGGCTTCGCCCTGGCCAGCCAGCCATTGGCCTGCGATGTACAGCGTGCTCATTATTTCGACTCCCGAGAAGCAGACAGCGGAACCGCGCGGACCTGGTCGCCGGCGTTGAGTTGCAGGCGCTTGGCGGTCAGGGGATCGACCACCAGGGTGCCCGCGGCAAAGCGTGCGGGCGCCGCGGTGATGCGGCAGTCCTCGCGCTTGCGGTTGTGGATCAGGAACGGCGTGGCGTCGTCGCCCGGGGTGCCGATGGCCAGCACCAGCGCCTGGCTGTCACGTACCGCGCGGATCTTGCTGGTTTCGCACTCCACCGCCGGACCGGCATCGAAGATGTCGACGTAACCCTGATAGCTGAAACCTTCGCTCTTGAGCATGGCCAGGGCCGGCTCGGTGTCGGTGTGGACCTTGCCGATCACGTTGCGCGCATCCTCGGACAAAAAGCAGGTGTACAGCGGGAACTTGGGCATCAGCTCGGCGATGAAGGCCTTGTTGCCAACCCCGGTCAGGTAGTCGGCCTGGCTGAACTCCATCTTGAAGAAGTGCCGGCCCAGGCTTTCCCAGAACGGCGAGCGGCCATTCTCATCGGACATGCCGCGCATCTCGGCAATGATCTTGTTGCCGAACAGCTGCGGGAATTCGGCGATGAACAGCATCCGCGCCTTGGCCAGCATGCGGCCGTTGAGGCCGGTGCGGTAATCGGCGTGGAGGAACAGCGAGCACAGCTCGGAGTTGCCGGTCAGGTCGTTGGCCAGGAACAGCGTGGGGATCTCGCGGTAGATGTTCAGCTCCTGGGAGGCACTGACCGTCAGGCCGACCCGGAAGTTGTACCAGGGCTCACGCAAGCCGACCGCGCCGGCGATGGCGGAAATGCCCACCACCCGACCATTGTCGTCTTCCAGCACGAACAGGTAGTCCGCATCGCCACGTTCGGCTTCGCCGCGAAAGGTCTTTTCCGCCCAGCCAACCCTGTGGGTCAGGCGTTCTTCGTTGGCCGGCAAGGTGGTGAGGCCGGTGCCAGTGCTGCGGGCCAGGTCGATCAGCGCGGGTAAATCGCTGCTGCGTACGGGACGAACGATCATGCTATCTCCTCAGACGCAGGCCGCTGATGGCCTGCGCGAAACTCGCTGCTTTCCAGGCATGCTTTCCAGGTCGTGGAAGCAGGCTTTAAACCGCCACCAGACGCACGCTGGCACCTTCGCCGACGCCCAGGGCCTCGGCGGCTTGCAGATCCAGGGTCACCGGTTTGCCCGGTGCGTAATCCAGCTCCAGCAGCACCGCGCGGTAATCCTGCAACTGGCCGTTGGACACCAGGTACTGACGACCACCGCCCTTGAGCGCCTCGCCGATCTTCACCGGCACCACGCGGCTCTGGGCAATGGAGCGAATCCCCGAAACCCGTGCATGCAAGGTCGGACCACCGTCGAAGATGTCGATGTAGTGATCGGTTTCAAAACCTTCGCGCATCAGGATGTCAAAGGTGATCTGCGCCCGCGGGTGCACCTGGCCCATGGCTTCCTGGGCGGCGTCCGGCAGCAGCGGCACGTAGATCGGGTAATGCGGCATCAGTTCGGCGAGAAAGGTCCGGCTCTTCAGGCCGCACAGGCGCTCGGCCTCGGCGTAGTTGAGGTCGAAGAAGTTGCGCCCGATGGCGTCCCAGAACGGCGAATCACCGTGCTCGTCGCTGTAACCGACGATCTCGGTCACCACCGAATCGGCGAAACGCTCCGGGTGGCTGGCAACGAACAGCAGGCGGCCGCGGGAGTTGAGTTCCGACCAGGGCGAGCCCACCAGCTCCGGCACCACATAGAAACTGGTCAACAGGCTGTTGCCGGTCAGGTCGTGGCACTGGGACAGGACATGAATCTTGTTGTGGATCTTCAGCTCGCGGGACGCGTGAACGAAGGTTTCATTGCGAAAGCTGTAGAACGGCTCGGAATATCCGGCGGACGCGACGATGGCCGAACAGCCCACCAGCTTGCCGTTGTCGGTGTCTTCGAGGACGAAGAAATAGCTTTCCTCACCGTTGAAGCTCACTTCGGCGGCAAACGAAGCCTCGCTCGCGGCGATCTTGTCGCGCAGGCGATCCACATCATCCGGCAAGGAGGTGACACCAATCGGGCTGTCTGCAGCCAGACGCTGTACCTCGCCCAGATCAGCCATTTGCGCGGGGCGCATCACCAGCATGGTGTCACTCCTTACTCTAAAACAGGTCGGAAACCGTCCGACTCAGGGAAAAAAATGCCGGGACAGCCCGGCACAGGAATTAGGCTCGACGCCGGCCACTAAAGCCGGCGCCGAGAAGTACTGCAACCTGGATCAGGCTTGAGTCAGTTTCGCCACGGCGCGCTCGAAGCGGTCCAGGCCCTCATCGATATCGGCGTCTTCGATCACCAGGCTCGGGGCGAAACGCACCACGTCCGGACCGGCCTGCAGAATCATCAGGCCTTCTTTCTCGGCGGCGTTGAACACGTCCTTGGCCTTGCCCTTCCAGGCTTCGCTGAGCACGCAACCGAGCAACAGGCCCAGGCCGCGGACTTCGCCGAACAGGCCGTACTTCTCGCCGATCTGCAGCAGACGGGTCTTGAAGCGATCGTGCTTGGCTTTCACGCCATTGAGCACTTGCGGGGTGTTGATCACGTCGACCACCGCCTCGGCCACCGCACAGGCCAGCGGGTTGCCGCCGTAGGTGGTGCCGTGGGTGCCAACCACCAGGTGCTTGGCCAACGCTTCGGTGGTCAGCATCGCCGCGATCGGGAAACCACCGCCCAGGCTCTTGGCGCTGGTGAGGATGTCCGGGGTCACGCCGTAATACTGGTAGGCGAACAGCTCGCCGCTGCGGCCCATGCCGGTCTGTACTTCGTCGAACACCAGCAGCGCGTTGTGCTGGTCGCACAGCTCGCGGGCGCCTTGCAGGTAGGCCAGCTCGGCCGGCAACACGCCGCCCTCGCCCTGGACCGGTTCCAGCACCACTGCGCAGGTCTTGTCGGAAACCGCGGCTTTCAGTGCCGCCAGGTCGTTGTACGGCACATGGGTGATGCCGGTGATTTTCGGACCGAAGCCGTCGGAGTACTTCGACTGGCCACCGACGTTCACGGTGAACAGAGTCCGGCCGTGGAAGCTGTTCAATGCGGCGATGATTTCGTACTTCTCGGCACCGAAACGATCATGAGCCACGCGACGGGCCAGCTTGAAGGCGGCCTCGTTGGCTTCTGCACCGGAGTTACAGAAGAACGCGCGCTCGGCGAAGGTGGCGTCGACCAACTTGTGGGCCAGGCGCAGGGCCGGCTCGTTGGTGAACACGTTGGACACATGCCACAGCTTGTTGGCTTGCTCGGTCAGTGCCCCCACCAGCGCTGGATGGGCGTGGCCCAGTACGTTGACCGCAATGCCGCCGGCGAAATCGATCAGCTCCCGTCCCGACTGATCCCAGACTCGGGACCCCGCGCCACGCACAGGAATGAAAGCCGCAGGTGCGTAATTGGGAACCATCACCTGGTCGAAATCGGCGCGTTGCACCGGAGCTTGCTCAACGGACATCGGAGTCTCCTGAAGAGGAACACCCGCCTGGAACTGGCGAGCGATGGAGGGATTGTAAGGACAGTTTTATGCCCGGCCTTGTCGCCAAGCGACAACTTCTTATAGCGCCAACCCCGGTTTTACGCGGGTTTATGGCAATGCGACAAATAGCGTCGCAAAGGCGCAGTTTAAACTGCGCAGGGCTCTAGCGGCAGATTCACCGGGCATTTTGCCCAAGGTAATTATCCAGGTAGTTAGGCGACAACCTGTCGCATTTCTGTAGCGGCTATCGGGATCAGGCAGGCGCGGTGCACTGGGCAAATAGCGAGCGGCCGGCGCGATTGGCCGACAAGCCGGCTCCTACAGGAGCGGGTCAACCGCGTTCGGAGGGGACCGAGGAGAGTTCGAATGGGCTGCTGCTGCGCCGTTGATTGCGATCTTCGCGCGGGGTAGCGCCAAAGAAGTTGCGGTAGGCGCTGGAGAAGTGCGGGCCGGAGGAGAAGCCACAGGACAGGCCGATCTGAATGATCGACTTGCTGGTCTGCATCAGCATCTGCCGGGCCTTGTTCAGGCGCAGCTCCAGGTAGTACTGGCTGGGCACACGGTTCAGGTACTGCTTGAAGATCCGCTCCAACTGACGACGGGATACACAGACATGCTGGGCAATCTCGTCAGTGGTCAGCGGCTCCTCGATATTGGCCTCCATCAGCAGCACCGCCTGGGTCAGCTTTGGATGGCTGGAGCCCAGGCGATTTTGCAACGGGATGCGCTGGCGCTCGCCGCCTTCGCGGATGCGCTCCACCACCAGTTCTTCCGAAACCGCACCCGCCAGCTCGGCGCCGTGATCCCGCGCCAGCACCGCCAGCAACAGGTCCAGCACCGACATGCCGCCACAGGCGGTCAGGCGATCGCGGTCCCAGTCAAACAGGTGGCTGGTAGCGATGACCTTGGGAAAGCGCTCGGCGAAATCGTCCTGCCAGCGCCAGTGCACCGCCGCCCGATACCCATCGAGCAGGCCCAACTGCGCCAGCGGATACACCCCGGCCGACAGCCCGCCAATCACGCAGCCGGCACGCACCAGTTGCTTGAGCGCACTACTCAGCCCGGAGCTCATTGGCGCGGGCGGTTCGTCTGCCAGCAGGAACAGTTTCTGACAGCCCTCAAGCTTGCCCGCCCAGGGTTCGCCCGGCAGCTGCCAGGCCCCTTCGCCCGGCGCCTCGGCCTGCAGGAACGCCAACTCGTAAACCACTTCCGGATGCACCCGCTGAGCGACACGCAAGGCCTCCTCGGCCAGCGCCAGCGTCAAGGCTTTAGTGCTGGGCCAAATCAGGAAACCAATTCGATGGGCAGTCATGGCGGGCAATCCGAAACGAAAACAGTGTTAGAAGCCAAGGGCGGCAGCACCAAGTTAGACCATCTGGCGCGCGGTGCGCAGCATGACCTAATTTGGTGCATAACGGCAGTGATTACTTGAGGCTACCAGAGAGGAATTGTTGCAAACGTTCTGATTGCGGGTTCACCAGCACTTCCCGCGGGTTGCCACTCTCTTCCACCACACCCTTGTGCAGGAACACCAGCTGGTTCGACACCTCACGGGCAAAGCCCATTTCGTGGGTCACCACCACCATGGTCCGGCCTTCCTGGGCCAGGGCCTGCATGACTTTCAGCACGTCGCCCACCAGCTCCGGGTCCAGGGCCGAGGTCGGCTCGTCGAACAGCATGACTTCCGGCTCCATGGCCAGGGCCCGGGCAATCGCCACACGCTGCTGCTCACCACCGGACATGTGCCCCGGGTAGGCATCCTTGCGGTGCGCCACACCGACCTTGGCCAGGTAGTGCTCGGCCTTCTCGCGAGCCTCGGCCTTGGACACGCCCAGCACGTGCACTGGTGCTTCCATGATGTTTTCAATCGCAGTCATGTGCGACCACAGGTTGAAATGCTGGAACACCATCGACAGGCGCGAACGCATGCGCTGCAACTGCTTGGGATCGGCAGCCTTGAGCGCGCCGTCCTTGTTGGCCACCAGCTTCAACTCTTCGTTGTTCAGCAGGATCTTGCCGGCGTGAGGCTGCTCCAGCAGGTTGATGCAGCGCAAAAAGGTGCTCTTGCCCGAGCCACTGGAGCCGATGATGCTGATCACATCGCCAGCCGCGGCCTTCAGGGACACGCCCTTGAGCACTTCGTGACTGCCATAGCGCTTATGCAGGTCTTGGACTTCAAGTTTGTACATGCGGTCGGTTCTCACAAAAACAGTCAGTCGTTGAGCAAGCGCCCGTGACGCAGCGCTTCGCGCCCCGCCACCTTGGCCAGCCAGAAACCGGGTTGGGCATAACGCAGCCGCTCAACGGCGAACAACACGCCGCTGGTGCCAGCACACACCGTACTGACCCGATCGGATAGGGGATCAATCACTTCAAAAATCGGCTCGCCCACGCCCACCCAGCTCCCGGCCGGACGCAGAAAGCTCACCACACCGGGATGCGGCGCATACAGCAATTCGGTGCCTTCAAAGGGCATGGCCTCGCAGGCGTCACGCCCCGGCGCCGGCCACTCACCGGCAATCAGCCCCTGCTCGGCCAGAAACGCCAGGATGCCTTCGGCACAAGCCTCGGCCTGGGGGCGCCCGGTGTCGGCCTGACCACCCAATTCCAAGGTGGTCGCCAGGCACGCCAGGGGAATCGACGCTTCGGGAAACTGCCGCGACAGGCGCAGCCACGGCAGCGAGCAGGCTTCGTCGAACGAACTGCCGCCGGAATCTTCCGCCAGCAGGCCAACCTTCACATCCAGGTGCGCCGCCAGGGAACGCCACTGCGGCCAGTGCTGCGGCAAGGCGTACATGTGCAGCGCTGCCTCGGCATCGCAATGCAGGTCCAGCACCACATCGGCGTCGCAGGCGTGGCTCAACAGCACCCGCTGCATGCCCTGCAACTGGCTGGCTGCCGGCGGCAACTCAGCCAGCACCTCGGCCATGGCCTGACGAATCAAGCGCACATTGGCGTGCGAATCATCCCCCAGGCGCCCTTGCAGGCGCAGCGCCACGGGCGCGCTGAGCTCAACGAAATCGCGGTTGAAGTTCTTGCCGCTGCCGGCCTCGAAACGACCCTGGTGATTGCCTTGCAGCAACTGCCCCAGACCCAGCGGATTGGCCACCGGCACCAGTTCGACAACGCCGTTGAGCGCGCCCTGGGCCTCCAGCTCGGCCAGGCGCTTTTTCAGCTCCCAGGCGGTGCGCATGCCTGGCAGTTCGTCAGCGTGCAGGCTGGCCTGGATATAGGCCTTGCGCTCGCCGCTGCCGAAACGGAACACCGAGATATGCCGCTCGCTACCCAGGTGACTCCAGGGCAATGGATGATCGATGCGTTCCATATCAGTGCTTCCGCGGCGCCAGGTAGCGCAGCCAGCGGCCTTCGGCCAGCTTGAACAGGCGCACCAGGATAAAGGTCAGGCACAGGTAGAACACGCCGGCGGTGATGTAGGCCTCGAACGGCAGGTAGTACTGCGCGTTGACCGTGCGCGCCGCGCCGGTGATATCGATCAGGGTCACGATGGACGCCAGACTGGTGGTCTGCAGCATCATGATCACTTCGTTGCTGTACTGCGGCAGCGCCCGGCGCAGGGCCGATGGCAAGAGAATGCGGCGGTACATCTTGTAGCGCGACATGCCCATGGCCTTGGCCGCCTCGATCTCGCCATTGGGCGTGGCCCGCAGGCTGCCGGCGATGATTTCCGCGGTATAGGCGCTGGTGTTGATGGCAAAGGCCAGGCAGGCGCAGAAGGTTGCGCTGGACAGCCAGGGCCAGAGGAAACTCTCGCGCACCGCTTCGAACTGGGCCAGGCCGTAGTAGATCAGGAACAGCTGCACCAGCATCGGCGTGCCGCGGATCACGTAGGTGTAGAGCCAGGCCGTCATGTTCACCAGCGGTTGCTTGGAGACCCGCATCAGCCCAAGGGGCAAGGCCACCAGCAAGCCGAAGAACAACGACAGTGCCAGCAGTTTCAAGGTGGTCAGCAAGCCGCTGAAGTACAGCGGCAAGGCGTCATAGATGACGTTGTAGTCGAAGATCATAGATCAGCCGCCCTTACGCCTACCGAGTAGCGCTTCTCAAGGTGACGCAATGCCAGCAACGAGACACTGGTGATCACCAGGTACATGGCCGCCACTGCGAGGAAGAAGGTGAAAGGCTCACGGGTGGCATCCGCCGCCTGCTTGGCCTTGAACATCATGTCTTGCAGGCCCACCACGGAAATCAGCGCGGTGGCCTTGGTCAGCACCAGCCAGTTGTTGGTGAAGCCGGGAATCGCCAGGCGAATCATCTGCGGCACCATGACCCGGAAGAACACCTGGAAGCTGCTCATGCCGTAAGCCATGCCCGCCTCTGCCTGCCCCTTGGGAATCGCCATGAAGGCGCCACGGAAGGTTTCCGACAGGTAGGCCCCGAAGATGAAGCCCAGGGTGCCGATACCGGCCGCCAGCGGATTGAGGTCGATGTAATCGTCGTAGCCCAGCAGCGGGGCCACGCGGTTCAACAAGTCCTGGCCGCCGTAGAAGATCAGCAGGATCAGCACCAGATCGGGAATGCCACGGATCACCGTGGAATACAGATCGCCAAGCCAGGCCAGCCAGCGCACCGGCGAGAGACGCAGCGCGACCCCGATCAGACCCAGAACAATGGCCAGGGCCATGGACGACAAGGCGAGCTGAAGCGTCAGCCAAGCGCCATCGAGGATGACAGCCCCGTAGCCTTTCAACATGATTCAGGTCCTCGAAAATTGGGATGAAAAAATGGCGCAAACTTCAGAGATTCTGCTGCTTGCGCCATCTCGGACTGACTGTTTCGACGGTCTTACTTGCCGTAGATGTCGAAGTCGAAGTACTTGTCCTGGATTTGCTTGTACTTGCCGTTCTCGCGAATGGCAGCGATGGCAGCGTTGATCTTGTCCAGCTCGGCCTTGTCGCCCTTGCGCACTGCGATCCCTACGCCGTCGCCGAAGTACTTGACGTCGGTGAAGGCCGGACCAACGAAGGCAAAACCCTTGCCCGCATCGGTTTTCAGGAAGCCGTCATTCAACAGCGTAGCGTCGGCCACGGTGCCGTCGAGACGGCCGGCGGCCACATCCAGGTAGATTTCGTTCTGCGAGCCGTAAGGCTTGATCTGCGCGCCCAGGGGAGCCAGCACTTCGCGGGCGAAACGTTCGTGGATCGAACCACGCTGCACGCCGATGTTCTTGCCCTTGAGCTCGGCCAGGCCGTCGCTGACCTGGGTGCCGGCCTTCATCACCAGACGTGCCGGGGTGTTGTAGTACTTGTTGGTGAAGTCCACGGACTTCTTGCGATCGTCGGTGATCGACATCGACGAGAGGATGGCGTCGATCTTGCGCACCTTCAGCGCCGGGATCAGGCCATCGAACTCTTGCTCGACCCATACGCACTTGACCTTCATCTCTTCGCACAGCGCGTTGCCGATGTCGTAGTCGAAACCGACGATGCTGCCGTCCGGCGCCTTGGAGGCAAACGGAGGGTAGGCCGCTTCGATACCAATTTTCAGGGGCTTTTCATCGGCGAAAGTCGGCAGGGAGAGCACGGACAGTGCCAGGGCGCCAAGAAGCACGAGTTTCTTCATCTTAGAACTCCATCGGTAAAGGGCGAAAACGGCAGAGTGAGCGACAGCCCAATATGCGAATGGGTAAAACAGCAAAGGCGGCGCTGCGTCCTGAGAAGCCCGGAAGAGGACTCACACACAGGCAACGACGAGCGAGTGACCGGCATTCTAACGACAGGCTGGAAGCCGATATTTCCTCAATGCGACAACAAATTACAGAAGCATCGAGAATACCGGAGGAGCACATTGACAGCTCTTCAAAACTATGCAAGAGCAAATGATAGGGAACCGATCTATGCTGCAAATTGCGGGCCTATTATTGGCAAAGCCTTCTATTCCGGCAAGCGCAGCGTGATGACTTATTTTTTATAGGGATATAAACAGCCCTGAAATGGGGCTCGGCGTTTCCCATTGCCCCGAAAATGGGCGCCGGGTTACATCTTCGACGGCATCGGTAACATTCGAACCCGGCAGATGGATAAATCCGATATTTATTCGCTCGCCTGCAGTGGCAAGCGGGCCTCACAACTGGCGCGCGGAGGCTGTAGCGAGCGGCTTGCCGGCGAATCGCCCCGGCACAAAAAAGCCCCGCCCGGCGCAAGGCCGGGCGGGGCTGGATGACTCGGAACCCGCCTCAGGCGACGTTCATGGTCTTGTGGGTATCGATCAGGTGCTGCACCACGCTTGGGTCGGCCAAGGTCGAGATATCGCCCAGACCGTCGTACTCCGCGGTCGCGATCTTGCGCAGAATCCGCCGCATGATCTTCCCGGAACGGGTCTTAGGCAGGCCCGGCGCCCATTGGATGACATCCGGCGAGGCGATCGGACCGATTTCCTTGCGCACCCAGTTCTTCAGTTCCAGACGCAGGGCTTCGCTCGGCTCCTCGCCACCGTTGAGGGTCACGTAGACATAGATGCCCTGGCCCTTGATGTCGTGAGGCACGCCCACCACCGCCGCTTCGGCGACTTTCGGGTGCGCCACCATGGCGCTTTCGATCTCGGCGGTGCCCATGCGGTGCCCGGACACGTTGAGCACGTCATCCACCCGGCCGGTGATCCAGTAGTAGCCGTCCTCGTCGCGACGAGCACCGTCACCGGTGAAGTACATGCCGCGGAAGGTCTTGAAGTAGGTATCGACGAAGCGGTCGTGGTCGCGGTACAGGGTCCGCGCCTGACCTGGCCACGAATCGAGGATCACCAGGTTGCCTTCGGCGGCGCCCTCGATGATGTTGCCCAGGTTGTCCACCAGGGCCGGCACCACACCGAAGAACGGACGCGCGGCAGAACCCGGCTTCAGGGCATGCGCCCCCGGCAGCGGGCTCATCAGGGTGGCGCCGGTTTCGGTCTGCCACCAGGTGTCGACAATCGGGCAACGGGATTGGCCGACGTTCTTGTAGTACCAGTCCCAGGCTTCCGGGTTGATCGGCTCGCCCACCGAGCCCAGCAGGCGCAGGCTGCTGCCATCGGCGCCTTCGCAGGCGGCAGTGCCCGAGGCCATCATGGCGCGGATCGCGGTCGGCGCGGTGTAGAGGATGTTGACCTTGTGCTTGTCGACGATCTTCGCCACCCGGGTCACGTCCGGGTAGTTGGGCACGCCTTCGAACAGCACGGTGGTGGCGCCGTTGGCCAGCGGGCCATAGACGATATAAGTGTGGCCGGTGACCCAGCCGACGTCGGCGGTGCACCAGTAGACTTCGCCCGGACGGTAGTCGAACACCCGCTCATGGGTCAGCGATGCATAGAGCAGGTAGCCGCCGGTTGTGTGCTGCACGCCCTTGGGCTTGCCGGTGGAACCGGAGGTATAGAGGATGAACAGCGCTTCTTCGGCCCCCATCTCTTTCGGGGCGCAGACGCTGCCGGCGACCTTCATCAGGTCTTCGTACCAGATGTCGCGATGCTGGTTCCACTTGATGTCGCCACCGGTGCGCTTGCACACGATGACCTTCTGGATGCTGCTGGTTTCCGGGTTGGTCAGGGCGTCGTCGACATTGGCCTTGAGCGGCACCTTCTTGCCGGCACGGATGCCTTCGTCGGCGGTGATCACCACTTTCGAGCGGCAGTCGATGATGCGCCCGGCCAAAGCCTCAGGGGAGAACCCACCGAACACTACCGAGTGGATCGCGCCGATACGGGTACAGGCCAGCATGGCCACCACCGCCTCGGGAATCATCGGCATATAGATAGTCACCACGTCGCCACGGTGCACGTCCTGGCCACGCAAGGCGTTGGCGAACTTGCAGACTTCTTCATGCAATTCGCGGTAGGTGATGTTGCGGCTTTCGGAAGGATCGTCGCCTTCCCAGATGATCGCGATCTGATCGCCGCGCTCGGCGAGATGGCGATCCAGGCAGTTGTAGGAGACGTTCAAGGTGCCATCGGCAAACCACTTGATATCGACATGGTGATCGTCGAAGGAAGTCTGCTTCACCGTGGTAAAAGGCTTGATCCAGTCGAGACGCTTGGCCTGTTCACGCCAGAAACCGTCCGGGTTCACGACCGACTGCTGGTACATGGCCTTGTAGGTCGCCTCGTCAGTCAGCGTATTGGCCAAAACCTCGGGACGAACGGGATACAGAGAAGCCGCACTCATCTTTCTTACCTCGGTGACATAGTTGTTTTTGTATGACCCCGTTGTAGCCGGGGGGCGCCTATAGAACCATTCGACGATGGTAGTAACAACCCCCTGCGAAATACCCTGCTATTTGTCGCAACCCCTCAAAAACGCTGGTTACAGCAGCATTCACCCTCAGCAAAAATATTCAAACAGGCATCCGGACAGGCCTTTTTCGGCGATTGTTACAAAAACTGTCAAAGGTGTTTATCAAAAGTACACCTATATGACACGCAACCCCGGGCCTAAAATCTGTCTCGCCAAACAGGCAATCTGATTAACCCAGTTGCAGCCCCCACGAAGGCAGTTAATCAAACGTTTACTCAAGCTCCACACGCAGCCTCATAAAGGCTGCGTGACCCCACACGACCTTAGAAAGGTAAAACGCAAATGAAAGCTTTATTAGTTCTGGCCCTCAGCAGTCTGTGCGTTACCGCGATGGCTGATGAGATCCCGACTGATGTCGCACAGCAACAAGTACCGGTAGAGGAATACACTTACTCCACTGATCTGGATATCGCCAAAGTTATCTCCATGAGCGAAGTTCCAGAAGTATGCGAAGTTGTACCAGCGCGTATGGAATATGAAGACTCTCACGGTCAACGGCATATTCTTCAATACCGCGTAATGGGCAACGGTTGCTCTAACGGTTAATTGCCAAGTTCATTGCATAATCCTTGATGACTGCCGGCCGCAAGAAATCCCTCTTGCGGCAAAGATGCCTCGCCAGCCGCCCACTGTTCTGGAGCCGGCCAAAAGCATCGCTCCCTCGACGTGCGACCACGGCAATCGCACGCAACCTTTTCGCCCCCGCAGGGGCCAGCAACCCGCCCCTGAAGTGGCCCAATCCAGGTCGATTCGAGTTGTGTTCAAAACAGCGAAATGGCTTGCAAAAACACAACATCTAGTAAAATTGGCTATTTTTTGGCCATTTCCGGCTGATTTTTTCGAGCCCGAAAAAAAATCTTTCGCGGTCAAAGCCTTGTAAACCCGCGCTTTGCTCTCGGTCCCCTGCCTTCCTCGGCCTGCCTGCGCCCATCGGTCACCCCACGACCCGGAAAATATCCTTATAATGCGTCCTCAAAACGGGCCCGCAACATTCCCTTACCGGATGAAAACGACCTGCTGAATCCCGCGCCGGAACCGACACCCTCAGTTCCGCCCGACAGCAGCCTCAAGGCACCCGGACATATATTTCTGTTTATTGCCTGCGTTCACAGCTGCAACAAACGATTTCTATTGATTTAACGCGGCCAGTAGCGCCGTGTGAAAAGCCAACCCTTTTGTTTTCACACGGGCATCTGGCCCTCGAGCAGGAGACGACACGTCATGCTGAGCTGGGACGAATTCGACAAAGAAGAAGGCGAAGTTGCAGTCAAAGGCGCCAACGCCGGCCACGCCACTGAAGCCAACATGGACCGCCTCGACAGCGCCGGTGGTGCCGCCGCCCTGGAAGCCCGCGCCGTGACCGCCAGCGACTCCGCTGCCGTTGCCCGTGCCAAGGCGTCCCTGGACCAGCTCGACATCGCCGAAGGCCTGGCAGAACTGGAAGGCTCTTCCGCCCGCGTCGCGGTCGACGAAAAGCGCATGATCAACTGCCGCGCCGACCTCAACCAGCTGGTGCCGTTCAAATACGACTGGGCCTGGCAGAAGTACCTCGACGGCTGCGCCAACCACTGGATGCCGCAAGAGGTCAACATGACCGCCGACATCGCCCTGTGGAAAAACCCGGAAGGCCTGACCGACGACGAGCGCCGCATCGTCATGCGCAACCTGGGCTTCTTCTCAACCGCCGACTCCCTGGTTGCCAACAACCTGGTACTGGCCGTGTACCGCCTGATCACCAACCCGGAATGCCGCCAGTACATCCTGCGCCAGGCATTCGAAGAGGCGATCCACACCCACGCCTACCAGTACTGCATCGAATCGCTGGCCATGGATGAAGGCGAGATCTTCAACATGTACCACGAGATTCCATCGGTCGCGAAGAAAGCCGCCTGGGGCCTGAAGTACACCCGTTCGATCTCCGATCCGAAGTTCGAAACCGGCACCGTCGACACCGACAAGGAACTGCTGCGCAACCTGATCGCCTACTACTGCGTGCTGGAAGGCATCTTCTTCTACTGCGGCTTCACCCAGATCCTGTCCATGGGCCGGCGCAACAAGATGACCGGTGTCGCCGAGCAGTTCCAATACATCCTGCGCGACGAATCCATGCACCTGAACTTCGGCATCGACGTGATCAACCAGATCAAGATCGAAAACCCGCACCTGTGGGATGCCGAGATGAAGGAAGAAGCCACCCAGATGATCCTCCAGGGCACCCAACTGGAAATCGAATACGCTCGCGACACCATGCCGCGCGGCGTGCTGGGCATGAACGCGGCGATGATGGAGGACTACCTCAAGTTCATCGCCAACCGTCGCCTGTCGCAGATCGGCCTGAAGGAAGAATACCCAGGCACCACCAACCCGTTCCCATGGATGAGCGAGATCATGGACTTGAAGAAAGAGAAGAACTTCTTCGAGACCCGCGTGATCGAGTATCAAACTGGCGGTGCTCTGAGCTGGGATTGATTCCCGGATCAATGCGACAAACAAGAAGCCCTGACCTGTTCAGGGCTTTTTTATGGGCAATGGAAACAGACAGCGCAGCGGGCTCGTTAAAATGCGTGCAGGCTGCAAGACCTGCCGTTATAAAGACCCCTCCCCCGCTTAAGGATCAAAGCGCCCATGAAATTCGATACCGCCTACTGCATCAGCCTCGACGACAAATTGTCGATCTATGACGTGCGGGATCTGAATTTCGATGAAACCGTGGCTTTCGATTCCGCCCAGGAAAGCTTCCAGTGCCCCAACGATGACTGTCGCGCAGCGTTCGATGCCGCCAATCAGCTGGGCACCTTCAATGCCAAGAACGTCAATTACCTGCGCACCCCGCACTTCAAGAACCTGCCCGGCACGCTGCATATAGAAAGCTGCCCTTACCGGCTCGGCAAGGGTGCCGGCAGCCTCGAAGGCACATCAGCCGAGGATGAACGCGAGGAACACTTCCCTTCGGAACTGCTGCTGACCCGCCGCGAATACACGCGTCGACCCAGCAGCCCGACCGCGGCGACACAGACGCCCAGGGACAATCCGCCAGTGGCCTCGGCCCGCTCACAAAACCAGCGCGCCGAGGGCGACACCACTGCGGACAAGACCTGCGTCTTCGCCCACCCGGTGGAATGTTTCGTGTCGAATATCGACGACAAGGAACTGCTCAAGCGCATGCCGCTGAAAATCGGCGAGCACACCGCGTCCTACGCCTCGTTCTTCAAGAAGATCGAGTACCTGCTGGACAACAAGGGGCTGATCTACTGGGGCAAGATCAAGGAAATCAAGGACTACACCCAGAGCTTTCGCATCGATTTCGAGCAGAAGGTCTGGTTCAAGGCCGCTGACGAATCGAAGAAGAAGCCCTACTCGGTCAACGTCTACCTGAGCAAGAAGCTGATCGACAACTATCGCAAGCGCAAAGCCTTCCTCGAGGAGATCAAGAGCGCCATCGACAGCCAGCGCGATTTGTACTGTTTCTTCTACGGCGTCACCCCGACACTCAAGCAAGTACCGAGCAAGAAAAATCCCGAGGCGACCTTCGGGGTCTTCAGCGCCAACATCGAGAACCTCGACCACTTCCTGATCCGCGAAGCACCGGGGCTTCACGCACAGTAGTTTCAGACCCCGCCAGGTTCTGCCCGCAGCGATGCGTCTGTCACTTCAGGCACAGGCTGATCAGTACCAACAGCAGCAGGCCGATATACACCCGCGCATGCACCCGATCCGGGATACGGCCGATCCACGGCGTGGCCAGACGGATGCCCAGCAACGAGCCCAGGGACAATACCGAGAACGCCAGCAGATCCACATAGCCGATGAACCCGGGACCAAAATCGGATGGACTGAAGCGCGCCAAGGCCAGGTAGGTGGCGGTTCCGGCCAGGGCCACCGGGACGCTCAGGGGATTGGCCATGGAGGTGGCCTGGGTCATGCTCAGGCCGCAACGGCGTAACAGAGGTACAGTCATGACGCTGCCTCCCACCCCGAGAAAAGTCGCAATTACGCCTATTCCTACACCCCCCAATAGCGTTTCACCGCCCCCCAGGCGCCGAGCCTGAGCCTGGTTCACCTGCTCAAGAAAGCCGCGCCGCAGCAGGCAATCGGCAATGGTGATGCCCAGGTAGGCAATGAAGGCATAACGAATCACCTCGCCACTGACCCACATCGCCGCGGCCGCGCCGAACATTGCCCCCAGGGCGATGTAAGCGCCCAGGGGCCACAGGTAATGGCGGACCAGAGTACCGGCCCGCTGATGCCGCCAGCTGGCCACCAGAGCATTGACGATCATCACGCAGGTCGAAGTGGCCACAGCGATATGCATGGCCGAATGCCCCGCCGCCGAGTCGGCGCCCTGGCTGCTCAACAGCATCCAGTACAACAGCGGCACCACCACAAAACCGCCGCCGAAGCCGAACAGCACCGCGCTGACGCCAGTCATGCAACCAAAAACTGCCAGCAGTAGATAGAACATCGAGCCGCATCCGTCTGGGAGAGAAGCTGCGGACAATAGAAGATCGAGCCCTGGCCAACTTCAGCAGGTCAGCCAATAATGTTTGCGTTTACGCCAGCCAGGAACCTCGTCGCATGCGCAATATCTCCATCGACTCACTGGACCAAACCCCGCGTCCGGTCGTGGCCATCGGCACCGACTATGCCGACGGCCAGCTCCTGCCGCGTCACAGTCATCGCCGGACGCAACTGCTGTATGGCGCCACCGGAGTGATGCAGGTGAGCACCGCCCAGGGGAACTGGGTGGTGCCGCCGCAGCGGGCGGTGTGGATTCCACCAGGGGTAGAACATGAAGTACTGATGCTTGGGGTCAGCACTCGCAGCCTTTATATAGAACCTGGCGCCGCGCCCCTGGACAGCCACGACTGTCGGGTCGTCGGCATCTCGCCACTGCTGCGCCAACTGCTGCTGGAGGCCGTGGACATGCCCCTGGAATACGATCAGCACGGGCGTGACGGGTTGCTGGTCGGCCTGCTGCTGCACGAAATCCAGCGCTGCCCTCGCTTACCGCTGCACATTCCCTTGCCGGCCAATGGCCCACTGCTGGAATTGTGCCGGGCTTTTCTCGCTCACCCCAATGTCCATCAATCTCCCCAGCAGTGGGCTGACCGACTGCATATCAGCCTGCGCACCTTCAACCGCTGGTTTCGCCAAGAGACCGACATGAGCTTCGTGCAGTGGCGCCAACGGGCCTGCGTCATTCAGGCCCTGGCACGGTTGGCGAGCGCCGAACCGGTAACCCGGATTGCGCTGGACCTTGGCTATGACAGCCCCGGGGCGTTCTCCACCATGTTCCGCCGGGTACTGGGGCAATCCCCCAGCACCTACCTGACTCAGCAGGCTGCGTTGCCAGGTAAAACCTTGTGACCAAAGGCTCGGGGGTTGGCAGAAATTGAGTTTGATCAGTCAGCAAAACAACTGTACAAATAACCAGTATCAAGCCAACACACTGCCTAACCTCCCGGAGAAAACCATGGCCTCTGTAGCGATGAAAATAACCCTGGAACGTATCGCCCTTTATCAGTTCACTCCGCAGCACTGTGCCCAGGCCCGCGACATGCTGGGTTGGGACATGGACCGACTGTCCCGTGAGTCCAGCGTCTCGGTGCAAGCCATTCAGCGCTTTGAGGCCGGCTACGAGGTGCGTGATGTCACTCGGCTGGCCCTGGCGTTCTGCCTTGAAGCACAAGGCCTGGTGTTCTTCCCCGGCTTCACCCCTGGTCGCGGCATGAACATCCGCGGAGCAACCCCCAATCCGATGGAGCGCCCCGACTACGCCATGATCGAATGATCCACGGCCCGGGACAGCTACCGACACCGCGCCGGCACTCGCCACCGAGTCCAAAGCAGATGAATCAGGAAACTGGCCACCCTCGTGGCCAGTCCTGGTTCACGCGGACTCGATGCCCATCGGCTCCGGAACGCCATCCACCTCCAGCCACCAGGCGGCGCCCCGCTGAGGTTGCGCCAGGCTGAAGGCTTCGCCCATCTGTGGCGTGGTGATGTGGATGCTGCGTTCCCAGGCCAGGGCCAGGATACGGTCGAAGGGTTCGTGCCAGGCATGCATGGCCAGGTCGAAGGTGCCGTTATGGATCGGCAGCAGCCAACGGCCACGCAGATCGATATGGGCCTGCAGGGTTTGCTCCGGCTGCATGTGCACGTGGGGCCATTCGACGTTGTAGGCCCCAGTTTCCATCAGCGTCAGGTCGAAGGGACCGTACTGCTGGCCAATGCGCTTGAAGCCGTCGAAGTAGCCCGTATCACCGCTGAAGAAGATCCGCGTCGGCCCATCGATCATCACCCAGGAGGCCCACAGGGTCCGGTTGCCGTCGAACAGGCCACGACCGGAAAAATGCTGCGACGGCGTGGCGACAAAACGGATGCCCTCGACGTCGCACCCCTGCCACCAATCCAACTGCCGGACCTTGGTCGCCGGTACGCCCCATTTGATCAGGGTGTCGCCTACGCCCAGCGGGGTCAGAAAGTGTCGGGTCTTGTCGGCCAGGGTCAGCACCGTCTGGTGGTCCAGGTGGTCGTAATGATCGTGGGACAGAATCACCGCCTCGATCTCCGGCAGCGCCTCCAGGCTGATGGGCGGTTGATGAAAGCGCTTCGGCCCGGCCCATTGCACCGGCGAGGCCCGCTCGGCAAACACCGGGTCGGTGATCCAGAACTTGTCGCGCATCTTCAGCAGCACAGTGGAGTGCCCCAGGCGAAACACGCTGTGATTGGGCGCTGCCAGCAATTGCTCAGGGGTCAACGGCTGTACCGGAATCGCCCCGGCCGGGCGGGTATTGCGCGGTTTGTGGAACAGCATGTTCCAGAAGATCTGCAGGGTTTTGCCGAAGCCGGCACGTCGCACCGGTGCATGGTTGCGAAAGGCGCCCTGCTCCTGACGAGAAGTTGGCTGACCAGAAGCGCGGATCAGGCTGGACGAGACATTGGCCATGATTGAAAGGACTCCGTGGAACGCGGCAAGGTTCCGAGGTGGCTCTACGGGACGATCTACTGGCCAAGGCACGCAAGCATCAGCCGCCAATCATCGTTCTGAAGGAGAACTACACTACACAGTGTAGTTTCTACATTGCAACAGGATTAAGACGAAGTAGACTGCCGATTGATTTAGCCGCCCACCCTGATCGAACCCAACTTATGACAGCTCCGAAGCGCCTCACCGACCTTAAACGCAATGCCATCATCCAGGCGGCGATCAGCGAATTCCGCGCCAGCGGCTTCGACATCACCAGCATGGACAAGATTGCCGCCACGGCCGGAGTATCCAAGCGCACGGTGTACAACCACTTTCCGAGCAAGGAAGAGTTGTTCGCCGAGATCCTGCACAAGCTCTGGGCCAGTATCAGCGCCCAAGCGGAAGTCGCCTACCGCCCCGACCGGCCCCTGCGCGAGCAACTGCAAACCCTGTTGCGGGCCAAGCTGCAACTGCTGGCCGACGACAACTTCCTGGACCTGGCCCGAGTGGCCATTGCTGCCGCCATCCATTCCCCGGAGCGGGCTCAGGACATGGTGGCGCGGCTCGGTGAACGGGAGGAAGGCCTGACCCTGTGGATTCGTAGCGCCCTGGCCGACGGTCGCCTCAAGCCGCTGGACCCGGAGTTCGCAGCCCAGCAGGTGCACGGGCTGCTCAAGAGCTTCGCTTTCTGGCCGCAGATCACCCTGGGCCAACCGCCCCTGACAGCGGACATGCAGACCCGGGTCATCGAATCGGCACTGGACATGTTTCTCAGCCACTACCAGGCCTGATTCAGGTCGACCTAGCAGCATGCCCTGCCCCGGCCACCGTGAAATGGCTTCGAAGGACACTGATTATTCCTAGTGGAATAAATGACAATATTCACCAGACTGATCCGATAAACGGCAATGCCGCAAAAACACCACACGGTGTTTCAGTGCAAAATCTGGTGCAGGAATTTATGGAAAACCAACGCGGCAAAGGGCTGTCATTTGCCCGACGCATCTATTGGCCAAGGATCATCGGCCTGGGCATCGGTGGCATCAGTGTCCTCGCGGCACTCGCCCCCCTGGCGCTGCCCGACTGGATATGGGCCCTGCTGTTGTTCAACGGCCTGATCTGGCCCCACCTGGCCTATCAACTGTCCGCCCGTTCGGCGTTTCCCTACCGGGCAGAGCGGCGCAATCTGCTGTATGACTCGCTGCTCGGCGGTTTCTGGGCAGCGACCATGCAGTTCAACCCACTGCCGGCGGTAACCATCCTCTCGATGATGGCCATGAACAACGTGGCTGCTGGTGGCCTGCGCCTGTTCATTCGCGGCAGCCTGGCCCAGTGCACCGGGGTGCTGCTGTCCTGGGCCCTGTTCGGGGCCCACTTCACCGCAATTATCAGCCCGCTGCAGATCTACGCCTGCCTGCCGATGCTGACCCTCTATCCCCTGGCTGTAGGAATGGTCTGCTATCGCCTGGCGATCAAACTGTCCGAACACAAGCGCGCCCTGAGCGCCCTGAGTCGTACCGACAGCCTCACCGGCCTGCTCAACCACGGTTCCTGGAAGGACCTGCTGCACATCAAGTTCCACAAGTGCCGACAGCAGCAGATGCAAGCCTGCATCGCCCTGATCGACATCGACCACTTCAAGGCGATCAACGACACCTACGGCCACATCGTTGGCGATACCGTCCTGCGTCACTTGAGCAACGAACTGCGACGCAACCTGCGCCACGACGACCTCGCCGGTCGCTACGGTGGCGACGAGTTCTGCGTGATCCTGCCGCGCATGAGCCCGCAGCAGGCACTCGATATCATGGAACGCCTGCGCCGGGTCTTCAGCCAGTACCGGCACCCGCAAGTGAGCGAACTGAATGTCAGCCTGAGTATTGGCCTGGCCGCATTCGACGCGGGTTTCGAGGATCCGGCCACCTGGCTCAATGCCGCGGACCAAGCCCTGTACCAGGCGAAAAAAACCGGACGCAACCGGATAGCCAGCAACGATGCCAACGGCTATGCGCCACAAACGCAATTGGCATAAAATCCAAAAAACTTATACAAAAAGGGAGTAAAAAATATTTTTGTACAAGTTTATTTGGATTTATCCAGGCAATTGCCATCATAATGCCGCCACTTCGCAGTAACGAGTGCCCTCAACCGCAACCGCCGCCACCGAAGCCAATCAATCCAACTAAATCGATTCGCAGCCGCTACGTCTCCCTTGACGCGGCCACCGACACGCGCACGAAACGTGACCCGTTGCATCACTGCGAACGTATCTGTCAGTCATGGAACGCTGACATTGAGCAGATAATGCCGAGCGCCGGGGAGCATTCGGCGTACCGGCGCACTCAATAGGGATCGACGCAACGTTTCTCCCACAGAGCACCTGCCCACATGCTATTCAACCGCCACAACAAGACCATCGACTCCCTGAACCGCACCGTGGCCGAACAATCGAGCCTGCTGGAGGCCATCGAGCGCTCCATGGCGGTGATCGAGTTCGATCTGCAAGGCTGCGTATTGCGTGCCAACCAAAACTTCCTCAAGACCCTGGGCTATCGCGAAGACCAGGTAATCGGCCAGCCTCACCGCCTGTTCTGTACCCCGGAATACGCCCGCAGCAGCGACTACCAGCAATGGTGGGCGCGCCTCAGAGAAGGTCAGTTCCAGTCCGGAACCTTTGAACGAATCGGCAGCGCCGGGCAGAGCCTGTGGCTGGAGGCCAGCTACAACCCGATCCGCGACGCCTCGGGCGCGGTGTACAAAGTGGTCAAGTACGCCCTGGATGTCACCGCCCGGATCCAGGAAGAGACTGAAGCACGCAACAAGCTGGATGCCATCGACCGGGCCATGGCAGTGATCGAATTCAACCTCGATGGCAGCATCATCAACGCCAACGCCAACTTCCTCAGCCGCATGGGCTACAGCCTGGCGCAGGTCCAGGGCAAGCATCACCGGATGTTCTGCAAGCCCGAACTGGTCAACAGCAGCGCCTACCAGGACTTCTGGAATCGCCTGAACAAGGGCGAATTCTTCAACGGCCGTTTCGAACGGATCGACAAGCACGGCCGCACGCTGTGGCTGGAAGCCAACTACAACCCGGTCTACGACGCCAGCGGACGCCTGTGCAAAGTGGTCAAGTACGCCGCCGACGTTACCCAGCAAGTGGAGAAACACGAGCAGGACGCCCACAGCGCGAGCCAGGCGTATCACATCTCGGTGCAGACCCGCAAAGTCGCCGAGCAAGGCACCGACGTGATCCAGCAGGCCGCCAGTGAAATGCGCCAGATCGCCCATAACATCGAGGACTCTTCAACCCTGATCGCCCGCCTGGGCGAACGTTCCGAGCAGATTACCGCCATCGTCAACACCATCCGCGGGATTGCCGACCAGACCAACCTGCTGGCCCTCAATGCCGCCATCGAGGCCGCTCGGGCCGGAGAACAGGGTCGCGGCTTTGCCGTGGTGGCCGATGAGGTTCGCCAGCTGGCGGCGCGCACCAGCGGCTCGACCGCGGAAATCGCCAGCATGATCGACATGATCCAGAACGAAACCCTGCAAGCCATCAAGAGCATGGACGGCACCCGGGAACGGGCGGCCAAGGGCGTGCAACTGGCGGATCAGGCCGGCACCGCGATCCTGCAGATTCGCGATGGCGCCAGTGACGCGGTGCAAGCGGTGAGCATGTTCGCCAACGAACGCGATGCGTTGTGAGGGCAGGTGTTCCCGGCGTCGATAATGACGTCGGGGCACAGCCTTGAAGACTATAGTGGCCTCACGTCCCAGAGCCTGGCGGAGGCCATCATGAGTTCCAGCGACACGCCGAAGAAAACCACCCCGGTCCCCGATCACCTGCGCTTTCACCGCGCCCACGCGCACCTGGCCCCCACCTTCGGCAACGATGCCTTCGCCTTGAAGGCCGAGGCCTTTGCCCGCTTCTTCGGCACCCCGACCTTTCTCGGGGCACAAACCCTGATCGTGGTGATCTGGATCGCCCTCAACCTCAGCGGCGTCACGCAGTTCGACGTCTACCCCTTCATCCTTCTGAACCTGGCCTTCAGCCTGCAGGCGGCCTATGCCGCGCCACTGATCCTGCTGGCCCAGACCCGCCAGGCCGCCCGCGACAAGGCCCAGTCCGACGCCGACGCCCAGCACCGCGAAGCCCTGGCCATCGCCAACAGCGAACGCCAGGCCCAGGCCGAGCAAACCACCGGGCAGTTGCTGGCACTGCTGGAGCAGAACACCCGCCTCACGGAAATGACCAAGCAACTGAGCGAACGCATCGAGAACCTCACCAGCGAGATGCACGCGCACTTTGTCGGCAAGGAGCCGCCGGCCGCCTGAGGTGTTCAGGACCTGCGCAGATGACGCCCCAGCTCATCGAACAGCGTCACCACCGAACGCAGGGCCCGACAGTCCGGGCGGGTCAGCAGCCACAAGGCGGTTTGATGCTCCAGGGGTTCGCCCAGCGCCTCCAGGTCGCCACCGCCCATGACAAAGTCCGGCAAGGCCGCCACCCCCAGGCCGGCCCGCACCAGCTCGGTCGCCGCCAGCATGCTGTTGCAGCGATAACTGGGTTGCACACCGGGCCACTGCTGACGGCGCCAAACCACCGTGGGGTGGTCCGGCAGAAAGTCATCCGGGGCAATCCAGGCCACTCGCGCCAGATCGGTGCAATCGACCCGCTGCCGGTACGCCGGGCTGGTGCACACCCGATACGTCACCGCCCCCAGGCAGCGCCCCACCAGATGCTGCGCAGGCGTCGCGGTGAGGCGCACGGCGATGTCCGCATCGCGGCGGTTGAGGTTGGCGAAATCATTCGAGGTGCACAGTTCGATGACCAGCGCCGGGTACTTGGGCATGAACTGCGCCAGGGCCGGCAGCAACAGGCCCTGCAACACCGAGTCGGTACAGGTCAGGCGCACCGTGCCGCTGATCACCTCGCCGCCCTGGGCCACACCGATCCGCGCCGCCTCCAGGGCCTGTTCCGCCTGTTCCGCCTGCCGCGCCAGGGCCTGGGCCAGGCTGGTGGGCAGGTAGCCGGCACGGCTCTTGTCGAACAGTTGCTGACCGAGCCCGGCTTCCAGGCGACGCACGGCACGAAACACCGTAGAAACATCCACCTTGAGCAGGGCCGCGGCACGGGCCAGGGAGCCGCCACGGACCAGGGCCAGGACCAGCGACAGATCGGGGTATTCCAGCTGATAGTGCGCTGCTGCATTGATCACTTGGGTAAACGCCAATATTGATTGCGTGGACGCCAATCTATAGTGGCCCCAGGCAATCGACAAGCCAGCCCCCTGACCGGAGAAGCCCATGCAAGCACCCGCCTCGCCACCCACCCTGCGCATTGCCCTGGTGGGGGATCACGACCCACAGATCACCGCGCACCAGGCCATTCCCCTGGCCCTGGCTCGGGCCGCAGCCGACGCCGCCATCACCCTCGACGTGCAATGGCTGGCCACTCCTGAGTTGACCGACGAGCAGCGGCTGCAAGGCTTCGACGCCATCTGGTGCGTGCCCGGCAGCCCGTACCTGAATATCCATGGCGCGCTGCTGGCGATCCGCGTGGCCCGGGAGCAACGGCGCCCCTTCCTCGGCACCTGCGGCGGCTTTCAGCATGCGGTCCTGGAGTACGCGCGTAACGTGCTGGGCTGGGCCGATGCCGAACACGGCGAAATCGCCCCCGATGCCCAGCGCGCACTGCTCACCCCCTTGAGCTGCGCCCTGGTGGAGACCCGGAAGGGCATCGAACTGCAAGACGGCAGTCGGATCGCCGAGGCCTATGGCACCCAACGCATCGAGGAAGGCTATCGCTGCCGCTACGGCGTCAATCCGGACTTTGCCGGGCCCCTGCTCGCTGGCGCCCTGCGCGCCAGCGGCCATGACCGCCTGGGGGACCTGCGCGCCGTGGAGCTCGACGATCATCCATTTTTCGTCGCCACCCTGTTCCAGCCCGAGCGCGCGGCTCTCAAGGGCCAGACCCCGCCCCTGGTCCGCGCCCTGCTCAATGCCTGCCTGGAGGCCCGAGGATGATCGGCCAGACACCCGCCCCGCCCTACTACGCGGTGATCTTCAGCTCCCAACGCGGCGCCGCAGACCCCGACTACGATCAGGCCGCCGAGCGCATGCTGCAACTGGCGCGTCGGCAACCGGGTTTTCTCGGGGTCGAATCGGCCCGGGGCGCGGACGGTTTCGGCATCACCGTGTCCTACTGGAACAGTGAGGCGGCCATCCTGGCGTGGAAGCACCACGCCGAACACAGCGCCATCCGCGAGCGCGGACGCAACGACTGGTACCAGTACGCTCATACCCGGGTCGGCAAGGTCGAACGGGCCTACGCTGTGCGCCCTCAAGCACAGGCCCGAACCGCGGTCCACAGCGGTCCAGGCCTGCCGCCGGATCAATCCTGAGCCGTCGGCAACAGGCTGCGCACGGCCTGGATTTCCGGCAGATCGCTACGGCGCATATAGACCCGTAGCGGTTCACTGATGTTGATCCGGTCGTCGATGTTCTGGTCCAGCAACAACTGGATCTGCTCGCGTTTCAGACTCATGGCCTGATCGGACACCGGCGCCCAGACAAATTCGCTGGCCGGCACTATGGCGTCGTCGGCCACATCCATGCCGAAGGAGTCTTCGCTGAAACGCACGATGTAACGCCCGGTCTTGCGATTGAAACCGACAAAACCCTTGAGCTGGTCGGCGGCCTGGCAGATGAGTTCAGAGGTGATGCTCATGGTAAACCTCACGGTAAGTCCCGCAGGACTGGGTGATCGATGGTCTACACGCGAGGCAAGGAAAGGACTGTGTTGAGGCTTCCCTCTGCTGGGGAAACTGCGCGCCCAAGAGTACTGCAAAGCGCCGGAAAAAACCCTGACTGATGCGCATGAGAAGGATTTATATCGCCCGGGAGATAGCACAAGCGTCATTGTGTTGCTAAAAGATAGGTCCTTGTCCCCGCCTCCACGAAAGGATTTCGAGCATGCCTGCGACCTTCACTCCTTGCGCCCTGATGTTGGGCCTGATGCTCGGTTGCGGCCTGGCCCAGGCCGCTGAACAGTCGGATCCGAATGCCCTGGCGGCGCGCCTGGGCATCCCCCAGCCAGCGGTGATCGCCCACCGTGGCGCCTCGTTCGATGCCCCCGAGTCCACGGCGGCGGCCTACCGCCTGGCCCGGGATCTGGGGGCGGACTATCTGGAGCTGGACCTGCAGCGCAGCAAGGACGGCGTGCTCTTCGCCCTGCACGACAACAACCTGCTACGCACCACCGACGTGGCGCAGAAATTCCCCGAGCGCAAGGACAGCCCGCCCAATGCCTTCACCCTGGCCGAGCTCAAAAGCCTCGACGCCGGCAGCTGGTTCAACCAGGCCCACCCGGATCGCGCCCGGCCGGGCTTTGCCGGCCTGAAGATCCTGACCCTGGACGAGATCATCGACATCGCCCAAGGCAGCGCGCAGCACAAACCCGGGCTGTACATCGAAACCAAGGAGCCGCAGCTGTTCCCCGGCATCGAGCACGAACTCAAGGAAAAGCTCCAGGATCGCGGCTGGCTGAGCCCGGCGGGCTCCAAGCTGGCCAAGAGCGAGCTGGCCGTGGGCCAGGGCCAAGGCAAGGTGGTGCTGCAGACCTTCGACAAGCACAGCCTGCAACTGCTGCACAAGGAAATGCCCCAGGTGCCCAAGGTGCTGTTGCTGTGGGTCGGGGCCGGCAGCATCGAACCGGCGTCCAGCGTGACCTTCGCCGACAGCGGCGAAACCGACAAGGCGGCCTACTACGCCAAGCAGCAACCCAAGGACCCGGGCGAATTCAAGCGCTGGATCGACTACGCCAAGGCCCAGGGCGCCATTGGCACCGGTCCCTCCACGGCCCTGACGGCGGGCGGCGAGCAAAGCTACGCGGATCTGGTGCAACCCTGGATGAATCAGTACACCCACGATCAGGGCCTGCTGGTGCACGCCTACACCCTCGATGAACCGGTGGACTTCAAGAAAGCCATGGACGCCGGGGTCGACGGTATCTTCACCAACCGCAGCGCCGAGCTGCTCAAGTACTTCAAGCGTCCGGCCAACGCCAGCGTGACCCAACTGCTGGAGGCCAGCGGTTACTGAATGTCGGTCTTGCACTGGAGCGGCGAGCTCTGGCTGGGGCGTGACTTCGGCCTGATTCAAGGCGCCATGGGGCGCACCGCGCCCCATGCCCACTACGCCCATCAGTTGATCATCGCCCCCGAGCAACCGGTGACGCTGGAGCTCGACGGCATGCCCCACAGCGGGCACTTCCTGGTGATCCAGGCCCTGCAGCGGCATGCCATTGTGCAGGCGCCCAGCAACGCCTTCACGGTCTATGCCGAGCCGTTGTCGATTGCGGCCGCAGACCTGCTGGCCTGTGTCCACAAGGTGCGTCCCTCGTTGCCCACGCTTGAGGCGGCGCTGCGCGCCTGCCCGCGCCAGCCCCTGGCCGACCGGCGTGTGGCGCGGGCCCTGCAGGCCCTGGATGCCGCGCTCGCAGGCAGGGTGGTGGCGACGCAACTGGCGGCCCAGGCCCACGTCTCCCTGAGCCAGCTGGAGCGCCTGTTTGCCCGCGATGTCGGCTTGCCGGTGCGGCGCCTGGTGCTCTGGCGGCGTCTGCGCCTGGCCATGGCCCTGCTGCTCGACGGCCAACCCGTGGCCCAGGCCGCCCATGGCGCCGGCTTTGCCGACAGCGCGCACTTCTCCCGCACCCTGAAAGCGCTGTTCGGAGTCACCGCCGGTCAGGCCCTGAAAACCCTCAGGCCTCGCCTGCTGGATTGACCGACCGCCGCAACGCGGCAGGCACCTTGGGCTCGACCGCATAACGCTGGACCTTGAACGGCTCCAGCAACTGCGGCCAATACGCCAGCGGGTAGTCGGGCCTACTGCCAATACCCAGATCGCCCTGGCGCATCGAGTAGTCGTCGCGATAGAACCCGGTGCCCAACAGCCCGTCCCAGAGGTTGAAGAACAGCCCGAAATTCACATCGCCGGCGCGGCCATACTTCATATGGTGAAAGCGATGCACCGGAGCCCAGGCAAACACCCGCCGCAGCGGCCCCATGCGCATATCGACGTTGGAATGCTGCAACAGCAAGGCAATGCCGATGGCCAGGGCCAGCAGCTGCGCCACCGGCAGCGGAATGCCCAGCAGCACCAGCGGCAGCAACCCCGCCGAGGCCTCCAGCATCTGGTGCAGAGGGTGCTTGAGCAGACCGTTGAAACCGTACAGGCGCTGCACGCTGTGGTGCACCGCATGCAGGCGCCAGAGCCAGGCCCAGCGATGACTGGCGTAATGGGCCAGGCTGATCCCGCCATCGGCGATCACTATCGCCAGCAGCAACTGCCCCCAGAGCGGCCAGTCCCGGGGCCACAGGCCATCGCAGCCCAGCCATGCCACCCACCCCGGCAAGGCCAGCAACCCCAGGGCATTCAGGCTTTCATTGACCAGTGCGTGCAAGCCATCGCGCAACCGGTCGCCCTGAGAGCGGTTCCAGGCCGGCTCGTAAGGCAATGCCCATTCCGCCAGGAACGACACCAGCAGCGCCCCGGCGAACAGCACCAGCAAACCCAGCGCAGACGCCTGCCCGTCACCCATCCAATACACCCCGCCGGCGATGAATCCGCCCAGCATCAAGGGGCCATACAACCATGCCAGCATGCGTTTCATTCAAGGTGTCTCCTTAACAAGGGAGAAACCAGCTTGCCGGTGTCGCCCGGCCCCCGGCTTGAACAAACGACGCAAACACTGCGCTGAATTAAGGGTGAATTAAGTTGCACTGGCTAACCTGTGCCCATCGAAAGCCATCACGCCAAGGAATCAACACCATGAACCAGTTCTCTGCCCTGTTCGCCGCTGCCGCCCTGACCCTGACCGCCGGCCTGGCCCAGGCCGATGTCCGCCCGGACCTGATCCCGGGCCTGCTCAAGTCCGGCGCCATCATGGACCTGGAAAAACTCAACCAGGCCGCCCTGGCCCAGCACCCCGGCACCACCGCCGCCAGCATCACCGACACCGAGCTGGAACAGACCGCCACCGGCGCCTACGTCTACCAGGTGGAACTGCGCGACAGCAAAGGCATCGAGTGGGACGTGGACCTGGACGCCAAGACCGGCCAGGTCCTGAGCAACAAGCAAGATCACTAACCCGCCATACGGCACAAGGCCGCGCCCCGTTTCGGGAGCGCGGCCTTGTGCCATGGGGCATGAAAAAACAATCAGGCCGTGGTGCTGAGCAGCGACCCCGAAGCACCGCTCTCCGACTCCTGCAACGCCTGCAGCAGGGCCGCCGTCGCGGTTTGCAGGGAGGCGCTGGTGGTGGCCACCTGAGCCTGGGCCGCCGCCACCGCCGCTGCCTTGGCGTCGGCACTGTCCTGGCTGTTCTGCGCCGCTTGCAGCTGCTGTTGCTGCTCCTGCAACTGCTTTTGCAGCTCCGCGATCTGCTTGCGCAGCTCCTTCACCGTATCGCTGCTGGAATCTTCGCTGCTGGTGCTGTCCCCGCCCGCCGCGGCACCGCCCGCAGCCGGCGCCTTGTCGGCAGCGCCGACGTCGGTGGCGCTGCCGGTAGTGGTGGCGCTGCTGTCGCTGGCGCTGGCGTCAATCCGGGTCTTGCTCGGGGTGACCGGGGTCTGGCTGATGGAAATCGACGTGATGCTGACCATGGCGTGCGTCCTGGTTCGGGAAAGATAACCGGTCATCGACACCGCCCACCGCCACTTGAGAGTGATCGTGTATCGGCCTGGTAAGCCGGCCGATACAGGATGACCGGCGTCAGGCACTCAGACGCGAGGTGACCTCGTTCAACTGACCCGACAGACCATGCAGGTCACGGCTCGCCGCCTCGGTGCGCTGGACATTGTCGAGATTGGTACTGGCAATCGAGGTGATCTCGGTGAGGTTGCGCGAGATGTCCTCGGCCACCGAGGTCTGCTCCTCGGCGGCGGTGGCGATCTGCCGGTTCATGTCGCGGATTGCCTCCACGGCCTGGGTGATGCGTTCGAGCATGGCCCCGGCCTCGGTCACTTGCTGCACACTCTGCTCGCTGCGGGACTGGCCGCTCTCGATGGCCTGGGCCGCGTCCACCGCGCCGGTCTGCACGCTGTGGATGATCTGGTTGATCTCGATGATCGACGCCGCGGTGCGTTGCGCCAGGCTGCGCACTTCGTCGGCGACCACGGCGAATCCACGCCCGGCCTCACCGGCCCGGGCCGCTTCGATGGCGGCATTGAGCGCCAGCAGATTGGTCTGCTCGGCAATCCCCTGGATCACTTCCAGCACCTTGCCGATACGCCCGCTGTCGGCTTCCAGGCGACGGATCACCGTCGCGGTGTTGGCGATCTCGCTGCGCATCTGGGTGATGCTGTGGATGGTGCTCTGCATCACCTGCTCGCCCTGCTGCGCCGACTGGTCGGCATCATCCGCGGCGCGCGCGGCGTCGGCGGCGTGGCGCGCCACTTCCTGGGCAGTGGCGGACATTTCGTTCATCGCCGTGGCCACCTGATCGGTGCGGCTGAACTGTTCGTTGGTGCCCTGGGACATCAGCGTGGCGATGGCGTTGAGCTCGCCGCTGGAGCTGTCCAGGTCCGAGGCGCTGCGCTGCAGGCTGCTGAAGGTCTGAGCCAGGAAGTCGCGCAGGGTGTTGGCGGCGGCCGCCAGCTTGCCCAACTCGTCCTGACGCTCGCTGGCCACGCGCTCGGCGAACTGGCCACGGCTGAGCTGGGCCACGTAGTCGATCAATTGGCGAATCGGCTGGACCAGGCTGCGGTTGACCAGCCACAGGCTGAGCAGGCCGATCAGCAGACCCGAGCCCAGCATCACCAGAATGCCCAGCCACACCGTGCGGTCGGCGGCGGCGCTGATGTCCCGCGACTGCTGCTCACCATGCTTGCGCAATTGGGTTACCAACTCGCTCATCTGCTCGCTGGCGGCGCGGTCCACGCCCTTGACCGCGGCGTCCCCGGCACTCGGATCAGCACCACCGGCCACGAAGGCATCGCGGCCTTTCTGGTAGGCCGCACCCAACTGCCGGTGCTCATCCGCCAAGCGCTGTACCCGGCTCTTGAGGGCCGAATCCAGACCAGGAGTCTGGGCCAATTGGCCGAGAATGTTCTGCACATCCCGCTGACGATCTTCGAACTGCTGCCAGTACTTGTTCAGTTCCTGGGGCTGCTTGCCCCGCAGCAGCACGTTCTTCCATTCCTGCACCTGGCTCTTGAACTGCAGGTTGGCCTCGTCGATCAGCTGCGAACTGCGCAGCGGGCCGTCGATCAGCTCGCGGTAGCTCTGCACGCCACCGGACAGCAATTGAAAACACGCCAGGGCGATCAACAGCATCGCAATCAGGCTACCGCTCAGCAGGGCAAGAATTTGCGCTCTCAGGGATTTTTGCAAAAACATCGAGAAGATCTCATGACAGGGATAGAGCAGGCCCACCAAGGGCATGCGTAGGTCCGAACTTCCCTGTCAGGCACATTCAAAGCGGGTCGAATGCGTATTGCATGTGAGCGTGATCGGCATGCGCAATCCATTCTTGAGCGCTGCCGACCACCGGTATGGCGCCGCGGATTGTGCACGTTGAAACGTCACAAAACTGTCAAAAAGCCTTGCCATGATAGGGCCCAAGTGAACCTGTGAAATCCGCGCCAGGCACTGTCCCTCCTGCGAGACCCCATGAACCACAGCCTCGACCAGAGTCACCGCGATTCCGATCTGTTTGGCCTGCTCTACGGTTTCAGCTTTCGCCCCGGCGAACGCGGTCATGAACTGGATTCGGCCAAGGCCCTGCAAGCCCTGCAACACCCCCAGGACAGCGATGAATTCCTCTGGCTGCACCTGAACCTGGCCCACGCCGCCTGCGAGCGCTGGATGAAGGCCCACCTGCAACTGCCCGAGGAGTTCTTCGAAGCCCTGCACGAAGGCTCGCGCTCGACCCGCATCGAACATGTCGACTCGGCCCTGCTGGCGGTGGTCAACGACGTGGTGTTCAACTTCAGCAGCATGGTGTCCTCGGACATCTCCACCCTGTGGGTCTGCGTGCGCAGCAACCTGATCATCAGCGCGCGCCTGCAACCCCTGCACTCGGTGGACAAGCTGCGCTCCTCGGTCAAGGCCGGCGAACGCTTTCGCTCGCCCCTGGAACTGCTGGTGCACCTGCTGCGCGACCAGGGCGAGGTGCTGACCCAGATCGTGCGCAAGACCAGCCTCAGCGTCGACCAGATCGAAGACCAGCTCCTGGCCGCCCGGGTTTCCAGCAACCGCGCCGAACTGGGGGCCATGCGCCGGGTGCTGGTGCGCCTGCAACGCCTGCTGGCCCTGGAGCCGGGCTCCCTGCTGCGCCTGCTCAACCGCCCGCCGCAGTGGCTGCAGAAGGAAGACGTCAAGGAACTGCGCAAATCCACCGAAGAGTTCGCCCTGATCATCAACGACCTCACGGCCCTCGGGGAGCGGATCAAACTGCTGCAGGAAGAGATCGCCGCCAACCTCAACGAACAGACCAACCGCACCCTGTTCACCCTGACGGTGGTCACGGTGCTGGCGCTGCCGATCAACATTATTGCCGGTTTTTTCGGCATGAACGTCGGCGGCATTCCGTTTTCCGGCGACCCGGAGGGTTTCTGGATCCTGGTGGCGCTGGTGGCCACCTTCACCCTGATCGCCGGGCGCTGGGCCTTCCGCAAACGCCAGGACTACTGAGCACGACGACGGCGCGGGCTGGATCGGATCAACGGAACGCCTCAATCGCGCAAACCATGATCTGAGGCAGTCTGTCTGTAACATTTGGCTACGATCATGGGCGACACTCCTCTTCCGCCACAGGATTGTCCGGCAATGGCCACCCCGTCACTGACTGCCGCGTCTCCCAGCCCCGACGTCAAACCGCAACTGGATAAGAAACCCAGCCCCTTCACCCTGGTGATCTTCTTCGCCGTGCTGGCCATGGGCTTGCTGTTCACCGCCTACAGCCTGGTGCACGACATGCACGAGCTGGGCACCACGGTCACCACCTGGACCCCGTTCCTGCTGCTGGGGGTGGCGCTGCTGATCGCCCTGGGCTTCGAGTTCGTCAACGGCTTCCATGACACCGCCAACGCCGTGGCCACGGTGATCTACACCCACTCCCTGCCGCCGCAGTTCGCGGTGGTCTGGTCCGGCCTGTTCAACTTCCTCGGGGTGCTGCTGTCCAGCGGCGCGGTGGCCTTCGGCATCATCGCCCTGCTGCCGGTGGAGCTGATCCTGCAAGTGGGCTCCTCCGCCGGCTTTGCGATGATCTTCGCCCTGCTGATCGCCGCCATCCTGTGGAACCTCGGTACCTGGTGGCTGGGGCTGCCGGCCTCCTCGTCCCACACCCTGATCGGCTCGATCATCGGCGTCGGCGTGGCCAACGCACTGATGCACGGCCGCGACGGCACCAGCGGGGTGGACTGGAGCCAGGCCACCAAGGTCGGCTACGCCCTGCTGTTCTCGCCACTGATCGGCTTCGTGTTTGCCGCCCTGCTGCTGTTGGCCCTGCGCCTGTTCGTCAAGAACCGCGCCCTGTACAAGGCGCCCAAGGGTGACGCGCCGCCACCGTGGTGGATTCGCGGCCTGCTGATCCTGACCTGCACCGGGGTGTCCTTCGCCCACGGCTCCAACGACGGCCAGAAAGGCATGGGCCTGATCATGCTGATCCTGGTGGGCACCCTGCCCATGGCCTATGCGCTGAACCGCACCATGCCCGCCGACCAGTCGCTGCAATTTGCCGCGGTGGCCGAAGTCACCCAGCAAGCCCTGATCAAGAGCGCCCCGCAACCGGCCCCGGCCGATCCTCGCGCGGTGCTCTCGGAGTACATGCGCAGCAAGCAAGCGACGCCGGAGCTGATCCCCGCGCTGGCCGCCCTGACCGGCGCCATCGGTGCCGAGGTCAAGGGCTACGGCTCGCTGGCCAAGGTGCCTGCCGAAGCCATGGGCAACGTGCGCAACGACATGTACCTGACCAGCGAAGCCATCCGCCTGATGGACAAGAACCAGGTCGGCCACTTCGACCAGGACACCCGGGACAAGCTGCAACTGTTCAAGCAACAGATCGACAACGCCACCCGCTTCATCCCGCTGTGGGTGAAGATCGCCGTGGCCATCGCCCTCGGCCTGGGCACCATGGTCGGCTGGAAGCGCATCGTCGTGACCGTCGGCGAGAAGATCGGCAAGACCCACCTGACCTATGCCCAGGGCGCCTCGGCGGAAACCGTGGCCATGCTGACCATCGGCGCGGCGGACATGTTCGGCCTGCCGGTGTCGACCACCCACGTGCTGTCCTCGGGGGTGGCCGGGACCATGGTGGCCAATGGCGGCGGGTTGCAGATGCGCACCATCCGCAACCTGGCCATGGCCTGGGTCTTGACCCTGCCGGCGGCGATCCTGCTGTCCGGCAGCCTGTACTGGCTGTTCACTCAGCTGTTCTGATCAGCCAGCGCCTGCCCGGTCGCCCGCTCAGCCGGCGGCGGGCAGGCGGCTGTGCAAGCGACTGGCGAGCCCGGCCTGCAAGGCAAACGCCAGGACCCCGGTCAGCGGCGCCGAGAAACTCGCCAGGCCGCCCCCCGCCCCCATCAGCATCAGGCCCAGTGCCGTACCGCCGAACCAGGCCGTCAGCCCCACCGGGTTGAAGGCCGCCACACGATCAATCGCCGCCACATCGGTACGCCCCAGCAGGATCTGCGCCAAGGCCACGCCGACCCAGGCCACCACGAAGATCCCCTGATAGGCCAGGGCCTTGAGCAGGTAGGCGAACACATCCGCCAGCATCAGGCCGTAGACGATGATCCCCACCGCCAGCGCCCACATCAGGTAGGAACCCCGCAGGCCGAAGCGGCCGAAGAACGCCTGCATGTTCAGGGTCGCCAGGTAGTAGTTGGCGGTGTTGATCCGGGTTTGCGTGGCCCAGACGAACAACAGCCCCCAGAGCCCCATCAACTGCAGGATCGCCATCACCACCGAGACTTCATTGAGCGCGCCCTCATGGGGAATGCTGCTCACCAGGTAGATCCCCGCAGCACCGTTGAGCAGAAAGGTCACCGCGTAGAACGGCATGCCGAAGTTCCAGCGACCGTGGTAGCCGGCGTCCTCGGGCTTGCCGAAACGCGCGTAGTCGAAGGTGAACAGCATCAGGATCCACACCCCCATGTAGGCCACGAAGCAATCCCACCAGCCGGTATTGCCGGGATTGGCCGGGCCGAAATCCACCCATTGCGGCTGGTAGCCATAACGGCTGATGGACAGGCCCACGGCGAACAGCAAGCCCCCCAGGTACACCGGCAGCAGCACGCCGTTGAGCTTGTCCAGCCAGTGCTGCACGCTGCCCAGGATCAGCGGCACGCTGTACAGCACCACCAGTAAGGCCGCCAGCGGGTACAGCAATTGCGGGTACAGGTGATGGAGCGCCACGGCGATCACCGAACCTTCGAACACTGCGTAGTAGATGGCCGTGGAGAAAAAGATCAGGGTCGCCAGGCAAGCCCCGGTGCTGCCGAACAGCAACCGCGAGAACAGCGCCACCGAGAGCCCGCTGCGCATGGCGAAGCGGCTGAGCACGCTGTTCACCAGGCCATAGCTGAGCACCGACAGGAGCATGCCGATCAAGGCATTGCGGGTGCCGTAGGACAAGGCCAGGGAGGCGCCGACGACGATGTAGAACATCGCGCTGCACACCGCCCACCAGGCCATGGTCAGGGACAGTCGGCCCATGCGGGCCTCGCTGGGAAGGGCCACGTTGGCCGGGGTCTGCCCGGTTTGATTCGCTTGCGATAAAGCTGCCATATGCGTGAACTCCAGAACCGATCAAGGGTTGAAGCGCGGGCAGCCGTCACCGCACCGAAGTGCGGCGTTGGCCTACCGTTTGGCATGGCCCGCGCGATGCGGCGGGCAGAATCAGGAAGGAAACAGTTTGCTCAGACAGCTGAGCTTTTTCTTGTAGGAGCGCCGAGCCTCCAGCGCTTCTTCGAGGGTCACCGCGACAAAGCGGGCCTTCTGGTTGGGCTGCATCTGGCCGATCAGGTCAAGGTCGGCGCTGATCACCGTGCCGATCATGGCGTAGCCGCCACCGGACACCGCGTCCCGGTGCAGGACGATGGGTTCCAGCCCCGCCGGCACCTGGATCGAGCCAATCGGGTAGCAACTGTCGACGATGTTCGAAGGGTCGGAACCAGCACCGAACGGCTGCTCCCGGGGCTGGAAGCTCAAGGCGCTGCCACCCTTGAAGCGATAGCCGATGCGGTCCGCCTCCGAACCCACGGTCCAGGGTTCGGCGAAGAAGCTGGCCTTGGCCGCCTCGCTCAAGCGTTCGTAGTACAGGCCCGGCACCACCCGCAAGGTGATTTCGCCGCCCAGGGATTGGCGCAGCGCCATGGGCAGGCTGGCACCGGGTCGGCCCTTGCCGCTGGCGACGCCCACCGGCAGTTCATCTCCGGCCGCCAGACGCCGGCCCTGGAAACCACCGAGGGCGCCCAGGGCATAGGTCGAACGACTGCCCAGCACCAGCGGCACATCGATGCCACCGGCCACCGCCAGATAGGCCCGGGCCCCGGCCTTGGGAAAGTCGAAACGCAGCACTTGCCCGGCCTTGACCGCAAAGGCGGTGTCCAGGTGCATGTCCACGCCATCGAGCTTGGGGGTCATGTGGGCGCCGCAGACCGCCACCAGGGCGTCGGCGCTGAACGCAAGCTCCGGCCCGAGCAAGGTGCATTCCAGCCCGGCCGCGCCTGCCGGGTTGCCCACCAGCTGGTTGGCCGCGCTCAGGGCGTACTGGTCCAGGGCCCCGGACGGCGGAATCCCCAGGTGATAGAAACCTTCGCGACCCAGATCCTGCACCGATGTGGCCAGGCCCGGTTTGATGACCTTGATCATGCCAGCACCTCCTGCAGCGATTTGGGATAGCCGACCGGGTCGGCGAGAAAGGCATCCAGGGAAAACTCCACCTCGCGGATGCGCAGATCGAAGCGCCCGGCCTCGACCTCGACCACCGCCAGGTCATAGGTCTCACGGTCGATGGGCTTGAACTGCACGATATCCCCAGGCCGGAAGAACACCATGTGCTGCTTGAGGTAAGCCAGTTGCTGCTGCGGGTCGTAGATCGGCGCCGGAGTAACGCCGAACATCTGGTAGCCGCCGGCGCCGCGTACCGAGTAGATGCAGCCGAAACAGCCGCCATGACCCAGGGTCAGTTTCGGCGTATCGGTGCGTGGCCGCAGGTACTTGGGCACCTGCAGTTGCCGTTCACGTTCGACCATCTGGAACATGAACGGCAACCCGGCGACGAAGCCCACCATGGAGACGAACCAGGGCGCGCCGCTGTGGGCGGCAATGAACGCCTCGACGTCCGCCAGACCGTTGATCCGCGCCGCGTACTCCAGGTCCGTGGCGCTGGGGTCCTGGTGCCGGTCACGAAAGCGCATCAGGGTTTCATGGGTCCAAGGGTCGTTGTAGAGCACCGGGATCTCGATGATCCGGGTGTGCAGGCTGCGCTCGGCCACCGCCCCGGCCTCGGCCTGCTGCACCGCCTCCAGCAGGGTGTGCGGGGCGATGCGGTCCGGGTCGAAGCGGATCTGGAACGAGGCGTTGGCCAGGCACACATCCAGCACCCCGTCCAATTCCAGGCGCTGCACCGCGCGGGTCACCGCCATGCCCTTGAAGAAGGCCTCCAGGGACATGCTGTCGCTGACTTCGGCGAACAGGTGCTCGTCGGCACCAAAGCTGTAGCGGATCGGCTGGCTCATGCGACACCTCCGGCGCGGCGCGCGGCCAGCCAGGTTTCCAGGGTTCCCGTGTGAAAATCGGCCTGCTGCAACCAGGGTTCGGCCAGCAGTTCACGGTGCAGCGACAAGGTACTGGCCATGCCGGTCAGGGTGGTCTGCTCCACGACCAGCCTTGCCCGGGCCAGGGCCTCGTCGCGATCAGCTCCGTGCACGATCAGCTTGGCCAGCAGCGAGTCGTAGTAAGGCGGCACAGCATAGCCCGGGTACAGGTGGCTATCGACCCGCACTCCCGGCCCTTGCGGCCAGATCAGTTGCTCGACCCGGCCCGGGCTGGGGAAGAAATCCCGCGCCGGGTCTTCGGCGTTCAGGCGCATCTGCAAGGCCGCGCCATTGAGCTGGATATCACTCTGGCGCAACCCCAGGGGCTCGCCCCCGGCAATGCGCAACATGGCCTGGACCAGATCGATGCCGGTGATCAGCTCGCTGATCGGGTGCTCGACCTGGATCCGCGTGTTCATCTCGATAAAGAAGAACTCGCCGGTGCTGTCGTCATACAGGTATTCCAGGGTGCCAGCGCCCTGATAGCCCAGAGCTTGGGTCAGACGCACCGCGCTGCTGCACAACTGCTCGCGCTGCGCGGCGCTGAGCACCGGCGACGGCGCTTCTTCGAAGATTTTCTGCCGCCGCCGCTGCAACGAGCACTCGCGCTCGAACAGGTGCACCGCGTGCTGGCCATCACCCAGTACCTGGACTTCGATATGCCGGGCACGGCCGATGAAACGCTCCAGGTACAGCGCACCATTGCCGAAAGCGGTCTGGGCTTCGCGCTGCGCCCGAGGGAATTCCTCGGCCAATTGCGCCGCGTCCTGAGCCAGGCGGATCCCGCGCCCGCCGCCACCGGCACTGGCCTTGATCAGCAGCGGAAAGCCCACGCTTTCAGCGGCCTTGAGCGCGGCCTCCAAATCGAAGAGTTCACCTGGAGAACCCGGAACCACCGGCACCCCGGCCGCCTGCGCCGTGCGCCGGGCTTCAGCCTTGTCGCCCATGCGGCGAATGGTTTCGGCGCTGGGACCGACGAAAATCGCCCCGGCCGCGACCACCGCCTCGGCAAAACCGGCGTTCTCGGAAAGAAAGCCATAGCCCGGATGTACCGCGTTGGCACCGCTGGCCTGCAAGGCACCGAGCAGGGCCTGGACGTTCAGGTAGCTCTTGTCGGCCCGCGCCGGGCCGATGATCTGCACTTCATCGGCCAAACGTGCAGCCATGGAGTCGGCATCCGCCTCACTGCAGGCGGCAACGGTGGGAATCCCCAGGGCTTTCGCCGCACGGATGATGCGCACGGCGATCTCGCCGCGGTTGGCCACCAGCAACTTGTTGATTGCTTGAGTCATGCCCCGGCCCTCACTCTTCGAGCGTCGCGACGACCTGACCCGGTTCCACCGGATCACCGTCTTCCACCAAAAAGGCGCTGACTTGGCCCGCGCTCCCGGCGGTCAGTTCGGAAAACTGCTTCATGACTTCGATCAGGCCGATCACGGTATCGGCGCTGACGCGGTCGCCGACCTCGACGAAAGGCGCCGACTCGGGGGTGGCCTTGCGATAGAAGGTGCCCGGCAAGGGGGTGATAACACTGTGTTCGGCCATGTCTGTTCCTTTTGGAATAGTTGTAGAAAGGCAGGCAAAAATTCAAAAACCGGATGAGGCCCGCGTCTGTGCGCGGTGCTTGTTGTCGATGTGCAGGCTTTCGATGCGCTCAGCGCGGTGCGCGCACCTCGATGCCGGCCTGATCCAGCGCCGTGCGGGTGGCCTCCACCAGATCCAGGGCGCCGGGGGTGTCGCTGTGCAGGCAGATGGAGTCGAATTCGATGCTCAAGTCCTCGCCTTCGACGGTGCGCACCAGGCCGGTCTGGCAGGCGCGCAGCACCTTGGCCGCCACCGCGGCCGGGTCCAGGGCGCGTACCTGACGGGTGAAGACGATGGAACCGCTGAGGTCGTAGTCGCGGTCGGCGTAGAACTCGCGGATCACTGGCTGGCCCAGCTCCCGGGCCACCTGCCAGATCACCGAGTTGGGCATGCAATACAGCAGCAGCTCGGGCTCCAGCTGGCGCAGGTTTTCCACCAACAGCCGCGCCGCTTCCTCGTCCCTGGCCAAATGCATGTAGAGCGCGCCGTGGGGCTTGATGTGTTGCAGCTTCACGCCTTGTACCCGGGCCAGCTCACGCAGGGCGCCGAGCTGATAGAGCATGTCGTCCACCAGTTCCTGGGCCGGGGCATTGATATGCCGGCGCCCGAAACCCACCAGATCGCGAAACCCCGGGTGCGCACCGATGGCCACGCCCCGGCGCTTGGCCTGCTCGATGGTGCGGCGCATGGTGCTGGGGTCGCCGGCGTGAAAGCCGGTGGCGATATTGGCCGAACTGATAAAACCCATCAGCTCGTTGTCGACGCCATCGCCGATGGTCCAGGGGCCGAAGCTCTCGCCCATGTCCGAATTGAAATCCACTGCCTGCATCACTGTTGCTCCAACTCTTGTGACTTCGTGTCACGGAAATTAGAGCGGCCTTGACCCCTTGGGAAGATCTATTATCAGATAGAGCTTCTTCTGAAAAACAGATAAAGCTAAAGAGCAATGCCGGGTTTGGCGGCAGCGGCGTTCGCACCATCGCTTTCGCCGGCAAGCCGGCTCCTACAGGACAAGGGGGGAATGGGCCATGTCGTTGACCTTGCGCCAGGTGCGCTATTTCGTGGCCACGGCCGAGATCGGGCAGATCTCCCAGGCGGCGATTCACTTGAATATCTCGCAGTCGGCGGTGACCACCGCGATCAAGGAACTGGAGGCCATGCTCGCGGTGCAGTTGTTTGTGCGCTCGGCCCAGGGCATGAACCTGACCGATGCCGGGCGGCACTTTCTCAACCGCGCCTACGTGATTCTGCGCAGCGTCGAGGATGCGCTGAACAGCCCGTTGCCGGACTACCGGGCCAGCGGTGTGCTGCACCTGGCGGCCAGCTACACGGTGATCGGCTACTTCCTGCCGCACCACCTGCAACGCCTGGAGCACTGGCACCCGGACGTCACCATCGAGCTGCATGAACAGGAACGCCAGGCCATCGAACAAGGCTTGCTGGAAGGCCGCTTCGACATGGCGGTGGTGCTCACCGCCAACCTGACCCACCCGGACATCGTCTCGCAGACCCTGTTCAACTCCGAGCGCCGGCTGTGGCTGCCGGCCCACCATCCGCTGTGCGAGCGCACCAGCATCAGCCTGGCGGACGTGGCCCAGGAGCCGTTCATCCTGCTCACCGTCGACGAGGCCGAACAGAGCGCCATGCGCTATTGGGAACAGGCCGGCCAGCAGCCCAACGTGCGGGTGCGCACCAGCTCGGTGGAGGCGGTGCGCAGCATGGTGGCCAACGGCAGCGGCGTGGCGATTCTTTCGGACCTGGTGCACCGGCCCTGGTCCCTGGAGGGCAAGCGCATCGAGACCCTGAGCCTGAGCGACGCGGTGACGCCGATGAGCGTGGGGCTGGCCTGGCACCGCGAACGGGCCTTCACCCCGGCGATGCAGGCCTTGCGTGCCTACTTCCACGACGCCTTCCTCGCGCCCCAGCAACTCAGCGCCCGGCGCTGAACACCTTGCTTGGCGATCTCTTGCCGAACCTCCAGCGGCCTCAAGATCCACGCGTCTCCTACGGAGCCGTTCGCAGCCTGCGGCAGCGGCTACACAAACCTAGTCAGGGGCAGGTCCAGCTACGCGCCGCGCCAGCAATCTGCCCGGCCAGCAGGGCGATGGCCTGCTGGTGGGCCTGGACCAGGCTGCTCAGTTCAACACCCGCCGGCTGGCGGATCTGGCTGCTGCAGGTCAGGTTGCGGGCCGGACCGCCCTCGCCCCGCAGGCGCAGGCTCCAGACCACGTCGATCAGCGCATAGCGCCCGGGAAGCGATTCGAAACGCCGCACATCGGTCTGCAACGACAGCAGCGGACGCCCGGGCTGCTTGGGCAAGCCTTCAAGGTTGCGGGTGCCGAGCTTGTGCTCCATCTGGCTGGCCAGGGCATCGTGGAATTCGTCCACCAGCGGCGCGCTCCAGCGTTGGGTTTCGAGGATCGCCAGGCTGCCGCTGTCCTGGCGTACCACCAGTTGCGGCTGATCCACCTGCACCGGAATGCGCACCGTGGACATCTCGAACTGCAGGTCGCCAGTGCGCGCCGCAGCGCTGCCTTCGGCCACGGGCGGCATCAGGGTGTAGTAACGGGTGGGCGCCGAACTGCAGGCGGCCAGCCCCAGGGTCAGGCAGAGCAACAGGGCACGGGTTTTCATGGCTGGGCTTCCGGTACGGATTCGCGAACAGAGGAGGATGGCGACTGGTAGGCATCCGGTTGGTTGTCTTTGAGGCGCCCGCGGATCAGCGCTTCCGGATGACGCCCGAGGAAGTCGCTGAGGACCCGCACCGAACGCGCGGTACGCTGCACTTCTTCCATGGCCTGGCTGAGTTTCTGGCGCTGTGGCGAGTCCTCGGAGAAGCTCTCGTTGGCGCTGGCCAGGGTCTTCTTCGATTGCTCCAGGGTGTCGCGCATCTGCGGCAGCACCTCGCCGTTGACCTGCTTCAGGGTCTTCTGCATCTCCACCAGGCTGCCATTGAGGTTGGCGGCAATCGAGTCGATCGGCAGCTTGCTGATCTTGTCCACCACGGCCTGCAGTTGTTCCTGCAACTTGTCCATGCTGCCGGGGATGGTGGGGATTTCCAGCGGCCGCGCCGTAGCGTCATAGGCCACCGGCTTGGCGTTGGCGACAAAGTCCAGGGAGATGTACAGCTGGCCGGTCAGCAGGTTGCCGCTGCGGGGCTGGGCCCGCAGGCCGTTCTTGACGAAGGCGCCGATCAGCTGGGCCGAGCGCGCATCGTCTTCGCCGCCGGTCTGCTTCACCAGCTTTTCGTGGGCCTTGCCCAGGCGCTCGGGATAGATCACCGCGCCGACCAGGGTCGGGAAATACTTGCGCTGTTCGTCGTAGTCCAGGTCCATCGACACCACCTTGCCGATGTTCACCCCGAGGAACTCCACCGGTGCATTGATCGACAGCCCGCGCAGGGCCTGGTCGAAGCGCATGCGGATGTAATAGGGCGCGCCGTCCGGCGGCGCCAGGGCGGTGTCCTGGTCGCCGAACAGGGTGTACTCGGCGTTCTCCTCGGCCGGCTTGGCATTGGGGCTGTACTTGGGCTCGACGAAGGCAATGCCGCCGGCGAGGATCGACGACACCGACTCGGTGTTGACCTTCAGGCCATTGGCGCCGAGGGTCACGTCGACGCCGCTGGCGTTCCAGAAGCGGGTGTCGGTGGTGACGTACTTGTCGTTGGGCGCGTTGACGAAGATCTTCACGTCCACGCCCTTGCCGCCGTTGGCCAACTGGTAGGACACCACCTGCCCCACTTCGATGCGCCGGTAGTAGACCGGCGAACCGATATCCAGCGAACCCAGGTCATCGGTGTGCAGGGTGAAGCGCTTGCCCTTTTGCCCGTAGGTGATCGGCGGCGGGGTTTCCAGGCCCTTGAAGCTGTCCTTGCGCTTTTCCGACTTGCCGGCGTCGGCGCCGATAAAGGCCCCGGAGAGCAAGGTGTCGACCCCGGAAACGCCGTTGGCGCCGATCCGCGGACGCACCACCCAGAACATCGAGTCGTCGGCGGTGAAGGGTTCGGCGGACTGATCCAGCTCGACCTTGGCCAGCACCTTCTTGCGGTCGTCGCTCAAGGCGATGGCGGTCACCTTGCCGATCACCACGTTCTTGTACTTGACCTGGGTCTTGTTGGCCTCCAGGCCTTCGGCGGTCTGGAAGCTGATGGTGATTTCCGGCCCCGCCGACAGCGACTTGTGCACCACCATCGACAACCCCACCAGGGCCGCGACGATCGGCACCAGCCACACCAGCGAGACATTGAAACGCCGCGTGCGCAGCGCCGGAGCACCAGGCGCGGGCCGGGGATTTGCTGCGTTGGAACCTGGATGCTCAGACATCTTCAACCTCTGCGTCCCAGATAAGCCGGGGATCGAAACTCATGGCGGCCAACATCGTCAGCACCACCACCAAACCAAAAAACAGAATGCCCATGCGCGGATCGATCGAGCTCAGGGCACGGAACTGCACCAGCGCCGCCACCAGGGCTACCACCAGTACGTCGAGCATCGACCAGTAGCCGATCAACTCGATAAAGCGGTACAGCTTGGCCCGCTCGCGCCGGGCCCAGAGGCTGCGGCGCTGGCAGGTCACCAGCAGGGTGCCGAGGACCAAGAACTTGCTGCAGGGCACCACCACGCTGGCAATGAAGATCAGCAGGGCGATGTCCCAGGAGCCGTGTTTCCAGAACTCCACCACGCCGCTCATGATGGTGTTTTCACTGGCGCTGCCAAAGATGCTGGTGTGCATCACCGGCAGCAGATTGGCCGGGATGTAGAAGATCAGGCTGGCCAGGAGAAAGGCCCAGGTGCGCGCCAGGCTGTTGGGCTTGCGCGCATGCACCACGCTATCGCAGCGCGGGCAGCGGTGCTCGAAGTCCTGGCAGACCTGGCCGCAGGTGTGGCACAGCATCAGTTGATAGTCGCGGGCGTAGGGCGGCGCACTCATCAGTAGCGGCCCTCCAGGTCATCCCAGAGGTAGCGGATGTCCTTGCCGGAAATCAGGATGATCAGCACCGTGAGCATCGCCAGGGCCCACAGGCCCATCCCCGGGTGCACATCGAGCATGCCCGCCAGCTTGACGATGGCCACCAGGATGCCCAGCAGGCACACCTCGAGCATGCTCCAGGGGCGCAGGTGTTCCAGGGCGCGCATGCAGGCCTTGAAGCCCGGCGCCGCGCGGCCGACGTTGGCAAAGCCCAGCACCCAGCACAGCAGGATGATCTGCAGGCACGGCGCGAGAATGATGGTCAGGCCGGTGATCGCCGCGATCAGGCTGATGCGGCCCTGGGCCAGGGCCTCCACCGATTGCCAGAGGGTCGCCTCGTTGCTCAGGCCTTCGAGGCTGATCTTGATCACCGGAAACAGATTGGCGAAGACGAACAGCAACCCGGCGCTGATCGACAGGGCGAACAGCTGCTGCACGCTCAGGTGGCGGGCGCGGGCCAGCAGCGCGCCACAGCGCGAACACTGGGCGGCCTGGCCCTTGCGGAGCGGCACGGACTCGTACAGCGAATCGCAGTGCTCGCAGATGATCCAGTTGCGGGGAATAGTCATGGTCTTCAGATAGTCGGGAGGGCGGCAGGTTCAGTCACCGGAACCGGCTGGCGCATATTTTCAGAAAAACACCGGGACAGTGTCCAGTTTTGTCTGCTGCGTCGCCGCCAGCGTCTACGCCATGATAGGCGCCCCGGAGATTTTCGCCGCCCGCAGGCGAAGGCGCTCCCCCCGGAGCGCCTTGCCGTTCAATGGACCAGACGCGTTTGCAGCCACTTGTCCCGCAGCACGTCGTAGGCCCAGTGGTAGAGGCAGGTGTAGGGCAGGAAGAACAACAACACGCCGATGTCCAGGAGGAAGGCCTGCAGCAGGCTGATATCCAGCCACCAGGCAATCAGCGGCACACAGAACGCCACCAGCCCGCCTTCGAACAGCAAGGCATGCAGGACCCGGGTCCTGCCGTTGTGCTCAAGGCCCAGACGCTTGAGCAAACGATCGAACAGACCGTTGAACAGCACGTTCCAGCCCAGGGCCAGAAGGCCGATGGCGAGGGTCACCAGGCCCATGTCGGCCATGGGTTTGTCCATGATCCAGGACAGCAGCGGAGTACAGATCGACACCGCCAGCAGCTCGAAGGCTACCGCCTGGAAAATACGTTCGGTCAGGGATTTAGGCAGGCTCATTGGCGTACTCCTGGAGTGAAAGTGTTGGCGATCATCCAGGAGCAGGCCGATACTTCATAACCAATAACCATCGATCAAGGCGATAGTTTCATGGCCTCACATGAAGTGCTGCTGGCGTTCGTCCAGGCCGCCACCCAAGGCTCCTTTTCCGCTGCCGCGCGCAAGCTGGGCAAGAGTCAGTCCACCATCAGCGCGGCGGTGGCCAGCCTGGAGATCGACCTCGATGTCCAGCTGTTCGACCGCAGCAGCCGCAAGCCCGGGCTGACACCGGCCGGGCATGTCCTTCTGCAGCGCGCCGAAGAGATCCTCGCCGCCACCAGCCGCCTGGAAATGGCCGCCAGCCAACTGTCCCGGGGGATCGAGGCGAAGCTCACCATCGCCCTATCCGACACCTACCAGTCGGACCGTTTTGAAAGCGGCCTCGGCGCCTTCGAGCAGCGCTACCCGGACCTGGAGCTGGAATGCCTGATCGCCGAATGCGATGACCTGATCGCCCTGGTGCAAAGTGGCCGGGCGCAGATCGCCTTTGCCGAAAAGCAGGACGATTACCCGGCGGACCTGGAACACAAGACCCTGGATGAACGGGGTGAAATGTCGCTCTACGTGTCGCGCAACCATCCCCTGGCGGCCCTGGATCGGGTCGACGAACAAGCCCTGCGCCAGCACCGGGAACTGCGCCTGGCCACCGTGCTCAACCCCTACGAGAGCCGGAGCCAGGGCCGGGTCTGGTCGGCCCCCAGCTACCTGATGCTGCTGGAGATGGCCCAGGGCGGCTTTGGCTGGGCGCCCCTGCCACGCTGGCTGGTGGAGGGCTTCGGCGCCGGCAAGTTGCAAGAGCTGCAGGTCCGTGGCTGGCCGCGCACCGTGGCGGTGGACGCGCTCTGGTCACGCCTGCATCCGCCGGGGCCGGCAGGCAGCTGGTTACTGGCGCGGATGCTGCAATGACCGCGTTCACCGGCTCCTGACCAGCCCCCGCCGGCCACCCTGAATCGCCAGCCTCTACAAGGCGTCGAGCTGGGCCAGGCGCTGTTCGAGAAAGCGCCGCTCGGGGCCTTGCCGGACCAGGGCCAAGGCGAGTTGGTAGGATTCGCGCGCCGCACCGACCTGCCCCAGTTGCCGACAGAAATCGGCACGCGCGGCATGGGCCAAGTGGTAATCCTGCAAGTCGCCGCGGCTCAGAATGGCCTCCACTTGCGCCAGCCCGGCAGCTGGCCCATCGCGCTGAGCCAGGGCCACGGCACGGTTGAGCCGGATCACCGGTGAAGGCTGCAAGCGCAGCAGGATGTCATACAGGCCGACGATCTGCGCCCAGTCGGTCTGTTCGGCGCTCGCGGCTTCGGCATGCACCGCGGCAATCGCCGCTTGCAGGCAATAAGGCCCGGCGTGTCCGCTGCGCAGGCCGCGCTCCACCAGGGCGCAACCTTCCTCGATCATGTCCTGCTGCCACAACGAACGGTCCTGCTCGTCCAGCAGGATCAACTCGCCAGTGGCAGAGATCCGCGCCGTGCGCCGGGACTCGTGCAACAGCATCAGCGCCAGCAGGCCCATCACCTCCGCCTCGGGCAGCAGCTCCAGCAACAGGTAGCCCAGGCGGATGGCTTCGCGGGTCAGCTCATCTCGGGTCAGTTCGGCGCCCATGGAGGCCGAGTAACCCTCGTTGAATACCAGGTAGATCACCCGCAGCACGCTCTCCAGGCGCTCGGGCAATTCACTCAGCTCCGGCACCTGATAGGGAATCCCGGCGTCGCGGATTTTCGCCTTGGCGCGCACGATGCGCTGGGCGATGGTGGCCGGGCTGACCAGGAAGGCCCGGGCGATTTCCTCGGTGCTCAGGTCGCAGATCTCGCGCAGGGTCAACGGCACCTGGGCATCGGCCGCCAATGCCGGGTGGCAGCAGGTGAAGATCAGGCGCAGGCGGTCATCCTGCACATCCTCGACGCTCCAGTCGTCCTGTTCCAGTTGCTCCAACTGGCTGAGCAGCGCCGCCTGGGAAGCCGCGAAACGCGCCCGTCGGCGCAAGGCGTCGATGGCCTTGAAGCGGCCGACCGACACCAGCCAGGCCCGGGGATTGTCGGGCACGCCAGCGTCCTGCCAGCGCTCGACGGCCACGAAGAAGGCCTCGTGCAGCGCCTCCTCGGCCAGGTCGAAATCCCCCAGCAGGCGGATCAGGGTGGCGAGGATCCGCCGCGACTGCTCGCGGTAGACCTGCGCCACCTGCGCCGCTAGCGCTTCCCGGGCTGGCTCGGCCATCAGTCCGGCAGGCCCCGGGTCACCAGACGCTCCAGGCTCTGCCCCCAACCCTCATGAAACCCCATGGCTTCGTGCGCCTTGCGGTCGGCTTCGGTCCAGTGCATGGCCCGGGCGGTGTAGAGGGTCTTGTCGCCCTGCTCCTCGAAGGTCACTTCAGCGGTCATGAACGGCTTGCCCGAAGGAATCCAGCCCGGCAGGTAGGCATCGGTAAACACCAGCCGCGACGGGGCGTCGATCTCCAGGAACACCCCCATGGTCGGGTACTCGCTGCCGTCCGGGGCGCGCATCAGGGTGCGAAACTGGCCGCCGACCCACAAATCCATTTCACACTCCGGGGTGGTCATGCCGTGGGGTCCCCACCATTGCGCCAGCAAGGCCGGCTCGGTCCAGGCGCGAAACACCCGGTTGCGCGGCGCGTCGATCAATCGGCTGATGGACAGTTCATGCTCGGCGGGCTGGCGGCCCGTGGTTTGGAAAGTCATCGCCACACTCCTGCTTATCGTGGTTTTCAGGGATTCAACTCACGCACCGGCCGCACTTCGACGCTGCCGACCCGGGCGGCCGGAATATGCCCGGCAACCTGGATCGCTTCATTCAGGTCCCTGGCCTCGATCAGGTAGAAACCGGCCAGCTGTTCCTTGGTTTCGGCGAACGGGCCGTCGGTGATCGACAGCTTGCCGCCGCGCATGCGCACCGTGGTGGCGCACTGCACCGATTGCAGCGCCTCGGCGGCCAGCATCCGCCCGCTACCTTGCACCGACTCGGCATAGGCCAGGCATTCGGCGTCCTCGGGGCTGTCGGGCAGGCTGTGCAGCAAGCGCTCGTCGCTGTAGACCAGGCATAGGTATTTCATGGGCACCTCCGGACTCGGGCTGAGCAACTATGGTCGCTGTTTTGCGCTTTGGCGAACCGCTCGCTGTTCAGGGCTGCAAGTCGAACAGGGTGCTCCCGGTGCGCATGTCGAACGGCGCCGACCAGTGCTCGTGCACCACCTGCCACTGGCCCTCGCGACGTTGATAGGCCGCGCTGACGCGCATCCAGCAGGCCTTGGTCACGCCCTCGGCGTCGGTGCCGCCGCAATGGGCCAGCCAATGGGCGCAGGCCAGCTCTGCATCGGCACGCACCTGCAGTTGGTGGAACTCGAAAATGCCCGGGCCGGGGCAGACCTGCATGCATGCCTCCCAGTGCGCGCGATAGGCCGCCTTGCCCTTGAACTGCAAGGCCCCGACCGCGTCGAAGGAGGTGATGTCGTCGGCGTAATAGCTGACGATGCGTTCGATATCCCGGGCCAGCACCGCCTGCTGCCAGAGATCGATCAGGCTGCGGATCTGCGCTTCATTGGATGGATTGAGCATGGCCAAACTCCTCAAGAGTGAAATCAACCGCGGCCGAACAGCCCCTGCACACGGAGCGTTGACTGTTCGCTTCACCCTTAGTCGCCTGGCCACTCGCGCAATCGACAAGCCGCGGAAAAAATTTTACCCGCTGGGCAAAATCGCTAGAATCCGCCCCCTCCTCCCGACCGGATCGCCCTGCCCGTGACCACCCGCCTCGTGCCTTACGAACAGCTCGACAGTCAGCAGCACGCGCGTTTGCTGGAGCTTGAAGTGCGGCCCGCACAGAAGACCTTTAGCGGCGACATTCACGGCGCGCTGCACGCCCTGGTCAATGCGCCCCAGGGTGCGATCAAGGGCTTTGCCCTGCTCAGCGACGAGTGGCCGGTGGCCTTCGTGCTGCTCAAGCGCCCGCCGTGCCTGCCGGCCTGGGCCGACGCCGACAGCGCCAGCCTGCACGCCCTGCAAGTGGACCAGCGGTTCCAGGGCCGGGGCTTCGGCCAGGCCTGCCTGCAAGCCATCCCCGCCGCCGCGCGCCGACAGTGGCCCGGGCTCAGGGGCCTGAACCTGGCGGTGGACAGTGACAACCAGCCGGCCCTCAAGCTGTACCGCAAGCTGGGTTGGGTGGAGAACGGCGAGGCCTGCAAGGGCCGGATCGGTTATGAACGGCGGATGGTGCTGGCGTTCTGAGGCTCAGAGCATCAGGCAGTAGTCGATCAGTTGCTTTTCGACACTTTGACGCTGGCCGATGATCAAGGCCACAACCACCCGTTGCTCATCCGGATAGACCTCATAAAGTACCCGCTGCCCCATGCACAGGAATTCGCGAAAGTGAGTGACGCCCAACGAGGCCGCTTGTTGGCAAACCGCAAAGGTGTATGCCTGCTCACTCAAGGTCGAGGCGATCTGCCTGATCAATTGATCGACAAACTGTCCCGCCTGCTGCGGGCCGCACTGCTGGATCAGATAGTGTTCCAACGCCACTACGCCATGTTCGGCTGCCGTGGCGAACTCAACCCTATAAGTCTTCTGCATCGTCTTTCGACACTTGGCGACGCTGGGCCAGACGTTGCAGCAGATTGTCGGCGCTCACTAGCTTGCCCTGCTGCTTGTCTCGATCCGCGAACGACAACAGCTTGATCAGAGCGATGGCTTCGTCACGGCGCTTGCGCTCTTCGTAAGATTCGATCACATAGGCGGGAACACCGTTCTGGGTCACCAGCATGGGCTCGGAAAGATCCAGATCCGCAGCGTTTTTCTTCACGAAACTGATGGTTTGAATACGCATGACACATGTCCTCGGGAATGCTGGACAGGGATAGCCCGGGCCAGCAGCAGCCTAAATTTAGACTACATAAAGCCCACTCACAAGGATGGAGTGTTACGGCGCAAGACCCAACACCATCTCATGCCAGGCCATGCCGCCGTGGTCCGACTCCGACGCCTTGACGTAGACAAAACCAAAGCGCTGGTACAGCGGCACGTGGCGTTCCTTGCACATCAGGTGGATGCGCGCCTTGCCCAGCTCGCCCATGCGCGCGATGAAGGCGTGCAGCAGTTGCCGGGCCAGGCCCAGGCCCTGGAAGTCCGGGTGCACCACCACCGACATGATCACCACTTCCGAACCGGCCGGGTCGTGGCCGATCAGTTCCTTGAAGGCTTCATCGGCCATCTGCACCTCGAAGGTGGCGCCGGCGTTGATGAAGCCGGCCACCACACCGTCCACCTCGGCGACGATAAACCCCTCCGGCCAGGTGGCGATGCGGGTGGCGATCTTGTCCCGGGTCGCGGCTTCGTCGCCTTCGTAGGCCAGGGTTTCGATGGCGAAGCAGCGGTCCAGGTCGGTGGGCAGTACGGTGCGGATCAGCGGGGTCGAAGCGGTCATGGGGCAGCAACCTGAAGTCGGTGAAGGATGGCGGATTCTAGCAAGAGCGGCGCCGCGCAAAGCCTGGCGTATGCCGGGCATAGGGATCATCGGCGACGCCGTAAAGCTTTCATATAAACCCTGGCAAGCGCGGCGCCCAGGGATTATCTATCAGCTCCCCGACGCTTGCTGACTGGCCCTGTCGAGCCGGTCGTGCCGCGTCTTGCCCACAGGACCTTCCCCATGAGCAACATCCAGATCGGCCTTCTTCTGCTGTTCGGCATCGCCACCTTCGGCTGCATCACCCTGTACATCGACTTTGTGCATGAACGGCGCCGCGGCGAGAAACCCCTGAGCGGCGCCACGCGCCGGGATCAGAGCCCCACCAGGCGATAACCCACCTGCAACTCGGTGATCAGGTGCTGGGGCTGAGCCGGATCGGCCTCCAGCTTCTGCCGCAGATGGGCCATGTGCACCCGCAGGTAATGGGCGCGGTCGACATAATCCAGGCCCCAAACCTCCAGCAGCAGCTGGCGATGGGTCAGCACCCGGCTCTGGCCGCGGATCAACGCACAGAGCAGGCGGTATTCAATCGGCGTGAGGTGCACCAGTTGCCCTTCGCGGCGCACTTCATGGGTCGCCAGGTCGACCTCGATCACGCCGAAGTTGACCTTGCTGGTGGCCGCCGCCGCGCCGCTCTGGCCATGGCGGCGCAACTGCGCGCGAATCCGCGCCAGCAGCTCCGGCACGCCGAACGGCTTGACCAGGTAGTCGTCGGCCCCGGCGTCCAGGGCGGCGACTTTCTCGTCTTCCCGATCCCGGGCCGAGAGCACCAGGATCGGCACCGCCAGCCAGCCACGCAGCTCGCTGATCAACTGCTTGCCGTCGCCGTCCGGCAGGCCCAGGTCGACGATCACCAGGTCCGGCTGGCGGCTGGCGGCATGGATCAGCGCGCGCTTGACGCTGTCGGCCTCGAACACCTGGAAGCCTTCGTCCTCCAGGGCTATGCCGACAAAGCGGCGGATGTTGGCTTCGTCCTCGACGATCAGGATGCGTGGGCTGCTCATAGGGCTTCCAGGGAAGGCGGTTGTCCCGCCGGCAAGGTGATGACAAAACTCAGCCCGGCGTCGGCGTGAGGCTGGGCCTCGATCCGCCCGCCATGGGCTTCGACAATACGTTTGGCCAGGGCCAGGCCCAGGCCGATCCCGGCCACGGCGGACTCCTGCTGGCCACGGCTGAAGGCTTCGAACAGGCTGTCCGGGGAGCTGCCCTTGGGACAGCCGGGGCCGGAGTCGCTGACCTGCAGAATGATCTGCTGGTCGACCTGACGGGCGCTGATCTGCACCAGGGTGCCGGCCGGAGTGTACTTGGCGGCGTTGTCCAAGAGGTTCACCAGCACCCGTTCCAGCAGCAGCGCGTCCACTTCCACCAGGGGCAACTGCGGCGCCATGGTCACTCGCAACTGATGCTTGGCCAGGGGCTCGCGCAACTGGCGCAGGGCGCTGCCGACAATTTCCTCCAGGGAGTTCCACTGGCGCTTGAGGCGCACTCCGCGCTCCTGCATGCGCGCCATGTCCAGCAGGTTCTCGATCAGGCGCTGCATGGACGAGGCCTGATCGTGGATACCCGCCAGCAGTTGCTTGAGCGGGCCCTCGGTGGCATGGGGCAAGGCAGCGTCGGCGGCGCCGATGATGGTGGTCAAGGGCGTGCGCAGGTCGTGGGAAATCGCCGCCAGCAAGGTGTTGCGCATGCGTTCGCCTTCCATCTGCACCACAGTGCTCTGGGCCACTTCGACGTAATGCACCCGTTCCAGGGCAATCGCCAGCTGGCTCATGCAGGCTTCCAGCAGGCGCCGCTCCTCGGGTTCGGCCAGGCGTTCGGCATCCGCCAGTTCCAGCACCAGCACCCCGCGCACCCGCATCGGCGCCTTGAGCGGCAGGTAGCAGCCCTTGGCGGCCGCCAGGGTATCGGTGCCGCGCCCCGCCGGCTGGGCGTGATCATAAGCCCACTGGGCGATGCTCTCGTCGATGACCAGGACATTGGCGTTCAGGGCGCGCACTCGATTGTCGGCGTCCGGCAGCGCCAGCCCGACCCGGGCCTCGAACACTCCGCTGAAGGTGCGCAGGGCCACGGCGCAGATCTGCTCCTCGGTCAGCGCCGCCGACAGCTCCCGGGCCAGCCCGGCCAGGGAAGTGGCGCGGCGTTCGCCCTCGGCGGCGGTGCGCGCCTGATGGCGCAGGCGCGCGGTGAGCTGGCCGGTGATCAGGGCAATGCCGAGCATCAGGGCGAAGGTGAAGAAGTACTGGGTGTCGTTGACCGTGAACGACCACACCGGCTGGACGAAAAAAAAGTCGAAGCACAACACCGCCAGCATCGCCGCCCAGACGCCCGGGCCGCGTCCAAAACGCAGGGCCACCAGGACCACGGTGAGCAGGAACAGCATGACCACGTTGGCCGGGTCGAACACCTTGAGCAGCAGCGCCGCCACCGCGGTGGCGGCAAAGCACGCCAGGCTGGCCCACAGGTAGGCCGGCGCGCGGCTCGGCGGCAGCCCGGCCTCGGGCTTGTCCGCCGGCACCGGGCGCCGGCTCAAGGGGCCGTTGGCGATCACGATCTGATCGATTTCCGGGTGCTGGCGGCTGATCCGGTCGCTCACCGACTGGTGCCAGAACTGCCAGACCTTGCGCGGGTAATGGCCCAGCACCAGGCGATTGGCATTGTGCTCGCGGGCACAGGCCACCAGCGCCTCGGCCACGTCCAGGCCGGGCAGGGTCGCGGTTTCGGCGCCGAACTCGGCGGCCAGGGCCAGGGTCTTCATCGCCGCCGCATAACGGCTGGCGCCGTGGCCGCGGCGCTGCGCCGAGGCCACGTGCACCACCATCCAGTCGGCTTCGAGCTTCTGCGCCAGGCGCGCGGCCTCACGCACCAGGCGTTCGTCCGCCGGATCACCGGCCACCCCCACCAGCAAACGCTCGCGGGCCGGCCACAGGGCATTGATCGAACGTTCGCGGCGGTAGTCGCGCATCTGCGCATCGACCCGGTCGGCGGTGCGGCGCAGGGTCAGTTCGCGCAGGGCCAGCAGGTTGCCCTTGCGAAAGAAATGCCGTGAAGCCCGCTCGGCCTGCGGCCCCATGTAGACCTTGCCGTCCTTGAGGCGGCGCAGCAGGTCGTCCGGCGGCAGGTCGATCACCAGCACTTCATGGGCTTCGTCGAACAGGTGATCGGGCACCGTCTCGCGCACGCGGATGCCGATGATGCCGCTGACGATGTCGTTGAGGCTTTCCAGGTGCTGGACGTTGAGAGTGGTCCAGACATCGATCCCGGCCCGCAGCAGTTCTTCCACGTCCTGCCAGCGCTTGGGGTGACGCGAACCGGGGACGTTGCTGTGGGCCAGCTCGTCCACCAGCAGCACCGAAGGACGCCGCGCCAGGGCCGCGTCCAGGTCGAATTCGGGCAAGGCGTAGTCGCGGTGCATCAGGCGGTGACGCTCCAGCACTTCCAGGCCTTGCAAGAGCTCGGCGGTTTCCCGCCGGCCGTGGGTTTCCACCACCCCGGCCACCACGTCGCGGCCCTGGGCCACTTCATTGCGGGCGGCGGTGAGCATGGCGCAGGTCTTGCCGACCCCGGCGTTGGAACCGAAATAGATCCGCAGCTTGCCGCGCTGGGCGGCCTGTTCATCCTGTTGCAGCTTTTCCAGCAGCGCATCAGGGTCGGGACGCCCGTCGCGGGGCGGGGAACTCGCATCGAGCACAGTCATGAGCTTCCTTAAATGAACAATGCGGCGCTCCGGGGAGCGCCGCATTGTCAGTCCTTGCCTCAGACCAGGCCAAGCCCGGCCAGCAGCATGTCGATCAGCTTGATCCCGGCAAAGGGCACCAGCACCCCGCCCAGGCCATAGATCAGCAGGTTGCGGTTAAGCAGGGCCGCCGCGCCGATGGAGCGGTACTTCACCCCCTTGAGCGCCAGGGGGATGAGGAACACGATGATCAGCGCATTGAAGATCACCGCACTGAGAATCGCCGAGTTCGGGCTGGTCAGTTGCATCACGTTCAACGCGCCCAATTGCGGGTAAGTGGCGACGAACGCGGCCGGTACGATAGCAAAATACTTGGCCACGTCGTTGGCCACGCTGAAGGTGGTCAGGGCGCCACGGGTCATGAGCATCTGCTTGCCGACTTCCACCACCTCGATCAGCTTGGTCGGGTTGCTGTCCAGGTCGACCATGTTGCCGGCCTCCTTTGCCGCCTGGGTGCCGCTGTTCATCGCCACCGCCACGTCGGCCTGGGCCAGGGCCGGGGCGTCGTTGGTGCCGTCGCCGGTCATGGCCACCAGCTTGCCCTTGGCCTGGTAGTCGCGGATCAGTTGCAGCTTGTCCTCAGGACGGGCCTCGGCGAGGAAATCATCGACCCCGGCCTCCACCGCAATCGCCGCCGCGGTCAGGCGGTTGTCGCCGGTGATCATCACGGTCTTGATGCCCATGCGCCGCAGTTCGGCGAAGCGCTCCTTCATCCCGCCCTTGACCACGTCCTTGAGTTCCACCACGCCCAGGGCCTGAGCGCCGTCGCTGACCACCAGCGGCGTGCTGCCGCGCCGGGAGACTTCATCGACCTTGGCCTGCAAGGCCGGCGGGAAGCTGCCCCCCAGGGCTTCGATGTGCCGGCGAATGGCATCGGCCGCACCCTTGCGGATGCTGCGCCCCTCCGGCAGGTCGACGCCGCTCATGCGGGTCTGCGCGGTGAACTGCACGAAGCTGGCGCCCAGGGCCTCGATGTCGCGGCCACGGATGTCGAACTTCTGCTTGGCCAGCACCACGATGCTCCGCCCTTCCGGGGTTTCGTCCGCCAGGGAGGCCAGTTGCGCGGCGTCCGCCAGTTCGCTGTCCTTGATTCCCGGGGCCGGCAGAAAGGCGCTGGCCTGACGGTTGCCCAGGGTGATGGTGCCGGTCTTGTCCAGCAGCAACACGTCGACGTCCCCCGCCGCTTCCACAGCGCGCCCGGACGTGGCGATGACGTTGGCCGACATCATCCGGCTCATGCCCGCCACGCCGATCGCCGAGAGCAGGCCGCCGATGGTGGTGGGAATCAGGCACACCAGCAACGCCACCATCACCGTGGCGCTGATCACGCTGCCGGTGCCGCTCATGGCCACGGCGAAGATCGAGTACGGGCTCAGGGTGACGATCACCAGCAGGAACAGCAGGGTCAGGCCCACTAGGAGAATGGTCAGGGCCACCTCGTTGGGGGTCTTCTGGCGCTTGGCCGATTCCACCATGGAGATCATGCGGTCCAGGAACGACTCGCCGGGGTTGACGCTGATGCGCACCACCAGCCAGTCCGACAGCACCTTGGTGCCGCCGGTGACCGAGGAGAAGTCGCCCCCGGCCTCGCGGATCACCGGCGCCGATTCACCGGTGATGGCGCTCTCGTCCACCGTGGCCACGCCTTCGATGACCTCGCCATCCAGCGGCACCAGGTCGCCGGCTTCGATCAGCACCACCATGTCCTTGCGCAGCTCGCTGGCGGCCATGGGCAACCAGGCAGCGCCATGCTTGGGCTGCTGCAACAGCTTGGCCAGGGTCTGGCGCTTCATGCCCTTGAGGCTCGCGGCCTGGGCCCGGCTGCGGCCCTCGGCCAGGGCTTCGGCGAAGTTGGCGAACAGCACGGTGAACCACAGCCACAGGGTGATGCTGAGGATGAAGCCGCTGGAGGCCTCGCCTTCACCGCCCAGGGACTGGAACCACAGCAGAGTGGTGAGAATGCTGCCCAGGTAGACCACGAACATCACCGGGTTCTTCCACTGCGCCTGGGGCAGCAGCTTCTTCACCGCATCCAGGCACGCCGTCAGCAACAGCCCACGGTCGAACAACGCTATACGAGGGTTCTTACTCATGATCGGTATCTCTTACTCACTGACCGCAAGGGGCGAGGCAGGCACGGGTGCCAGGGCATCCAGCGCGAGATTGAGTTGCAGCACATTGACCCGGGGCTCGCCGAGCAGGCCGAAGGTGCGGCTTTCGCTGTGGTCCTGCAGCAGCGCCTGCAGCTCGGCCAGCGGCAGGTTGCGCAGGCGGGCCACCCGGTTCAGTTGCAGTTGGGCGTTGGCCAGGGAGATGTGCGGGTCCAGGCCGGAAGCCGAAGCGGTCACCGCGTCCACCGGCACCGGAATATCCGCCGCCAGACCGTTGAGCTGGCGATAGGCGCTGACCCGCGCGCTCACGCTGTCCACCAGCTTCTGGCTGGTGGGGCCCAGGTTGCTGGCACCGCTGGCCCCGGCGTTGTAGGGCTGGGGCACGCTCTTGCTCGGGTCCAGCGGATCGCTGCCCAGGGTCATGCTTGGCCGACCCTGGAAATACTCCGGGCGACTGAAGGACTGGCCGATCAGTGCCGAGCCCACCACCAGGCCGTCACGCTGCACCAGGCTGCCCTGGGCCTGGAACGGGAACAGCAGGTTGGCCAGCAACGTGGTCGCCAGCGGATAGGCCAGCCCGGTCAGCAGCATGAAGAACACCGCCGCCACCAGCACCGGGCGCAACAGGCCCTTGAACAGCACCACGGTGGTGCCTTGGGTTTGCATTTGCGTCGTCATCACAACCCCTTACTTGTAAGTCTGGCCGGCCAGCAACTGCAGTTGCTCCACCAGCGGGCCGAGCGCGAGGGCCGGCAGGAAAGTCAGGCCACCGACCACCAGCACCACGAACACCACCAGGAACATGAACAGCGGCGTGGCAGTGGGAATGGTGCCGGCACCGGCCGGGATGTTCTTTTTCGCCGCCAGGGAACCGGCCACGGCCAGCATCGGCAGCATGGTGAAGAAACGCCCCATGAGCATCGCCAGACCGATGGTGGTGTTGAAGAACGGCGTGTTGGCATTAAGACCGGCAAACGCCGAACCGTTGTTGGCGGTACCTGAGGCGTAGGCGTAGAGCACCTCGCTGAAACCATGGGGGCCAAGGTTGTTGAGGCTGTTCAGGGTGTCCGGCCACAGCGCCGCCAGGGCGGTGAAACCGAGGATGCAGATCGGGTGCGCGAGCACCGAGAGCATCACCAGCTTGATCTCCCGGGCCTCGATCTTCTTGCCGAGGAATTCCGGGCTGCGGCCGATCATCATGCCCACCAGGAACACCGTCAGCAGGGCGTACTGGATCAGGTTGATAAAGCCCACGCCGTCGCCACCGAACACGCAGTTGAGCATCATCTGCGCCAGGGGCACGAAGCCGCCCATGGGGGTCAGCGAGTCATGCATGGCGTTCACCGAACCGGTGGTGGCGCCGGTGGTGGTGGTGACGAACAGCGCGGTGTCGGCGATGCCGAAGCGCAGTTCCTTGCCTTCCATGTTGCCGCCACTCTGGGTTGCCGACAGTTGCTGGTCGGCGCCGGCCTGGGTCAGCAGCGGATTGCCGCCCTGTTCCGCGGTGAAGACGATGGCCAGGAAGCCGACGAACATCACCAGGAAAGTGCCGAAGAACACCCAGCCCTGACGCCGGCGCAGGAGCATGCTGCCGAAGGTGTAGGTCAGCGCCGAAGGGATCAGCAACATGCTGAGGATGTGCAGGACGTTGGTCAGCGGGGTCGGGTTCTCGAACGGGTGGGCGGCGTTCATGCTGAAGAAGCCACCGCCGTTGGTGCCGATGTGCTTGATCGACTCGAAGCTGGCCACGGCGCCGACGATCAACTGCTGCTGGGCGCCTTCCAGGGTGGTGGCCAGGGCTTGGGAGTTGAGGGTCTGGGGCATGCCCTGCCAGACATAGACCAGGGCCATGACCAGGCACAAAGGCAGCATCACCCGGTACAGGGTGCGGGTGAAGTCGACCCAGTAGTTGCCGATATCCGCCGAGCTGGAACGGCTCAGGCCGCGAATGAAACCCGCCGCGGCGACAACACCGGCGGTGGCGCCGACGAACATCAGGAAGGTGATCACCGCCATCTGGCTGAAGTTCGACAGGCTGCTTTCCCCGGAGTACGCCTGCCAGTTGGTGTTGGTGATAAAGGACACGGCGGTGTTGAACGCCAGGTCCGGGGTTTGCGCCGCCAGCCCCAGGGGGTTGAGGGGCATGACGGTTTGCAGGCGCAGCACCAGGTAGCCCAGGAGCATCATCGCCGCGTTGGACAGCAGCAGCGCCGAGCCATAGCGGGCCCAGCCCATGGTTTCGCCGGGATCGATCCCCAGCAGGCGGTAGGTGGCCCGCTCGGGCAAGGCGTGGCCGCGGCCGCTGAAGACCCGGGTCAGCCATTTGCCCATGAGTACGGCGAGCCCGGTCATTACCCCGAGGATCACCGCGTATTCCAGCACAGTACTCAACATGTCGATGCTCCGTTCAAATCTTGCCCATGGCGACGATGACCAGGGCCGTCAGTACAAAGAACCCCAGGGACAGGCCCACGAAGATCAGGTCGTACATGGCTGGTTTCCTTTCTCGAGAATGCCCGGACGGGCGAATGAAAATGCCGGGGTAGCGCTGAGTGCGGTCATCAGAATTTCTCGGCACGGATCAGCGCGTAACCCAGGTAGACAAACAGCAGCACGGCGCAGAAACCGCTGGCGCCGTAGATGAATTCCAGTGTCAGCAAGGCTTTTCCCCTTAATCCATTGAGGCCGCGCCGCAACCGCAGACAGCGGCCCGGGGCGCGACCGGTCAGGCGCCCGGCAATGGGCACCGGCAGGGAGTCGGGAACGAGTCGTCCGCCGCTCTCCTCTGCGCCACGCAGGTTAGGTGAGGGCGTATCAAGGTCGGACACTGATTGCGGGGGGCGGTATTAAGACGGCGTATAGATTGCGGCCAAGGCCGGGGGAATCGGGGGCCGGCCAGCGCCCCCGAGGGGATCATGCACTTTTGAGCGGTAGCCAGACCTCCACCACGCCGCTGCCGGTATCGGGGTTGAAATCGGCGCTGTAGCGCTCGAATTCCGGGGCATCGGCGGCCTCGCGACCGGACTGGGGCAGCCAGGTCTTCCAGATGTAGTTGAAGGTCTGGGGAAGCTCCTGCAAGGAGCCGCCGTGCTCGAACACCGCATAGTTCTGCGGCTGCACTTCGATCCAGCGATAGCGCTCGGGCAGATCGTCGAGCTTGCTGATCTCGACCCCGGCCAGGTATTCGAAGCTGCCCTGGCCATCGGGGTTGCAGCAGACGCCGTAAGTCACCTCATCCACCTGCCCCGGCACTTTGCCGATGTGGGGGATGAAGCGCTGCCAGAGCTGGCCGATGTCCTGACCGGCGCCTGGGGTAAACCGCTCGCTGAAGCCGGCGATCAGCAGAAAACGCTCTCTTTCGAAGCGCGGTTCGGGACCTGCGCCCTGTTTTTGCTCATCCATGAATGCCACTCCTGCCGCAGAAATGATGGGTACGGCAGCAAGTATAGAAGCCAATCGCCAGGGCCAGGATCAGAGCGCCGGAAGGTCGACCGACCCGGCGCCAACGATGAACTCCTGATAACCGGAGAGGATCACGTACACCGCGAAATAGCAGAAGATCGCCGCAGATGCCAGGTAGGAGTAGCGCAACAGCTTGTCGCCCAGCAACTTGCCGCCCTGGGTCGCGGCCAGGCACAGGCCCAGGGTCCAGACCAGCCCGGCGCAAAAGAAGCCGGCCAGGAACAACCCGGAATCGGCGATCGTACCGCCCCCGGATCGGGCAATCAGGGTGCCGCCCACGGCGGCGAACCAGAGGATCGCGCTGGGGGAAGACATGGCCAGGAAGATCCCGCGCAGGAACTCCTTGCGCGGCGAACCGCGGTCCGCCTCCCCGGCGGTGACCAGTGTGGCGCTGTGATGAATGGCGGCGTAGATCATCTTCGCCGCGAAATACACCAACAGCGCCGAACCGCCGAGCCACAGCACCCAGCGCACGCTTTCGTACTGCAGCAGCACGGTCATCCCGGCCAGGGCCAGCAGCGCGTAGATCAGGTCCCCCACGCAGGTCCCGAGGCCCAGGCAGAAGCCCTGGAAATAGCCGCGCTGCATGGCCAGGGTGATCATCGCGATATTGGCCACGCCAATGTCCAGGCACAGCGAAAGGCTCAGCAAAAAGCCGCTGGTAAACTCCATCATTCATCCCGTTTGATGCTGTTGTTCGAAGAGGTGCCGAGCGGCGTCAGATCCGCCCGAACGGATCAGGCAGAGGCCGGGCGCCGTCCTTGCAGGCAAAAAGCGTGCACGTTATAGCGGCAAACCCGACAGCCCGGCAAACCGCCGGCAGCGCAAAAATAATTTTTCGCGCCTCTGGACAAGCCCGCGCCAGCGCCTTTATCGTCTGCCCCGCAGGCCACCGCAGTGGCCAACGTCGCTCGGACGGTTCCGGGCGCTTACGTCTTTTCGAGGCAACAATGGCCGAACAAGGTTCGCCGCGCCGCTTTGCGCGCATCGATCGTCTCCCCCCTTACGTGTTCAATATCACTGCCGAGCTGAAGATGGCTGCGCGTCGGCGCGGCGAAGACATCATCGACTTGAGCATGGGCAACCCCGACGGCGCGACTCCGCCGCACATCGTCGAAAAACTGGTCACCGTTGCACAGCGCGAGGACACCCACGGCTACTCCACCTCCAAAGGCATTCCACGGCTGCGCCGGGCGATTTCCCGCTGGTACAAGGATCGCTACGAGGTCGACATCGACCCGGAAAGCGAAGCCATCGTCACCATCGGTTCCAAGGAAGGCCTGGCGCACCTGATGCTGGCCACCCTGGACCAGGGCGACACGGTGCTGGTGCCCAACCCCAGCTACCCGATCCACATCTACGGCGCGGTGATCGCCGGCGCCCAGGTGCGCTCGGTGCCGCTGGTGCCCGGGGTGGACTTCTTCGCCGAGCTGGAGCGGGCCATTCGCGGTTCGATCCCCAAGCCGAAGATGATGATCCTGGGCTTTCCTTCCAACCCCACTGCGCAGTGCGTGGAGCTGGATTTCTTCGAGCGGGTGATCGCCCTGGCCAAGCAGTACGACGTGCTGGTGATCCACGACCTGGCCTACGCCGACATCGTCTACGACGGCTGGAAAGCCCCGTCGATCATGCAGGTGCCGGGGGCCAAGGACATCGCGGTGGAGTTCTTCACCCTGTCCAAGAGCTACAACATGGCCGGTTGGCGCATCGGCTTCATGGTCGGCAACCCGGAGCTGGTCAGCGCCCTGGCGCGGATCAAGAGCTACCACGACTACGGCACCTTCACCCCGTTGCAGGTGGCGGCGATTGCCGCCCTGGAAGGCGACCAGCAGTGCGTGAAAGACATTGCCGAGCAATACCGGCAGCGGCGCAATGTGCTGGTCAAGGGCCTGCACGAACTGGGCTGGATGGTGGAGAACCCCAAGGCCTCGATGTACGTCTGGGCCAAGATTCCCGAGGCCTACGCGCACCTGGGCTCCCTGGAGTTCGCCAAGAAGCTGCTGGCCGAAGCCAAGGTCTGCGTGTCGCCGGGGGTGGGTTTCGGTGAGTACGGCGACGATCACGTGCGCTTCGCCCTGATCGAGAACCAGGACCGGATTCGCCAGGCGGTGCGCGGCATTCGCAGCATGTTCCGCGCCGACGGGCTGGTGCAGAAAAGCTGAGACGCCTTCAGGCACAAAAAAACCGCAGTGATGCGGTTTTTTTGTGGCCGTGCTGGCGGTTTTTCGCGGGCAAGCCCGCTCCTACAGGCGAAGCTCTTAAACCACCAGCGACAACAACAGGATAAAGATCAGGCCCACCACCGAGAGGATGGTTTCCATCGCCGTCCAGGTCTTGAACGTCTCGGCCACGGTCATGTTGAAGTACTGCTTGACCAGCCAGAACCCGGCGTCGTTGACGTGGGACAGGATCAAGGAGCCGGCACCGGTGGCCAGCACCAGCAGTTCGCGGTTGACCCCGGGAATCATCCCCACCACCGGCACCACGATGCCGGCGCCGGTGATGGTGGCCACGGTGGCCGAACCGGTGGCAATACGAATCACCGCCGCCACCAGCCAGGCCAGGAGGATCGGCGAGATCTGCGCGTTGACCGCCATATGGCCGATCACGTCACCCACGCCGCTGGTCACCAGCATCTGCTTGAAACCGCCGCCGGCACCGATGATCAGGATGATCGCCGCGGTAGGCGCCAGGCTGGCGTCGAGCAGGCCGAGGATCTGCTTGGAGCCGATGCCCTGCTTGTAGCCGAAGGTGTAGAGCGACAGCAGCAGGGCCAGCAGCAAGGCACTGATCGGGTGGCCGATCATGTCCATCCAGATGCGGAAGAAATGCCCGTCCGGCAACGCCACGTCGGCGAAGGTCTTGAGCAGCATCAGGAACACCGGCAGCAGCACGGTCAGCAGGGTCACGCTGAAGCTGGGCAGGTTCTGCGAGGTGTTTTCACGGGCCAGCTGGTCCACCAGTTCCTGGGACGGGTGGCCCGGGATGTACTTGGCGATGAATGTGCCGTAGATCGGACCGGCAATGATGGCGGTCGGCAGGGCAACGATCAGGCCGTAGAGAATGGTCTTGCCGATGTCGGCGCCGAACACGCCGATGGCCAGCAGCGGCCCCGGATGCGGCGGCACCAGGCCGTGCACCGCCGACAGGCCGGCGAGCAGCGGAATGCCGATCTTGATCAGCGACACCCCGGTACGCCGGGCGACGATGAACACCAGCGGGATCAGCAGCACGAAGCCGATCTCGAAGAACAGCGGGATGCCCACCAGGAACGCGGCGAACATCATCGCCCACTGCACCCGCTCCTTGCCGAACGAGCGGATCAGGGTCTGGGCGATCTGATCGGCGCCGCCGGACTCGGCCATCATCTTGCCGAGCATGGTGCCCAGGGCCAGGATGATGCCGACAAAACCGAGCACGCCACCAAAGCCGTCCTGGAACGCCTTGATGATCTTGTCCACTGGCATGCCCGAGGTCAGGCCGAGGAACCCCGCGGCGATGGTCAGGGCAATAAAGGGATGCAGCTTGAATCGGGTGATCAACACGATCAGGCCGATGATAGTGACCACTGCATCAACCAGCAGATAGGTCTCTTGGGACATGCCAAACATGGGATTGCCTCCGGTTTGTTGTTTTTATTTAAGCGTTAAAAACAAGGGCCGAGTGGGATAGCGCTACCTATTTCGAGCCAGCACTCAATGTGAAGGTTCAAGGCCGTGCTCCAGCCACCATTGATTGGCCAGTTCGGCCAGGCGCTGGACGCTCAGGGTGCTGGCATCCAGGGCCAGGGTGAGCGGCTCCCCCACCGGGGATTCGAGGGTGGCGAACTGACTGTCGATCAGGGTCGAAGGCATGAAATGCCCTGGCCGGTGCGCCACGCGATCGGCGGCGACTGCTGGAGTCAGTTCGAGAAAGATGAAACCCAGGCCGGGGGTGGCGGCGCGCAGGCGTTCACGGTATTTGCGCTTCAGCGCCGAGCAGGTCAGCACCGGACGCTGACCGGCGGCCAGGGTCCGACGCAACTCCTCGCAGAGGCTGTCGAGCCAGCCGGCGCGGTCGTCGTCGTCGAGAGGAATGCCGGCACTCATCTTGGCGATATTGGCGGCAGGGTGGAACGTATCGCCTTCAATGGCCGTGGCGCCGCTGCGCTGGCACAGGGCCTGACTGACGCTGGATTTGCCACAGCCGGCAACACCCATGATGACCAGGGCGGTAATTGGTTGACTCATGTAACACCTCAGCGCGCAGACAGCGCTACCTTCGCTAGTTCTAGTTCTAGTACAAAAACAGTGTCTGCCGACGCCTTCTTGTCATTTTTGTGGGTTGCCGCGTATATAGTCCGCCAAACCAAAGAGCGAGGGTCAGGCACACCTCGCTCACGCATTGCAGCTGTTTCAGGACAGCGCTACCTTAGTGACTTGAATTTTGTTTGGCAAGCCGTCTGATGACCCCTCATAAAAACGATAAAAGCTCCCGTACCACGGGGCGCCCTACCCTCAACGAAGTGGCGCGACTGGCCGGTGTCAGTCCGATCACCGCCTCCCGGGCGTTGCGCGGCGTCAGCAGCGTGGCCACCGAGCTGGTTGAGAAAGTGCAGAAGGCCGCGCAAGAGCTGAACTACGTGGTCAACTCCGCCGCCCGTGCCCTGGCCTCGGCCCAGAGCCAGTCGGTGGTGGTGCTGGTGCCGTCGCTGTCCAACCTGCTGTTCATCGAAACCCTGGAAGCCATTCATCAGGTCCTGCGGCCCAAGGGCTTCGAAGTGCTGATCGGCAACTACCACTATTCCCGGGACGAAGAAGAGAACCTGCTGCGCAACTACATGACCTACCAGCCGCGCGGGCTGCTGCTGACCGGTTTCGACCGCACCGAAAGCTCCCGGCGGATGATCGAGGCCAACAACATTCCCTGCGTCTACATGATGGATCTGGACTCCGGCGCCGGGCTCAACTGCGTGGGCTTCTCCCAGTTGAACGCGGGCGAGACTGCCGCCCGGCACCTGATTTCCCGTGGTCGCAAGCACCTGGCCTACGTCGGCGCACAGCTGGATCAACGCACCCTGCTGCGCGGCGAAGGTTTCCGCCGCGCCCTGCAGGAAGCCGGGCTGTACAACCCCGATCTGGAACTGCTGACCCCGCGTCCGTCCTCGGTCGGCCTGGGCGGTGAACTGTTCCTGCAATTGATGCAGAGCCAGCCGCAAGTGGACGCCATCTTCTTCGGCAACGACGACCTGGCCCAGGGCGCCCTGCTGGAAGCCATGCGCTGCGGGATCAAGGTCCCCGAACAAGTCGCGGTACTGGGGTTCAACGACCTGCCGTCCTCGGAGCACATGGTGCCGCGCCTGAGCAGCATCAGCACTCCCAGGGAAGCCATCGGCCGCCGCGCCGCCGAGCAGATGCTGACCCTGCTGGCCGGTAACAGCGTGACCGAGCCCGTGGTGGACATGGGCTTCGAACTGCGAATCCGGGAAAGCACCTGAGGGCTCAGGGCTGCACGCCCAGCACACTGAGCAGCAGTCCAAAGCCGATCAGCACCAGCCCGAACAGCTGATCGATACGGCGCTTGTAGCCCATCAGCCGGTCGGCAATGGCCGGCGCCGAAAAGAACAGCGCCACGGCCACGAACCACAGAACGTGGGCCAGGACGATGATCGCCCCGTAGCCGATCTGCAGCGACAACCCGGTGCCCGGCTGGATCACCTGCATGAACAGGCTGAGGACGAAAATCATCGTCTTCGGATTCAGCGCATTGGTCAGGAAACCGCTGCGCAGGGCCGCCCAGGACGACACCTGGCCACGCCCCGCCACTTCCTGCGGCCCCTGGGCGGGACTGCGCAACAAGCGGATGCCCAGGTAGATCAGGTACAGCGCCCCGGCGAGCTTCAGCCCGGTGAACCACAGCGGCGACTGCTGCAACAGCAGCCCCACCCCCAGCAGGCTGTAGCCGATATGCAGCATGACCCCGAGTCCGATTCCCACCGCGGTCAGCACGCCGTGACGGCGCGAGAGCATCAGGCTGTTACGGGTAACCAGGGCAAAATCGGCCCCGGGACTGAGTACCGCGAGAATGGTGATGGTGATTACGACTAACAGTTCTGTCACGTTGCCTACGCCTCGGTTATACAATCTGGCGCTACTGTATGGGGATCTTCAGGGGTAGGGCCAACGATGAAAACTGACACTCTTGGTGATAAAAACTCACAGACATCGCGCCGACGCCTGCCGCCCCTCGGCGCCCTGCGCTGCTTCGAAGCCGCCGCGCGCCTGGAGAGTTTCACCCTGGCCGGCACCGCCCTGCACCTGACCCACGGCGCCATCAGCCGCGCCGTGCGCAGCCTGGAAGAAGACCTGGGCACCGCTTTGTTCGAACGCCGCAGTCACCGGGTGTTTCTCACCTCGGCCGGGGCCGAACTGCTGCACAGCGTGACCCAGGCCCTGGACCTGATCGAAAACACCAGCCGCCGCCTGCGGGCACCGGACCCCGAGGCGCCGCTGGTGCTGTCCTGCGAACCGACCCTGCTGATGCGCTGGCTGATTCCACGCCTGCCGGAGTTCCAGGCCGCTCACCCGGAAATATCGATCCAGTTGCTGGCGGGTGGCGGGCCCTTCTCGTTCAACGCCGGCATCGACCTGGCGATCCGCCGCAATGATTTCGCCTGGGACCACCAGACCCAGGCCCACTGGCTGTTCGACGAAGCCATTGGCCCGGTGTGCCGCCCGGACAAACAGGCTGACTGGACGCCAGAGTCGAACCAGCAGCCGGTCCTCGCGGAGCACGCCCCGCGCCTGCACAGCGCCACCCGGCCGCAAGCCTGGGAACAATGGCTGCAATTGCGTCAGCTGCCGCTGTCGCAGGCTCCTCAGGAGCAAGTCTTCGAGCATTTCTACTTCAGCCTGCAAGCGGCGGTGGCGGGCTTGGGACTGGCCATCGCCCCCTGGCAACTGGTGCGCGACGACCTGCGCGACGGACTGCTGTGCGCCCCTTGCGGCTTCGTCGCCGACGGCAGCGCCTACTACCTGCTCTCGACCCAGGCGATCAGCGACGACTCGGCGGCCGGCCAACTGCTGCGCTGGTTGCGCCAGCAGGCCCTGGCCTAGAACCCGGGGCCGGGCGGCGGCCCCAGCGCCGGATCTTCGCCACTGAGCAACTGCACCAGGGCCAGGGCGCCCTTCTGCAGTGGCCGGCTCTTGAGCCACACCGCATGCACCGGCAACGACAGGCCGTTGTCGAGATTCTTGAACGTCAAGCGCTGCAAGCGACCTGCCGCCAGCAGCGGCTGGATCACCGACAGCGGGAAATTGCCCCAGCCGATCCCCGCCTCCACCATGTGCAGGGCCATGGCCAGGCTGTCGGTGCGCCACAGCGACTCGCCCACCAGGGGCCGGGTATCGCTGATGGGCAGGTCGCGGCTGGCCACCACCACCTGGCGAACCCGGATCAACTCCTCCAGATACAGCGCCCCCTCGCTGGCCAGGAACAGCGGATGCCGGGGTGAAATGCAGGCGATGATCCGTTCACTGCCGGCGTACTGGAAGTACTCCAGGGCATTCACGCTCAGGCCGGCAAAGGCCACGCCAACGCTGACCCGTCCGCTGTGCAGCAACTGCAGCACGTCATCCTGCGGAGCGCTGAGGACTTCCACGTCCAGCAACGGATAGAGCTCGGCCAGCAGCTTGATGGCCGCCAGCAGCCGCTGCTTGTCGATGTCATCCACCACCGCGATCGAGAGTGTGCTTTCCAGCCCCAGGGACAGCTCGATGGCATGCACCTGCAACTGCTTGAGCTGATCGGCAATCAGCCGGGCATGGGGCGCGAGCGACAACGCCAGGGGCGTCGGCACCGGCTCGCGATGACTGCGATCGAACAGGGCGTACCCCAGTTCGGCCTCAAGGTTGGCAATGCCCATGCTCACCGCCGAGGGCACCTTGCCCAGCGCGCGGGCCGCCGCGGAAAAGGAACCGCGCTCAAGCACGGCGAGAAACAACTGGATGCTGTCGCTGGAAAAATTCATGGGCGCAACCTATCAGTAAAACTGAAAGCTTCCGACTTTTTCTGTCATGGATATTGAAGCTATCTTTTGCGCCCCGTGCCAGCCCAGCCCTGGCCAGCTGCATTCAATACCGAGGAATTCCCATGCAAGGCGTGAAACGCAAACTGCTCTACGTATCCCTGTTCGAGGTGTTCGGCATGACCTTCTCGGCCCTCGGCCTGGCCCTGCTGTCCGGCACCTCGCCCAGCAGCACCGGGCCGCTGGCGGTGGTGATCACCAGCATCGCGGTGACCTGGAACTTCATCTACACCAGCCTCTTCGAGCGCTGGGAAAGCCGCCAGCCGTCGCGCACCCGCACCGTCAAGCGCCGCATCGCCCACGCCGTGGGCTTCCAATTGACCCTGATCGTGTTCCTGATCCCGCTGATTGCCTGGTGGATGGGCATCAGCCTGGTGCAGGCCTTCCTCCTGGACCTGGCACTGATCCTGTTCATCCCTTGCTACACCTTCGTCTTCAACTGGTTGTTCGACCGGGTCTTCGGTCTGCCGGCCTCGGCCTTGCCCGACCCGGCCTGAGGCGCGGACAAACACCCGCAGGCCCATTGGCCATCGCCGGGAACCAAACACACTGATAGATTCCCATGGCCCGTCTGAGCCACGAACAAGGAAGCGTCATGGGAGCCCCGTACAGAATTCTCGGCAAAGCCTCGTCCATCAACGTCAGAAAAGTCTTGTGGACCTGTGAGGAGCTGGGCCTTGCCTACCAACAGGAAGATTGGGGCAGCGGCTTCCAATCGACCCACACTCCTGAGCTTCTCGCCCTCAACCCCAATGCCCAGGTTCCGGTGCTGATCGATGACGCCGGCGCCCTGTGGGAGTCCAACAGCATCTGCCGCTACCTGGCCAACCTGCATCCCGGCAGCAGCCTGTTGCCGCTCGCCCCACGGGCCCGGGCCCTGGTGGAACAGTGGATGGACTGGCAGGCCACTGAGCTCAATCCGGCCTGGAGCTACGCCTTCATGGGCCTGGTGCGCCAGCATCCGGATTGCCAGGACAGTCGGCGCATCGACGCCAGCCTGCTGGCCTGGAACGGCAAGATGGCGATCCTTGAACGGCAGCTTGAGAGCACCGGGAACTATGTTCTCGGTGAAGACTTCAGCCTGGCGGATATCGTCCTCGGGCTCTCGGTCAATCGCTGGAAGATGACCCCGATGGCACACCCGGACTTCCCCGCCGTGGCCGCCTACTACGAACGCCTCAGCCTGCGTCCGGGCTTTCGCCTGCATGGACGCAACGGCATCCCCTAGCCTGATCTACAGCTTTAACTGCTACCGGAGATTGGGCACGGATGGCCTCAACCTATTGCTGAGCGGCGCCTGTGGCCGGACCGGCCAGGTATTCTTCCTGGGCTCGCAGGAGCGCTACCGCTTCACCCGGACCGAGCGCGTCGAACCGGACGTCGAGATTCCGGTGGACGACGCCTTCCGGGAAGCACTCGGCATCCCCATCACCTACGGAGCGCCGCCCTCGGCAAACCCGGGCGGCGCTTGCCAGAAAGCGGCAAGACTTGTCCGCCGGCGGACAGCCCGGCAGCGCCCGGCGACGCCAATCCTTTGATATTAAAGGGTGATTTTATTCGGCATGGATCTTGCTGAACTACTCGCCTAGTTCTCTCACACAGGTTCCCGATCATGTTGGTCAACGCCCAGAAATCCGTTTCGGTGCAGCCCACCTCGCGCACCGATATGGACCCGACCACTGCAGCCGCCAGCGCGCTGTACAGTGGCATGCTGCAGCAGGCCCAGAACTCCGTCACCGTGCCGACGTCCCAGTCCAGCCTGCAAGGCAATACCGTGGACGACAACGTCAATGCCGCGTTCGCCAAGACCCGCGTCCTGCTCCAGGCCACGCCGCCGACCGCGAGCACGCCACAGGCCAATAGCGCCACCGAGTCCGGCGCCCTGAGCGAATTCAAGGACTACATGAGCAAGACGCCCGAACAGCGTCTGCGCGACAGCATCCTCAAGGATATGGGCCTGACCGAAGAAGACCTGAAAGACCTGCCGCCGGAGCGCCAGCTGGCCATCAACCAGGAAATCGCCCAGCGCCTGAAAGACAAGATGCAACTGGCCAAGGAAGAGGCTGACACCAAGACCAGCGCCAAACCGATCGACGAGAAATTCCTCGCCTCGCTGTAATGGCACACGACGAAAAAGGGTTCCCAACGGGAACCCTTTTTTGTGCCTGGCCTGAGCGAGTCACTGCAACTGCAAGGTCGAATTGAACTGGCTGATGGCATCCACCACATGTCGCGAGCCTTGCTGGATCTCCAGAATCACCTCTCCGGCCTCATTGGCCAGTTCGACCCCGACACCGGTGCGACTCAGGCTCGATTGCATGCTGGTGACCGCGCTCATCGACAGGTCGTGGTTCTTGCGCACCACTTCGACGATTTCCACCGTGGCCTGACTGGTTCGCGCCGCCAGGCTGCGCACTTCGTCCGCCACCACCGCAAAGCCTCGCCCGTGCTCGCCGGCCCGAGCCGCCTCGATGGCCGCATTGAGCGCCAGCAGGTTGGTCTGGTCGGCGATTCCGCGAATGGTCTGGACAATGCTGCCGATGATCTCCGACTGCTTGCTCACCGCATCGATGCTGCGCGCCGCTTCGTTCAGATCGTGAGAAATCTGCTGGATGATCTGCACCGTCTGCTGCACCACCTGCGAGCCCTTCTGGGCGCAGGCGTCGTTCTGAACCGAGGTGCTGTGGGCGGATTCGGCGGCCGATTGCAGGCTGGTCATCTGCTGGGTGATATCGCTGGCGAACTTGACCACCTTGTACAAGCGGCCCTTGGTGTCGAACAGGGGGTTGTAGGAAGCCTCGAGGAACACCGTCTGACCGTACTTGTTTTCCCGCTCGAAACGATGGGAGTGATACTCGCCACGGTTCAACGAAGCCCAGAACTGCTTGTACTCCGATGACTCGGCTTCAGCCCGGTGACAGAACATGCTGTGGTGCTGGCCAAGGATTTCGTTCAAGGGGTACTGCATGGTCTTGAGGAAGTTGTCGTTGGCCTTGAGGATCGTGCCGTCCGGACTGAACTCGATGATCGCCATGGAACGGCCGATGGCATTCAGCAGGCTCTGGTTTTCATGTTCGACATGGATGCGTTCGGAGATGTCCGAAGCCACCTTGATCACACTCTTGACCCGGCGATCGGCATCGAACACCGGCATGTAGCTGGCTTCGAGCCAGATCTCCTCGCCGCGCTTGTTCAGCCGCAGGAAGGTGCCGCTGACCGGTTCGCCGCGCCCCAGGTCGCGCCAGAGCTTGGCGTATTCCTCGCTGCGGTAGAACTCTTCCTCGCAAAAGATCCGGTGATGCTTGCCACGTATCTCTTCAGCGGAATAGCCCATGGTCTGGCAGAAGTTGTCGTTGGCATCGAGCACGATGCCATCGGGAGAAAACTCGATCATCGCCATGGAGCGGCTGATTGCCGCCAGCTTGGCGTTGGCCTCGGCCAGCGCACAATTGAAACGTTCGATCTCTTGCAGGTCAGCCTTGTGATGTAGGTTAAACATGGTTGTATCACCTTCAACGCTGTCTTTTGATTGACGGAAGTTCCTAGTCTTTCAACTGAGCCACTACAACGTTCGATAAAACACGGCAAACACCCCCCTTCACATGAGAGAGGAATTGTCAGGTGATCAATGATGTTCAATCGGAGAGTTCATATTGCAACGCTCTTATCAAGCCATCCTTTTCTTGATGCCCTATAAACGGGCCAACCTAACAAAGAAAAGAAACTCCATCTAATTAATAACTCCCGAACCTCTGGTGCCTCTGGTTGCGCACTCTCGTCTTTGTTCATGTTCTTGGTGCCGCCCGCGGATAAACATTGCGCAATCACTCGGTACAAGGGCAAACATCGCGGGGTGAGAGGCAATGCCTGACAACGCAATCCATAGTTTTTTCACAACTGAGCATAGACAGCCGCGCCCCCTATGCAAGACCACCAGTCAGTCGGTTTTCACAACTTTTAAAATCATTGGAAGCATTCTCAATAAGTGTCCAACAAGACTTTAAGAATGTTCTGACTAACCTCACTCAAGTATCTGCACGAACGCCTGAACCATACCGCTCTGCTCACGACCCGGCGCCGCTACCAGGGCGAACCGACGCTCGATAGGGCGACTCAATGGCAACACCCGCAAGCCCTGGCGCTGCTCCGGCAAGGTGCTTTCCGGGACCAGGGTCACCCCCAGCCCTTCACGCACCAGACTGAACGCGCTGTTCCACTCCCGCACTTCGATCCGCACCTGCGCCAGGGACAAGCCGGCGTCGGCCGCCAGACTGCGGGCGTTCACCGAGCAACCGCCAGTGGCCAGGACAAAGGGCTGTGCCAGCAAGGTCGCAAGATCGATGCTCGCCGCCTGCCAGGGATGCTCCCGGGGCAATACCGCTACCCACGAGTCCAGCCCCAGCAACCACGAGCGACGCTCGGCCGCGGGGTTCAGCACCACCCCCAGGTCCACCAGTTGCGCCTCCAGCAGGGCTTCGACCTCATCGTCGCTGACCTCCAGCTGCACCACCTCGATTCCCGGGTGCAACTGCCTGAAGCGCCGCAGCAAGGGCGGCAGAACGTGCGCCAGGACCATGGGAAACCCCGCCAGGCGCAGGCTGCCGTGAGACACGCCCCGGGCCGCGTCCACCTGGCGCCGCACCTGGGCCAGCGCACCGAGCATCACCCGCGCCTGCTCCAGCACCTGCTGACCGATCGCCGTAGGCAGCGCCTGGCGACGCTCGCGGATGAACACCTGAACGCCAAGCATGTCCTCCATCTGCGCCAGGGCCTGGCTGGCCCCGGACTGGGTCATCCCCACTTGCTCGGCGGCACGGGTGATGGTGCCGCATTCGGCGATCGCCACCAGCAGCCGCCAGTGCATCAGGTTCATCATGGCAGTAGCTGTCCTTATGGCCGTTTTCTGAAAAATGAATTTTACCCATGCCAGCAGCCTCGCCGACACTGCAGCGAACCTTCACTGGAGAGCCGTCGATGAAACTCTACTACGCCCCTCAAGCCTGCTCCCTGGCCTGCCATATCGTGCTGCGGGAACTGCAACTGCCGTTCGAAGCGATCCGTGTCGACAATCGCAGCAAGCGCACGGCCCAGGGTGAGGATTTCCTCGCCATCAACCCCAAGGGCTACGTTGCCGCCCTGCAACTGGACAACGGCGACGTGCTGACCGAGGGTCCGGCGATCCTGCAGTACCTCGCCGACCTCAAGCCCGAGGCCGGTCTGGCGGCGCCCCAGGGCAGCTGGCAGCGGGTACGGCTGCAGGAAACCCTGAACTTCATCAGCAGCGAGGTTCACGGGATCATGGGCTGGCTGTTCAACTCAGCGCTGGATGACAAGGCCAAGGAGCTGTTCCGGCAAAAGCTGTTCAAGCGCCTGGCCCTGCTGGAACAGATCCTGGCGCAACAGGACTACCTGCAAGGTGGACAGTTCACCATTGCCGATGCCTATCTGTTCACCGTGCTGCGCTGGACCGCAGTGTTTGCCATCGACCTGGCCGCCTGGCCAGCCTTGCTGCAGTTCCAGGCACGCATCGAGCAGCGCCCGACGGTGCGCGAGGCACTGGCGCTAGAGCTGGCATAGAGGCGCTGGAGAGACGTCGGGACGTGCCCGAGAGCAGACAAAACCAAGCCCGCAATGCGGGCTTGGTCAAAGCGATCAATGGCCGAAGATGTTCACTTCGGTTTTCTTGGCCTTTTTCTCGGCGCGTTTCTCGTCCGCGCTCTTGGCCGGTTTCTTCTTGGCGTTTTTCTTGGCGTTCATACCTTTGGACATGACAACGACTCCACTGATGCGGGATAGGCTTCAGGTATAGCACCTATGGACCGCCAGGGTTCCTTTATAATCCGCCGCGCCCAGTCGCAACCCCGGAAACGCCATGCCCAGCCTGCAGATCGGCCCGCTCGACGAGGCCTCTCGCCCCTTGCTGAACAAGTTCTATCGCCAGCACCGCTCGTCCATGCGCGCCTCGTCCGAGGGCCAGCTGTGGGTGGTCAAACAGGGCGAGGTGATTGCCGGGATGAGCCTGGCCCCGCTGGCTCAGGGGCATTGGCTGACGGGTTTGTTCGTCGCCCCGTCCCACCGTGGCCGGGGGCTGGCGACGCAGTTGGTGCAGCGAGCCCGACAGGTGGTGCCAGGCCCGCTCTGGCTGTTCTGCCACCCGGACCTGGAAACTTTGTATCAACGCATGAGTTTCACCCGCGCGCCCCACCTGCCAGCGGCCCTGGCCGAACGCCTGGCCCGCTACCAGCGCAGCAAGCCGCTGCTGGCCATGGGCGCCCCCGCGCTCGACCCGCCCCCGTGAGCCGGGGGCTGCAAGATCAGTCGTCGGCGTTGGGATCCAGATCGGGAAACAGCACCTCAGTGAAGCCGAATTTGCTGAAATCACTGATCCGCGACGGGTACAGCCGACCGATCAGGTGATCGCATTCATGCTGCACCACCCGGGCGTGAAAGCCCGACGCCACGCGCACCACCGGCTCGCCCTTGGGGTCGAAGCCTTCGTAGCGAATGTGCTGGTAGCGCTGCACCGCTCCGCGCAGTCCGGGGACCGAGAGGCAGCCCTCCCAGCCTTCTTCCAGCACCGGGCTCAGCGGGGTGATCAGGGGATTGATGAGAATGGTCTGGGGCACGGCTTCGGCGTCCGGGTAGCGTTCGCTGTGCTCGAAGCCGAAGATCACCAGTTGCAGGTCGACACCGATCTGCGGCGCTGCCAGCCCTACGCCACCGACACTTTCCATGGTCTGGAACATATCGTCGATCAGCTCCCACAACTGCGGACTGTCGAACATCTCGGGCGGCACCGGCGGGGCAATGCGCAGCAGGCGTTCATCGCCCATTTTGAGGATTTCACGGATCATGTTCAGGCTTCGTCAGTAGAGGGACGGAGCGAGTGGTCCCGGCCCAGTCCAGAAACGTGTTGTTTATCGCCGGGCCCGTCAAAGTCCTTTTCGCCAGGTTCCTTGCCTTCGGCCGACATGTGTTCGATCACCGCGTTCATCTCCGCCCCCAGCAACAGCACGGCCGAAGAGATATAGAAGTACAGCAGCAGCACGATGATCGCGCCGATACTGCCATACATGGCGTTGTAGTTAGCAAAGGTTTTCACGTAGTAGGCGAACCCCAGGGACGCCACGATCCACACCACCACCGCCAGCACCGAACCGGGGGTGATAAAGCGGAATTTCTGCTTCACATCGGGCATCACGTAATACATCAGGGCCACGGCCACCATCATCAGCAGCACGATCACCGGCCAGCGCAGGATGGTCCACAGGGTGACGATGAACTCTTCCAGGCCCACCTGCCCGGCCAGCCAGGTCATCACCTGCGGCCCCAGCACCATCAGCGCCGCCGCGGCCAGGAGCATGCCGGCGATACCCACGGTGTAGAAGATCGACAGCGGAAAACGCTTCCAGATCGGCCGCCCCTCGACCACATCGTAGGCCGCGTTCATCGCGCTCATCATCAGGCGCACGCCCGCCGAGGCGGTCCACAGCGCGATGACGATACCCACGGAGAGCAGCCCGCCCTTGGACTGCTGCAGTTGGTCGATCACCGGGTTGACCTGCTCCAGCGCCTGGGGCGGCAACACCAGCTCCGATTGCAGGCGCAGCCAGCTGAAGAAGTCCGGCAAGTGCAAGAAACCGATCAGGGCAATGAGAAACAGGATGAAGGGGAACAGCGAGAACAGCATCTGGTAGGCCAGTGCCGAGGCGTAGGTGGACATCTCGTCCGCAATGAATTCATGCACCGTGCGAATCAGCACCCGGTGCAAGGGCAAACCTTTGAGGTCCGGAAAAATCATAGCGTCTCCTTTCGCCGCAAAAAGGTTGAAGTCGAAAGCGACTCAGGGGGCGTTTTCTACAACAAATTAGCTCAGTTGGCGAACCGCAACCATGACAACACGTGGATTGGCTGACCGCCCCACTGGGCCTGAACATAAAAACGGCCATCCTTGGATGGCCGCTGCGGTGCATCATCGATCCCGGGAGTTTCAGGCCTTGTCGATGGTTTTCTTCACAGCATCCTTGGCTTTGCCCAAGGCTTGCTGGGCTTCACCCTTCTTCTCCTGCAGCTTGCCCTCTACCTGCAGCTTGGTGTTGTCGGTGGCCTTGCCGACACCTTGCTTGACGTTGCCGATGGCTTCGTTGACCAGACCTTTTGCCTTATCTGCTGTGCTGCCCATGGTATTTCTCCGTAGAACATTCATTGATCAAACAAAGAGGATTTGCGTCGTTACCCAAGGTTGACTCGTGGCCGTTGCGCAGAGTTTCAATTATTTTTCATCGGGCATTTCATCAGCGGTGCCAGGTTGCGCTTTATGTTTGCCGGGCAACCCGGGAGAATGCTCGACCTGTTCAGGCCACGCACTGAAGATCCAATCCCCGTAGGAATGTTATGAAACTCGATAAAAAGCAGGCCATCGCCCGCAGAAACCAGGAACTGGGCGGTGCGGTGCTGGGCGTCAACAACTGCCATTTCGCGGAGCTGAACCGCAATCGCAATATCTGGTGGTTCGATATCCTGGTCACCCGCCTGGCCATCGGCCAGTACGAATGGGTCCACCTGCTGCTGCACACCCCGGACACCGACCAACTGCTGCACCTGAAGGTGCCGACGGCGTTCCTGCGGGAAAAACTCGAAGGTCTGGTGATCCGCAACCAAGGCAAGCGCAAGGCCGCCCTGAGCCTGGAGCTGAGCGCCGACAAGGACTCCTTCCTCAAGGACGTGCGCCCCGCCGGCACCGGCGTGAGTTTTGCCCAGTTCCAGCAATAAGCCGCTCCTGGCGCGAACCCATAAAAAAGCCCCGCACTGGCGGGGCTTTTTTGTGGGCGCGGCTTACTTCTTCACGCCGAGCTTCTTCAGCTCTTCGTCACGCAGTTCGCGGCGCAGGATCTTGCCGACGTTGGTGGTCGGCAGGGCATCGCGGAACTCCACGGCCTTGGGCACCTTGTAGCCGGTGACGTTGGCGCGCATGTGCTCCATCACCTGCTCCTTGGTCAGGGTCACCCCTGGCTTGGCGACGATGAAGATCTTGATGATCTCGCCGGACTTTTCATCCGGTATGCCGATGGCCGCGCACTGCAGCACGCCCGGCAGCGAGGCCAGCACGTCTTCCAGTTCGTTGGGGTAAACGTTGAAGCCCGAAACCAGGATCATGTCCTTCTTGCGGTCGACGATGCGGATATAGCCGTCCGGCTGGATCAGGGCGATGTCACCGGTCTTGAGCCAGCCTTCGCTGCTGAGGACTTCATCGGTGGCGTCCTGGCGCTGCCAGTAGCCCTTCATCACTTGCGGGCCCTTCACGCACAACTCGCCGACTTCGCCCAACGGCAGTTCGTCGCCGGCGTCGTTGATCACCCGGCACAGGGTCGAAGGCACCGGAATGCCGATGGTGCCGATCTGGATGTTCTGGATCGGGTTGACCGTTGCCACCGGGCTGGTTTCGGTCATGCCGTAGCCTTCGCAGATCGGGCAGTTGGTCACCGACTTCCAGCGCTCGGCCGCCGCCAGCTGCAGGGCCATGCCCCCGGACAGGGTGACTTTCAGCGCGGAGAAATCCAGCTTGCGGAAGGCTTCGTTGTTGCACAGGGCCACGAACAGGGTGTTGAGGCCGACGAAACCGCTGAACTTCCACTTCGACAGTTCCTTGACCATCGCCGGCAAGTCCCGCGGGTTGCTGATCAGGATGTTGTGGTTGCCCATGAGCATGATGGCCATGCAATGGAAGGTGAACGCATAGATGTGGTACAGCGGCAGCGGCGTGATGAGGATCTCGCACCCCTCATTGAGGTTGGAGCCCATCAGCGCCTTGCACTGCAGCATGTTGGCCACCAGGTTGCGGTGGGTCAGCATCGCGCCCTTGGCCACACCGGTGGTACCGCCGGTGTACTGCAGCACGGCGACATCGCCGCTGGCAGGATTGGCTTCCTGCACCGGCTGGCCGCGGCCCTTGCTCAAGGCGTCATTGAATTTGACCGCCTGGGGCAAGTGGTAGGCCGGCACCATCTTCTTCACGTACTTGACCACACTGTTGATCAGCAGGCGCTTGAGGGGCGGCAACAGGTCCGCCACTTCGGTGACGATCACATGCTTGACCCCGGTCTTGGGCACCACGCTCTCTGCCAGATGGGCCATGTTGGCCAGGCAGACCAGGGCCTTGGCCCCGGAGTCATTGAATTGGTGTTCCATTTCCCGCGCGGTGTACAGCGGGTTGGTGTTGACCACGATCAGGCCGGCGCGGATCGCACCGAATACCGCGATCGGGTATTGCAGCAGGTTGGGCAGTTGCAGCGCGATTCGATCGCCGGGCCGCAAATCGGTATGCTGCTGCAGGTACGCGGCAAAGGCACCGGACAATTCATACAACTCACCATAGGTGATTGTCTTGCCAAGGTTGCTAAAGGCCGGTTTGTCAGCGAAACGTTGGCAGGATTGTTTCAATACCGCCTGAATATTCGGATACTCGTCTGGATTGATATCGGCAGCAATCCCAGTTGGGTACTTATCCTTCCAAAAGTCTTCGATCATGGAAGCCCACTCCTCAGCAACGCGAATTCATCACCGCAGTTGATGCGATTATTATTTGTCTGTGTTTTTTATTGGTGTCTATTGTTGGTGAGTCTGGCTGTTTACTTAGGCCGAGAAGTCACAAAGCGCGCCGAGAGTAGCAGCTTTGAAAAAGGCCGCCTAGAGCCAAAGAAGGCCTGAATAGTCACCTTTATGACTCAAGACCATTTAATGGTCACTTTTAGAGTAAAAATTCTACCCCTGCGAATTCCGCTCTAGCTCGGGGCTTTGCGCCCCTGAAACGACTCGGGGGCCAGCCCGTTGCGTCAACCGGCTGGCCCCCGAGGGAGGAACTCACGAATCAGGCGATGTCACGCAACTCGCGGCGCAGGATCTTGCCCACGGGCGTCATCGGCAGCGACTCACGCAGGACAATGTGCTTGGGCACCTTGTAGGCGGTGAAGTTCTCCTTGCAGTAGGCCTTGAGCTCTTCCAGGCTGACCCCCGCTTCACGGGGCACCACAAACAGCTTCACCGCCTCGCCGGAACGCTCGTCCGGCACGCCGATCACCGCGCAGTTGGCGACCTTGGGGTGAGCCATGACCACATCTTCGATCTCATTGGGATACACGTTGAAACCCGAGACGATGATCATGTCCTTCTTGCGATCGACAATGCGCACGAAACCGTCCGGATCGATCACCGCGATATCCCCGGACTTGAACCAGCCTTCGGCGTCCAGCACCTCCGCGGTGGCTTCGGGCTTGTTCCAGTAGCCCTTCATGATCTGCGGTCCCTTGATGCACAGCTCGCCGCGCTCGCCCAGCGGCAACTCGGTGCCCTGGTCATCGATGACCTTCAAGGTGGTGCCCGGCACCGGCAGGCCGACCGTGCCCAACCGCGAGCGGTCGCCATAGGGGTTGGTGCAGGCCACCGGCGAGGTTTCGGTGAGGCCATAGCCTTCGGTGATCCGGCAGCCGGTGAGCTGCTGCCAGCGTTCCGCCGTGGCCTTGACCAGGGCCGTGCCGCCGGAGTTGGTCAGCTTGAGATTGGAAAAATCCAGGTGCTTGAATTCCGGATGATCCATCAGCGCCACGAACAGCGTGTTCAGCCCCAGCAGCGCGGAGAACCGCCACTTCTTCAGCTCCTTGATGAAGCCGCCGATGTCTCGCGGGTTGGTGATCAGCACGTTGTGGTTGCCGGTCACCATCATGCACATGCAGTTCGCGGTGAAGGCATAGATGTGGTACAGCGGCAGCGGCGCGATCATCACTTCCTGGCCTTCGCGCCACTGGGTATGGCCATCGGGCCCGTGCTGGCCGAGGCAGGCCCGGGCCTGCTGCATGTTGGCCACCAGGTTGCCGTGGGTCAGCATCGCCCCCTTGGCCAGGCCGGTGGTGCCACCGGTGTACTGCAGCACGGCGACATCCTCCAGCCCGGCCTGCAGCGGCTTGATCCCCAGGCCACGCCCGAGGCGCAAGGCACTCTTGAAGGAAATGGCCTGGGGCAGGTGATAGGCCGGCACCATCTTCTTGACCTTGTCCACCACGGTATTGACCAGCCACCCCTTGGCACTGGGCAGCATGTCGCCCATCTTGGCTTCGATCAGGAACTGGATGTCGGTGTCGCCCAGCACTTCCTGAACCTTCTGCCCGAAGATGTTCAGGTAGACCAGGGCCCGGGCCCCGGAATCCTTGAATTGATGACGCATCTCCCGCGCGGTGTACAGCGGGTTGGTGTTGACCACCACCAGGCCGGCCCGCAACGCGCCAAACACCGCGATCGGGTACTGCAGGACATTGGGCATCTGCACCGCGATACGATCCCCCGGAACCAGGTCGGTACGGCTTTGCAGATAACCGGCGAAGGCCGCGCTGTAGCGTTCCAGCTCGGCGTAGGTGAGGGTCACCCCCATGTTGCTGAACGCCGGGCGGTCAGCAAACTTCTTGCAGGAACGCTCAAACACCTCGATCACCGACTTGTAGGCCCCCAGATCGATCTCGTTGGGGACGCCGGCGGGGCGCTTATCATTCCAGAAATCAGGTTGCATTATTCTTGTCCTCTTATTGCCTGAACGGTCCGGGCCGCCACTGTAACGCTATCAGCGGCGGGGCTCCTCGGACGTTAGCAGCTATGACGATTCAGGCAAATATGCGCAAGTGTGTCATTAACTGTGTGAATCTTGCGTCCAACAGGCCGACGAATCGGACGCACACCCATTGATGCGCTATAAAGTGCAGCGTCTCCGAGCAAAGGAATCGCCATGACCCACGACACCTTCTGGTTGACCACAAGCGACCACCAACGCCTCTTCGTCAACCAGTGGCTGCCCGAGCCCCCGCTCAAGGCGGTGATCTTGCTGTCCCACGGCATGGCCGAGCACAGTGGGCGCTATGCCCGGTTGGCGGCGGCCCTGTGTGCCGCAGGTTATGGCCTCTATGCGCCAGATCAGCGCGGCCACGGCAACACCGCGCAGCACGGCGTACTCGGCCACTACGCGGACCACGGCGGCTGGAACAAGGTGGTCGGCGACCTGGCCAGCCTCAACCAGTACATCGGCCAGCAGCACCCGGGCACCCCCATCGTGCTGCTGGGCCACAGCATGGGCAGCTACATCGCCCAGGCCTACCTGCTGCACCACAGCGCCAGCCTGCATGGGGCGATCCTCAGCGGCTCGAACTTCCAGCCCGTGGCCCTGTACCGCATCGCCAGCCTGATCGCCCGTTTCGAGCGCTGGCGCCAAGGCGCAACGGGACGCAGCGCGCTGATCGAGTGGCTGTCCTTCGGATCGTTCAACAAGGCCTTCAAACCCAATCGCACCGCCTTCGACTGGCTCAGCCGCGACCCGGCGGAAGTCGACAAGTACGTGAATGACCCCTTGTGCGGCTTCCGCTGCAGCAACCAGTTATGGATCGACCTGCTGGGCGGCCTGCAGCAGATCAGCAAGATTTCCAACCTGGCGCAGATCGATCCGGGCCTGCCGTTGCTGGTGATCGGCGGTGAATGTGATCCGGTGAGCGCCGGCAAGCGTCTCAAGGATCTGGCCAGCGCGCTGCGCGAGGCCGGCAGCCAGTGCCTGCAACTCACTATCTACCCGCAAGCGCGTCATGAGCTGTTCAACGAAAGCAACCGTGACCAAGTGACCCACGACGTCCTGGCCTGGCTCGATCAGGCCCTGCTACACCGTCGCCCGCCCCGCGCGGAGTAAGGGCTGGCGCAGTCGCTACGTTCATTTATCTGTCAGAGGATTTCAGCAACATGACCCAGGTTACCAACACCCCTTACGAAGCCCTGGAAGTCGGCCAGACCGCCCAGTACAGCAAGACCGTCGAAGAGCGTGACATCCAGCTGTTCGCCGCCATGTCCGGCGACCACAACCCGGTGCACCTGGACCCCGAGTTCGCCGCCGCCACCATGTTCAAGGAGCGCATCGCCCACGGCATGTTCAGCGGCGCACTGATCAGCGCCGCGGTGGCCTGCGAACTGCCCGGCCCGGGCACCATCTACATCGGCCAGCAGATGAGCTTCCAGAAGCCGGTGAAGATTGGCGACACCCTGACCGTGCGCCTGGAAATCCTCGAAAAACTGCCAAAATTCCGCGTGCGCATCGCCACCCGCGTATTCAACCAGCGCGATGAGCTGGTGGTGGACGGCGAAGCCGAGATCCTCGCCCCGCGCAAGCAACAGACCGTCACCCTGCCGACCCTGCCCGCCATCACCATCGGCTAAGTCTCGCGCCCCCTGGAAGCCGGCTTGCCGGCGAAGGCGTTCCACGCGTCATGGCTTGCCAGTGCATTCGCCGGCAAGCCGGCTCCTAGCGCTTGCCACCCTCCTCCACCTGCACGCTGGCGGTCATCCCGGCACTCAGATTGATGCCTTCAGGCACCTTGTCGAGCTGGATCCGCACCGGTATCCGCTGGGCCAGACGCACCCAGTTGAAGGTCGGTTCGACTTCCGCCAGCAGTTGCCCGTCGGGGGTCGCGTTGCGATCGGTAATGCCCCGGCTGATGCTTTGCACGTGCCCCTGCAAGGCGTCGCCGGCGCTCATCAGCCAGACCTTCACCGGATCGCCGACGCGGATCCGCGGCAGCTTGGTTTCCTCGAAGTAGGCCTGCACGTAGAACGTCGAATCATCGATCAGCGCCATCACCGGCTGCCCGGCGTTGACATAGTTGCCCTCGGCCAGACGCAGGTTGGTGATGTGCCCATCGCGGGGCGCGCGCACCTGGCTGCGGGCCAGGTTGAGCTCCGCCACCTTGGCCTCGGCCTGGGCCTGGCGCAGTTCGCCACGGGCGATCCCGGCGTTGATCTGGGCGTTCTCCCGCAGTTCGGCACTGATGGCCTGGGGCCCCAGGGCGGCGCGGCGGCTGGCCTCGTGCTCGCGCAGGCTCAGTTGCTGCTGGCGGGTCTGCACCACCGCCTGGGCCTTCTCCAGCGCGGCCTCGAAACGCTCGCGATCAATGCTCAGCAACAACTCACCAGCCTTGACCTGCTGGTTGTCCGCCACCTTGAGCTCGCGCACCCAACCGGACACATCCGGGGCCACGATCACCACATCGGCACGGATCCGCGCATCCCGGGTCCAGGGCGTGAGCATGTAGTACTGCCACAGGTGATACCCGGCGAAGATCGCCACCGCCACCAGGCACAAGGTCACTACGACACGTACAGGTGTACGCATAATCAACTCCTTATAAAGGTCCCAGGACCGCAGTGATCAGGGTCAGGACACACACGTACAGGGCGCAATCGAACAGGGCTTCATGCCAGATCCAGCGCCCCAGTCCGGTGACTCGCACCAGCATCCGCAGGCCGGTGGTGACCACCAGGGCCAGCACCACATAAATCAGAAACGGGCTGAGCAGCACCCCGCCCAACGACCACTCACGCAGCCCCATGGCTGTCCTCCTGCTGCCGGCACCAACTGCGCCAGCTGTTGTGCAATTGCACCACCGCGCCCTTGGCCAGCTTCAAGGCGTCGCTGGGCGGCTGTTGCTCCAGGGCGGCGAGCAAGCTGGCGCTGGGCTGCGCCAGCGCTTCCTGGCGGGGGCCCGCCGGGCCCTGTTCCAGAACCCGTTGCAGCTGTTCGAAATATTCACGCTGCGCGGCACTGACCGGCACCTGGGCCACCGCCAGACTCAGGCGCAGGTGCAGCAGTTCGTCGCCGATATCCAGGCCCAGCAAACCATCGTCCCAGCGGCTGCGGGCCGGTTCCGGCAGTTCCGGATAATGCCGCGCCAGTTGCAGCAGGCGGTCGGCCATGCGCCCGCCGAACCAGCTTTCCGCGCCCCGCAGGTTACGCCGGGTCAGACGCACCAGATCGCTCAGGGTCGCGCCCAACAGCCGCCGGCCATGCCAGGCCGGGTTGCGCAGGATCAGCAGGTGAAAGGCCAGCACCGCAGCCCCCACCCCCAGCACCATGGCCTGGGCGTTATTGAAGAAACTGGCGACATCGAAACTCATGTGGTTCATCGGCGAGATCAACACGATGAAGTGCAGACAGAACGAGGTGGCCGTGGCGCCGATCTGCGGCTTGGCCATGCCCAGTGCCCCGAAGAACAGCGGCACGCCCATGGCCATGGCCAACATCGCAAAACCGCTCCACTGCGGCAGCAGGATCTGCCCCACCAGGAACGCCGCCGGAATCGCCAGGAAGATCCCGCGCATGAAACTCATGCCGATCTGCGCGCCGTTTTCACGACTGGCAAACAGGCTGCAGACCACGCAGGTCAGGAGCATGGCCCCGGAGGCGGCAGGCCAGGCCGTGGCCAGCCAGAAGCTGGCCACGGTCAGGAACGCCAAGGCACTGCGCGCACCGAACACCAGGGCCAGCGACAGGTCGCGATGAGGCGTGAGGGTCGCCGGCTGCTCCTGCGGCGCCCGCCCCTCCTGCACCGCTTCCAGTGCATTGCTGGCCGCCAGGGCGGTATCCAGCAGCAGCGCCAGACGCGCCAGGCAAAAGCTCTGCGCCGCGCTGAGCCGGGCATCATGGGAGGCCTCCAGCAGGCGCGGACGCAACGCCTGCAAGGCCTGCTTGTCGGTGCCGCCCAGGGCCTCCTGCACCGGCTCCATCCAGGGCTGCAGCTGCCGGGCCTCGTCGGCGTCCAACTGTTTCCACTGGCGGCGTACCGAACGGGAAATCCGCAACAGCATCAGCAGCTTCTGGCTCAGGCCACTGATGGCCCGGGCTCGCTGGCGACCCATCGGGCCTTCGAACCAGGCGTGTTCACGCTGGGAATCCACGGCGACAATGCGCCCGAGTATCTCCAGCAAGCCCTGGCGGGCCAGCGCATCGCCGGCCAGGGTCGCGCGGGCCGCCTGCATGCCACTGTGCCAAGCGCTGCGGGCCTGATCCGCCAATTGCCGCTCAACCCGCATCGGCCAGATCAGGGCACTGCTGGCGGTGGCGCAGATGATCCCCAGGGAGATTTCCGTGCAACGGGCCACGGCCTGATCGAACACGGTCAACGGGTGACTGATGGCGGGCAAGGCGATGATCGCCACGGTGTAGCCCGCCAGCACGAAGGAATAGGACCAGGCACTGCGCAGCAGCGTGGAACTGGCGGTGCACAAGCCCAGCCACAGGGCCAGGGCCAGCAGGAACAACCAGGGCGTCTGGGCGAACAGGCCCATGAACAGCACCGACATCAGGGTACCGACCAGGGTCCCCAACAGCCGGGCCAGCCCCTTTTGCAGGACCATTCCGGACAACGGCTGAGCGACGATGAACGCGGTCATCAGCGCCCAGGCCGGCTGCTCCAGGCCCCAGCGCAAGGCCAGCCACAGCGCCAGACCACCGCCCAACAGGGTCTTGATCGCGAACTGCAACGCGGGAAGGCTGGGAGCAAGCAACGCCTGCAAGGTAATAGGCACGAAGCGGGACTCTCGAAGGGATGAATTAACCATAGTCGGGATCGCCACAAGCGGGCGCGAGCTAATTATTAGCTAGCTAACTAAATCCCGTCCAGCATTAAATCCAAGGCATAAAAAAACGCCAGACTGGCTGGCGTTTTTGACAGGCTTTACGACTTACGAACGGGCACGGGCTTGGTTGCGCAGGGCTTTGACCTGATCGTGATTGCGTTGCACGCCGTGGTACTGGCGCTCCACCACATCACGAATCCCCACCAGGTTGTGCTTGTTGATTTTCTCCAGGGCTTCCTTGTAGGACTTCAGCGCATGATCTTCGCCGCGTTCGGCCTCGTTGAGCACCGACTCCTCGTCCTTGCCGGTCACCAGCGACTTGAGGTCGACCCAACGGCGGTGCAGGTCGCCGCTGACGCTGGTGGAGGTTTCCGGTTCGCCGCCCATGGAACGCACCACGGACTGCAGTTCGGCGGCGGCAGTCGCGCAATCGCTGGAGCGTTTGATGAACAGCGCCTTAAGCTCCGGATGCTTGATGTCTTCGGCACAGGTCTTGAACCCCTCCTGACCGTCCTTGCTGGTCTCGATCAGGCTGTTGAGTACCGAAATAGCTTCTTTATTCAAGTCAGTCATTTTCTGGTTCCTTACGGGTTGGGAGAGTTGAGTCAACGGCTGAGTTAACTGCTGAAGTAACCTTTGCACCCGTCATGCCAGACTTTGAATTTACATTTTTTTGTTATTTTTCAATAAGTTAGTAATTAGCTAAAAATCTGTCTCCGCGTTATTTGCATGATCTGTCATTTGGCCTGCATGCAGAATGCCTGTATTTTCACAGGCGTTCGAACCACCGCCAGGCGACCCCCATGACTCCTGAAACACTTGAACTGCTGGTCACCCGGGAAATGCCCTTCGGCAAATACAAGGGTCGCATCCTCGCCGACCTGCCCGGCCCCTACCTGAACTGGTTCGCCCGCGAAGGCTTCCCCAAGGGCGAACTCGGCGGCCTGCTGGCCCTAATGCAGGAAATCGATCACAACGGCCTGTCCGACCTGCTGGACCCGCTGCGCGCCAAACACGGCAAACCCAAGCCCAGGTACTGAAATACAGGCCCCCGCGCCGGAGGGTGAAGGTCCAGCACATGCTTACAGTCACTTTTGACAGCCTTTTGCACTGCCAACTCCCCCCCTGGCAGCGCCACCCACGCCGCTAGCCGATGCCCCTGCCCCTTCGGCCCGAAAGGCAACCGATTTTCTCCAGGCAAAAAAAACGGTGCACCGACCAAGCGCACCGTAAAGCCGTAGAACACACCAACGAATCAGGTAAAACGTCAGTCCAGCAGAGACAGGGCCTCGGCCGTGCACTCTTGAATCCGCGCCCAGTCGCCGTTCTTGATCCACTCGGGATCGAGCATCCAGCTACCGCCCACGCACATCACATTCTTCAAGGCCATGTAGCTCTTGATGTTGGCCGGGCCGACGCCGCCGGTCGGGCAGAATTTAACTTCGCCGAACGGGCCGCCCAGGGCCTTGATCGCCGCCACGCCACCGCTGACTTCCGCCGGAAACAGCTTGAAGCGGCGGTAACCCAGGGCATAACCCTCCATGATTCCGGAGGCGTTGCTGATCCCCGGCAACAGCGGGATCGGGCTGGCCACGCTGGCTTGCAGCAGGTCACGGGTAATCCCCGGGGTGACGATGAACTGCGAGCCGGCCGCCTCCGCCGCGGCGAGCATCTGCGGATCGAGCACGGTGCCGGCACCGGTCACCAGCTCCGGACGCTGCTCACGCAGGATCTGGATCGCCTTGAGGCCGAACTGCGAACGCAGGGTCACTTCCAGGGCCGTCAGGCCACCGGCGGCCAGGGCATCGGCCAGGGGCAGCACGTCCTGCTCCCGGGCGATGGTGATCACCGGCAGGATCCGCGCCTTGGCGCAGAGGCTGTCGATCAGGGCAACTTTGTCCGCCATGGAAACGGTCGGGGGTAGGTTTGTCATAGCGGCTGATCCTTGGCTCATGGGCACCAGTAAATCTCTAACGGGGTTTGCAGGAAGGCGCGAATCGGCATCTCGGCGACAGCGTCACCAGCCAGTGCGGCACTCAGGGTGGCCAGCTTGGACTGACCGGAAATCGACAACAGCGAATGCCGGGCCGAGGCCAGCAAGGCCCGGCTCATGCTCAGGCGCTGGTGGGGCACGCTCGGCGCCAGCATCGGCCAGCAGCGGCGAGTGCCGTCGGCCTGCAGCGCTTCGGCCAGGTTCGGGCTGTTGGGAAACAGCGACGCGGTGTGCCCGTCATCGCCCATGCCCAGTACCAGCACATCGATGCCCGGCAGTTCGGCCAGCAGGCTGTCCGCTTGCTGCGCCGCCTCTTCAAGATTGGCCGCGGCACTGTAGAGGCCGAGGAAACGCGCCTTGGCCACCGGCCCCTGGAGCAGGTAACGCTTGAGCAGACCGGCATTGCTGTCGGCATGTTCCACCGGCACCCAACGCTCGTCCGCCAGGGTGATCAACACCTTGGACCAGTCCAGTTCCTGCTTGACCAGGGCCTGGAAAAACGCCACCGGGCTGCGGCCGCCGGACACCACCAGGGTCGCCTGGCCGCGAGCGGCAATGGCCTCGCGCAGCAGCTCGGCCACGCGCAATGCCTGGCCTTCGGCCAACAGGGTCGGGCTGCGGAATTCGTGGGCCGCTACAGCCGCCGGCAGTTGCAAATCAGATATCGCCATACCAAGACCTCCCGTCCCGCGTGATCAGTGCAATGGAGCTCATCGGCCCCCAGGACCCGGCCGCATAGGGCTTGGGCGCATCACCGGATTTTTTCCACCCGGCGATCAACTGGTCACACCACTTCCACGCGGCTTCGATTTCATCTTTGCGGACAAACAGGTTCTGATTGCCGCGCATCACTTCCAGCAACAACCGCTCGTAGGCATCGGGAATCCGCGCGCTGCGATAGGTATCGGAAAAATTCAGTTGCAGCGGACCGCTGCGCAGCTGCATGCCCTTGTCCAGGCCCTGCTCCTTGGTCATCACCCGCAGCGAAATGCCTTCGTCCGGCTGCAGACGGATGATCAGCTTGTTGCTGATCTGCAGGCGCTGCTCGGGGGCGAAGATATAGTGCGACGGCTCTTTGAAGTGGATGACGATCTGCGACAGTTTTTGCGGCATGCGCTTGCCGGTACGCAGGTAGAACGGCACCCCGGCCCAACGCCAGTTGCGGATATCGGCGCGCAGGGCGACGAAGGTTTCGGTGTCGCTCTGGGTGTTGGAGTTTTCTTCCTCCAGGTAACCCGGCACCGACTGGCCCTCGCTGTGACCGGCAATGTACTGGCCGCGCACCACCTGGGTGGTCAGGCCTTCCGGGCTGATGGGCGCCAGGGCCTTGAGCACCTTGACCTTCTCGTCGCGAATGCTGTCGGCGGACAGGTCGGCCGGCGGATCCATGGCGATCAGGCACAGCAGTTGCAGCAGGTGGTTCTGGATCATGTCCCGCAGCTGGCCGGCCTTGTCGAAGTAACCCCAGCGGCCTTCGATGCCGACCTTCTCGGCCACGGTGATTTCCACGTGGGAGATGTAGTTCTGGTTCCACTGGGTTTCGAACAGGCTGTTGGCGAAACGCAGGGCGATCAGGTTCTGCACCGTTTCCTTGCCCAGGTAGTGGTCGATCCGGTAGATGCGGTTTTCCGGGAAGAACTGGGCCACCGCGTCGTTGACCTTGCGAGAGGAATCCAGGTCCGAACCTATGGGTTTTTCCAGGACCACGCGGGTGTGCTGGTTGAGCCCGACCTTCGACAGGTTCTCGCAGATCGCGCCATACACCGCGGCCGGAGTGGCGAAGTAGGCAATCAGCCGCTGTTCGCTGCCGACGCGTTCGGCCAGGGCCACGTAGTCCTCGGCCTTGAGGAAATCCACATGCAGGTAGCTCAGGCGGGCCAGGAAGGTCTTGAGAACTTCGGCATCGATGTCCTTGTCGCCGACGTACTTGCGCAGCTCGGTTTCGATGTTCGCCAGGTGCTCCTGCTCGCTGCCCGGCTCACGGGCCAGGGCCAGGATCCGCGTATCGTCGTGCAACAGACCGGCGGCATCGAGTTGGTACAAGGCAGGAAACAGCTTACGCAGCGCCAGATCGCCCAGCGCGCCGAACAAGGCAAAGGTGCAGGGTTCAACCGTAATCGAAGGCATGATGTTTGTTCTTTTATCAAGTTAAGCTACAAATACCTTTTTTCAAGGCATCACTCAAGGAAAAATGTAGTAATAAACACAACATTTTTACAAAATACAGATTCCAGGTGGTGGTCGTTCCGAGCCATCAGTAGGATAGGCCTCCTCTCAACTTCGCATTGCGGGCGCTTGTCGCGGCTCTGCCGCGGCGCCTGTCTAGCCGATCTAGGAAACTTTAATGGACCGAGTGCGAAATCTTCTGGAGCAGATCCAGAACCGCCTTGAAGAACTGAACAAAGCGGAACGTAAAGTCGCCGAAGTCATCCTGCTCAACCCGCAGCAGGCGACTCGCTTCAGCATCGCCGCCCTGGCCCAGGCCGCCTCGGTCAGCGAGCCGACGGTCAATCGCTTCTGCCGCTCCTTCGGCGTCAGCGGCTACCCGGAACTCAAGCTGCAACTGGCCCAGAGCCTGGCCAGCGGCGCGGCCTACGTCAGCCGCGCGGTGGAGGCCGACGACAACCCCGAAGCCTACACGCAAAAGATCTTCGGCAGCGCCATCGCTTCCCTGGACAGCGCCTGCCAGGCCCTGGACCCGAACCTGATCAGCAAGGCCGTCGACCTGTTGATTCAAGCCCGGCAGATCCACTTCTTCGGCCTCGGTGCCTCGGCCCCGGTGGCCATGGATGCGCTGCACAAGTTTTTCCGCTTCAACCTGGCCGTCACCGCCCACGCCGACGTGCTGATGCAGCGCATGATCGCCTCGGTGGCCCACACCGGCGAGTTGTTCGTGATCATTTCCTACACCGGCCGCACCCGCGAACTGGTGGAAGTGGCACGCATTGCCCGGGAAAACGGCGCCTCGGTGCTGGGGCTGACCGCGGAAAACTCGCCCCTGGCCAAGGCCAGTACCCTGAGCCTGAATATCCCGCTGCCGGAAGACACCGACATCTACATGCCGATGACCTCGCGGATCATCCAGCTCACCGTGCTCGACGTGCTGGCCACCGGCATGACCCTGCGCCGTGGCGTGGACTTCCAGCCGCACCTGCGCAAGATCAAGGAAAGCCTCAACGCCAGCCGCTACCCGGTGGGCGACGAGTTCAACTGAGGCCAGCCGGCACCTACCCCGCAGCCCGCGCCTGCAAGCTCAGGTGCGCCTGCTCCCCCGGCGCCAAGCACAGGCTGTCGGTGCCCCCGACAGCCGCTTCGACGCAGACAAACCGCGACACCTCATTCCAGCTCACCCCCAGCAGCGGCCGGGTGCCCGGATGCCAGACCACGGTGTCGGCGTCGTCACCGGTATCGATGCACAGCTCGCGCTGCCAGGCGTGGTCCTTGAGCTGCAATTCGCCCTCGTGCTGGAACACCCGCTGGCAACCGCCTTCGACCCGCAACTCGCCCTGCTGCTGGCAAACCTGGCGATTCAACTGGTCGTAACCCTGGGCGCCATCAAGCCCAGACAGCGCTACCTCGCCGACGTCGCCAATACGCCAGTAGGCGTGCAAAGCCTGGCTCAACTGGCAGGGTTCACTGTCTTGGTGCTCGGTGCTCAGGCGCAGGTCCATGCTCTGGCCCAGGTGCGCATGCAGGTCGACCTTCCAGTCGCACAGCTGCAATTGCCAGTGCAGGCGCACACCGTCCTCGTCGTTGCTGCTGTCCAGCAGTTTCCAGTCCAGCAGCCGCGCCCAACCGTGGGACGGCCAGGCATTTTCGCTGGGATGGCGACCGTACCAGGGCCAGCACACCGGCACCCCGCCGCGGATCGCCCCCACTTGCGGCCACTTCGAGGCGCACCACAACCAGGGCTTCTGCCCGGCCGGCTGGAAGTGCAGCAGTTGAGCGCCCTGGCGACTGAACACCGCCTGGCACAGCGGGTGATCGATCACCAGCACATCGCGCATCTGATAGCGCTCCCAGGCGAACACCGGGCGTTCGCGCAGGGATTTGAAAAAGCGTTGTAGCGGATGCTCATGCATGGGCCGCGGTCCTGAAAATCACTGCTGTCTCGATATTCATGAGGGGGCTGCGCCGACCCCACAAAAAAAAGCGGACGGCACAGGCCATCCGCAAAATGCGCACATGGAGGAGGAGCTTATCGCAACAGCTCTAGAACACCGACTGAATTTTCAGCCCGGCCACCAACGCGTTATCCACCTCATCCACACCGCCCGGATGGGTGATGTATTGCAGGTTGGGGCGCACGGTCAGCCAGTTGGTCACGTGGAAACCGTAGTTGATCTCGTAGTTGTATTCGGTGTCGCGCAGCGGCATGTACAGCGGGTTGTCGTAGTTGCTGATGCCGTTGTCCTCGTTGATCAGCTGGGCGTTCTTGCGCACATCGTCGTTGACGTGGATCCGCGCAAAACCGATGCCCACGTCATCCTTCGGACGCGCGTCGAACGGGCCCTTGTAGACGAACATCAACGACTGGTAGTTGTCGACGACGTTGGTGTCCTTGTCGTGGAAGGTGGCGTTGGCGGCGATGTTCAGGCCGCGGGAAGCATCACCGTTGTGGGTGGTGAGCTGCTGCTGCCCGACGAACCAGTAGCCGTGCTTGCTGTTGTGTACGCGATAGGCGTCGCCGCTGTCCGCGGCGTCCAGACCGTTGACGTCCTTGCGCACATCATTGGCATCGGCCGTGCTCTTGTAGTAACCGACGCGGTACTCGCCCGGCAGGCTGTTGAGCTTGGGCGACCAGACCAGTTCCACCGGCAATACCGTGCCCTTGGTGCCGCTGCCACTGAGCTTGAAGCCGTTGCCATGTTCCAGCTGCGACGGGTTCTGGTTGTAGGCGCCGATCTGCGCATACAGCTCGGGGGTGATGTGGTACTTGATGCGCAACGCCGCCTGGCTGACCGGCCAGTTGTACCAGATGCCAGTGGCCCAGTTGCCCACCTGGGAGCCGCAGAACGCCAGGTTCTGGAAGTCGCAGGGGAAGGTGTTGAAGTCTTCGCCTTCACCGAAATAACCGGCCTTGACGTCCAGCTTGCCGTCGAGGAACTGGTGCTGCACCCACAACTGGGTCAGACGCACCATGTGGCCGCGACCATAGACTTCCTGGGAGGAACTCAGGGTGCCGGCACGCGGGTCGCCGATGCGGTCGTTGGAGATGTTCTGACCGTTGCGGTTGGTCAGCTGGATCTTGGCCTGGGTGTTGTCCCAGCCCAGCAGTTTCTGCAGATCGAAGGCCACGCCCAGGCCGAACTGATCGCTGTAGCGCCCGGTCTTGTCGTCGTTGTAGCCACCCCGCAGGTTGGCGCCCATTTCCCCGACGTAGTCGGCCTTGATGTCGATCCCCTGCTCGATCAGCTTGGTGCGCTCACCGCCCCAGTCGCCGGTCATCCACTTGGAGTCGACGCTGAACGCCTCGTCGGCCATGGCATTGGCCGACAGGACCAGTGCCGCAGCCGCTGACAACTGGCAAAGCAGCCGGGTGTTGCTGTGTCGCTTTTTCATCCCTACATCCTCGTCTTTATTGTTATTAACGATCTATCCAACGTGGTTTACAGCGGGTGCGACGGATGACAGGCCATCCGCCATGGATTCAACGCCCCTTGAACTGCGCAACGTTGCCGAGGGTTTGCGTCGGCGACGCTGCGGCCGTCCCCAGGCGCTCGCCGCTCTGGGCATCGAACAGCAGCACCCGGGCCGGATCGAACTGCAGGGTCAGGGTTTGCCCGGCATCGGGCGCCTGATCCGGAGCCAGACGGCAGCAGACCTTGGTGCCATTGAGGGTGACGAACACCAGGGTGTCGGGACCGGTGGGCTCGACCACCTGGACCTCGGCGCGCAGGGTCGGCAAGCCATTGGCTTCAGTGGCGGCCAGGGCAATCTGCTCCGGACGGATGCCGAGGATCACCTCGCGGTCTTCCAGGCCCGCATCCTGCGGCCCCAGGGGCAGTTCGCAGCGAGCCTGGCCACTGTCCAGCAGCGCCAGCAGGCGGCCGTCCTTGCGTTGCAGGCGCAGGGGAATGAAGTTCATCGGCGGCGAACCGATGAAGCTCGCCACGAACAGGTTGGCCGGGTCGTTGTAGATCTGCTTCGGCGTACCGAACTGCTGGATGATCCCGTCCTTCATCACCGCCACCTTGTCGCCCAGGGTCATGGCTTCGATCTGGTCGTGGGTGACGTAGACCGTGGTGGTCTTCAGGCGCTGGTGCATCAGTTTCATTTCGGTGCGCATCTCGACCCGCAGCTTGGCGTCGAGGTTGGACAGCGGTTCGTCGAACAGGTAGATCTTCGGCCGCCGCGCCAGGGCCCGGCCCATGGCCACCCGCTGTTGCTGACCACCGGAGAGCTGGCCCGGCTTGCGGGTCAGCAGGTGTTCGATCTGCAACAGCTTGGCCACCCGCGCCACTTCCGCGTCGATCTCGGCGCTGGGCATCTTGCGGATCTTCAGGCCGAAGGCGATGTTGTCGCGCACGCTCATGGTCGGGTACAGCGCGTAGGACTGGAACACCATGGCGATGTCACGATCCTTGGGGCTCATGCCGCTGATGTCGGCGTCGTCCACCAGGATCGCCCCGCCGCTGATGTTCTCAAGGCCCGCGATGCAGTTCATCAGGGTGGATTTGCCGCAGCCGGACGGGCCGACGAGGATCAGGAACTCACCGTCGTCGATCTTCAGCTCGATGTTCTTCAGGGTGTCCGGCAGGCCGGCACCGTAGGTCTTGTTGACGTTGCGTAATTCGAGAGTGGCCATGCTTTACCCCTTGACTGCGCCGGACGTCAGCCCGCGCAGGAAATACTTGCCGGCGAAGATGTAGACCAGCAGTGTCGGCAGCCCGGCGATCATCGCCGCCGCCATATCAACGTTGTATTCCTTGGCCCCGGTGCTGGTGTTGACCAGGTTGTTCAGGGCCACGGTGATCGGTTGCGCGTCGCCGCTGGCGAACACCACGCCGAACAGGAAATCGTTCCAGATCTGGGTGAACTGCCAGATCAGGCAGACCATGATGATCGGCACCGACATCGGCAGCAGGATCTTGCCGAAGATGGTGAAGAACCCGGCGCCATCCAGGCGCGCGGCCTTGACCAGGGCATCGGGGATACTCACGTAGTAGTTGCGGAAAAACAGCGTGGTGAAGGCCAGGCCGTAGACCACGTGCACCAGCACCAGGCCGGTGGTGGTGTTGGCCAGGCCGAACTTGCCGAGGGTGAACGAGGCCGGCAGCAGCACCGTCTGGAACGGCAGGAAGCAGCCGAACAGCAGCAGGCCGAAGAACAGCTGGGAGCCGCGAAAGCGCCACATCGACAGCACGTAGCCGTTCATCGCACCGATGAAGGTGGAGATCAGCACCGCCGGCACGGTGATCTTCACCGAGTTCCAGAAGTAGCCGCCCACGGTGTCCCAGGCCTTGATCCAGCCGATGCCGTCCACCACCTGAGGCCAGCTCAGCAGGTTGCCGGTGCGGATGTCTTCCGGGGTCTTGAAGCTGGTCAGCAGCATCACCACCAGGGGAATCAGGTACACCGCCGCCGCCAGCAGCAAGGTGGCGTAGATGGCGATCCGGCTGAAATTCAGGGTCGGCTTGGCGAGGGAGTTAGTCATGGCGCTTGCCCCGCAGTTCGGAGTACAGGTACGGCACCAGGATGGTCAGCACGGCACCGAGCATCAGCATCGCGCTGGCGGAACCGATGCCCATCTGGCCGCGGCTGAAGGTGAAGGAATACATGAACATCGCCGGCAGATCGGAGGAGTAGCCCGGGCCGCCCGCGGTCATCGCCGCCACCAGGTCGAAGCTCTTGATGGCGATGTGGGCGAGGATCATGAAGGCGCTGAAGAACACCGGACGCAGGCTCGGCAGGACGATCTTCAGGTAGATGGTCGGCAGGCTCGCACCGTCCACCTGGGCGGCACGGATGATCGACTGGTCGACACCGCGCAGGCCGGCGAGGAACATCGCCATGACAAAGCCCGAAGCCTGCCAGACGGCGGCGATCACCAGGCAGTAGACCACCCGGTCCTGATCCACCAGCCAGTCCAGGCGAAAGCCTTCCCAGCCCCAGTCGCGGAGCATCTTGTCCAGGCCCAGGCCGGGGTTGAGCAGCCACTTCCAGGCGGTGCCGGTGACGATCATCGACAGCGCCATGGGGTACAGGTACACGGTGCGGATGAAGCCTTCCTTGCGGATGCGCTGGTCCAGCAGCACCGCCAGGAATACCCCCAGCACCAGGCTGATGGCGATGAACATGCCGCCGAAGACCGCGAGGTTCTTGCTCGCCACCCACCAGCGGTCGTTGTCCATCAAGCGCAGGTACTGCTGCAGGCCGACCCACTTGTAGCTCGGCATGAAGCTGGAATTGGTAAAGGACAGAATGAACGTCCAGATGATGTAGCCGTAGAAACCCACCAGCACGATCACCATGCTCGGCGCCAGCACCAGCTTGGGTAGCCAGCGCTGCAATGCGTCCAGGGGTGAGGCTTTGCTGAAAACCGCGACAGAGCTCATCGGGATAATCCAGTTGAAGGAATGAAGTCCGACGCGCCCTCCGTAGGAGCGAGCTTGCTCGCGATAGCGATCCAACCGTCGACACCCAGGGTGAATGTCAGGCCGTCATCGCGAGCAAGCTCGCTCCTACAGAAGGGGGGAAGCATCGTCAGATAAATCGCCGCAGGCAAGCCTGCGGCGTGCGCAGTCACTGCGCGGCTTTGACCGCCGAGGCCAGTTGCGCACTGGCCTTGGCCGGGTCCGCATCCTTGTCGTTCATGAAGTTGGTGACCACGTCGAAGATCGCGCCCTGCACCGCCAGGGAAGTGGCCATGTTGTGCGCCATGCTCGGCTGCAGGCCGCCGGTCTTCTCGTCCGCCAGGAAGTCCTTGGCCGAAGCCTGGGCACAGGAGTCGAAGCCCTCGGCGCTCATGTCATTGAGCATGTCGGTACGCACCGGGATCGAGCCCTTGTTGATGCTGAAGACCTTCTGGAAGTCCTTGCCCAACGCCACCTTGGCCAGGTCCTGCTGGGCGGCAATGTCACCCTTGCGATCGGCCTTGAGCTTGAACACCGCCAGCGAATCGATGTTGTAGGTGAAGGCCTTGTCAGTACCCGGGAACGGCACGCACTGGTAGTCCTTGCCGGCGATTTTCTTCGCCGCCGTCCACTCGCTCTTGGCCCAGTCACCCATCATCTGCATGCCGGCCTTGCCGCCGATCACGTCGGCGGCGGCGATGTTCCAGTCACGCCCGGCACGGTTGGGGTCCATGTAGCCGGTGATCTTCTTCAGCTCGGTGAAGGCCTTGGTCATTTCCGCGCCGGCGAGGGTTTTCTGGTCCAGGTCCACCAGGGCTTTCTTGTAGCCTTCAGGGCCCATGACCGAGAGCACCACGTCTTCGAACACGGTGCTGTCCTGCCACGGCTGGCCACCGTGGGCCAGGGCGATGAAGCCCGCGGCCTTGAGCTTGTCGCCAGCGGCATAGAACTCTTCGAGGGTGGTCGGGGCCTTGTCGATCCCGGCCTTCTTGAACACTTCAGGGTTGATCCACAGCCAGTTGACCCGGTGGATGTTCACCGGCACCGCTACGTAATCACCTTCGTACTTGACGGTATTGGCCACCTTGGACGAGAGCAGGCCGTCCCAGTTTTCCGCCTTGGCCACGTCCTTGAGGGTGTCGGTGCTGAGCAGGCCGGTGCTGCCCCATTCCTGGATGTCCGGGCCCTTGATCTGGGCTACGCCCGGAGGGTTGCCGGCCACGGCGCGGCTTTTCAGCACGGTCATTGCGGTGGAGCCGCCACCGCCGGCCACGGCACCGTCCTTCCAGGTGAAACCGTCTTTTTCCACTTGGGCCTTGAGCACATCGACAGCGGCTTTTTCACCACCCGAGGTCCACCAGTGGACAACTTCCACGGAACCTTTGGAGTCGGCGGCGAGGGCGCTCAGGGGAAACAGAGAGGCAAGGGAAATGACAGTGGCGAGGCGAGAAATCGCATTCATTTGAAGTACCTTTCTTGTTGTTATGCATGCAAGTCTGGTGCTTGCGCTGCACACGAGTCTAAACAGCCTAGTCGAACGTTCGGGTAACGAAGCGACGGTGAAATGTCACGACATGGTTACACAAGGCCCGGAACAGACGCCTGAGCCAAAGCCGAGGCCATGCTCGGCGCCAGCGGCAGGCGCGGAATCAGCACGGCTTGCCAGGCGTGATAGAGGTCCGGCTTGCCGCCCCAGATCTCGGCAGCAGGGCGATTGTCGCGACCCAGTTCGTGATGCCAACTGCCCTGTTGGCGATCGATGAAATGGGCTTCGCAGAACTCCCAGAAACGCCGGTACCAGACCTCGTACTGCTCCTGGCCGGTGCGCTTGAGCAAGGCACTGGCAGCGGCGCTGGCCTCGGCGTGGGTCCAGTGCAGGCGCTGGCGCACCACTGGCCGGTTGTCCCAGTCCAGGGTGTAGACAATGCCCGGGGCGCCATCCACGTCCCAGCCGTGGCGGCAGTTGCTGGCAAACAGACGTTGCGCATCCAGCGCCAGCCAGCCCGGGGTCAGCATCCCGGCCAGGCCGCGCGACGCCTCCAGGTGCAACAGCAGGCGCGCCCACTCGAAACCGTGGCCCGGCGTGGTGCCGAAGGGCCGGAAACCATCGGCGGGAAAGGCCCGGTTGTAGTCGCGCAGGGGCTGCCAGTCAGGGTCGAAATGCTCGATCACCATGAAGTCGTTGGCGGCGGCGTGCTGATGGATCACCCGCTCGACGATGCGCAGGGCGCGGTTGAGCCAGCGCGGGTCCTGGGTGACATCGGCCAGGGCCAGAAAGGCCTCGGTGGCGTGCATGTTGCTGTTGGCGCCGCGATAGGCTTCCTGCTCGCTCCAGTCGCGGTTGAAGGATTCGCCCATGGCGCCCTCCTCCTCGCTCCAGAAATACCCGTCGATGATGCGGATCGCCTCCTCAAGCAGCGCCTCGGCACCCGGCCGCCGGGCCACCACCGCAGAGCTGGCGGCCAGGGCGACAAAGGCGTGCAGGTAGGCGGCCTTGGCGCTGTTGCCATCCGCCTGCCCGGCCACGGCGAACCAGCCGCCGTGCTCGGCATCGCGCAACGGCCCCATGAGCGCGGCGATACCGTGATCCACCAGCCCGGCATTACCCGGCAAGCCCTGGATATGCGCCATGGCGAAGCTGTGGGTCATGCGCGCGGTGTTCATGGTTTCGGCCTGGGCACCAGTAGGCAGGCCGCCCCGCGCATCGAGGTTGCCGAAGCCCTGGGGGAGTCGTGAAGCCTTGGCGAAATCCAGCAGGCGCAGGCCTTCGGCGGCGAGCCAGGAATGGTGAGCGGGCGCGTTCAGCCAACTGCTCAATGGCAGGGAAAGACGGTTCATGGGTGACCTGTTGTTGTTTTTATCGAAGGCCTGAGTCTAATCAAGCCGCGCACAACCGCAGGTAACGAAGGACCCGCACAATGTCACCAAACCGTGACATTGCACGGCTCCACCCGTAGGAGCCGGCTTGCCGGCGAAGAGGCCCTTGGGTCCTGTGGTGCCCTTGAGGACGCCTTCGCTGGCAAGCCAGCTCCTACACAAGCCAGCGCTTACAACGGCGGCAGGTCAGTCGAAGGTCCGGGGCAGGTACAGGGTCACGCGCAGGCCGCCTTCGCGCAGGTTCTGCAGGCTGACTTCGCCACCGTGGCTGTGGGCGATGTTGCGCGCGATGCCCAGGCCCAGGCCATAGCCCTGCTGCTGGCCGGCCAGGCGAAAGTGCGGTTCGAACACCTGCTCCAGGCGCTGCTCCGGCACGCCCGGGCCTTCGTCGTCCACGTGCAGGACGAAGGCGTTGTCGTCGTCTTCGATGTACAGGTGGGCGTTCTGCCCGTACTTCAAGGCGTTGTCGATCAGGTTGCCCATGCAGCGCTTGAGCGCCAGGGGCTTGCCGGGATAGCTGGCCTGCGCCCGGCCCTGCTGGGTCACTCGGCCATTGCCGTGGGGCGCCAGGTAAGGCTCCACCAGGCAGTCGAGCACCTGGTTGAGGTCCACCGGCTCGATGTTCTCGTGTATGTCGGTGTCCTTGACGCATTGCAACGCGCCCTTGACCAGCAGTTCCAGCTCGTCCAGGTCGCGGCCGAACTTGGCTTGCAGTTGTTCGTCCTCCAGCAGTTCGACCCGCAGGCGCAGGCGGGTGATGGGGGTGCGCAGGTCGTGGGAAATGGCACTGAACAGCTGGCTGCGCTCGGTCAGGTAGCGGCTGATGCGTTCGCGCATGCTGTTGAAGGCCCGCCCCACTTCCACCACTTCACTGCCGCCGCCCTCCGCCACCGGCTCGACGTCGGCGCCCAGGGACATGTCCCGCGCGGCCCGGGCCAGGCGCTTGAGGGGCCGGCTCTGCCAGTGCACCAAGAGGCCGATGAACAGCAGCAGAAAACCGCTGGTGAGGAGGATGAACCACACCTGCTGCGCCGGCAGGCCCTGCTCTTCGAGACTGGTGTAGGGCTCGGGCAGCAGCGAAGCGATATACAGCCATTCCCCCGGGGCCATCTGGATCTGGGTCACCAGCACCGGCGGGTTCACCGGCTCCAGGGTCAGGGCGTAATGGGCCCAGGAGCGCGGCAACTCGTCGAGCTTGAGGCCGCCATTGAAGATCCGCAGGTCATCGGGGCTGACAAAGGTCACCGAGAGATCCGCGTCGTTGCCCAGGGACTGGCGCAGCACCTGTTCCACCGCCTGCAGCACCGCTTCTTTGCGTGGGGTGGCGGGCAGCACCTGCATGCCCAGGGGCTTGTCGTTGAGGGTCACGACAAAACGGGTGCCGCCCATGCTGCGCAACTGGTCGAGCACCAGGGGCCGGTACGCCACCGGCAACGAACGCAGGTAACTGACGCTGGCGGTCATCGAATGGGCCAGGCTGCGGGCGCTGGTCACCAGGCCTTCGAGCTGGGTGGCGCGCAACTGCGAAACCCAGATCACGCTGGACAGCGCCTGGGCGAACAACACCGCGAGCAAGGTCAACAGCAGCATGCGGCCCAGCAGGGAACGGGGCACCGGCATCCGTCGCAGCAGACCGCGCACGGCCTCAGAGAGCATTGCCGGCAACCACATTGGCTGCCAACTGATAGCCGCTGCCACGCACGGTGCGGATCAGCCGCGGCGGTTTTTCCGTGTCCCGCAGGCGCTGACGCAGACGGCTGACCGCCATGTCGACGATGCGGTCCAGGGGCATCAGCTCGCGGCCGCGGGTGGCATTGCCGATGGTGTCGCGGTCGAGGATTTCCTGGGGATGGTCGAGGAACAGCTTGAGCAGGGCGAAGTCGGCACCGGAGAGAATCACCTCCTCGCCGTCGTTGTGGAACAACCGGTGACTGATCACGTCCAGGCGCCATTCGTCGAAGCACAACACTTCACCGGCGACCCGCTCCTGGGCGAACTGCACCCGGCGCAGCAGCGCCTTGATCCGCGCCTGCAACTCCCGGGGGCTGAAGGGCTTGCCCAGGTAGTCGTCGGCCCCCAGCTCCAGGCCGATGACCCGGTCGGCTTCGTCGGAGCTGGCGGTGAGCATGATGATCGGCACCTGGCTGCGCCGTGGATGCTGGCGAATCCAGCGGCACAGGCTGAAGCCGTCTTCGTCGGGCAGCATCACGTCGAGGATCACCAGGTCGCTGGGCGCCTCGTTCAGGGCCTGACGAAAGCCGGCGCCATCGGCGGTCGTGCGCACCTGGAAGCCGCAACGGCTGAGGTAGGTTTCCAGCAGCTCGCGAATTTCCTGATCGTCGTCAACCAACAAGATCGACTTACTGACTGAACTCACCGGGGCCGTCCTCATTGTTGGGCAGGGAGCGCGATTATGCCTGATGGCGGGAGGCCTGTTACGGCCTCTTCGCCGGCAAGCCGGCTCCTGCGCCATGCGGCTCGGTGTCAGCCCTGGGCTTGCTCCAGGGCCACGCCGGCACCGGTCAGCCCGGAGTAGGGCGCGGTAACCAGCCATACCGGAATGCCCTTGAAGTAATCGCTCATGCAGCCCTTGTCGGCAAAACTCTTGGCAAAGCCACTCTGGATGAAGAAATCGGCAAAGCGCGGAATCACCCCACCGACGATGTACACCCCGCCCCGCGCGCCCGTGGTCAGCACGTTGTTGCCCGCCACCCGACCCAGCCAGCAGCTGAACTGCTCCAGCACTTCCCGGGCAATCGGATCGCCGGCCAGCCCGGCCGCGGTGATGGCTTCAGGGGTGTCCAGACGCGGTTCATGGCCGTCCACCGTGCAGATCGCCCGGTACACCCGGGGCAAGCCGCTGCCGCTCAAGGCCGTCTCGGCGCTGACATGGCCGATCTCGGCGTGGATGTGTTGCCAGAGTTGGGTTTCCCGCGGGCTGCTCAAGGGCAGGTCGACGTGGCCGCCCTCCCCCGGCAAGGCCATGTAGCGGCCGTCGCCGAAGTTCAACAGGGTGCCGACGCCAAGGCCGGTGCCCGGGCCGATCACCACCGCCGGACGCAAGGGCTCGGCGACGCCTTCGCAAACCACGCGAAACTCATCGGGCTGCAGACGGGTCATGCCCAGGGCCATGGCCGAGAAATCGTTGACCAGCAGCAGGCGCTCCACTTGCAGCGCCTGGCAGAACGCCTGGCGGCTCAGGCGCCAGTGGTTGTTGGTGAAACGGAACTCATCGCCGCTGACCGGACCGGCCACCGACAGGCACACCGAACCGATGGCGCCCAGGGCCAGGCCCTGGGCGTGCAGATAGGCCAGGATGGCGTCTTCCGGGCAGCGGTAGTCCGCCGTTGCCAGCACCTGAATCGCGTCCAGCTGCTGATCCTTCCACAACGCGAACCGCGCGTTGGTCCCACCGATGTCACCGACCAGGGCCAGTTTCAATTAAGCGTCTCCAGTGCAGAGGTAAAGGCGCTGGCGCCCTGCTCTGCCGAGCTGAAGGCCATGCGCATGAAAGCGAAGAGTTCGCGGCCGGTGCCGACGTTGTTGCCCAGCAGCCCCTTGGCCGGTTCCCGGGCGGCGAATTCGGCGGCGTCGACCTTGAGTTCCAGGGTGCCCTTGACCCCGTCCACGCGGATGATGTCGCCGTCCAGCACCCGGGCCAGCGCACCGCCGACCTGGGCCTCGGGGCTGACATGGATCGCCGCCGGAATCTTGCCTGAGGCACCGGACATACGTCCATCGGTCACCAGCGCCACCTTGAAGCCGCGGTCCTGCAGCACCCCGAGGAAGGGGGTCATCTTGTGCAGCTCGGGCATGCCGTTGGAGCGCGGGCCCTGGAAGCGCATCACCGCGACGAAGTCTTTCTCCAGCAGACCGGCCTTGAACGCATCGGCCAGGTCCTGCTGGTCCTGGAACACCACCGCCGGGGCTTCGACGATCTGATGTTCGGGGGCCACGGCGGAGACTTTCATCACCCCACGGCCGAGGTTGCCTTGCATGACCCGCAAGCCGCCTTCCGGGGAGAACGCCCGGGCCACCGGCCGCAGGATGTTTTCGTCGAGGCTTTCGATCGGGCCGTCGCGCCATACCAGCTTGCCGTTGTCGAGGAACGGCTCCTGGGTGTAGCGGCTCAGGCCGCGGCCGGCCACGGTGTTGACGTCTTCATGCAGCAGGCCGGCTTCCAGCAGTTCGCGGATCAGGAACGACATGCCCCCTGCGGCCTGGAAGTGGTTGATGTCGGCCTTGCCGTTGGGATAGACGTGGGACAGGGTCGGCACCACCTCGGACAGGTCGGCCATGTCCTGCCAGGTCAACTGGATGCCCGCCGCCTGGGCGATGGCCGGCATGTGCAGGGTGTGGTTGGTGGAACCGCCGGTGGCGTGCAGGGCGACGATGGAGTTGACCAGGCAACGCTCGTCGACGATTTCGCCGATGGGCATGAAGCTGCCGCTCTGCTTGGTCAGGCGCGTGACCTGCTGCGCCGCCTCATGGGTCAGGGCGTCGCGCAGCGGCGTGTTGGGGTTGACGAAGGAGGCGCCCGGCAGGTGTAGGCCCATGACTTCCATCAGCAACTGGTTGGTGTTGGCGGTGCCGTAGAAGGTGCAGGTGCCGGGGCTGTGGTAGGACTTCATTTCCGACTCCAGCAGCTCCTCGCGGCTGGCCTTGCCTTCGGCATAGCGCTGGCGCACATCGGCCTTCTGCTTGTTGGAAATCCCCGACACCATCGGCCCGCCCGGGACGAAGACCATCGGCAGATGACCAAAGCGCAGGGCGCCCATCATCAGCCCCGGAACGATCTTGTCGCAGATCCCCAGCATCAGCGCGGCGTCGAACATGTTGTGCGACAGCGCCACAGCGGTGGACAGCGCGATCACCTCACGGCTCGGCAGGCTCAGTTCCATGCCGGCCTCGCCCTGGGTCACGCCATCGCACATGGCCGGGGTGCCACCGGCGAACTGCCCCACCGAACCGATCTCGCGCAGGGCTTTCTTGATCTGCTCGGGAAAACGTTCGTAAGGCTGGTGGGCCGACAACATGTCGTTATATGACGAAACAATTGCCACGTTGGCCGCGTTCATCATCCGCAGGCTGTGCTTGTCTTCGGCGCCGCAACCGGCCACGCCGTGGGCGAAGTTCGCGCACTGCAGCTTGCCGCGCTGCGGCCCATCGCTGGCGGCACCGCGGATCAACGCCAGATAGGCCTGGCGAGTGGCGCGACTGCGAGCGATAAGCCGTTCGGTGACCTCAAGAACGCGGGGATGCATATGTAGAACTCCAGGCTAACGGATGTGGCGACCTGTTTGTCTATGCTGATCAGACGCACCGCCACTCAGAGACAGCGGAGGAGTTTCTGACCATTTGGACCAGTTGATTCAGGTCACTCGTTGTAGATAAAACAAAATATTGCCACTAAAAAGGCTTGTTTTCTATTTCTATGCGAATAATCTTGTAATTCCAACAACAAATTCAACGACAGGCGCTTGCACATGACTCTTCGAATCGCAATCAACGGTTTTGGCCGTATTGGCCGTAACGTCCTGCGCGCACTCTATACCCAAGGCTATCGTCAGGATCTGCAGATCGTCGCCATCAACGATCTGGGGGACAGCGCGATCAATGCCCACCTGCTGAAATACGACACCGTGCACGGCACTTTCGACGCCGAGGTCCAGCACGATCAGGAAAGCCTGACCGTCAATGGCGACCGCATCGCCGTCAGCGCCATCCGCAACCCGGCCGAACTGCCCTGGGCCGCGGAAAAGATCGACGTAGTCTTCGAATGCACCGGCCTGTTCACCGACCGCGCCAAGGCCGCCGCCCATCTTACTGCCGGCGCCCGCAAAGTGATCATCTCGGCCCCGGCCAAGGGCGCCGACGCCACCGTGGTCTACGGGGTCAACCACGACATTCTGCGCCAGTCGCACCAGATCATTTCCAACGCCTCGTGCACCACCAACTGCCTGGCCCCGGTGGCCCAGGTGCTGCACCGCGAGCTGGGCATCGACAACGGCCTGATGACCACCATCCACGCCTACACCAACGACCAGAACCTCACCGACGTCTACCACAGCGACCCGTACCGCGCCCGTTCGGCCACCCAGAACATGATCCCGAGCAAGACCGGCGCCGCCGAAGCCGTGGGCCTGGTGCTGCCGGAACTGGCGGGCAAGCTGACCGGCATGGCGGTGCGCGTGCCGGTGATCAACGTATCCCTGGTGGACCTGACCGTGACCCTCAAGCGCGACACCACCGCCGAAGAGGTCAACGCCCTGCTCAAGAGCGCCAGCCAGCATTCGAAGATCCTCGGCTACAACACCCTGCCGCTGGTTTCCAGCGACTTCAATCACAACCCGCTGTCGTCGATCTTCGACGCCAACCACACCAAGGTCAGCGGCGGTCGCTTGCTCAAGGTGCTGGCCTGGTACGACAACGAGTGGGGCTTCTCCAACCGCATGCTGGATAACTGCCTGGCCCTGTGCAACGCGGAATAAAACGGATATTCGTCGATGATCGGTATCAGTTTCACGCAAAAGACCATGGCGGCGCGCAAGCGCATCGCCCTGGTCGCCCACGACCACTGCAAGGTCTTTCTGCTGGACTGGGCCGAGCGGCAGAAGTCACGCCTGGCCGAACATGAACTGCTGGCCACCGGCACCACCGGGCTGCTGCTGAGCAAACGCCTGGGGCTGCCGGTGCAAAGCATGATCAGCGGCCCTCTGGGCGGCGATCAGCAACTGGGGGCGCAGATCGCCGAACAACGGGTCGACCTGCTGGTGTTCTTCTGGGACCCCTTCGAACCCCAGCCTCACGATCCGGATATCAAGGCCCTGCTGCGGGTGGCGGCGGTGTGGAACATTCCCGTGGCCTGCAACGAGTGCAGCGCCGACTACCTGCTCAGCAGTCCGCTGATGAACCAGGCCCACGAGCACCGGATTCCCGACTACCAGGCCTACCTGGCCGGCCGGGGATAATTCACACAAGGCTTGACCACTGACGCAGATGACAATCATTATCATCCGCTGAAAAAATGGATCAGGCCTTGCCGTGAGTCAATCGCACTTCAACCACGTCTTCCTCACCCAGCGCATTTCCCTGCTGCGGACCCTGGAGCGGATGGTCAACAACCACAGCACCGCCGAAGACCTGCTGCAGGAAACCTACCTGCGGGTGACCCGGGCCCTCAGCGAGCGGCCGATCACCCACCTCGAACCCTTCGTGTTCCAGACCGCACGCAACCTCGCCCTCGATCACCTGCGGGCCCGGCGCATCCAGGGCCGCACCCTGCTCGAAGACGTGCCTGCCGAGGTGCTGGAGAGCATCGCCGCCCCTGTCAGCAGCGCCGAGGACGCGGCCCACGCCGAGCAACTGCTCGAACGCCTGAACCTCAGCCTCGGCCAGCTCAGCCCGCGCCAGCAGCAGATCTTCATCCTCAGTCGCTTGCACGGCCACAGCTATCAGGAGATCGCCGACGAGCTCGGGGTTTCGCTGAGCACGGTACAAAAGGAATTGAAATTGATCATGGCCATCTGCATCGGCGTCGCCGAACGTCTCGACGGCCAGTGAGTCTCAACCGCTGAGCACAATGACTGCGTCAGCCCCGGGCCTTTGTTAACCTTGGCCGGCTTTCGCTCTCTCTTGAAAAAACAGCTGCGCACAGACGCCGCCGAGGAACACCCGTGACGGATTTTCACAGCGCCGAGCCGCCCACCCCCGCCGGCCCGCACTCAAGCACCCTGGCCATGGATCAGGCACTGGATTGGCTGATCGAGCTGGAACATCCGAACGAAGAACAACTGCGCCGGTTTCATCATTGGCTGGCGGCTTCACCGCTCAATGCCCAGGCCTTTGAAAAGGCCCGGGCGATCTGGGACGGGCCGCAAGTGGCGCAATGCGCCCTGACCCTGGCGACACCGCCGAAAGTCTCGCGCCTGGCACGCCTGCGCCCGCACTGGAAACCCCTGGCCACCGCCGCAGTGCTGCTGCTCGGGCTGTTCAGCTTCAGCAACCTGCCGCTGCGCCTGCAGGCCGACCACCTGACCCAGGTCGGCGAACGCCAGCGCCTGCAACTGGAAGACGGCTCCAAGGTGCTGCTCAACACCAACTCGGCGTTTTCCAGCGACATCAACGATCACCGGCGCGTGGCGCGGCTGTACCAGGGCGAAGCCTTCTTCGAGATCCCCGGCACCCCGGGCCTGCCCCTGGAGCTGGACGCCGGCCCGGTCAAGGCCAGCGTGGCCGACACCGCCTTCGCCGTGCGCTACCTGGACGGCATTGCCCAGGTCCAGGTGCAGCGCGGCGATATCGACCTGCGCGCCACCCACGCCGATCAGCGCATTCGCCTGAGCGCCGGCGAGAGCGTTCGCGTCGGCCCCGAAGGCTTCGGCCCACCGGCCCGACTCGATGCCGGCAAGGACCTGGCCTGGATCGACGGCCGCCTGGTGTTCGAGAACTGCCCCCTGAGCCAGGTGCTGGCGGAACTGCGGCGCTATTACCCGGGCTGGATCGTCAACAACAACCAGCAGTTGGCGAATGTCGCGGTCACCGGCAACTACCGCCTGGACCAGCCCCTGGACGTGCTGCGCTCCCTGGCCCACATCACCTCGGCACGCCTCTCGGAATACCCGGCCCTGGTCATTCTCAACTGAGAATAATTATTTTTACGCGATTGCCGCAGGTCGAACGTCTCGTTATAGCCAATGCAACTGATTCGCATTTTTGAATGCGCATCTGCACCTATAAAAGATTCGTGCGACCCGGAGCGCTCTCGATGTCCCCTCGCCTCAACAGCCGATCCTCTGTTCCCTGTGCCCGCCTGCAACACTGCACCCTGTCGCTGCTGACCGCGGCGATCCTGCTGGCCGGCGCCCAAGCCACGCCAGTGATGGCCGCCGACGCCCCGGCCTCCTCCAGCCAGCGCATGGGCCACTACAACTTCGCCATCGCCCAGCAACCGCTGGTCTCGGCGCTCAACGCCTTTACCGCGGTCACCGGTTGGCAAGTCGGGCTGCCGGCCGAGCTGGGCAGCGGGGTTTCGTCACCGGGCGTGCGCGGCTCGCTGCCCCCGGAACAGGCCCTGGAGCGCCTGCTCGGCGGCACCCAACTGAGCTACCGCAAACTGGGCAACCACAACATCGTCCTGGAACGACGCAGCGCCGCCAATGCGGTGAACCTGCAACAGGTGACCGTCAGCGCCACCCGTCAGGAGCAGAACATCAATGCGGTGCCCAGCACCGTGAGCGTGCAGACCCGGGAAGAACTGGACCGCCAGAACGTCAACACCATCAAGGAACTGGTGCGCTACGAGCCCGGCGTTTCCGTTGGCGGTGCCGGCCAGCGCGCGGGACTCAGCGGCTACAACATCCGCGGCATCGACAGCGACCGGATTCTCACCCAGGTCGATGGCGTGGAAGTGCCGGATCACTTCTTCAGCGGCCCCTACGCCAAGACCAACCGCAACTATGTCGACCCGGAAATCGTCAAGCGCGTGGAAATCCTCCGTGGCCCGGCCTCGGTGCTCTACGGCAGCAGCGCCATCGGCGGCGCCGTCAGCTACTACACCCTGGACGCCGACGACATCATCAAGCCCGGGCAGGACGTTGGCGCGCGCCTGAAGAGCGGCTACAGCTCGGCTGACGAAAGCTGGCTGAAATCCGCCACCGTCGCCGGACGGGCCAGCGACTTCGACGCCCTGCTGCACCTGAGCCGGCGTGACGGCCACGAAACCGAGTCCTACGGCAGCAACAACGGCACCGGCCTCAACCGCACCGCCGCCAACCCGGAAGACGCCCGCACCACCAACGTCCTGGCCAAGCTCGGCTGGAACTATGCGCCGGATGCCCGCCTGGGCCTGACCTACGACAAGTACAAGGACGACCGCGACACCAACCAGAAAAGCGCGGTAGGCGGCCTGTTTCTCAACGGCGTCGGGCAGAACTGGTATCGCTCCCGTGTCGGCAACGACACCATCACCCGCGAACGCTTCGGCCTGGAAAACAGCTTTGCCCTGGAGTCGCCGATCGCCGATCGGATCAAGTGGAGCCTGAACTACCAGATCGCCAAGACCGACCAGACCACCTCCGAGCGCTACAACCCGGTCTCGGCGTTCTCGCCCAACGCCCGCGACGTGCTGCGTGAACGGCAAACCCTGTACCAGGAAAAACAATGGGTCTTGGACGCGCAACTGGACAAGGCTTTCACCCTCGGTGAAACCGAGCATCAGTTGACCTACGGCACCACCCTCAAGCAGCAGAAGGTCACCGGCTCACGCTATGGCACCGCCACCTGCCTGAAGGTCGGCGCCGGTTGCACCGCCATCGGCGCGCCAAGCCCTAACGCCGGCGACAGCGTGAAAAAATCCAGCGACTTCCCGGATCCCACCGTCAGCACCTACAGCCTGTTCGCCCAGGACCAGATCAGCTGGAACGCCTGGACCTTCACCCCAGGCCTGCGCTACGACTACACCCAGCTCAAGCCGAAACTGACCCAGGAATTCCTCAATGTCGCCAACCCCAACGGCACCTTTCCCGTCAGCGACGACAAGAAGACCTGGCACCGGGTTTCGCCCAAGTTCGGCCTGACCTACGCCTTCGACGAGCACTACACGGCCTACGGTCAATACTCCGAGGGCTTCCGCACGCCGTCGGCCAAGGCGCTCTACGGCCGCTTCGAAAACCTCGCCACCGGCTACGTGGTCGAGCCCAACTCCAACCTCAAGCCGGAAACCAGCAAAGGCTATGAAACCGGCCTGCGCGGCAACTTCGACGCGGGCTCCTTCGATGTCTCGGTGTTCTACAACCAGTACCGCGACTTCATCAACGAAGACGCCATCACCGCCGGCGCGCTGCAGTCGGTGATCCAGAGCAACAACATCAAGCACGCCACCATCAAGGGCGCCGAAGCCCGCGGCCGTCTGAACCTCGATGCCTTCGGCGCGCCCCAGGGCCTGTACAGCATCGGCTCGCTGGCCTACGCCTACGGTCGCAACAATGACAACGGCGAACCGATCAACAGCGTCAACCCGCTCAAGGGCGTGTTCGGCCTCGGCTACGACCAGGACACCTACGGCGCGCTGCTGAGCTGGACCCTGGTCAAGCGCAAGGACCGGGTCGACGACAGCACCTTCAAGGCTCCGGACGGCCGCACCACCAGCGGCCAGTTCAAGACCCCGGGCTACGGCATCCTCGACCTCAGCGGCTTCTACAAGGTCACCGACGACCTGACCCTGAACGCCGGCCTGTACAACCTGACCGACAAGAAATACTGGAACTGGGACGACGTGCGCGGCTACGACAGTGTCGGCGAGGCCGGGCAGACCGCACCCGCCAACCTCGACCGCCTGACCCAGCCGGGCCGCAACTTCTCGGTCAATCTGGTCTGGGATATCTGACGCCCAAGCACCTCACTGCCCTTTTTCAGCCGGGGCAGTGAGGATTTTTTACGGTGTCGCGTCTTCTTGTTCGTCTAGTTACTAACTGCCTCTCATTCTCAAGGACATCAGCATGAGCTCCCAGGATTCCTCCCAGCGTCATCACCTGCGTTCGCAACGCCTGAACCAGATCACCCACGAACCCCATGCCAAGCTCGACGCCCTGGTCAAGGCCCACGCACCGTTCGAGACGCAGGGCGCGTTCGCCCGCTTCGTGGTCGCCCAGTACCTGTTCCAGTCGGAACTGGTGGACCTGTACAACGACGCCGAACTGAACCAGATCGTGCCTGACCTGGCCCAGCGCTGCCGCGCCGAAGCGGCCAAGGCCGACCTCGCCGACCTGGACACCGAAGTCCCGGCCCCGGTGGCCGGCGCGGTGCGCAACCCGAGCCAGGCCGAAGCCCTGGGCTGGATCTTCGTTTCCGAGGGTTCCAAGCTCGGCGCCGCGTTCCTGATCAAGCGCGCCGTGGGCCTGGGCCTGAGCGAAACCTTCGGCGCCCGACACCTGGGCGAACCGGCCGGTGGCCGCGCCGAAGGCTGGAAGACCTTCACCCGCATCCTCGATGGCCTGGAGTTCACCGCCGAAGAAGAAGCCGCGGCGGAAAAAGGCGCGCTGGATGCCTTCAACCGCTTCACCGTGTTGCTGGAACAGGCTTACGCCAGCGCCGCACAACCAGCCTGACCCCGTCGTTGCGGGCCCGTGGCGAGCGTTTGCGCCGCGGGCCCGCAACGGTATTTTGTCGGCCGACGTGCTCTGCAGATTGAGCCGCAAGGCGTGTTACCTCATCATCGAAACCATGACCCCCACTCGCCCCTCCTCGTCGAAAATTTCCCGCCTGCTGTTCGGCGCGCTGGCCTATGTCAGCCTGGCCATCGGCCTGATCGCCATCGTCGTACCGGGCTTGCCGACCACCGAGTTCATCCTCCTGGCCGCCTGGGCCGCCACCAAGAGCTCGCCCCGCCTCAGCGCCTGGATGGAGAACCATCGCCTGTTCGGCCCGATCCTCTGCAACTGGCGCAATGGCCGGATCATCAGCCGCAAGGCCAAGATCAGCGCCACCGTCAGCATGCTGCTGTGCGCCGGGCTGATGCTTGGTCTGCTCAACCATCACTGGACCATGTATGCGGCGATTGCCGGCATGGCCTTGGGCAACCTGTGGATCTGGTCGCGCCCCGAAGCCCTGCCGCAAACCTCCTGATTGACGTTCTCTGGCAGCTATGCCCTCGACCCTGAGGCCATATATGTCAAGCACATGACCGTTCGTCGCCCCCCCTCACGCAAAGGCCGCCCAAGCCGATGTTCCGGGCATAGCGCTGAATGGACTTGGCGAACGGAGTCATCCGATTCCGTGCTTTCCATCCGTCCTTTAGTGAGATCGCCCCCATGCTCGACTCTCTCTCCATTCGCCTGAAAATAGTGCTGTTGTCCGGACTGTGCCTGTTGGGCGTGGTGGCCTTGATCGTCGGCATGAACCTGTATCAGAGCCAGCAGAACAATCAGTTGGTCAACACCTCCAGCACGCGGATGCTGACTGCCGGGGTCGAGGACCTGCTGCAGGCCAAGGCCGCCGAACAGGCGGCGCGCGTCCAGAAGACCTTCGGCGAAAGCCAGCTGGTGATCACCGCCCTGGCAGATCAGGTCCGGGACCTGCGGGAGATGGCCGCAAAACGCGGACTGGACGCATCGGCCCTGCGCGAAGAGCTCAATCACAGCCTGAAAACCGCCTTCGAGCGCAATCCCAAGGTGCTCGGCATCTGGCTGGCCTACGAACTCAACGCCCTGGACGGCAAGGACAGCGAATTCGCCAACGATGCTAGCCGCGCCTCCAACGAACAAGGACGTTTCGCCAGCTACTGGAGCCGTCCCGCAGGCAAGCCACTGAACACGGTGATGGTCGAGGAGGACATGAACAAGACCACCCTCAACCTCAGCGGCACGCCCTACAACATCTGGTACACCTGCCCTCGTGATACCCGCCGTACCTGCCTGCTCGACCCCTACGCCGACACCATCGGCGAGGACAAGAAGCAAGTGCTGATGACCACCATCTCCGTGCCCCTGCTGGTGGACGGCAAGGCCATCGGGGTGATCGGCGTCGACATCGCTCTGGACTCCCTGCAAGCCGCCGCCGTCGAAGCACAGCAGGACCTGTTCGATGGCGCCGGGCACATGATGATCCTGGCCGGCAGTGGGCTGCTGGCCGCGGTCGGCAGCGATCCCGCTCAAGTGGGCAAGAACATCGGTGAAAGCCTGGGCGCCAAGGGCAAGGACATCCTCGCGACGCTCTCCGGCAGCCAATCGAAAGTCCTGCAACAGGGCGATCTGATCCGTGCGGTCTACCCCTTCAGCCCGATTGCCGATGCCAAGCCCTGGGGCGTGACCATCGACCTGCCGCAACAGGTGCTGCTGGCAGACTCGGTCAAACTGCAGAACCTGCTGGATGAGGCCCAGACCAGCGGCACGCTGAAAACCGTGCTGGTGGCCATCGGCGCCGGCCTGCTGGGCCTGCTGCTGATCTGGCTCAGCGCCTCGGGCGTGACCCGGCCGATCAACAGCGTGGCGCAGATGCTCAAGGCCATCGCCAGCGGCGACGGCGACCTGACCCAGCGCCTGAACTACAGCAAGAAGGATGAACTGGGCGAGCTGGTGAGCTGGTTCAACCGCTTCCTCGACAAGCTGCAACCGACCATCGCCCAGATCAAGCAGAGCATCATCGAGGCCCGCGGCACCGCCGACCAGTCTTCGGAAATCGCCCGCCAGACCAGTGAAGGCATGCAGGTGCAGTTCCGCGAGATCGATCAGGTGGCCACCGCTTCCAACGAAATGAGCGCCACTGCCCATGACGTCGCCAACAGTGCCTCCAACGCCGCGCAGGCCGCCCGTGGCGCCGACCAGTCGGCCAAGGAAGGCATGACCATCATCGAACGCAGCACCCGGGACATCAGCCTGCTGGCCGATGAAGTGAGCAAGGCGGTAAGCGAAGTCGAAGCCCTGGCAGTGAACAGCGAGCAGATCGGCTCGGTGCTGGAAGTGATCCGCAGCATCGCCGAGCAGACCAACCTGCTGGCCCTCAACGCCGCCATCGAAGCGGCCCGTGCCGGCGAAAGCGGTCGCGGCTTCGCAGTGGTCGCCGATGAAGTGCGCAACCTGGCCAAGCGCACCCAGGACTCGGTGGAGGAAATTCGCGTGGTGATCGAGCGCATCCAGAGCGGCACCCGCGATGTGGTCACCACCATGCACGCCAGCCAGAACCAGGCGCAGAACAATGCCGGGCAGATCCATCAGGCGGTCCAGGCCCTGGGCAAGATCAGCGACGCGGTCACCGTGATCAGCGACATGAACCTGCAGATCGCCAGCGCCGCCGAACAGCAGAGCGCCGTGGCCGAAGAGGTCAACCGCAACGTCTCGGCGATCCGTAGCGTGACCGAAACCCTCACCGAGCAAGCCAGCGAGTCGGCCCAGGTCAGCAGCCAGCTCAATGCCCTGGCCACCCAGCAGATGAAACTGATGGACCAGTTCCGGGTATAAGCGCAGGTTCTCGCCACCCCGGCCGCTCGCCGCGGCCGATGACCGGAGGTGATCGACAGGGGCGGCGCTTTCAAGGTGCAATGCCCTCCTCTGAACCGGGGAGTGCGTCATGACCGAACTACTGGCAACCCTCCAGGCCGCGCTGGGCCTGGCGCCCGCAAGCGTCCGACAAACCGGCCAGGGCGCCCTGCCCTCGGCCTTCGCCGTGACCGACCTGGCCTGCGCCAGCATCGCCGCCGCCGGGCAAGCCCTGGCCGAACTCCTGTACAGCCAGACCGGACGCCGGCCAGAGGTCAGCGTCGACCGGCGCCTGGCCTCGTTCTGGTTCGCCGGTTCAATCCGCCCGCAAGGCTGGAGCCTGCCCTCTCCCTGGGACCCGATTGCCGGGGATTACCCCAGCCGCGACGGCTGGATTCGCCTGCACACCAACGCGCCGCACCACCGCGCCGCCGCCGAACGGGTGCTGGGCGCGGTGACCGGGCGCGACGCCATGGCCGCCCGAGTGGCCACCTGGGACGCGCTGGAGCTGGAACAGGCCATCGTCGATCAAGGCGGTTGCGCCGCGCAGATGCGCAGTTGGGCACAGTGGCAGGCGCACCCGCAGGGTCAGGCGGTCAACGCCGAACCCCTGGTGCACTGGCTGCCGCACAGCGGCTCGCGGCCGAGCACCTGGAGCGGTTCCAGCGCCCGGCCCCTGGCCGGACTGAAGGTGCTGGACCTGACCCGGGTCCTGGCCGGCCCCGTGGCCAGCCGCCTGCTGGCGGGGCTGGGCGCCGAGGTACTGCGCATCGACCCGCCGGGCTGGAACGAACCGGCCCTGGAGCCCGAGGTGACCCTGGGCAAGCGCTGCGCACGCCTGGACCTGCACGACCTTGAACAGCGCGCGGTATTCGAGGACCTGCTGGCCGACGCCGACCTGCTGCTGCACGGCTATCGAGCCGATGCCCTGGAACACCTGGGTTACCACGCCGAGGCACGCCAGCGCATCGCCCCGGGGCTGATCGAGGTCAGCCTCAACGCCTATGGCTGGAGCGGCCCCTGGCGCAACCGCCGGGGCTTCGACAGCCTGGTACAGATGAGCGCCGGCATCGCCGCAGCCGGCATGCACTGGAAAGCTGCGGACCAACCGCTGCCGCTGCCGGTCCAGGCCCTGGATCACGCCACCGGCTACCTGATGGCCGCCAGCGCTCTGCGCGCCCTGAACCTGTCCTTGAGCGGCGGCCAGGGCCGCTCGGCGCGCCTGTCCCTGGCGCGCACCGCCAAGCTGCTGGTTGAGCATCGCCCGTCAGCGGCAAACGCAACGCCGCTGCGCCCGGAAGAGGCTGACGATCAGGGGCTGGTTCAGGAACAGACCCCCTGGGGACCGGCCCGACGCCTGCGGGTGCCGTTGCATATCGCAGGAACCCCCGTGCAGTGGGATTGCCCCGCCGGCACCCTGGGCGCCCATCGCGCCCGATGGTGGTGAGCCCTCGATCACAGCGCCAGCAGACCGCTGTACAGGCCATAAGCCGCCAGCGAGGCACCGATGATCACGGCACTGAAGATCAGTTTTTCCAGCGGGGTGAACAGCGGCTGGCCCTGCTCGCGCTTGGCCTGGGCAAACAGAATCACCCCGGGCGCATAGAGCAGCGCCGAAAGCAGCAGGTACTTCAAGCCACCGGCGTACAACAGCCAGATGGCGTAGCTCAGGGCCACCACCGCGATGCACAGGTCCTTCAGTCGCTCCCGGGACGCCTGCTCGTAGGTTTCCCCTCGGCCGCTGAGCAGCACCGCATAGGCCGCCGACCACAGGTAGGGCACCAGGATCATCGACGAGGCGAGGTAGATCAGGTTGGTGTAGGTGCCGGCGGAGAACAGGGTGATCAGCAGGAAGATCTGGATCATCACGTTGGTCAGCCACAAGGCATTGACCGGCACATGGTTGGCGTTTTCCTTCTTCAGGAAAGCCGGCATGGTCCGGTCCCGGGCGGTGGCGTAGAGAATCTCCGCGCACAGCAGGGCCCAGGACAGCAAGGCGCCCAACAGCGAAACCGCCAGTCCAATGCTGATCAGCAAGGCGCCCCAGGGGCCGACGATATGCTCCAGCACCGCCGCCAGGGACGGGTTCTGCAGCTTGGCCAGCTCCGGCTGGCTCATGATCCCCAGGGACAAGACGTTGACCAGCACCAGCAGCGCCAGCACCCCGAGAAAACCGATCACCGTGGCCCGCCCGACATCCGCGCGCTTCTGCGCCCGGGCCGAGTAGACGCTGGCGCCCTCGATGCCGATGAACACGAACACCGTGACCAGCATCATGTTGCGCACCTGGTCCATCACCCCGCCGAAGTTCGGGTTGCTGCGGCCCCAGATATCCCGGGTAAAGATCTCCGCCTTGAATGCCACGGCGGCGATGACGATGAACATCACCAGCGGCACGATCTTCGCCACCGTGGTCAGCTGGTTGATGAAGGTGGCCTCCTTGATCCCCCGCAGCACCAGAAAATGCACGGCCCACAGCAGCAAGGACGCGCAGCCGATGGCGACCGGGGTATTGCCCTGGCCGAACACCGGAAAGAAATAGCCCAGGGTGCTGAACAGCAGGACGAAGTAGCCGACGTTGCCCAGCCAGGCACTGATCCAGTAGCCCCAGGCCGATGAAAAACCCATGTAGTCGCCGAAGCCGGCCTTGGCATAGGCATAGACCCCGGAGTCCAGCTCCGGCTTGCGGTTGGCCAGGGTCTGGAAGACGAACGCCAGGGTCAGCATGCCCACCGCCGTGATGCCCCAGCCAATGAGCACGGCCCCGGCATCGGCCCGGGCCGCCATGTTCTGCGGCAGCGAGAAAATCCCGCCACCAATCATCGAGCCCACGACCAGAGCGATCAGTGCACCGAGTTGAAGCTTCTGCGCCGGTTGTGACATTCCTACCTCTGCTTCAGTGAGTCGATGGGGCAATAAGACGATAGGCCATTAATCAACTTCCAGAAATGTGCATCCAATAGTAACAGTCAATTAAACAGCCTTTATGAACGGATCTCGGAATAGTCTTCAGAAGGCACTGAATAACCGACTATTTTGTTAAATATATGTACTAAGTGCCATCACTGACTGGTTATTAGTTAACCACCTTAGTGGATTTGCACATTCGTCAAAAGGGTCTAGTTTCAAACGACACCAACAATCCAAACAATCACTAAAAATTAGTTAAAAGCCTCTGGAATGGGCCTCTCAGGGCCGCATTCTACCTTCCGCAATAAATCTTAAGTCATTCATTCACAACGGAATACCGCAATGAACTGATCTAAGTCAGCTGTTCGGATTGCCAGCGGATTTACTCTGACGTCTCTCTTCTCCTGCATTGGAGTCATGCAATGTCTGAATCTCCCGGAAAACTAAGACTGGGCGCCTTAGTCGCCCTGGTAGTGGGTTCCATGATTGGCGGAGGGATCTTTTCCTTACCGCAAAACATGGCGGCCAGCGCCGATGTTGGTGCAGTTCTTATTGGTTGGGCGATTACCGCTGTCGGCATGTTGACCTTGGCATTCGTCTTTCAAACCCTGGCCAATCGCAAACCGGATCTGGACGGCGGCGTCTACGCCTACGCCAAGGCCGGTTTCGGCGACTACATGGGTTTTTCATCGGCCTGGGGCTACTGGATCAGCGCCTGGCTGGGCAACGTCGGCTACTTCGTCCTGCTGTTCAGCACCCTGGGCTATTTCTTTCCGATCTTCGGTGAGGGCAACACCCCGGCCGCGGTGATCGGTGCCTCGGTGCTGCTCTGGGCCGTGCATTTTCTGGTGCTGCGCGGCATCAAGGAAGCCGCCTTCATCAACCTGGTGACCACGGTCGCCAAGGTCGTGCCGCTGCTGCTGTTCGTGCTGATTGCCCTGTTCGCCTTCAAGCTGGACATCTTCACCGCCGACATCTGGGGCGTGAAAAACCCGGACCTGGGCAGCGTGATGAACCAGGTGCGCAACATGATGCTGGTCACCGTCTGGGTGTTCATCGGCATCGAGGGCGCGAGCATCTTCTCCTCCCGGGCGGAAAAACGCTCGGATGTGGGCAAGGCCACCGTCATCGGCTTCATCACCGTGCTGCTGTTCCTGGTACTGGTCAACGTCCTGTCCCTGGGGATCATGACCCAACCGGAACTGGCCAAGCTGCAGAACCCATCCATGGCGGCCGTGCTGGAGCATGTGGTGGGTCACTGGGGCGCGGTGCTGATCAGCGTCGGCCTGATCATCTCGCTGCTGGGAGCGCTGCTGTCCTGGGTGCTGCTGTGTGCGGAGATCATGTTCGCCGCGGCCAAGGACCACACCATGCCGGAGTTCCTGCGCCGCGAGAACGCCAACCACGTACCGGCCAACGCCCTGTGGCTGACCAACGCCATGGTGCAGATCTTCCTGATCATCACCCTGTTCTCGGCCAGCACCTACCTGTCACTGATCTACCTCGCCACCTCGATGATCCTGGTGCCCTACCTGTGGTCGGCGGCCTATGCGGTGCTGCTGGCGGTGCGCGGCGAAAGCTACGAACAGGCCCTGGCCGAACGCAAGAAGGACCTGATCATCGGCGGCATCGCCCTGCTCTACGCGATCTGGCTGCTGTACGCCGGCGGGGTCAAGTACCTGCTGCTCTCGGCGCTGCTCTACGCCCCCGGCGTGGTGCTGTTCGCCAAGGCCAAGATGGAACTGCACAAACCGATTTTCACCAACGTCGAGAAGCTGATTTTTGCCGCGGTGGTCATAGGCGCCCTGGTGGCGGCCTACGGACTCTACGACGGCTTCCTGACCCTGTAGCACTGCCTTTGAAGCAACACCCCGATTGTTTTGTCTCTGGAGGATCACAGTAATGACCACGGAAAAAGTTAAGTACGGCGTCCATTCCGAAGCCGGCAAACTGCGCAAAGTCATGGTTTGCTCCCCAGGCCTGGCCCATCAGCGGCTGACCCCGAACAACTGCGATGAACTGCTGTTCGATGATGTGCTGTGGGTGGCCCAGGCCAAACGCGACCACTTCGACTTCGTCACCAAGATGCGCGAGCGGGATATTGATGTGCTGGAAATGCACAACCTGCTGACCGACATCGTCGCCATGCCCGAAGCCCTGGACTGGATCCTGGAGCGCAAGATCACCGCCAACCAGGTCGGCCTGGGCCTGGTCAACGAAGTCGGTTCGTGGCTGCGCAGCCTGGAGCCGCGCAAGGTCGCCGAGTACCTGATCGGCGGCGTATCCGCCGATGACCTGCCCACCAGCTTCGGTGGCAAGACCATCGAGATGTTCCGCGATTTCCTCGGCCACTCCAGCTTCATCCTGCCGCCGCTGCCCAACACCCAGTTCACCCGCGACACCACTTGCTGGATCTACGGCGGCGTAACCCTGAACCCGATGTACTGGCCGGCGCGACGCCAGGAAACCCTGCTGACCACCGCCATCTACAAGTTCCACCCCGAGTTCACCCAGGCCGACTTCCAGATCTGGTACGGCGACCCGGACCAGGAACACGGCAACGCCACCCTCGAAGGCGGCGACGTGATGCCGATCGGCAACGGTGTGGTGCTGATCGGCATGGGCGAGCGCTCCTCGCGCCAGGCCATCGGCCAACTGGCACTGAACCTGTTCAAGCACAAGGCCGTGGAACGAGTGATCGTCGCCGGCCTGCCGAAATCCCGCGCGGCGATGCACCTGGACACCGTGTTCAGCTTCTGCGACCGCGACCTGGTGACGATCTTCCCGGAAGTGGTGAGCCAGATCGTCGCCTTCAGCCTGCGCCCTGACGAAAGCAAGCCCGGCGGCATCGACGTGCGCCGCGAGGAAAGCAGCTTCCTCGACACCGTGGCCAAGGCCCTCAACCTCAAGGCCCTGCGCGTGGTGGAAACCGGTGGCAACAGCTTCGCCGCCGAGCGCGAGCAATGGGACGACGGCAACAACGTGGTGGCCGTGGAGCCGGGCGTGGTCATCGGCTACGACCGCAACACCTATACCAACACCCTGCTGCGCAAGGCCGGGGTCGAGGTCATCACCATCAGCGCCGGCGAACTGGGCCGGGGCCGCGGCGGCGGCCACTGCATGACCTGCCCGATCATCCGCGACCCGATCGACTACTAAGCCTTTAGACGACCAGCAGTCCGACCGCGCCTATCCGGCGCCGGTCGGGCCGATTACCGAATCCAAGGAGAATCATCATGGCGTTCAACATCCACAACCGTAACCTGCTGAGCCTGGAACACCACACCCCACGTGAGCTGCGCTACCTGCTGGACCTGTCCCGCGACCTCAAGCGCGCCAAGTACACCGGCACCGAGCAGCAGCATCTCAAGGGCAACAACATCGCCCTGATCTTCGAAAAGACCTCGACCCGTACCCGTTGCGCCTTCGAAGTGGCGGCCTATGACCAGGGCGCCAACGTCACCTACATCGACCCCAACTCGTCGCAGATCGGCCACAAGGAGAGCATGAAGGACACCGCCCGGGTGCTGGGGCGCATGTACGACGCCATCGAGTACCGCGGCTTCAAGCAGGAAATCGTCGAAGAACTGGCGAAATTCGCAGGCGTCCCGGTGTTCAACGGCCTGACCGATGAATACCACCCAACCCAGATGATCGCCGACGTGCTGACCATGCGTGAGCATGCCGACAAGCCGATCCACGAGATCAGCTACGCCTACCTGGGCGACGCCCGCAACAACATGGGCAACTCGCTGCTGTTGGTGGGCGCCAAGCTCGGCATGGACGTGCGCATCTGCGCGCCCAAGGCGCTGTGGCCCCATGACGACCTGGTGGGCCGCTGCAAGCAATACGCCGAGGAAAGCGGCGCCCGCATCACCCTCACCGAAGATCCGAAGGCCGCGGTCAAGGGCGTGGACTTCATCCACACCGACGTCTGGGTGTCCATGGGCGAGCCGGTGGAAGCCTGGGCCGAGCGCATCGAGCAACTGCTGCCGTACCAGGTCAACGCCGAGCTGATGAAAGCCACCGGCAACCCACGGACCAAGTTCATGCACTGCCTGCCGGCGTTCCACAACAGCGATACCAAGGTCGGCAAGCAGATCGCCGAGCAGTATCCGCACCTGGCCAACGGCATTGAAGTGACCGACGACGTGTTCGAGTCGCCGGCCTGCATCGCCTTCGAGCAAGCGGAAAACCGCATGCACACCATCAAGGCGATCCTGGTTTCGACCCTGGCCGACCTCTAACCCGCCTCCCCCTGCAGGTGCTGGCTTGCCAGCGCCTGCAGCGCCTCTAGAAGGACTGCATTATGCGTATCGTCGTTGCACTGGGCGGTAACGCCCTGCTCCGCCGTGGTGAACCCATGACCGCGGACAACCAACGCGCCAACATCCGCATCGCCACCGAACAGATCGCCAAGATCCATCCCGGCAACCAGTTGGTGATTGCTCACGGCAATGGCCCGCAGGTGGGCCTGCTGTCGCTGCAGGCGGCGGCCTATACCCAGGTTTCGCCCTACCCGCTGGATGTGCTCGGTGCCGAAACCGAAGGCATGATCGGCTACATCATCGAACAGGAACTGGGCAATCTGCTGGACTTCGAAGTGCCCTTCGCCACCTTGCTGACCCAGGTGGAAGTGGACGCCAAGGACCCGGCCTTCAAGAACCCGACCAAGCCCATCGGCCCGGTCTACAGCCAGGCAGAAGCCGAGAAACTGGCCAAGGAAAAAGGCTGGGCCATCGCCCCGGATGGCGACAAGTACCGCCGGGTGGTGGCCAGCCCGAAACCCAAGCGCATCTTCGAGATCCGCCCGATCAAGTGGCTGCTGGAAAAGAGCAGCATCGTGATCTGCGCCGGCGGTGGCGGCATTCCGACCATGTACGGCGAGGACGGCAAGCTCAAGGGCATCGAGGCGGTGATCGACAAGGACCTGTGTTCGGCGCTGCTGGCCGAGCAACTGGAGGCGGACCTGCTGGTGATCGCCACCGACGTCAACGCGGCGTTCATCGACTTCGGCAAGCCGACCCAGAAGGCCATTGCCCAGGCCCATCCGGATGAAATGGACAAGCTGGGTTTTGCCGCCGGCTCCATGGGCCCCAAGGTCCAGGCCGCCTGCGAATTTGCCCGGCACACTGGCAAAGTCGCGGTGATCGGTTCACTCTCGGACATCGAAGCGATCGTCCAGGGCAAGGCCGGCACCCGCATCAGCACGGCACAGCCCGGCATCCGCTACCTGTAAGACGCTTGCTGTAAGAACTCGGGGCAGGCCCGGCGCCTGCCCTCCCGTCAAAGCCCTGGAGGAGAGACGCCTATGGCCATGTTTGAGCCCGGTCACCTGCATATCGAGCGCCATGCGCTGAGCAAGGACGACTTCAGCTACAACCTGTGCATCGACTACGAACTGGCCCAGGACCCCAAGGAGGGTCACGGCATGCTGTTCACCCTGCACGGCACCATCGAAGGCAAATCCTTGAAAGAGCAGTTCTTCCTGGCCAAGGACCTGGCCTTCGACTTTGCCCGCCACGCCACCCGCATCGCCCAGCAGTACGGTTTGCCCAAGAGCGCCAGCATTGCCTCCATGCACAAGTACTACGACGAGATGTTCGAAGACGTGCGCAAGCAACTGAACGTCAAGCCCGGCGACCCGATCAACCCCGAACACCTGGCATGACCCCTCTTCTGTAGGAGCCGGCCGGCCGGCGAAATGACCACCGCCGTGCCCGGGTGCCTGGTCCGCCTTCGCCGGCAAGCCGGCTCCTACGACAGCTCCAGCGATTTCGACTAAGGCTCTCGCCCAAGGCATACTGGCGCCCTTCAGTGTTCCAGAAGCCTCTGTCGCCTCATGCGTATCCACGTCAGCTTCATCGACCGCGTCGGCATCACCCAGGAAGTCCTGGCCCTGCTGGGCGGACGCAATCTCAACCTGGATGCGGTGGAAATGGTGCCGCCCAACGTCTATATCGATGCACCGACCCTGAGCCCCCAAGTTCTGGAAGAGTTGCGCGACGCGCTGTTCAACGTGCGCGGCGTGCAGGCGGTGACGGTGGTCGACATCCTCCCCGGCCAGCGCCGGCACTTGCAGTTGGACGCCTTGCTGGCGGCCATGACCGATCCGGTGCTGGCCCTGGACAGCGCCGGCAAGGTGCTGCTGGCCAACCCGGCGCTGATCGCCCTGTATGGCCGCGAGCCGGCCGGGGAAAGCGTCGCCGAACTGTTTGCCGATCCCGCGCTGCTGGAGGCCCTGCTGGAAAACGGCTTTCGCCTGCCACTGCGGGAAATCATGGTCAATGGCCAGACCCTGCTGCTGGACGCCACGCCCATTACCGATGCCGGCGCGCTGCTGACCCTGTACCAGCCCAACCGCATCGGCGAGCGGCTGTCGGCCCTGCACCACGATCACGCCGAGGGCTTCGATGCCCTGCTCGGCGAATCCCCGGCGATCCGCACCCTCAAGGCCCGGGCGCAACGGGTGGCAGCGCTGGATGCGCCGCTGCTGATCCAGGGTGAAACCGGCACCGGCAAGGAGCTGGTGGCCCGCGCCTGCCACGCCATCAGCGCCCGGCACAGCGCGCCATTCCTGGCCCTGAACTGCGCGGCGCTGCCAGAGAACCTGGCCGAGAGCGAACTGTTCGGCTACGCCCCCGGCGCCTTTACCGGGGCCCAGCGCGGCGGCAAGCCGGGGCTGATGGAGTTGGCCAACCAGGGCACGGTGTTTCTCGATGAAATCGGCGAGATGTCGCCTTACCTGCAAGCCAAGCTGCTGCGCTTTCTCAATGACGGCAGCTTTCGCCGGGTCGGTGGTGATCGCGAGATCAAGGTCAATGTGCGCATCCTCAGCGCCACCCACCGCGACCTGGAGAAAATGGTCAGCGAAGGCAGCTTTCGTGAAGACCTGTTCTATCGCCTCAATGTCCTGAACGTGGAAGTGCCGCCGCTGCGCGAGCGCGGCCAGGACATCCTGCTGCTGGCCCGCTACTTCATGCAGCAGGCCTGCGCGCAGATCCAGCGCCCGGTGTGCCGCCTGACCCCGGGCACCTACCCGGCGCTGTTGAGCAACCGCTGGCCGGGCAACGTGCGCCAGTTGCAGAACGTGATCTTTCGCGCGGCGGCCATCTGCGAAAGCAACCTGGTGGACATCGGCGACCTGGACATCGCCGGCACCTCGGTGGCGCGGCAGAACGACACCGAAGTCGAAAGCCTGGAACAGGCCGTGGAAGCCTTCGAGAAACAGCTGCTGGAAAACCTCTACGTCCACTACCCTTCGACCCGGCAACTGGCCAACCGCCTGCAGACCTCCCACACCGCCATCGCCCATCGCCTGCGCAAGTACGGCATTCCGGGCAAGGCCTGAGCTGCCCGCTGATCCGTAGGAGCCGGCTCGCCCTTGAGAGCCCCTCAAGCCCTGTGTCGCTCTTGAGGGCGCTTTCGCTGGCAAGCCAGCGCCTACTTCCCGCCGCGCCTACCGTTCCAGAAGCGACCTGCAACTGTACTGAAAGCGCTACAGCGGAACGATTTCGCTACACCTCCTTGTAATCGCTGCCGTGCAAGGCTTTGATCCTCAAAGCCTTTTCTCCACGCTGTCAGCTGTAGCGATTTCGCTACAGGCGAACATCGCCAGCACTCGGGAAAGATACTCAAGCTATTGATTTTAAAGGATTAACTATTTATTGGCCGCATTCTTGCTATGGGTATTGCCATCCGGCTCGGCCCCGCACGAGCATTCAATCGCGTCCACCAGACGAGTCTGGCCCCTGAGGAGTTTCCATGAGCGAGTTGCGTTTTACTGAAGATCACGAATGGCTGCGTAGCGAAGCGGATGGCAGTGTCACCGTCGGCATCACGGCTTTCGCCCAGAACGCCCTGGGTGATGTGGTGTTTGTGCAACTGCCGGAGCTGCAGAGCTACGAAAAGGGTGCCGAAGCCGCCACCGTGGAATCGGTCAAGGCCGCCAGCGGCGTGTACATGCCGCTGGACGGTGAAGTGGTCGCCACCAACCCGGCCCTGGAAGACAGCCCGGAGCTGGTCAACGAAGACCCGCTGGGCGAAGGCTGGTTCTTCCGCTTCATTCCCGCCGATGCCGCCGCCGTTGGCCAACTGCTGGATCAGGACGCCTACGATCGCCTGATCAAAGCCAGCGCAGAAGCCTGAGGAGCCCGTCATGACCGTCAACCTGACTACCGCCAACGAATTCATCGCGCGCCACATCGGCCCGCGCCAGGCCGATGAGCAAGCCATGCTCAACAGCCTGGGCTTCGACTCCCTGGAAGCCCTGAGCGCCAGCGTGATTCCCGAGAGCATCAAGGGCACCAGCGTGCTGGACCTGGGCCAGGGCCAGAGCGAAGCCCAGGCCCTGGCCTCGATCAAGGCCATCGCCGCCAAGAACCAGCTGTTCAAGACCTACATCGGCCAGGGCTACTACAGCTGTCACACGCCTTCGCCGATTCTGCGCAACCTTCTGGAAAACCCGGCCTGGTACACCGCCTACACCCCCTACCAGCCGGAAATCTCCCAGGGCCGCCTGGAAGCCCTGCTGAACTTCCAGACCCTGATCAGCGACCTGACCGGCCTGCCGATCGCCAACGCCTCGCTGCTCGACGAAGGCACCGCCGCCGCCGAAGCCATGACCTTCTGCAAGCGCCTGAGCAAGAACAAGGGCAGCCATGCCTTCTTCGCCTCCGTGCATTGCCACCCGCAAACCCTGGACGTACTGCGCACCCGTGCCGAACCCTTGGGAATCAACGTGGTGGTGGGCGATGAGCGCCAGCTGACCGACGTCAGCCCGTTCTTCGGTGCCCTGCTGCAATACCCGGCGAGCAACGGCGATCTGTTCGACTACCGCGAACTGGCCGAGCGCTTCCACGCCGCCAACGCCCTGGTGGCCGTGGCCGCCGACCTGCTGGCCCTGACCCTGCTGACCCCGCCGGGCGAATTCGGCGCCGACGTGGCCATCGGCAGCGCCCAGCGCTTCGGTGTACCGCTGGGCTTCGGTGGCCCGCATGCGGCCTATTTCTCCACCCGCGATGCGTTCAAGCGCGACATGCCGGGCCGTCTGGTCGGCGTCTCGGTAGACCGTTTCGGCAAGCCGGCCCTGCGCCTGGCCATGCAGACCCGCGAGCAGCATATCCGCCGCGAAAAGGCCACCAGCAACATCTGTACCGCCCAGGTCCTGCTGGCCAACATCGCCAGCATGTATGCCGTGTATCACGGTCCCAAGGGCCTGATTCAGATTGCCCAGCGCATCCACCAGCTGACCGCGATCCTGGCCAAGGGCCTGAAGGATCTGGGGCTGGTCGTGGAGCAGGACAACTTCTTCGACACCCTGAGCCTGCGCACCGGTGCCAGCACCGCCGCGCTGCACGACAAGGCACGCGCCCAGGGCGTCAACCTGCGGGTGATCGACGCCGAGCGCCTCGGTCTGTCCCTGGACGAAACCACCACCCAGGCCGACGTTGAAGGCCTGTGGAACCTGCTGGGCGAAGGCAAGGCCGCGCCGGACTTCGCCGCACTGGCGGCTGCGGTCAGCAGCAGCATCCCTGCGGCCCTGGTACGCCAGTCGGCGATCCTCAGCCACCCGGTGTTCAACCGCTATCACTCGGAAACCGAGCTGATGCGATACCTGCGCAAGCTGGCGGACAAGGACCTGGCCCTGGATCGCACCATGATCCCGCTGGGCTCCTGCACCATGAAGCTCAACGCCGCCAGCGAAATGATCCCGATCACCTGGGCCGAGTTCGGTGCGCTGCACCCCTTCGCCCCGGCCGAACAAAGCGCCGGCTACCAGCAACTGACCACCGAGCTGGAGGCGATGCTCTGCGCCGCTACCGGCTACGACGCCGTCTCCCTGCAGCCCAACGCCGGCTCCCAGGGTGAATACGCCGGCCTGCTGGCCATTCGTGCCTATCACCAGAGCCGTGGCGACGAGCGCCGCGACATCTGCTTGATTCCTTCGTCGGCCCACGGCACCAACCCGGCCACCGCCAACATGGCCGGCATGCGCGTGGTGGTCACCGCCTGCGACGCCCGCGGCAACGTGGATATCGAAGACCTGCGAGCCAAGGCCATCGAGCACCGCGAGCACCTCGCCGCGCTGATGATCACCTACCCGTCGACCCACGGCGTGTTCGAGGAAGGCATCCGCGAAATCTGCGGCATCATTCATGACAACGGCGGCCAGGTGTACATCGACGGCGCCAATATGAACGCCATGGTCGGCCTCTGCGCGCCGGGCAAGTTCGGTGGCGACGTGTCGCACTTGAACCTGCACAAGACCTTCTGCATTCCCCACGGCGGTGGCGGTCCGGGCGTTGGCCCGATCGGCGTCAAGTCGCACCTGGCGCCCTTCCTGCCCGGCCACGCCGCGCTGGAAAACAAGAAGGGCGCGGTGTGTGCCGCACCGTTCGGCAGCGCCAGCATCCTGCCGATCACCTGGATGTACATCCGCATGATGGGCGGCGCCGGCCTCAAGCGCGCCTCGCAGCTGGCGATCCTCAACGCCAACTACATTTCGCGGCGCCTGGAAGAGCACTACCCCGTGCTCTACACCGGCAGCAACGGCCTGGTGGCCCATGAATGCATCCTCGACCTGCGTCCTTTGAAAGACAGCAGCGGCATCAGCGTCGATGACGTGGCCAAGCGCCTGATCGATTTCGGCTTCCACGCCCCGACCATGTCCTTCCCGGTGGCCGGCACCCTGATGATCGAGCCGACCGAAAGCGAATCCAAGGAAGAACTGGACCGCTTCTGCGACGCCATGATCCGCATCCGCGAGGAAATCCGCGCGGTGGAAAACGGCAGCCTGGACAAGGACGACAACCCACTGAAGAACGCTCCGCACACCGCGGCCGAACTGGTGGGCGAGTGGTCCCATCCGTATAGCCGTGAACAGGCCGTGTACCCAGTGGCCTCGCTGATCGAAGGCAAGTACTGGCCGCCGGTTGGCCGGGTCGACAACGTGTTCGGCGACCGCAACCTGGTGTGTGCCTGCCCGTCGATCGAAAGCTACGCCTAAGGCAGCCACAAGCTAGTAGCCTCAAGCTGCAAGAAAGAGCCGATCGGCGTCTGACTTGCAGCTTGTCGCTTGCCGCTGCCTCCATAACAAGAAACCGGAGAACCAACATGTCCCTGAGCGTGTTCGACCTGTTCAAGATTGGCATCGGCCCCTCCAGCTCCCACACCGTTGGCCCGATGCGCGCGGCCGCGCGCTTTGTCGAAGGCCTGCGCCGCGATGACCTGCTGGCGGCCACCGTTTGCGTCAAGGTCGAGCTGTACGGCTCGCTGGGCGCCACCGGCAAGGGCCACGGCAGCGACAAGGCGGTGTTGCTGGGCCTGGAAGGCGAACAACCGGACAGCGTGAATACCGAGAACATCGGCGCTCGCCTGCAGGCCATACGCAGCAGCGGACGAATCAACCTGCTCGGTGAACACAGCATTGCGTTCAACGAGAAAGAACACCTGGCAATGATCCGCAAACCCCTGGCCTATCACCCCAATGGCATGATTTTCCGTGCCTTCGATAGCGCCGGCCTGCAGATCCGCAGCCGTGAGTACTACTCCGTTGGCGGCGGTTTCGTGGTCGACGAAGACGCCGCCGGCGCCGACCGTATCGTCGAAGACACCACTCGCCTGACCTTCCCCTTCAAGACCGCCAAGGAGCTGCTGCAACATTGCAGCACCTATGGCCTGTCCATCAGCCAGGTGATGCTGACCAACGAAAGCGCCTGGCGCCCGGAAGCGGAAACCCGCGCCGGCCTGCTGAAGATCTGGCAGGTGATGCAGGACTGCGTGGCCGCCGGTTGTCGCAACGAGGGCATCCTGCCGGGCGGGCTCAAGGTCAAGCGCCGCGCCGCCGCCCTGCACCGCCAGTTGTGCCAGCACCCAGAAGCGGCGCTGCGTGATGCGCTGTCGGTGCTGGACTGGGTCAATCTCTACGCCCTGGCGGTCAACGAGGAAAACGCCAACGGCGGACGCGTGGTCACTGCGCCCACCAATGGTGCGGCCGGGATCATCCCGGCGGTGTTGCACTACTACATGCGCTTCATTCCCGGGGCCAACGAAGACGGGGTGGTGCGTTTTCTCCTCACGGCTGCGGCCATCGGCATTCTGTACAAGGAAAACGCCTCGATCTCCGGCGCCGAAGTCGGCTGCCAGGGTGAAGTGGGCGTGGCCTGCTCGATGGCCGCCGGGGCCTTGTGCGAAGTCCTCGGCGGCAGCGTGCAGCAGGTGGAGAACGCCGCGGAAATCGGTATGGAACACAACCTCGGGCTGACCTGCGACCCGATCGGCGGCCTGGTGCAGGTGCCCTGTATCGAGCGCAATGCCATGGGTTCGGTGAAAGCCATCAATGCGGTGCGCATGGCACTGCGCGGCGACGGCCAGCATTTCGTCTCCCTCGACAAGGTCATCCGCACCATGCGCCAGACCGGCGCCGACATGAAAAGCAAATACAAGGAGACCGCCCGTGGCGGTCTGGCCGTGAACATTATCGAGTGCTGATACGTCGCCCGTATCCGCAGTTTTTTCAGGAGTTGCCCATGTCCACCGAAACACTGTTGAAAACCCCATTGCACAGCCTGCACCTGGAACTCGGCGCCCGCATGGTGCCGTTCGCCGGCTACGACATGCCGGTGCAGTACCCGCTGGGGGTGATGAAGGAACACCAGCACACCCGTGAGCAGGCCGGGCTGTTCGATGTGTCCCACATGGGGCAGATTCTGTTGCGCGGCGCCAATGCCGCCCAGGCCCTGGAAACCCTGGTGCCGGTGGACATCATCGACCTGCCGGTGGGCATGCAACGCTATGCCATGTTCACCAATGACCAAGGCGGCATCCTCGACGACCTGATGGTCGCCAATCTGGGCGACGACCAGCTGTTCCTGGTGGTCAACGCCGCCTGCAAGGAGCAGGACCTGGCCCACCTGCGCCAGCACATCGGCAAGCAGTGCGACATTCAGCCGCTGTTCGAAGAACGCGCCCTGCTGGCCCTGCAAGGCCCGGCGGCGGTCACAGTGCTGGCGCGCCTGGCGCCGGAAGTAGCGAAGATGACCTTCATGCAGTTCAAGCCGGTGACCGTGCTGGGCCTGGACTGTTTTGTCAGCCGTTCGGGCTACACCGGCGAAGACGGTTTCGAAATCTCGGTCCCTGCCGAGCACGCGGAAAAACTCGCCCGTGCCCTGCTGGCCGAACCGGAAGTGGCGGCCATCGGCCTCGGCGCCCGCGACTCCCTGCGCCTGGAAGCCGGCCTGTGCCTGTACGGCCACGACATGAACAGCGACACCACGCCGATTCAGGCCAGCCTGCTGTGGGCCATCTCCAAGGCCCGGCGCGCGGATGGCCCACGCGCCGGCGGTTTCCCTGGTGCCGAGGTGATCTTTGCCCAACAACAGGGCGGCGTCGCTCGCAAACGTGTCGGCCTGCTGCCTCAGGAACGTACCCCCGTGCGTGAAGGCGCGGAAATCGTCGACGCCGAAGGGAACATCATCGGCAGCGTTTGCAGCGGTGGCTTCGGTCCGACACTCGGCGGTCCATTGGCGATGGGTTACCTCGATATCCAGCACTGCGCACTTGATACGCCAGTTGCAGCGATAGTACGTGGGAAAAAGGTGCCAATGCTTGTAAGCAAAATGCCATTCGTACCCCAACGCTACTATCGAGGCTGAGGGACTGTTTCTATAAGTAACGCGGTTGCGTTAAAAGTGCACTAATCTGTAACGCAACCGCCATAAAACAGTGCATATTTTCGATACTGAATTTCACTTATAACGTCTGAAAACAATTGAACAACTCTATCGAATAAGCCCTGCACGCTAGTTGCGCCAAACCTCGGCAAGCTGAGTAAAACCGGGGCTTCGCGGGGCTTGTTTTTTCTCCCGTAGTTGGCGTAGAGTTTCCCCACTGTGTTTGCATGGGTCGCTTGGAATCGTGACCTGGGCAGTAGCTAACAAGTTTGCTACAACCCGTTCGACGTCTCTTACTTTCCTGCAACCCAGCCCAGTACTCTTCCATGAGGAAGAGACTGTCATTAATTTTTTAGCGTCAAAGGAAATAAGAAATGTCCCAACGTCAGAGCGGTACCGTCAAGTGGTTTAACGACGAGAAAGGTTTTGGTTTTATCACTCCAGAAAGCGGTCCGGATCTGTTCGTACACTTCCGCGCTATTCAGGGCAACGGCTTCAAGAGCCTGAAAGAAGGCCAAAAAGTGACCTTCATCGCTGTGCAAGGCCAGAAAGGCATGCAAGCTGACGAAGTACAAGCAGAAGCTTAATCGTCTGTAACGAAAAAGCCCCTGATGCTGACATCAGGGGCTTTTTTGTGCGCGCAATTCCGTAAAATGGCTTCTTTTTTCAGTCGAGAGCCTGTCATGTCGAAACATCTGCTAAGCCCCCAAGGCGAGTTTCCCGCCGCCGGCCTGGGTCGTCGCCTGGCAGCGATGTTCTATGATTTTCTGCTGTGCGTCGCCCTGCTGATCGTCACGGGCGGCCTCTACAAGCTGATCCAGATGCAGATCATCGGCGAAGCGCGGATGCGTGCCTTGACCGAATCCGGCGCTCTGGATGGCGACCCGCTTTACTCCACCGTCCTGCTGTTTGTGCTGTTCGGCTTCTTCGCCAAATTCTGGACCCATTCAGGGCAGACCCTGGGCATGCAGGTCTGGGGCATCCGTGTACAGAATGCCGATGGCAGCCGTATCAGCTTGTGGCAGGCGCTGTTGCGCTTCATGGTGTCCATTGCCTCCTGGCTCTGCGCTGGCCTGGGCTTCTTCTGGGTGCTGGTGGACAAGCAGAAACGCAGCTGGCACGACATTTACTCCAACACCCAGCTGGTGCGCATTCCCAAGCAGAAGAAAAAGTAATACGCCACACACAAAAACGCCCCGACCAATCGGGGCGTTTTTGCTTGCACACGAGACAACCGATCAGGCATTGCCCGCCAGTTTCATCCGCGCCGCCTGAGTGAAGTCCAGCATGCGCTTGAGCGGCCGAACGGCATTGGGGATCAGTGCCGGGTCCACCTGAATCTCGTTGCTGCCCTGTTGCAGGCACTGCAGGGTGCGCTCCAGGGTATTCATCGCCATCCACGGGCAATGGGCGCAACTGCGGCACGCTGCGCCGTTACCGGCCGTAGGCGCCTCGATGAACACCTTGTCCGGGCACAGCTGCTGCATCTTGTAGAAGATGCCGCGGTCGGTGGCGACGATGAAGGTCTTGTTCGGCAGACGCTGTGCGGCGGCGATCAGCTGGCTGGTGGAACCGACCGCATCCGCCAGTTCGATCACCGAGCTGGGGGACTCGGGGTGCACCAGGATGGCCGCATCCGGGTACAGCGCCTTCATGTCTTCCAGTTGCTTGGACTTGAACTCTTCGTGAACGATGCAGGCCCCATCCCAGAGCAGCATGTCAGCCCCGGTCTGGCGCTGGATGTAGGTGCCCAGGTGCTTGTCCGGGCCCCAGATGATCTTCTCGCCGTTATCCATCAGGCTTTCGACGATCTCCAGCGCGCAGCTGGACGTCACCACCCAGTCGGCACGGGCTTTGACCGCCGCCGAGGTATTGGCATAAACCACTACGGTGCGCTCGGGGTGCTGATCGCAGAAGGCCGAGAACTCGTCCACCGGGCAACCCAGATCGAGCGAGCAAGTGGCCTCCAGCGTCGGCATCAGCACGCGTTTTTCAGGGTTGAGAATCTTCGCCGTCTCACCCATGAAGCGCACCCCGGCCACCACCACGGTCTTGGCCGGATGCGCGTTGCCGAAACGGGCCATTTCCAGGGAGTCGGAAACACAGCCACCGGTCTCTTCAGCCAGGGCCTGAATCACCGGATCACAATAGAAATGCGCAACCAGCACCGCGTCCTGAGCCTTGAGCTCGGCAGCGATGGCAGCACGAAAATGGGCCTCTTGCTCAGCACTCAAGGGTTTGGGCTGTTTGGCGTCGAGGTGGGCTTGAACCAGAAGGCGTTCGGAAATTTGCGTCATGTTCGCAAGACCTGCAGGCGCTTGGGCGCGAAAGTCGAGTATACCACCGGCTCCGGACCGCTTAGGGCCCCGCCGGGAGAGTGAGTTCATCAGGTACGGACAGCATTGGAGCCGCGCAAGGCTACAGAATATCCGGGGCATTCAAAAGCCAATTCTGCCCCGCGTCTAATCCTCGCGACCCGGCTCGACCCGTGCAAACTCCACCCAGACGCACAACCCGGTCCTGGCCTGCTCATCGGTGTAAGCGAAACGGATCCGGGCGCCATAACGCTCGGCGATGACCTTGACGATGGAAAGCCCCAGCCCCGAACCCAGTTCCTCGCTCCCCAGGCAGCGATAGAACGGGTCGAACACCCGATCACGCTCCTCCGGCGCGATACCCGGGCCCGTGTCGCAGACCTTCAGCCGCACCGCGCCGCGCTCCAGGCTCACCGACAAATCCACCTTGCCCCCCGGCGGGGTATAGCGAATGGCGTTGTCCACCAGGTTCTTCACCAGCACCTGCAAGTCCACCTCGCTGATGCGCACCTGGCCGTCCTGCCCACCCTCCACGCCGATATCGATCGCCTTTTCTTCCGCCAGCGGCAGCAGGTCCTCCAGTACCTGCCGATAGACCCCGTGCACTGAAACCAGGGCCACACCGACCCCGGCACCGGACTGCGCAAACGCCAGGCTCAACAGCTGATCGATCAACTTCTTGCTGCGCTCGATGCCCCGCCGCAACAACAGCAGACGCTCCATGGCCTGGCTCGACATTTCCACAGTGGCCAGCCGCTCGGCCTGCAGGGACAGGGCCGTCATCGGCGAACGCAGCTCATGGGCCGCATCCGCAACAAAACGTCGCTGCACCTCCATGGAACGGGTGACCCGGGCCAGCAGTCGATTGATCGCCCGCACAAAGGGGCGGACTTCCGTAGGCAAATGCCCTTCATCGATCGGATGCAACTCCTGCTCGCCTCGCTGATCGATCTCCGCCGCCAGGACCTCGATCGGACGAAACAACGTGCGCACCAGGTTGGCCAGCACCAGCAACAGCACGGGGAGCAAAAACAGGAACGGAAGCAGGCTGCGCGCGGCACTCTCGCGCGCTTCTTTGTCCCGGGCGCCCATTTCCTGAGCCACGGCAATGCGCTGCCCCTGGGCAGTGGTCTTGACCAGTACCCGGAACGGCTCGTCCCCCACTTTCTGCGTCGACCAACCATCGGCCAGCGTGGTCGGCAAGGGCAAAGGCGCACTGCTGTCGTCATCTGCGCTCGCCCTGGCGCCATCGGCCAGGTACTGGATGACCACCCGGGACTCCTCGTTGTCGCCCTCGATCGGTTGCTCAGGCTCGGAGTACCTCAGGCTCATCTGCTGGCGCTCGAACAAGGCCGCGACCTGGCGCAGGGTGTTGTCCTGCATTTCCCGAGCCTCGTCGAATGCCGTAACAAAGGCGAAGACCGCCGCCAGCAGGGCAACGATCAGGATCGCCGTCGACAGCACGATGGACAGCCGGAGCTGGACCGACTCGCTCAGACGCTTTTTGAAACCATCCATCCCATCCCCCTGACGTTCTTGATCACCTGGCTGCCCAGCTTGCGGCGCAAGGCGTGGATCAGAAACTCCACGGCGTTGCTTTCCACTTCGTCGCCCCAACCGTAGATGCGGTCCTCGAGCTCACTGCGCGAGAGAATCGCCCCGGGCCGGATCAACAGCGCCTGCAACAGGGCAAACTCCCGGTTCGACAGCTGCACATCGGCCTGCTGCGCGGTGCTCGCCTGCTTCGAGACCGGGTCCAGCGACACCACGCCATTGCTCAACAGCGGCGCCGCACTTCCGCCCTTGCGGCGCATCACCGCACGCATGCGCGCCAACAGCTCGGCCATGGCAAAGGGCTTGGATAGGTAGTCATCCGCACCGCCGTCGAGGCCGCGCAAACGCTCATCCAGGCTGTCGCGGGCGGTGATGATCAACAGCGGCACCGGGTTACCGCCGCGGCGCAGGGTGTCGAGGACTTGCAGCCCGTCCTTGCCCGGCAGCCCGAGATCCAGCAGCACCTGGTCATAATGCTGGGTGTCCAGGGCGGCCAGAGCGCTGCCCCCATTGCGCACCCAATCGGCGGCGTGGCCCGCGTCCTTGAGCGCTCCGACAATGGCCTCGCCGATCATGACATCGTCTTCCACCAGCAAGATCCGCATAGCACCTCCACAATCAATCAAGCGCGGCATCCCCCGGAGGGATGCCGCGCCCAGCATGAATCACCTTGATCGGCCATCACCCAGCCTGTTACACACAGCGGCGCACCGACCTCGCGGCAGCGGGCTTCATTGCTTGCCCTGCAATGAATTGAACGTCTTGAGCAGCTCATCCATGGCCAGTTTGCAGTCGGCTTGCCGTGGACTGCCGGCGCGCAACGCGTCGAGTGCGCGATCGATTGCCTTGTCCAGCACGTGCCAGTCAGCTGCGGCTCGGGGTTTCAATCCTGCTTCGGCGCTATCCCAGGAGAGCTCCAAATCCTTGATCCGGCTCTTGGCCGCGCTCAGATCATTGTTGTCCACCAGGGCCGCCACCTCGGCACTGATGCCTTGGAACGCCGACAGATCCCCCAGCTTGGATACCGTGCCCTGGCCGGCCACAACCTGAGCTGGCGCTGGGGACTTTGGTTCATCGCCAGTCTTGGAGCATCCGGCGGCGCCCCCCAGCAGGACGATTGCGGAGAGGATCATGAGCTTACGAGTAACAGAATGGAAATGAGCCATCATTGATTCCTTGATTGAAAATGAGCGAATCACTCGGTAACACGCTGGCGACCAGCCACGCTGATCTGCGCAGCCGTCACCAGCAGGAAAATCACGCACAGGAAGATCCCGCTGGTCCAGGTCGCCCCCAGGCCAAGGCCGCCGTAGGTCTTGGCCTGAGTCAGAAGGTCGCCCAAGGAGGCGCCGAAAGGGCGCGTGAGGATGTAGGCGATCCAGAAGGTCAGTACCGCGTTGCCCCCCAATCGCCAGGCGGCAAAGGCCACGCAGATCAGTACGGCAAAGATCACCACTCCCAAGGTGAACCCCAATCCCAGCGCCTCGGTGGCCAGATCACCGGCGGCGGTCCCCAGGGCAAAGGTGCACAGCACTGTCGCCCAGTAGAACAATTCACGCCGGGGAGTCACGATCTGTCGGATCGAAAGACTGCGTTCAACGCCATACCAGACAGCCAGGTTGATCGCCAACAGCAAGGCAAACAGTGCCGTGCTGAGATACAGACTGACGCCCAACTGATCGGTCAGCACATCGGTGACCTGGGTGCCGACGATGCTCACCAGCACCACGCTCAACCAGTAGATCCAGGGCGTGTAGGCCCGGGTACGCAACTGCGCGAACAACGCCAGCGCCAACAGCAGCGCCATGCCGATGCTGGTCACCCCCTGCCCCAGGCCGGCATCGACAGCCAGGTAATCGGCACAGGTTTCCCCGACCGTGGTGGACATGATCTTGATCACCCAGAAGGACAGCGTCACTTCGGGCACTTTGTTCAGCCAATTGGCCGGGCTCAATGGCTTCATCTAGGACCTCTCCCTAACGTCGCCTGAATTGGCGCGGGGGCAGAGGTTACGAGGGAAAACTTAGCTGAAACTGAGCGGCCCCCAAATGGCCAGTCAGATCTGGATGCCGGGCTCCTGAAACACCTCTCCAAAGCCATTCCCAGAGTTGCTGCTGGCTACAGCGAGGCCCCTTTCTACAAGGGGTTGCGGGGGGCGGATGATGGACAGTTTTTTTGCATTTAATAGCATTTTGGACTTTCTACGCTAACGTCAGATAACGATGCAGTTATCTGGGATCAGCAAGGAAAAGCCTATTTCAGAATGCTCTGACGAATGATTCGTGGCGCCCGACTGTCCCGGCTGACTCTCCCAGCCAATCAAGGAAGCAGTAAATGAACAGTGACTACTTGCAGATACTCAGGCGAGTGACATGGACACTCATTTTTGCCGGTTTACCTACAGGAGTGACCCTGGCAGCAGCGAACAATTGTGCAGGGCTGGAACCATTACCGGCAGTGCTTGAGGTCGGCGAGGGCATGCAGACCGCCATACACTCTTCCGTGGCCATCACCCGACTGGCAGTGGGTGATCCGAAAATCGTCGATGTACACGTCAATGGCAATGACTCCTACCTGCTGACCGGCATGGCGCCCGGCGCCACCAGCCTGATGGTCTGGAGCGCCTGTTCCAGCTCACCGCGGCAAAGCATGGTCTTCGTCCAGGGCAAAGCCGCCCAGTCGCTGGCGGGTTCGCTGGCCCCCTCCTCTGAAAGCCCCCTGCTGCCCAGCCAGGTGCAGACCGACATCCGCTTTGTCGAGGTCAGCCGTACCAAGCTGAAGGAAGCCAGCACCTCGATCTTCGGCAAGAGCGGCAACTTTCTGTTTGGCTCGCCCGGATCCGTTCCCGGCGTCACCGTGACACCCGGGCAGATCGGTAGCCTGGCGCCCCGCATCCCACTGGATAACGGCAGCTTCAATATCGGCTTTGGCGGCGGCAATGTGCTGGGGATGATCAATGCACTTGAAGGCAGCGGCTTCGCCTATACCCTGGCACGTCCCAGCCTGGTGGCCCTGAGCGGGCAGAGTGCGAGCTTCCTCGCCGGTGGCGAGGTGCCGATCCCGGTGCCGAGCTCTGGCAGCGACAACATTTCCATCGAATACAAGGAATTCGGTATCCGCCTGACCCTGACCCCCACGGTCATCAGCAACAACCGCATCACCCTGAAAGTGGCGCCGGAAGTCAGCGAACTCGATTACAACAACGGAGTGACAATCTCCAGTACCCGAGTACCGGCGCTGATTGTTCGGCGAACCGACACCAGCATTTCCCTGGCTGACGGCGAGAGCTTCGTGATCAGCGGCCTGATCAGCACCAACAACAGCTCCAGCGTGAGCAAGTTGCCGGGCCTGGGCAACATTCCCATCATCGGCGCGTTTTTTCGCGACTCCTCGATAAAGCGTGAGGAGAAGGAACTGCTGATGGTGGTCACCCCCCATCTGGTGCAACCACTGGCCGCCAACGCTCAGTTGCCTTCGCTGCCAGGTGAACCGTTGCGCAATTACGATCCGAACTGGTTCCGCATGTACTTCCTGGAAGACGGCGACTTTGATCAGCGCAGTGGACTATCGCAATGAACCAGCACCTTGGCTCCTCTCTGGTGATGAAACTGAGCAATCAGAACCTCGACAGGCCGTGCCTGGGGGTCATGACCCGAGCATCGCGCGCATTACGGGAACGGAAAATGAAAACCATGATGGTGGCGATAGGGCTGGCGATGCTCAGTGGCTGCGCATCACCTGGAGACGCATCCTGGTCGTCGCTGAGCGCTCCGCAAGACTGCGCCAAGATCAACTCCGACCAGGAGTTGTCACTCAGCCTGGCAGACCAAATGATCAACAGCGGCAAACTGCACGCTGGCCTGGCCAATTTGCAACGCCTGCCGGATGACCTTCCGGCAGTGCGCCTGCGCAAGGCCAAGATCTACCGCCTGCTGGGTCAAGGCGAGGCCGACCCGCTGTACCGCAGCCTGCTCGGTGGTTGCCTGGCCGCCGAAGGCGAGCAGGGCCTGGGGCAACTGGCCGCAGAGCGCAGCGATAACCTGCAGGCTCTGGTGCATCTGCAACGTGCAGCCCGGCTATCGCCCACCGACGAGAAAATCCGCAACGATCTAGGCGTGGTCTACCTCAATCAACGGCGCCTGAAAGAAGCCCGTTTCGAGTTCATCACCGCCATGGAGCTCAAGCCGTCGGGTCAATTGCCGGCCCTCAATCTGGTGACCTTGCTGATCTATCAAGGGAACTGGAAACAAGCCTCGGAAGTGGTCAGCCGCGTCGGCCTGAGCCCGGGGCAAGTCACCGAAGCCAAGGCCCGCGCAGAAAAACTCGGAACCACGGCGCCCAATGATCGGGTAGCAAGCGCCGGCGATCCGGCACAACCCGAAGCCATCCCCTCGACAACGCAGAGGTAGTGATGAAACACACCATGCTCAGTTGCCTGGGCCTCTTGCTGCTTCCCCTCGCGGCGCAGGCCATCGAACCCGGTCCATCCTCCCCGCAGCAGCAGGTCACCGAAGTCTGGTTGCAACTGCAGAGCCGCAATCAGGTAGCGTCGCGCACTCCGCAACCGGCATCCCCCGGCGAACGGGAGTTGAGCCTGCAGCGCTGGATGGAGAGCTACAAACACGCGATCCCCGAGTACTACAAGGAATACTCGGGCAAAGGAAAATAAGCCGTTACTGTCAACGGCGCGCCTGAAGCTCGGCGGCCATTGTTCGCCACGCCAAGTGGTTGAGCACTTCGGCGCGGGGAATACCGCCAGGCACGCCGCACACCGCTGCCTCAGGACAAACCGCAAGACGAGCAGTTGTCGCAAGTCATTGATAGCCTTCCTGAGCGCATCGAACTTTGATGCCCCACATCCGGGTTTATTGCAGGCAAAAAAAACCCGGAAATCCTCACTTTCGTGGGCCTTCCGGATTTTCTAAACCGCCAAAAATATGGTGGGTCGTGTGGGATTCGAACCTACGACCAATTGGTTAAAAGCCAACTGCTCTACCAACTGAGCTAACGACCCGCTGTGTGGTGGCGCGTATAATACTGATTTCTAACGGGAATTCAACACCCTAAATGAAAAAAATCAAAAATAAACGGTTGGATCGCTGACACCGGCCGCGTCGAAACCTTCTGCGCGCAGGCGGCAGCTGTCGCATTTGCCACATGCACGGCCATTGTCGTCCGCCTGATAGCAGGAAACGGTCAGGCCATAATCGACGCCCAAACCCACACCGGCCTTGATGATTTCAGCCTTGCTGAGGTTCTGCAGGGGTGCCTGGATACGGAAGCCCTGCCCTTCGATACCGGCCTTGGTGGCCAGGTTGGCCATGCGCTCGAAGGCTGCGACGAACTCGGGACGGCAATCCGGGTAACCGGAATAATCCACTGCATTGACGCCGATGAAGATATCGCGCGCTTGCAGAACTTCCGCCCAGCCCAGGGCCAAGGACAGAAACACGGTGTTGCGTGCCGGCACATAGGTCACCGGAATTCCCTCACCGGGCGCTTCCGGCACATCGATGGAGCTGTCGGTCAGGGCCGATCCGCCAATGCCATTGAGATTCAGGCCGATCACCTTGTGCTCCACCACGCCCAGGTCCCGCGCCACGCGCTCGGCAGCGTGCAATTCGGCGCGATGGCGTTGGCCATAATCGAAGCTCATGGTGTAGCAACGGTAGCCTTCGGCGCGGGCCATGGCCACTACGGTGGCCGAGTCCAGTCCACCGGAGAGCAGGATCACTGCACGTTTCTCGGTCGAAGATTGGTTCTGTACTTGCTCAGTCATTTCAGCGCCCCGGCTCATCATTCCAAAGGTATTTATGCAGCTGCAGTTGCAGTCGCACCGGCAGGTTGTCAGCCACGATCCAGTCAGCCAGATCCCGTGCGCTGAGATCATGGTGGCTGGGCGAGAACAAGACTTCGCCCGCACGCCGCTCAAGGCCGTACTGGATCAGTTTGGACACCGCCCAGTCGTAGTCCTCACGGGAACAGATGACAAACTTGACCTGATCGTTGGCGGTCAGCAGTTCGATGTTCTCGTAGCGATTGCGATGCGCTTCCTTGGAACCCGGGGTCTTGAGGTCAAGAACCCGGCTGACGCGCTGATCGACTTCGGAAATATCCAGCGCGCCACTGGTCTCCAGCGAGACTTCATAGCCGGCATCGCACAACTGCTTGAGCAAGGGAATGGCATTAGGTTGCGCCAACGGCTCGCCGCCGGTGACACAGACATAACGCGGACGGAAACCGGCAACCTGCTCCAGCAGGCTGTCGAGGGTACGCTGGGTGCCGCCGCTGAAGGCGTAGGCGCTGTCGCAGTATTGGCAACGCAACGGACATCCGGTCAGGCGCACGAAAACCGTGGGCAGCCCGGCAGTCCGAGTTTCCCCCTGCAACGAGTAGAAAACTTCGGTAATTCTCAATGTGTCTTGCATAGTCGCCACGGGCGTAACAGCTAAACAGGCTGTCCGCCTCCGTCAGGCACTTCCAGGAACCCCGCCATCGCGCAGATCCCAGGAAGCGTGTTTCAAAAAAGGGGGTGAATTCTAACGAAAAAACCCGCGACAAGCGCGGGTTTCTTGTAACGGCTGCCAACACGCTTACATGCGCTGCAGATCCCGTTGTGCCAACTGAGCGGCGGAAGTACCCGGATATTGGGCGACCACCTGCTGCAGAATGCCTTTGACCCGGTCGGTATGACCCAGGCGGCGCTCCACATCAGCCAGCTTGTACAACGAATCCGGCACCTTGGCGTGCTTGGGATACAGCTGGGAAACCTTGGCAAATGCCTGGCCGGCACCTTGCAGATCGCCCTTGGCCAGGTTCACTTCACCCAGCCAGTACTGGGCGTTGCCAGCGTACTGGCTGTTGGGGTACTTGCGCAGGAATGCCGAGAAAGCCTGGCTGGCCTTGTCGAAATCCTTGGCTTTGATCAGGTCGAAGGCAGCATCGTAATAGAGCTTTTCCTTGGCCGGATCACCGGGTTCGCTGCTGGCGGCTGGGGCCTGGGCAGCAGCGCCGGCTGCGGCTCCGGCGGCATTGCTATCGCCACCGGCAGAAGAATTCTCAGGAGTCGCGGCAGGTGCAACACCGCTTCCTATGCGCCGATCAAGATCCTGGTATCGCTCCAGGCTTTCTTGCTTCATGCGCGCTACATCATTTTGCAGAACTTCGATCACACCCTGTTGGCGTGCAATCTGCTCCTGCATTTGCTGCAGTTGCTGGAACAGCTCGCCCTGTGCCGAGACAGGGGTCGAAACCCCTCCCCCGGCATAGGCGCCGTTCGTGCCATAACCCGCTGGCGGATAACTGCTCCCGCTATTGTTATAGCCGGAGTTGTTATCGACCACAGGAACCGCAGACCACGCCGCAAGCGGCGTGAGACTGAGAGCCAAAATAGTTACAGCACGACGGCACGTTCGCATGACGAATTACTTACGCAGTTCGACGCGACGGTTTTGAGCCCAGGACTGCTCGTCGTGGCCAGTAGCAACTGGACGCTCTTTACCGTAGGAAACCAGCTCCAGCTGAGCTGGGGAAACGCCCTGCAGAACCAGGTAGCGCTGAACGGCTTTCGCACGACGCTCGCCCAGTGCCATGTTGTACTCACGAGTACCACGTTCGTCGGTGTTGCCTTCCAGAACAACGCGAGCGCCGTTTGCTTTCAGGTCTTTGGCGTGAACGTCCAGAGCGCGCATGGCTTCTGGCTTCAGGTCCGAGCTGTCGTATTCGAAGTAGAAGGTGGTGATTGCGCGCAGAGCAGCTTCTTCGCTCAGGGAGCCATCAACAGCACCAGTGTTAGCGCCGTAACCAGCGTTTGGATCAACAGCGCCTTCGCCGGCGTTGTCGCCACCTTTGGAGGAGCAACCTACAGCTACGGCCATGGCCAGAGCCAGCGCAGCAAACTTACCAAACTTCAACATTTCCATCGTGAAACTCCTAATGAACCCCAGTGTGTTAAGTGAAACTTTGTAGCGCCGCGTCAGTTCAGGTAAGGGGACCAGGACGGTTCTCTGACTTCGCCTTGAGCGGTAGGAAGCGGGAGCCTCACACGTCCATTAATGGACACGAGCATCAAGACTCCCCGGCCCTGCTGGCGGGTGGCGTAGATTACCATGGTGCCGTTGGGCGCAACAGTAGCTGACTCATCTAGGTTGGTGTCTGTAAGGATTTTTACGCTACCGCGCTGCAAATCCTGAGCCGCTACCCGGAAGTTGGTGAAACCATCCTGGCGGTGAATCATTACCAGGGTCTTTTCGTCAGCAGAAAGTTTCGGGTTGGCGTTGTAGTTACCAATAAAGGTCACACGCTCAGCGCCACCACCATTGATGTTGCTTTTATAAACCTGCGGCTTGCCGCCACGGTCGGAAGTGAAATAGATGGTGGAACCATCCTTGCCCCAGAACGGCTCGGTGTTGATACCCGGGCCACTGGTGACACGACTGATCTGCCGGGACGCCATGTTCATCACATAGATATCCGGATTGCCATCCTTGGACAGCACGAAGGCCAGGCGGGTGCCATCCGGCGACCAGGCAGGAGCGCCGTTCAGGCCTTCGAAGTTGGTGATCTGCTCACGACGACCCGTGTCGATGTGTTGCACGAAGATCCGCGGACGCTTCTGCTCGAACGACACATAGGCGATGCGCTTGCCATCGGGTGCAAAACGCGGCGACAGGATCGGCTCGCGGGACTGCAGCAGGGTAACTGCACGCGCACCGTCGTAGTCCGAACGCTGCAGGGTGTAACGGGTGTTGTTCACCGAGAAACGCTCGGCCGTCACGTACAACAGGCGAGTCGAGAACGCGCCCTTGATACCGGTGAGCTTTTCAAAGGACTGGTCGGAAATGTAGTGCGACATGTCCCGCAGTTGATCAACGCTGCCCGACACGCTGCCGGTCAGCACTTGCTGCTCGGTGGCGACGTTGAACAGGGCGTATTGCACCTGCAGGCGACCGCCCGCCGGAACAATGCTGCCGACCATCACGTACTGGGCACCCAGGGCTTTCCAGTCGCGGAAAATGACTTCACTGGCCTGGGTCGGCAGGCTGATCATGTTCTGCTTGGGGATAGGTGCGTAGTAACCCGAGTTGCGCAGGTCATCACCGATGATCTGCGCCATGTCGTCCGGCAGCACGCTGCCGCCTTGCCAACCGAACGGCACTACCGCGATGGGAGTTGCCCGGTCACTGCCACTGGTGACCAGAATGTTTTTTTCATCCGCTGCCGCTATCCCTGCCATACAGCAAATAACGACAAGCATTCCTCGAAGAAGGTTTCTCACAAGGCTAGATCCTCAGGTGTGAATGTCATCTTGAATGAACGATAGGGAGCAAAATCCTTCGGACTCAACCCCTGCATTTCTGTCAAACGCCCAATGTTCTTGACTGCCGCTACCGCCGAGGCATCGAACGGACCATCACCACTGGACTTGATCACGCTGACCGTGGTCACCGTGCCATCCGGCAACATGCCGATCCGCAGTTCCACTGTCATGCCCTTGCGTGCCGAAGGAGGACGAGCCCAGCCTTCCGCTGCACGGATACGAATCAGGTCATCGAAGCTGCCAGCGACACTGTCACCGACCTCATCCGACTTGGTGGCTTCACGCTCCGGCTTGTCGGACAGCAAGTCCGCCAGGGCCTGAGCCTTCTTCTCTTCGGCAGATTTACGCGCTGCTTCCTGGGCCTTTTTCTTCGCGGCATCGGCAGCAGCTTTCTTCTTCGCGTCTTCGGCGATCTTTTTCTTCGCCTCTTCAGCTTCAGCTTTCTTCTTCGCGTCTTCCGCGGCTTTCTTCTTCGCGTCTTCGACGATTTTCTTCTTGGCCTCTTCAGCGGCCTTTTTCTTGGCGTCTTCTTCAGCGGCTTTCTTGGCTTCTTCTTCGGCTTTCTTCTTGGCTACATCAGCCAATTGCTTCTCTTCGGCCTTCTTGGCTTCCGCAGCTTTCTTGGCTTCATCAGCCTTCTTCGCCTCGTCAGCTTTCTTGGCTTCATCGGCCTTTTTCGCTTCCGCGGCCTTTTGAGCAGCCTCTTCTTTCTTTTGTTCCGCAGCCTTGATCTCTTCCTGCTCGACCTTCTTCTGCTCCAACTGCTCGGCTTCGGTCTGACGCGCGGCGGATTTCTTCGCCTCACCCGCAATCTTGTGATTGGTCTGGGTCGTCGCCGAGCTCTTGGATTTCAGCTGATACAGGGTCGCCTGGACGATCGGCTTGGCCGGAGGCAATTCCGGGGTCATGGCGAAGCTGACAAACAGCATGCCAAACACCAGCACGTGCAGGGCGATCGCCCAGACGCTAGGCCAGAAGTAGCTTTCCGAGGCGGACGGCTCTCGCTGTTGGTGCATCAGGGCGCCTCGGTAATCAAGCCAACGTTACCGACTCCGGCTTTCTGCAGGCCGCCCATGGCACCCATCACGGCGCCGTAGTCGACGGATTTATCACCGCGAATGAACACCTGGGTGTGTTTGCCGCCTTCATTGCCGGCACGGATGATCTTGGTCACCGCGTCGGTCATCTGCGGCAAGGTCATCGCCTTGTCCTGTTGCTTTTCGGTGTCGACTTCGCTGCCAAGGTTCCAGTAGTAGGTCTTGTCAGCCTTGATCGAAATGGTCAGTACCTGGGTGTTGTTGTCCTGGGGCAAGGCTTCACTGGAAACCTTGGGCAGATCAACTTTCACGCCCTGGTTGAGCATCGGCGCGGTCACCATGAAGATAACCAGCAGTACCAACATCACGTCGATGTAGGGCACCACGTTCATCTCGGCAACCGGCTTGCGTTTGTGGCGAACTCGGGCCATTGGGTTTACCTGCTCACTCTTCGCTGGTGTGCACTTTACGGTGCAGGATCGCCTGGAACTCGTCGGCGAAGGTGTAGTAACGGCTGATCAGCGTCTCGCCACGAGCGGCGAAGCGGTTGTAGGCGATAACCGCCGGAATGGCCGCGAACAGACCGATGGCCGTAGCGATCAGGGCTTCGGCGATGCCGGGAGCCACAGTGGCCAGGGTCGCTTGCTGGGCCTGGGCCAGGCCGCGGAAGGAGTTCATGATCCCCCACACGGTGCCGAACAGACCGATGTACGGGCTGACCGAACCGACGGTGGCAAGGAACGGCAGGCTCTGCTCGAGCTTCTCTTCCTCACGGGAGATGGCGACACGCATGGCCCGGGACACGCCTTCCATCACGGCTTCAGGATCAACACCCGGCTGTTGACGCAGACGGGAGAACTCCTTGAAACCAGCCCGGAAAATCTGCTCGACCCCGGAATCCGGGTCCGGGTTGCTGCCCGCCTGACGGTAGAGTTTGGACAGGTCGATACCGGACCAGAAGCGCTCTTCGAAGCTCTCCAGGGCACGTCGACCGGCGCGCAGCAGGTTGCTGCGCTGAAAGATCATGATCCATGAAGTCACCGATGCGGCAACCAGGGTCAGCATTACCAACTGCACTACAACGCTGGCATTGCTGACCAGGCTCCACATGGAGGAATGGTCGACGACGTTAGCTTCCACGCTTTATCTCCTGCTCTGAGTGTGTACCCGCGCTGCTCTCGTCGGCAAAGGCCGTACGCAGAGCGTCTGGAATGGCGCGGGGTTTGAAAGTGTCGGCGCGCACACAGGCCACCAGGAACTGCCCCTCACAGAGCAGCGCATTATCCGCGGCTCGCCTGACCTGCTGAGTGAAGCGCAGGCTGACCCGGTTCAATTCGGTGACATGGGCACTGACCAGAAGCTCGTCGTCCAGTCGCGCCGGCGCGTGATAACGCGCTTCGCTGGAATGCACGACGAATAACAGGTTCTCCCCTGCCAGCTGCGATTGGGCAAAGCCCAGGTGTCGTAGCCGCTCGGTTCGAGCCCGCTCCATAAACTTAAGGTAATTAACGTAATACACGATGCCGCCGGCATCGGTGTCCTCGTAATAAACGCGACAACGATGTGCGAACGGCTCAAGCCCGTTTTGCGCGCGCATACTCTAGTGCTTACTCCTCAGGTTGCCAATCCGGCCAGGCAACTGTTTTTTCATTCTTGAACGACTTTTCATGCAGTTTGGGCAATGCCAGTCCCTAGGACAGCACAAACCCCGAATAAATCGACAAGACGCGGGTGATTAATCGTCCACAGCATCAAGGAATTCGTCTACCACAGGCATGTCACCCAATCGTGACGGAATGTTTAGACCGAAGTGCAGATACGCATGCCGGGTCACCACACGACCACGGGGAGTGCGCATGATGTAGCCCTGCTGGATCAGGTACGGCTCCAGCACGTCTTCGATGGTGTGACGCTCTTCGCTGATCGCCGCGGCCAGACTGTCGACCCCCACCGGACCACCGTCGAACTTCTCGATCATGGTCAGTAACAGACGCCGGTCCTGATGATCGAAGCCACGTTCGTCGACATCCAGCAGGTTCAATGCCAGGTCGGCGATCGGCTTGGTGATGTGCCCCTTGGCCCGCACTTCGGCAAAATCCCGCACCCGGCGCAACAGGCGGTTGGCAATCCGCGGAGTACCACGGGCCCGCCGCGCGACCTCGAAGGCGCCTTCCGGATCCAGCGGCAAACCGAGAATGTTGGCGGAACGACTGACAATGGTCGCCAGATCCGCCGTGCTGTAGAACTCCAGGCGCTGGACGATACCGAAACGGTCCCGCAGCGGGTTGGTCAGCATGCCCGCGCGAGTGGTGGCGCCCACCAGGGTGAACGGCGGCAGGTCCAGCTTGATCGAGCGCGCAGCGGGCCCCTCGCCGATCATGATGTCGAGCTGAAAATCCTCCATGGCCGGGTACAGCACTTCCTCGACGATCGGCGACAGCCGGTGAATCTCGTCGATGAACAACACGTCATGGGGCTCAAGATTGGTCAGCAGCGCCGCCAGATCGCCAGGGCGCTCCAGCACCGGCCCCGAGGTGCTCTTGATCGAGACGCCCATTTCCTCGGCAATGATGTTGGCCAGGGTGGTCTTGCCCAGCCCCGGAGGGCCAAAGATCAAGGTGTGATCCAGGGACTCGTTGCGCCCACGGGCGGCCTGGATGAACAGCTCCATCTGCTCGCGCACGCTGGGCTGGCCGATGTAGTCGGCCAGGCTGACCGGACGAATCGCCCGGTCCTGGATTTCCTCGCGCTCACGGGGGCCCGTGGCGGCGATCAGACGATCAGCTTCAATCACTTAAATCATTCCCTTCAAGGCTCTGCGGATCATGTCTTCACTGCTCAAGCCTTTTTCTTTGATCGCGGACACCGCCTTGCTGGCTTCCTGAGGCTTGTAGCCCAGGGAAATCAGCGCACTGACCGCATCGGACTCGGCGCTGGCCACCGGCACCGGGGCATCCGGCTGGTTCGGCACCAGGGCGAACATGCTCGGCACCGCCTCCCAGGCCTTGAAGCGATCCTTGAGTTCCACCAGCAGGCGCTCGGCGGTCTTCTTGCCGACTCCGGGCACCTTGGTCAGGGCCGAGGTGTCCTGGGCCTGCACGCAACGCACCAGTTCATCCACCTCAAGACTGGACATCAGCGCCAGGGCCAGCTTGGGGCCCACGCCATTGAGACGGATCAACTCGCGAAAAAAGTCTCGCTCGCGCTTGCCGGCGAAGCCGTAGAGTAACTGCGCGTCCTCGCGCACGACCAAATGGGTGTGCAAGGTCAGGGGTTCGCCGACCGACGGCAGCCTGTACAAGGTGGTCATGGGCACTTCGACTTCATAGCCCAGCCCGTTTACATCAAGAATCAGGTGCGGCGGCTGTTTCTCAGCCAGGGTGCCGCGCAAGCGTCCGATCACGTTTCAGATCCTTAAGCGATGGCCAGCTCGCAGCTGGCGACTCGTTGAGCGAGCGTTCGCGCCGACTGCCCAGGCGCACAACGCTCCACTCCTAAAATGACTGCGCTGATGCTATCAGAGACGCAGGCGCCCGCCACGACTGCGTGCCGTTCCCAGACCATGGGGCAACAGGCTGGAGCGGGTGTGAGCGTGACAAATGGCAATGGCCAGGGCATCCGAGGCGTCGATCTGCGGTTTGGTGGTGAGCTTGAGCAAGTGCATGACCATCATCTGCACCTGCTCCTTGTTGGCCCCGCCGGTGCCGGCCACAGCCTGCTTGACCTGGGTCGCGGTGTATTCGGCGATCTCCAGGCCTTCCTCGGCTCCTGCAACAATCGCTGCGCCCCGGGCCTGGCCGAGCTTGAGCGCCGAATCGGCATTGCGCGCCATGAACACTTTCTCGATGCCCATGGTCACTGGACCGTAGGTCTGAATCACCTCACGCACACCGCGATAGACAATCTGCAAGCGCTCGGGCAGCTCGCCGGCACCGGTGCGAATACAGCCGGACGCCACGTACACGCAGCCACGCCCGGTGTCTCGAACCACGCCATAACCGGTAATGCGTGAGCCGGGGTCGATGCCAAGAATTAGAGTCATAAAGCCTGCTGCTTGAGTAAGAATGCCGGCCGGCCAGGACCGGAAACGCAAAAAGGCAGAAGCCGGAAGCGCCCTGCCGCGCAATCATCGCGGCGTAGCGCATCCGGCTTCAAGGGTAGTGCAGTGGGATCAGCCGAGCTGCTCGGCCACCGATTCCGGAATATCCGCATTGGAGTAGACGTTCTGCACGTCATCCAGGTCTTCCAGCATGTCGATCAGCTTGAGGACCTTCTCCGCCCCCTCCAGGTCCAGTTCGGCACTGGTGGTGGGCAGCATGACGATTTCCGCGTCCGCAGCGGTGAAGCCCGCCGCTTCCAGGGCATTGCGCACGCCGTAGAAACCGGCGAACGAAGTGAACACGTCGACGGTGCCGTCTTCGTTGCTCACCACATCGTCGGCGTCAGCCTCCATCGCCGCCTCGATGAGCGCATCTTCGTCGACACCTTCGGCGAAGGTGATCTGGCCCTTGCGCTCGAACAGATAGGCCACCGAACCATCGGTCCCCAGGTTGCCGCCGCACTTGCTGAAGGCATGACGAACCGCCGCCGCGGTGCGGTTGCGGTTGTCGGTCATGCATTCGACCATCACCGCCACGCCGTTGGGGCCGTAGCCTTCATAGGTCAGTTCGACCACGTCGTCGCTACCGGCCGCGCCGGTGCCACGGGCGATGGCACGATCGATGATGTCGCGGCTCATGTTGGCGCCCAGGGCCTTGTCCAGGGCCAGGCGCAAACGTGGGTTGGAGCCGGGCTCGCCGCCGCCCTGACGGGCCGCGACGGTCAGCTCACGAATCCACTTGGTGAAGATCTTGCCTCTCTTGGCATCCTGACGCTCTTTGCGGTGCTTGATGTTCGCCCACTTGGAATGACCTGCCATAACTTGCTCCAAATTCTCTTTGAAACATTGCCCACGCCGCTTGGCGGGCGGGGCAACAAAACTCGACCCATAGAAAAAGCGCACCCGAGGGTGCGCCTAATCGGGCCGGCTTATTCAGCCTTGGGCTGTTCGCGCAGGCGGATGTGCAGCTCGCGCAGCGCCTTGGCATCCACCAGACCCGGTGCCTGAGTCATGACGCAGGCCGCGCTCTGGGTTTTCGGGAAGGCGATCACTTCACGGATCGACTGGGCGCCGGTCATCAGCATCACCAGACGGTCCAGACCGAAGGCCAGGCCACCGTGGGGCGGCGCGCCGTACTTCAGGGCGTCCAGCAGGAAGCCGAACTTCTCTTCCTGCTCGGCTTCGCTGATGCCCAGCAGACGGAAGACCGCTTGCTGCATTTCCTTGCGGTGGATACGGATCGAACCGCCACCCAGCTCGGTGCCGTTCAGAACCATGTCGTAGGCGCGCGACAGAGCGGTAGCCGGGTTGGCTTCCAGCTCTTCAGGCGAGCACTTGGGCGCGGTGAACGGGTGGTGCAAGGCGGTGAAGCTGCCGTCGTCGTTCTCTTCGAACATCGGGAAGTCGACCACCCACATCGGCGCCCATTCGCAGGTCAGCAGGTTCAGGTCGTGACCGAGCTTGATGCGCAGGGCACCCAGGGCCTCGCTGACGATCTTGGCCTTGTCGGCACCGAAGAACACGATGTCGCCGTCGACCGCACCCACGCGATCGAGGATCACGTTGAGGTTGGCTTCCGGGATGTTCTTGACGATCGGCGATTGCAGACCTTCGACACCCTTGGCGCGCTCGTTGACCTTGATGTAGGCCAGGCCCTTGGCACCGTAGATGCCGACAAACTTGGTGTAGTCGTCGATCTGCTTGCGCGGCATGCTCGCCCCGCCAGGAACGCGCAACGCGGCGATACGGCATTTCGGATCGTTGGCCGGACCGCTGAAGACCTTGAATTCCACTTCTTTCAGTTGGTCGGCAACGTCTACCAGTTCCAGCGGGTTGCGCAGGTCCGGCTTGTCGGAACCGTAGCGACGCATGGCCTCTTCAAAGGTCATGTGCGGGAATTCGCCGAATTCCAGACCCAGCACTTCCTTGAACAGGTTGCGGATCATGCCTTCGGTCAGGCCCATGATGTCTTTTTCGTCGAGGAAGCTGGTTTCGATGTCGATCTGAGTGAACTCAGGCTGACGGTCGGCACGCAGGTCTTCGTCGCGGAAGCACTTGGCGATCTGGTAGTAGCGGTCGAAGCCGGCCACCATCAGCAGTTGCTTGAACAGCTGTGGCGATTGCGGCAAGGCGAAGAAGCTACCGGCGTGGGTACGGCTCGGCACCAGATAGTCGCGAGCACCTTCAGGGGTGGCGCGAGTCAGGATCGGAGTTTCCACGTCGAGGAAACCGTTCTCGTCCAGGTAGCGACGGATGCTGGTGGTCATGCGCGAGCGCAGGCGCAGCTTCTCGGCCATTTCCGGACGGCGCAGGTCGATAAAGCGATAGCGCAGACGGGTTTCTTCACCCACGTCGGAGTATTCGTTGAGCGGGAACGGCGGGGTTTCCGCTTCGTTCAGCACTTCCAGCTCGTAGCCCAGGACTTCGATCATGCCCGAAGCCATGTTGGCGTTGCCGGCACCGGCCGGGCGCAGACGCACCTTGCCGGTGATCTTGACTACGTATTCGCTGCGCACGCGGTCGGCGGCGGCGAAGGTTTCAGCGCGGTCCGGATCGAACACCACCTGGGCCAGACCTTCACGATCACGGATATCGAGGAAAATCACCCCGCCGTGGTCACGGCGACGGTGGACCCATCCGCAAAGGGTTACTTCCTGACCTTCCAGGCTTTCGTTCAGTTGGCCGCAATAATGGCTGCGCATCATGGTAGTGGTTTCACTTCTCGTAATTCGAAATTCGATGGAGGCCTTGCGCACCATGAGGTGCCGGATAGTGCAAGAACTCGCGCGTGTCGTTCAACTTAGTCAGCTTTGTCGCCACCGGCCAGGTTCTTCTTGGAGCCGGTCTTGAAGTCGGTTTCATACCAGCCGGTGCCGCTGAGGCGGAAGCCGGGCATGGACAGCATCTTTTTCAGTTCAGGTGCCTGGCAGGCAGGGCAGTCGACCAGTGGCGCAGCACTGATCTTTTGAATGGCTTCCAACTGATGACCACAGGAAGCGCATTGGTAATCGTACATGGGCATGGGGGCGTCTCGGCAATCCAGATTACTGCTTGAACTACAGCCAGAGCCCACGCCAAAGCCCGGGCTACTTAGCAAAGAGCGGGATTATATCCATTAAATCGGCCCTGTGCAGCCGTATGACCATATAGATGGCGGAGCGTGTCAAAAGGCGCGGATGGCGTCCGGGACGCCATCGGCCATGAGCGACTTAGCGGTTTTCCAGCAGGGAACGCAGCATCCACGCGGTTTTCTCATGCACCTGCATGCGCTGGGTCAGCAGATCCGCCGTTGGCTCGTCGCTGACCTTGTCCAGCAACGGGAAGATGCCGCGGGCAGTACGGGTGACCGCTTCCTGACCGGCGACCAACTGCTTGATCATTTCTTCCGCGGCCGGCACCCCCTCCTCCTCCTTGATCGAAGACAGCCGGGCGTAGATGGAGTAGGCACCCGGCGCCGGAAAGCCCAGGGCGCGGATACGTTCGGCGATCAGGTCGACCGCCAGGGCCAGTTCGTTGTACTGCTCTTCAAACATCAAGTGCAGGGTGCGAAATTGCGGGCCGGTGACATTCCAATGGAAGTTATGGGTTTTCAGGTACAACACGTAGGTGTCCGAAAGCAGACGGGACAGGCCGTCGACAATGGATTTACGATCTTCTTCGCTGATACCGATATCAATTGTCATGTTTCTCTCCGTTAACGGGATGGATTCACCCAATCAGTTGCCGGACCACTCTAGCAAGAGTGTCGCTGCCCCGCCGACCCGGATCGTCAATCGACCCGCGGTGGATTGCCCAATGGCCCGGCCATGGCTTGCAAACACTGAGTTGCAGGCAGTGTCTGACCTCTGGAAAAAACCGGCGTTCCTCGGAAAGCCACAGCCATCTGTCTAGAACGCGCCTTTGCCTGAAGTTTCGATGACCAAGCGCGGCATACCCCATTTCCAATCGCCCGCTGCTGATTTGAGAAGGCCAGGGCTTTGCTGTTAAATAGACTCCGTGTCGCTGATGCCTATTTCTTCGGCCAGCGCGCATAGGCTGACACTGCGTACGTAACCACCGCCTCACCCCTTTATTCAGAAGCGAACCGTGCGTGATCAGCTCTTCCTTGTGCTTCCTTCTTAACGTGAGTTAATCAAAATGTTGAAAATCGTCCACCTGCTGACAGGCATTGCAGCTTTGCTGCTGTCTTTGATTCCGAGTCTTAGATCTGACGCGGTTCCCTACCTGCAACAACCCGATGCTATTTACCTGGCCCTGTTCGGCCTGCTCAACCTGATCCTCGCTCCAGTTATCCCGCACTGGAACAAAGGCTCGCGTCATCACCTGCAGAACCTGGTCAGCGCCCTGCTGGTACTGGTTGTCGTCCTGCAAACCCTCACCTTGCTGGCGCCAATGCCAGTGATTGGTGGTCAACCAGCCGTCCTGGTGAGCTTGCTTACCGCCCTGATCGCCGTGGCTCTGCACCTGGGCATCAGCTTTTACAAATCCTCACCCGCCGCGTCCGCCGCTCCCAGCTACGACATGAGCAACCGCGATACCGGCACCGTGAAATGGTTCAACACATCCAAGGGTTTCGGCTTCATTTCCCGCGACTCCGGCGATGATATCTTCGTGCACTTTCGCGCCATTCGCGGAGAAGGTCACCGCGTTCTGGTGGAAGGCCAGCGCGTGGAGTTCTCGGTCATGAACCGCGATAAAGGCCTGCAAGCCGAAGACGTGATCGCCGCACTGCCGCGCCGCTGATCAACGCCAACAAAAAACCGCGCCATGGCGCGGTTTTTTTGTGCCTCAAGAATGCCGAGCTTCCTTTAATAGTGCGGGGGCGGCGCCTCTTCCTCGAAAGACTCGAACTGCCCCACCATTTCTTCCTGACGCTTGAGCAAGGCACTCATCTGCAGTTGCAGGCGCTCCAGCACCTTCTGCTGCGCTACCAGCACATCGTTCAAGGCTTGAATGGTGTCGTCCTGAAACGCCAGACGGCTTTCTAGGTCGGTAACACGCGCTTCCAGACTCATGGCTCAAACCTCCAGAAATTGGAAATCGTCGGTCAGTACTACCCGCAGCCGATTGCGAATCGCCACAACCTCCTGCGCGGTGTAAGGCTTGGCCGGGTGCTTGCCCCACACTGGCGCCGGCCACGCGGCGTCATCCCGCTTGCGCACTATTACATGCATATGCAACTGACTCACCACATTACCCAACGTCGCCACATTCAACTTATCGGCATCGAAGGAATCCTTGAGCACTTCAGCCAACGCTGTGGTTTCCCGCCATAGCTGCAGTTGGTCGGTGACATCCAGTTGAAACAACTCACTGATATCTTCACGACGGGGCACGAGGATGAACCAGGGATAGTTCGCGTCATTGGACAGCAGCAGCCGACAGAGGGGGAAATCCCCAATGGGCAATGTGTCTTGTTGCAGCCGTGAATCTAAAGTGAACACTGCATTTACTCCCGCTCAGCTCATTTCAGCCTGGCCCACAGCATCATCGACACTGACCAGGCGACAGACGCGCAGCATACCTGCGAATGCACAGGGCTTCATGACCAAAGCGCTAAGCCCGGACATCGCCCGTTAACCAGCCGGCAAGGAGCCAGCCTCAATGCAGCGCAAACGCCCCACGACAGGACATTTTTTGAGGCTTTGCACCATTTATGTACGAAGCATCAAAAGCGCCCTGAATATGACTCGCCGCGCCTTCGTCGTCGCCGAGCGTAAACCGCACATGACTGTATGAACCCTGCACAGCATTACAAAAGTTTTGCACCAGAATCGCACAGACGGTCTACGCTGAAATCCTCAAGCATCCGCCGTCTACTCACTTTGCGGTGTGAACCGGTAACATTTTGGCGCGCTGTGCGACTTATTGCACAGTCCTGCACCAGGGCGGACTTGGCGTCAAGCCAAACAAAAAGACGCTTTGCATGGCGGTTTTATGCGGTTTTTACAGGTCGGCACACCGTCCAGAAGAAAAAAGTGCGGACAACTTTGGTTTGTGCACGCTTGTTGCATTCACCCCCGACATCGTTTGCGACGGAGCACCGGAAGTGGCTCGTCACAGACTCATAATAATAGTGGCAAGGCTGCCCTGCGGTGCTTTTTAGAGTGTGTATGTCGGGAGCTCAATGGCTCGTGATGTTCCTTCGAAGAACACAACCTAAGTTGTTGGTTCGGATACAGACTGGCTGCAGAATTGCGACACCGACCGAGCAAATTGCGACAGGGTCGTAAAGAAGCTGAAAGGATAGATAGGCAAGTATCGCCAACATTGTCAGCGTGATATAAGTTTGCGCCGACACAAAAAGAAAGAGCCGCCCAGATAAAAAAACAGGTGGGACGGCAGTACTCTTCTAAAAACCAAAGGAGCAAATCACGATGCGCGTGATGAAGTGGAGCATGATCGCCCTGGCTGTATCAGCAGGCACCTCGCAGTTCGCAATCGCGTCCTCCCAGGACGACGCAAAGGGCTTTATCGAAGATAGCACCCTGACTGCGAAATCCCGTCTTGAGTACATGAACCGTGACTACAAGAGCGGTGCAGGTAACCATGAACGTGCCGATGGCACTTACAAAAGCGGCTATCGCCAAGACACCGGCCTGAGTGAGCTGCTGCAGTACAGCTCTGGCTTCACCCAAGGCACCGTAGGTGTAGGCGTTGACGCTTTCGCCATGGGCGTGGTCAAGCTGGACGGTGGCGCTGGCCGCTCTGGCAACGGTCTGGCAGCCAACAACAGCCGGGGCGAACCAGAAAAAGATTCGTCCGCTGTAGGTGGCGCGGTCAAGTTCCGTATCTCCGATACCGTACTGAAATACGGTAACCAAATGGTTGCCAGCCCGGTATTCACTACAGACGACAGTCGCCTGCTGCCTGAAGTTGCCACCGGTACCTTGATCACCAGCAACGAGATCAAAGGCCTGGAGCTGAATGCGGGTCACTTCACCGCCCTGCGTTCGCAGACCGGTCAGTACAACGACAGCATCAACGGTCGTAACAGCGAAACCGGCCTGAAAAACCCAGGCCTAAGCTCTGCCGACTTCGCAGGTGCAACCTACAAGTTCACCGACAACTTCGTCGGCGGCGTGGCAGCGTCCAAGGTTGATGACTACTTCAAGAAGCAATACATCAACCTGAACTACACCTTCCCGATCGCCAATAACCAGTCGCTGAACGTCGACTTCAACGGCTATCGCAGCAAGGATGACGGGAAGAAACTGGCAGGCGATCTGGACAACCGTGTATGGAGTCTGGCAACCGCTTACAGCATCGACGCCCACAAGTTCACCGTGGCATACCAGCAATCCAGCGGTAAAACCGGCTACAAGTACGGTGTTGACGGTAACGGCACTATCTACGTAGCCAACTCGGTGCAGATCTCCGACTTCGTTGGCGAAGATGAAAAATCCTGGCAGGCTCGTTACGACCTGAACATGGCCTCCTTCGGCGTTCCTGGCCTGAGCTTCATGACCCGTTACATTCGCGGCACCAACGTCACTGTTGCCGACTCCAGCGATGGCAAGGAGCACGAATGGGACGTAGAAGCCAAGTACGTACTGCAAGAAGGCCCAGCCAAGGACCTGTCCTTCCGTCTGCGTAACGCCATCTATCGTGGCAGCAACGCCGACTACCGCGCGACCAACTACGACAACCTGAACGACCTGCGTCTGATCGTAGAGTACCCACTGAGCATCTTGTAATTTAACTGCTCAGCTGATTGCGTTAACGCGCAACTCAAATAAAAGCCGCCGACCTGGATCAGGTCGGCGGCTTTTTTTTGTGCGTGATAACAGCAACCCGAACAAGCGAATCTTAAATAGCAAGCTAACTAAAGAAGTTACCAGCACCCGTTATGTCCCCTCGTTTTCGAATGGAACTTGATAGTTGCCAAGAAACCCTGAAAACAAACAAGGGGCCTAAAAGCCCCTTGTCTTGAACAACATTAGTTGACCACTTGGCCAAGTCTTGCAAGCAAGTTATGACACAGCCGCTTCCTGAACCACACGAATCACTCGCTGCGGAAAGGGAATATCGATTCCCGCCGCCTTCAAGCGATCGCGCGACAGCTCGTTGAACTGGAACATCACGTCCCAGTAGTCCGCAGTCTTGACCCAAACCCGCAGAGACAAGGTAATCGCGCTGTCACCCAGGGTGGACACTACAGCTACCGGTGCTGGATCGGCCAACACGCGCTCGTCTTTCGCCAGCTCCAGCAGCACTTCACGGGCCTTCTGCAGATCTGCGTCGTAATCCACACCCACGTCGAACACCACCTTGCGAGTGGGTTGACGGTTGTAGTTGGTAATGATGCCGTTGGACAGGTTGCCGTTGGGCACGATCACCGTCTTGTTGTCACCGGTACGCAACACCGTGTGAAAAATCTGAATGCTGTCCACGCTGCCGCTGATGCCTTGGGCTTCAATGAAGTCGCCAATGCGAAACGGACGGAACAACAGGATCAACACCCCTCCGGCGAAGTTCGCCAGGCTGCCCTGCAGGGCCAGGCCGATAGCCAGCCCGGCGGCACCAATGGCGGCCACGAACGAGGTCGTCTCGACACCGATCATCGAGGCCACGCTGACAATCAGCAGCACCTTGAGAATGATGTTGGCCAGGCTGCTGATAAAGCCTTGCAGCGCCAGGTCGGCATTGCGCAGCGCCAGTAACTTGCCCACTTTGTGGGTCAGCTTGTTGATCAGCCACCAGCCGATGGCCAGGGTGATCACTGCCAGCAGCACCCGGCTGCCGTATTCCATGATCATTGGAATCCAGGCTTGGGAAGCCCGGACCAGGTTGTCTACTTCAGCGTTCAAATCCATCTATCTCTCCAGATTCCCCGGGGTGGCGGCGTGCATGACTGACCGGCAGAACGACCGGCTCCGCTGGAGCGCAATCGTTTCTGCCATTGCTCCGGCCTCGGACGCCAAAAAGCTCTAGAGGTTCCCGGAGACTGGGGGTCAGTCGCGGAAGTTGTTGAACTGCAGCGGCATGCCGAACTCTTTGGCACGCAGGGCGGCGATGGCCTCTTGCAGGTCATCACGCTTCTTGCCAGTGACCCGTACCTGCTCGCCCTGAATGGCGGCCTGCACTTTCAACTTGGCATCCTTGATATGCGCGACGATCTTTTTCGCCAGCTCTTTGTCGATACCTTCCTTGAGCACCGCTTCCTGCTTCATCACCTTGCCCGAGGCATAAGCGTCCTTGACCTCCAGGCACTGCACATCGATCTTGCGCTTGACCAGAGCCAGCTTGAGAATCTCGATCATCGCTTCCAGCTGGAATTCAGCTTCCGCGGTCAGGTTGACGGTCAGTTCCTTGTCCTTGAACTCGAAGCTGCCCTTGCCCTTGAGGTCATAGCGGCGATCCAGTTCCTTGACGGCGTTTTCCACCGCGTTGGTGACTTCGTGCTTGTCCAGTTCGGATACCACGTCAAACGACGGCATGTAATCTCTCCAAATAAAAAGGGGCGCTGTTCAAAACATCGAACACGCCCGGCTTGCGGTTAAAATCCGCGCTCATTATAACGGGTCTTTCCCCTCCTTCACTGCGCCGCCTCCCTGAGGCGGCCAAACAGAGCGAAAACCGAATGTCCACCACCTGGCATGTGCTCGGCGCCGGCAGCCTCGGCACCCTGTGGGCCACCCGCCTGGCTCGCGCCGGCTTGCCGGTGCGCCTGATCCTGCGCAATCAGGCCCGCTTGCAGGCGTATCAAGCGGCGGGCGGCCTGATCCTGGTGGAGCAGGGCCAGAGCAGCCTGCTGGCGATTCCCGGGGAAACCGTCGACAGCACGACGCCCATCAGCCGGCTGCTGTTGGCGTGCAAGGCCTATGACGCCGAAGCGGCGGTGTCCAGCATCGCCCGGCGCCTGACCCAAGGTGCCGAGCTGATCCTGCTGCAGAACGGTCTCGGCAGCCAGGACGCCGTGGCCGCCAAGGTGCCCCAGGCACGCTGCATTGCCGCCTCCAGTACCGAAGGGGCCTTTCGCGACGGTGATTGGCGCGTGGTCTTCGCCGGCCATGGCTATACCTGGCTCGGCGACTCCGGCCACCCGACCCCGCCGATCTGGCTCGACGATCTGGTCGCCAGTGGCATCCCCCACGAATGGAGCACCCAGATCCTCACCCGACTGTGGCGCAAACTGGCCCTCAACTGTGCGATCAATCCATTGACCGTGCTGCACGACTGCCGCAACGGCGGTCTGCAGCAGCACCAATGCGAGGTGGCCACGCTGTGTGCCGAGCTGAGCGAGCTACTGCACTGCTGCGGACAACCGGCCGCCGCGCAAAACCTGCAACAGGAAGTGGAACGGGTGATCCAGGCCACCGCCGCCAACTATTCCTCCATGCATCAGGACGTGGCCAGTCAACGCCGCACCGAGATCAGCTACTTGCTGGGCTATGCCTGCCAGGCAGCCGCCCGCCATCGCTTGCAACTGCCCCATCTGCAACAGTTGCAGCAACGCCTGGTCAGCCACCTGCAACGGCGCGGATTGCCCAGCGCCTGAGCAGCGGCTACGCTGCCCACTTGCTCATTTCCAGCGATATAGCCGATGCCATTGCGCCAGCGTCTCGAAAACCTGCCCGTGGGCCAAAAGCTCCTGGCCGCCCTGCTCGTCTTGCTGACCACCGTACTGCTGGTCGCCAACCTGACCTTTATCAGCGCCGCCTACTGGATCTCCCAGGAAAGCATGGCGCCCCAGGCCCTGCAGACCATCGGCCGGCTGGTGTCCAACCCGACCCTGGCGGCCCAGGCCCTGAACTCCCCGGAGGACGCAAAAAAACTGCTGGATGAACTCGACAGCTACACCCCGCTGCGGGCAGCGGCCCTGTATGACGGCAAGGGTGTACGCCTGGCGCAGCTGCAACACGGCGAACACCTCAAGCTGCCCGAGCGTTACCGCCATATCGAAGCCTGGCAATTGACCGAGTTCCGCAGCAACCAGGTCATCACCCTGCCGCGCCCGGGCCAGGCCCCGGGGCATCTGCTGCTGGTCGCCACCAGCGAACTGCCGATGGCGTTCTATACCGGCACCCTCACCGCCAGCCTGGGGATCCTGATCTTCAGCGTCTTGCTCTGGCTGATCATCGCCCGGCAGATCAAGCGCCTGATCACCCAGCCGATCCACCAGCTCGAAGAGCTGTCGCGCCAGGTGACCCGCGAGGAGAACTACGCTCTGCGCGCTGCCCGCGGCAACCACGATGAAATCGGCAGCCTGGCGGAAGCCTTCAACACCATGCTGTCGCGCATCGAGGCGCGGGAGCAGCAGCTCAAGCGTGCCCGCGACGACTCCCAGGCCGCCTACGATCAGGCCCAGGGACTGGCCGAAGAAACCCGCCACACCAACCGCAAGCTGGAGTTGGAAGTCCAGGTGCGCAGCAAGATCGAGAAGAAGCTCACCGGCTTTCAGAACTACCTCAATAGCATCATCGACTCCATGCCCTCGGCCCTGATCGCCCTGGACGAGCAACTGTACGTCACCCAGTGGAACCAGGAAGCCAGCGCCCTGTCCGGCACTCGCCTGGACGAAGCCCTGAACCAGCCGATCTTCCTTGCTTTCGAACCGCTCAAGCCGTTTTTGCCGCAACTCAAGGAAACCGTCGAGCAACACACAGTGACCAAGGTCGAACGGGTGACCTGGGTCAAGGACGATGAGGCCCGGCACTACGCCCTGACCTTCTACCCGCTGATGGGCGGCGCCGGCCGCGGCGTGGTGATCCGCATCGACGACATCACCCAGCGCCTGTCCCTGGAAGAAATGATGGTGCAGTCGGAGAAGATGCTCTCGGTGGGCGGCCTGGCCGCCGGCATGGCCCACGAGATCAACAACCCCTTGGGCGCCATCCTGCACAACGTGCAGAACATTCGCCGCCGGCTGTCCCCGGACCTGCCGAAGAACCTCGAACACGCACAACAGATCGGCGTCGAGCTGCAAACCGTCAACCGTTACCTGGAAAGCCGCGAAGTGCCGCAGCTGCTCGACGGCATTCAACAAGCCGGGGCCAGGGCCGCCAAGATCGTCACCCACATGCTCAGTTTCAGCCGCCGCAGCAATCGCCAGATGGCCCCCTGCGACCTGCCGGCGCTGATTGACCAGGCGGTGGAAATCGCCAGCAACGACTTCGACCTGGCCATCGGCTTCGACTTCAAGGGGCAAGCGATCATCCGCCAGTTCGACCCGAACCTGGGCCCCGTACCCGGCACCGCCAACGAACTGGAGCAAGTGCTGCTCAACCTGCTGAAGAACGCCGCCCAAGCCATTCACCAGCGTGAGGACGACAGCGAACCCGGTCGCATCATCCTGCGCACCAAGCTGAATCCGCCCTGGGCAGAAATCCAGGTGGAAGACAACGGCATCGGCATGAGCGAAAGCGTGCGCAAACGCACCTTCGAGCCCTTCTTCACCACCAAGGAGATCGGCCAGGGCACCGGACTCGGCCTTTCGGTGTCGTACTTCATCATCACCAACAACCACAAGGGGCAAATGGAAGTGCAATCGACCCGGGGCCAAGGCACCTGCTTTACCTTGCGCCTGCCCCTGTCGAGCAACCAGCCCCCGGTTCAAGAACCGCTACCACTGGAGAACTAAGCATGGGTTTTCGCTTGTCGAAGATTTACACCCGCACCGGCGACAAAGGCGAAACCGGACTCGGAGACGGCCGCCGGGTCGCCAAGGATCACCCACGAGTGGAAGCCATCGGTGAAGTCGACACCTTGAACAGCCAGTTGGGACTGCTTCTGGCCGGCCTGGAGGAACAGGTTGATGCCTGCCCGGGGTTCAAGGACATCATCGAGGTGCTGGCTCCCTGTCAGCACCGGCTGTTCGACCTGGGGGGCGAACTGGCCATGCCGGTGTATCAGGCACTCAACGAGGCCGAGGTGGAGCGCCTTGAGGCGGCCATCGATACCTGGAATGAGGAGTTGGGGCCTCTGGAGAATTTCATCCTGCCCGGTGGTTCGTCGCTGATCGCCCAGGCTCACGTATGCCGCAGTCTGGCGCGCAGCGCCGAGCGTCGCTGCCAACACCTGAATGCCGTGGAACCCTTGCAGGGCGTGGGGCTGGCCTACATCAATCGCCTGTCGGACCTGCTGTTTGTCGCGGCGCGGCTGATTGCCAAGCGCCAAGGCATCGCGGAAATCCTCTGGCAGGCCGCCGCCAAGCCCGCCCCCTCTGTATAAAAGGGCTCACGAGTCTTGGGCAACGGCTGACGACGCCTTCGCTAGCAAGCAGGCGGCTGCATGGACCGCTGCTCGCCAGCGCTGACGCAGCGGCTGTCTTCAGTCCTGCGGCCAGAAGGCGCGGATTCCGGCAACGCCCTGAGCACCGGCGTCCCAGGCTTGCTGACACTCGGCAGGCCCAACACCGCCCAGCAGATACACCGGCTTATTGAAAGCGTTGATCAACTGCTGCGCCTGCTGCCAGCCCAGGGGCTGGGCGTCGGGGTGAGTCTGAGTTGGCTGCACAGGGGACAGGGTCACGAAGTCCACATCCATCTGCTGGGCCAGGGACAGCTCCTCGGCGCTGTGACAGGAAGCCGCCAACCAGCGGTCCTTGCCGAACGGGCGCCCGGCGCTGGCGTACTTGCGCAGTTGCGCCGAGGTGATGTGCCAACCCGCCGACGGAAAGTCCCCCAGCCATTCGAAGGGGCCCTTGAGCATCAACTGCGCCTTGCCGGCACACAGGCCTACTGCGTCCACCGCCAGATCGCGGTACTGCGGGTCGTAACCGCCGGGCGCACGCAACTGGATCAGCTTGCTGCCCTGGGCAATGGCCTTCTGCATGCCCCGCAGCAAGGCCGGGGTTTCCAGACCTTCAGGGGTAATCAGGTAGTGGGCCGGCAGACGGGCCGCGGCGACGATCGGCTGATTCGCCGCGGGGAACTCATAGTCGGCCAATTCACGAGCAGTCACCCAAGCCAGGGGCTGCCCTTCAGCGCCATGGGCTTGGCCGTTGAACGCCGAGACTTCCCAGACATCCAGCAGTACCTGTTTGTCCGGGTAATCGTGCTGCACCTTGATCAGTGGGCGGGCCGCTGTCACAGCAATCCCCAGTTCTTCCAGCAGCTCTCGGGCCAGCGCGGCCTCGACCGCCTCCCCAGTCTCGACCTTGCCGCCGGGGAACTCCCACAGGCCACCTTGATGTTGAGTGTCGGCACGCCGGGCAATCAGGATCTTGCCGCTGGCATCCCGGATAACGGCCGCAGCCACATGGACTCGTTTCACCGCGCTGTTTCCTCTGATCAGGCATTGGGCCAGGCCCTCACGGGCCGGGCGTTATATCTGCGTTTCGCCGGCAAGCCGGCTCCTACAGAGCGGAGCGGGGTTGCCGGCGAGGTTCTTAGGTGCGGTATTCCGCGTTGATCTTCACGTACTCGTGGGACAGATCGGTGGTCCAGATGGTTTCGCTGCAAGCACCACGACCCAGCTCGATGCGGATGGTGATTTCTTCCTGCTGCATCACCGCCGCGCCCTGGGCTTCGGTGTAGCTGGCAGCCCGCGCGCCACGGCTGGCAATGCAAACCTCGCCGAGGAACACATCGATCTTGCTGACGTCCAGGTCCGGCACGCCGGCGCGGCCCACCGCCGCGAGGATGCGGCCCCAGTTCGGGTCGGAGGCGAATAGCGCGGTCTTGATCAGCGGCGAATGCGCCACGGTGTAGCCCACGTCCAGGCATTCCTGGTGAGTAGCGCCGCCGTTGACTTCAACGGTGACGAACTTGGTCGCGCCTTCGCCGTCACGGACGATGGCCTGGGCCACCTCCATGCACACCTCGAACACTGCCTGCTTGAGGGCAGCGAACAGCGCCCCCTCGGCCTGGGTGATTTCCGGCAGATCGGCCTGACCGGTAGCGATCAGCATGCAGCAGTCGTTGGTGGAGGTATCGCCGTCGATGGTGATGCGGTTGAAGGACTTGTTGGCTCCGTCCAGCAACAGGTTCTGCAGCACTTCGCGGGAGACTTTGGCGTCGGTGGCGATGTAGCCAAGCATGGTGGCCATGTTCGGACGGATCATCCCCGCGCCCTTGCTGATACCGGTCACGGTGACGGTCACGCCCTCGTGCTGGAACTGGCGGCTGGCGCCCTTGGGCAGGGTGTCGGTGGTCATGATCCCGGTGGCGGCGGCGGCCCAGTTGTCCACGGACAGGTCATCCAGCGCGGCTTGCAGGGCGCCTTCGATTTTCTCTACCGGCAGCGGCTCGCCGATCACCCCGGTGGAGTACGGCAGCACGGCGCTGGCATCGACGCCGGCCAGCTCCGCCAGCTTGGCGCAAGTGCGCTTGGCTGCGGCCAGGCCAGGCTCGCCGGTCCCCGCGTTGGCATTGCCGGTATTGGTCAACAGGTAACGCACCGGGCCTTGTACCCGTTGCTTGGCCAGGATCACCGGCGCGGCGCAGAACGCGTTGAGGGTGAACACGCCCGCCACCGTGGAGCCTTCGACGCAGCGCATGACCACCACATCCTTGCGCCCCGGGCGCTTGATGCCGGCCGAAGCGATACCGAGTTCGAAACCGGCAACCGGGTGCAACGTAGGCAAAGGACCAAGACCAACAGCCATGAATGCGCTCCTCTTATCAGGTGTCTGCACCGTCGTCTCAAAAGACGGTGTCGCAAATGGAAAAACGCCGCGACGGCTGATGCCGTCACGGCGTGGGTGTTTCAGTGTCTGGCGGGGATCTTAGTTGATCTGGCCGTGACAGTGTTTGAACTTCTTGCCCGAACCGCAGTAGCACAGCTCGTTGCGGCCCAGCTTCTGCTCGTTGCGCACCGGCGCGGAGGCCAGGGCGACATCCACATCAACCCCTTCTTCCAGGGCTTCAGGCTGGTCCAGACCCGGCGCTTCGGCGTGTTCGAACTGCATGCGCTGAGCCAGGGCCTCGGCTTCCTGGCGCAGGCGCGCCTCCTCTTCGGCCGGGTCTTCGCGACGCACCTGGACGTGGGACAGTACACGGATCGAGTCGCGCTTGATGGAGTCCAGCAACTCGGAGAACAGGGTGAAGGACTCGCGCTTGTATTCCTGCTTCGGGTTCTTCTGCGCATAACCACGCAGGTGGATACCGTGACGCAGGTGATCCATGGTCGACAGGTGGTCTTTCCACAAATCGTCCAGTACCCGCAGCACGATCTGCTTCTCGAAGGTGCGCAGCGCTTCGGCGCCGGCCTGATCTTCCTTCTCGTTGTACGCAGCGATCAGTTCGTTGAGCAGCTTCTCGCGCAGGGTTTCTTCGTACAGATGGTCGTCTTCATCGAGCCATTGCTGGATCGGCAGGCTGACACCGAAGCCGCTCTGGATGGATTCTTCCAGGCCTGCCACGTCCCACTGCTCAGGCAGCGATTGCGGCGGGATATGGGCGCTGACGGTCGCGTTGAGCACGTCCTGGCGGAAGTCGGCGATGGTTTCGCCAATGTTGTCGGCGGCCAACAAGGTGTTGCGCATGTGATAGATCACTTTACGCTGCTCGTTGTTGACGTCGTCGAACTCCAGCAATTGCTTGCGGATGTCGAAGTTGCGGCCTTCAACCTTGCGCTGGGCCTTCTCGATGGCGTTGGTCACCATGCGGTGCTCGATCGCCTCGCCGGACTGCATGCCCAGGGCCTTCATGAAGTTCTTCACCCGATCAGAGGCGAAGATGCGCATCAGGCTGTCTTCCAGGGACAGGTAGAAGCGGCTGGAGCCGGCATCACCCTGACGACCGGCACGGCCACGCAGCTGGTTGTCGATACGACGCGATTCGTGACGCTCGGACGCGATCACGTGCAGGCCACCGGACTCCAGCACCTGCTGGTGACGCTTCTGCCAGTCGGCCTTGATCTGGGCGATCTGCTCAGGCGTCGGGCTTTCCAGGGAAGCGACTTCCACTTCCCAGTTGCCGCCCAGCAGGATATCGGTACCACGACCGGCCATGTTGGTAGCGATGGTCAGGGCTCCCGGGCGACCGGCCTGGGCGATGATTTCCGCTTCCTTTTCGTGGAACTTGGCGTTCAGAACCTTGTGTTCGATGCCTTCTTTTTGCAGCAGGTTGGACATGTGCTCGGACGTTTCGATGGTCGCGGTACCTACCAGCACCGGACGCCCCTGAGCCATGCATTCCTTGATGTCGTTGATGATCGCGGTGTACTTCTCATCCGCGGTCAGGAACACCAGGTCGTTGTAGTCTTTACGGGCCAGCGGCTTGTTCGGTGGAATAACCATCACCTGCAGGCCGTAGATCTGATGGAATTCGAACGCTTCGGTGTCAGCGGTACCGGTCATGCCAGACAGCTTGGTGTACAGACGGAAGTAGTTCTGGAAAGTGGTCGATGCCAGGGTCTGGCTCTCGGCCTGGATGTTGAGGTTTTCCTTGGCTTCGATGGCCTGGTGCAGGCCTTCGGACAGACGACGACCGGGCATGGTACGACCGGTGTGTTCGTCGACCAGGACCACCTGGCCATCCTGAACGATGTACTCGACGTTGCGGTTGAACAGCTTGTGCGCGCGCAGACCGGCATAGACGTGAGTCAGCAAGCCCAGGTTGTGCGCCGAGTACAGGCTTTCGCCTTCCGCCAGCAGGCCGACCTGAGTCAGCATCTCTTCGATGAACTGGTGACCGGCTTCGTTGAGCTCAACCTGACGGGTCTTTTCGTCGACAGTGAAATGACCGGCCTTGGTGACCTGGCCTTCCACTTCCTCGATGTGCTGCTCCAGACGCGGGATCAGCTTGTTGATTTCGGTGTACAGGCGGGAACTGTCTTCGGCCTGACCGGAAATGATCAACGGGGTACGCGCTTCATCGATCAGGATCGAGTCGACTTCGTCGATCACGGCAAAATTGAGCTCGCGCTGGAACTTGTCTTCCATGCTGAAAGCCATGTTGTCGCGCAGGTAGTCGAAACCGAATTCGTTGTTGGTGCCGTAGGTGATGTCGGCGGCGTAGGCAGCACGCTTCTCTTCAGGCGGCTGGAATGGCGTGACCACGCCGACGGTCAGGCCGAGGAATTCGTACAGCGGACGCATCCAGTTGGCGTCACGGCGAGCCAGGTAGTCGTTCACCGTCACTACGTGCACGCCCTTGCCGGACAGTGCGTTGAGATAGACGCCCAGGGTTGCCACCAGGGTCTTGCCCTCACCGGTGCGCATTTCGGCGATCTTGCCTTCGTGCAAGGTCATGCCACCGATCAACTGCACGTCGAAGTGACGCATACCCATGACGCGCTTACCGGCTTCGCGGGCGACCGCGAAGGCTTCGGGAAGCAGTTTGTCGAGGGTTTCACCCTTGGCGATACGGGCCTTGAACTCGGCGGTCTTGGCGCGCAATTGATCGTCCGAAAGGGCCACCATTTGCTCTTCGAAGGCATTGACGATCTGTACCGTCTTGAGCATGCGTTTGACTTCACGCTCGTTCTTGCTTCCAAAAAGTTTCTTTAACAAAGGCGCAAACATATCGGCAGGATCTTCCACACATAGGGTTGGAGGGCGGCCCCGTGAGTCGCCCGAGCAGCCCTCATGGCCGCATGCGAACGAGCATTCTACCCGGAAACGATGGTGAGGAAAGTGGCGTTATTCCACGATGCTGGCACAGCGCTGTGACGGGGCTCACCTAAAATAAGGGCTTTTTGCCGAACTTCAAGCCCATTCCCCCCGGAAGTTAATGATTACGATCAGCAAAGCGCGAGAAAGTCGTCAGAGTACGAAAAAGCAATGAGCCCGGCGGCCCGAGTGCTTTCTGCTACCATGGCGCCTCTGTAACTTCAGGTGTCTGATCATGGCATTTCGCCCCCTTACGGCACGCGCCCCCGCCGTTCTTCTTCGCGAAGCCAAGCCTCTGAAAGCCATACTCGGCCACGCTCAGCGCCTGGCGCACCTGCAGCGCCTGCTGGAGAGCCAGTTGCAACCGGCGGCTCGTGAACATTGCCACGTCGCCTCATGGCGCGAAGGCAGCCTGTTGCTGATCGTCACCGACGGTCACTGGGCCACGCGCCTGCGCTATCAGCAAAAACGCCTGCAGCGCCAATTGCAGGCGTTCAACGAGTTCAGCAACCTGACGCGCATCCTGTTCAAGGTCCAGCCACCCACGGTCCAACGGGGCGCCGTCGGGCACACCATGGACCTGTCGAACAATGCCGCCGAAACCATCCAGGCCACCGCCGAAGGCATCAGCGATCCCAAGCTGCGCGCCGCCCTGGAGCGCCTGGCCAGCCACGCCAAGCCGCGCGACTGACACGGACACCCGGCCTCAGCGCCGCTTGCTGCCGCCCAGCAACGACCCCATCAGTCCCCTGACCAATTGCCGCCCCAACTGATTGGCCGCCTGACGCATGGCCGACTTCAAGGCCTGCCCGGCCGCGGTGCCGAGAAACCCACCGGCGCGATCCGCCAGACTCGGCTCTTGCGCCTGCGGCTTGTCTGCCGCTGCGGGTTCCTCGGGGGCCAGGCTCTTGCGCCCCATGAGCACTTCATAAGCCGACTCACGATCGATCGGCTGGTCATAACGCCCTTGCAGCGGCGAGCTGGCAATCAAGGCCTGACGTTCGGCGGCGGTCAGCGGCCCGATCCGTGATTGCGGCGGCGCCACCAGCACCCGCTGGACCTGTTCCGGGGTTCCCTTGTCTTGCAGGGTACCCACCAGCGCCTCGCCGATGCCCAGCTCGGTCAGCACCGACAGCGCGTCAAACGCCGGGTTGGGACGAAAACCATCGGCCACCGCACGCAACGACTTCTGCTCCTTGGCGGTAAAGGCCCGCAAGCCGTGTTGAATCCGCAGCCCCAACTGCGCCAGCACATCGTCCGGCAAATCCCCCGGCGACTGGGTCACGAAATACACCCCCACGCCCTTGGAGCGAATCAATCGCACCACCTGCTCCAGGCGATCCTGCAGCGCCTTGGGCGTACCGGAAAACAACAAGTGCGCCTCGTCAAAAAACAGCGCCAGCAGAGGCTTGTCCGCATCCCCGCGCTCCGGCAGTTGCTCGAACAGCTCGGCCAGCAGCCATAAAAGGAAGGTCGCATAGACTTTCGGCGCCTCGTGCACCAGACGACTCGCGTCCAACAGATGAATCCGCCCACGGCCATCGGCAGCCGGTTGCAGAATGTCTTCCAGTTGCAACGCCGGCTCGCCGAACAGAGCTTCCGCCCCTTGCTGCTCCAGGATCGCCAGACGCCGCAACAGCGCCTGACTGGAACCGGTGGTCATCAGCGCCGCGTCATCTCCCAGCAGTTGAGGGTGGTCCTTGAGGTGATTGAGCAGCGCCTTGAGATCCTTCAAGTCCAGCAACAACAGCCCTTCACGGTCCGCCACCTTGAACGCCGCGTACAGCGCCGACTGCTGACTGTCAGTGAGCTCAAGCAGGCTGCCCAGCAATAGCGGGCCCATTTCGCTCAAGGTGGTGCGCAAGGGATGACCGGACTGACCATGGATATCCCACAGCGTTACCGGATACGCCTGAGGCTTATGTTCAAGCCACGGCATCCCGGCGATCCGTTCGGCGATCTTGCCCTGTGGATTGCCCGCCGCCCCCAGCCCGCACAGGTCGCCTTTGATATCCGCGGCGAACACCGCGACCCCGGCGTCACTGAAGGCTTCCGCCAGGCGCTGCAGGGTCACGGTCTTGCCGGTACCGGTGGCGCCGGCCACCAGCCCGTGGCGATTGGCCAGGCGCATGGCCTGGGCGACCGGCTGGCCACCCAGGTCGGCACCGATAATCAGTTGCAAAGAGTCAGGCATTTTGTCACCTCAGGTTAATCTTTGGCCTTGGACGGTCGATATGAAAAATGATGGATCAGAAGTATCTGAAATAAAGGTCAGGTAATTCCTGTGGGATAGATGGAGATATCAGCTTACTTACAACACCGCCCCTTTTCGCGCGCTTTTCCAAGCAATGCCCCGGACTCAAAGACCTTAGCGGACACCCCCAAGCCATGAACAAAAATCTGCGCTTCAGCCACAAGATCCTGCTTGCCGCCTCGCTGATCGTCATAGCTGCCTTTGCACTATTCACGCTCTACAACGATTACCTGCAACGCAACGCCATTCGCAATGATCTGGACAACTATCTCCAGGAAATGGGCGACGTCACGGCAAAAAATATTCAGACCTGGCTCGCCGGCCGCGCCTTGCTGATCGAAAACATCTCCCAGTCAGTGGCCCTCAACCCCGACCCGGCCAATGTCAGCAACCTGCTGGAACAGAAGTCGGTGAGCTCGACCTTCATGGGGGCTTACCTGGGGAACAAGGACGGCACCTTCATCATCCGCCCGGACAGCAAGATGCCGGACGGCTACGACCCGCGCGCACGCCCCTGGTACAAGAGCGCCGAGAGCAGCAACGGCTCGGCCCTGACCGAACCCTATATCGACCTGGCTTCCGGCCAGTTGGTGATTTCCATCGTCGACAGCGTGATCAAGGCCGGCCAGCGCATCGGCGTGGTCGGTGGCGACCTGAGCCTGCAAGTGATTGCCGACAGCATCAACGCCCTGGACTTCGACGGCATGGGCTATGCGTTCCTGATCAGCGCCGACGGCAAGATCCTGGTGCACCCGGACAAGAACCTGGTAATGAAGACCCTCAAGGACGTCTACCCCCAGGACACTCCGCGCATCAGCAATGAACTCAGCGAGATCAGCGTCGACGGCAAGACCCGTATCGTCACCTTCACCCCGATCAAGGGCCTGTCTTCGGTGAACTGGTACATCGGCCTGTCAGTGGACAAGGACAAGGCATTCGCCATGCTCAGCGAGTTCCGCACCTCGGCCCTGATCGCCACCCTGACCGCCGTGGCCCTGACCATCGCCCTGCTGGGCCTGCTGATCCGCCTGCTGATGCAGCCCCTGCATGTGATGACCCGGGCCATGCAGGACATCGCCGACGGCGAAGGCGACCTGACCCGCCGCCTGAGCATCCACAACCAGGACGAGTTCGGCATTCTCGGTAACGCCTTCAACCGTTTCGTCGAGCGCATCCACAACTCGATCCGCGAAGTTTCCTCGGCCACCGAGCACGTCAACGAAGTGGCCCTGCGGGTGGTGAGCGCCTCCAACTCGTCCATGCTCAACTCCGACGAACAGGCCAGCCGCACCAACAGCGTGGCCGCGGCCATCAATCAGCTTGGCGCCGCCGCCCAGGAAATCGCGCGCAATGCCGCCCAGGCTTCGCAACAGGCCAGCGACGCTCGCAATCTGGCCGAAGACGGCCAGCAAGTGGTGGATCGCAGTATCCAGGCGATGAACCAGCTGTCGGAGATGATCAGTACCTCCAGCAGCAACATCGAGACCCTGAACAGCAAGACCGTGAACATCGGGCAGATTCTCGAAGTCATCACCAGCATTTCCCAGCAGACCAACCTGCTGGCGCTCAACGCCGCCATCGAAGCGGCCCGGGCTGGCGAGGCCGGCCGCGGATTCGCCGTGGTGGCCGACGAAGTGCGTAACCTGGCGCACCGCACCCAAGAATCGGCTCAGCAAGTGCAGACCATGATCGAAGAGCTGCAAGTGGGCGCCCGGGAGTCGGTCAGCACCATGAGCAACAGCCAGCGCCACAGCCAGGACAGCGTGGAGATCGCCAACCAGGCCGGGGAGCGGCTGAGCAGCGTGACCCAGCGCATTGGCGAGATCGACGGCATGAACCAGTCGGTGGCCACCGCCACTGAAGAACAGACTTCGGTGGTCGAGTCCATCAACATGGACATCACCGAAATCAACACGCTGAATCAGGAAGGCGTTGAAAACCTGCAGGCCACCCTGCGGGCCTGCTCCGATCTGGAACAGCAATCGGCGCGCTTGAAGCACCTGGTGGGCAGCTTCAGGATCTGACGCTGGGCCTCAGGGCCCTTTGGCCGGCGAGCCGGTGTCTACCGACGCCGGTGGCGTGGGCTCCTGCTGCAACTGCTCCCACAATTGGGCGGCACCCGGAAACTCGGTGCCGTCTTCAGCATCAAGCTCATCGGGGTCGTAACGGCTCAGGCATCCCTCGCCGAGGGTGGCGGGGGCCTTGGCAGTGGCTCTATCCAGTGGATCGGTCATCGGGCTGACCTCGCGATGTGAACAACCAGGACCGGGATCTCGCACCCGGCTCCTGGTTTTTTTTCGATCAGAACACCACGGTCTTGTTGCCGTGTACCAGCACCCGGTCTTCCAGGTGGTAGCGCAGGCCACGGGCCAGGACCATCTTCTCCACATCGCGACCGAAACGCACCATGTCCTCGATGCTGTCGCTGTGGCTGACCCGCACCACGTCCTGCTCGATGATCGGACCGGCGTCCAGCTCTTCGGTGACGTAGTGGCAAGTGGCGCCGATCAGCTTCACCCCACGCAGGGAGGCCTGGTGGTAAGGCTTGGCGCCGACGAAGGACGGCAGGAAGCTGTGGTGGATGTTGATCACCTTGTGCGCGTACTCGCGGCACAGCTCAGGCGGCAGGATCTGCATGTAGCGCGCCAGCACCACCACCTCGGCATCGTGCTGCTTGACCAGGCGCGACACCTCGGCAAACGCCGGCTCCTTGTCCTGGGGATTGACCGGCACATGGTAGTAAGGAATGCCATGCCACTCGACCATGCTGCGCAGGTCGTCGTGGTTGGAGATCACGCAGGCGATTTCACAATCGAGCTCGTCGCTGTGCCAGCGGTGCAACAGATCCGCCAGGCAATGGGACTCGCGGCTGGCCATCAGCACCACACGCTTTTTCTCCGCGGTATCGGTAATGCGCCAGTCCATCGAGAACTCTTCGGCAATCGGCGCAAAGGCCTGGCGAAAAGCCTCCAGACCAAAAGGCAGGGAGTCGGCACGAATCTCGTGGCGCATGAAGAACCAGCCACTGAGATTGTCCGAGTGGTGACTCGCTTCGGTGATCCAACCGTTATGGGAGGCCAGAAAGTTACTGACTTTGGCAACGATGCCAACGCGGTCAGGGCAAGAAATCACCAACCGAAAGGTGCGCATGAGGGGAAAACTCCAGAACTTCGCAAAGGTCGCCATTCTAGCCATTACGCGACAAAACTGCAGTATTCATTGCGCCGCAGGCCCGGATTAGATTGGCAACAACGCCCTGATCGGGCCTTATCGGACACCACTGCAAGCACTGCCGCAGACACTTGCCAATAGCGCACAACTAATTTGTGAATAGCGCAATCGAATCCGCCGATCTATTAAATAGCGAAATGTCTTTTGCGCCTAAACACACTAAGAGCGGCAAATAAAACAGCGTTATTATGTTTACTTGCACAAACTCCCTGACTATTATTGCGACACTGTCACCCAGTCACTCAGCGCTCAATAAGGTAGTCCTCATGTCCCTGATCAACGAATACCGTGCTACAGAAGAAGCCATTAAAGAACTGCAAGCACGTTTGAAGAACCTGTCCCAGGACGACAAACTGAAAACCGAACTGGAATTCGAAGGCAAACTGCGCAGCCTGATGGGCGAGTACTCCAAGTCCCTGCGCGACATCATTGCCCTGCTGGATCCGGAATCGAAAGTTAAAGCGCCTCGCGCTGCTGTAAAAACCACCGGCACCAAGCGTGCGCGCAAAGTTAAACAGTACAAAAACCCGCACAACGGTGAAGTCATCGAAACCAAAGGCGGCAACCACAAGACTCTGAAAGAGTGGAAAGCCAAGTGGGGCGGCGACGTGGTTGAAGGCTGGGCAACCCTGCTGGACTAAGTCCCGCCAGTGAGCGCCTAGGCTTTACTGCCGCAATCAAAAAACGCCAGCATGCTGGCGTTTTTTTATGTCCGGGCTTAATGCCCAAGAACCCGGCCCCTCTCTCAAACAGCCAGACGCCCGGTCAGCGCCTGAACATGGGCCTGCCACTCATCCAGCACCTGACGCTGCTTGGAGTCCGCACTTAACAACGATTGCTCCAGTCCCTGGGCAAAACTTTCCAGGGTATTGGGCGCGCCGAGTTTCGGCTCTAGCAAACGCTGGCGGCAAAATGTCCGCCAACGCTGTTGCTCGGCTTCATCCAATGTTTCCGGAAAGTTGCGAGCGCGGTAGCGAAAGAGCAATTCGGGCAAGCGCTCATCATCAAAGGGCCACTGTTGCCGAGCCAAATGCAGCGGATCGGCCTCACGCACTTGCTCACACAATCGCCGGTCGCGATCACCAATAAAGCCGTCGTACAACTGTTGCTCCGGATCCTCGCTGGCCGCGAACTCATCGGGGGCATAAATCAGCGAAAGTTTATCCCGCCAAACTTCCTGAGTTTCAGTCAAAAGCCCGACCCGGCGCTGGTACTGCTCCATATCCAAGTGCAATCGCTGTTGATCCTCGCCCCGCAAGACATTCAAGGGCGCCACTACCGGGCAGCGATTGATATGAATGAGTTTCAACGGCACCGGCAACTCGCCGTCCAGCAGATCATCACGCCGGGTATATAAACGCTGGCGCAAGGTTTCGGCGTCCAGGTCGAGCAATCCCTGAGGGTCCAGATGCAAGTCACAGACAATCAGTGCATTGCGATTACGCGGATGCCAGGCCAGGGGCAGGACCACGCCGAGGTAGTGGCGCGCGGCGGAAAAGCGCCCGGAAATATGCACCAGGGGCTGCAACAGGCGAATCTGATCCATCACTCGCTGCTTGCTGCGCAACTGGAACAGCCAGTCATAGAGCTTGGGTTGCCGGTCGCGAATCAGCCGCGCCAGGGCGATGGTCGCCCGGACATCGGACAGCGCATCGTGGGCCTGGCCATGATCGATGCCGTTGGCCGCGGTCAGCCGTTCCAGCTTGAGGGTCACCTGCCCCTGCTCCTCGGGCCAGACAATGCCCTCAGGGCGCAAGGCATAAGCGGTGCGCACCACATCGATCAGATCCCAGCGGCTGTTGCCGCCCTGCCACTCGCGGGCATAGGGATCGAAGAAATTGCGATACAGGCTGTAGCGGGTGACCTCATCGTCGAAGCGCAGGGTGTTGTAGCCCACGCCACAGGTGCCCGGACGCGCCAGCTGGGCGTGCACCCGGGTCATGAAGTCCGCCTCGCTCAAGCCCTGGGCCGCCAAGCGGCTGGGGGTGATGCCGGTGATCATGCAGGCCGCCGGGTGCGGCAGGATGTCATCGCTGGGCTGGCAATAGAGGTTGACCGGCTCGTCGATCTCGTTGAGCGCCAGGTCGGTGCGAATACCGGCCACTTGCAACGGGCGATCGCAGCGCGGATTGATGCCGGTGGTTTCGTAGTCGTACCAAAAGAGGGAAGTCACGGCCTGTTCCTGAGCTGAAAGACCGCCGCAGTCTAGGCGCTCAAGCGCCACCAGGGCCAGCCGCGCGAACGGGCGGCGCACAGAGCGCCGTGCTGAATTCGCAGTTAATGATGTCGTTTGCCCCTCGGACACTGCTAGCATCTGCGCTGGATTTTTTTCTACCAGGCCAAGCCCCCTAGTTGCCCATGCTTGAGACGACAGCAACGCCAAGGAACGCATCGCTGCACCCGCCACTGGATACGCGGTATCAGGTCGAAACCCCCGAGGGTATCGATCTGCCGCTACGACCGGCGGGGTTGCTGGTCCGTACCCTGGCGTTTTCCCTCGACCTGGGGATTCGCGGGCTGGTATTGGGCCTGTTGTTCATCGTGCTGGGCTTTTTCGGCGAGATCGGCATCGGCCTCGGCTCGATCCTGCTGTTCCTGATCAGCTGGTGGTACATGGTGCTGTTCGAGGTGCTGAACCAGGGCCGCTCTCCCGGCAAGCAACTGATGGGACTGCGCGTGGTTCAGGACGATGGCACGCCCATTGGCTGGAGCGCCTCCCTGACCCGCAACCTGCTGCGTTTTGCCGACATGTTGCCGTTCGGCTACTTCCTCGGCGCCATCAGTTGCCTGCAGCATCCGACCTTCAAGCGCCTCGGCGATCTGGCCGCCGGCACCCTGGTGATCTACCGCGAGCAAGCACTGACCCGGCCGCAACTGCCCGACGCCACGCCGCGCTTGGCGCCCTTCGCCCTGAGCCTGAATGAACAACGGGCGATCCTCGGCTTCGCCGAACGCCAGGGCCAGCTGTCCGCCGAAAGAACCCGGGAACTGGCGGCCATCCTCGCCCAACCGCTGCACGTGCCCGCAGCCCAGGCGACAGCCGAACTCAATGGCATCGCCCGCGGTTTTCTGGGAAGCACATGAAACAGAGCCTTTTCGAAAGCCGCCACCAGGCGCAATGGCAGCAGTTCGAGCAACTGCTCGACCAGCTAGAACGGGGACGCACCCGCGCCGAAGACTGCCAGAGCTTCGTCCAGGACTACCGCCGCCTGTGCCAGCACCTGGCCCTGGCCCAGGAGCGCGGCTACAGCAGCTACCTGATCGACCCGTTGCAGCAACTGGTGTTGCGCGGCCATCAGCAACTCTATCGGCAACGCACCGCCATCAGCGCCAATGTCCTGGCGTTCATGCTGGCCGGCTTTCCACGCCTGGTGCGCCAGGAGTGGCGCCTGGTACTGATCGCCAGCCTGCTGTTCTTCGGCAGCCTGCTGGGTATCGGCCTGTTGGTGTACCTGTACCCCGAACTGGTCTACAGCCTGGTGAGCCAGCAGCAGGTGGCCGAGATGCGGAGCATGTACGACCCCAGCGGCACACGCCTGGGGCGGGTCGCCGAGCGCGCCTCCAGCGAAGACTGGGTGATGTTCGGCTACTACATCATGCACAACATCGGCATCGCCTTTCAGACCTTCGCCAGCGGCCTGCTGTTTGGCCTGGGCAGTGTGTTCTTCCTGTTTTTCAACGGCCTGATGATTGGCGCCATCGCCGGCCATCTGACCCAGATCGGCTTCGGCCAGACCTTCTGGCCCTTCGTCATCGGCCATGGCGCCTTCGAACTGAGCGCCATTGCCCTGTCCGGTGCGGCCGGGCTGAAGCTGGGCTGGGCACTGATCGCCCCCGGTCGCCTGCGGCGCGGCGATGCGCTGTTGCAGGCCGCGCGGGTCAGCGTGCAACTGATCTACGGGGTAATCGTGTTTCTGCTGATCGCCGCCTTTATAGAAGCCTACTGGTCCTCCATGACCTGGCCGGCGGCCTGGATCAAATACAGCGTCGGCGCCGGCCTGTGGAGCCTGATGCTGGCGTACCTGACCCTGGCCGGACGAGAACCCCATGCGCCTGAGTGATGCCAGTGTGGTGATCCGCCCACGCACCACCTGGGAAGCCATGGACCTGGGAGTCCTGCTGAGCCAGCGCCATCGGCGCTTGCTGATGACCAGCTGGGCCCTGGTCAGCCTGCCGGTGTTCGCCCTGCTGAGCCTGCTGCTGTGGGAGTCGCCGTCCGTGGCGGTGCTGCTGTTCTGGTGGATCAAGCCGGCCTTCGAGCGCCTGCCGCTGTTTATCCTGTCCAAGGCCCTGTTCGGCGAAACCCCAACCCTGGGCCAGGCCCTGCGCCAGTGGCCGCGCCTGCTCAAACCGCAATTGCTGGCCAGCCTGACCTGGCGCCGCTTCAGCCTGAGCCGCAGTTTCGTCCTGCCGGTGGTGCAACTGGAGGGCCTCGACGGCGATGCCCGGCAGCAGCGCCTGGGCGTGCTGTTGCAGCGCAACGCCGGGGCTGCGCGCTGGCTGACGCTGATCGGCATGCACCTGGAGGGCGCCTTGTGGATCGGCCTGCTGATGCTGTTCTACCTGCTGTTGCCGCAACAGGTCGAACTGGACTGGAACTGGCAGAGCATGGTCATCGCCGCCCAGCAGGACTGGCTGTGGCTGGAACACCTGACCAACGCCTTCTACGCCCTGGTGCTGGTGATCTGGGAACCGATCTACGTGGCCTGCGGCTTCAGCCTGTACCTCAATCGCCGCACCGAGCTCGAGGCCTGGGACATCGAGCTGGTGTTTCGCCGCCTGCGTCAGCGCCTGAGCGGCGTCGCGGCGCTGCTGCTGGTGAGCGGCCTGCTCCTGGCGCTGCCGGGCCAGACGCCGTGGGCGGCCAACCCCAGCCGTTCCGTGGCCGGCCCCGAAGCGCCGCGCTTGTTGCAGCAACCCCTGACCAGCAAGGCCTCCAAAGACAGCATCCAGGGCATTCTGGATAAGCCACCGTTCAAGAATCAGGAATCGGTCACCCGCTACCGCTTCGGCGAGGAGCAGACCGCGAAAAAGGACGCCAAGGGCAAGCCTCCGGGCTGGCTCAAGAGCCTGCTGGACAACCTCGACCAGAATCGCTTCGGCAACTTCGCCAAGGGCCTGGAAATCCTCCTCTGGGGCTTGCTGCTCAGTGCGCTGGGCTGGCTGCTGTGGCGCTACCGCGACTGGCTGCGGGTCTTTGTCGGCCGCCGGCCGCTGCCGCGCAAAAAGCGCCCGGCGGCGATCCCCCAGCAACTGTTCGGCCTGGACGTCAGCAGCGAAACCCTGCCCGCCGATGTCGCCGCCCATGCCCAGGAACTGTGGGCCAGCCAGCCTCGGGAAGCGCTGGGCCTGTTGTATCGGGCCTTGCTCAGCCGCTTGCTGGAGGACTTTCAACTGCCTCTGAGCATGGCCGACACCGAAGGCCAGGTACTGGAGCGGATCAAGGCGCTGCAGCAACCGTCCCTGGAAGCCTTCAGCCGCGAGCTGACCACCCACTGGCAGAACATGGCCTACGGGCATCGCGTGCCTGGCGCCGACCTGCAAGCACGGCTGTGCGATGGCTGGCGTAGCCTGTTCGGCCCCGGAGCCTGCCCATGAAGCGCTATCTGTGGGGCGGCCTGGCGCTGCTGCTGATCCTGGTACTGGGCGCTGCCGGCTACGCCCTGTATCGCCAGGCCACGCCCTATCAGGAACTGATCGATCACGGCCCGTCGCCCGAGGCCCAGGCCAATCCCTATCTGGCCGCCGAGATGTTTTTGCGCGAGCGCGGCCTCAAGGTCGACCACGCCAACGGCCTGGACGTACTGGCCACCCTCAAGCCGGCCGGCAACAGCCTGCTGCTGCTCGGCGAGCGCTCCAACATGAGCCCGCGCCAGGTCGACCAGGTACTGGACTGGGCCCGTGCCGGTGGCCGGCTGATCTTTGTCGCCGAAGCCCTGTGGGACGAAGACACCGAGCAAAGCGGCGATTTGCTGCTGGACCGGGTACAGATCCATCAGCAGCTCAGCGCCGACCTGGAAGAACCGCCGGAACAGGACGCTGACGACCCGTTCCCGAAACTGACCAAGCTCTACCTGGAAGACGAACAGGCCCCGGCCTACGTCAGTTTCGATACCGCCTTTCACCTGGACGACCCGGACAGCCTGGCCCAGTCCTGGGCCAACAGCGGCGTGGCCACCCACATGATCCAGCTTGATTACGGCCAGGGTTCGGTCACCGTGCTGACCGATGCCGAGATCTGGAAAACCCCGGCCATCGGCCTTTACGACAACGCCTGGCTGCTGTGGTACCTGAATACCGATACGGCGGTAACCCTGTTGTTCAACACCGACCACCCAAGCCTCTGGCAATTGCTCTGGCGCTATTTCCCCCAGGCGCTGGTGGCCCTGGCACTGTTGATCGGCATGTGGCTGTGGCGGGCCGGCAGCCGCCAGGGTCCGTTGCAGGCACCGGCCCCCAAGGCCCGGCGTCAACTGCGCGAACACCTGCGGGCCAGCGCCGACTTTCTCCTGCGCCACGGCGGCCAGGCGCCGCTGCTGCAAGCCCTGCATCTGGATATCCGGCGCCGGGCGCGGCGTCGCCATCCGGGCTTCGAGCAATTACCGCCCCAAGCCCAGTGGGAAGTCCTCGCCCTGCTCAGCCAACAGCCTGTCAGCGCCGTACAACAGGCCCTGCAACCCTTGTCCGGGCAGCGCCTTTCCAGCGCTGATTTCAGCCACCAGGTCGCCCACCTGCAAACACTCAGGAATGCCCTATGAGCGAACAACCCGTCGAATCCCAAGACACCTCCGAGGCGCCAGCGCCCCAGGACCATGTGGCCCAGCAGCGCCAGCGCGCCAGCCAGCTGGCCCAGGCCGTGCGCCAGGAACTGCAAAAAGTGCTGATCGGCCAGACAGCGGTGATCGATGACGTGCTGACCGCCCTGATCGCCGGTGGCCACGTGCTGCTCGAAGGGGTTCCCGGCCTCGGCAAGACTCTGCTGGTGCGGGCCCTGGCCCGCTGCTTCGGCGGTGACTTCGCGCGGATCCAGTTCACCCCGGACCTGATGCCCAGCGATGTCACCGGCCACGCGGTGTACGACCTGCAGAGCGAACAGTTCAAGCTGCGCAAGGGCCCGCTGTTCACCAACCTGTTGCTGGCGGACGAGATCAACCGCGCGCCGGCCAAGACCCAGGCCGCCCTGCTGGAAGCCATGCAGGAACGCCAGGTCACCCTGGAAGGCCGGGCCCTGCCCATTGCCCAGCCGTTCATGGTCCTGGCCACCCAGAACCCCATCGAACAGGAAGGCACCTACCCGCTGCCGGAAGCCGAGCTGGACCGCTTCATGCTCAAGCTGCGCATGGACTACCCGGATGCCGACGAGGAGCTGGACATGGTCCGCCAGGTGGCGCGTTCGACCCGCGCCGACATGCTCGATGTGCAGCCCCTGCGCACCGTGCTCCAGGCCAAGGACGTGCTGGCCCTGCAGCGCATCGCCAGTGAACTGCCGCTGGACGATCAGGTGCTCGACTATGCCGTGCGCCTGGCCCGGGCCACCCGCAGCTGGCCGGGCCTGAGCCTCGGCGCCGGTCCTCGGGCCTCGATTGCCCTGGTTCGCGGGGCACGGGCCCGGGCCTTGTTGCGTGGCGGCGAATTCGTGGTTCCCGATGACATCAAGGGCTGCGCCATGGCCGTGCTGCGGCACCGGGTGCGGATCGCCCCGGAGCTGGATATCGAAGGGCTGTCGGTGGAGCAGGTGCTCAAGCAGATGCTCGAACAGATCCCGGCTCCGCGCTTGTGAGCCGTACAGCACGATGAAACCGACCCGTCTGTTGCTCATCTGGCTGGGCACGCTGGCCGGCCTGGACCTGCTCCTGGGCGCCATGCGCGCGCTGGGCATCCAGGCCATGCCGCGCCTGGACTCGATCGCCTGGGGCCTGTTGCTGGCGCTGTTGCTGCTGGCCCTGATCGATGCCCTGCGCCTGTCGCGCCTGGCCTCGCCCGAGGTCCGGCGCCAGTTGCCCGGCAGCCTGCCCCTGGGGCGCTGGAGCGAAGTGCAACTGGAGATCCGCCATGCCTACGGGCAGGCGCTGCACGTGCAACTGTTCGATCATCCGCCGCACGGCCTGGGCTTCGAGCATCTGCCGCAGTCCGTCGACCTGGAGCCCGGCCAGGTCAGCAAGGTCGGCTACAGCGTGCGGCCGCTGCAACGGGGGCATTTCGACTTCGATCAATGTGAAGTGGCGCTGCCCAGCCCTCTGGGCCTGTGGAGCGCCAGACGTTTGCTCAAGGTGCATGACAGCACCCGGGTCTATCCGGACTTCGCCCGCCTGTACGGCGCGCAATTGCTGGCGGTGGACAACTGGCTCAGCCAACTTGGGGTGCGCCAGTTGCAACGTCGCGGTCTGGGCCTGGAGTTCAATCAGTTGCGCGAGTTTCGCGAAGGCGACAGCCTGCGGCAGATCGACTGGAAAGCCACCGCCCGCCAGCGCACGCCCATCGCCCGGGAGTATCAGGACGAGCGCGACCAGCAGATCATTTTCATGCTCGACTGCGGACGCCGCATGCGCAGCCAGGACGACGAACTGGCGCATTTCGACCATGCTCTCAACGCCAGCCTGCTGCTCAGTTACGTGGCCCTGCGCCAGGGCGATGCCGTGGGTCTTCATGCTTTTGCCGGGGAGCGCTCGCGCTACGTGGCGCCGGTCAAGGGACAGGCCCATCTGAATGTGCTGCTCAACGGCGTCTACGATCTGCACACCAGCCAGCGCCCCGCCGACTACCAGGCCGCCGCCAGTGAACTGCTGGCCCGGCAGAAGCGCCGGGCCCTGGTGGTGCTGGTCACCAACCTGCGGGATGAAGACGATGAGGAGCTGCTGACCGCGGTCAAGCGCATCGGACGCCAGCATCGGGTGCTGGTGGCCAGCCTGCGCGAGGAAGTGCTCGACCAGTTGCGCCAGAACCCGGTGCAGACCTTGCCCGAAGCGCTGCTCTACAGCGCGACGGTGAACTACCTGAACGGTCGCGCCGAACTTCACGAACGACTCAGCGCTCACGGCATCGCCCTGCTCGACGTCCGCCCCGGAGAGCTTGGCGCGGAACTGGTCAGCCGTTACCTGAGCTGGAAGAAAGCCGGCAGCCTGTAACGGCGATCGGGCCTGTCAAGCCGATGTCGGCAAGGGGTGAAAGCTGAAGTAGTGCCGCAGGGCCTGCTCCAGTTCGGCGAAGTCGGCGTTCGCTCGCAGCAGGCTGAACCCGCTGTCGTACTGGCGCGGGGTCAGGTCCTCGTGACACCACAGGCACCAGGCGCTGAAGTCGATGAACTGCAGCTGTCCATCACCGCCGGGGACTTTCACCCGCAACTCGAACGCGGCACCGATCAGCATCGGCAACGGGCTGATCAGCATCAGCCCGTCCGCGGAAATATTGCCCAGGAAACCGACAGGCTTGTCGGTAAACCGATTGAAGACTCTCAAGTAGGACGGCAGTTGATGCCGCTCGATCCGCGGTTCAGTGAACATGCTGGGTATCGCTATGAAAGGCCATTAAGCATGACCGCACTAGTGCATCGGAACGGGCCTGCAAGAGCGGCTCGTTCGCCAGGATTCGAGGTGCGAGGAAAATCATCAGGAGGATTTCAACGCCACTGCCCCAGGCAGGAACCGGGGCGTGTTCGAACAACCTGAACAAATGTTAGCTCAAGCGCGAGGGGCAATTACACTGCCCCGCAGCGCTGTGACTTACAACGCAGTGTGGCGAACTTGCGCCGCACCGTTTGCCGGGTAGTGACCCAGTTGCTGCAACGTGTCCAGGCGCGCACGGGCACGGTAGGCGTACTCGCTGCTGGGGTACTGGGTAATGATGAACTGATAAGTCTGCGCCGCATCGACGAACAACTTCTGCCGCTCCAGGCATTGCCCGCGCAGCATCGACACTTCCGGCTGGATATAGCGCCGCGCACGGCTGTCACGGTCGACCTGGCTCAACTCGAGCATCACGCTCTCGCAATTACCGCGATCGTAAGCGCGATAGGCGTTATTCAAATGATGGTTCATGGACCAGCGGGTGCAGCCGACAACACTGACGGCCAAGATAGCAATGAGTACGAATCGCATGGGGTATCTCCTGTCTTGTGCAGTGTATCGACTCATCGGCAAAAATCTTCAAGGTTGTTGCGGTAAACAAACAAAGCAATAAGTAGTGCAAACGAACAATGACTACAACTTCGGAGCATAGTAGCCTCTCGTTGCGCTTGAACTCAGGAGTCCGTGCATGTCCGTTCGTCGTACCAAAATCGTTGCCACCCTTGGCCCGGCCAGTAACTCGCCGGAAGTTCTCGAACAGTTGATTCTTGCAGGCCTGGATGTCGCCCGCCTGAACTTCTCCCACGGCACGCCGGACGAGCACAAGGCTCGCGCCCAACTGGTCCGCGACCTGGCCGCCAAGCACGGCCGCTTCGTGGCCATCCTCGGTGACCTGCAAGGCCCGAAAATCCGCATCGCCAAATTCGCCAACAAGCGCATCGAACTGAAGATTGGTGACAAGTTCACCTTCTCCACCGTGCACCCGCTGACCGAAGGCAACCAGGACATCGTCGGCATCGACTACCCGGATCTGGTCAAGGACTGCGGGGTCAATGACGAGCTGCTGCTGGACGATGGCCGCGTGGTGATGCGCGTGGAAACCGCCACCGCCACCGAGCTGCATTGCGTGGTGACCGTCGGCGGCCCGCTGTCCGACCACAAAGGCATCAACCGTCGTGGCGGCGGCCTGACCGCTCCGGCCCTGACCGAAAAAGACAAGGCCGACATCAAGCTGGCCGCCGAAATGCAGGTCGACTACCTGGCCGTGTCCTTCCCTCGCGACGCCGCCGATATGGAGTACGCGCGCAAGCTGCGTGACGAGTCCGGCGGCACCGCCTGGCTGGTGGCCAAGATCGAACGCGCCGAAGCCGTGGCCGACGACGAAACCCTCGACGGCCTGATCAACGCCAGTGACGCGGTGATGGTGGCCCGTGGCGACCTGGGCGTGGAAATCGGCGATGCCGAGCTGGTGGGCATCCAGAAGAAAATCATTCTTCACGCCCGTCGCCACAACAAGGCGGTGATCGTCGCGACCCAGATGATGGAGTCGATGATCCAGAACCCGATGCCGACCCGCGCCGAAGTGTCCGACGTGGCCAACGCCGTGCTCGACTACACCGACGCCGTGATGCTCTCGGCGGAAAGCGCCGCCGGTGCCTACCCGCTGGAAGCGGTGCAGGCCATGGCGCGGATCTGTGTCGGTGCGGAAAAACACCCCACCAGCAAGACCTCCAGCCACCGCATGGGCAAGGTGTTCGAAAGCTGCGACCAGAGCATCGCCCTGGCCGCCATGTACACCGCCAACCACTTCCCGGGCGTCAAGGCGATCATCGCCCTGACCGAGAGTGGCTACACCCCGCTGATCATGTCGCGCATCCGTTCCTCGGTGCCGATCTACGCCTACTCCCCGCACCGTGAAACCCAGGCTCGCGCGGCGATGTTCCGTGGCGTGTACACCATCCCGTTCGACCCGGCCTCCCTGCCGCCCGAGCAGGTCAGCCAGGCCGCGATCGACGAGCTGCTCAAGCGCGGCGTGGTCGAGAAAGGCGATTGGGTGATCCTCACCAAGGGCGACAGCTACCACACCACCGGCGGCACCAACGGCATGAAGATCCTGCACGTTGGCGACCCGATGGTCTGATACTGGCCAGTTGAACAAAAAAGCCCCGGCGCCAGAAACGCCGGGGCTTTTTCATGCCCGCACACAATAGATGTCGAAGGCCTCAGCCCTTGGCGAGAAACCCGGACAGCGCGGCAATCGCTTCCGCGGACTGCAGGCGCCGGGTGAATTCCTCGCCCTCTTGCTCAATGACCTGGCGCAGTTGCTCGCGGTCCGGCGCCTGCATCAGGCGCTTGCTGATCTGCACCGCGTCGGGCGCCAGCTGACTGAAACGCAAGGCCGCCTCCCGGGCCTTGGCCAAGGTCGCTGCACCATCGCCCAGAGCCGCAGTGGCAATGCCCCAGGCCGCGGCCTGTTCGCCACTGAAGCCTTCGCCGAGCAGCAGCAACTCAGCGGCCTTGGCCCGCCCCAGCAGGCGCGGCAGGATCAGGCTCGAGCCGAATTCCGGACACAGCCCAAGGTTGACGAAGGGCATGCGCAAGCGCGCATCACGACTGACGTAGACCAGATCGCAATGCAGCAGCAAGGTGCTGCCAATGCCCACCGCCGCCCCCGCCACCGCGGCCACCACCGGCTTGCGGCAATCGAACAGGTTGCGCATGAAGTGGAACACCGGGCTGCCGAGATCCTGGGGAGGCTGTTCAAGGAAATCGGCGATGTCGTTGCCGGCGGTAAAGCATTCGCTGCTGCCGCAGATCAGCAGGGCATTGATTTGCGGATCGGCGTCCGCCTCGGCCAGGGCTTGCGCCAGACGACTGTACATGGCACGGGTCAGGGCGTTTTTCTTGTCGGGGCGGTTCAGGCGCAGGGTCAGCAGCCCACCTTCGCGGTGCAGCTCGATGGCATCGGTCATGGAGATCTCGCTTTGGAAAAGTCAGCGCTCAACCACGGGGCAGGAACACATCGGCCAGCAGTTGATTGCGCGGCAACCCCGCCAGGTACAGGCGCCGGGCAAAGGCTTCGACACTGTCGGGGTGCCCGCAGAGTAAGGCCAGGGTTTGCCGGGAAACAAGCCGTAGTTGCGCCAAAGCCGCCGTCAGCTCAGCCCCCTGCCACAACTCGACACTCAGTTGCGCACGGTTCGCCGCCAGCGCAGCCAAGGGTTTGGCCAGGTAATGTTCGGAACGGTCATGGGCCAGGTGAATGAGGCGGATAGGGCCTTGGTGATCCTGCCGCAAGGCCTCGCGCAAAATGCCAAACAGCGGCGCCAGCCCGGTGCCCGCCGCCAACAGCCAAAGGGGCCGTTGCTGCCAGTCCGGGTCGTAGTGCAAGGCGCCACCGCGCAACTCGCCCAGGGAGAGCGTATCGCCCAGCTGCAGCTGGCGCGCCGCATCACTGAATTGCCCCGGGTGCCGACAGTCCAGGTGAAACTCCAGAAAGCGATCTTCTTCCGGCAGGCTGGCCAGGGAATAAGGCCGGGCCACCTGACCGGCCGTCCACAGCACCAGGTGCTGGCCGGCGCGATAACGCAATGGCCGCTCAGGCTGCAGACGCAAGCGCAGGACTGTGGGCGATAGCCAGTCGAGCCCGACCACCTGGGCCGGCAGGCCATCGCGCAACGGATCGAAGGTTTCGACCTGCAGGTCCTCCACCACCTGGCACTGGCAGGCCAGGCGCCAGCCGCGACGGCGCTGCTCATCGCTCAGGGCATCCGGCCGGCTGTCGCTGGGCAGTCCTTTGACACACTGCACCAGACAGGCGTGACAACTGCCGGCGCGGCAACTGTAGGGCACCGCCACACCGGCCTGATTCAAGGCATCCAGCAGATTGCTTGCCGGCGCCACCGACCAGCGCCGACTACCGACGGTCAATTCAGGCATCGAGGTTTTCCCAGGCCGCCGAGCAACGATTGCGGCCATCGCGCTTGGCCCGGTACAGCGCCTGATCGGCCCGTTGCAGCGCCATGTCCAGGTCATCGCCGGCCCGCAGCAGGGTCATCCCCGCGGACAGACTCAGGTCACGCACATTCAGGCCCACCAGTTGCACCTCCATGAAGGCCAAGCGCAGCCGTTCGCAGCAGGCTGTCAGGCGCTCGGCATCACATTCGGGCAACAGGACCACAAACTCCTCACCGCCGTAGCGCGCCAGCACATCGCCGTCCCGCAGGCAGGCGCTGGCCACCCCGGCGAAGGCCTGCAGCACCTGATCCCCCGCCGCGTGACCATGCAGATCGTTGATGCGTTTGAAATGATCCAGATCGATCAGCGCCAACCCATGCACCTGCTCCTGGCCCATGGCCTGCAGTTCGCGGCTGGCGTTACGCAGGAAGTGCCGGCGATTGAACAGACCGGTCAGCTCATCGGTGGCCACCAGATCCTCCAGCTGCCGCATCATTCCGCGCAGCGTGTCCTGGTGAGCCTGCAAGGCAAAACGCCGCTGCCGCATGCGCGAGCGCGAGGCTTGCACATAGGCGGCGTACAGGCACATCCACACCAGCATCACCAGCAACACACAGACTTGCAGCGCCGCCAGTTGCGGATCCTCGAGGGCAAAGCGAAAGCCGTCCCACAGATTGACCCCGGCAAAGCAGAAGAAGATCAGCGCCGCGCAGCGCAGGTAGGCGCGACGGGACAAGTGAAACAGCCCAAACAGCAGCGGCAGGATATAGAACACCAGGAAAGCGCCGCGGGCCTGATCCAGGTGGGCAATCAGCCAGGTCTGCCAGGCGATGCCCAACACCACCTGGACCTCGGTCAGGCTGGGGTCGGCAAAGCGCAGGTTGCGGCCACTGATGAAGACCCAGTACAGCAGTCCCTGGCTGGCCAGCACCAATGCGCTGCCCATCAGTGCACTGCTGATGGAGGCGCGATAGTGCCCCGTAAGAACCGCCAGCCAGAACAGCAGCAGGATCAGTCCGTAGGTGCCCACGGCAATGCTGAAGCGCTTGAGTAGCAAGCTCTGGATGGCTTTATGGGTCAATCGTCGATTCACCGTGAGAAAGGAGGCTTAAAGAGTGTCTCTACCCTGCAGGCCAGTTGCCACTTTAGTGCCGCGCCCTGCAAATGACTATCCAAATTTTAAGCCGTGTTCCGCGGTTTCGCCGCCGATCCAGGCAAGAACAATGCCCATCCGATAGGCGACTTTCGTTTGCCCGGCTGGCGGGTGTGCCGGGCCCCCAGGCGCGGTATACTGCCGCGCCTTTTTAGCGTCGCGCCAGTTGTCTGTCCGGCGTGCCTTAGAAGGTGTCTGCAACCGACCGATGTACCCTGCTGCAGCCACCTTATTAAATGTTCCCGTCTTTTAGAGGAGCGCGACTCATGACCGTGATCAAGCAAGACGACCTGATTCAGAGCGTTGCCGACGCCCTGCAGTTCATTTCCTACTACCACCCCGTGGACTTCATCCAGGCGATGCACGAGGCCTACCTGCGCGAAGAATCGCCGGCCGCCCGTGACTCCATGGCGCAGATCCTGATCAACTCGCGCATGTGCGCCACCGGCCACCGGCCGATCTGCCAGGACACCGGCATCGTCACCGTGTTCGTTCGCGTGGGCATGGACGTGCGCTGGGACGGCGCCACCATGAGCCTGGACGACATGATCAACGAAGGCGTGCGTCGCGCCTACAACCTGCCGGAAAACGTCCTGCGCGCTTCCATCCTGGCCGACCCGGCAGGCGCCCGGAAGAACACCAAGGACAACACCCCGGCGGTCATCCACTACTCCATCGTTCCCGGCAACACCGTGGAAGTGGACGTGGCGGCCAAGGGCGGCGGCTCCGAGAACAAATCGAAAATGGCCATGCTCAACCCGTCCGACTCGATCGTCGACTGGGTCCTGAAGACCGTGCCGACCATGGGCGCCGGCTGGTGCCCACCGGGCATGCTGGGCATCGGCATCGGCGGCACCGCCGAGAAAGCCGCGGTGATGGCCAAGGAAGTGTTGATGGAATCCATCGACATCCACGAGCTCAAGGCTCGCGGCCCGTCCAACCGCATTGAAGAAATGCGCCTGGAGCTGTTCGAGAAGGTCAACCAGCTGGGCATCGGCGCCCAGGGCCTGGGCGGCCTGACCACCGTGCTCGACGTGAAGATCATGGACTACCCGACCCACGCCGCCTCCCTGCCGGTGTGCATGATCCCCAACTGCGCCGCCACCCGCCACGCGCACTTCGTGCTCGACGGCTCGGGCCCGGCCGCACTGGAAGCGCCACCACTGGACGCCTACCCGGAAATCGTCTGGGAAGCCGGTCCGTCGGCGCGTCGGGTCAACCTCGACACCCTGACCCCGGAAGAAGTGCAGAGCTGGAAACCGGGCGAAACCGTGCTGCTCAACGGCAAGATGCTCACCGGCCGCGACGCCGCGCACAAGCGCATGGTGGAGATGCTGAACAAGGGCGAAACCCTGCCGGTGGACCTCAAGGGTCGCTTCATCTACTACGTTGGCCCGGTTGATCCAGTGGGCGACGAAGTGGTGGGCCCGGCCGGACCGACCACCGCCACGCGGATGGACAAGTTCACCCGGCAGATCCTCGAACAGACCGGCCTTCTGGGCATGATCGGCAAGTCCGAGCGTGGTCCAACCGCCATCGAGGCGATCAAGGACAGCAAGGCCGTGTACCTGATGGCCGTCGGCGGCGCTGCCTACCTGGTGGCCCAGGCGATCAAGAAGTCCAAGGTCCTGGCCTTTGCCGAACTGGGCATGGAAGCGATCTACGAGTTCGAGGTCAAGGACATGCCGGTGACCGTCGCGGTCGACAGCAAGGGCGAATCGGTGCACATCACCGGTCCCGCCATCTGGCAGAAGAAGATCAGTGACAGCCTGGCGGTAGAAGTGCAGTAAGCCCTTCCTCCGTTTGGCCAAGGCGGCGGCGCTGTTCATTGAACGGCCCGCCGCTTTTTTTATGCCGCGCCCTTTCGCGACACTGTCGGCGATCAACGTTCCACCCGGCGCTCATGCTATCGTTCCCGCCCCCATTGCAGCCTGCCCCGACTCATGGCCCAGATCTCTCGCCCTCTCCGCTTGACGTTCTACATCCTGGTGATTCTCGCTGGCACCGTACTCAGCGCCGGCCTGGCCATGCGCCACGCCGAACGCCTGGCGCTGGTGGACGAAGCGGCTCGCGCCAATGAGCAGTTGGGGCTGTATGCCAACTCCCTGCACACCCTGATCGAGCGCTATCGCGCGCTGCCGGCGGTGCTGGCCCTGGACCCGGAGTTGCGTGCGGCACTGCAAGGCCCGGTGACGGCACAGACCCAGGATGCCCTGAACCGCAAGCTGGAGAAGATCAACGGCGCCGCCCGCTCCTCGACCCTGGAGCTGCTCAACCATGAAGGCCTGGCGGTGGCCGCCAGCAACTGGCAGTTGCCCAGCAGCTACGTCGGGCACAACTACGGATTCCGCCCCTACTTCAAGCAGACCCGCAGCCAGGGCAGCGGACGCTTCTACGCCGTGGGCGTGACCAGCGGCATTCCGGGGTATTTCCTCTCCAGCGCGGTCAAGGCCGACAACGAGGACTTCCTCGGGGCCATGGTGGTCAAGCTGGAGTTCCCCGAGCTGGAACATGAATGGAGCCAGGGCAATGACACCCTGCTGGTCAGCGACTCGCGAGGCATCATCTTTATCGCCAACCAGCCCGGCTGGCGCTATCGGCAGTTGCAACCGCTGTCCGAAAACGATCTGGCGGACATCCGGCTGACCCGCCAGTACGACAAGCAACCCCTGACTCCGCTGCAGCACACGGCCCTGCAACGGTTTGACGCCAACAGCAGCCTGGTCCGGGTCGACGGCCCCGACGGGGTCGCCAATTACCTGTGGGAATCCCTGCCGCTGAGCGCCGAAGGCTGGACCCTGCACCTGCTGCGCAAACCGGCGGGCGTCTTCGAGGAAAGCCGCAATGCCGGCCTCGCCGCCGCCGGCGCCTGGCTGACCCTGGTGTTCCTGTTGCTGTTCCTCAGCCAGCGCTGGCGCCTGGGGAAAATTCGCCAGCGCAACCGTGAAGAACTGGAGCAGTTGGTCCAGGAACGTACCCGGGACCTGCGCACCGCCCAGGAAGGCCTGGTGCAATCGGCCAAGCTGGCCGCCCTGGGGCAGATGTCCGCGGCCCTGGCCCATGAAATCAACCAGCCCCTGACCGCCCAGCGCATGCAGCTTGCCACCCTGCGGCTGCTGCTGGATCACGGCCGGGTGGATGAAGCCTACAAAGCCCTGCGGCCCCTGGACGACATGCTGACACGCATGGCCGCCCTCACCAGCCATCTCAAGACCTTCGCCCGCAAGAGCCCCAGCGGCCTGCGCGAACGCCTGGATCTGGCCGCGGTGGTGGACCAGTCACTGCACCTCTTGGAAACCCGCCTGCGTGCCGAAAACATCCAGATCGAGCTGCACCTGACCCGCCCGGCCTGGGTTCGCGGCGATGCCATCCGCCTGGAGCAGGTGCTGATCAACCTGCTGCGCAACGCCCTCGACGCCATGCAGGACAAGCCCGAAAAACACCTGCAGATCAGCCTCGAAGCCGAGGACCAGCTGTGGCAACTGCGGGTGGCCGACACCGGCGGCGGGATCGCCGAAGAGCACCTGCTGAGCGTGTTCGACCCGTTCTTCACCACCAAGCCGGTGGGCGATGGCCTGGGCCTGGGCCTGGCGGTGTCCTACGCCATCGTCCATGAACTGGGGGGCCGCTTGAGTGCCGCCAACCGCGACCAGGGCGCCGTGTTCACCCTGAGCCTGCCCATCGACCTGGAGGCCCATATCCAATGCTGAACTCGGTGATCGTGGTGGATGACGAAGCCAGTATCCGCACCGCCGTCGAACAGTGGCTGAGCCTCTCGGGGTTCAGCGTGCAGCTGTTCAGCCGTGGCGAGGACTGCCTGGCGCAACTGCCGAAGAACTTTCCCGGGGTGATCCTCAGCGACGTGCGCATGCCCGGTATCAGCGGCCTGGAACTGCTGGCCCAGGTCCAGCGCCTGGACCCTGATCTGCCGATCATCCTGCTCACCGGCCACGGCGACGTGCCCATGGCGGTGGAGGCCATGCGCGACGGCGCCTATGACTTCCTGGAAAAACCCTTCAGCCCCGATACCCTGCTCAGCAGCCTGCGCCGGGCCCTGGACAAGCGGCGCCTGGTCCTGGAAAACCGCCACCTGCACCAGCAGGCCGACAGCCGGGCCAAGCTCGATGCCACCTTGCTTGGGGTTTCCAAAGCCTTGCAGACCCTGCGCCGCCAGGTGCTGGACCTGGCTGCCCTGCCAGTCAATGTGCTGATCCGTGGCGAAACCGGCAGCGGCAAGGAGCTGGTTGCCCGCTGCCTGCACGACTTCGGCCCCCGGGCCGGCAAGCCCTTCGTCGCCCTGAACTGCGCGGCGATCCCCGAGCAGCTGTTCGAAGCCGAACTGTTCGGCCATGAAAGTGGCGCCTTCACCGGCGCCCAGGGCAAGCGCATCGGCAAGCTGGAATACGCCGACGGCGGCACGCTGTTTCTCGACGAGATCGAAAGCATGCCCCTGGCCCAACAGGTCAAGCTGCTGCGGGTGTTGCAGGAACAGAAGCTGGAACGCCTGGGCGCCAACCAGAGCATCAAGGTCGACCTGCGGGTGATCGCCGCCACCAAGCCGGACCTGCTGGAAGAGGCTCGGGCCGGACGTTTCCGCGAAGACCTGGCCTATCGCCTGACCGTGGCCGAATTGCGCCTGCCGCCCTTGCGCGAACGCCGCGAAGACATTCCGCAACTCTACGAACACTTCGCCCAGTCCGCCGCCGAACGCCTGGGACGCAGCGTCGCGCCCTTGAGTGGCGCCCAGTTGAGCCGCCTGCTCAGTCACGACTGGCCAGGCAACGTGCGCGAACTGGCCAACGCCGCCGAGCGTCAGGTGCTGGGCCTCGGGGAGCCGCAGGCCGAAGTCCTCGAAGCCGGCCAATCCCTGGCCGCGCAGCAAGAAGCCTTCGAAGCCCAATGCCTGCGCGCCGCCCTGACCCGCCACAAGGGCGAGATCAAGGCCGTGCTCAACGAACTGCAACTGCCGCGCCGAACCCTGAATGAAAAAATGCAGCGTCACCGCCTGACCCGGGAAATGTTCCTCAAAGACCAATGACCCACGCCTTTAGGCACCGGCTTGCCGGCGAGCAGGCGCTCAAGCCAGGTACTGCCAAAGCCACATCCTCACCCGCCCGAACGCCTGTCCCGGAGGCCGCGCGCCTTTCGGCAACTTCCCGCCTACCCCAAAGCCCTTGATAGGCGGATTTCCGCTTATCCACCCCAGTCAACCCCCTCTAGCCCGGGCTTCTCGCCCTTGGCACAGGTCCTGCTATAGCCCCAGCAGGCTGCGCTTGCGCGCGCTCCACAAAAACAATGAATAGAAGGGTCCGTCATGGATATCTCTAATACCCTGCCTGCCGGGTCGGCGGCCGCATCCGCCACCGAAAAGACCACCGCCAGCCGTCTGAAGTCGATCTTCAGCGGTTCCGTGGGCAACATGGTCGAGTGGTACGACTGGTACGTCTACGCCGCCTTCTCGCTGTACTTCGCCAAGGTCTTCTTCCCCAAGGGCGACACCACCGCACAACTGCTGAACACTGCGGCGATCTTCGCCGTGGGCTTCCTGATGCGCCCGATCGGTGGCTGGCTGATGGGCCTGTACGCCGACCGCAAGGGCCGCAAGGCCGCCTTGATGGCCTCGGTGCTGCTGATGTGCTTCGGCTCGCTGATCATCGCCCTGACTCCGGGTTACGAAACCATCGGCGTCGGCGCTCCCATCCTGCTGGTGCTGGCGCGCCTGATGCAGGGCCTGTCGGTGGGCGGTGAATACGGCACCTCGGCCACCTACCTCAGCGAGATGGCGACCAAGGAGCGTCGCGGCTTCTTCTCCAGCTTCCAGTACGTGACCCTGATCTCCGGCCAGCTCATCGCCCTGGGCGTACTGATCGTGCTGCAGAACATTCTGACCACCGAGGAGCTGCAATCCTGGGGCTGGCGGATTCCGTTCGGCATCGGCGCCCTGTGTGCGGTCGTGGCCCTGTACCTGCGTCGCGGCATGGAAGAAACCGAATCCTTCACCAAGAAGAAGGAAAAGCCGAAAGAAAGCCTGATGCGCACCCTGATGCGTCATCCCAAGGAGTTGATGACCGTGGTCGGCCTGACCATGGGCGGCACCCTGGCCTTCTACACCTACACCACCTACATGCAGAAATACCTGGTGAACACCGTCGGCATGAGCATCTCCGACTCCACCACCATTTCCGCCGCCACGCTGTTCCTGTTCATGTGCCTGCAACCGGTGATCGGCGCGCTCTCGGACAAGGTCGGCCGGCGCCCGATCCTGATTGCCTTCGGCATCCTCGGCACCCTGTTCACCGTGCCGATCCTCACCACCCTGCACACCATCCAGACCTGGTGGGGCGCGTTCTTCCTGATCATGGCCGCGCTGATCATCGTCAGCGGCTACACCTCGATCAACGCAGTGGTCAAGGCCGAGCTGTTCCCCACGGAAATCCGCGCCCTGGGCGTGGGCCTGCCCTACGCACTGACCGTGTCGATCTTCGGCGGCACCGCGGAATACATCGCCCTGTGGTTCAAGAGCATCGGCATGGAAACCGGCTACTACTGGTACGTCACCGCCTGTATCGCCTGTTCGCTGCTGGTCTACGCGACCATGAAGGACACCCGCAAGCATTCGCGGATCGAAACCGACTGAAAACGACAGCGCCCGGGTGCAAGGCCCGGGCGCTGTTTCGCGATCTGTGGGGAGGCTTGCGCCGGCAAGCCGGCTGCTACAGATCAGGAGAGTTCGGCGGCACCCTGGCGCGCGTAGCGGTTCTGCGCCCAGGACGCACCGACGATCATCACCAGCAGGATCCCCGCCAGTACCGCCGACGAGCCGATGGTGCCGAAGTCCAGGCCACCCTTTTCATGGGGTTTGGTGAGGAAGTCGCCCAGGGTCGCGCCGAACGGCCGGGTCAGCACGAAGGCCACCCAGAACAGCAGCACCGACGAGAGCCTGGTGCAGTACTTGAGCAGGACCACCAGGGCAATGGTCGAGCCGATCAGCAACGCCCCGCCGGCAAAGCCCAGCCCCGAATCGTCTGCCAGGTAATCGCCCAGAGCGGTGCCCAGGGTGTTGGAAAACAGGATTGCCATCCAGTAGAACAGCTCGCCGCGAAAGGTCTGGATCTTGTCGACGTTCAGCGAGTCGCCACTCAGGCGCCAGGCGGCGAAGATCGCCAGCAGCATCCCGATCAGGATCAACGAGCCACTGGCATAGCCCAGGCCCAGGGTGCGGTCCATGAAGTCCGACAGGGTGGTGCCGGCGGTACTGGTGGAGAGAATCACGATCCAGTACAGCACCGGGTTGTAGGTCTTGGACCGCAGTTGGGTGATCAGCGTCAGCAGGAACACGCTGATCAGGATCATCGAGCTGATGGCGTAACCGACATTCAGGGTCATCGACAGCAGGTCACCGGCGGTTTCCCCCAAGGTTGTCGCGCAGATTTTCATGACCCAGAAGGCCAGGGTGATCTGGGGAAGTTTGTTCATTGATCAAGGAGCTCCAAGGGTCGCATTCGAAATGGCCTGTCGTGGGTTGCAGGCCTGCGCGAAGGCTGAACGCTCGGGAGTGAAAAATAGGTCGGGGCCGAATGAAAAAACCGTTGATGGTTTTTTTGATCCTTTGCTGCCCGTGGACTGAGCCATTAACGGTCAGTTAATGCCGGCTCCTTAGGCTGCTACTGAATCCAAGTTGCGACTTGGTGCGTATCTGTAGTGAGGCCTGAATGCGCTGATCGGCGGTGAGTGACGCCCTTATACACATCGATAAATTCGATTTTAATAAGCATTTATTTGCGCTTTTTAATCAACTTTATCGGAGTAGGATTCACATCAAGCCCAACGCAAACACCTCAACGAACCCGGAGACACCGCCATGAAAACCAAACTGATCCTCGCCCTGACCCTGTCGGTACTGGCCGCCAACACCTTCGCTGCCGACAGTTACGACCGCACCGGTTCCGCCACCCTCGCTGAAGATGGCTACAACCGCACCGGTTCCGCTACCTTCGCCGCCGATGGCTATGACCGCACTGGTTCCGCCACCCTCGCTGAAGATGGCTACGACCGCACCGGTTCGGCTACCTTCGCCGCCGATGGCTATGACCGCACTGGTTCCGCCACCCTCGCTGAAGACGGCTACGACCGCACCGGTTCCGCCACCTTCGCCGCCGATGGCTATGACCGCACTGGTTCCGCCACCCTCGCTGAAGACGGCTACGACCGTACCGGTTCGGCTACCTTCGCCGCCGATGGCTACGACCGCACCGGTTCCGCCACCCTCGCTGAAGATGGCTACGACCGCACCGGCTCCGCCACCTTCGCCGCCGATGGCTATGACCGCACCGGTTCCGCCACCATCAGCTGATCGATTCACCTGACATCACAGCCCGGCTTCGGCCGGGCTTAGTCTTTTGTGCTCCGCCAACCGGCTCCACCAGCGGCCTCAACCAGGGGCGCAACGCTGGAATTCGCGCATGACGCACTGCACTATGGCGCCCTTCACTCGCCCCACAGCAGGAACCTTGAGCCATGTCCGACGATATCCACTTCTACCAACCCGCTCTGGGCCACGGTCTGCCCCACGACCCGTTCAATGCCATCGTCGGCCCGCGTCCCATCGGCTGGATCTCCTCCCAGGATGCACAAGGCCGCCTGAACCTGGCGCCTTACAGCTTCTTCAATGCCTTCAACTACATTCCGCCGATCATCGGGTTCTCCAGCGTCGGGCGCAAAGACAGCCTGAACAACATCGAAGCCACCGGTGAATTCGCCTGGAACCTGGCCACCCGTCCCCTGGCCGAGCAGATGAACCAGAGCTGCGCCGCGGTTGCGCCCGAGGTCGACGAGTTCGCCCTGGCCGGCCTGACACCGGTGGCCTCGAAGATCATCAGTGTGCCGCGGGTAGCCGAGAGCCCGGTGTCCTTCGAGTGCAAGGTCACCCAGATCATTCAATTGCAGCGGGCGGACAAGGAGCTGGTGCCGAGCTGGCTGATCCTCGGCGAAGTGGTCGCCGTGCATATCGCCCAGTGGCTGCTCAAGGACGGGATCTACGACACCGCCGCCGCAGAGCCGATTCTGCGCGGCGGCGGGCCGGCGGATTACTTCCAGCTGGGGCCGGAAGCGTTGTTCAAGATGCACCGCCCGGGGGCGGTCAAGTAGCGCGGCGAATCAGTCGGCTTTCCAGCTCAATTCGCCGTCCTGATCGACGTCGGCCAACTGTTCGAGTTGTTGTGCGGCAGCCTGGTCGGCGTCATGGGCGGTCTTGAACTTCTGCTCGTTCAGGACTTTATGAAAACGCGGGGCGCCCGATGCTCCGAGGGCTTTGACGGCGATGGCGGCGCTGTAGCCGCCCTCCCCGGGAACCACAGCGGAAACGGCTTCGTAATGTGCAAACTCTTTGCGTGCCATGTTGCAAGTCCTGGCCAATGAAAAGTCGGCCATTCTAAACCTTCAACTGGCCAGCTTGTGCAGCGGTGCGCGCTGCAGTTGCGCGTATTCGCCTTGGGCTTGCAGCGCCGATACCGTGCTGAAGGTATGAAAATCCAGGCTGTTGACCACCAGGTCCTGCACCAGCTCGGCAAAGATCGCCATGGCCGGCGAGCTGAAATAGGCGGTCATCGCCTGCTGGCTGCTCCAGAAGCCGGACACCAGCCACAGCTCGGCATCGCACTGCGAATGCTGCAAGGCGAAGTGCAGGCAACCACTGGCCTGGCGCGACGGTTCGATCAGGCTGCTCAAGCGCGCACCCAACTCCTTGGAACGCCCGGCCCGGGCTCGGACAAAGGCCATGTGACTGACCGGAATATGCGTGGACATGTGCGACCCTCCCAGGGTGTTGTCGAGGCAGCCAGGGACGGGCTGCGACAGGATCAACGATACGGGGCGGACCCTTTCGCGCGTTAGTCGATTTCTGCCGTTGATTTGCCCAATCCTGCGACAAGCAGGTTTCCCCATGGCTTGGGCAGCGGCATGGGACAAAAGCGTTACAACGGTGTTTCAAGCAAGTGAAGCCCCCGAGCCTCGGCTCATCTTGTCTATCGCGCGCGCAAGCAGCAGGATCAGGCAAGTTTTACGCAGGATTCGCCTACCCGCGACTCTTGCACAAACTTAAGCTGTGCCGACTGCAAACACCCGAGGCGCCCCATGTCATCACTGGATACCCTGCCACCGCCCCTGGCTCCGGAGATGGAACGCCAGCGCGTGGAACTGGCTGCGATCATTGCGCGCAACACCGCCGAAGACGGCAGCTACGCCACTGCCATCGACTCACTGTTCGTCTCGCGCCACAGCAGCTCCCATCACTTCGGCTCGGTGCTGGCGCAGCCGGCGCTGTGCATCATGGCCCAGGGCCGCAAGGAAGTGCGCCTGGCCGATGAAAGCTACAACTACGACCCGCTGAATTACCTAGTAGTCTCGGTTTCCGTGCCGCTGAGCGGCAAGGTGGCGATCGTCTCTCTGCAAGAGCCGATCCTGGCCCTGCGCCTGGACATCGACCCCGGCGAGATCAATGCGCTGATCGCCGATGCCGGCCCCCTGGGCGTACCCACCCGGCCCACCGGGCGCGGCCTCTATGTGGAACGCCTGGATGCGGCCATGCTCGACGCCGTGCTGCGCCTGACCCGCCTGCTGGACACCCCGAAAGACATCGCCATGCTCGCGCCGCTGGTGCGCCGGGAAATTCTCTATCGCCTGCTGCGCAGCCCCCAGGGCCACCGCCTGTATGAGATCGCCACCGCCAACAGCCAGGGCCACCGGGTCAACCAGGCCATCAAGTGGCTCAACGGCAATTTCGTCCACCCGTTGCGCATCGATGACCTGGCCCGGGAAGTCAACCTGAGCGTGTCGACCCTGCACCACCGCTTCAAGGCCATGACCGCCATGAGCCCGTTGCAGTACCAGAAACAGCTGCGCCTGCAGGAAGCCCGACGCCTGATGCTGGCCGAGGGGCTGGAGGCTTCGGCGGCGGGTTACCGGGTCGGCTATGAAAGCCCGTCGCAGTTCAGCCGCGAATACAGCCGACTGTTTGGCGCGCCGCCGTTGCGGGACATGGCGCGCCTGCGGGTTGGCGGGTAACCCGGGTTCGCCGGCAAGCCGGCTCCTACAGGGCGCGGATTACGTGTTTGAGCTCCTGGAAGGCCTGCAGGCCCCAGGGGCCCAGTTCGCGGCCGATGCTGCTCTGCTTGTAGCCGCCCCAGGCGGTCTGGGGAAAGATCACCTGGGGCGCGTTGATCCACACCAGGCCGGCCTGTAGGGCATTGGCGACCCGTTCGGCATTCTCCACGTCCGCCCCCACCACACTGGCCACCAAACCAAACTCACTGTCATTGGCCAGCGCGATCGCCTCCTCTTCGCTGCTCACGCTGCGCACGCAAAGCACCGGGCCAAAGATCTCTTCGCGCCACAGGGCGCTGTCCAGCGGCACTTCGGTGAACACCGTGGGCCGGATGAAAAAGCCCTGGGCCAACCCCGCCGGACGACCGCCGCCACACACCAGCTTGGCGCCGACATTCAAGCCGCGCTCGATGTGCGCCAGCACGCGCCGGTACTGCGCCTGATTGACCAGGGAGCCCATGGTCACCTGCGGGTCGCACGGGTCGCCCACCCGAACAGCCTCGGTCCGGGCCTTGAGCCGCAAGAGGAATTCATCGGCCAATTCGTCGGCGACCAGCACCCGGCTGGTGGCCGAGCACATCTGCCCGGCATTGAAGAAACCGCCGCCACAGGCCAGCTCCACCGCCAGCTCCAGGTCGGCATCGGCCAGCACCAGCAAGGATGACTTGCCGCCCAGCTCCAGGCTCACGCCCTTGACGGTTTCCGCCGCCCGCTGCATGACCTGGACCCCCACCGCATTGCTGCCGGTGAACGAGATCTTCGCCACTCGCGGGTCCGCCGCCAACGGCGCGCCCACTGCCAGACCGGTGCCGCACACCAGGTTGAACACGCCATCGGGCAAGCCGCTGTCGGCAATGATCGCCGCCAGTTCCAGCTCCGCCAGCGGAGTCACTTCCGACGGCTTGAGCACCACGCAGCAGCCCGCCGCCAGCGCGGGGGCGAGCTTCCAGGCGGTGGTAACCATGGGGAAGTTCCACGGCACGATCAGCCCGACCACGCCACAGGGCTCGCGCCGCAAGCGGGCGCTGAAGTCGGCGCTGGGCAGCGCCACCGCGGCGTCCTGGGCCTGGTCCAGGCCCTCGGCCAGCCCGGCGTAGTAATCGAAGGTGGCGATCACATCGTCCACGTCCATCGCCGCTTCGAACTGCGGCTTGCCGTTGTTGCTCGACTGCAAGTGCATCAGGCGCTCACGGCGCTCGGCCACGCCGCGGGCAATCGTGCGCAGTACCGTGGCACGCTCGGCGCCGCTGCTCTGCGACCAGCGCGCAAAACTCCGGGTGGCGGCCCCCAGGGCCTGATCCACCGCCTCGGCACCGGCCCCCGCCACCTGCGCCAGCGGGGCCTCAGTGACGGGGTTGATGACCTGCAACAGTGCGTCGCCCGCCGACCATTGGCCGTCGATGTACACCCCGTTCAACACCGCTTGCGCGCTCATGCCGTGACTCCCTGGGTCCAGCGGTTCTGGTCGATCTCGATCAGGGTCGGGCCCTGGCGATCCACCGCCGTGCGCAACGCCGCACGCAGTTGCTCGGCCGTGTCGATGCGCTCGGCGGCGCACCCCAGGCCCTTGGCCACGGCGATGAAATCCGGGGTGTAGATGTCGACGCCCACCGGCTCGATGGCGCGGTTGACCATGTATTTCTTGATCTCTTCGTAGCCCTGGTTATTCCACAGCAGGACGATGACCGGGGTCCGCGCCTCCACTGCACAGGCCAGCTCCGCGAGGGTGAACTGCAAGCCGCCGTCGCCGATCAGGCAGGCCACCGGCCGGCGCTGGCTGGGCTGCGCGCCGCCGCCGAGCCAGGCGCCAATTGCCGCCGGCAAGGCATAACCCAGGGTGCCGTAGCCGGTGGAGGCATTGAACCAGCGTCGTGGCCGCTCGGGATTGAAAGTCAGGTTGCCGCTGTACACCGGCTGGGTGGAGTCGCCCACCACCACGATTTCCGGCAACTCTTCGAGCACGGTTTCCAGCAAGCGGGTCTGGGCCCGGGTCGGAGCATCCCAGAGGCGCTCAAGTTCGCTGCGCAGGGCCGCAGCCCGCACCGGGCCCCAATCGCTGCCCCGGGCACTCAAGGGCTGCCGGGACAACTCTGCCAGCAGCGCTTGGGCTGCAATCTGCGCGTCGGCCACCAGTGCCACTTTCGGCGGGTAGTTACGCACGGTCTGGTCGGGGTCGATATCGATGCGCAGCAAGGTGCCGGGAATTTCAAAGCCACCGGCGAAGGTCACGTCGTAATCGGTTTCCGCCAGTTCGGTGCCGATGGCCAGCACCACGTCGGCCTCCGCCACCAGGGCCCGGGTCGCCACCAGCGACTGGGTGGAGCCGATCAGCAGCGGGTGCGCCGACGGCAACAGGCCCTTGGCATTGATGGTCAGGGCCACCGGCGCTTGCAGCAGCTCGGCCAGCAGCGTCAGGGATTGCGCCGCCTCGATGGCGCCACCGCCGGCGAGGATCAGCGGACGCTTGGCGTTGGCCAGCAACTGGCTCATCTGCGCGACAGCCGCCGGGGCGGCCCCGGCACGGGCGATCTGCACCGGCTCGCTGGCCAGCAGGTGATCGGCGGGTTGGACCAGTACATCGAGGGGAATCTCGATGTGCACCGGCCGCGGACGCCCGGCCTGGAACAGGGCGAAGGCCCGGGCCAGCACCGCCGGCAGCTCGTCGGCGCTCATCAGGGTGTGGGAAAACGCCGCGACGCCACTGACCAGCGCGCTCTGGTTGGGCAACTCGTGCAGCTTGCCACGCCCGCCGCCCAGCTGGCTGCGGGTCTGCACGCTGGAGATCACCAGCATGGGGATCGAGTCGGCGTAGGCCTGGCCCATGGCGGTGGTGATGTTGGTCATGCCGGGGCCGGTGATGATGAAGCACACGCCGGGCTTGCCGCTGGTGCGGGCGTAGCCGTCGGCCATGAAACCGGCCCCCTGTTCATGCCGCGGGGTGACGTGATTGATCGACGAACGGGCCAGCCCACGATACAGCTCGACCGTATGCACCCCCGGAATGCCGAACACCTGTTCGACGCCATAACCCTCGAGTAACTTGACTAGTACTTCGCCGCACGTCGCCATTTCATCGCCCTTCTTGTTGATTGGATACCCGGCGGGCACGCGTGCCGGGCGCCGGGAGAGGGCTATTGGAACGGCGCGCCGGTAGCCGCAACAATGGATAAAAAGTCATACTAGCCATGTCCCCACGTCATGCCTTGGCTGCCCATGAAACGCCTGCCTCCCCTGCCCGCCCTGCATACCTTTCTGGTCACCGCCCAGTGCTGCAACTTCACTCGCGCCGCCGAGCAGTTGCACATCACCCAAGGCGCCGTGAGCCGGCAGATCGCCGGGCTGGAAAGTCACCTGGGTTATCCCTTGTTCCAGCGTCACGCCCGTGGCCTGAGCCTCACGGCCGAAGGCCAGGAATGGCTGCCGCGGGTGCAGCAGGTGTTCGAACTGATCAATGGCGCGGTGGACGAGATTGGCGGGCGCAATCGCCACCTGCGGCTCAAGGCCCCGACCTGCGTGATGCGCTGGCTGCTGCCGCGCTTGCTGCAATGGCAGAAGGAGCGCCCGGAGGTGCCGGTGCAACTGACCACGACCATTGCCCACGGGGTGGATTTCGGCCGCGAGCCGTTTGACGCGGCGGTGATGTACGGCGCGCCGCCGGCCCCGACCCTGGGTTCGCGGCACCTGTTCAATGAACAGCTGACTCCGGTCTGTTCCCGGCCGCTGCTGGAGGGCCCAGTGCCGCTCAAGAGCCCCGCCGACCTGCAACAGCATTTGCTGTTGCACCCGTCCCACGATCAACGGGACTGGCAGACCTGGCTCAAGGCCGCAGGCACGCCACTGGACACCCTGGGCAAGGGCCAGCACTTCGAAACCCTGGACCTGGCGATGTCCGTAGCGTCCCAGGGCACGGGCGTGGCGATTGGCGACTGGGCGTTGATTGGCGATGACCTGAGTGCCGGGCGGCTGGTCATGCCCTTTGAATTGAAGGTGCCGACGGGGCAGGCGTATTACCTGGTGTACCCGGAGCGCCCGGGGCCTTCGGCGGCCCTGCAGGAACTGCTGGACTGGCTGGTGGAGCAGGCCCGACAGCGCTGAAAGAGCAAAAACTGATACCGGTAGAACGCAAAAAGGCCCGCGAGGGGCCTTCGGCACTGAGGGCAACACCCCGGTAGCCGCCCAGAGCGGGCGGCTGCCGGGGCAATCGGCCGCTAATCAGTAACCAACAGTGAAACGCTGACGGCTATGGGCCGGCTTTTCCACCTCATCAAGCATGGCGATGGCGTAGTCGGCGAAGCTGATCCAGCTGCGGCCTTCGGCGCTGACCAGCAGATCGTCCTGGCCCAGACGGAAGTGCCCGGTTCGCTCAGCCTCGACGAACTCCGCCGACGGCGAGAGGAAGGTCCAGTCCAGGTCCTGCTCCTTGCGCAAGGTGTCCAGGTACACGCCACCGGCGCTGGCCTCGGCCTTGTATTCCTCCGGGAAGCCCGGGCTGTCGATGACCTTGCCGCCGCCGGGCAGCAGCAGGGAACCGGCACCGCCCACCACCAGCAGGCGCTTGACCCCGGCCTTCTTCACCGGATCGATGATGGCTTGGGCCGGGATGGTGGAAAAATGCGCGGCACTGATCACCACGTCGTGGCCGGCCACCGCCGCTTGCAGGGCGGCGCTGTCGGCCACATCCACGGCGCGGCTGAGCACGCCGGCACGCTGGCCGAGCTTTGCCGTGTTGCGAGCGATGGCGGTGACGCTATGACCGCGGCGCAGGGCTTCTTCCAGCAGTTGGCTACCGGCACGGCCGGTGGCACCAATGATTGCGATCTTGCTCATGACATGTCTCCAGTTGGCTAAGAGAGTACAGAGGCATCCGCTCCCGAAAGGGAGCGGGTCAAACCGGTTTCACCACTTCATTTCGCCCTTGGCGACCTTGGCGCTCAGCTCCAGGGAGCTGTCTTCGCCCAGGTCCGGGTAACGCTGCTTCATGGCCGCGATCAGTGCGGCGGAATCCTTGGCCTTGGCCGTCTCTTCATCGAAGGCCTTGATGTAGTCCGCGGTGAAGTGCACCGGGGCCAGGGTACGTGCGCTGTCACCAAGGAAGTGCCCGGGAATCACGGTCTTGGGCTGCAGGCCCTCGATGGTTTTCAGGGTGCTCAGCCAGTCCGCATGGGACTGTGGCGTCTGGGTATCGGCCATCCACACATGGATGTTTTCCGCGACCACCACGCCACCGACCACCGCCTTGATCGACGGGATCCAGACAAAGCTGCGGTCCGGCTGCTTGCCGTCCAGGCCGATGACGTCGAGCTTCTGCCCTTCCAGGGTCAGGCTGTGGCCCTTGAGCACGCCCGGCACGATGGTCTTGGCCGGCACGTCAGCGCCCATTTTCGGGCCCCAGAACGCCAGCTTGCCGTCCACCGTGGCCTTGATGTGATCCACGGTCGGCTGCGAAGCCACGACCTTGGCGTCGGGGAAGGCGGCGGTCAGGGTGTCGAGGCCGAAGTAGTAATCCGGGTCGCCGTGGCTGATGTAGATGGTGGTCAGGTGCTTGCCGCTGGCGCGAATCTTGTCCACCAGTTGCTGGGCCTGGGACTTGCCGAACTGGGCGTCCACCAGGATCGCGTCCTTCTTGCCGCTGACCAGCACCGACGTCACCGGGAAGATGGCGTTGGCGCCCGGGTTGTAGACATCCAGCTGCAGGCTGGGCTCAGCGGCCGCGGCATGGGCGGCAAAACCCAGGGTGGCGGTGGCCAGCAGCAGGCGTTTGAGTGAGGTGAATCCGATCATTGGGGCAGCTCCGGAATCTGTTGACTGGGTGAGAAGTGGAGCAAGCTTAGTTGCCAGACTCGTTACAAAAAATGCGATGCTTGAACATAGTTTGTTTCTGAAAGCGGGCAAATCATGGATCGTCTTCAAGCAATGCGGGTCTTCGTCACCGTCGTCGACCTGGGCAGCCAGTCGGCCGCCGCCGACCACCTGGATCTCTCGCGACCGGTGGTTTCACGCTATCTGGCGGAACTGGAGGACTGGGTCGGCGCCCGATTGATGCACCGCACCACGCGCAAGCTGAGCCTGACTGCCGCCGGCGGCGAGATCCTGCCCCGCTGCCGACAGATGCTGGAGCTGTCCAGCGACATGCAGGCCGCGGTCGGCGAGCCTGATGACGCGCCCCGCGGGCTACTGCGCATCAGCGTCAGCACCTCGTTCGGCCAGTCGCAACTGGCGGACGCCATGGCCGAGTACGTCAAGCGCTACCCGGGGGTCAGCATCGACCTGCAGATGCTCGATCGCACGGTGAATCTGGTGGACGAGCGCATCGACCTGGCGATCCGCACCAGCAACGACCTGGACCCGAACCTGATCGCTCGCCGCCTCACCGTCTGCCGCTCGGTGATCTGTGCATCGCCTGCCTATCTGCGTGAACACCCGGCGCCGCAACGGGTGGAAGACCTGAGCCGGCACAACTGTCTGACTCACTCCTACTTCGGCAAGAGCCTGTGGCATTTCGAACAGGACGGCGAGCAGGTGTCAGTCCCGGTCCAGGGCAACATCAGTGCCAATGAAGCCAGCACCCTGTTGCGCACCACGGTGGCCGGCGCCGGTATCGCCATGCTCCCCAGCTATCAGGCCGGCGAATACATCAAGCGCGCAGAGCTGGTGCGCCTGCTGCCCCATGCCGAACCGCGCAAGATGAACATGTATGCGGTCTACGCCTCGCGCAAGCACATGCCCGCAACCCTGCGCAGCATGCTGGACTTCCTGGTCCTGAGGTTCCCCCAGGAACCGCTCTGGGACGAGGGGCTCTAGCCACCCGATCGATCCCCTGAATACCTCGCCAAACAGACCGGCCAGCGGTCTGGCAGACCCCGGCAACTGACCTATGCTGATAACAGTACCCCCTCAAATGACGGGGGTATTGCTTCAGAGGTCTTAGCCATGAACGTCAAGACAAGAAGGTACCTGGCCATCTTCATGACCTGCACCGTGACCCTGGCGCTATACGGTACCGCGGCTTATCGCGTCGAGCAGGCCCGCATGCAGCCGCGCAACTACGCCAGTTGCAACCTGGAACGCTGCATCCCTCACAACGCCACCCTGAACGCCCTCAGGTGAGCGGCGAGGCCACGCCGTCTGCGGCCTGATCGGCCTTGAGCCGGTCGCGGAACACCTTGGGCGAGATGCCTTCGCGGCGCCGGAACAGCCGGGTGAAGTTGGTGGGATCGGAAAACCCCAGCTCATCGGAAATCTCGTAGATGGTCATTCCGGTGTAGGTCAGCAGGCGCTTGGCCTCCAGCAACTGGCGCTGGTGGATGATCTGCAGCGCCGGTTGCCCAGCCAGCTCGCGACAGGTGCCATTGAGGTGCGACACCGAGATGCCGAGTTTCTGCGCCAGATCCTCGACCTTCAGATGCTCGCGGTAATGGGCTTCGACCAACTGGATGAAGCCATTGAAATATTCCCGGGCGCGCTGCGGACGCTGACTGGCGCTGCTGCACTGCAGGGCCCGGCGCCCGACCCAGACTACGATCGTGCTCACCAGCGCGTGCATGAGCATTTCCCGGGCAGGTTGCTGTCCCTGGTATTCGTTCTGCAGGGCGGCGAACTGGGCGTTCAGGTAGTGCGCATCCGCCCCGGCCGGGTAGCTGCCCGACTTCGCCAGGGCGCTTGCCGAGGCCCCCAACTGAGCTTGCAAGTGGCTGACCAACGGCGCGGCCAGGGTCACGACAAAGCCTTCGATGTCCTCGGAAAAACGAAAGCCATGCACCGACAGCGGTGGCAACACCTGGACCAGCGGCTCGTCCAGCAGCCGTTGCTGGCCTTCAACCTGCAACTGCGCCTGCCCGCGACTGATAAACAGCAACTGGCAGAGGTCGGCGTGTCGATGGGGCTTTATTTCCCAATGGTGCTCGCGACTGCGCTGGCTGATGGGTTCGCAATGCAGCAGGTCCGGGGTGGGCCAGCCCAGGCTTTCGCCATAGAGTTTGAACACGGGGATGGGCGCAAGGGCAGGCTTGTTCATCACTACAGTCCAGGCCTCAGAGTAACGGGGGGGACATTTGCCCCAATGGGCGAAATGCTCGGGTAACCGCCAGGTTCCACCGGTCAATTGACAGGTTCACCCAGGAAAAATGCAAGCACCGCCAACACGAATCAACATTCGTACAGTCAAGGTTCAGGCTGCTGGCAGAGGGCCGACACTATACAGAATGCGTCCCATTACCAGGCATCAGCAAGTGCCACAAAGCGTTTCGCAAACGCGCCGGCCCAGACTGCCTGACGCGACACCCCGAGTTGAAAAAACCTGCATGAAAATCGCCTGGCGCCGGGTTTTCCGAGCTATCCGATAGCTTCCTATCGAGTACACTGGCGCCTAACCCCGCCGGCCTTGCCGCACCGGGTCAATTACCGCCCGCAGGTTCTTTCGTGACTCATTTCCAACAACCCGGCCCGACCAAGCCGGCCATCCGCAGCGTGCTGATCGCCCTGATGCTGGCGATCTTTCTCGGCGCCCTGGACCAGACCATCGTCGCTGTGTCCATGCCGGCCATTTCCGCCCAATTCAAGGACGTCAGCCTGCTGGCCTGGGTCATCTCCGGCTACATGGTGGCGATGACCGTGGCGGTGCCGATCTACGGCAAGCTCGGCGATCTGTATGGCCGGCGACGGCTGATGCTGTTCGGCATGGGCCTGTTCACCCTCGCGTCGCTGTTCTGCGGCCTGGCGCAGAACATGGAGCAACTGGTGCTGGCGCGGATCTTCCAGGGCATCGGTGCCGGCGGCATGATCTCGGTGAGCCAGGCGATCATCGGCGACATCGTCCCGCCCCGGGAACGCGGCCGCTACCAGGGCTACTTCAGCAGCATGTACGCGGTGGCCAGTGTCGCCGGCCCGGTGCTGGGCGGCTACATGACCGAGTTTCTCTCATGGCGCTGGGTGTTTCTGATCAACCTGCCCCTGGGTCTGGGCGCCTGGTGGGTGGCCTATCGCACCCTGGTGGGGCTGCCGGTGCCCCAGCGCAAACCGATCATCGACTACCTCGGCACCGTGCTGCTGATCATCGGCCTGAGTGCCCTGCTGCTGGGCATCACGCAGGTGGGCCAGGGCCATTCCTGGCGCAGTGCCGAGGTGCTCGACCTGCTGGCCATCGCCGTCATCGTCCTGGCCCTGTTCGTCTGGCATGAGCGCCGGACCCGCGAGCCCCTGCTGCCGATGCACCTGTTCGCCAACCGCAATGCGCTGCTGTGCTGGTGCACGATCTTCTTCACCAGCTTCCAGGCCATCTCGCTGATCGTGCTGATGCCGCTGCGCTTCCAGAGCATCACCGGCGCCGGGGCCGACAGCGCCGCCCTGCATCTGCTGCCCCTGGCCATGGGCTTGCCCATGGGCGCCTACTGCGCCGGCCGCCTGACGTCGGTGACCGGGCGCTATAAACCCATGATCCTGGGCGGCGCGCTGCTGATGCCGGTGGCCATTCTCGGCATGGCCCTGGTGCCGCCCCAGGCGCTGCTGGCCAGCGGCCTGTGCATGTTGCTCTGCGGAATCGCCAGTGGCATGCAGTTCCCCACCTCCCTGGTGGGCAGCCAGAATTCGGTGGAGCAGCGGGACATCGGCGTCGCCACCAGCACCACCAACCTGTTCCGCGCCCTGGGCGGTGCGGTGGGCGTGGCGCTGATGTCGGCGCTGCTGCTGGCCTTGCTGCAGGACTCCAGCCTGGCCCACCTCAGTGGCGCCGGGCTGGTGGCCGAAGGTCAGTCCGGCAACGCTCTGCTGGACGGCCTGAATGCCGCCCCCGGTCCCGCGCGGGAGGCCTTGCGCAGCGAACTGCTGCTGACCTTCCGGCACCTGCTGCTGGTCAGTGCCGGGGTTTCCCTGCTGGGTCTGGCGGCGGCCATTGCCATGCCCAACCGGCTGCTGCGCGGGCGTGAAGACAAGGCCTGAGGGACCAGCCGCTGCTCGCCAACGGCCCGGAACCGCGATTCAGGGGCTGTAGTACCCCACCGCAACCAGCACCCGGCCCACCTTGCGCAGATAGGCGTGCTTGTCCTCGACCTTGCCGGTCACCGGGTTCTTCCAGCGGTACTGGTATTCCCCTTGGTCCTGGCGAGCCATGAGCGCCAGGATCGGTTCCCCCACCGGCTTGCCCTGCGGATCCCTGACCTTGGCGAAATCGGTGTTGAGCAGCCGCAGGTTGGTGCCGTGGGCCAGGTAGCGCCGGCTGTCGAGGTCCACCACGAACACATACAGATCGTCTTCGAGAAACCCGCCGCGCAGATCATTGATGGCTTTGAGGGTGCCGGCGCGGTCGCGCTCCAAGGCCGTGGCCGCCCGTTCCAGCAAGGCCTTGGCCTGGTCGGCCGAGGCCCGTGGCAGGTAATACCCCACTGCCAGGATGCGCTCGCCGACACGCTGGAAATACACATGCTTGCGCTCGATCTTGCCGTCGGCCCAGTTCTGCCAGCGGTATTCGGCCTGCTGGATGCCATTGGCCTCAGGAGTCTTCAGCGCGTCCTTGAACGCCTTGCGCAGGTCCGGCCCGAGGACCTCGGAGACATCACGGCCAATCAGCGCCGACGAAGGACCGCCACTGGCCAGCATCACGCCCCGGGTATCGACCACGAACACATAGCGATCACGATCGACGAACTCGCCCTGGCGACTGAACGCCGCGAACGCCTTGTCACCCTGGTCGTGGTAATAACGCAGGGCCTTCTCCAGCAGCGCGCGGGCCGCCACCCCATCATCGGCCGCCGGTAGCGCCGCCTGCAGCGATCCCATGCATAGGCACAACAACCATCCCAGCCAGGTGGTTTTCTGTACTCGCCTCATCGCTCACTCCTCGTTCCGGTTGGCGTGTGAAGAGCGTAGACGGCGGCAGGAAAGGGTCGAGTATTCAGCAAACCCGGGCTGGCCCTCCGCCGACGCTACCGGCGGCGGGAGGGCTGAGCCTTCAAGGACGGTTGTTGATCTGTTGCTGCAGGTTCTGGATCTGGCTTTGCAGGGTGTTGATGTTGCGGGTGACCTGGCCACGGAAGGCATCAAACTCGGCGGTGCTGGCGCCGCTCTGCGCGGCGGCGGGACGATTGTCCTGTTCGCTCTTGAGCACCACCAGTTCCTGCTCCAGGCGCTCGATGGCGGCGCTCGGGTTGCCTTGCTTTTTCAACGCGGCCAGATCGGCATTCAGACTCTTGAGCTGGGCGTCGAGCTTGCCGGTATCGGTCTGGGCGCCTTTGAGGCTCGCCAGCTCCGCGCTCAGGGCTTTGACCTGGGCCTGCAACTGGCTGTTGGCCGCCTGCTGTTCAGTGGTCTGGGCACTCATCTGCGCCAGGCGCTTGTCCAGGTCGGTGGCCTGGCCTGCAACGCCCTGCTGCTGTCGACTCTGGTCCTGCAAGCGGTTTTCCAGCTGCTTGATCTGCAGCTTCAACGCTTCGCTGTCGGTGGTGACATTGGTCTGGCTGGCCACCACCTTGCCGGAAATGTCCTGCAAGCGTCCGGCGGCCTCTTCGCTGATCCTGGCGAAGCTTTCCTGGGTCGCCACCAGTTGCTGCTCCATCAGCGAGATCTGCTGGAAGCTCCACCAGGCCAAGCCGATGAAGGCAAAGAACAGCGCGCCGACCAATGCCCACAAAGGACCGGTGCCGGGCCCCTTGACCTTGACCACCGGGGTGCTGCGCGAATGCACGGTGGTGCGTTCGCGGGCAGCGTGGGTGGTGGGGAAGACATCGTCGTCGAGAGGATCGGCGCGCAGGCTTGGAACGTCATCGAACTCATCGTGTGCATCGTTACGCATGGGGCAACCTTATATGGACCGCGGTGATGGCTGAGTGCGGCGAGTATAAACCGCTAATCAGCCCGGCCAATGGACCGGACCGGGCAAACGGGGTTCAGTCTTTGATTTCAGCTGATGTCCTGGGCCTTCCACCAGGTGCAGAACTCATCCAGGGCGCTCCACAGACTGACCTTGGGCTCATAGCCCAGGTAATGCCGGGCGCGACTGATGTCCAGGGTGAAGTTCTTGTCCATGACCTGCATGCCCAGGCGCGACAGCGTCGGCTCCGGGCGCCCGGGCCAGAGTTTGCAGAACCCCTCGTTGAGCGCCGCGACGCTGTAGGCCAGGCCAAAGGAGCGATAGCGGGTGACTTGTGGCACCTGCATCTGGCGCATCACGTAGTTGACCACGTCCCACAACGGCACCGGCGCGCCGTTGCTGATGTTGTAGACCTTACCCAGGGCCGAGCCGCCGGCATGCAGGCAACTGAACAGGGCCTCGTTGAGGTTGTGCACACTGGTGAAGTCGACCTTGTTCAGGCCATTGCCGACGATGGCCAGACGGCCTTTGCGCTGCATCTTCAGCAGCCGCGGAAAGATGCTCATGTCGCCGGCGCCGGTGACGAAACGCGGGCGCAAGGCAATCACCTCCAGCCCGAACTCCTGGGCACCGAAGACCTTCTGTTCGGCCAGGTACTTGGTGGCCGCATACGGGTGCTTGAAGCGCTTGGGCACTTGTTCCTCGGTCAGCCCCAGATGATCGCGACCATCAAAATAGACCGACGGCGAAGACAGATGCACCAGGCGTTGCACCCGCTGCTTGAGGCAGGCTTCGACCACGTTCTCGGTGACCAGCACATTGCCCAGATGGAAATCCTGATAGCGTCCCCACAGGCCAACAGCACCAGCGCAATGCACCACGGTGTCGACGTCGCGGCACAAATCGCGGACCAGATCGGCATCGCTCAAGTCGCCCGGGATGAACTCCGCGCCACGGCGCACCAGATGCTCCACCGCTTCGGCACGCCGGCCATTGACCCGCACCTCCAGGCCCTGCTCAAGGGCAAAGCGAGCAAAGCGCCCGCCGATGAAGCCGCTTGCGCCGGTAACCAGAATCTTCATGAAATATTCCTAAGAAAAGCAGTGACGAACTACAGAAAAGCAGGGGCAAGCTGCGAGCGACAAGCTGCACGTTAGCCGTTGTCCAGTTGCAGCTTGTCGCTTGACGCTTATGGCTGCTCCCAGGGCACCAACCATTGTGCAGATAAACGGGCCAGGTGCTCGGTCAACAAGCCGAGCAACTGCCCGCCGTTGCGCCAATGATGCCAGTACAACGGCACGTCGATGGGCTTATCCGGCAAAAGCTCCACCAGCGAACCGCGCTGCAGTTGCTCGCGAACCTGCAGCTCGGGCACCAGGCCCCAGCCCAGGCCGGCTTCGGTGAGGCGGATAAAGCCCTCGGACGACGGGCACAGATGATGCTCGAAACCGCCGTTGACGCCCAGGGAGGCGAGGTAGCGATGCTGCAGGAAGTCGTCGGGGCCGAACACCAGCGCCGGGGTCCGGGCCAGTTGCTCGGCACGCACGCCCTGGGGAAAGTGCCGAGCGATGAATGCCGGACTGGCCAGGGCCCGGTAGCGCATGGCCCCCAGCAACAGGCTGCGGGCCCCCGCCACTGGCCGCTCGCTGGCGCAGACACAGGCGGCCACTTCCCCGGCACGCATGCGCTTGAGACCCACGGTCTGGTCTTCCACCACCAGGTCCAGCAGCAGGTGATGCTCGGCGCAGAAGTCCCCAACCGCCTCGGCCCACCAAGTGGCCAGGCTGTCGGCGTTGAGGGCGATGCGCAAGCGCTCCGGCAGCCCTTCTTCATCCAGGGCCGGCACCAGGCTTTGCAGGTCCCGCTCCAGCAGGCGCACCTGCTGCACATGATTGAGCAGGCGCCGGCCGATTTCCGTGGGCGCCGGCGGTGTCGCCCGCACCAGCACCGGCTGCCCGACCCGGGCCTCCAGCAGTTTGATGCGCTGGGAAATCGCCGACTGCGACAACCCCAGCACCTGGGCCGCCCGTTCGAAGCCGGCCTGTTCGATCACCGCAGCCAGGGCAGAAAGCAGCTTATAGTCAAACATCAGTTTTCCTAATGAGCGATCAGCAATATTGGTTTTTCTTATACGGCATGCAACCGGAAAATAGCCAGCCTCAAGCTTCGGTAATACCTCTTCGTTCAAGGATCCTGTTCATGGCCGGTGAAACTTCCCTCGCAACCCTGCTACGCAGCATGAGCCCGCAGCTCAACGACGGCGAATACGTGTTCTGTTCCCTCGCTGACCAGCGCCTGTTGCAGGGCGCCGAGGTGCTGGGCAGCTTTCGCGAACAGGAAGGCCTGACGGTGATCATCCAGCGCCAGGAGGCCGAACGCCTGGGACTGGTCTTCGATTACGTCGCCGCCTGGATCACCCTCAATGTGCATTCGGCACTCGAAGCGGTGGGCCTGACGGCGGCTTTTGCCGGCGCGCTGGGCCGGGCCGGGATCAGTTGCAACGTGATCGCCGGCTACTACCACGATCACCTGTTTGTCGGTCAGGCGGATGCCCGGCGGGCCATGCAGGTCCTGCAACAACTGGCCGCCGGCGAGGAGCAGTAATCATGTGGCAAAGCTATGTAAACGGCCTGTTGGTGGCCGCCGGCCTGATCATGGCCATCGGTACGCAAAATGCCTTCGTCCTGGCCCAGAGTCTGCGCCGTGAGCACCACCTGCCGGTGGCGGCACTGTGCGTCACCTGCGACGCACTGCTGGTGGCCGCCGGCGTATTCGGCCTGGCCACCGTGCTCGCCCAGAGTCCGATGTTGCTGGCCGTGGCGCGCTGGGGCGGCGCGGCGTTCCTGATCTGGTACGGCGCCCAGGCGCTGCGCCGGGCCTGCTCCAAACAAAGCCTGCAACAGGGCGAAGGCCAGACCGTGCGCTCGCTGCGGGCGGTGATGCTCAGCGCCCTGGCGGTGACCCTGCTCAACCCCCATGTGTACCTGGACACCGTGCTGCTGATCGGCTCGCTGGGGGCGCAGCAGACTGAACCGGGCGCCTATGTGGTCGGCGCGGCGAGCGCTTCGCTGCTGTGGTTCTTCACCCTGGCCCTGGGCGCCGCCTGGCTGGCGCCCTGGCTCGCCCGCCCGAGCACCTGGAGGATGCTCGACCTGCTGGTGGCGCTGATGATGTTCAGCGTGGCGTTGCAGTTGATCAGCGCCGCGTGACTTATTCCAAAAGGCTCTGGAACCTCTATCCCACACAGTTGTTGCGTGGTTAAGCCGCACCCCCGGTGCTATGATCCGGTCCCTGCGCCGCAAAGAGTACAAACTCCCCGGCGCATGTCCGGCCGCCCGTGATCGGCCTTGCGCTCACCGCAACTGACCTGATTAGGAGAATCATCATGGCTTTCGAATTGCCGCCGCTGCCTTATGCACACGACGCCCTGCAGCCGCACATTTCCAAGGAAACCCTGGAATACCACCACGACAAGCACCACAACACCTATGTCGTGAACCTGAACAACCTGGTGCCAGGCACCGAGTTCGAAGGCAAGACTCTGGAAGAGATCGTCAAAACCTCTTCGGGCGGCATCTTCAACAACGCAGCCCAGGTCTGGAACCACACTTTCTACTGGAACTGCCTGGCCCCCAACGCCGGCGGCCAACCTACCGGCGCACTGGCCGACGCCATCAACGCGGCGTTCGGTTCGTTCGACAAGTTCAAAGAAGAATTCACCAAGACTTCGGTTGGCACCTTCGGTTCCGGCTGGGGCTGGCTGGTGAAGAAGGCTGACGGTTCCCTGGCCCTGGCCAGCACCATCGGCGCCGGCAACCCGCTGACCAGCGGCGACACCCCGCTGCTGACCTGCGACGTCTGGGAACACGCCTACTACATCGACTACCGCAACGTTCGTCCCAAGTACGTCGAAGCGTTCTGGAACCTGGTCAACTGGAAATTCGTGGCTGAGCAGTTCGAAGGCAAGAACTTCGTCGCTTAAGTCCGTTTGCAGTGCAAAAAACCCGGCCTGGCCGGGTTTTTTTTTGCCTCTGACAAAGCTGGCATCTTGTCCCGCGCAGCCGAGACGCTAAGATTCATCTGATGTAAAAAACAACGCCGCCCCTCAAGTTGCAAGGCGTCGCTACCGACACACTATCCACAGCTATAGCAATCCTGAATCTGATCTCCCGGGCCTGGCCCGCAGACGTCCCGTTTTCGGCGCTGATGTCACTTTGACGGCTATCACGGGATTGCCAATACTCATGGCAACTTGACGCTACACGCACGGAACAAGGAATAGCCCTTTGAAGCTGGAACTCAAAAACAGCTTGTCGGTGAAGTTGCTCCGGGTTGTGCTGCTGTCGGCACTCATCGTCGGCGTGGTTCTGAGCTGCGCCCAGATCGTCTTCGACGCCTACAAGACGCGGCAGGCGGTCGCTAACGATGCCCAGCGCATTCTCGACATGTTTCGCGACCCATCGACACAGGCGGTCTACAGCCTGGATCGGGAAATGGGCATGCAAGTCATAGAAGGCCTGTTCCAGGATGACGCGGTGCGCATGGCCTCCATTGGCCACCCCAACGAAACCATGCTGGCGGAGAAATCCCGCGAGCTGCAGCATTCCCCCAGTCGCTGGCTCACGGATCTGATCCTTGGCCAGGAACGCACCTTCACCACCCAACTGGTTGGCCGTGGCCCCTACAGCGAGTATTACGGCGACCTGAGCATTACCCTCGACACCGCCACCTACGGCCAGGATTTCATCATCAGTTCGGTGATCATCTTTATCTCCGGAGTCCTGCGCGCCCTGGCCATGGGCCTGGTGCTGTACCTGGTCTATCACTGGCTGCTGACCAAGCCGCTGTCACGGATCATCGAGCACCTGACCACCATCAACCCCGACCGCCCCAGCGAACACCAACTGCCCCTGCTCAAGGGCCACGAAAAGAACGAGCTGGGCATCTGGATCAATACCGCCAACCAGCTGCTGGCCTCCATCGAGCGCAACACCCACTTGCGCCATGAGGCGGAAAACAGCCTGCTGCGCATGGCCCAATACGACTTCCTCACCGGCCTGCCCAATCGCCAGCAACTGCAACAGCAACTGGACAAGATCCTGGTGGACGCCGGCCGCCTGCAACGCCGGGTCGCCGTACTTTGTGTGGGCCTGGACGACTTCAAGGGCATCAACGAACAGTTCAGTTACCAGACCGGTGACCAGTTGCTGCTGGCCCTGGCCGACCGCTTGCGTGGTCACAGCGGCCGTCTCGGTGCCCTGGCGCGGTTGGGCGGCGACCAGTTCGCCCTGGTCCAGGCCGATATCGAACAGCCCTATGAAGCGGCGGAACTGGCGCAAAGCATCCTCGACGACCTGGAAGCCACCTTTGCTCTGGATCATCAGGAAATCCGCCTGCGCGCCACCATCGGCATCACCCTGTTCCCGGAAGACGGCGACAGCACGGAAAAACTCCTGCAGAAAGCCGAACAGACCATGACCCTGGCCAAGAGCCGCTCACGCAACCGTTATCAGTTCTACATCGCCAGCGTCGACAGCGAGATGCGCCGGCGCCGGGAACTGGAAAAGGACCTGCGCGAGGCCCTGATCCGGGAACAGTTCTTCCTGGTCTATCAACCGCAGATCAGCTATCGCGACCATCGGGTAGTGGGGGTCGAGGCCCTGATCCGCTGGCAGCACCCCGAGCACGGCCTGGTGCCGCCGGACCTGTTCATTCCCCTGGCAGAGCAGAACGGCACCATCATCGCCATCGGCGAATGGGTACTGGACCAGGCCTGTCGGCAACTGCGGGAATGGCACGACATGGGCTTCACCGACCTGCGCATGGCGGTCAACCTGTCGACGGTGCAACTGCACCACGCCGAGCTGCCGCGGGTGGTCAACAACCTGCTGCAGATCTATCGCCTGCCGCCGCGCAGCCTGGAACTGGAAGTCACCGAAACCGGCCTGATGGAAGACATCAGCACCGCCGCCCAGCACCTGCTGAGCCTGCGCCGCTCCGGGGCGCTGATCGCCATCGACGACTTCGGCACCGGCTATTCGTCCCTGAGCTACCTCAAAAGCCTGCCGCTGGACAAGATCAAGATCGACAAGAGCTTCGTCCAGGACCTGCTGGATGACGACGACGATGCCACCATCGTGCGCGCCATCATCCAACTGGGCAAAAGCCTGGGCATGCAAGTGATTGCCGAAGGCGTGGAAACCGCCGAACAGGAGGCCTACATCATCTCCGAAGGCTGTCATGAAGGTCAGGGCTACCACTACAGCAAACCCCTGCCGGCCCGGGAGTTGAGCGCCTACCTGAAACAGGCGCAGCGCAGTAACGCGGCCATCCTCTGAACAGGCATTGCGCCGGCCCCTCGGTTGACGCAATCCCCCGCTGAATAAGAAATATTTACAGGCACGACCCTTTACACATAATGCAAATCTTTCGCATTATGTCGCAGTTTTGCGCGCCCCCACGCGCCGTCCATTCCCCCTCTCGAAGCAGGATGTTCGCCATGATTCGTATGCCTCTGGCTACCGCCAGTCTGTTGGCCATCGCTATTTCCCTCGCCGGCTGTGGCGAAGGTAAAGACGACAAGGCTGCCGCTCAAGCGCCGACCCCGGCTGCCAGCACTGCCACCCCGGCCAACGACGCCGCGGGCAAGGTCGACGAAGCCGCGGCCAAGGCTGTGGTCGCGCATTACGCCGACATGGTATTTGCCGTTTACAGCGACGCCGAATCCACCGCGAAAACCCTGCAAACCACCATCGATGCCTTCCTCGCCAAGCCCAACGACGAAACCCTGAAGGCCGCCAAGGCTGCCTGGGTGGCCGCACGCGTGCCTTACCTGCAGAGCGAAGTGTTCCGCTTCGGCAACACCATCATCGATGACTGGGAAGGCCAGGTGAACGCCTGGCCGCTGGACGAAGGCCTGATCGACTACGTCGACAAGAGCTATGAACACGCCCTGGGCAACCCCGGCGCCACTGCCAATATCATCGCCAACACCGAGATCCAGGTCGGCGAAGACAAGATCGACGTGAAGGACATCACCCCGGAAACCCTGGCCAGCCTGAACGAGCTGGGCGGTGCCGAGGCCAACGTCGCCACCGGCTACCACGCCATCGAATTCCTGCTCTGGGGCCAGGACCTCAACGGCACCGGTCCCGGCGCCGGCGCGCGTCCGGCGTCCGACTATCTGGAGGGCGCAGGTGCTACCGGCGGCCACAACGATCGTCGTCGCGCCTATCTGAAAGCCGTGACCCAACTGCTGGTCAACGACCTGGAAGAAATGGTCGGCAACTGGAAACCGGACGTGGCCGACAACTACCGCGCCACCCTGGAAGCGGAACCGGCCGAAACCGGCCTGCGCAAAATGCTCTTCGGCATGGGCAGCCTGTCTCTGGGCGAATTGGCCGGCGAGCGGATGAAAGTGTCCCTGGAAGCCAACTCGCCTGAAGACGAGCAGGACTGCTTCAGCGACAACACCCACAACTCGCACTTCTACGACGCCAAGGGCATCCGCAACGTCTACCTGGGCGAATACACCCGTGTCGACGGCACCAAGATGACCGGCGCCAGCCTGTCGTCCCTGGTGGCCAAGGCCGACCCCGCCGCCGACGCCGCCCTGAAAGCCGATCTGGCCGCGACCGAAGCCAAGATCCAGATCATGGTCGACCACGCCAACAAGGGTGAGCACTACGACCAACTGATCGCCGCCGGCAACGAATCCGGCAACCAGATCGTGCGCGACGCCATCGCCGCCCTGGTCAAGCAGACCGGTTCGATCGAACAGGCCGCCGGCAAACTGGGCATCAGCGACCTGAACCCGGACAACGCCGATCACGAGTTCTGATCAGCGCCGCTGGCGCCAAAAGGCGACCTTCGGGTCGCCTTTTTTTGTCGCAGCGAGACTGCAGTGCCTTGGGTGAGCCGTCCCTTGGCAAGCTTGTCTTGAGTCAAACCAAACGATAATTCCTCTTATTCAAACTTCAGCACCCTGTTAGACTTTGCGCCCTTGTTTTGCTCGTCTTGCAGGATGTCCGATGCCTTCGTCGCTGCTTCGCTGGTTCGCTCTGCTCATGGCCCTGGGCCTGAGTGCCTGCGATGACGCTCCACGCTTTACCCGGGCCGAACCGGGTGAAGCCCACGCCGGCGGCGCCACCACGGTCAACAAGGCTGATCGCAACGCCTTTTCTTTGCCCTCGGCCAATCTGCCGGCCACCCGACGCCTGGACTTCAGCGTGGGCAACAGTTTCTTTCGCAACCCCTGGGTCATCGCCCCCTCCACCACCACCGCCCGCGACGGCCTGGGCCCGCTGTTCAACACCAACGCCTGCCAGAACTGCCACATCAAGGACGGCCGCGGCCATCCGCCCGCACCGGAGGCCCTGAACGCGGTGTCCATGCTGGTGCGCCTGTCGATCCCGGATGCCCCGGCCTACGCCAAGGTCATCGAACAGCTCGGCGTGGTGCCCGAACCGGTATACGGTGGCCAGTTGCAGGACATGGCGATTCCCGGCGTCGCTCCCGAAGGCCGAGTCCGAGTCGATTACGACAGCGTGCCGGTACGGTTCAAGGACGGCACCCAGGTGGAGCTGCGCAAGCCCAGGCTGCAGATCACCGACCTGGGTTACGGCCCGATGCACCCCGAGACGCAGTTCTCCGCCCGAGTGGCGCCGCCGATGATCGGCCTGGGGCTGCTGGAAGCCATTCCCGAAGCGGCGATCCTGGCCAACGCTCAGCCCACCACCGGCAACAACCGGATTGCCGGACGGCCCAACTGGGTCTGGGATGACGCCCAGCAAAAGACCGTGCTCGGACGCTTTGGCTGGAAAGCCGGACAACCCAATCTCAATCAACAGAATGTTCACGCGTTTTCCGGCGACATGGGCCTGACCACCAGCCTGCGCCCCTTCGACGACTGCACCGAGGCGCAAACCGCGTGCAAGCAGGCGCCCAACGGCAATGGCCCGGACGGCGAGCCGGAGGTCAGTGACAACATCCTGCGCCTGGTGCTGTTCTATACCCGCAACCTGGCGGTACCGGCGCGCCGCGACGTCGACTCGCCCCAGGTCCTGGCCGGCAAGAACCTGTTCTTCAAGGCCGGTTGCCAGTCCTGCCACACCCCGAGTTTCACCACGGCAGCCGATGCCGCCGAACCCGAATTGGCCAACCAGGTCATCCGCCCCTACAGCGACCTGCTGCTGCATGACATGGGGGAAGGCCTCGCCGACCACCGCACCGAGTTCAAGGCCAGTGGCCGCGACTGGCGCACCGCGCCGCTGTGGGGCATCGGCCTGACGGAAACCGTCAGTGGCCACACCCAGTTCCTGCATGACGGCCGCGCCCGCAACCTGATGGAAGCGGTGCTCTGGCATGGCGGCGAGGCCGAGGGCGCGAAGCAACAGGTGCTCGCGTTCAACGCCGAGCAGCGCGCCGCGTTGCTGGCCTTCCTGAATTCTCTATAACGCTCGACTCAACCGTTTTCTCCACCATAAAGGGAGCCCGAACATGTTCCGCCCCAAACTGCTGTTCACCAGCCTGGCCGCACTCGCTCTGGGCGCCTGCGCGCCCCAGGACCCACAAGCCGTGACCTCGGCGGCCATCGCCAAGCAGGTCATCCTGCCGACCTACAGCCGCTGGGTCGATGCCGACCGCCAGCTGGCCATCAGCGCCCTGGCCTTCTGTGAAGGCAAGCAAAGCCTGGACACCGCCCGTGCCGATTTCCTCCACGCGCAAAAGGCCTGGGCCGAGCTGCAGCCGCTGCTGATCGGTCCGCTGGCCGAGGGCAACCGCTCCTGGCAGGTGCAGTTCTGGCCGGACAAGAAGAACCTGGTGGGCCGTCAGGTCGAGCAACTGGTCAGCGCCACCCCGCAGATCGACGCCGCGACCCTGGCCAAGTCCAGCGTGGTGGTACAAGGCCTGTCGGCCTACGAATACATCCTCTTCGACAGCAAGATCGACATGGCCGACAGCGCGCAGAAAGCCCGCTACTGCCCGCTGCTGACCGCCATCGGTGAACGCCAGAAGCAACTGGCCGAAGAGATCCTGTCGAGCTGGAACACCAACGACGGCATGCTCGCGCAGATGAGCAAGTTCCCCAACCAGCGCTACGCCGACTCCCACGAAGCCATCGCCGACCTGCTGCGGGTCCAGGTCACCGCCCTGGATACCCTGAAGAAGAAACTCGGCACGCCGATGGGCCGCCAGACCAAGGGCATCCCCCAGCCGTTCCAGGCCGACGCCTGGCGCAGCCAGTCGTCCCTGCAAGGCCTGGAAGCCAGCCTCAGCGCCGCCCAGACGGTCTGGGCCGGGGTCGACAACAAGGGCCTGCGTGGCCTGCTACCCGCCGAGCAGAAGCCGTTGGCCGACAAGATCGACGCCGCCTACGCCGCCTCGCTGAAACTCTTTGCCAGCACCCAGCGCTCGCTCACTGAAATGCTCAATGACGACGCCGGGCGCCAGCAACTCAACGACCTGTACGACAGCCTCAACGTGGTCCATCGCCTGCACGAAGGCGAACTGGCCAAGGCGCTGGGGATCCAACTGGGCTTCAACGCCAACGACGGTGACTGATGATGCTGCGACGTCAGGCTTTGGCACTGGGCAGCCTGCTGCTCAGTGCGGTGACCTTGGGCGGCTGGACGCTGTTCAAGCAAAAGGGCAAGCAGCCCTTGCTGCTGTCGGCCAGGGACGATGGGGACGGCAAGCATTACGCCGTCGGTTATCAGCTGGACGGTAAACAGCTGTTTGCCACCCAGGTCGGCCAGCGTTGCCACGACATCATCAATCACCCGCAACTGCCGATCGCGCTGTTCGTGGCCCGACGCCCGGGTACCGAGAGCTACCTGATCGACCTGCGGGACGGCACCTTGCTGCAAACCCTGAACTCGCAGCCTGACCGGCATTACTATGGCCACGCGGTGATCCACAAGGACGGCCAGTGGCTGTACGCCACCGAGAACGACACCCGTGATCCGGGGCGCGGCCTGCTGGGGGTCTACCGTTTTCAAGGCGAACGCCTGGTGCACAGCGGCGAGCTGTCCACCCATGGCATCGGCCCGCACCAGGTGTCGTGGATGCCCGACGGCGAAACCCTGGTGGTGGCCAACGGCGGTATCCGCACCGAAGCCGAAAGCCGGGTGGAGATGAACCTCGACGCCATGGAGCCGAGCCTGGTGCTGATGCAGCGCGACGGCACTCTGTTGAGCAAGGAAACCCTGGCCCAGCAGATGAACAGCGTGCGCCACATGGGCATCGCCAGCGACGGCACCATCGTCACCGGTCAGCAGTTCATGGGCGCCGCCCACGAGTCCTCGGAGCTGTTGGCGATCAAGCGTCCGGGCCAGCCCTTCACGGCTTTCCCGGTCCCCGAACAGCAACTGCAGGCCATGGGGCACTACACCGCCAGCGTCGCCGTGCACAGCGACCTGCGCCTGGTGGCCCTGACCGCCCCACGGGGCAACCGCTTCTTCATCTGGGATCTGGACAGCGGTGCGGTGCGGGTCGATGCCCCGCTGCCGGACTGCGCCGGGGTCGGCGCCGTGGCCGATGGCTTCGTGGTGACCTCTGGCCAAGGCCGCTGCCGCTTCTATGACTGTCGCCAGCAGCAGATTGTGGCAAAACCCCTGGAACTGCCTGCCGGGCTCTGGGACAACCATTTGCATCTGGTCTGACCAGCCCGCGGCCGGCGCCAATGCCCAAGCGTCAGAAAAGCCAAAGGCCTCGCATGGCGAGGCCTTTGGCTGGGCGGGAGAATAGGTTCAGCTCTGGGGTTTCAAGCCCTGGCTCATGCCGAACATGAACAACAGCAAGTCATGATCGGGCCGGGCGGCGACTGTCGATTTGGCGACCCGTGGCAAAGGGCAATGTTCCCCTTGAGCGGCACTGAGCACCTGCGTTCGCGGCTGCTCCCAGACAACCAGGGCCAAGGAAGCAACTGCCAAGGCTCCTGCCAGGAAAACACCTCGTGCAATTTCTAGCTTCATAGCTATAAACCTTTGATGGGGCTGCCAAACGCCGTTTTGTAAAAGTAGTAGAGCTTTTGCCAATCCGTGTCGTTCCACGACGAATGGCGGCGCAGTTGCTTGAGGTCGTGGGCGGCTGCTCGTTGGCTGCTCAAGCGCTGCCGGCACTTCTCGAAATCCAGCAAGGCGATCTGTGGCCGGGCCTGCTCGCCCTCGCCCAGCACCCGCACGAAAATATGCTTGGCGTACAGGCAGCCATGCTGCCAGCGCCCCTTGTGCATGCGTGCCAGGGTCCCCGCCAGTGCCTCCAGCAACCGCTCATGGAACGCTTCACCATGGCGCTCACGCTCACCGGCGGCGTACCAGTTGTCGATTTCCACAAAGCCATCGAGCGCCGCCGTGACCAGCAAGGCTTGCCAGCGATTCTGCGGATCGCGCCGGGCACCGCAGAACACCAGTTCCGGAACCCCCACATCGAGCAACCGCAGGCCTTGCAACGCGGCGAGTTCGCGCAAGACGGTCGGTCGCCCGAAAGGATGCAGCACGCTGCGATAGGTGTGTCCGATCTGTCGCTTGGCATAGAGCAGACGGCCGCTGCTGCTCACAATGCGCTGTACCCCGCTTTCACCGCCTCGACGCTGATTGGGTTCCTCGACCCATTCACCTTGCCTGTTCCAGAAGTCATCGAAGCGATCCGAGGGTGCAACATCCATTTGCGAAGCAGATTCAACAGCCATCCGTTACCTCTTGCGTAATACGTACACTCGCCACATGGCGTAGAGCGGAACAAAATCCAGGTGCTCCTGGACACGAAAACCGGCTTGCCTGAACTCTTTTTCGACGGTGGCGGCCGGTAACACGAAGCGATTCTGGTAAGCCTCTGGCCCCGATTCGGACAAACGCTTGCGCTCCAGGCGCTTGCGTTTCCAGGCCTTGAAATTGCCATCAACCCACAGCGAGATAATCACGCTGTCGCGGGTCACTCGCTGAAACTCCCGTAACAGCGCCATCCGATGCTCGGCCTGGCCCACATGGTGCAACAGCCGCATGGAAAAAATGCAGTCCACGGCGTTGTCCGGCAAATCGATGGCAAAGGCTGACGTTTGCAAAGGCCGTACCCGACTCACCACGTCGGCGGGCTGGGCCGCCATGGCGGTGCTCAGCATAGCCGAAGAATTGTCCGCGCCAATGATGACCCGGTTGGCCTTCTGCGCCAGCAACGGCCAGAAGCGACCCGCACCACAGGGCAGGTCCAGCACCAGACCGGGCTCACCGGCAGCGGCCAGGGCCGCGCGGGCCAGGTGTTCGTCACGCCAGTGGGACAACCGACGCGCCAGGCCATCCTGATGCTTCAGCAGGTATTCCTGGGCATGTTGGGCATCGTATTTGTCGGAAAATTCCAGCTTGATCGGCTTGGCCATCATCAAGGTCTCCTGTAGCTGATGGCCCCACCTTAAGCAGCGGCATGTCAGCGACAGGTCATCCCTTTGTGAAAACTTCGTACCGTCCAAGGGGAAAATATTTCAGACTTTTACAGCCAGCGGGCAATGGCCTAGGGCCACAGCAGGCCAAAAAACGACAAGTGACAGGCCCTGCAGAGCAGGGCCGGATCAAGATACTCAGCTCTTGGCTGGTTGCAGCAGAACGTGAAAACGACAGCCATTGGGGATCATGGTACTGAGACTGACGCTCCAGCCCTGGTTTTCACAGATGCGCTGAACCAGGGACAAGCCCAACCCCAGGCCTTCACCGCGCTTTTCGTCGCCGCGCACGAAGGGCTGGAACATCGCCTCGCGTTTCTCCTCGGGAATGCCCACGCCGCTGTCTTCCACCACAAACCCGCCCGGCTCGAGGCTCAGGCGGATAAAGCCCCGCTCGGTGTAGTGCAAGGCGTTGCGCAGAAGATTGCCCATCACCGCATGCAGGAAGGTGGCGTTGTAGCGCTCGTCGCCGGGCTGGCCGGGCTCGAAGATCAACTCGATGCCTTTGTCCTCGATGGACTCGCGCCACAGGCCGATCAAATCAGTGGCGGCTTGCGTCAGGGTCAGTTGCGGCGACATGCCGGCGTCTTCCCGCTGGGCACGCGCGAGCATCAGGAAGGTCTGCACCAGCTCGCGCATCTCCTCGCAGGCCCGGGCAATGCGTTCAACCTGGGCCCGTCCGCGCTGGTCCAGCCCGGGGTTTTCCAGGAGCAACTCACAGGAGGTGGCCAACACCATCAACGGTGTGCGCAGTTCATGGCTGACATCACTGGTGAACAGCCGCTCGCGGCTCAAGGCCTGGCGCAAGCGCCCCAGGGTGGCGTCGAAGGCGATGGCCAATTCGCCCACCTCATCGGCGGCATAATCCGGCGCCAACGGCGGCGCCAGCCCCAGCAACTGATCGCGATGCCGTACCTGACGGGCCAGACGCACCACCGGCGCCATCACCCGACGCGCCAGGATCCAGCCCAGGAACACCGCCAGCGCCAGGCTCAGGACGAACCCCACCAGCACCACGGCAAACAGCACCCGCTCACGCTCTTCGAAATCGCTCTGATCCTGCAGCAGCACGTAACGCCGGCCATCCACCACTTCGACCATGGCGTGGTAGGACAGCTGCTCGCGAAACACTTCATGGAAGCCCGGGTCCAGGTGGCGCAGGTCCTTGGGCAACTCGAAATCGCCACGACCGCCGCTGTAGTAGAACAGTTGGTCGGGCTCGGGACGGTGGCTCCAGTCGGCCACGTTGTCCATCAACAACAAGCGTTGCAGGTCGCCCCCAAGGCCAGCGGAGATGAGTTTTTCCTCCACCAGGTGCACGGTCGCCACGATGCCCATGGCGAATGCCCCCGCCACCAATGCGCTCATCAAGGCAAAGGCGATGATGATGCGCTGGGCAAGGCTTTGCTTAAACTCCATCACGGCCCTCGGCCAGCCGGTAGCCGACACCGTGCACGGTGTGCAGCAGCGGCTTGGCGAATGGCTTGTCGATCACCTGGCGCAGTTGGTGAACATGGCTGCGCAGGCTGTCACTGTCCGGGCAATCATCGCCCCACAGGGCCTCTTCGAGAATTTCCCGGCGCAGGACATGAGGGCTCTTCTGCATCAACACCGCCAACAGCTTGAGGCCCACCGGGTTGAGCTTGAGCAGGCGCCCTTCGCGGGTGACTTCGAGGGTGTCGAGGTCATAGCTCAGATCGCCCACCTGCAACGCACGCCGACCACCGCCCTGGGTACGGCGCATCACCGCCTCGATTCGCGCCGCCAGTTCCGAGAGGGCAAACGGCTTGAGCAGGTAGTCGTCGGCACCGGACTTGAAGCCCTGCAGCCGGTCATCCAGCTGGTCACGAGCCGTGAGCATGATCACCGGGGTGTCGCGCCGGGCATCTTCGCGCAGACGCTTGCACAGGGTGTAGCCATCGATTCCTGGCAGCATGATGTCGAGCACGATCAGGTCATAATGCTCGGTGGCCGCCAGGTGCAGCCCGGACAAACCATCCTGGGCGCAGTCCACGGTGTAGCCCTTGAGCCCCAGGTAGTCAGCCAGGTTGGCGAGAATATCGCGGTTGTCTTCAACCAGTAGAATTCGCATCGGAACTCTCTCCCTACACAGTTACGGCCGTCTTGGCTCGCGCAGCTTAAGGCCAAGTCCGACTCGCCGCCAGCCTTGTCTGACCGCTGCCGCAGCCCTGTTGCCCGATCAATGTCTTAACGAGTTTTTCACTGAGGGCTCACAACCTGACTACAGCGACAACCTCAAACTACGAAGCATTTGCCCACAAGGAACACCCCCTCGATGGACCTTCTCAAGACCGCGCCCGCGCGCCTAGTGCTGCTGCTGACCGGCACCTGGCTGGCGATTTTCCTGCTGACCCGCAGCATCCTCCTGCTGACCCACCTCAACGAAGCCGGTAACGGCTGGCTGCCGGTGTTCGGCGTCGGCCTGCTCTATGACCTGGGATTCCTGGCCTACGCCGCCCTGCCCCTGGGGCTGGGCCTGTTGCTGTGCCCGGCAAGCCTTTGGCGCCGACGCGGCTTGCGCTGGCTGGTGCAGGGCCTGTTCAGCATCAGCCTGTTCGCCATGCTCTTCACCGCTGTGGCGGAATGGCTGTTCTGGGACGAGTTCGGCGTGCGTTTCAACTTCATCGCCGTCGATTACCTGGTGTACTCCGACGAAGTCCTCAACAACATTCTCGAGTCCTATCCGATCGGATGGTTCATGGGCCTGCTGGCCCTGGCAGCAATCGTCCTGAGCCTGGCGCTACGCAAGCCGCTTGAGGCCGCCCTGGATGCGCCCTTGCCGCCCCTGCGCGGCCGCCTGCTCAGCGCCCTGGGACTGTTGCTGGTGGCCGCGGCCAGTCTGCAACTGCTCAGCCAGGACAGCCCGCGCGCCCAGGGCGGCAACGCCTATCAGAATGAGCTGGCAAGCAATGGCCCATATCAATTCTTTGCCGCCTTTCGCAACAACGAGCTGGACTACTCGCAGTTCTATCGCAGCCTGCCAGCCGAGGTCGTGGCGCGACAGATGCGCGCCGAGTTGAACGAGCCCAATGCCCGCTTCATTGGCCAGGACCCGCTGGATATTCGCCGCGCCATCGATAACCCGGGCACCCCACGCACCCCGAATATCGTCCTGGTGACCCTGGAAAGCTTCAGCGCCAAGTACATGGGTAGCAACGGCGACGACCGCAACCTGACCCCGAACCTGGATGCGTTGCGCGCACAGAGCCTGTACTTCAATAACTTCTACGCCACCGGCACCCGCACCGACCGTGGCCTGGAAGCCATCACCCTGGCGATCCCGCCCACTCCGGGGCGCTCGATCGTCAAACGCATCGGCCGTGAAAGCGGCTTCGCCAGCCTGGGCCAGCAACTGCGCGCCGTGGGCTACGACAGCGTGTTCGTCTACGGCGGGCGCGGTTACTTCGACAACATGAACGCCTTTTTCAGCGGCAACGGCTACCGGGTGGTGGACCAGAGCAGCGTCGAGGAATCCGAGATCCACTTCAAGAACGCCTGGGGCATGGCCGACGAAGACCTCTATAGCCAGACCCTGAAGCTGGCCGATGCCGACTACGCCCAGCAACGGCCCTTTTTGCTGCAACTGATGACCACCTCCAACCATCGGCCGTACACCTACCCCGATGGCCGGATCGACATCAAGTCCGGCAATGGCCGTGACGGCGCGGTGAAATACACCGACTACGCCATCGGCGAGTTCCTCAAGGCCGCGCGGCAAAAGCCCTGGTTCGACAACACCATTTTCGTGTTCGTCGCCGACCACACGGCGGGCAGCGCGGGCAAGGAAGACCTGCCCATCAGCAACTATCAGATTCCGTTGTTCATCTATTCACCCAAGCTGATTCCAGCGCGGGAAAGTGCACAGCTGGCCAGTCAGATCGACCTGGCGCCGACCCTGCTGGGGCTGTTGAACCTGGACTACGAGTCGACCTTCTTCGGGCGCAACCTGCTGCAGGACAACCCACTGCCGCCTCGCGTGCTGGTGGGCAACTATCAGCACCTGGGGCTGTTCGACGGACAGGACCTGGCGATTCTCAGCCCGCGCCAGGGGCTGCGCCGCCATGACCAGGCCCTGGGCGTCAGCCAGGAATCCCGAGTGCCGGACAGCGACCCGCTGATCCAGCGCGGCATCAGCTACTACCAGAGCGCCAGTTATGGCTTCAAGCAGCAGTTGCTGGGCTGGAAGGCGCCCAAGGCAGCAGCGGATGAACTGAGCCAGCGCTGAAGTCATTCGCGGGCCAGCCCGCTCCTACACAGGTGCATCGTTGTAGGAGCGGGCTGGCCCGCGAAGATCCAGGCGCCTCCCATATCCCAGGCATAAAAAAGCCCCGCCGGCTTTCACCGGCGGGGCTTTTTCAGTACAGGGGTAAGGCTGGCTTACATCATGCCGCCCATGCCACCCATGCCGCCCATGTCTGGCATGCCGCCAGCTGCAGGCTTGTCTTCCACGATTTCAGCAACAGCGGCTTCGGTGGTCAGGATCAGACCGCCGATGGACGATGCGGCTTGCAGCGCGGAACGGGTCACCTTGGTTGGGTCCAGGATGCCCATTTCGATCATGTCGCCGTATTCGCTGGTAGCAGCGTTGTAGCCGAAGTTGCCGGCACCTTGCTTGACCTTGTCCACCACCACGCTTGGCTCGTCACCGGAGTTGGCAACGATCTGGCGCAGTGGAGCTTCGATCGCGCGACGCAGAACAGCGATACCCACGTCCTGATCGGCGTTGTCGCCCTTCAGGTCCTTGATGCCTTGCAGAGCACGGATCAGGGCTACGCCACCGCCAGGTACCACGCCTTCTTCAACGGCTGCACGGGTCGCGTGCAGGGCGTCTTCAACGCGGGCTTTCTTCTCTTTCATTTCAACTTCGGAGCCAGCGCCAACCTTGATCACTGCAACGCCGCCGGACAGCTTGGCCAGACGCTCTTGCAGTTTTTCACGGTCGTAGTCGGACGAAGTGTCGGCCACTTGCTGACGGATCTGGGTCACACGAGCCTGGATGTCCGCTTCAACGCCAGCACCGTCGATGATGGTGGTGTTTTCTTTGGACAGGATCACGCGCTTGGCGTTACCCAGGTGCTCCAGGGTGGTGCTTTCCAGGCTCAGGCCGATCTCTTCGGAGATCACGGTACCGCCGGTCAGGACGGCGATGTCCTGCAGCATGGCCTTGCGACGGTCGCCGAAGCCCGGAGCCTTGACGGCAGCGACTTTGACGATGCCACGCATGTTGTTCACAACCAGAGTCGCCAGGGCTTCGCCTTCAACGTCTTCAGCCACGATCAGCAGTGGGCGGCCGGCTTTGGCAACGGCTTCCAGCACGGGCAGCATTTCGCGGATGTTGGAGATCTTCTTGTCCACCAGCAGGATCAGCGGGCCGTCGAGTTCGGCGACCATGGTGTCCGGCTTGTTGATGAAGTAAGGGGACAGGTAGCCACGGTCGAACTGCATGCCTTCTACAACCGACAGTTCGTTTTCCAGGCCCGAGCCTTCTTCAACGGTGATCACGCCTTCTTTGCCGACTTTTTCCATGGCTTCGGCAATGATGTCGCCGATGGAGTTGTCGGAGTTGGCGGAGATGGTGCCGACCTGAGCGATGGCGCGGGAATCAGCGCATGGCTTGGACAGACCTTTCAGCTCTTTGACGATGGCGATGGTGGCCTTGTCGATACCGCGTTTCAGGTCCATCGGGTTCATGCCGGCAGCGACGGCTTTCAGGCCTTCGTTGACGATCGACTGAGCCAGAACGGTAGCGGTGGTGGTGCCGTCGCCAGCGTCATCGTTGGCACGGGAGGCAACGTCTTTGACCAGCTGCGCGCCCATGTTTTCGAAGCGATCTTTCAGCTCGATTTCTTTGGCTACGGAAACGCCGTCCTTGGTGATGGTCGGAGCGCCGAAGCTCTTCTCGATGATCACGTTACGGCCTTTCGGGCCGAGGGTCGCTTTTACCGCGTCAGCCAGAACGTTGACACCGGTGAGCATTTTCTTGCGGGCGGAATCGCCGAATTTAACTTCTTTAGCAGCCATGATCGATATTCCTTAAATACTGTGTAGTAGCGGGAAAATACGCGGGAAATCAGCCTTCGATAACAGCGAGAATCTCGTTCTCGGCCATTACCAGCAGATCTTCGCCATCGACTTTCACGGTGTTGCTGCCGGAGTACGGGCCAAACACCACTTTGTCACCCACTTTCACGGCCAGCGCACGTACTTCACCGTTGTCCAGCACACGGCCGGTACCTACAGCGACGATTTCGCCACGGTTAGGTTTTTCAGCAGCCGAACCAGGCAGAACGATGCCGCCGGCAGTTTTCGATTCTTCTTCGCTGCGACGGATGACGACGCGGTCATGCAGAGGACGAAGCTTCATTGTCGATCTCTCCTAATTGTGGTTTTCAACGGCCGGTGTCGACACCGGCGGGTTAACAAATCCGGCTTTGCCGGGTGCGACTCGACAAGCGAGCCGCGGAAGTCTGTCTGGTGTAAGCACCAGAAACCTTGCGGTGACCGTTACATAAGGGCGCATAAGGTTATTACAAGGGCTGGTCGGAGATTTTTTTACAGGGCTTGCGCCAAAAACGAACACGGCACCCGAAGGTGCCGTGCAGTGGAGCCGCTGAGTTATGAGTCGCGATGCTCGAACTCGCCCTCGATGACATTGGGCTCACGGCCCAATGGCTGTTGCGGCGCAGGGCCGCCGCGGGCCGCGCGCATGTCATCGGCAAAAGCGCGTTGGCGCAGGGCCTGCTCCTCGGCGCGCTGGCGCATCTTGTTGGCCAGCAGGCGACGACTGATCGGCAACAGCATCAACAGACCGAACACATCACTGACGAAACCGGGCAGGATCAACAGGCCGCCGCCCAGGGCCAGCATCAAGCCTTCGAGCATCTGCTGGGCCGGCAGCTCGCCGCGATTGAGGCTTTCACGGGCACGCAGTGCCGTGGCCAGGCCGGCCACGCGCAATACCAGCACACCGAGCATCGAACCGAGAATGATCAGCAGCAGCGCCGGGAAAAACCCGATGGCCGCGCTGACCTTGACGAAGACGAACAGCTCCAGCACCGGGAACAGCAAAAAGAGCAACAGAAAAGGGCGCATCAAATGGTTTCCTCTGCGGAAGAATGCCTTCCAGTAGACCGTAAATGACGTCGCCAATTCGTGAATTCAAGCGCCAACGGCTGGTTTTTTCGGCCATTGATCGGCGTGAGCCAGGAAAACCAGGGCTTCGCGTACTTGTGTCGGCGTGTTGCAAGGCGCCTGGAATGGCAACCAGTACAGCGCCTGAGCAATGCGCAGATGCATGCCCTCGGCATCGATCCCGACCAGTTGCGCCGGCACGCTGTCAGGCAGCCCGGTGAGCTGGACGTAATGGGCGATGGCCTTGGCATGATCGCTGTTCATGTGTTCCACCATGCTCGACTCGGCCTTGCCGGCGAACGGGTTGGCCAGGGTCACCTGATCGACCCAGTGAATCGCCCCGAAACCGCCGATGTAGCGATGACGCACCGGCTTGAGCACCCAGAAATCAAAATCGTGGGCCTTGTGATAGTTCTGCGATTCGGGGAAGTAACGGTAGTAGCGCTCGGCAGCAGCGGCGATTGCCTGCTCATCCGCGAGTTTCTCGGCCTCGGCCAGGTAGGTCAGGCGCCCTACCGCTTGCACGTCGTCGGCATCACGCTCGCCCACCAGCAGCGAACACTTGGAATCCTTCTGCAGATTGTGAGTGTGCTGGGCAATGCGACTGATCAGAATCAGCGGCCGCCCCTCGGCATCCAGGCAATAGGGCACCACGGAGCCAAAGGGAAAACCCGGCATGGCCTTGGAGTGCGTCGACAACACGCCGCGGTATTCCTTGAGCAGCAATTCTCGTGCATTCTTCGCAGCTTCAACGCTCACTTTATGACTCCTTCTGTAAAATCCGTCGAAAACGGACGGGCGCCTGGAGCATTGTTCCAGCTACGCCAATGGGGCAATTCTCGTCTGCAGCCAGATCAGGTCCGGCGGTCGGTCGAGGCTCTGCCAAAAGGACAACCTTTCAAGACCTGCTAGCGGGACATGCGAATGCAACTCACTGACAAAGTAATCATGATCACCGGCGGTTGCCAAGGTCTGGGCCGCTCCATGGCCGAGTATTTCGCCGCCAAGGGCGCGCGACTGGCCCTGGTCGACCTCAACCCGGAAAAACTCGACCAGGCCGTCGCCGCCTGCAAGGCCCACGGCGTCGAAGCCCGTGCCTACCTGTGCAATGTCGCCAATGAAGAACAGGTGAGCCACATGGTGGCCCAGGTGGCCGAGGACTTCGGCGCCATCCACGGCCTGATCAACAATGCCGGGATCCTGCGCGACGGCCTGCTGGTCAAGGTCAAGGACGGCGAGATGACCAAGATGAGCCTGGCCCAGTGGCAAGCGGTGATCGACGTCAACCTGACCGGCGTCTTCCTCTGCACCCGTGAAGTGGCGGCAAAAATGATCGAGCTGAACAACAGCGGCACGATCATCAACATCTCGTCGATCTCCCGCGCCGGCAATATCGGCCAGACCAACTATTCCGCGGCCAAGGCCGGGGTCGCTGCGGCCACCGTGACCTGGGCCAAGGAGCTGGCGCGCTATGGCATCCGCGTGGCCGGTATTGCCCCGGGCTTTATCGAAACCGAGATGACCTTGGGCATGAAGCCTGAAGCCCTGGAGAAGATGACTTCCGGCATTCCGCTCAAGCGCATGGGCAAGCCGGAAGAGATCGCCCACTCGGCGGCGTACATCTTCGAGAACGACTACTACACCGGACGCATCCTGGAGTTGGATGGCGGCCTGCGGGTCTGAGTCGACGCCAACGAAAAAGCCCGATGCTTGCACATCGGGCTTTTTCGTTGTGGCCTGTAACGCTTAGAAGCGCTGCGCTGAATCAGTCATCGCTGACGGTAATGCTGGGCATCGCCGGCGCCGCGGCCTCCTGCAGCACGATGCGCGCACCGACATGCCGCGCCAGTTCCTGATAGACCATGGCAATCTGGCTTTCCGGCTCGGCGATCACCGTCGGCTTGCCGCCGTCGGCCTGCTCGCGGATCAGCATCGACAGCGGCAGCGAGGCCAGCAGCTCGACGTCGTACTGGCTGGCCAGCTTCTCGCCGCCGCCTTCGCCAAACAGATGCTCGGCATGGCCGCAGTTGGAGCAGATGTGCACCGCCATGTTCTCCACCACGCCCAGCACCGGGATGTTGACCTTGCGGAACATCTCCACGCCCTTGCGCGCATCCAGCAGCGCCAGGTCCTGGGGCGTGGTGACGATCACCGCGCCGGCCACCGGGACTTTCTGCGCCAGGGTCAGCTGGATGTCGCCGGTGCCTGGCGGCATGTCGATCACCAGGTAATCGAGATTGCCCCAGTCGGTCTGGGTCACCAGTTGCAGCAAGGCACCGGAAACCATTGGCCCGCGCCAGACCATCGGCGTGTTGTCGTCGGTCAGGAAGGCCATGGACATGACCTCGACCCCATGGGACTCAATAGGCACGAACCACTTCTGGTCCTTGATCTTCGGCCGGGTGCCTTCGGCGATGCCGAACATGATGCCCTGGCTCGGGCCATAGATATCGGCATCGAGAATCCCCACCTTGGCGCCTTCGCGGGCCAGGGCCAGGGCCAGGTTGGCCGCGGTGGTGGACTTGCCCACGCCGCCCTTGCCAGACGCCACCGCCACCACGTTCTTGACGTTGGCCAGGCCGGGGATCTGCGCCTGGGCCTTGTGCGCGGCGATCACGCTGGTGATCTCGACCTTGGCCGAGCTGACACCGTCCAGGCCTTCGATGGCCAGTTGCAGCATCTGTGCCCAGCCGCTCTTGAACAGACCGGCGGCATAACCCAGTTCCATGCGGACCGTGACCCGGTCGCCCTGGACATCGATGTCCCGCACGCAGCCGGCGCTGACCGGGTCCTGGTTCAGGTAAGGGTCGGTGTATTGGCGAAGGACGGCTTCCACCGCTGCGCGATTGACGGCGCTCATGGGCAACTCCGATAACAAGACTGGAAAATCAGCCGGCTATCCTACGCCGCCGACTCCTTCGTGGCGAGGGAGCCTGCTGCGCACAATCTGTCCGGAAGGGTGAAAAATCCGCGCTGGCGCTTTATAGTGGCCGACCTCCGTTTCATCAAGTAGCCGAGCCCCATGTCCGAGCCACGCAAGATCCTCGTCACCAGCGCCCTGCCCTATGCCAATGGTTCCATCCACCTTGGCCACATGCTTGAGTACATCCAGACCGACATGTGGGTGCGCTTCCAGAAGCATCGCGGCAACCAATGCATCTATGTCTGCGCCGACGACGCACACGGCTCGGCCATCATGTTGCGCGCGGAAAAGGAAGGCATCACCCCGGAACAACTGATCGCCAACGTCCAGGCCGAACACAGCGCCGACTTTGCCGACTTCCTGGTGGACTTCGACAACTTCCACTCGACCCACGCCGAAGAAAACCGCGAGCTGTCGAGCCAGATCTACCTCAAGCTGCGGGACGCCGGGCACATCGCCACGCGCTCCATCACCCAGTATTTCGACCCGGAAAAGAAAATGTTCCTGGCCGACCGCTTCATCAAGGGCACCTGCCCGAAATGCGGCACTGAGGACCAGTACGGCGACAACTGCGAAAAATGCGGCGCCACCTATGCCCCGACCGATCTGAAGGATCCGAAGTCGGCGATCTCCGGCGCCACCCCGGTGCTCAAGGATTCCCAGCACTTCTTCTTCAAGCTGCCGGACTTCCAGCAGATGCTGCAAAGCTGGACCCGCAGCGGCACCTTGCAGGACGCCGTGGCCAACAAGATCGCCGAGTGGCTGGATGCCGGCCTGCAGCAGTGGGACATCTCCCGCGACGCGCCGTACTTCGGCTTCGAGATCCCGGATGAGCCGGGCAAGTATTTCTACGTGTGGCTGGACGCGCCGATCGGCTACATGGCCAGCTTCAAGAACCTCTGCGCCCGTCGTCCGGAACTGGATTTCGACGCGTTCTGGGGCAAGGACTCCACTGCCGAGCTGTACCACTTCATCGGCAAGGACATCGTCAACTTCCACGCCCTGTTCTGGCCCGCCATGCTCGAAGGCGCCGGCTACCGCAAGCCGAGCGGCATCAACGTCCACGGTTACCTGACCGTCAACGGCCAGAAGATGTCCAAGTCCCGCGGCACCTTCATCAAGGCCCGCACCTACCTGGAGCACCTGTCGCCGGAATACCTGCGCTACTACTACGCCTCCAAGCTGGGCCGTGGCGTCGACGACCTGGACCTGAACCTCGAAGACTTCGTGCAGAAGGTCAACTCCGACCTGGTGGGCAAGGTGGTGAACATCGCCAGCCGTTGCGCCGGCTTCATTCACAAAGGCAATGCCGGGCTGATGGTCGACAGCAATGCCGCTCCCGAGCTAACCGAGGCCTTCCTGGCGGCCGCGCCCAGCATCGCCGACGCCTATGAAGCCCGCGACTTTGCCCGTGCCATGCGCGAAATCATGGCCCTGGCCGACCGCGCCAACGCCTGGATCGCCGATAAGGCCCCGTGGTCGTTGAACAAGCAGGAAGGCAAGCAGGCCGAGGTGCAGGCCATCTGCGCCACCGGTATCAACCTGTTCCGCCAACTGGTGATCTTCCTCAAGCCGGTGCTGCCGCTGCTGGCCGCCGACGCCGAGGCCTTCCTCAACGTTGCCCCGCTGACCTGGAATGACCACCAACAGCTGCTGGCCAACCATCAGCTCAATGAATTCAAGCCGCTGATGACGCGGATCGACCCGGTAAAAGTCCAAGCCATGACCGACGCCTCGAAAGAAGACCTGACCGCCAGCCAGACCGACACCGGTGCCGCCACGCCAGCAGGCAACGGCGAACTGGCCAAGGATCCACTGTCGCCGGAAATCGACTTCGACACCTTCGCCGCCGTTGATTTGCGCGTCGCCTTGATCGTCAAGGCCGAAGCCGTGGAAGGCGCCGACAAGCTGCTGCGCCTGACCCTGGATATCGGTGATGAGCAACGCAACGTGTTCTCCGGAATCAAGAGCGCCTACCCGGATCCGTCCAAGCTCGATGGTCGCCTGACCATGATGATCGCCAACCTCAAGCCGCGGAAAATGAAGTTCGGCATCTCCGAAGGCATGGTGATGGCTGCCGGCCCTGGCGGCGAAGAGATCTACCTGCTGAGCCCGGACAGCGGCGCCAAGCCAGGCCAGCGGATCAAGTAAGCCTCCACGCTGCCTCCCCTATCCCCCCGTCGCGCTCAGGCGCAACGGGGGGATTTGCATATCTGGCGACCCTGCGTGCGCGCAGAGTTTGCCTACTCTTGAGGGATAGCCTGCTCGCACCGGCCGCCACCATGACCCACTTCCTGCTCGCCCTTTTCAGCACCGTCCTGATCAACAACTTCGTGTTGCAATGGCCGCTGGGCGTCGATCCGCTGTTGCAGGCGGACAGCAACCGGCAACGGGTCCATGCGCTGGGGCTGGCAACCACGGGGTTGATGCTGCTCAGCAGCGTGCTGGGGCATGTTCTTTATCGTGGGTTGCTGCAGCCCTGGGGGCTGGAGGCGCTGCAACTGTTCATCTGGCTGCCATTGAGCCTGTTGCTGATCAAGCCGCTGCTGAGGCTGCTGTCCCGCGCCCTGCCGCGCTTGCCATTCGACGGCCTCTGGCCCTTGCTTCTGGGCAATGCCGGCATGCTCGGCCTGCTGCTGATCGGCACCCGGGACGATCTGGACCTGGCCACCCTCAGCGCCATGAGCCTGGGGGCCGGACTGGGTTTCTGGCTGGTGCTGAGCCTGTTCAACGACCTGCGCCAGCGTATTTCCACCAACGATATTCCCCTGCCCTGGCGCGGCCTGCCGATCGACCTGATCAGCGCCGGCCTGATGGCAGTGGCGTTTTTCGGCTTCAACGGACTGATCAAAACATGAGTCTGATTCAACGCATCGATGCCCTGCTGCCCCAGACCCAGTGCGGCAAATGTGGCCATCCCGGATGCAAGCCCTACGCCCAGGGCATCGCCAATGGCGAGGCCATCAACAAGTGTCCGCCCGGAGGCCAGGAAACCATTGCCGGCCTGGCGCAACTGCTCAAGTTGCCGGTGCTGGAGCTGGACCACAGCCGCGGCCAGGCGCCGGCACAGATCGCCCATATCCGCGAAGCGGAGTGCATTGGCTGCACCAAGTGCATCCAGGCCTGCCCGGTGGACGCCATCGTCGGCGCGGCCAAATGGATGCACAGCGTACTGATCGACCAATGCACCGGTTGCGACCTGTGCGTGGCGCCTTGTCCGGTGGACTGCATCGATATGCTGCCGCTGCCCGAGGCCAAGGTGGTGCCGATCGTTGGCGGCCTGGCCACCAGCCCCGAGCAACTGCAGGCCCGCAACCACAAGCGCGAGCAGGCGCGACGGCGCTTCGAACAGCGCAACGAGCGCTTGCAACGCGAAGAAGCCCGGCGCCTGGCCGAGCGTCAGGCGCGCGCGCAGAAAGCCGCGCAGGCGGTCGACGACAGCCAGAATCCGCTGCAGGCGGCCATCGAGCGGGTCCGCGCGCAGAAAGCCGAGGCCGCCGACGCGGCGTTGAAAAAAGCCAAGATCGAGCTGGCCATGAGCCGCGCTCAATTGCACAAATCCCTCAAGGCCTTCGGTCATCCACCGACCTTCGAGCAGCAAACGCAGCTCATCGTTCTGCAGCGTCAGTTCGAAGCCGCCGAACAGGCCCTGGCTCAGTTGCAGTCGGCGGCGCCCGCCCCGGCGGCCCCCGTGGCCAAGGACGCCGAACTCAAGCGGGCCAAGATCCAACTGGCCAGCCGCCGCGCCGAACTGAAAAAAGCCCAGGCCGCGCCAGCCTCCGACGCCGAGCTGCAAGCCTTGAGCGCCGCCTTGGCGGCCGCCGAACAAGCGCTGCACGCCGCCGAGGACGCCTGCGGCAAACCGGCCCCGGTCCTGGCGCGTATCGAGAAGCGCCCGATCGATCCCCAACTGCGGCAACTGAAAACCGAACTGGCCTACGCCCGCGCCGAACTGAACAAACTGCAGCGCCAACCTGATACCCAAGCCGAGCAACTGGCTGAGGCTCAGGCGCGCCTGCAGGAAGCCGAACGCCAGGTGCAGGCCCATGCTGACCGCTGACGGCGTCGATCCGCGCCTGCGCCAGGCCATGCAGCGCGTGCTGCTGGCCACATTGCCCGGGCTGCTGGTGTTGCTCTGGTGGTTCGGCTGGGGCGTGCTGCTCAACCTGTTGCTGGCGGCGTGCGGCGCCCTGGCCATGGAAGCCCTGGCGCTGCGTCTGAGAAAGCGTGCGCTGCCAAGCGGCCTTGGCGATGGCAGCGCCTTGGTCAGCGCCACGTTGCTGGCCCTGGCCTTGCCACCTTACTGCCCCTGGTGGCTGCCGCTCAGCGCCGCGGCCGCGGCCATTGCCCTGGGCAAGCAGGTGTACGGCGGAGTCGGCCAGAATCCATTCAATCCGGCGATGCTTGGATACGCCCTGGCCTTGCTGTGCTTTCCCCAATCGATGACCCATTGGCCCGCGCCCCACGCCATGGATCTGCTCGCTGGACTGCAACAGGTCTTCGGCCTCACTGACGGTCTGCACGTGGATGCCTGGGCCCAAGCCACGGCGCTGGACAGTCTGCGCATCAACAAGAGCCTGACCCTCGACGAACTCTTTGCCAGCAACCCCGCCTTCGGCCACTTCGGCGGACGTGCCGCGCAATGGATCAATCTGGGTTTTCTTGCCGGAGGCCTGTTCCTGCTGCAGCAGCGGGTCATCGGCTGGCAGGCGCCGGTGGGCATGCTGGGCAGCCTCTTGGTCATCAGCCTGCTGTGCTGGAACGGCACGGGCTCAGACTCCCATGGCTCGCCGCTGTTTCATCTGCTCAGCGGCGCCAGCATGCTCGGCGCCTTCTTCATCGTCACCGAACCGGTATCCGGGCCCAAGACGGAAAAAGCCAGGCTGCTGTTTGGCGTCGGCGTCGGCCTGCTGACCTACCTGATCCGGACATGGGGCGGCTACCCCGACGGCGTCGCCTTCGCCGTGCTGCTGATGAATCTGACGGTGCCGGCACTGGAACGCCTGTGCGCCGCAAAACCGGAGAACGCCTGAGCATGAAAAAATCCAGCGGCCTGCTTCTGCTGATCCTGCTCGGTTTCCTGGGCGTGGGGGCGACCTTGTGGCTGCACTCGGTTGCGGCGCCGCGTATCGCCGCCGAGCAACGGGCCCTGCAGGCGCGCAAGCTGCTCGACCTGCTGCCCGTCGCCAGTTACGACAACCAACCCCTGGACCAGCCGCTGTCCCTGAAGGATGTGCAGCTGGACAACAGCCGCTTGCTGCAGGGCTACCTGGCCACCCGCCAAGGTCAGCCCAGCGCCGTGCTGTTACGCAGCCAGGTCAGCGGCTATGCCGGCCCCATCGAGCTGTTGATCGCCATCGACAGCCAGGGCCGCCTGCTGGGCAGCAAGACCCTCAGGCAGGATGAAACACCCGGCTTGGGCGGACGGATCGCTGATTGGCCCAACCCCTGGTTGCAAGGCTTTTCCGGCAAGTCCCGCAGCGATCCGGGCGATGCCGCCTGGGCCTTGAAGAAGGACAGCGGCCAGTTCGATCAGATTGCCGGCGCCACCATCACCTCGCGCGCGGTGATCAGCGCCTTGCACGACGCCTTGCGCTACTTCGACGAACATCGCCAGCAACTGCTGGCGGGGGCCGCCCATGAGTAAGCCGCTGACCTTGCCGGGCCTGCTGATGCTGACACCGTTGATCGGGGCCACCGACTCCTGGGTCAAGGCCCTGGGCCTGGCCCTGGCATCCGCGCTGCTGCTCGGCTTGTTTGGGGCTGGCATGGGCCTGCTGCGAACCCACCTGCAACGCCAGCAGCAGTGGTTCGCCAGCCTACTGCTTGGTGCATCCCTCGGCAGTTGCCTGTGGCTGGCGCTGCAAACCTTGAGTTATGAACTGCACCAGCAGTTGAGCCTGTACCTGGGCCTGCTGCCCCTGCAATGCGTGATGCTGGAACAGGCGGGATTCTTCCAGCACCGCGACCGACTGCGCCTGGCCGTCGGCTTCTGTGGCGCACTGGTACTGCTGGGCGCGCTGCGCGAGCTGCTGGGCACCGGCGCCTTGGGCAGCCATCTGGGCTGGCTGGTCGGCCAGAGCGGCGACAGCAGCGGCTGGGTGCTGCTGCCCCAGGGCGGCGTGCGCCTGCTGACTCTGGGCCCCGGGGGCTTTATCCTGCTGGGCCTGTTGCTGGCGGCAAAGCGGGCCTGGACCGCCTCATCGCCCTTCAAACGACAGTCTTCGAGGAAATGAACCCCCCATGAATGCCGCCAAACGCCTGGAAATATTTCGCCGACTTCATGAAGACAACCCCGAGCCCAAGACCGAACTGGCCTATTCCTCGCCGTTCGAGCTGCTGATCGCGGTGATTCTTTCGGCGCAATCGACCGACGTCGGGGTCAACAAGGCGACCGCCAAACTCTTCCCTGTGGCCAATACCCCCGCGGCGATCCATGCCCTGGGAGTCGAAGGCCTGTCCGAGTACATCAAGACCATCGGCCTGTACAACAGCAAGGCCAAGAACGTCATCGAAACCTGCCGCCTGCTGGTGGAACGCCACAACGGCGAAGTGCCGCAGACCCGCGAAGAGCTGGAAGCCCTGCCCGGCGTCGGGCGCAAGACCGCCAACGTGGTCCTCAACACCGCCTTCCGGCAGTTGACCATGGCGGTGGACACCCACATCTTCCGGGTCAGCAACCGCACCGGCCTGGCCCCGGGCAAGAACGTGGTGGAAGTGGAAAAAAAGCTGCTCAAGTTCGTGCCCAAGGAGTTCCTGCTGGACTCCCATCACTGGCTGATCCTGCATGGGCGCTATGTCTGCCTGGCCCGCAAGCCACGTTGCGGCAGCTGCCGAATCGAAGACCTGTGCGAATACAAGCAGAAGACTTCCGACGATTGAGGAAGCATTGATTTTGTCGATCAGTCGATTGAAAAAATCTTTTTTACCCGCCAGGAGAATATCGATATAAGGAGCGCCAATGGCAGTCTTAGCCTGGAGTTGACCTTATGAGCACTGGCAAAGAACAACTGGACGTAGAAGAAGACTTCATCGCCGCGGAAACAGACGATGTCGAACCGGTGGTCGAAGTGGCGAAAACCAATCTGAGCAAGCGCCGCACCATCGACAATCTTCTGGAAGAGCGGCGTCTGCAGAAACAACTGGCCGATTACGACTTTGACCTTTAAGTCGCAAAAGAACCTCCACAAGGAGGTTTTTTTGTGCCTGTCTTGCCGTCACGTCCGGCCGATCAGCCTGCGGGCATGACCGGCCCTATTCGTACTTTCAGAGCTGGCAGTCCAGCATCGTCTTGAACGGCAAGACTCACGCCAACTGATGGCGCTGGGCAAACTCGATCAGGTCAACCAATGAGCGCGCATTGAGCTTGGCCAATAACCGCCGTTTATAAGTACTGACCGTCTTGTTGCTCAGACACAGACCTTCAGCGATCTCCTTGTTACTCATGCCGTTGGTGAGCTGTTTCAATACGATCAACTCACGCCCTGAAAGAAGCTCGATCATTTCTTCCTCACTGCTGATGCCCTGGCTGGAACGGAAAGTGTGCAAGGCCTCGTTGGGAAAGTAGCTGTAACCCGCCAACACGGCCCGCACCGCACTGATCAGTTCGGTAATGTCCTGCTGCTTGCACACGTAACCGGCGGCACCGGCCTGCATGCAGCGCATGGAAAAGGGCCCGGGCGCTTGCAGCGTCAACACCAGGATCTTGATCGGCAAACTTCTGAACATGAGGCGCGCTATAACTTCAAGTCCATCAAGTTGCGGTATGCCAATATCCAGAATCAAGATATCGGGAACATATTCAAGAGCCAACTTTAATGCGTCCGTACCGTTATCCGCCTCCGCCACTACTTCAAAGCCATGACGTTCCATCAACATGCGAACAGCGAGGCGAACAACAGGATGATCGTCCACGATCAATACTCTTTTCATAGGTCCATCCACGTACTTAGAGTTTTTTAGAGCCCGCACAATACCCCAGAGAATTGACTCTGGCACCGTGCCAAAAGGGGCTACGACCCTACGAGGACGATCCTTACAAACAATACCGATTTGCCTTACAAAATAAATTAGATAAAGGTCGTTTAACGGAAAATACGCTTAGGATTAATCTTCAAATGAGCTACTTTTCGTACTAAAAAATCACACACCCAAGTATCTTTTCCAACGACAAGCGTTGATAAATCCGCCATCCATAGTTTGGTTTTGTCTCATCGACGTCTCTATCCAAGCATTGGCCTGCAGCAACAAGCGGTTGAATTAATCAATGAAGCAAAAAAAGCCCCGCATAAGGCGGGGCTCTTTTTTCAACCACTCAGGATCAGATCAGAGTCCGTCCCTTGTTGGCAGCAATGCGCATGCGCAGGGCATTGAGCTTGATGAAGCCTGCTGCGTCAGCCTGGTTGTAGGCACCGCCGTCTTCTTCGAAGGTGGCGATGTTGGCGTCGAACAGCGACTCATCGGACTTGCGACCGGTCACGATCACGTTGCCCTTGTACAGCTTCAGGCGCACCACGCCGTTCACGTGGGCCTGGGAGGCGTCGATCATCTGTTGCAGCATCAGACGCTCAGGGCTCCACCAGTAGCCGGTGTAGATCAGACTGGCGTACTTGGGCATCAACTCGTCTTTGAGGTGAGCCACTTCGCGGTCCAGGGTGATGGACTCGATGGCGCGGTGGGCGCGCAGCATGATGGTGCCGCCCGGAGTCTCGTAGCAGCCACGGGACTTCATGCCGACGTAACGGTTCTCGACGATGTCCAGACGACCGATGCCATGTTCGCCACCGATGCGGTTCAGGGTCGCCAGCACGGTAGCCGGAGTCATTTCCACGCCGTCGATGGCGACGATGTCACCGTTGCGGTAGGTCAGTTCCAGGTACTGCGGGGTATCGGGAGCCTTCTCCGGGGAGACGGTCCAGCGCCACATGTCTTCTTCGTGCTCGGTCCAGGTGTCTTCCAGCACGCCGCCTTCATAGGAGATGTGCAGCAGGTTGGCGTCCATCGAGTACGGCGACTTCTTCTTGCCGTGACGCTCGATTGGAATGCCATGCTTCTCGGCGTAGTCCATCAGCTTCTCGCGGGACAGCAGGTCCCACTCGCGCCAGGGAGCGATCACTTTCACGCCCGGCTTGAGGGCATAGGCCCCCAGTTCGAAACGCACCTGGTCATTGCCCTTGCCGGTGGCGCCATGGGAAATGGCGTCGGCGCCGGTTTCGTTGGCGATCTCGATCAGACGCTTGGCGATCAACGGACGAGCGATGGAAGTACCCAGCAGGTACTCGCCTTCGTAGACGGTGTTGGCGCGGAACATCGGGAAAACGAAATCACGCACGAACTCTTCGCGCAGATCGTCGATGTAGATCTCTTTGACGCCCATGGCTTGCGCCTTGGCGCGGGCCGGCTCGACCTCTTCGCCTTGGCCCAGGTCAGCAGTGAAAGTCACTACTTCACAGTTGTAAGTATCCTGCAGCCACTTGAGGATCACCGAAGTGTCCAGGCCGCCCGAATACGCCAGAACGACCTTGTTAACGTCCGCCATGCCATCACTCCACGGGGTTGTACGGAAAGCCGCCAAGTCTACCGATCCACGCCGATAATTTACAGAGGCGCGACAGCTTATGACGACCAAGCGACAGATTATGTCGAGCGCGCGACGATGACAGCCGTATCAGGAAGTCGCCGCAGCGCTGGTACCGGAGGCGGCCTGAGGCGCCGGAGCCGGCTTTTCGGTGGGGGCGACCCGCTCCAGATGCACATTGACCCGACGGTTCTTCGCCCGGTTGGCGGCATTGGTGTTGGGCGCCAGCGGGTAACGCTCGCCATGGAAGCGCACCACGATCTGGTTTTCCGCCAGGCCGTTGGCCTTGAAGAACTCCATCACCGCCAGGGCCCGGCGACGGGACAGGTCACGGTTGGTCAAGCGATTGCCGCTGTTGTCCGAGTGGCCATCGAGCTCGACATGGTTGACCGTCGGGTCGGCCTTGATGAAGTCGACCATCACTTGCAGCTTGGCCTTGGCCCGGGCATCCAGGTCAATGCCGCCACCGGGGAAACCGATCTCGGCCTGCTTGACCTGCTCGTAGTTCATCGGCAGCAACTTGGCCATGCAGCTTTGATAGTCGCCATAGGCCTTGCTGAACTTCACGGGCAACAAGCGCACTTCGGAAACCCCGCCCTCGCGGGAGAAATGCCGGACCACCGGGCTGCGCCCTTCCAGCAAGCCAACGATCAAGCGTCCGGCCTGCATCTGGTTGCTGTTGAACAGCACCCCATCGCTGCCGGCCTTGACCGCTCCGAGGTTGATGTCGCCACGCCCCGGCTGCCAGGGAGCGGCGGCCGCGAGCAAAGTCGCCGAGCCTCCGGCCTGCATCGGGTTGAAGCTCTTGAGACGGAAAATCGCTTGCTCACCGGCGCGGCGAACGAACTCGCCGGAACCGAAATCGGTCACCGGTTGGATCAAGCGGCACTCGAATTTGTCGCCTTCGACCGTCCACTCAATGCTCTCCAGACGAGTCTGGAAAGTGAGAGCCATCGCGGGCAGGCTGGCAAACACACTGAGCAAGGCTAGATAACGCTGGCGCACGGGAGGCTCCACTGACGTGTACAACAGAAAAATCGACAGGCGTTAATACGCCATACCTTCGGGATATCGGTTGCTCGTCGCAAAACTTGATAGCGAGTGCCTGGAAGAGTCTTTTCCGGTAGCATTCCCCCGAGTTTTACCCGCCTGGAACCTCCCATGTCCGACCGCCTGACCCTGCTGCGTCCCGACGACTGGCATATTCATCTTCGCGATGGTGCCGTGTTGCCCAATACAGTCGCAGATGTCGCGCGCACCTTTGGCCGCGCCATCATCATGCCCAACCTGGTACCTCCGGTGCGCAACGCCGTGGAAGCCGACGCCTATCGCCAGCGTATTCTCGCTGCGCGCCCGGCCGGCAGCCGCTTCGAGCCGCTGATGGTGCTCTACCTGACCGACCGCACCCAGCCGGACGAGATCCGCGCGGCCAAGGCCTGTGGCTTCGTGCACGCCGCCAAGCTGTATCCGGCCGGTGCGACCACCAACTCGGATTCGGGCGTGACCAGCATCGACAAGATCTTCCCGGTGCTCGAAACCATGGCCGAAGTCGGCCTGCCGCTGCTGATCCACGGTGAGGTGACCCGCGGCGAGGTCGACGTCTTCGACCGCGAGAAACTCTTCATCGATGAACACATGCGTCGTGTGGTCGAGCGCTTCCCCAGCCTGAAAGTGGTGTTCGAGCACATCACCACCGCTGAAGCCGTGCAGTTCGTCAAGGAGGCTTCGGCCAACGTTGGCGCCACCATCACCGCGCACCACCTGCTGTACAACCGCAACCACATGCTGGTGGGCGGTATTCGCCCGCACTTCTATTGCCTGCCGATCCTCAAGCGCAACACCCACCAGGAAGCCCTGCTGGATGCGGCCACCAGCGGCAGCGAGAAGTTCTTCCTCGGCACAGACTCCGCGCCCCACGCCCAGCATGCCAAGGAAGCCGCTTGCGGTTGTGCCGGCTGCTACAGCGCCTACGCCGCGATCGAGCTGTATGCCGAAGCGTTCGAACAGCACAATGCCCTGGACAAGCTGGAAGCCTTTGCCAGCCTCAACGGTCCGCGCTTCTACGGCCTGCCGGCCAACACCGATCGCATCACCCTGGTTCGTGAAGAATGGACCGCCCCCGCCAGCCTGCCGTTCGGCGAGCTGACTGTCATTCCGCTGCGCGCCGGTGAAAAACTGCGCTGGCGCCTGCTGGAGGATCACTCGTGAGTGACGACCATTTCGACGACGAACAAGACGGCAGCAGCAGCGGCCCTCGCCACCCGATGGCGGCGCGCTTTCGCGGTTACCTGCCGGTAGTCGTCGACGTAGAAACCGGTGGCTTCAACTCGGCCACCGACGCCCTGCTGGAGATTGCCGCTACCACCATCGGCATGGACGAAAAGGGCTTTGTGTTCCCCGAACACACCTACTTCTTCCGTGTCGAGCCTTTTGAAGGCGCGAACATCGAAGCCGCAGCCCTGGAGTTCACCGGGATCAAGCTCGACCATCCGCTGCGCATGGCCGTCAGCGAAGAAGCCGCCCTCACCGATATTTTCCGCGGCGTGCGCAAGGCCCTGAAAGCCAACGGCTGCAAACGCGCGATCCTGGTGGGCCACAACAGCAGCTTCGACCTGGGCTTCCTCAACGCCGCCGTGGCGCGCCTGGACATGAAGCGCAACCCGTTCCACCCGTTCTCCAGCTTCGACACCGCCACCCTGGCGGGCCTGGCTTACGGCCAGACCGTTCTGGCCAAGGCCTGTCAGAGCGCCGGCATCGACTTCGACGGTCGCGAGGCCCACTCGGCCCGCTACGACACCGAGAAAACCGCCGAGCTGTTCTGCGGCATCGTCAACCGCTGGAAGCAAATGGGCGGCTGGCAGGATTTCGACGACTGAATGTCGAATTTCACAGCCCCATAAAAAAACCGGCCCTGAGGCCGGTTTTTTTATGCGTGACGCCAAGCCTTACAGCTTGCCGGCGTTCTCGCTCAGGTAAGCAGCAACGCCTTCTGGCGAAGCGGTCATGCCCTTGTCGCCTTTCTTCCAGTTGGCAGGGCAGACTTCGCCGTGCTCTTCGTGGAATTGCAGAGCGTCGACCAGACGGATCAGCTCTTCCATGTTACGGCCCAGCGGCAGGTCGTTGACGATCTGCGAGCGGACAACGCCTTTGTCGTCGATCAGGAACGCGCCACGGAAAGCCACGCCGCCTTCGGACTCAACGTCGTAGGCCTTGGCGATTTCATGCTTCATGTCAGCGGCCATGATGTATTGAACCTGACCGATGCCGCCGGCATTGATCGGGGTGTTGCGCCAGGCGTTGTGGGTGAAGTGCGAGTCGATGGAAACAGCGATCACTTCGACGTTGCGCGCCTTGAAGTCGGCCATGCGGTGGTCCAGAGCGATCAGCTCGGACGGGCAAACGAAGGTGAAGTCCAGTGGGTAGAAGAACACCAGGCCGTATTTGCCTTTGATGGCCGAGGACAGGGTGAAGCTGTCGACGATTTCGCCATTGCCGAGAACGGCCGGTACGGTGAAGTCAGGGGCTTGTTTGCCTACGAGTACGCTCATTGGATATCTCCTGGTGTGGACGTAGTAATGAAGAAGGGGATTGGCCTTGAGCCTGCCACGCTGATGCGACAGCTCTGTGACCCGACCCCGCTTCGCAAGGACCGGCCATCATACACCGCGTCTTTGAGCTGTCCTTAACGGTTTTTCATCTGCCCGGCTCACAAAGCGCAAAATGCGAATCATCTGTCACTATCGCGAACAAAACCGTTCGTCACCCCGGTAGGAAACTGCAACAAAGGTCGCCGAAACCACTTTGACAATCATTCTCGTTAACATTAAGATCCATCGCAATTGAGCCCTAACCAGCGACGGTTCTCATCCCATGTATGTCTGCCTCTGCACCGGTGTCACCGACGGACAAATTCGCGAAGCAATCTACGAAGGCTGCTGCAGCTACCGTGAAGTGCGCCAGGCCACCGGCGTCGCCAGCCAATGCGGCAAATGCGCCTGCCTGGCCAAGCAAGTGGTTCGCGAAACCCTGACCGAATTGCAGAGCAGCCAAGCGGCCATTCCCTATCCAGTGGAATTTAATGTTGCTTGATGTGCCGAATAAATAGCCGCATTTGAAACAACCGGACCTAGCGTCCGGTTTTTTTATGTCTGTAATTCAATCGCTTAGGCGCAAAACGCGGAACACAAACATTCTTATTCCGATTAATTTTCATATATTATTCAATAACTTAGGTTTGACAGTAATGTGTGTGCGGCTCAGACTCTGCCCTTATTTCACTAATTAAAGGGCAGGACCCCAACATGAAAGGCGACATTACAGTCATCCAGCATCTCAATAAAATCCTTGCCAATGAACTGGTCGCGATCAATCAGTACTTCCTGCATGCGCGCATGTATGAAGACTGGGGCCTGAACAAGTTGGGCAAGCACGAGTACCACGAGTCCATCGACGAGATGAAGCATGCGGACAAGCTGATCAAGCGCATCCTCTTCCTCGAAGGCCTGCCCAACGTCCAGGACCTGGGCAAGTTGCACATCGGCGAACACACCAAGGAAATGCTCGAGTGCGACCTGCGTATCGAACGCAGCGGCCACGCCGACCTCAAGGCCGCCATCGCTCACTGCGAGTCGGTGGGTGACTTCGGCAGCCGTGAACTGCTGGAAGACATTCTGGAATCCGAAGAAGAACACATCGACTGGCTGGAAACCCAACTGGGCCTGATCGATAAAGTGGGTATCGAGAACTACCTGCAATCGCAAATGGGCGACGAATAACCAACGTCCGATCCCAAGCAATAAAAAACCCCGCCCTCGTAAGAGAGGCGGGGCTTTTTATTGACCGCGAATAAGAAGTTCGCGTCAGGCTTCGGTCTTGGCAGCCGCTTTTTCGGCAGCAGCCTTGATCAGGCTCTGCAGCTCACCATTGGCGAACATCTCAGCCATGATGTCGCTGCCGCCGACCAACTCACCGGCCACCCACAGTTGCGGGAAAGTTGGCCAGTTGGCGTACTTGGGCAGGTTGGCGCGAATCTCAGGGTTTTGCAGGATGTCCACGTAAGCGAACTTCTCACCACAGCCCATTACGGCCTGAGCGGCTTTTGCGGAGAAGCCACACTGCGGGGCATTCGGCGAGCCTTTCATGTAGAGCAGAATGGTGTTGTTGGCAATCTGCTCTTTAATAGTTTCGATGATATCCATGGAACACCTCGGCTGAACTTTCCGACTCTGTTGTCGGCACGGTGGCGCATTGTAACGGAATCCTGAGCGCCCTGCTCGGCCTCTCCGACAGACACCTCAGGCCGCTTCCACGGTCACCGGCACCCCATTCAATGCCGCATTCCCGGACAACGCATCGAGCTGACGCTCATCGGTTAGATCATTAGCGCTGCATCCGGGCTGCTCCATGGCGATGCTCATCTGCACACCGGGACGCCGATGCCCCCAGCCATGGGGCAGACTCACCACGCCCGGCATCATCTCGCTGCTCGCCAGCACCTCCACCTCCACCGCGCCCACCCGGGAACTGACTCGCACCCGCTGGCCATCACTCAGGCCCCGCCGGGCCAGGTCATCGGGATTCATCAATAGCTGATGACGAGGCTTGCCCTTCACCAGGCGGTGATAGTTGTGCATCCAGGAGTTATTGCTGCGCACATGACGACGCCCGATCAGCAACAACTCGCCCGGCGCTGGCGCACTCAACGCGGCAAAGCGCTGCAGATCGGCCATGATCGGCGCCGGTGCGGCCTGGATCCGCCGATTCTCGGTTTTCAAGCGGGCCGCCAGGTTCGGCTGCAACGCCCCAAGATCAATACCGTGGGGATGCTGATCCAGAGTCGCCAGGGACAGCTTGAGCGGCGAGGCGTCGCCGTAAGGCCCGGCGCGCAAGCCCATGTCGATCATCTGTGCGGGTGCCAGGGTCGGCTTCAACGGGCTGGCGGTCTGCGCGGCAAATGCCTTGGCCAGGCCGACGAAAATCTCCCAGTCATGCAGCGCCCCTTCAGGCTTGGGCAGGATCGCCCGATTGAAGCGACTGACATTGCGCACCGCGAACAGATTGAAGGTGGTGTCGTAGTGATCATTCTCCAGAGCCGAGGTGGACGGCAGGATCAGGTCGGCATAACGGGTGGTTTCATTGATGTACAGATCGATGCTGAGCATGAACTCCAGCCCTTCCAGGGCCTGCTCCAGCTGTCGGCCATTGGGCGTAGACAACACCGGGTTGCCGGCCACGGTGATCAGGGCCCGCACCTGCCCTTCGCCCTCGGTGAGCATCTCTTCGGCCAGGGCCGATACCGGCAGCTCGCCAGCGTACTCGGGAAGCCCGGAAACCCGACTCTGCCAGACATTGAAATGACCGCCCGAGGTCGCCGCCACCAGGTCCACCGCCGGCTGGGTACACAAGGCACCGCCGACCCGGTCGAGGTTGCCGGTGACCAGATTGAGCAACTGCAGCAGCCAGTGGCACAGCGTGCCGAAGGCCTGGGTCGACACGCCCATGCGCCCGTAACAGACCGCCTTGTCCGCCGAAGCGAAATCCCGCGCCAGCTGACGAATCTGCGCTGCCGGAATGGCGCACAACGGGCTCATGGCTTCGGCAGTGAACCGCGAAATCGCCTGGCGCACCTCGGCCAGCCCATCCACCGGCAAATGGCTGTCGCGGGTCAGCCCCGCGTCTAAAAGGCTGTTGAGCAGACCGAACAGCAGCGCCACATCGCCCCCCGGCCGGATAAACAGGTGCTGGTCGGCCATCGCCGCGGTTTCGCTGCGCCGCGGGTCGACCACGACCACCTTGCCGCCCCGGGCCTGAATGGCCTTGAGGCGCTTCTCCACATCCGGCACGGTCATGATGCTGCCATTGGAGGCCAGGGGATTGCCGCCCAGGATCAGCATGAAATCGGTGTGATCGATATCCGGAATCGGCAACAGCAGGCCGTGGCCATACATCAGGTAGCTGGTCAGGTGATGGGGCAATTGATCGACCGATGTGGCCGAGAAGCGGTTGCGAGTCTTGAGCTGGCCGAGAAAGTAGTTGCTGTGGGTCATCAGCCCATAGTTGTGCACGCTGGGATTGCCCTGGTAGGTCGCCACGGCATTGTTGCCATGGCGCTGCTGGATGCCCGCCAGCCGCTCGGCCACCAGGGCAAAGGCCTCGTCCCAGCCGATGGGCTGCCATTGGTTGCCCACACGGCGCACCGGCTGGCGCAGGCGGTCGGGATCATTCTGGATATCCTGCAGGGCCACGGCCTTGGGGCACACATGGCCACGGCTGAAACTGTCCAGGGGGTCGCCCTTGATCGAGGTGATGCGCGGAGCGCTGCCCGGCTCTTCAGTGATTTCCAGGGTCAGGCCGCAGATGGCTTCACACAGGTGGCAGGCACGGTGATGGAGAGTCTTGGTCATGGCCAGTCTCTATTGTTTGAAGGCGCCCCGCACAGGGCCGCAGGAAGCCAAAACTATGGCGGCTGGGCTCTGCCGACACCAGCGACGTTCGCCCCATGAATTCACGGCCATCAGCCCAGGTCATGATCAATGCTGTCAGTCCGGCGCCACGAATCACCGGGTTTGCGCCGCACAACGGGCGTCACACTCGATTGCCAAGCCGCGTCGGGGCAGTGTACAAATGCCCGGCTGCTGTCTGAAAAACGGTCTCAAAAGCGCCAGCGCATTCGCGTCCTGGCCTCTCTGAATGCCCATGAACGCCGTAGCACTATTGGTAAGACGCGACATTTAATTATAAGATCGCGCCTTCCCCTATTTCGTCGCCCCGTGCGGCTTTCGCCGCAGGTCCAGCCCGTTGTTCGATTAAACAAGGCTTTGAGAATCTGCGGTCCGTTGCAAAAAGGTAGTTAATGATGAGCGCAAGGCACTTTCTCTCCCTGATGGATTGCACGCCCGAAGAGCTGGTCAGTGTGATTCGTCGAGGCATCGAGCTGAAGGACCTGCGTAACCGCGGCGTACTCTTCGAGCCTTTGAAAAATCGTGTACTGGGCATGATTTTCGAGAAGTCGTCGACCCGTACTCGACTGTCTTTCGAAGCCGGCATGATCCAACTGGGCGGCCAAGCCATCTTCCTTTCGCCACGGGACACCCAGCTGGGTCGCGGCGAACCGATCGGCGACTGCGCCATCGTCATGTCGCGCATGCTCGATGCGGTGATGATCCGCACCTTTGCCCACAGCACCCTGACCGAGTTCGCGGCCAATTCCCGGGTACCGGTGATCAACGGCCTGTCCGATGACCTTCACCCCTGCCAACTGCTGGCGGACATGCAGACCTTCCTCGAACACCGCGGCTCGATCCAGGGCAAGACCGTGGCCTGGATCGGTGACGGCAACAACATGTGCAACAGCTATATAGAAGCGGCCATCCAGTTCGACTTCCAGCTGCGCATCGCCTGTCCCGAGGGCTACGAGCCCAACGCGGAATTTGTCGCCAGGGCCGGCGATCGCGTGACCATCGTCCGCGACCCTCGCGAGGCCGTGATCGGCGCCCATCTGGTGAGCACCGACGTCTGGACCTCCATGGGCCAGGAAGAAGAGACCGCCAAGCGCCTGCAACTGTTTGCGCCCTTCCAGGTCAGCCGCGCGCTGCTCGACCTGGCCGCCCCGGACGTACTGTTCATGCACTGCCTGCCCGCCCACCGCGGCGAGGAAATCAGCCTCGACCTGCTGGACGACCCTCGCTCAGTGGCTTGGGACCAGGCGGAAAACCGTCTGCACGCGCAAAAGGCCCTGCTCGAGTTTCTCGTCGAGCCGGCGTACCACCACGCATGAGCCAGCCATTACTGCTGAACCTGCGCAATCTGGCCTGCGGCTACCAGGACCAACGCGTGGTGCAGAACCTCAATCTGCACCTCAACGCCGGGGACATCGGCTGCCTGCTGGGCTCGTCCGGCTGCGGCAAGACCACCACCCTGCGTGCCATCGCCGGGTTCGAGCCGGTGCACGAAGGCGAGATCCAACTGGCCGGGGAAACCATTTCCAGCGCCGGTTTCACCCTGGCCCCGGAGAAACGCCGGATAGGCATGGTGTTTCAGGACTATGCGCTGTTCCCGCACCTGAGCGTGGCGGACAACATCGCATTCGGCATCCGCAAGCATCCGCACAAAGAGCGAGTGGTCGCCGAACTGCTGGAGCTGGTCAACCTGAAAAACCTCGGCCAGCGCTTTCCCCACGAACTGTCCGGCGGCCAGCAGCAACGCGTGGCCCTGGCTCGCGCCCTGGCGCCAGAACCGCAATTGCTGCTGCTGGACGAGCCCTTCTCCAACCTCGACGGCGAACTGCGGCGCAAGCTCAGCCATGAGGTGCGCGACATTCTCAAGGCCCGTGGCACCAGCGCGATCCTGGTCACCCACGACCAGGAAGAAGCCTTTGCCGTGAGCGATCAGGTCGGCGTGTTCAAGGAAGGTCGCCTGGAGCAGTGGGACACCCCCTACAACCTCTATCACGAACCACAGACGCCCTTCGTCGCCAGCTTCATTGGCCAGGGCTACTTCATTCGTGGCCAGTTGCACACGCCGGAATCGGTGCAGACCGAACTGGGCGTACTGCAGGGCAACCGGGCTTATACCTGGCCGACCGGTGGCGCGGTGGACGTCCTGCTGCGCCCGGACGACATCGTCCACGCGCCGGACAGTGACCTGAAAGCCCGAGTCGTCGGCAAGACCTTCCTCGGCGCTTCGACCCTGTATCGCCTGCAATTGCCCACCGGCAGCCAACTGGAATCGATCTTCCCCAGCCACGCCGACCATCAGGTCGGAGCGGATGTGGGCATTCGGGTCGCGGCGGAACACCTGGTGCTATTCCAGGCCTCGGGTAGCACAGCGGCGCAGATCCCCCATAGCGACTCAGGGGTAAGGCGCTACAGCAGCGCTCATTGAGCCGCCTTCGCCGGCAAGCCAGCGCCTACAACAACACACTGTAGGAGCCGGCTTGCCGGCGAAACCCCCACCGCAGTCATTTCAGGTGCAAATGCCCGCTGGCAATCAGCCGGGCATGCCCGCCGATCTTCACCCGCTCGCCCTCCAAACGACAGAACAACGCCCCACCTCGCGCCGAACACTGATACGCGCTCAACTGCTGTTTATCCAATTGCTGCGCCCAGTAAGGCGTCAGGCAGCAATGGGTCGAGCCCGTCACCGGGTCCTCGTCGATGCCGATGGCCGGGGCAAAATACCGCGAGACAAAGTCATGCCGCTCACCCCGCGCGGTGACAATCACCCCCGGCCAGGGCAACTTCGCCAGCGCCGCCATATCCGGCCGGCAATCACGCACCGCCTGCTCCGACTCCAGTACCGCCAACAGCTCATTGGCACCTTGCAGATCGATGACCCTGGCGCCGAGTATCTGCGCCACCTGCTCCGTGTCGGGCTGGCGACGGGGGCTGCGCAGAGGAAAGTCCAGCCACAACAGGCTGCCTTCACGGGTAACGCTCAGGGGCCCCGAGCGACTGAGAAACTCAATGCGCGGCCCAGGCTCGCCATGCACCTCGAACAGCACGTAGGCACTGGCCAGCGTGGCGTGCCCGCACAAGGGCACCTCGGTGGCCGGGGTAAACCAGCGAATCCGCCAGCCTTGGGCTTCACGCACCACAAACGCGGTTTCCGCCAGATTGTGCTCGGCGGCGATCTGCTGCATCAGTGCGTCGTCAAGCCATGCATCAAGCCGGTAAACCATGGCCGGATTGCCGGCAAAGGGTTGATCACTGAACGCATCGATCTGTTGAAACTCAAGCTGCATAGCCTTTCTCCCTGATCAGTCGGCGGCCAGCATGGCCTGCGTGACCGGGGGCGCGACAGACACAGACGAGAAGATTTTCCGGCATACAGCAGCGGCCTGTTCAACCGCCAACGCCTGGGCTCAAGGGCGACCGATGTCGGCGAACTTGCCCTGGGTCTGCTCGGCCAGCACGGTTGCAGCCAACTCCACTTCCAGGCCACGACGACCGGCACTGACAAAAATACTGGCCAAAGGTTGAGCACTGCTGTCGATGAAGGTCCGCAGACGCTTCTTCTGCCCCAGCGGGCTGATGCCTCCCAACAGATAGCCGGTGGCGCGCTGGGCCGCGGCCGGATCGGCCATTTCAGCCTTCTTCACCCCGGCCGCGTGGGCCAGGGCCTTGAGGTCGAGGCTGCCGGCGACCGGCACCACCGCCACCAGCAACTCCCCCTTCTCGCTGCTGGCCAGCAGCGTCTTGAACACCCGCGCCGGATCGAGACTGAGCTTCTCCGCCGCCTCCAGACCGTAGGAGGCCGCCTTGGGATCATGTTCGTAACTGTGGATGCGATGTTCGGCGCGAACTTTTTTTAGCAGATCCAGTGCAGGGGTCATGGCAGCTCCAAGGGGGACGAAAAGGCAAAACCGAGCGCGCGAATTTTAGGCCATTAATCGGCAAAAGGCTCTATTCCAGGCCTTGATAAGCCCTGGCCACGGACAGCAGCGCAGCACCACCTGTCACTCCCGGGACTATCACCCTGGATCATTCATTTGATTGATATCTATAAAATGACCAGCCGTTCACTTTCGACCTTTGACAGCGGTGTTTCTTGTCTATATTTTTTCGTTTCTGAATATCATGCAGTAGATGCACCGTTGCACCCAGCAGCAAGACGAGGCCGGAATGGGGATTCCGTCTTCGTTGGAAGTCGCGCTCCATGCCTTTTGCAGCAGCGCCAGACAACAACAAAAAACGAGGTTCACAATGACAACTGCTCTGCAACAACCGTCACTATCGGGCCAATGCATGGCCGAGTTCCTGGGTACTGCGCTGCTGATCTTCTTCGGCACCGGCTGCGTCGCGGCGCTCAAGGTCGCGGGAGCCAGCTTCGGCCTGTGGGAAATCAGCATCATTTGGGGGATCGGCGTGAGCATGGCGATCTACCTCACCGCCGGCGTTTCCGGCGCGCACCTCAATCCTGCCGTGAGCATCGCCCTGTGCCTGTTCGCCGACTTTGAAAAACGCAAACTGCCGTTCTACATCCTGGCCCAGGTCGCTGGCGCCTTCTGCGCGGCGCTGTTGGTTTACACGCTGTACAGCAACCTGTTCTTCGATTTCGAACAGGCTCACCAGATGATCCGCGGCTCCCAGGCCAGCCTGGAACTGGCCTCGGTGTTCTCCACCTTTCCCAACCCGGCGCTGTCCACGGCCCAGGCGTTCCTGGTGGAAGTGGTGATCACTGCGATCCTGATGGGCGTGATCATGTCCCTGACCGACGACAACAACGGCTTGCCTCGCGGCGCGATGGCGCCCCTGCTGATCGGCCTGCTGATCGCCGTGATCGGCAGCGCCATGGGCCCGCTGACCGGCTTCGCGATGAACCCGGCGCGGGACTTCGGACCTAAACTGATGACGTTCGTGATGGGTTGGGGTGAAATCTCCTTCACCGGCGGCCGTGACATTCCGTACTTCCTGGTGCCGGTCTTCGCCCCGATCCTCGGCGCCTGCCTGGGTGCGGCCGCTTATCGCGGACTGATTGCCCGGCACCTGCCCAACGCCGTCGTTGCTCCCGAGAGCGCATCGGCCGCCGATGGCAAAGTCAAAGTTTCTTGAATCTCGCGGCGCGTGATCCTGCCCAAATCGATCACGCGCCTGTTTCCACTCCCTTATTTCGTCCAAGGCAATCGACATGACCGACATTCAGAATAAGAACTACATCATTGCCCTCGATCAGGGTACGACCAGCTCCCGGGCGATCATTTTCGACCGCGACGCCAACGTGGTGTGCACCGCTCAGCGCGAGTTCGCCCAGCACTACCCACAAGCCGGCTGGGTCGAACACGACCCGATGGAAATCTTCGCCACCCAGAGCGCGGTAATGGTCGAGGCCCTGGCGCAAGCCGGCCTGCATCACGACCAGGTGGCCGCCATCGGCATCACCAACCAGCGGGAAACCACCGTGGTCTGGGACAAGACCACCGGCCGGCCAATCTACAACGCCATCGTCTGGCAGTGCCGCCGCAGCACCGAAATCTGCCAGCAGCTCAAGCGCGACGGCCTGGAAGACTACATCCGTGAAACCACCGGCCTGGTCACCGACCCCTACTTCTCCGGTACCAAGCTCAAGTGGATCCTCGACAACGTCGAAGGCAGCCGCGAACGCGCGCGTAGCGGCGAGTTGCTGTTCGGCACCATCGACAGCTGGCTGATCTGGAAATTCACCGGCGGCAAGACCCACGTCACCGACTACACCAACGCCTCGCGCACCATGCTCTTCAACATCCACACCCTGGAGTGGGACGCGAAGATGCTGGAGGTCCTGGATATCCCGCGGGAAATGCTCCCCGAGGTGAAGTCCTCGTCGGAAATCTACGGCCGCACCAAGAGCGGTATCGCCATCGGCGGCATCGCCGGCGACCAGCAAGCGGCGCTGTTCGGCCAGATGTGCGTCGAACCGGGCCAGGCCAAGAACACCTACGGCACCGGCTGCTTCCTGCTGATGAACACCGGCGACAAGGCGGTCAAATCCCAGCACGGCATGCTCACCACCATCGCTTGCGGCCCACGCGGCGAAGTGGCCTACGCCCTGGAAGGCGCGGTGTTCAACGGCGGCTCCACGGTGCAGTGGCTGCGAGATGAGCTGAAGATCATCAACGACGCCCACGACACCGAATACTTCGCCAACAAGGTCAAGGACAGCAACGGCGTGTACCTGGTGCCCGCCTTCACCGGCCTGGGCGCGCCCTACTGGGATCCCTACGCCCGTGGCGCGCTGTTCGGCCTGACCCGTGGCGTGCGCGTGGATCACATCATCCGCGCCGCCCTGGAATCCATCGCCTACCAGACCCGCGACGTGCTCGACGCCATGCAGCAGGATTCCGGCGAACGCCTCAAAGCCCTGCGCGTGGACGGTGGCGCCGTGGCCAACAACTTCCTCATGCAGTTCCAGGCCGACATCCTCGGTACTCAGGTGGAGCGCCCGCAAATGCGCGAAACCACCGCCCTGGGCGCCGCCTACCTGGCAGGCCTGGCCTGCGGTTTCTGGGGCAGCCTGGAAGAGCTGCGGGGCAAGGCGGTGATCGAGCGCGAGTTTGAACCGCAACTGGCCGAAGCGGAAAAAGAAGGCTTGTACGCGGGCTGGAAGAAGGCGGTCAGCCGCACCCGCGACTGGGAACCCCACGAAGAGGCCAAATAAGCCAAGCCGTGGATAGGTAACCGCTTGTAACTGGTCGGGAGGGGATTCCTGCGGCATCATGGGCAAATTTTGCACGGCAGCCCAAAGGAAGCCCCATGAATCTGCCTCCCCGTCAGCAGCAAATCCTCGATCTGGTCCGCGAACGCGGCTACGTCAGCATCGAGGAATTGGCCCAGCTGTTCGTTGTGACCCCGCAAACCATCCGCCGCGACATCAACCAGCTGGCGGAAGCCAATCTGCTGCGCCGCTACCATGGCGGCGCGGCCTATGACTCCAGCGTCGAAAACACCGCCTACGCCATGCGCGCCGACCAGATGCGCGATGAAAAGCAGCGCATCGGCGAAGCCGTTGCCGCGCAGATCCCCGATCACGCCTCGCTGTTCATCAACATCGGCACCACCACCGAATCCATCGCCCGCGCCCTGCTCAACCACAGCCACCTGAAGATCATCACCAACAACCTGCACGTGGCCTCGATGCTCAGTGCCAAGGATGATTTCGACGTGCTGCTCACCGGCGGCAATGTGCGCCGTGACGGTGGCGTGGTGGGCCAGGCCAGCGTCGACTTCATCAATCAGTTCAAGGTCGACTTCGCCCTGGTGGGCATCAGCGGCATCGACGAGGACGGCAGCCTGCTGGACTTCGACTACCAGGAAGTGCGGGTATCCCAGGCGATCATCGCCAACGCCCGGCAAGTGATCCTGGCCGCCGACTCCAGCAAGTTCGGGCGCAACGCCATGATCCGCCTCGGCCCCATCAGCCTGATCGACTGCCTGGTCACCGACCAGCAACCGGTCCCGGCCCTGACCCAACTGCTCAACCAGCACAAGATCCGCCTCGAAGTGGTCTGAGCCCTCCCCTCCCTGCCCCAAAGGATCGAGCCGCGCGCCAAGGCCCCCACCCCGGGAGTCCGGCATTGTCGAAAACGCGCGGCCGACCACCCGCCCCTCGCCCATCGACGCCCATCACGCCCACCATCCTGGTTAATGTTCGAAAACTTTCCTTTCAGAGCCCTTCGATCAGTTTTTTCAATCGAAGCGCGCTGGATACGCGCCTGCTTATGCGCTAGTATTTTCGAAAATGAACATTAATGTTCGAATTCAAATACCAAAGCAACACGAGGCCCGTCGATGCCCACTTCTACCTTGCCCGCGCGCCCTCTCTCCGAGGTTTACGATATCGCCGTCATCGGCGGTGGGATCAACGGTGTTGGAATTGCCGCGGATGCGGCAGGTCGCGGCTTGTCCGTGTTCCTTTGCGAAAAGGACGATCTGGCCAGCCACACCTCGTCGGCCAGCAGCAAGCTGATCCACGGTGGCCTGCGCTACCTCGAACATTACGAATTCCGCCTGGTACGCGAAGCCCTGGCCGAGCGCGAAGTGCTGCTGGCCAAGGCCCCGCATATCGTCAAGCCCATGCGTTTTGTCCTGCCACACCGGCCACACCTGCGCCCGGCCTGGATGATTCGCGCCGGCCTGTTCCTGTATGACCACCTGGGCAAGCGGGAAAAACTCGCCGGTTCGCGCAGCCTGAAATTCGCTGCCGACAGCCCCCTGAAGGCCGAAATCAGCAAAGGTTTCGAATACTCCGACTGCTGGGTCGACGATGCGCGCCTGGTGGTGCTCAACGCCATGGCCGCCCGCGAGCACGGCGCCCACGTGCACACCCAGACCCGTTGCGTCAGCGCCCGGCGCAGCAAGGGCCTGTGGCAACTGGAACTGGAGCGCGCCGACGGCAGCCTGTTCTCCATCAGCGCCAAGGCCCTGGTGAACGCGGCCGGCCCCTGGGTCGCCAAGTTCATCAAGGACGACCTCAAGCTGGAGTCGCCTTACGGCATCCGTCTGATCCAGGGCAGCCACCTGATCGTGCCCAAGCTGTACGAAGGCGAGCACGCGCACATTCTGCAGAACGAAGACCAGCGCATTGTCTTCACCATTCCCTACCTCGATCAGTTCACCCTGATCGGCACCACCGACCGCGAATACACCGGCGATCCGGCCAAGGTCGCAATCACCGAAGGCGAAACCGACTACCTGCTGCAAGTGGTCAACGCGCACTTCAAGAAGCAGCTGAGCCGCAGCGACATCCTGCACAGCTACTCCGGTGTTCGCCCGCTGTGCAACGACGAATCCGACAACCCTTCGGCGGTGACTCGCGACTACACCCTGGCCCTTTCCGGCACTGGCGAGGAAGCTCCGCTGCTCTCGGTGTTCGGCGGCAAGCTGACCACCTACCGCAAACTGGCGGAATCGGCCATGGCGCAACTGGCACCCTACTTCAAGCAGGCCAAGCCCAGCTGGACCGCCCAGGCCACCCTGCCCGGCGGCGAAAACATGAGCACGCCCCAAGCCCTGGCGGAGGCCATCCGCAAGAAGTTCGACTGGGTGCCCAGCCAGATCGCCCGCCGCTGGGCCACCACCTATGGCAGCCGCACCTGGCGCCTGCTGGAAGGCGTGCACAACCTCAACGACCTGGGTGAACACCTGGGGGGCGGCCTGTACACCCGCGAAGTGGACTACCTGTGCGCCGAGGAATGGGCACTGAAGGCCGAGGATATTCTCTGGCGCCGGAGCAAGCTGGGCCTGTTCACCACCGCCGCCGAACAACGGCAGTTGCAGGATTATCTGCAAAAGGTCGAGGACAATCGCGGCAAGATCAAGGCGGCCTGAACCCCCGGCATCACGCAAAGCCCCTGCACCGCAAGGTCCAGGGGCTTTTTTGTGGGTCATCGCAAGCCGCTCGCCTCGGGCTGGCCGCCCCACCAACGGCGAAGTACCGCGTTCGGTTTTCCGAATGCCCGACCGAAAGGGATTCGGATAACCGGATAAAAGTGCGGTAACTCATGCCCCGATAATATTTTATGACCTTTAAAATCAATGACTTGAGCATGATCAATGGGTCTGGCACGACTCATGCTCTACACTGTGCGACGAATGCCTGTCGTGCCAACACAACAGGAGCCGTCAAGGCATTCGCTGTATAAAAGAGCCGTCGAACTGGCTTCATAAAAAAAACAAATGTCGAGGAAATATTGATGCGCATCGTTCCCCATCTGTTGGGCGCAGCTATCGCTGCCGCTCTGATTAGCACTCCAGTTTTCGCTGCCGAGCTCACCGGCACACTGAAGAAAATCAAAGAGTCCGGCACCATCACCCTCGGACATCGCGACGCTTCCATCCCGTTTTCCTACATCGCTGACGCTTCCGGCGTGCCAGTGGGCTACTCCCACGACATCCAGCTGAAAATCGTCGAAGCGATCAAGAAAGACCTCGACATGCCTGACCTGAAGGTCAAGTACAACCTGGTCACCTCCCAGACCCGTATCCCACTGGTGCAGAACGGCACCGTCGACGTCGAGTGCGGCTCCACCACCAACAACGTCGAGCGTCAGCAACAGGTCGACTTCTCGGTCGGCATCTTCGAAATCGGTACCCGCCTGCTGTCCAAAAAGGACTCGGCCTACAAGGATTTCGCTGACCTCAAAGGCAAGAACGTGGTGACCACCGCCGGCACCACTTCCGAGCGCATCCTCAAGGCGATGAACGCCGACAAGCAGATGGGCATGAACGTGATCTCCGCCAAGGACCACGGTGAGTCGTTCCAGATGCTGGAATCGGGCCGCGCCGTTGCGTTCATGATGGACGACGCGCTGCTGGCCGGTGAAATGGCCAAGGCCAAGAAGCCGACCGACTGGGCCGTGACCGGTACTCCACAGTCCTACGAAATCTACGGCTGCATGGTGCGCAAGGGCGATGCCCCGTTCAAGAAAGCCGTGGACGACGCCATCGTTGCCACCTACAAGTCGGGCGAAATCAACAAGATCTACGACAAGTGGTTCCAGTCGCCGATTCCGCCAAAAGGCCTGAACCTGATGTTCCCGATGAGCGACGAGCTCAAGGCCCTGATCGCCAACCCGACCGACAAAGCGGCTGACGATAAAAAGTCCTGATTCCTGACTAACCTTATCTCCTGAAGGGGCGCCGCCCCTTCGGGAGTCTGTCACTACCTGCTGGCATTTTTTTGGAAACACTCGAACCGGTGGTTGTCGAGCCGATCGCGTGTGCCTGATCGTCATGATCAGGCGGGAACGGACGTCCCCAGGCGGGTGCTTGTACATCGAACGATCTGAGGGGTAACCCTAATGAATTACAACTGGGACTGGGGCGTGTTCTTCAAGTCCACCGGCGTGGGCAGCGAGACCTATCTCGACTGGTTCATCTCCGGCCTGGGCTGGACCATCGCCATCGCCGTGGTGGCCTGGATCATTGCGCTGCTGCTGGGCTCGATCCTGGGCGTCATGCGCACCGTGCCGAACCGTCTGGTGTCGGGCATTGCCACGGTCTACGTGGAGATCTTCCGTAACGTGCCGCTGCTGGTGCAGCTGTTCATCTGGTACTTCCTGGTACCGGACCTGCTGCCGGCCAACCTCCAGGAGTGGTACAAGCAGGACCTCAATCCGACCACCTCGGCCTACCTGAGCGTCGTCGTGTGCCTGGGCCTGTTCACCGCTGCGCGGGTTTGCGAACAGGTTCGTACCGGCATCCAGGCGCTGCCCCGCGGCCAGGAATCCGCCGCCCGCGCCATGGGCTTCTCGCTGCCGCAGATCTACTGGAACGTGCTGCTGCCCCAGGCCTACCGGATCATCATTCCGCCGCTCACCTCGGAATTTCTCAACGTCTTCAAGAACTCCTCCGTGGCGTCCCTGATCGGCTTGATGGAATTGCTGGCCCAGACCAAACAGACCGCCGAGTTCTCGGCCAACCTGTTCGAAGCCTTCACCCTGGCCACCCTGATCTACTTCACCTTGAACATGAGCCTGATGCTGCTGATGCGCCTGGTGGAGAAGAAAGTCTCGGTCCCCGGCCTGATCTCCGTGGGAGGTAAATAATGGAATTCGACTTCTCGGGCATCATCCCGGCCATTCCCGGTCTGTGGAACGGCATGCTGATGACCCTCAAGCTGATGGTCATGGGCGTGGTTGGCGGGATCATCCTCGGCACCTTGCTGGCCTTGATGCGCTTGTCCCACAACAAGCTGCTGTCGAACCTGGCCGGCGCCTACGTCAACTACTTCCGCTCGATCCCGCTGCTGCTGGTGATCACCTGGTTCTACCTGGCGGTGCCGTTCGTGCTGCGCTGGATCACCGGCGAAGACACGCCGATCGGCGCGTTCACCTCGTGCATCGTGGCCTTCATGATGTTCGAAGCGGCGTACTTCTGCGAAATCGTCCGCGCCGGCGTGCAGTCCATTCCCAAGGGCCAGATGGGCGCCGCCCAGGCACTGGGCATGAGCTACGGCCAGACCATGCGCCTGATCATCCTGCCCCAGGCGTTCCGCAAGATGACCCCGCTGCTGCTGCAGCAGAGCATCATCCTGTTCCAGGACACCTCCCTGGTGTACACCGTGGGCCTGGTGGACTTCCTCAACGCCTCGCGTTCCAGCGGCGACATCATCGGCCGCTCCAATGAATTCCTGATCATCGCTGGTCTGGTCTATTTCACAATCAGCTTTGCCGCCTCGCTGCTGGTCAAGCGTCTGCAAAAAAGGTTCGCCGTATGATCTCTATCAAGAACATCAACAAGTGGTATGGGGACTTCCAGGTGCTGACTGATTGCAGCACCGAGGTCAAAAAGGGTGAAGTGGTGGTGGTCTGCGGGCCATCCGGCTCCGGCAAGTCGACCCTGATCAAGTGCGTCAACGCCCTGGAACCCTTCCAGAAGGGCGACATCGTGGTCGATGGCACCTCGATTGCCGACCCGAAGACCAACCTGCCGAAACTGCGCTCTCGCGTCGGCATGGTGTTCCAGCATTTCGAGCTGTTCCCGCACCTGACCATCACCGAAAACCTGACCATCGCGCAGATCAAGGTCCTGGGCCGCAGCAAGGAAGAGGCCACCAAGAAAGGCCTGCAACTGCTGGATCGGGTTGGCCTCGCCGCCCATGCCCACAAGCACCCGGGCCAGCTCTCCGGTGGCCAGCAACAGCGTGTGGCCATCGCCCGCGCCCTGGCCATGGACCCGATCGTCATGCTGTTCGACGAACCGACCTCGGCCCTGGACCCGGAAATGGTCAATGAAGTGCTGGACGTGATGGTGCAACTGGCCCAGGAAGGCATGACCATGATGTGCGTGACCCACGAAATGGGCTTTGCCCGCAAAGTGGCGAACCGGGTGATCTTCATGGACAAGGGCCAGATCATCGAAGACTGCCAGAAAGAAGAATTCTTCGGCGATATCAGCGCCCGTTCCGAACGTGCCCAGCACTTCCTCGAGAAGATCCTGCAGCACTAAGCCGCTAGCGCTGTGCTGACCCTTGTGGCCAGGGAGCTTGCTCCCGCAGGGTCGCGCAGCGACCGCAAAACCGCCCCATGCGTGCTACCCGAGACACGCATGGGCGGTCCGCGACTGCTTCGCAGCCGAGCGGGAGCAAGCTCCCTCGCCACGCTGGTTGACCCAAGGCATCTGTGATGAAATGCGACCCCTCTCTCTATCGCGCCGCGCCGCCATCACTTGCCGTGAAACCCCGTCTGATCCGCCAACTGTTCCTGCCGCCCCTGGTCATCCTGCTGATGATCGGCCTGGGCTACATCGGCTTCTGGGTCAGCGAACACAACGGCATCCGCACCCTCAGCGAAAATGGCGAACGCCAGCTGGAACTGCACGCCCGCGCCGTAGAAAGCGAGATCAGCAAATACACCTATCTGCCCAGCCTGCTGGAACTGGAATCCAGTGTCTCGCGCTTGCTGGACGATCCCTCGCCGGAACACCGGCAAACCGTCAATCAGTACCTCGAAGGCCTGAACCGCCGCAGTCGCAGCCGGGCCATCTATGTCATGGACACCACCGGCCGGGTGCTGGCCACCAGCAACTGGCGCGACGTCGACAGCTACCTGGGTGAGGACCTGTCGTTTCGCGCCTACTTCCAGAACGCCGTGCGCGGCCAGCCCGGACGCTTCTACGGCATCGGCAGCACCAACGGCGAGCCCGGCTATTACCTGGCCCACGGCCTGGAAGAGCAAGGCAAGATCATCGGCGTGGCGGTGGTCAAGGTGCGCCTGGAAGCCCTGGAGGAACGCTGGCAGCGCGCCCGCCTGGAAGCCTTCGTCAGCGACGAGAACGGCATCATCATTCTCTCCAGCGATCCGGCGCGCCGACTCAAGTCGGTCCGCCCGCTCAGCGACGACACCAAGGAACGCCTGGCCCGCAGCCTGCAGTACTACTGGTTCCCGCTCAACGAACTCGAACCCCTGGCCCGCGAGCGCCTGGCCGAAGGCGTGGAGAAACTGACCTTCCCCGCCAACACCGAACTCGAATCCGACGGCAAGGCCATCAGCTACCTGTCCCAGACCCGGCCCCTGAGCGACACCCCGTGGAATTTCACCCTGCTCACGCCGCTGCAGGACCTGCGCCGCGAAGCCATCAACCAGGGCATCCTGGTGGCCGTGGCCTTTGCCCTGGTGGCCTTCTTGCTGATCGCCTGGAACGAGCGGCGCAAGGTCATCGCCACGCGCCTGGCCGCCCGTGAAGCCCTGCAGGAAGCCAACAGCCAGCTGGAGCGACGAATCACCGAGCGCACCGCCGACCTGCGGGCCAGCAACGAGCGGCTCAAGAGCCAGATCCGCGAACGCCGCCAGGCCGAGGAAACCCTGCGCCGGGCCCAGGACGAGCTGGTCCAGGCCGGCAAGCTGGCGGCCATCGGCCAGATGTCCACCAGCATCGCCCACGAACTCAACCAGCCCCTGGCGGCGCTGCGCACCTTGTCCGGCAACACCGTGCGCTTTCTTGAGCGCGGCGCCCTGGACACCGCCAGCGCCAACCTCAAGACCATCAACGAACTGATCGACCGCATGGGGCGCATCACCGCCAGCCTGCGCGCCTTCGCCCGCCGTGGCGACGACCAGGGCCAGGCCAGCCTGGACAAGGCGGTGGACGCCGCGCTGCAGATTCTCAACGCCCGTATCGAACCCCTGCCCCTGCAACTGCACCGCGACTTCAGCGAACAGACCCTGCAGATCGACCAGACCCGCCTGGAACAGATCCTGGTCAACCTGATCGGCAACGCCCTGGACGCCATGCAGGCCCAGCCGGCGCCGGAACTGTGGCTGGAAGGCGAACCCGGCGACGGCAAGTACCGCCTGCGGGTCCGCGACAACGGCCACGGCATTGATCTTGAGGCGCGCAAGCACCTGTTCGAACCCTTCTTCACCACCAAACCCGGCGAGCAAGGCCTGGGCCTCGGCCTGACCCTGTCCGCGAGCCTCGCCGCCGCCACCGGCGGCAGCCTGGGGGTGGAACACCCGGCAAGCGGCGGCACCGCCTTTGTCCTCAGCTTGCCCCTGGCAAGCCCCACTCAAGCCGAGCCGATATGAACAACGAGCTGACCGTGCTGATAGTCGAAGACGACCCCCATGTCCTGCTGGGTTGCCAGCAGGCCCTGGCCCTGGAAGACATTCCCTGCATTGGCGTGGGCAGCGCCGAAGAGGCCCTGGCCCAGGTCGGCGACAACTTCCCCGGCATCGTGGTCAGTGATATCCGCCTGCCGGGCATCGATGGCCTGGAACTGCTGAACCGCCTCAAGGCCCGGGATCGCAGCCTGCCGGTGGTGCTGATCACCGGCCACGGCGACATCTCCATGGCCGTCGGCGCCATGCAGCAAGGCGCCTACGACTTCATGGAAAAACCCTTCTCCCCCGAGCGTCTGGTGGACGTGGCCCGCCGCGCCCTGGAACAGCGGGGCCTGGCCCGGGAAGTGAGCTCCCTGCGCCGCCAACTGGCCGAACGCAGTTCCCTGGAAGGGCGGATCATCGGCCGCTCGCCGGCCATGCAGAACCTGCGCGAGTTGATCGCCAACGTCGCCGATACCTCGGCCAACGTGCTGATCGAAGGCGAAACCGGCACCGGCAAGGAACTGGTCGCCCGCTGCCTGCACGACTTCAGCCGGCGCCACCAGCAACAGTTCGTTGCGTTGAACTGCGGCGGCCTGCCGGAAAACCTCTTCGAAAGCGAAATCTTCGGCCACGAGGCCAATGCCTTCACCGGTGCCGGCAAGCGCCGGATCGGCAAGATCGAGCACGCTCACCAGGGCACGCTGTTCCTCGACGAAGTGGAAAGCATGCCGATCAACCTGCAGATCAAGCTTTTGCGGGTGTTGCAGGAGCGCACCCTGGAACGCCTGGGTTCGAACCAGAGCGTGGCCGTCGACTGCCGGGTGATCGCCGCCACCAAGTCGGACCTGGACGAGATGAGCCGGGCCAAGGCATTTCGCAGCGACCTGTATTACCGCCTCAACGTGGTGACCCTGGAACTGCCGCCCCTGCGCGAGCGCCGCGAGGACATCCTGCAACTGTTCGAACACTTTCTGCAGCAGTCGTCCCTGCGCTTCGACCGCGCCGTGCCGGAGCTGGACAACCAGACCCTGTCGAGCCTGATGAGCCACGACTGGCCGGGCAACGTGCGCGAACTGCGCAACGTCGCCGAGCGCTTCGCCCTGGGCCTGCCGGCGTTCAAGAAGAGCGGCGCCAGCGCAGCCCAGGGCCTGGGGTTTGCCGAGGCGGTGGAAGCCTTCGAACGCAACCTGCTGAACGACGCCTTGCAGCGCAGCGGCGGCAACCTGACCCAGGCCAGCCAGGAGCTGGGCATGGCCAAGACCACGCTGTTCGACAAGGTCAAGAAGTACGGCCTGAACCACTAACCGAAAGGCGCGCATACCCATGGATCTATTGTTGAAGGCCGCCCTGGGCGCGGCAGTGGTGGTGATCCTGGCGGCCCTGGCCAAGACCCGGAACTACTACATCGCCGGGCTGGTGCCGCTGTTCCCGACCTTTGCCCTGATCGCCCACTACATCGTCGGCAAGGGCCGCTCCCTCGACGACCTGAAGACCACCATCCTGTTCGGCATGTGGTCGATCATTCCCTACTTCGTCTACTTGGCGACCCTGTATGTGATGGTCGACCGCCTGCGCCTGGAAGCCTCCCTGGCGGTGGCCGCCGTGGCCTGGCTGATCGCCGCGACGATCCTGGTCAGCGTCTGGGTGCGCCTGCACGCCTGAGCCGCCCTCCATTCCCGGAGCGAGCTTGCTCGCGAAGCCGGCGCCGCGGTCTGTCGCCGGCCACCCTGGCCCAACCCTTGCATTTACCCGCTAAAGCCCGTCCAGCCTGCGTTTGAGCGGTATCACGCAGTTTCTGGAGGGCGCTGCCATGGGTAAAGAACGCCTTGAATATTTTAGATCTCGACCACAGCCTGACCGCCCAGGAGCCCATCCTCCGGCGCCTGAAAAGCGGCCAGGCGCGACGCCTGGACCTGCTGGACCTGGGCCCCAAGCTGCGCCTCTGGTCCACCGAGCGCACCTATCGCCATTTTCGCGAGCGCCTGGGTCAACGTCCCCGGCACAGCGGCCCGCAACCGGAAATCTTCTTTGTCGGCTCCGGCGACTATCATCACCTGACTCCGGCCTTTCTGTGCGACCTGCCCGAGCCGGTGAGCCTGATCCACTTCGACAATCACCCCGACTGGGTGCGCTTCGCCCCGCGCCGGCACTGCGGTTCCTGGGTCAACCGGGCGTTGCAGCTGCCCAATATCCAGCGCATCGTCACCTTGGGCCCGTGCAGTGAGGACTTGCACAATCCGCAGCTGCGCGGCGGCAACCTCGGCGCCCTGAAGCACGGCAAGCTGCAGCTGTTTCCCTGGCAGCACGCGCCGTCCAAGGTCTGGGGCCGGGTCGGCGACGGCGCCGGTCATCAACAGCAGGAAAACCACCTGCACTGGCGCAATCTGGCGGACCTGGACTGGGCCACCTTCCTCGCGCAGATGATCGACAGCCTGCCCACCGAAGCGGTGTGGATCACCATCGACAAGGACGTGCTGGCCAGCGAAGACGCTGCCACCAACTGGGACCAGGGCGGCATGCGCCTGACCCACCTGCTGCAGGCACTGCGCGCACTGGCGGCGCGCAAGCGCATCCTGGGCATCGACGTCTGCGGCGAGTTCGCCCAGCCGGCCTTCAGCAACGCCTTCAAACGCTGGGAAGCCAAGTCCGACCAGCCCCCGGCCGAACGCTGGAGCCAGGACGACCTGCTGCGCAACTCAGTGACCAATGAAGCCCTGATATCGCTGTTCGAGGAGCTGTTTCCGTGACCCTGACCGTAGTTCTGCTGGTGGCCTTTTCGATTGTCCTGGACGTGGTCGGCCAACTCTGTTTCAAGCTAGGCCTCGACCGCCTGCCAGAGCTGGAAGGCGGCTTTCGCCTGAATGCCTTCTGGGGCCAGGTGTTCAACGCACCCCTGCTGTGGTGCGGCATCGGCGCCTACGCCATCGAGTTCTTCGTCTGGCTCGAAGCCCTGTCCCGGGCGCCCCTGAGCCTGTTGTTCCCGGCCGCGGCCCTGGCCTATTGCGGGGTGGTCCTGGCGGGCAAGGTGGTGCTGGGCGAGACCGTCAGCCGCCGGCGCTGGCTGGGCACCCTGGTGATCACCGCCGGGGTGATGCTGGTCTGCGTGGCCAGTACCTGAGCCTTATTCAACGAATAGAAGGAAGCGTTTCATGAGTTCGAACACCTCCCACGGCTGGCTGCACGAGCGTCTGGGCACCATCGTGCTCTGGGCCCTGCTGATCGGCTTCGAGAGCGCCGGGCAGATCGCCACCAAGGTCGGCGGCGACCAATTGGGGCAGATGGATTTCAACCTGCAATGGCTGGCGGCGGTGGCGGTCAATCCGGGCGTGCTGCTGGCGATTGCCTGCTACATCGGCGCGTTTTTCGTGTGGATGCTGATCCTGCGTCGCAGCAGCCTGTCCCTGGCCTTCCCCTTGAGTTCCCTGGTGTTTGTCGTGGTGCTGCTGGGCTCGTGGCTGGGCCTGGGTGAACAGATCAGCCTGCTGCACTGGATCGGCGTCTTCGTGATCATCGGCGGGATTGCCCTGCTGGCGGAAGGTGAAGAGGCCTGACGGCACCTTCGCTGGCGAGCCAGCTCATACGGCGGGGATTGGCGTCATGCGCTGGTGGGAGACGGCTGGCCGGCGAAGGCGATCTTGCGGGCCCCTTCGCTGGCAAGCCAGCTCCTACGGCGAGGGATTGGCGTAGTGCCTTGGTAGTAATCGGCTGGCCGGCGAAGACGATCTTGCGGGCCTCTTCGCTGGCAAGCCAGCTCCTACGGCGGGGGATTGGCGTCGTGCCTTGGTAGGAGTCGGCTTGCCGACGAAGGCGATCTTGCGGTCAGGCCTTGCGGTGGGCTACCAGGAAGCCCAGGCCATGGGACACGGGAATCACTTTTACCCCCGCCGCCTGCTGCTGCTCGCGAATCTCGCGGTGGAAGGCCTTGACCTTGGTCCAGTGCATTTTCGGCCGGTAGTGATGCTCGGCGTGGTAGCCGTTGTTCATCCAGATCAGGTTGTACAGCGGGCTGTAGGAGCTCACGCCCCAGGCAATCGGCAGGTCGGGGTTGCCCCCCAGGTGCTCGTAGTAGCCGTTGAGGGACGACAGCGATTGCCCCAGGTACCAGAACGGCAGCAGCACCAGCACCGCGTGCCAGTCATACAGCGCCAGGGCCAGGTAGAAGGCCACGGTGACGCCGATTTCCACCTTGACCCAGCGTGCATCGTCAGGCCGCTTGCGCTGCATTTCCTGGTAGATCTCCTTGGGATCGTCGCGAAAGAAGCTCAGGAAGGTGTAGGCCCAGGGATTGTCCGGCTGGCCATTCTTGCCGTGCAGGTAGATCGACAGCGGGTCCACGGTCTTGCCCTGGGCATCGGGACGATCGGAGTTGCCACGGTGGTGGCGGTTGTGGATGTCGCGGTACAGGGTCTGGGAAAAACCGATGGTCACCGACAGCAGCAGATCGAAGGCGCGGTTCATCCATCCCGGGGTGAAGTAGGCGTTATGGATCTGATTGTGGGAAATGCTGTTGATGCTCCACGACAGGCTGACCGCGTACAGCAGCGCCGCCGGGAGAATGACCCACCAGGACAGGGCGTGAAAGTCCAGCACCAGCCACAGGACAAAGGCGAAATGCGCCAGGGCCATGGCAATCGGGATCAGGTCCCAGAGGGAATGGGCAAGCAGACGGTAGGCGGGTCGGGCCATGAAGCACTTCCTGAGAAATTGAATTCATGAGCGCCTTTGCAAAGGCCAGACCAGTTTCACCGGGACCACCGCAGGCCGGGGCGTGGCCTGCGGTAGCACACGTCAGAACTTGTAGCTGATGGCGGTCTGCACTTGGCCCTGGTTGACCTCGCCCCGATCGCGAACGATGGTGCTGTCCGCGGCGGAATTGACCAGACGGATCCAGCTGGCGCTGGCCACCAGCGACCAGTTGTCCCCCAAGGGGAACTGGAAGCTCTGGCTCAGGGTGAAGTTCTGCAGGCCAGCGCCAGCGTTGTAGCGGTCGATACCGGAGGCCAGGGACTCTTTGGCGCTGACGCCATAGAAGGTATTGGCCTGACGGTCGTCGGCAAAGTGCAGGGTCAATTCGTTGCTGCCGATGATGCCCATGCCCAGGGGATAGCCGATCTCGCCGCCGAGCTTGCCCAGCAGGCCGCCCTGGCCACCGGCCCCGCCGACCGCCTGGCCGAGGGTGGCGAACAGTCGCCAGAAGTCATCCGGAGCGTACTCGACGAATCCGCCGATATCGGCCATGTCGCGCACGTCCCGCAAGCCGCGCAGCTTGCCGTCGGCGTTGCGCCCCTGCAGGTAATTGACATAGGGACCGACGCTCAAGCCATTGGCCTTGAAGGCACTCCAGGTCAGGCCGTCGTCGGTGCTCAGGCTGACATCGCCCCATTCCAGATCCATATAAGGCAGCGGCACCGTGTCGTAGCTGCTGCCGGTCGGGTCGTGGGGCTGGTAACCGAGGCCAAGGCCCAGTTCACCGGTGATGCCGGAGTCGGCGGCGGCGCCCATTGCCGCGCCCAGCGAGAGCAGGCCGGCCAGTATGGCGGGAAGAGAAAGCCTAGGCATGCGTGAGTTTCCTTGTCTGAACAGCCGCGCATCAATCACCAGAGCGCCCTTGCGACGCAAGCACTGATGTTGGTTGTAGCAAGCTACAAAAATTGTAGCCAGAAAGCTACAAATCACTTCCCCCTGCGGCCAGAGCCCCGGCCCTGCTGGGTTTTCCCCACTTGGCACAGTCCCTGCTCTACCCCTGCCACAAGCGCAAGCAGCGCTCTTATTCAACAGGTAACAGCAGATGATGCACTGGCATATCGTATGTGACTTCGACGGGACCATCTCCCGCGCCGACGTGATCGATAACGTTCTCCAACGCTTCGCCGACCCGAGCTGGGAAGGCATCGAGCAGGAATGGCTGGACGGTCACATCGGCTCCCGTGAATGCCTCAGCCGCCAACTGGCCCTGGTCAAGGCTTCGCCCGCCGAACTGCTGGGCTACTTCGACAGTGTCGAAATCGACCCCGACTTCCCCGACTTCGTCGATCACGTGATCGGCCTGGGCGCTTCCATCGAAGTGGTCAGCGACGGCATCGAACAAGGCATCGCCCGCATCCTGGCACGCAACTACGTGACCCTGCTGCCGATCCTCGCCAACCGCCTGCGCCAGGTTGACCACAACAGCTGGCGCATCGACTTCCCCTACGCCAGCGACGCCTGCCGCGCTGCTTCCGGCAACTGCAAATGCAAGTCCACCCCGCGCGGCAAGCGCGTGCTGGTGATCGGCGACGGCCAGTCGGATATGTGCGTGGCGTCCACCGCCGACTTCGTGTTCGCCAAGGACCGCCTGGCCGACTACTGCGAACGCAACAAGATTCCCCATGCGCGGTTCGACTCCTTCGCCGAACTGCCGGCGCTGCTGGCCAAGCTGCCGAACAACGCCGCCAACGCGACCAATTTCTCTCTTGAAACCCAGGAACTCTTCCACCATGTCTGATATCCGCATCGCGACCCCAGAAGACCAGATCCTTCTGGAAAAAGAAGCCAAGTACTGCTCCTACGGCGATACCGTTCACTACATCGAACCACCGCGCATTTTCAGCCGCTGCGAAGGCTCCTATGTCTGGGACACCAGCGACCAGGCTTACCTCGACCTGCAGATGTGGTACTCGGCGGTGAACTTCGGCTACGCCAACCCGCGCCTGAACAATGCCCTCAAGCAACAGATCGACACCCTGCCGCAGATCGCCAGCCAGTACCTGCACAAAGGCAAGATCGAACTGTCGGAAATGATCGCCGTGGACGCCAAGAAGAAGTTCGGCCTGGACGGTCGCGTGCACTTCAACGTCGGCGGTTCGCAGTCGGTCGAGGACTCACTGAAAGTGGTGCGTAACGCCACCAACGGCAAGAGCTTGATGTTCGCCTTCGAAGGCGGCTACCACGGTCGTACCCTGGGCGCCTCGTCGATCACCTCCAGCTACCGCTACCGTCGCCGCTACGGCCACTTCGGCGAGCGCGCGCAGTTCATCCCGTTCCCGTACCACTTCCGCGGTCCTAAAGGCATGACCAAGGAAGAGTACGGCAGCCATTGCGTGCAGCAGTTCGCCCGCCTGTTCGAAACCGAATACAACGGCGTATGGGACCCGAAAGTCGGCCAGAGCGAATACGCCGCCTTCTATGTCGAGCCGATCCAGGGCACCGGCGGCTACGTGATCCCGCCGATGAACTTCTACAGCGAGCTCAAGCATGTGCTGGACCAGCACGGCATCCTGCTGGTGGTGGACGAAATCCAGATGGGCTTCTACCGCACCGGCAAGCTGTGGTCGATCGAGCACTTCGACGTCAAACCCGACGTGATCGTGTTCGGCAAGGCGCTGACCAACGGCCTCAACCCGCTGGGCGGCATCTGGGCCCGTGAAGAGCTGATCAACCCGGGCGTGTTCCCGCCAGGTTCGACCCACTCCACCTTCGCCTCCAACCCGCTGGGCACCGCCGTGGGCCTGGAAATGTTCAAGATGACCAGCGAGATCGACTACGGCGCGATGGTCATGGAAAAGGGCAAGTACTTCCTGGCCGGCCTGCAAGACCTGCAGAAGCGCTACCCGATCATCGGCGACGTCGACGGCCTGGGCCTGGCCCTGCGCTGCGAAATCTGCACCACCGACGGCTTCACCCCGGACAAGGCGACCCTGGACTTCATGGTCGAGGAAGGCATGAAGGGCGACATCGAAATCAACGGCCAGCGCCTGGGCCTGATCCTCGATGTGGGCGGCTACTACAAGAACGTCATCACCCTGGCCCCGTCGCTGGAAATCAGCTACGCGGAAATCGACCTGGGCATCGCTCTGCTGGACCGCCTGCTGGATCGGGCCATGAAGCGATGAGCGCCGCTGAGATCGATCTGGGCGAAGGCGACGCCGGCTTCGTTCTCGGCACGGGTCCGGTCGGGGTCTTGTTGATCCACGGCCTGACCGGCACCCCGACGGAACTCCGTCGGGTGGCCCAGGGCCTGGCCAAGGACGGGACGTGCACGGTGTACGTTCCGACCCTGCCCGGGCACTGCGGGGACAACAGCGACCTGCAGGCCACCGGCTGGCAGGACTGGTACGAAGGCGTGCGCCAAACCTTTGTCGGCGTGCAGCAGCGTCACGAGCAGGTGTTCGTCGGCGGCCTGTCCATGGGCGCGGTGATGTCCATGTACCTGGCCTCCGAGCATCCGGGGCAGATCAGCGGCCTGCTGATGTACTCCACCACCCTCAAGTACGACGGCTGGAGCATCAACAAGCTGGCGTTCCTCACGCCGCTGCTGATGAAGATTCCCTTTGGCGTGCACATCTGCCGTTTCGAAGAGAAACCGCCCTACGGCATCAAGAACGAACGCCTGCGGGCCATCGTCGAGAAGCAGATGAAAGCCGGCCAGAGCAGCGACGCGGGCCTCTTGACCATGGAGGGCGTGACGGTGCGCGAGTTGCATCGGATGAACGCCGTAGTCAAGAAACGCATGCCCTCGATCATGACCCCGGCCCTGGTGCTGCACTCCAGCGAGGACGACATCACCAGTCCCTGGAACGCCAACTACGTGGAGCGCAAGCTCGGCGGACCGGTGACCAAGATCCTCCTCGACAACTGCTATCACATGATCACCGTGGACCTGCAGTACCAGCGGGTGATCGAGCTAAGCGTCGACTTCATCCAGCAACGAGTGACCCAACCCGCCGAACGTGAAGACTACCGACAGCTGGCGTGACTTAAGGAAGAGACGTGATTACCGCCCAAGCCTTTTCAACCATACAGGCCATCGAACGCAGTGCCTGGAATGACTGTTTTCCGGGGGCCCTGGAGGATTGGGATTACTACCTGGCCGTGGAAAAAGCCGCCATTGCCGACTTTCAGTGGCGCTACCTGGCGGTCTTCGAGGGCTCGACCCTGGTGGCGGTGGCCCCGGCCTTCACCACCCAGTACCGGCTCGACACCACGGTGTCAGGGCTGGCCAAACGCTTTACCGAACGCCTGGAGCGCCAGTGGCCCGGTGTCCTGCAACTGCGCCTGTACGCCATCGGCTCGCCGGTGGCCGAACAGTGCAACGCCGGCACCGCCAGCCACGTCCCGCCCCAGCGTCGTCAGGCCTTGCTCGAAGAACTGCTGAAACTGGCCCGGCGCGACGCCGACAGCTTTGGCATCGGCCTGTTGGCGGTCAAGGATGCCCCCAGCCACGACCAGCAATGGGCCGACAGCTGCCTGGCCGCCGGCCTGCAAGCCATGCCCAGCCTGCCCACCGCGTTGCTGCCCGTGCCCTTCGCCTCGATCGACGCGTACCTGGGCACCCTGGGCAAATCCACCCGCAAGGACCTGCGGCGCAAGCTCCGGGCTCCGGCACCGCGCATCGAATGGCGGCGGCAGATCGACGACGTGCTGCCGGACATCATGCGCCTGTACGAAGCCACCCTGAATCGCAGCGACCTGCAGTTCGAACGCCTGCCGGCGGACTACTTCACGGCGATCCTCGAGCAGTTGGGCGAGCGTGCCGCCTGCGTCCTGTACTGGGTCGGCGAGCAGTTGGTGGCGTTCAACCTGATCCTCATCGACCAGCATCGGCTGATCGACAAGTTCTTTGCCCACGACCTCAATGTCAGTCGCGAGCACAACCTGTATTTCCGCAGCTGGCTGGCCAATGTCGACTTCTGCATCCAGCAACGGATTCCGCTCTACGAGTGCGGCCAGGCGGGCTATGCCAGCAAACTGCGCCTGGGTTGCCGCTTCACCGGTAACATGCTGTTTTTCCGCCACCGCAATCCGTTGCTCAACGCCCTGCTCAAAGTGATAAAACGCTTTGTCCGCCCGGATCGCTCCGACCCCGCCATGGCTGCTGCAATAAGCGAAAGTACATGACCAGAAAAGATCGTCGCTCGCCTCGCCCCTTCGCCATCTCCCGCTGGAGCCTGCAGCGCAAGCTGGTGCTGGCCTTCTGGTTGGTCAGTGTGATCCCGACCATGATCGCGGCTGAGCTGGCGGCCACCACGCTGTCGGAAATCTTCGACAGCAACGTGCGGATCTGGCTGCAGGAATCCACCAAGATCGTCGAGGACGAGATCACCGAGATCCTGCGTGACAACGCACGGATCGCCCAGCTGTTCCTGCGCTACACCCGCCCGCCCACCGATCGCAATGCGGCCAAGCACGACAAGCTCACCGCCGACATCGCCGACTCCATGGGCATCGACGTGGTGGCACTGATTCGCAAGAACGACCACAAAGTGATGTTCACCACCGCCGCCGACGACGTGGTGGGGCAGATCAGCACCGCCTCCAATGCCGTGCTGCAGACCATCCAGGTTGGCGGTGTCGCCACCGGGGCGGTGGTCTCGACCTTCCAGACCCAGTTGGACGGCGTCGACTATCAGCTGTTGATCGCCACCTACCTGGACGCCAGCTTCCTCACCAGCGTGGCCGATGTGCATTCCCTGGACCTGCGCCTGTACCTGGCCAAGGCCGATGACTTCTCCGAGATCTTCGCCACCCAGCGCTTCGAGGATCACCCTGCGCGGGTGCCGCACAAGATCGAAGACATCCTGCGCGCCACGCGCCAGCCCACCGAACAGTTCACCAGCCGCTACAGCGGCCTGTACCGACCGATCTTCAATGACAGCGGTGACCTGGTGGGGGTGATTTTCAGCGGCTTGCTGCGTCACAGCAGCCTGGTGGGCCTGGTCAACCAGAGCAACCTGTTCATCCTGATCTTTCTCCTCAGCTCGGCGGCCTCGCTGTGCGTCGGCTGGCTGGTGTCGCAACGCTTGACCCGGCCGCTGCGGGGCCTGTCCAAGGGCGTCCAGGCGGTGATTGCCGGCGACTACCGGCAACGGGTGCCGGTGATCGGCGGCGACGAACTGGCGGAGCTGAGCAGCACCTTCAACCACATGACCGAACGCCTCGGCGAACTGCAGCACCTGGAAGCCCAACTGCGTCGCCGGGACCGCCTGCACGCCCTGGGCGAAGTGGCCATGGGCCTGGCCCACGAGATCCGCAACCCCCTGGGCATCATCAAGACCGCCACCCAACTGCTGCACCGCCGGGCCAACCTGCCGGAAAACGACAAGCGCCACCTGGAATACGTGATCAGCGAAGTCAGCCGGATCAATGACCTGATCACCGAGTTCCTCGACTTCGCCAAGCCCAGCGCGCCGATCCGCGCCACCCAGCCGGCGCGCCCTTTGCTGGAGGAATTGCTGGGCTTCTGCACCCCGGAACTGGCGACCCACAACATCGATGCGCGCATCGACGACCAGGCCCCCGGCGCGACCATCCACGCCGACGCCCGGCAGCTCAAGCAGGCCTGCCTGAACCTGATCCTCAATGCCATCGACGCCATGCCCGAAGGCGGCCGCCTGACCCTGGGCATCGCCCAGCAGAACGACGAAACCATCATCAGCGTCAGCGACACCGGCCAGGGCATCGAGCCGGACATGCTGGAGCGCATTTTCACCCCATTCGTCACCACCAAGGCCTCGGGCACCGGCCTGGGCTTGGCTAAAGTCTTCTCGATCATGGAAAGCCATGACGGCCATATCGAGTGCGTCAGCGAAAAAGATGCCGGCGCCACCTTCAGCCTGTACATTCCGGCCAACGGTGAAGAGGACGACGAGGACAGTGATGACGCATAACCTGCTGGTGGTCGACGACGAACCGAAACTCTGCGACCTGCTGTCCTCGGCCCTGAGCCAGGACGGCATTCAGGTGTTCACCGCAAGCAACGGCCTGCACGCCCTCAAGGTGCTGGAGCAGGAGGACATCGACCTGGTGATCAGCGACTGGCGCATGCCGGGCATGGACGGGCCGCAGTTGCTGGGGGAAATCAAGCAGCGCTACCCGAACCTGCCGGTGATCGTGATGACCGCCTACAGCACGGTGAAGAACGCCGTGCAGTCCATGCGCAACGGCGCCTACGACTACATCGCCAAGCCGTTCGATATCGACGAGCTGGACATCACCGTCAGCAAGGCCCTGCAGTTTCGCGACATTCTCAAAGACAACCAGCGCATGCGCGCCGAACTCGACGAACACCAGCAGTTCGACAGCCTGGTGGGCGACAGCCCGACCTTTCGCCGGGTGCTGCAGGCGGTGGACTCGGTGCGCGACAGCAATGCCACCATTCTCCTGACCGGCGAAAGCGGCACCGGCAAGGAAATGGTCGCCCGGGCCATCCACAAGCACGGCAATCGCGCCGACAAGCCGTTTGTCGCGGTCAACTGCGCGGCGATTCCCGAGGGCCTGCTGGAAAGCGAGATGTTCGGCCATCGCAAGGGCGCCTTCACCGGCGCCGTGGCCGACCGCATCGGGCGCTTTCAGCAGGCCGACAAGGGCACCCTGTTCCTCGACGAAGTGGGCGACATGCCCCTGGCCCTGCAGGCCAAGATTCTCCGCGCCCTGCAGGAGCGGGTGATCGAGCCGGTGGGCGATCCGCGGGAGCGCAAGGTCGACGTGCGGGTGATCGCCGCGACCAACAAGAACCTGCTGGAAGCGGTGGCCAACAAGGAGTTCCGCGAAGACCTGTACTACCGCCTCAACGTGTTTCCCATTCCCCTGCCGGCGCTGCGCGAACGGGTCGAAGACATCGCCCCGCTGGCCCGCCACTTCGCCCACAGCTTGGGCGCCGCCGGCAAGCGCATCACCGGCTTCAGCCCGCAGGCGCTGCAGGCCATGGCCAGCTACGCCTGGCCGGGCAACATTCGCGAACTGCAGAACTGCGTGGAGCGCGCCACCATCGTCGCTCGCGCCTCGGTCATCGAGGAGAGCGACCTGCCAGGCTATCTGTTCGACACCCCGCCGGCGGGAGCCGAAGGCCGCCCCCTCCTCGGCGTCAATGCGCCTGTGCCCAGCGACCTGGACGCAGCCCTGGCGGAGGTGGAACGCAGCTACATCCTCGCGGCCCTTCAGCAGAGCAATGGCGTTCAGGCCGCGGCGGCGCAGATGATCGGCATTTCCGAGCGCAGCTTCTGGTACCGCCTGAAAAAGCTCGGCATTCAGGTGGACAAGATCGTTCGCTGACGCGACAAGCTGCAAGCTGCAAGCTGCAAGCTGCAAGCGAAAATCTATCCGTTTGAGGCTTGGCTCAGAGCATGCGCCCCACTTCCAGCGGCTCGATCTGGGCCCAGTGGGACCTATCCTCGCGATGGCTTTGCAGGTACGGCAGCACGGCCGCCAGCAAGGGTGCCTTGAAAGCTTCCTGGAAACGATGGGCCAGGCCCGGGATCAGTTTCAACTGGCTGCCCTGGATCTGCGCCGCTAGGTGCACGCCGTGCATCACCGGCAACAGCGGATCGGCGGTGCCATGCACCACCAGGGTCGGCACCCGCAGTTGCTTGAGCAGCGCCACCCGGCTCGGTTCGGCGAGGATCGCCATGATCTGGCGCTGAACCCCTTGCGGGTTGAACGCCCGGTCATAGGCCAGGGCCGCCTGATGCAGCAGGACCCGACGATCATCCGCGACCCTGGGGCTGCCCAGCGCCGCCAACAGGTCGGCCTGTTGCTCCAGGGCCACTTCGCGGTTTGGCGCATTGCGCCGGGACAGCAACTGCACCAGGGCCGCATTCGGCGCGGGCAGGCCTTCGGCGCCGGAGCTGGTCATGATCAGGGTCAGGCTCTCGACCCGTTGTGGCGCCATGGCCGCCAGGTGCTGGGCAATCATCCCGCCCATGCTCGCCCCCAGCACATGGAACTGCTCGATGTGCAGGGCATTCATCAGCCCCAGGGCATCGTCGGCCATGTCGGTCAGGGTGTAGGGCGCCGATACCGGCAGGCCCAGCTTGTAGCGCAGCACCTCGAAGGTCAGGTTGGCGCTGTCCGGCGTCTCACGCCACGTGGACAGGCCGACGTCGCGATTGTCATAGCGAATCACCCGAAAGCCCTGCTGACACAAGGCCATGACCACCTCGTCCGGCCAGTGGATCAATTGCCCGCCCAGGCCCATGACCAGCAGCAAGGCCGGATCAGAAGTCCGGCCAATGCTCTGATAAGCCAGGCTCACCTGTGGCAGGTCGACCCGTTGCGTGGGTACGTTGACATCGCAGCGCGCAGCCGCAAAGGACAGCTGGCCGAGCAATAGCCCGGCCAGCAGGATGACAGTGGAAAACAATCTTGCCCGCATGGAAAACACCGAAACGCAGAACCCCAGTGGAGCGCGAGTCTGATGAACTTCGATGATTCGCGCTGCCACAGTTGCGTGACAGTTTGATGAAGATTGCCCAGCGGTTATCCGACAGGGGACGGTCGGGCGCCGCTTGCCGGGCCGACCAAGAGGATCCGATGATCGCCTTCGCCGGCCAGGGCCTCAGGCCAGCTGGCTGCGCAGCTGCCGCGCGGCGGCCACCATGTTCACCAGGGCCGCTTCGGTTTCCGGCCAGGCCCGGGTCTTCAGGCCGCAGTCGGGGTTGACCCACAGACGCTCGGCGGGAATGCGCCGGGCGGCCTTGCTGATCAGCTTGACCATCTCGGCGGTATCCGGCACCCGTGGCGAATGGATGTCGTACACCCCGGGGCCGATGTCGTTGGGGTAATCGAAGGCCTCGAAAGCTTGCAGCAACTCCATGTCCGAGCGGGATGTCTCGATGGTGATCACGTCGGCATCCATGGCGGCGATGGCGGCGATCACGTCGTTGAACTCGCTGTAGCACATGTGGGTATGGATCTGGGTTGCGTCCTTCACCCCAGAGGCGCTCAGGCGGAAGGCCTGCACCGCCCAATCCAGGTACTCCTGCCATTGCGCCCGGCGCAGGGGCAGGCCCTCGCGGAACGCCGCCTCGTCGATCTGCACGATCTTGATCCCGGCCTGCTCCAGGTCCTGCACTTCATCGCGCAGGGCCAGGGCCAACTGCTGGGCCTGGACCTGGCGTGACACATCCTCCCGGGGGAAGGACCACATGAGCATGGTCACAGGGCCGGTGAGCATGCCTTTCATGACCTTGTCGGTGAGGCTCTGGGCGTACTGGATCCAGTCCACGGTCATGGCCCGGGGCCGGCTCAGGTCGCCGTAGATGATCGCCGGCTTGACGCAGCGTGAACCGTAGCTCTGGACCCAGCCGAAGCGGGTGAACAGGTAACCGTCCAGCTGCTCGGCAAAGTACTCCACCATGTCGTTGCGCTCGGCTTCGCCGTGGACCAGCACGTCCAGGCCCAGGCGCTCCTGAATCTCTACCGCGTGACGGATCTCACGGTGCATGGCGTCGGTGTAGTCATTGAGCGACAGCTTGCCTTGCTTGTAGGCCTGGCGCGCCAGGCGGATCGATGACGTCTGCGGGAACGAGCCGATGGTGGTGGTGGGAAAGGCCGGCAGTTGCAGGCGCGCCCGCTGCTGCTCGATACGTTGGGCAAAGGGCGAGCGGCGCTGGCTGTCGGCGGCGCTGATGGCCTCGACCCGCGCCTGGACCTGGGGCTTGTGAATCCGTGGCGACCGCGCGCGACTGGCCTGGACCGCCCGGCTTTGCGCCAGGGCCGCCTGCACCGCCGGGGCCTGGGGGTCGTTCAGGGCATCGCGCAGGACCGAGATCTCGCCACACTTCTGCACGGCGAAGGCCAGCCAGCTTTTCAGTTCGGCATCCAGCTGATCCTCCCGGGACAGGTCCACCGGGCTGTGCAGCAGGGAGCAGGAACTGCTGACCCAGAGGTTGTCGCCAAAACGCTCCTGGGCCACCTGCAACTGTTGCAGGGCCTGCTCCAGTTCGCAGCGCCAGACATTGCGTCCGTTGACCAGGCCCACCGAAAGAATCTTGTAGGTCGGCAGCCGGTCCAGGACCTGGCCCAGTTGTTCCGGGGCACGCACCGCGTCGATGTGCAAGCCGTCCACCGGCAGGCCCACCGCCAGGCCCAGGTTGTCTTCCAAACCGCTGAAGTAAGTTGCCACCAGCTTTTTCAGCGGCGAGTACTGAAGGATGTGGTAGGCCCGCTCGAAGGCGCTCTTCCATTCCTGGGGCAGGTCGAGGGTCAGGATCGGCTCGTCGATCTGTACCCATTCCACGCCCTGGGCCTTGAGCCGGTTGAGGATCTCGCCGTACAGCGGCAACAGGCGCTCCAGCAGGTCGAGCTTGTTGAAGGCGTTGCCCTTGGCCTTGCCCAGCCACAGGTAGGTCAAGGGACCAATGATCACCGGCTTGACCTGATGCCCCAGGGCATGGGCCTCCGCGACCTCGTCGAACAGCTGCTCCCAGCTCAGCTTGAAGCTCTGTTCGGCGCTGAATTCGGGGACCAGATAGTGGTAGTTGGTGTCGAACCACTTGGTCAGTTCCTGGGCATATTGCGCCTGCCCCTGCTCGCCGCAGCAACCGCTGGACGCGCCGCGGGCCATGGCGAACAGGGTGTCCAGGGTCGGGCGGCCCTGGGCATCGCGGTGGCTGTCGAAGCGCTCGGGAATCACGCCGAAGGTCAGGGAGTGGGTAAGTACCTGGTCGTACCAGGCGAAATCGCCCACCGGCAGCAGGTCGATGCCGGCGTCTTTCTGCAACTGCCAGTGCCGGGCCCGCAGCTCGCGGCCAATCCCCTGCAAGGCGGCCTGATCGAGGTCGCCCTTCCAGTGGGATTCAAGGGCTTTTTTCAGTTCGCGGTCAGCGCCGATGCGGGGAAAACCGAGGGTGTGGGCCAGTGCCATGGAAAAGTGCCTCCTTGTAAAAGATGGCGCTATTGTCGACAGCCCAAGCAACATGAGACAAACTCAACCTTTTCGTGTTGATCACAAAATTTACTCATGGAGAACCTGGTGCTCGAAATCCGTCACCTGAAGACCCTGCACGCCCTGCGCGAAGCCGACAGCCTGGTTGAAGCCGCCGAACGCCTGCACCTGACCCAGTCCGCCCTGTCCCACCAGTTCAAGGAACTTGAAGAGCGCCTGGGCATGCCGTTGTTCGTGCGCAAGACCAAGCCGGTGCGTTTCACCAGCGCCGGCCTGCGCCTGCTGCAACTGGCGGACGCGACACTGCCCCTGCTGCGCGCCGCCGAACGGGACATCGCCCGCCTGGCCGGCGGCACCGCCGGCCGCCTGCACATGGCCATCGAATGCCACAGCTGCTTCCAGTGGCTGATGCCGACCATCGACCAGTTTCGCGACGCCTGGCCGGAAGTGGAGCTGGACCTGGCCTCGGGGTTCTCCTTTGCCCCGCTGCCCGCCCTGGCCCGGGGCGACCTGGACCTGGTGGTGACCTCCGACCCCGTGGAATTGACCGGCATCACCTATGTGCCGCTGTTCACCTACGAAGCCATGCTCGCCGTAGCCAACCAGCACGCCCTGGCGAACAAGCCCTACATAGTTCCCGAAGACCTGCTCAACGAAACCCTGATCACCTACCCGGTGGAACGGGACCGCCTGGACATCTTCACCCGCTTCCTGGAACCGGCGGACATCGAGCCGGCGCAGGTGCGCACCTCGGAACTGACGGTGATGATGATGCAGTTGGTGGCCAGCGGCCGCGGGGTGTGCGGCATGCCCCACTGGGCCCTGCATGAATACAGCTCACGTGGCTATGTGAAGGCCAAGCGCCTGGGGGAAAAGGGCCTGTTCGCCACACTGTACGCCGCGGTTCGCGCCGACATGCTGGACGCGCCCTACATGCGTGACTTCCTGCTGACCGCCAAGGACACCTCGTTCTCGACCCTGGATGGGGTCAGCGCGGTACGCTGATCCGCCAGGCGCCGGCTGGCCAGCGACCGGGCCCCACGGCCCGGGTCAAGCGTCGACCGGCACTTCCCGCCACATGTGGATCTTGTCGAAATAGTCCTCCCCCACGCGCACCGCCTGGGGTTCCAGACCGAACTGGACAAAGCCGCAGCGCCGGTACAAGGACAGCGCTGGGTCATTGCCCGCCGTCACTGTCAGTTGCACCAGGCGCAGTCCTTCGTAGAGTGCCGCCTCGGCCAGCAGGTGCTGCACCAGTTGCCGGCCCAGGCCGCTGCCACGTTGTTCGGCGGTGACATAGAGGCCGAACAGGGTCGCCTTGTGCCGGGCCTTTTCCCGCAGCTCGAAGGCCAGGCCGACGATCCCCAGCAACCGCCCTTGGGAAAACGCCCCCAGCAACAGGTCGAGCTCGCCGTCCAGGCGTGCAGCCCACCAGGCCAGAGGCAGTTTTTCCCGCTCTTTGACGCTGGAGGTGAAAGCCTGGGGATGGCGCGCATAGGCTTCGAGCATCAAGGCGCGGTATTGCTCGGCATCGTCAGGCGTCAGTTGCTGGATCTGCAGGCTCATGGGGGATCGTCAGTGGCTGCCGCTTAGTTGGTGCGGCGCTGTTCGAACATCAGGCGCACCGCCAGCCCCGCCAGCACGAAGCCCATGAAGTAACGCTGAACCGCGAGCCAGGTGGGGTTGTGGGCGAACCAGGAGGCAATGCCCGCGGCAAACAGCGCGATCAGCAGGTTCACCGAAAAGCTCACGCTGATCTGGGTCAGGCCGAGAATCAGGCTCTGGGAAAACACCGAACCGTGCTCGGGGTTGATGAACTGGGGAAAGATCGACAGGTAGAACATCGCGATCTTGGGGTTCAGGGCGCTGGTGAGAAAGCCCATGGTCACCAGTTTGCGCGGCGAATCCGCCGGCAGCTGCTGGGCTTCGAACGGCGAACGGGCGCCCGGCTTGAGCGCCTGCCAGGCCAGCCACAACAGGTACAGGGCACCGGCCCATTTGAGCACTTCATAGGCCAGGGGCACCGCCATGAACACCGCAGTCAGCCCCAGGGCGGCGGCGAACAGGTGGACAAAGAAACCCGCCACGACCCCCAACAGCGAAGTGACGCCGGCCTTGCGTCCCTGGCAGATCGAACGGGATATCAGGTAGATCATGTTCGGCCCGGGCGTCAGCACCATCAACAAGGACGCGGCGGCGAAAATCAGGTAGTCGTGCAGTGGGATCATGGCAGTCCTTGGCAAACGGGGGGGAGCCGGTCAGGCGAGATTGGCCTGGGCCTGGCGATAAAACGGCAAGATCAGATCCCGTGTCAACGGCGCCAGGAATAAATCGCCATCGCCGGCCGGATCGATCCAGCGCACCTCCTCGATCTCTGCCGCCGGCGTCACCGGGCTGTCGATGTGGACCAGGAACACCTCGGCCTCCACCACATGCCCCGGCTCGTTGGCCGCCGCTGCCGAGAATTGTTGCAGGTAGCGGGCCTGGGCCGGATCGATGCGCAGCCCCAGTTCCTCCTCCAGTTCGCGGGCCAGGGCGTGCACCGGCAGCTCGCCGGGCTCGATCTTGCCACCGGGCTGCATAAAGGCCTGGGTGCCGCGCTTGCGCACCAGCAGGGTGTGGCCGTCGGCACCGATCAACAGCGCGGCGGCAATACGAATGAGGGAGGGTGCAACAACAGGAGACAGCGACATGGGAACCCGCAAGCCTTGAGAGTGAAGGCGCAAGGATCACATGTCCGGCGGTGGGCCGTCATCCGCCGCCGGCACTTTACGACGCTCCCAGCACCTGGCTTCAGGCCCGCGCCGGCTGCTCCTGGGGCAGTTTGACGAATACGCTGTAGCGGCCGCCTTCCATGGTTTCAAAGGCAATCAGCTTGTCCACCAGGGGCGCGCTCAATACCTTGCCGGCGTTGAGCAGCAGCATGCCGTTGTCGGCATTCAGGTTGCGCGCCAGGATCATGCCCGCCTGCAGTTCCCGGGTGCTCAGCACCTTGACCGAAGGGTCGCCCAGGGTCACATCGCTCAGGTACACCGAACACACCTGGATAAAGCCTTCCACCAGGTCCGGATCGTACAGTCGGCCGGCGTACTTGCGAATGAACACCAGGGCTTCGTCGCTGTTCATGTGCCGCTCCAGGATCAGCCCGCACTGCAACTCGATGAAGTCCACCGCCAGCTTGAGCAGCCGCGAACCGAGGGGAATCGCCTCGCCCTTGAGGTGATCGGGAAAGCCAGTGCCGTCCCAGTGCTCCTGATGGTGACGGATCAGCCGCGCGGCATCCTGCACCGGTTCCAGGGTCATCAGCAGGGATTCGCTCTGCGCCGGATAGGCCCGATAACGCTCGCGCTCATGGTGATGCAGCAAGTCCACCGGGGTGACCATCATGCTGTCGCTCCAGCTCAGCTTGCCGATGTTGTGCAGGGCCGCGGCCATGGCCAGGTCGCGCTGGTCCACGGCGTCGATGCCCTGGACCTTGCAGTAGGCGCGCACCAGTTCGATGATCCGGCGGTTGGTCTGCTTGTCGCTGGGCAGACGCTGGTTCACCAGCAGCGAGAACAGCTCGGCGCCGGTGGCATAACTGTGCTTGAGCTCTTCATAGGCCAGGTCGAGCATGTCGGCGGTTTGCTGCAACTCGGCGGTGCGCGCGGCGACCCGTTTTTCCAGCAGGGCATTGACCGCCTTGAGCTCGCGATTCTGCTGCTGGGCCAGGGCCTCCAGGCGCTGGCGCTCGCGTTCGGAATGCTGATGGTCCAGGGCCTGGCGCAAGGCCAGCAGCAACTCCTGGTCATCCCAGGGCTTGCTCAGGTAACGGTAGATTTCCCCCTCGTTGATGGCCTTGGCGATCAGCTTCAAGTCCGGATCACCGGTCAGCAGGATGCGCGTGGTGCCCGGATACTGCTGGTGCATGTGGGCCAGCAGGGTCGCTCCGTCCATCTGCGGCAGACGGGCGGCGCTGATCACCAGGTCCACTTCCTCGCGGGCCATCACCTGCAACGCCTCGCTGGCATCGTGGGCCAGGTACAGGCGGTAGTCATGGGCGCTGAGCAGTTGATGCAGGCGTTGCAGAATAGTGTCCTGGCTATCCACCAGCAGGACCCCGGGCAAGCGTGTGACTGTGGCAACGTTTAGTTCACCCATGAGACACCTCGGGTCACCATCGATGCACATGTCCTTCATTCTTTTCACTGGCAACACTGATCCTTGTTGCCTGATTCAAGCGTAGAAGCATTTCCGAGGGAAATGATGGCTTTTTAATACCATCCGTCCGCTGAAAGAGCTCCAACGGACGGCGGCGAGAATGGAGGCCAATGACCTCACTTGGCAGCGGCTTTACCGCTGGAACCGAAGGAGGCAAAACGTTTGTTGAAGCCTGCGATACGGCCTTCGGACTGGGTCTTGCGTTGCTGGCCGGTGTACACCGGGTGCGAAGCGCTGGACACATCCAGGGTCACGTAGGGATAGGTCTGGCCATCACTGTGCTGGTAAGTGCGGTCGGTATCGACGGTAGAGCCAATGAGGAAAAACACGTCGGCAGCAGTATCGTGAAACAGCACGGGGCGGTAGTCAGGGTGGATACCAGGTTTCATGAAGCCTCCAGAAGCATTGGGGTGGACTTTAATAGTTATACAGTAACATATTAGACCCACCCAAACGAGAACCTATTGCAACAACCGACCCGTCGGCGCTTCTATGTCGCTTCCTTGAAATCCATCTCTGGAGGCTGGCGGGAAAAGCCACGCGTAAGGAACCCCAAATACAACAGGCCGATGACCAGCCAGCTCGTCCCCAGGTAGATCGCCAGATGATCGAGGCTGGACATCAGCCACAGATCGGCCACCAAGCCTATGAGGGGGAAGATCAGAAACAGGATCGTTTCACGCAAACCACGCCGTGACGCCCCCACCCAGTAATGAAAGATCACCGACAGGTTGACCAGACTGAAGGCCAGGAAAGCGCCAAAGTTGATGAAGGAGGTCGAGGTGGAGACATCTAACTTCAGCGCCAGCAGCGCAACCACGGCGCACAGCAGGATGCTGTTGACCGGCGTGCCAAAGCGTCGGTGCAGGTGGCCAAACAGGCGCTTGGGCAAGACCCCGTCGCGGCCCATGGCGAACAGCAGCCGCGAACCGCTGGCCTGGGCCGAAAGCCCCGAGGCGAACTGGCCGACGATCAGCCCAATTAGGAAGATCGTGACAAACAGATCGCCACCGATATTGCGCGCGATCTCATACGCCGCAGAATCCACATCGGCGAACTCGAAGGACGGATGAGCCAGCTGCACGAAATAGGACACCCCGACGAAGATCAACCCGCCGATCAGAGTGATCAGCATGATCGCCCGGGGAATGGTCCGCCGTGGATCACGGGTTTCCTCGGTCAGGGTGCTGACTGCGTCAAAGCCCAGGAACGAATAGCAGGCGAGCGCCGCCCCGCTCATGATCAGCGGCAGGTGCATCTGCCCGTTGAAGAACGGTGCCAGGGTGAACAGCGGCGCGCTGGACTCACCGCCGAGGTAGTGAATGCACAAGCCAACAAACGCCACCAGCACCAGGAATTGCACCAGCATCAGAAGGCCGTTGATGCCGTTGGCCAGTTTCAGGCCAATGACATTGATCACGCTGGTCACGCCGATGAAGGCCAGCACCCAGACCCACTGTGACACCGCTGGAAACGCTGAATGCAGGTAGGCCGCCCCGATCAGCCAGATGGCCATGGGCAGGAACAGGTAATCGAGCAGCACCGCCCAGCCGGCGATAAACCCCAACTTCGGGCTGATCGCCTTGCGCACGTAGCTGTAGGCCGAACCGGCGACGGGAAATGCCGCGGCCATGCGCCCGTAGCTCATGGCAGTGAAAAACATCGCCACCAGCGCCGCAAGATAAGCGGCCGGCACACTGCCAGCGGTGGATTGCGCGAGGATGCCAAAGGTGCCCAGAACAATGATCGGTGTCATGTAGGCGATGCCGAACAGCACCACCGCGCCCAATGAAAGGGTGCGTTGCAAACGAGCCATGAACGACTACTCCGGAATTATTAGATTTATGGCAGAACTGAAGTCGGTGCAGCAGGAAGTTTTCTTACGGGGTGGCCGTCTTCGGGACGGCCCTTTCATCACGCCGGAATCAGCAGTTCACGGATGCCATCTTCGTGCTCAAGCACTGTACCCGGCAGTTTCAACCGCTGGTCATCCAGGTAGCGGTAGTCCTGCCGCGCCACCTGCAGTTGCGCAAGATCCAGCTCGACCTTGAACTGGCCTTCCTCGCGTCCTGCCTCGAACAGCAGACTGCCGTGCGGGTCCACCAAGGCGCTGCCGCCGGCGAACAGCAGGTCGCCATCGCCCTCTTCGACGCGGTTAACCATTAATGCAAATGCCTGGTTTTCCTGGGCCCGGGCCATGATCGCTGTGCGATGAGTCGGCCCGTAGGGGTCCATGTTGCCGTTGGTCACGATCAGCAGTTCGGCTCCCAGCTGCGCCAAGGCCCGGGCACTTTCCGGAAACTCGATGTCGTAGCAGATCAGTAGACCGACCCGTACTCCGTTCCACAGACAGGTGGCGTACCGGTCACCGTGGCTGAACACGCCACGATCGGAAGCCCACAAATGAGTCTTGCGATAACGCAAGGCAATCCCCTCTGGGGTGATCAGCAAGGTGGTGTTATAGAATCGGCCGTTGTCGTTTTCGGCCATGCCGATCACAACCGCGACATCGCGTCTTCGCGCGGCCTGGATCACCGCCTGCACGCTCGGACCGTGCAACGGTTCGGCCACGGCGGCCACGGTCTGGGCCGTGGGGAAGCCCATCAACTGGGTTTCCGGAAACACAATCAACTGGGTATCGGCGGCGCAAGCGGCAATCGCCGCCAAGGCGCGTTCCAGGTTGTAAGCTGTGGCGTTATCACGGCCCGCCAACTGGGCCAGTTCAACCTTCATGGGTATTCCTTCTTCTTTGCCTGTGCCGCAGTATGCGCAGCCGAAACCGCCCCGCAAATGACGCAGCCGGGGTAACCCGATAGAGGTAGATGCATGACATTGTCGCTGGATGACATCGCCTGGCACCGCTCGGTAGGACACATGATCGAAGCCCTGGACCAGGCCAATTTCTGGAGCCAACTGGTGCGCCTGCTGGAGCAATACGTCAGCTTCGACAGCTGGGTGGCCCTGCTGTTTCGCAATGAACACAAGCCCCTGGTGTTCGCCGAGTGCCCGGGCGAGGACGGCAGTCCCGACCAGTTGTTCCAGGACTACCTCAACGGTCTCTATCTGCTCGACCCTTTCTACATCGCCACCCGCGAGCAGTCGCGCAGCGGCCTGCTGCGCCTCTCGGAAGTGGCCCCAGAGCACTTCCAACTGACCGAGTACTATCAGCGCTACTTTCGACTGAATGTGGTGGCCGATGAAATCCAGTTCAATTGCCACCTGGCTGACGGTCGCACCTTGTGCCTGTCCCTGGGCTCCCGGCAGGGCTTCGCCCCGCCACAGATTGCCCTGCTGTCGCTGATCACGCCCTGGGTCGTGGCCCTGCTGCGTCAGCGCCTGCCCTATGAAAACAGCGACGAGGACAACTCCGCGCCAGAACATTCGCCGTCCGATTGGCGCAGCCAGCTAGACCATTCGATGCAACAGCTGCGGGGCGCGCAACTCACCGCCCGAGAGCTGGATGTGGGGCGCCTGATGCTCAGCGGTTGCTCTAACAAGGAGATCGCTCGTAAGCTGGAAATCTCCGCCGAAACCGTGAAAGTTCATAAGAAACACATCTACAGCAAGCTGGGCATCAAATCCCAGTCCGAGCTGTTTTCGATTTTTCTCCAGGCACAAAGCACCTGATCCCCGTTCAGGCTCGTAGTGTATGTTCCCCCACAACAACAAGATCCAGCGCCCCAATAAGAATGAGTACTGACTAAACGACTTTGATGAGTCCGAACCAAGGAAACCGTATGAGCCTGTCACTTCTGAGCCGCTACGCCTTCTTTGCCGCCTGCGTGATTTTCACCCTCGCCAGCCTGCCCTTTCTCGAACACGACTGGCTCTGGCCATTCACCCTGGTCACCGGCCTGCTGAGCCTGCTGGGGATCTTCGATCTGCTGCAAAGCCCCCACGCGGTGCGGCGCAACTACCCGATCCTGGGCAATATCCGTTACCTGGTGGAAGGCATCCGTCCGGAGATCCGTCAATACCTGCTGGAATCCGACAGCGACGCCCTGCCCTTTTCCCGCGCCCAGCGCTCGCTGGTGTACTCCCGGGCCAAGAACGAAAGCGCCGACAAACCCTTCGGCACCCTGATCGACGTTTACCAGTCGGGCTTCGAGTTCATCGGCCACTCCATGCGCCCGGCGCCCCTGAGCGACCCCAGCAGCTTTCGCGTGACCGTCGGCGGCCCGCAATGCACCCAGCCTTACTCGGCCTCGGTATTCAACATCTCAGCGATGAGCTTCGGCTCCCTCAGCGCCAACGCCATCCGCGCCCTGAACCAGGGCGCCAAGCTCGGCAACTTCGCCCACGACACCGGTGAAGGCAGCATCAGCCCCTACCACCGCGAACACGGCGGCGACCTGACCTGGGAACTGGGCAGCGGCTACTTCGGCTGCCGCACCGCCGACGGTCGCTTCGACCCCGAGCGCTTCGCCGCCCAGGCGCAGAACCCGCAAGTACGGATGATCGAGATCAAGATGAGCCAGGGCGCCAAGCCGGGCCACGGCGGCATCCTGCCCAAGCACAAGGTGACCCAGGAAATTGCCGACACCCGCGGCATCCGCATGGGCGAGGACTGCATTTCACCGTCGAGCCACAGCGCCTTTTCCACCCCGATCGAGATGATGCATTTCATCCAGCAGCTGCGTGAGCTGTCCGGCGGCAAGCCGGTGGGCTTCAAGTTCTGCCTGGGCCACCCCTGGGAATTCATGGGCATCGCCAAGGCCATGCTGGAAACCGGCATCCTGCCGGACTTCATCGTGGTCGACGGCAAGGAAGGCGGCACAGGCGCAGCACCGGTGGAATTCACCGACCACATCGGCGCACCGATGCGCGAAGGGCTGCTGTTCGTGCACAACACCCTGGTGGGCCTGAACCTGCGGGACAAGATCAAGCTCGGCGCCAGCGGCAAGATCGTCAGCGCCTTCGACATCGCCAGCGTGCTGGCCATTGGCGCCGACTGGGCCAACTCGGCCCGCGGCTTCATGTTCGCCATCGGTTGCATCCAGTCGCAAAGCTGCCACACCAACAAGTGCCCCACGGGCGTCGCCACCCAGGACAACCTGCGCCAGCGCGCCCTGGTGGTGCCGGACAAGGCCCAGCGGGTGTACAGCTTCCACCGCAACACCCTCAAGGCCCTGGCGGAAATGCTCGCCGCCGCCGGCCTGCAGCACCCCTCGCAACTGGAAGCCAAGCACCTGGTACGGCGCATGTCGGCCACCGAGATCAAGTTGTTCTCCCAGCTGCACGTGTTCCTCAAGCCCGGCGAATTGCTCACCGGCGAGGTCAACGGCGAGTTCTACTCGCGCATGTGGCAACTGGCCCGGGCCGACAGCTTCGAACCCAACACCGAAGCCGCCGCTTAACCCCCATGGCCCGACGCTGCCCGGTTGCCGGGGAGCGCCGGGCGACAACCAAGGACGATTGCCATGCTCAAGGTCATCGCTGAAGACTTCATCCCCCCCGAACACCTGGACACGGTGCGCCCGTGGTACGCCGAACTGGTGGAAAAAACCCGCCAGGAACCACTGTGCATCGCTTACGATCTGTTCGTTGATCAGAAAGACCCCGGGCACTTCATCTTCGTCGAACAGTGGCCGGACCGCGCCGCCCTCGACGCCCACTGCCAGACCGAGCACTTCACCCGCCTGGTGCCGCAGATCAACGCCTTCCAGTGCCGCGAATGCCGCGTGCTGCTGATGGACGAATTCTAGAAAACCCGACCCAGCCCTTGCTTGACCGGACCACCGAAAGCAGCCCCAAGCCCCACTGACTTTTCGGAGATCCGCCATGCCCCTGTTGTCATTCGAACACCTGTCCCGCCAGCTGCCGGCCCCCTGGCAATCCTCGCGGGTGGGCCAGGTCGGCCCGGCCCGCATCAAGGTGCTGCGCATGGACGAGCAGCCCTACCCGGAAGAAACCCACGACTACAACGAAGGCCTGCTGGTGACCCAGGGCTGCCTGCGCCTGGGCATCGGCCAGGCCAGCGTGGATGTCGTGGCGGGCCAGATGTACCTGGTGGAGGCTGGCCAGGCCCACCGCGTGCTGCCCGGCAGCCATGGCACCCTGGTGATCATCGACGTCTAGCCTGTCTCGCATCGACTCAATCGCGGTAACCACCTGCCCCAAGGTCGGTCCGACCGGAGGGCCCATGCACGGAGAAGCCCATGCCTCGTCGTCTGTTTGCAGTGATCGCTCTACTGATGTCCTTCAACAGCGCCTTTGCCAGTGAACGCTGGCAGAACCTGCCACCCACACCGGCCCCGGTGGCCGGGGCGCAAGCCGGGTATGCCGAGGTCAACGGCATTCGCCTCTACTACAGCAAGCTCGGCCACGGCTCGCCGGTGGTGCTGCTGCACGGCGGCCTGGGCAATGCCGACTATTGGGGGCTACAGGCCAAGGCCCTGGCCGCCCAGCACACGGTGATCAGCGTCGACAGCCGCGGCCACGGGCGCAGCACGCGAGATGCCCGGCCCTACGGCTACGACCTGATGGCCGACGACGTGATTGCCCTGCTGGATCAACTGAAGATCCCTCGCGCCGATTTCGTCGGCTGGAGCGACGGCGCGATACTCGGCCTGGACCTGGCCATGCGTTACCCGCAGCGGGTCGGCAAGGTCTTCGCCTACGCCGCCAACACCCAGACCTCCGGGGTCAAGGAAGGCGTGGAGAACAACCCGACCTTCGCCGCCTACATCGCGCGCGCTGGCCAGGAATACACCCGCCTGTCACCAACGCCCAAGGAGTACCCGGCCTTTGTCGAGCAGATCGGCCACATGTGGGCCAGCCAGCCGAACTGGAGCGACGCCGACCTGGCGCGGATCAAGACGCCGGTGCTGATCGTCGATGGCGACCACGATGAAGCCATCAAGCGCGAGCACACCGAATACATGGCCCAGGCGATTCCCGGCGCCGGGCTGCTGATTCTGCCGAACGTCAGCCACTTCGCCTTCCTCCAGGACCCAGGCCTGTTCAACGCGGCCCTGGAGCACTTCCTCGACGAAAAATAGCCCGGCACTCATCTTCGAGTACGGCCACGGATGCCCCCTTTAGCGGGGACATCCATGGCCGCAATTATGCATTAACGCATAATGATAATTGCATTGACGCATAAAGCCTCTAAGGTTGTTTTCAGGCCCGGTCAGCGCCGGCCATCGAGGCTGGCCCAGCGCAGCAACACGTCCCCGGGCCCGGCTACTGGCAGTAGCCCGACAGGTAACCACCACCCAGCCGGAGGCTGGTTTTCATTCATGGAGGATGAACATGCCCACTAGCAACTTGACCCCAAGCAGCCCCTCACAGGCCCTGCCCCAGTGCCTGGCCGGTACGCTGCTGGACCCGCAACTGAGCGAAGCCGATCCCCACGCCGAAGCGGCGCCCCAGGCCGCTGCCCGGTTGAATTTCAGCGTGCAGCCACAAACCCAGAGCAACTGGTGCTGGGCCGCCCTGTCCGCTTCGGTCGGCAACTACTACGGCACCGGCTCCTGGACCCAGTGCGGGGTGGCCAATGCAGAATTGGGCCGCCACTCCTGCTGCAGCCAGCCCGGGCCGTGCAACGTCTACGGCTACCTGGACTCGGCCCTGCGCACCACCCGCTGCTACGGCGGCATGCGCGAGGACCGGATGCAGATGCCGGCCATCGACAACCAGCTGGGCATGGGCCGCCCCGTCGGCCTGCGCTGCGCCTGGTATGGCGGCGGCGCGCATTTCCTGGCGATCTATGGCAGCGACGGCGGCTACGTCCTGGTGGCGGACTCGATCTACGGCTACTCGACCCGCGCCCTCAATAGCTTCCCCGCCTCCTACAACGGCGGCGGCTACTGGACCCACACCTACTTCACCCGGAAAAACTAGGAGGCGTCATGCAACTGACTTACCCCAAGGCGCCCGTCGATGGCGTCCAGCACCTGCGCCCGGCACTCCAGGCGGCCCTGCAGACCCAGGGCTTCGGCATCAACCGCGGATTGGCCCAGGCCCGCGCCGGCAACCTGAACCTGTCCCAGGCCTTTCGCGGCTACAGCCTGGGCCTGGAGGACCTGGCCCGGGGCAAAGGGCTGGCCGAGGCCAAGGCCGGTGACTGGCATTACCTGGTGTTCGACGCCGGGGTGGCGATCGCCGATGCGCAACTGAACGAGGTGGCCGGCAAGCTCGGCTTCTCGGCGCTGAACCACGGTGCCCTGGCGACGTCCGCGGTCAGTGCCCTGGAGCTTGCCGAACAGGCTCCTCAGTTGCAGGGCAAAAGCTACGAGCTGCGCTTGCTGTTCGTCCCGGCCCTGCAAATGACCGCGATCTGGCTGCACGGCAACGATGAAGATCAGCTGATTCCCATCGAACCCACGCCGAAAACCCTGGCCGCCCGGCAGCTCTACAGCGAGGCCGCGTTGCTGGCTCTGCTGACGGCCCCGGCGCAACAGGCCAAGGCCCTCTTCGACGCCGACAGCAGCGGCACCCTGGGCGGCTGACCCGGGCAAAAAAAATCCGGCGGCCTTTGCAGGTCGCCGGATTGCGTGTTTCAGCGTTTCAGCCGGGGATGCTCAAGCCAGCCGCAGCACCGGAGCGCCCCTCAGGACGCCGAACGCACCGCCCCTTGCTGGACATTGGTCGGTTGCAGCTTGAACAGGTAGAACAGAACGGTCAGCAGCACCAGGAACGCCGGGCCGACGTACAGCGCCACGCGGGTGTCCGGGAAGTAGGCCATCAGCCCCACCACCAGCACCAGGAACGCCAGGGCCAGGTAGGAACTGACCGGGTACAGCCACATGCGGTACTTCAGCGCCGCACGCTCGCTCGCGCTCAGGCCCTTGCGGAACTTGAGCTGGGCCAGCAGGATCATCACCCAGGTCCAGATCGCACCGAAGGTGGCGATCGAGGTCACCCAGACGAACACTTTCTCCGGCACCAGATAGTTCAGCAGCACGCCCAGCAGCAAGGCGAAGATCGACAGCAACAGCGCGCGACGCGGCACGCCGTTGTTCGAGGTCTTGGCGAAGCCGGCCGGGGCCTGGCCGTTCTGCGCCAGGCTGTAGAGCATGCGCCCGGTGCTGAAGATGCCGCCGTTGCAGGACGACAGCGCGGCGGTGATCACCACGAAGTTGATGATGCCGGCGGCGGTCTTGATGCCCAGGCGCTCGAAGGTCATCACGAACGGGCTGCCCTGGGTGCCGATTTCGTTCCACGGGTAGATCGACAGGATCACGAACAGCGCGCCCACGTAGAACAGCAGGATGCGCCAGAACACCGAGCCGATGGCGTTGGGGATGGTCTTCTGCGGGTTGCGCGCTTCACCGGCGGTGAGGCCGATCATCTCTACGCCCAGGTAGGCGAACATCACCATCTGCAGCGACATCAGCACGCCGGTCACGCCGTTGGGCATGAAGCCGCCGTGGGTCCACAGGTTGGAGATGCCCAGGGCCACGCCATCGTTGCCGAAGCCGAAGGCAATGATGCCGACGCCGCCGATGACCATGGCGATGATGGTGACGATCTTGATCAGGGCGAACCAGAACTCGAACTCACCGAAGGCCTTGACCGCGATCAGGTTGATCGAACCCATGCTCACCAGGGCCGCCAGGGCCCAGATCCAGCGCGGCACATCGGGGAACCAGATGCCCATGTACACCGCCACCGCGGTGATTTCCGCGACACAGGTCACCAGCCACAGGAACCAGTAGTTCCAGCCGGTGAGAAAACCCGCCAACGGGCCCAGGTAGTCTTGTGCGTACCGGCTGAAGGAGCCGGCCACCGGGTTGTGCACCGCCATCTCGCCGAGGGCGCGCATGATCACCAGAATCGCCAGGCCGCCGATGATGTAGGACAGCATGATGGCCGGGCCGGCCATTTCGATGGCCTTGGCCGAGCCCAGGAACAGGCCGACACCAATGCAGGCGCCCAGGGCCATCAAGCGAATATGCCGTTCACCCAGTTCGCGTTTCAGCGGACCGCCCTGAGCGGACTCGCCGTGGGGCAGTTGGTTGCCAACTGACATAGAGATACAACCTCATTTTGTTATTGGATTGAACCACCGAGTCTGCGAAGCCATCGCGGATAGCCACGGCTTGCTCAACCGCACCGGCCTTGTGGGACGGTGCGTCTGGTAGGACAAGACCTGCCAGATCAGCGGGGTGCGCAGTATAAAAAGCTCCCGACAGGGCTTTTCACTCTATAAGTAGCTAAATTCAGAGATAAATCTCGGCAAAAAGCGCTTTCACAAAGAAGCATTACCTGCTTTTTGCCTCAATACCTCATTCCGAAAGGGGCCGGAGTATTGCACAGCCCTGGTGCATCGTCATGCCCCTACCTAGGGCGTATTTACCTACGCAAAGGCTCTCCCCTGTGGCGAGGGAGCTTGCTCCCGCTGGGCCGCGCAGCGGCCCTGAAGCCGGCCAGCATGATCTCCCTGCCGGAACACATGCTCAGGTTCCGCGGCTGCTGCGCAGCCGGACGGGAGCAAGCTCCCTCGCCACAATCCGGAACAGAGCTGAAATAACTGCAAACCATCGCAGCCTTCAGTTCGGGGGCAACCATGCTAGCGTCCGGCATTCACTCGCTGACCTCGCAGGCAAAGGAATGCCTTCTCGCCCAAAATCCCATCGTTTACGCCGCGGCCGCTATTCCGAAAGCGGACGCGCCTACCTCATCACCACCGTGGTTCATCAACGCCGGCCGCTATTTTCCGATTGGAGCCTGGGGCGGCTGGTGGTGACCGAACTCAAAGAGGTCCAGGACCTGGAGCTCGCCGACTCGCTGGCCTGGGTCCTGATGCCGGATCACCTGCATTGGCTGCTCCAACTGCGCACCGCAACACTGCCCCAGGTGATGCAAAGGGTGAAATCGCGCAGCACCCGCCAGCTCAATCAACACCTGGGGCTGTGCGGCGCCCTCTGGCAAAGCGGCTATCACGACAGGGCAGTCCGTGACGGCGAGGATATTCGGCCCATTGCCCGCTACATCATCGCCAATCCCCTGCGCGCGGGCCTGGTGCAACGCATTGGCGATTACCCTCTGTGGGACGCCTGCTGGCTCCAATGACTCTGTATGTGGCGAGGGAGCTTGCTCCCGCTGGGCCGCGCAGCGGCCCTGAAGCCGGCCAGCGTGATCTCCCTGACAGAACACATGCTCAGGTTCCACGGCTGTTGCGCAGTCGGACGGGAGCAAGCTCCCTCGCCACTGCAGCGCGGGCGAGTCGTTTTCACAATTTCCTCACCCATGGCCACCACCGACTAAGCTTCAGGCAAGTCCGATCAATCTGCGTGAATGGATCAATCGACTATGGGCGCTCTGTGGCAGACCGATTCGCGTAATACCGCAGTGCCAGGCCACAGCGAGGACGAAGCGCCTTTACCCAAAAAGCCCCGAGCGCGCCGCTATGCCTGGCGCCTGTTCTGGTTGTTGCTGCTGATGGCCCTGATTGCCCTGGGGGTGGCCGCGTCCCGGGAGATGCGCACCTCCAAGCTCCAGGCCCGGGAGTTCAGCAAGCTGGCCAACGACTTGAGCTACTCCTTGCAACCCGGGCCCAGCGATGCCGTGCTCTATCCAGGCGCCGGCCCCTTCGACCGCCGCCTGGGCTACAGCGCCCTGGGGGAATTCCTGCCGCGCCTGCTCAAGCGCGGCTACCAGATCGACGCGCAGACGCGGTTTTCCGCAGCGTTGATGGACTACAGCAAAAACGGCTTTTTCGTGCCCTACACCGAAAAGATCCAGGCCGGGCTGTCCATCACCGATTGCCGCGCCGCGCCCTTGTACCGGTTCGATTATCCGCAACAGCTGTATGCCAGTTTCGCCAGCATTCCCCCGCTGATGGTGCGCAGCCTGCTGTTCATCGAGAACCGCGACCTGCTCGATCCCAAGCTGGCCCAGGCCAATCCGGCGGTGGACTGGCCACGCTTCGCCAAGGCCGCCTGGTCCCAGGTGGCCAAGCTCATGCACCTGCCGGGACAGACCGCCGGCGGCAGCACCCTGGCCACTCAGTTGGAAAAATACCGCCACTCCCCCGATGGCCTGACGCTGTCCGGGGGCGAGAAGATCCGGCAGATGATTTCCGCCAGCGTGCGCGCCTATCAGGATGGCCCGCAAACCCTGGAAGCCCGGCGCCGGATCGTCCGCGACTACCTCAACAGCGTGCCGCTGTCGGCGGTGCCCGGCCACGGTGAGGTGCATGGCATGGCCGAAGGATTGCGGGTCTGGTACGGCGCCGATTTCGATCAGGTCAACCGGGCGTTGAGCAGCACCGCCAACGATGCGCAAAGCCTGGCCCAGCGCGGGCTGGCCCTGCGCCAGGTGCTGTCGCTGATGATCGCGCAACGCCGCCCTTCCCATTACCTGGCCAAGGGTCGCGCAGAGCTGGCGGAACTGACCGACAGCCATATCCGACTGCTGGCCCAGAACGAGGTCATCGACCCCGCCCTGAGTGCCGCCGCCCTGGCCAGCAAGGTCAGCTACCGCGACTGGCAGCAACAGCCGACGATCCAGCCGATCGAAACCAACAAGGGCATCAGCGTGGCCCGCAGCCGGCTGGCGGCGCTGCTCAACCGGCCTCTGTACGATCTGGACCGCCTCGACCTGTCCGCCACCAGTACCCTGCAAAGCGACCTGCAACGCCAGGCCACCGAGTACCTCAAGCACCTGGCCGACCCGGCCTTCGCCGCAGAGATCGGCGTGCTCGGCGAGCGCCTTTTGACGCCCACCAGCACCACCCAGGTGCGCTACAGCTTCACCCTGTTCGAGCTGACCCCGGACGGCTCACGGGTACGAGTGCAGACCGACAGCACCGACCAGCCGTTCGACATCAACGAAGGCAGCAAGCTGGAACTGGGCTCCACCGCCAAGCTGCGGGTGCTGACCACTTACCTGCAGATCATCGCCGAGCTGCACGACAAGCACGCCGGAAAAACCCCGGCCGAATTGAGGAAGGTTGCGGTCAACGAGCAGGACCGGCTGAGCCGATGGGCCCTCGACTACCTGCTGCAGAACAGCGACCGCAGCCTGCCGAAGATGCTCGACGCGGCCCTGGACCGCACCTATTCCGCCAGCCCCGGCGAAGCCTTCTTCACCGGCGGCGGGGTGCATCACTTCCACAACTTCCGCAACGAGGACAACGGCCGCAGCCCGACCCTGCGCGATGCCCTGCGCGAATCCATCAACCTGCCGTTCATCCGCCTGATGCGTGATCTGGTGCGCTACAGCACCTACGGCGGCGACAGCGCCAGCGCCGAACTGCTCAGCGACGACGCCAACCCGCGGCGCCAGGAGTACCTGGCACGCTTTGCCGACCGTGAGGGCACCTCTTTCCTGCTGCGGTTCTGGAAAAAGTACCGCAACAAGGACACCCAATCGCGCCTGGACACCTTTCTCGATGGCATGCACCCGACGGCGATCCGCCTCGCCGCCGTGCACCGCTACCTGCTGCCGGACGCCAGCCAGGAAAGCTTCAAGCGCTTTGTCCGGGCCCACATGAAGAACGCCAAGACCAGTGAAAAACTCACCGATGACCGCCTGGACAAGCTCTACGCCAGCTATGGCCCGGGGGCCTACGACCTGCCGGACCAGGGTTACATCGCCAAGGTCCATCCTCTGGACCTGTGGCTGCTGGGCTACCTGATGAACAACCCCGACGCGAACTTCAGCCAGATCGTCAAGGCCAGCGAATTCGAGCGCCAGGAGGTGTACAGCTGGCTGTTCAAGAGTCGCCATCGCAGCGCCCGGGACAGCCGCATCCGCACCATGCTGGAGGTCGAAGCGTTTCTGGATATTCACCAGCGCTGGCAGAGCGTCGGTTATCCGTTCGACCATCTGGTGCCGTCCCTGGCCACCGCCATCGGCAGCTCCGGCGACCGCCCGGCGGCCCTGGCGGAACTGGTGGGCACCATCCTCAATGACGGCGTGCGCCTGCCGACCCTGCGCATCGACAGCCTGCACTTCGCCGCCGGCACGCCCTACGAAACCCGCCTGAGCAATGACCCGGGCAAGGGCAAGCGGGTCATGCCGTCGGAAGTCGCCACGGCCCTGCGCGGCGCCCTGTCCCAGGTGGTGGATGCCGGCACCGCGAAACGGGTGTCCGGCAGCTTCAAACTGGCGGATGGCACGCCGCTGGCCATGGGTGGCAAGACCGGCACCGGCGACAACCGCATCGAAGCCATCGGCGCCGGCGGCCGGGTGCTGAGCTCCAAGTCCATCAACCGCACCGCGACCTTCGTGTTCTATATCGGCGAGCACCACTTCGGCACCCTCACCGCCTACGTGCCGGGCGCCTCGGCACAAGCCTTCAAGTTCACCTCGGCCTTGCCGGTGCAGGTGCTCAAGGGCATGGCGCCGATCCTCATGCCGTACCTGCAGCCGGGCAGCAGTACCCAGTGCCAGGGCAGCCTCGCCCAACGCTGAATCCGGACCCGCTGTTCACTCCTTCCTCCCCGACAAACGGCCGCTGCGTCGCGAGCAGAAATGCTTGCGCGCCACTTAAGATATATCTTAAGTTATGTCTAAATCGAAACGGAGAAAGAGAAAATGAGCGAGCGTCACCACCCTCCCCATCGCGAACACGGGGACAGCCATGAGATTTTCGAACGTCGTCCCGGCCGCGAGCGCGGAGGCCGCGGGCCCCGGGTCTTCGCCCCCGGCGACCTGAAACTGCTGCTGTTGGCACTGATCGCCGAGCAGCCGTGCCACGGCTACGACCTGATCCGCCAGATCGAAAGCATGTTCGATGGCGCCTACAGCCCCAGTCCCGGGGTGATCTACCCGACCCTGACCTTTCTCGAAGAAAGCGAAATGATCCAGGGCGATGCCGAAGGCGGCAAAAAACGCTACAGCGTGACCGACGCCGGACGTCTGTCCTTACAGGAGCAAGCCATCGCCCTGGACGGCGTGCGCATGCGCATCGAAGTCAGCAAGCGTTCCCTGCGCGGGCATGATCGCCCCGCGGAAATCCACGAGGCGGTGCACAACCTGCGCCACGCCCTGCAAATGCACCACGGCCGCTGGAGCCCGGAAGAAATCCTTCGGGTGCGCGACCTGCTGAACAACACCGCCAAGGCCATTGTCGATGGTCCTGTGCGCCACCCTGCCCCGGAGAAAAGCCAATGACTGCCCGCCCAGAACTGTCCATCCATCGGGTCATGCACGAGATCAAGCGCCGACGCCTGGAGGTCCTGCGCGTTGTCGACCTGACCCCGCGAATGCGCCGCATCACCCTCGGCGGGCCCGAGCTGGCCGGCTTCATCAGCCTGGGCAGCGACGACCATGTGAAGCTGTTGTTCCCGCAGAACGCCGAACAGCAAGCCGCCCTGGAAACCCTGGTGCTGGGCCCGGGCAAGGACAGCGGACCGATGCCCGCCATGCGCGACTACACCCCACGTCGCTATGACCTGGAGTTGGGCGAACTGGACATCGACTTCGTGCTCCACGGCGACGGCCCGGCCTCGACCTGGGCCGAACAGGCCCGGCCGGGGCAGTTCCTGCACATCGGCGGCCCCCGGGGCTCAATGATCGTGCCGGACATCTTCGACAGTTACTTGCTGATCGGCGACGAAACCGCCTTGCCGGCCATTGCCCGGCGCCTGGAAGAACTGCCAGCCGGGCGCCAGGTGCTGGCGGTGATCGAGGTGCAGGACGCCGCCGAACGTCAGGCCCTGGACAGCGCCGCCGAGGTGCAGGTGATCTGGGTCGAACGCGACGGCGGTGGGCAGGATCTGCTCAGCACCGTGCGGCAGTTGCAGATGCCGCACGGCAAGCTGTACGCCTGGGTGGCTACCGAGAGCAAGGTGTCGCGCCAGGTTCGTCGAATCTTGCTGGATGAACACCGGCTCAACGACGAGTTCGTCAAGGCCGCCGGTTATTGGCGCCTGGACAGTAGCGAAGCGGAATAACCCCGCCAGACCGGAGGCGCTGGCTTGCCAGCGAAAACGATCTCAAGTGCCCTTTCGCCGGCAAGCCGGCTCCTACAGAGGCCGGGATTGGCGCCTGCCCAGCCAGCGGTCCAGGCCCAGCAACAGCAGGGACACCCCAACGAATCCGGCCAATATCCCCAGGGCATTGAGCAACACCTGGGGATACCCCAGCTTGTCCACGGCAATGAAGGGATAGGGGTACAGCCCCAGCAGATTCCCGCGCAAGAGCAGGTAGGCGAAATACAGCACCGGATAGAGCATCCACAGACCGATGTGCTTGAGTCGCAACTCGCCCTTAGGCACGCAACACCACCAATAGAGCAAAAACAGCAGCGGCATCACATCGTGCAGCAGCTCATCGGCCAGCCATTGCCAGCCCTGGGGATGCCACAGGTGACGCAGCAACAGGCTGTAGGCCAAGCCCACCACCGCAATGCTCGCCGCCACCGCGCCACTGACCGCGGGCCTGAGCATGAACGCCTGCCCTCGGGATATCCGCAGGTTCAGGGCGCAGGTCAGCACACTGGCCGCCAGGGTGTTGCTGAGCACGGTGAAGAAGCTGAAGAAATTCACCAGGCCGCCCAACAGACTGGCGCCCACCTCCCAGCGCAGCAACAGGATCAGGTACAACTGGACGCTCAGCCCGAACCAGCCAAGGATCGCCGCCACGGCAATCAGGCCGCGCCGAGTGAACAGCCCCCGCAGCGAGAAGCCAGCCATACGGCTCCTTAAAGCGGGCGCTTGGTGCGTTGCAACTTGACGTAGAGCTTCTCGACCTTCTCCCGCGCCCAGGGCGTCTTGCGCAGGAAGGTCAGGCTCGACTTGATGCTCGGATCGCTCTTGAAGCAGCGGATATCGATGCGCTCGGCCAGCCCTGACCATTCGTAGTGTTCCACCAGCGCCTTGAGGATTTGTTCCAGGGTCACGCCATGCAGCGGGTCGGTTTGGGTGTCGGTCATGCCAGGCCTTTGCGGGAAGAAAAGAGGGAAAGCCGCGCACCTTAGCCGAGGGCATGCGCCCGCGCCAGCGCGCTGTTTTAACTGTAGACGCCGCAGGCAAGCGCAGCGATTGCGCATGAAAAGGCAAAAGTTCCTGGCTTTTTGAAATAAAAGAGTTGTTATATTGTATCAATAAACAGACCCTGAACCCCACCCAGGGCACCCACGTGTCCCGCCTGTTTTCTGACTCAAAGCGCGCTGCGCCCTGCTTGCCAAGGAATGACCGATGTCCCTCTCAATCCCACGCCCTTCTCGCTCTTTACTGTGGCGCTTGTCGCCCCTGTCCGCCGCACTGCTGCTCGCCTCCCAGGCCCATGCCGTGGAACTGCCCCCGCAGGTCATCACCGCCAACCCCCTGGGCAGCAGCGAACTGGCCGCGCCCACCACCGTGCTGGAAGGCGACCAATTGACCCTGCAACAGAAAGGCAGCCTCGGTGAAACCCTGAACAAACAGCCGGGCGTGTCTTCGTCCTACTTCGGCCCCGGCGCCAGCCGCCCGGTGATTCGCGGCCTGGATGGCGACCGCATCCGCATCCTGCAAAACGGCGTCGGTGCCCTGGATGCTTCGTCACTGTCCTACGACCACGCAGTGCCCCTGGACCCGGTGAACGTCGAGCGCATTGAAATCGTCCGCGGCCCGGCGGCCCTGCTGTACGGCGGCAACGCCATTGGCGGGGTGATCAACAGCTTCGACAACCGCATTCCCACCCAAGCCATCGAAGGGATTCACGGCGCCGGCGAGCTGCGCTACGGCGGCGCCGACACCACCCGCAGCAGCGCCGGCAAACTGGAGGCCGGCGACGGCACTTTCGCCCTGCACCTGGACGCCAACTCGCGGCAGTTCAACGACCTGAAGATTCCCGGCTACGCCCGCAGCCGCCACGCCCCGGAAAGCGAAGATGGCGATGGCAAGAAAGGCCGCCTGGGCAACAGCGACGGGCGCCAGGACGGCGGCGCCATCGGCGGTTCCTACACCTGGGACGACGGTTATGCCGGCCTGTCCTACAGCAACTACGACGCCAACTACGGCTCCCCCGCCGAAGACGACGTGCGCATCCGCATGAGGCAGGACCACTACGCCTTCGCTTCGGAACTGCGCAACCTGCAGGGGCCGTTCAGTTCGCTCAAGTTCAACGCCGGCTACACCGACTACCAACACCGCGAGATCGAGGGTGGCGAAACCGGCACCACCTTCAAGAACAAGGGCTACGAAGCCCGGGTCGAGGCCCGGCACCAGCCGCTGGGCCCACTGGAAGGGGTGATCGGCGCCCAGGTCAATCGCAACGAATTCTCCGCCCTGGGCGAAGAAGCCTTCGTCCCGCAGACCGATACCAACAGCGGCGCGCTGTTCATCCTCGAAGAACTGCAAGCCACCGAGCGCCTGCGCCTGAGCCTCGGCGGCCGCCTGGAACACACCACCGTGGACCCGGACAGCAAGGGCAACCAACGCTTCGCCCAGGCCGACAAGTCCAGCAGCTTCACCGCCGGCAGCCTGTCCTCCGGCGCGGTATACACCCTGACCCCGGTCTGGTCCCTGGCCGCGACCCTGGGCTACACCGAACGCGCCCCGACCTTCTATGAGCTGTATGCCAACGGCGCCCACGTCGCCACCGGCACCTATGAGCTGGGCAACGCCAAGCTGTCCAAGGAAAAGGCCGTCTCCAGCGACCTGGCCCTGCGCTTCGACAACGGCATCCACAAAGGCAGCGTCGGGGTGTTCTACAGCCACTTCTCCAACTACATCGGCCTGCTGGGCACGGGGCGCACCCTGAACGATGAAGGCGAAGAAGAGGCCGGCGGCCTGCCGGAATACGCCTATTCCGGGGTACGGGCACGTTTTGCCGGGATCGAGGCCCAGGATCGCTGGAGCCTGGGGGAAAGCGCCTACGGCAAGTTCGCCCTGGAACTGTCCGGCGACTACACCCGGGCCAAGAACCTCGACAACGGCCAGGACCTGCCGCGCATTGCTCCATTGCGCCTGAACAGCGGCCTGTTGTGGGAACTGGACCGCTGGCAGGCACGCCTGGATGTGCAACATGCCGCCAGCCAGGGTCGGGTGCCGGACCACGAAAGCGGCACCGATGGCTACACCACTTTTGGCGCCAGTGCCGGTTATCGCTTCGATATCGGCCATAGCCATTGGCTGGCCTTCGTCAAGGGCGAGAACCTGACCAACCAGACCGTGCGCTACGCCAGCTCGATCCTGCGGGATATCGCCCCGGCCGCCGGGCGCAGTGTGGAAGTGGGCTTGCGTACTACCTTCTAAGGCCCTGTTCGCCGGCAAGCCGGCTCCTACAGATCCGTGTAGGAGCCGGCTTGCCGGCGAAGGGCTTAGCGATAACGCCGCGGATCGGCCTCGATCAGGCTGGCCAGCTGAGTCAGGGCAAAACGCAACTCGTCGCGGGTGGTGGGCGACATCAGCACCACCCGCACACAACGGGAGCTGACGCCGCGTTCCACCTGGAACTGGTTGCCGCTCATCACCAGCACCCCATTGGCCCGGGCCAGGGTGGCGAACTCATCGCCCGTCCACGGCTCCGGCAAGGTCAGCCACAGGTGATAGCTGTGGGGCTGGGTCCGGATCTCCAAGCCGGCAAACACTTCCCGGGCAATCGCCTGGCGCACCGCCGCTTCGCTGCGCTGGGTCTGCACCAGCTTGCGATCCAAGCCCTCGACAATCACGTTGCTGGCCAATTGCGCGGTCAGCGGCGACGGCATCCACACACTGCTGCGGACCATCGAGCTCAGGCGCGACAGCAGCTTCGGCGGGCTGTAGAGATAGCCCACGCGCAACGCCGGCATGATCGCCTTGGACAGGCTGGTGAGGTACACCGAACGCTGCGGCGCGTAGCTCGACAGCGGCTTGATCGACGGATCGGTGGCCAGAAAGCCGTAGATATCGTCGTCGATGATCAAAAAGTCGAACTCTTCGGCAATCGCCGCAATCTGCGCCCGGCGCTGGGGCGACATGATCGCCGTGGTGGGGTTCTGGCAACTGGCGACGCACACCAGCAGCGCCGGTTTTTCCCGCAGGCACTGCTCGCGCAGGGCTTCGGGCAGCATCCCCTCTTCGTCCATCGCCACGCCCCGCAGACGCCGCTCCAGGCCATGGGCCACGGAAATGATGCCCGGGTAGGTCAGCGACTCGCAGAGCAGCAGATCACCGGCATTGCTCAAGGCGCTGATGGCCACCATCAGGCCGTGCTGGGCGCCGGCCGTCAGCACCACCTGTTGCCAATGGACCTCGGACAAGGAGTGGCGCAACCACTGGGCACCGGCTTCGCGATGGGCCGGGTGGCCACCGTCGGGGGCGTAGTCCAGGGCCCGGCCGAAGTCGCTGCTGTGGGCCATGCCCACCAGGGCGCCGCGCAACCAGTATTCCAGGGTTTCGCTGTAGGGCTTGATGATCGACAGGTCCAGGACTTCGGACTGGCCCAGGGACAGCGACGGCGCGCTGGAGCCTTCCGGCAACCCCAGCGGCGGCTGCGCCAGCACGTAGGTGCCACGCCCGACTTCACCTTGCACCAGCCCGCGCCGCTGGGCTTCGCTGTAGGCGCGGCTGATGGTGCCGGGGGTGACATTGAGGATCACCGCCAGCTCGCGCAGGGTCGGCAGACGATCACCGTCATTCAACAAGCCGCTGCCGATATCCCGCGCCAGGGCATCGGCAATGGACAGGTAGACCGGTTGATTGAACTCGCTTAACTGAGGAACCCACATGGAGGCTGATGACCATCGGTTGCGTTGAGATGGACCGCAGCATATCACAGGCGCGCATCGACTCTTAGCATCGACTCATTCGACAAATTGATTCGACTCATAGAGCGATCCGCCGCTTAGAAACCGCTTATAAAGTTTTTCAAATCCAATAAATACTTATAAATCAATAGTTTAACCACTGATCACAGTCGATTTGGCGGCAACCGCACCGAGAACCAATTGAATCGATTCAATTTATTGAAATACACTCAGCCAGCGCCAACTCAATCGACTCAACTACTTCCACCCCATGCCCAGTCGAGATGCCATGCACAGTCTCAGCAAGGACCTGTCCCTCTCCGCCGTGATCGCCGGCCTGATCGCCGTGATCATTTCCTACGCTGGCCCCTTGATCATCGTGTTCCAGGCCGCCCGCGAAGCCCATATGCCCAGTGACCAGGTGTCGTCCTGGATCTGGGCCATCTCCATCGGCAGCGGCCTCACCGGCCTGCTGCTGAGCTGGCGCCTGAAAGTGCCGGTGATCACCGCCTGGTCCACGCCCGGCGCGGCGCTGCTGGTATCGATGCTGCCCACGGTGTCGCTGCCCCAGGCCATCGGCACCTATATCGTGGCCTCGCTGATCATCGCCGCGCTCGGGCTGTCCGGAGCCTTCGACAAGCTCATGAGCCGCCTGCCCAAGGCCATTGCCGCGGCCATGCTGGCGGGCATCCTGTTCCGCTTCGGCGCCGGGCTGTTCACTTCGGTCACCCTGCAACCGGCCCTGGTGCTGGCGATGATCGCCGCCTATCTGCTGGGCAAACGCTTCTCGCCACGCTACGCGATCCTCGCGGTACTGCTGGTGGGCTGCGCGGTGGCCGCCGGCCTCGGCGAGTTCAATGGCGGCTCCATCACCCTGGCGCTGGCCGAACCGATCTTCATCGCCCCCGAGTGGAACTGGCACGCCATCGTCAACATCGGCCTGCCCCTGGCCCTGGTGACCCTGACCGGGCAATACGTGCCGGGCATGGCGGTGATGCGCAGCGCCGGCTACACCACCCCGGCGCGCTCGATCGTGTCCTGGACCGCCATCACCTCGGTACTGCTGGCGCCCTTCGGCTCCCATGGCATTAACCTCGCCGCCATCACCGCCGCCATCTGCACCGGTCGCGAAGCCCACGAAGACCCGAACAAACGCTACGTCGCGGGGATCGCCTGCGGCCTGTTCTACATCCTCATGGGGATTTTCGGCGCGACCCTGGCCTCGGTGTTCGCCGCCCTGCCCAAGGAACTGATCGCGGCCCTGGCCGGCCTGGCCCTGTTCGGCGCCATCAGCGCCGGGCTCAGCGGCGCCATGGCCGATGAGAAACAGCGTGAGGCGGCGCTGATCACCTTCCTGGTCACCGCCTCGGGCATGAGCTTCCTCGGTCTGGCCGCGGCGTTCTGGGGGTTGATCTTCGGCCTGGTGGCGCACTTCGCCCTGAGCTACACCCGACAGAAACAATCCCTCGCCGCGGCCACCGCGCCGCGCTGAACCTGCCCGGGCCCGGTGACTGTTACCGAATCCGAAAGGGTTCATGTCAATAAAAGCGCTTTCTCTTGATGAGAGGGCGCTTTATCCTTCGCACCCTGAAGCTGAAACGCTTCATCTTTCCTTTTGAAATCAGCGGCCTGCCGTCCTCGATCAACCTGTATCGATGCCACGTGCCGCGCCCTTGCTTCTGCCTATTCCTAGAAAAAAGACCTGACTCGAATGCCTATGCCCGTTTTTCAGCGCTTAAAAGACAGCGCTGTCCTGACTCCCGTTGCCCTGCCCAAGACCCTGAGCCTGCTCGGTGCCCTGGGGTTTGCCGCCTGCGCCCAGGCCGCCCCGGCCTTCGACAGCGACTCGCCCTGGATGCTCGGCGACTGGAACGGCACCCGCACGGAACTGGCGAACAAGGGCTACGACTTCAAGGTCGACTACGTCGGCGAGATGGGGTCGAACCTGCACGGTGGCTACGACCACGACCGCACCGCGCGCTACAGCGACCAGTTCGCCTTCGGCAGCCACCTGGACCTGCAGAAGATCCTCGGCTGGGATGACGCCGAGTTCCAACTGACCGTGACCAAGCGCGACGGCGACAACATCAGCAACGACCGGATCAACGACCCACGGGTCGGCGGCTTCACCTCGGCCCAGGAAGTCTGGGGCCGCGGCCAGACCTGGCGCCTGACCCAGATGTGGTACCAGCAGAAATTCTTCGACCAGAAGCTCGACATCAAGGCCGGCCGCTTCGGCCAGGGCGAAGACTTCAACAGCTTTCCCTGCGACTTCCAGAACCTGGCGTTCTGCGGCTCCCAGGTGGGCAACTGGGCCGGCAGCGTCTGGTACAACTGGCCGGTCAGCCAGTGGGCCCTGCGGGTCAAATACCACCTGACCCCCGAGGTCTACGCGCAGATCGGCGCCTATGAGCAAAACCCGTCGAACCTGGACCGCGACAACGGCTTCAAGCTCAGCGGCAGCGGCACCCAGGGCACCCTGTTGCCGGTGGAACTGGTGTGGACACCGAAACTCAACGGCCTGGCCGGTGAGTACCGCGCCGGCTACTACTACAGCAGCGCCAAGGCCAGCGACGTGTACAAGGACGGCAACGGCCAGAGCGCGGCCCTGAGCGGCGAAGCCTATCGCAGCAGTTCGAGCAAGCACGGCCTGTGGTTCGGCGCGCAACAGCAAGTCACCAGCGTGGCCAGCGACCACTCCCGCGGCCTGAGCCTGTTCGCCAACGTCACCGCCCATGACAAGAAGACCAACGCCATCGACAACTACGTCCAGGCCGGCCTGGTCTACAAGGGCCTGTTCGATGCCCGGGCCAAGGACGACATCGGCTTTGCCCTGGCCCGGGTCCACGTCAACCCGGCGTACCGCAAGAACGCCCAGGCCAGCAACCAGGCCCGCGCGATCTACGACTACGACAACCCCGGCTACCTGCCGCCCCAGGACACCGAATACAGCGCCGAGTTGTACTACGGCGTGCACCTGGCCAACTGGCTGACCGTGCGCCCCAACCTGCAATACATCCGCCATCCCGGTGGCGTGAGCCAGGTGGACGACGCGCTGATCGGCGGGATCAAGATCCAGAGTTCGTTCTAAAGCCGCGCGGCAAAAAACCACGCCATTCACAGTTTTCAGCTGAACCAAGCCCGCGCCTGATCGTCATCTACAGTGAACAAGCGCGGGTCCACTCTTAACGTCACGGAGAACCACACTATGAGCACTGAGGGTGCTTCAAGTCCGAGCCGCCTGCTGCCAGGCCTGCTCGGGATCTTGCTGCTGCTAATGGGCCTGGCCTTGCTGGCCGGGGGGATCAAGCTGAGCATGCTCGGCGGCTCGTTGTACTACGTCCTGGCCGGTATCGGCCTGACGCTGACCGGCCTCTTGCTGCTGGCCGGCAAACGCGCGGCGCTGGGCCTTTACGCTCTGGTGCTGTTCGCCAGTACCGTCTGGTCGCTGTGGGAAATCGGCCTGGACTGGTGGCAACTGGTGCCACGCCTGTCGCTGTGGTTCGCCCTCGGCGTGGTCCTGCTGCTGCCCTGGTTCCGCCGCCCGTTGCTGCGCGATGGCCCGGCCCCGCTGGGCACCGCCGCCCTGAGCGTGGCCGTGGTCCTGGCCGGTGGCGCCGCCATTGGCAGCCAGTTCACCAACCCTGGGGAAATCTCCGGCGACCTGGGTCGCGACAGCACCGACATGGCCAGCACCGCCCCGGCCATGCCCGAGGGTGAATGGCAGGCCTACGGCCGCACCGAGTTCGGTGACCGCTACTCGCCGCTGAAGCAGATCACCCCGGGCAACATCGGCAAGCTGCAGGAAGCCTGGCGCATCCGCACCGGCGACATGCCGACCGCCAAGGACCCGGTGGAGATCACCAACCAGAACACCCCGCTGAAGGTCAACGGCATGCTCTATGCCTGCACCGCCCACAGCAAGGTGCTGGCACTGGACCCGGATACCGGCAAGGAAATCTGGCGCTTCGACCCGCAGATCCAGGGCCCCAACGGCGATGATTTCCGCGGCTGGGCACACATGACCTGCCGTGGCGTGTCGTACTACGACGAAGCCAACTTCAAGAACAGCGATGCCATCAGCCAGCCGGCCACCCTGTCCCCTGCGGGCCAGGCCATCGCCGCCAGCTGCCCGCGTCGCCTGTTCCTGCCTACCGCCGATGCGCGCCTGATCGCCATCAACGCCGACACCGGCAAGGTCTGTGAAGACTTCGGCAACAAGGGCGCCGTGGACCTCAAGGCCGGTATCGGCCCGTTCACCCCGGGTGGCTACTACTCCACCTCGCCGGCGGCCATCACCCGCAACCTGGTGATCATCGGCGGCCACGTCACCGACAACGAATCGACCAACGAGCCGTCCGGCGTGATTCGCGCCTTCGACGTGCACGACGGTCACCTGGTGTGGAACTGGGATTCGGGCAACCCCGACGAAACCGCTCCGCTGCCGGAAGGCAAGACCTACACCCGCAACTCGCCGAACATGTGGTCCCTGGCCAGCGTCGACGAGAAGCTGGGCATGGTCTACCTGCCACTGGGCAACCAGATGCCTGACCAATGGGGCGGCAACCGCAGCGCGGGCGCCGAGAAGTTCAGCGCCGGCACCGTGGCCCTGGACATCGACACCGGCAAGCTGCGCTGGAACTACCAGTTCACCCACCACGACCTGTGGGACATGGACGTGGGCAGCCAGCCGACCCTGCTCGACATGAAGACCGCGGACGGCGTCAAGCCGGCGCTGATCCAGCCGACCAAGCAAGGCAGCCTGTACGTGCTGGACCGTCGTGACGGCACCCCGATCGTGCCGATCCGTGAAGTACCGGCCCCCACCGGCGCAGTCGAAGGCGACCACACCGCCCCGACCCAGGCCCGCTCGGACCTGAACCTGCTGAACCCGCCTCTGGATGAAAAAGCCATGTGGGGCGCCACGCCGTTCGACCAGATGCTGTGCCGCATCCAGTTCAAGCAACTGCGCTACGACGGCCAGTACACCCCGCCGTCGGTGCAGGGCAGCCTGATCTACCCGGGCAACGTCGGCGTGTTCAACTGGGGCAGCGTCTCGCTGGACCCGGTCCGTCAGTTGCTGTTCACCAGCCCGAACTACATGGCTTTCGTTTCCAAGCTGGTGCCGCGCGCCGAAGTCGCCGCAGACAGCAAGCGCGAAAGCGAAACCTCGGGCGTGCAACCCAACACCGGCGCGCCTTACGCGGTGATCATGCACCCGTTCATGTCGCCTCTGGGCGTACCTTGCCAGGCCCCGGCCTGGGGTTATGTGGCCGGTATCGACCTGACCACCAACAAAGTGGTGTGGAAGCACAAGAACGGCACCAGCCGCGACAGCTCGCCGATCCCGATCGGCCTGCCAATCGGCGTACCGAGCATGGGCGGCTCCATGGTCACCGGCGGTGGCGTGGGCTTCCTCAGCGGCACCCTGGACCAGTACATCCGCGCCTATGACGTGAAAAACGGCAAGGAACTGTGGAAATCCCGCCTGCCCGCGGGCGGCCAGGCCACGCCGATGAGCTACACCGGCAAGGACGGCAAGCAGTACGTCCTGGTGGTCGTGGGCGGCCACGGCTCCCTGGGTACCAAGATGGGCGACTACATCATTGCCTACAAACTGGCGGAATAAGCTGTACCGGCAGGGATGAAAAAGGCGGCTACCTACGGGTAGCCGCCTTTTTTTGTGCGCACCAGGCATAACGCGTGGCGCGCAAGCGCAACCAGCTTGGCTGTAACAGCCTCTAGGGGGACGTGGAGGTGAAGGTTCCACAACTCATCTCGCCAGTTCTTCGCCAACTCCGCATCCGGCGCAGCCAGCCCCAGTTCCGAGTCGGTGTGCATACTGCGCGTATTGATATTCGCCGAACTGAGCAGGCTGAACACATCGTCCACCACCAGCAGTTTCGAGTGCACGTAGATGTATCGGAAGTCAGCTTGTTCGCGTTCGGCCAGAGGGGCTGCCGGGTCCCAGGGCGAGCGTTATGCCTGGCCGGCTGACTCACTGTGCGAGAGGGGAAAGATCGTGGTGAATGATTTGCGCCAAGCCATGTCACCCACAACCACCGCCTAATTAGGAATTTCTCCGATCAAGTCAGCACAGGCCATCTGACCTGTGCTGAAGTAGCCCTCCGTCCAACTGCCCTCTACAAGCCCGCCACCCCATGAGTCAGATGAGTTTTTTCGATTTCGAGTACGCCGGTAAGCGCAAGCAAACCCGTCGTGAGTGTTTCCTGGCCGAGATGGAACAGGCACTGTACGAGATCACTTCGATGCGCCAGTTTGCTCGTCTGACGCTCAGCGCTCCGATCCCCGAAGACACGACAATCATGAATTTCCGGCACCTGCTGGAGAAGCATCAGTTGGCGGCGGGGCATTCTGGAAACCATCAACAATGACCTGCGAGACAAGGGCCTGTCGTTGCGCCAGGGCACCATTGTCGACGCCACCATCATCCACGCACCCAGCTCGACCAAGAACAAGGAAGGCAAACGCGATTCCGAGATGCATCAGACGAAGTAAGGTAACCAATATTTCTTTGGCATGAAGGCGCCTATCGGTGCAGATGCCGAGTCGGGTCTGGTGCACCACGTCCACGGCACAGCGGCGAATGTGACCGATGTAACGGAGGTCGCTCAGCTGTTGCATGGCGATGAAAATGTTATCTGTGCCGACGCGGGTTATACCGGCGTTGAGAAGCGGCCGGAGCATGAAGGAAGGCCGGTGATCTGGCAGATTGCGGCTCGTCGTAGCACCTACAAGCACTTGAGCAAACGCAGCGTGCTCTACAAAGCCAGACGCAAGATCGAGAAGGTCAAGGCGCAGGCACGAGCGAAGGTCGAACATCCATTCAGTGTGATCAAGCACCAATTCGGCTACGTGAAAACCCGCTTGCGTGGCTTGGCCAAGAACACAGCGCAACTGACTACGCTATTTGCCCTGTCGAATCTGTGGATGATGCGCCGGCAATTGTTGCCTGCTGCGGGAGAGGTGCGCCCGTGAGGGCAGAAAACCAAGGCTGTGCCTTGGTGATCCAATAATCAGCGGCTGAAAATCGGGATGTTCGGCATCTCCAAACCGTCCATTTCCGGCTGATGGGTAACTTGTTCGGCGTTTCCCTAACAGAATAGCTGCGCTTCATTCTCCTCAGAAACTCTCGACATAACAGACCTGGCTTTTCAACAGCCACCAAAGCCAGCTAAAAACACATGAGCACCTCAGTTACCCAAGTCACAAAAACTCACTCTGACTCGCCTTCATACCTCTGAGCATTTTGATTAAAACTCCACACATGCGACTTGGTAAGCGCTTCCTGCCCCTTGTACAAAACGCCTCCTTCTCGATCTCTTTGGTAGGAATATATTTCAATTTTCTTATACTTATCTTTACCACCAAGGGAAGCATCTAGAACCTTAACACCCGCAAAATAATCTCCACCTACAAACCTCAAATACCCTCGACACTGAATAAAAAAACCATAAACCCTATCCTTACTTGACCCCTCACTACCGACATAAGAAAAAATAAAATCTCTTACCCCGTCATCATTAAGGTCATCACTATAGACAACCTTGACTCTTTCAACGGAGAATCTTGGCCCATCAACTTTTGAAAGCATCTGGATCGGCTCGCCCTCTTCTGCCCACTGCGAAATAAAGTATCTCGAACCATCGACATCACAAACTTCCACTGCTGTAGCACAAGCCATCGGAAAGAACAGTAAAATCGCCAGAAAAAATTTCATATTCACTCATCCAAAATAAAAGTATTACGGCCAGTCCGGACTGCTCCCTGGGGTTGGGTGAAACCAAAAACTATACTGGTCGCCACAGTGGGGTTTATGGCTGCGGCCGCAGATAGAAGCCTTCTCGACAACGCGGTCTCATGTGCATCACCCCAGTTTGATACCGGTAATTGCCAATTCACTGTAACTGTCTCATTTATTACTTGCTGTATGATTGGCACAATTCTTTGGTGCTCATCATGAACCACATGTGACGGCCGATATACGTGCCATCTCAAAAGTATTGCAACACTCTTCTCCGATGTAAAAACCCTACCGAGGGTACTAACTACAGTCGTAGCACCAACACGAAACTGAACCTCTTTATTCAAAACATCCCTAATCCTAACCTTGGCCATAGACCACATTGCCTCTCTATAGCCCGATAAGGTTCGGCCGGCCATGCTGAGTCGATAGAACCAATGCCACGTTTTTAAGTAATGAGCTTCTTCTTTAGTTCTCGGCAAATCATCAAATTCACTCTCGGCATGTAACTGCTGAGCGGGATTATATGTATCGTTTGTCAGCCTCACCCATCCAGAATATTTTTTGAGATCCTCGGCATACAACCTCGAATCTCCCCAATCATATTTTGGATAAACCCCAAAACCACCGAAGACCTTCATAAAAGTCTCGTTATCTCTTTGTTTCAGGTAAGAAATAAATCCGGCAAACTCACCCCTTTCGTATTGACCACTATCGAACAGCCCCATAGTCCAGTGGCATGGACCTGCAGACATAAGTGCGTTATCCCATGCGTTGAGAACATCAAAACGCCCAAAACACTCTGCTTCAGCCACCACTCGAATTGCGCGATATGTTGATAGAGCTGGACTATTGATTTCTACGGGATTGACTGGCGATCCAATTATATTTTTCACTGTCATTTCAGCGTCAGGCGACCAGCTATGTCTTTTAGTTGAATTAGGCCCACCAAAACCTCGAGACTCGTAATAACCTACAGCGTGATAATGGTTTTGCGCTCGCCCAACCGGAAATTCAAAACAACTCGAAAAATCTCTAACAAAAACCCTAGGAACCCCCTCAGTAAAACTATCATGCGCCCAAATATTACACCCAGAATCAGCAATATCACTCCTGATGCCTTGGACCATCTTCCAAGCTTCAAAGACCACCGGACATCTGTAGTCATTATCCAGCCAGTGATCTATCGCCAATCTGGTTTTTGCATTCATAACTCCACTTATAGGACCAGAGTACCGAGCCGAGTTGACAATCGACTGCAAACTATCAACATAGCAACTAACAGGACCTGCAGTCGTCCCACCCACCACCGCTGCCTTCCCTGCTTTGGCCAAGATCGCTGCCGAACCATCAAAATACACCTCTAAATTATCTACCTTCACAGGAGATCCCGTCTCACTCAATAAGAGCTGGCCTTTTCTACCTTGTCTAATACATGCCACTTGGGCCATAGAGGCGTAAATTTGAAACTCCCTAACCCCCCAACCAGTACGGATCCCGAACTCGCCATCAGGCTTCCCAACTACAGAAAACCCTAGAAAAACCAGGTCTTCCTGAAGTTTTCTTACGTGCTCATAAATAGCTAAAGCTGCACTATTTCCTGAAATTGAACTAGCTGTTTCAGCAGAAATACTGGAAAGACTTGGATTATCAATCCCTCCCCACCGCGGAGGTAAATTTTGCGCCGGCTTACCATCATGATCACCAAGACGAAGATCAAACCCTCCATAACTCATCACTCACGTCCTTATGCAATATGTTGTTTTTCCAACCGCTTGACATCATTAAAAGATAGATAGTCTTTATCTGTCAGCCCACATGACCGAAAGAAGCAGCGAGTGGCATACTTTGTTTTCGGGCCGTTTTCTCCATCAATTTTTCCTTGATAAAAGCCCAGGTTTTTCAGCCGCGACTGGGTTCCTTTGATATCCGATGCAGGTGGTTGCGAATTCAGATCAAGCTCCCATATCCACGGCTGCGCCTCAATCCCAAATGCATAGAAGGTTAAGACTCCTTTTTTAGCCTTTAGTGGAACATGCTGATCTAAAAATCCATCAACAGATGTTATTCCTTTATAAGTAACGCCATCGACTTCCAATATATAAGGCTGTCCAGAGATCCCTTTCTTGTCATAGGGGCGTTTCATTTGAATTCGAAAGTTTTTGCGAAGGCTTTCAGATGGTGAGGATTGCACTGCGTTCACCAAGGCCTTCTCCATCAAGCTCCCGGCCTTATCCTTATCCGCCACGCCGGGTAGCACCGGCGGCTGGATTCCAATGCCCGAGCCAGCCCCCGCCGCACCTCCCGCATTCACCTTGAGCAACGCCCCACTCACGCTGACGCCGCTGGCGTCGAGCTTGATAAAGCTGCCCCCGGCTTGCACCGTCAGTTCACTGGCCGCTTCGATCACCATTTTCTGGCCCGCTTGCAGGTGGATTTCGCGGCCGGCCTGGAGCAGTTGTGCGCTGCCCAGCTTGATGTGCTGGTTTTGCGCCACGTTCAGGTGGTCGTCGGCGCGGATTTCGGTTTTGCGTTCGCCGTGGACGGTGCGGTGTTCCTCGGCCTTGAGTTCGCTGTAGCTGTTGCCTTCGACGCTGTCGTGACGTTCGTGGCCGACGCGAATCTTCTGGTCGTGCTGGATGTTTTCATCCCAGTCGCGCTGGGCGTGGACGAAGATCTGTTCGGCGCCTTGCTTGTCTTCGATGCGCACTTCGTTGAAGCCGGCGCCACCCGGCGAACTCAGGGTCTTGAACAGGCTGCGGGTCTTGTTGGCCGGCAGTTCGTAGGGGACGGGGTGTTCCTGGTGGTAGAGGCAACCGCTGATCAGCGGCTGGTCGGGGTCGCCTTCGAGAAAGTCCACCAGCACTTCCATGCCGATGCGCGGGATGGCGAGGGCGCCGTAGCGGTCGCCGGCCCAGCTGGAGGCGACCCGCAGCCAGCAGCTGGTCCGGTCGTCGCCCTGGCCTTCGCGGTCCCAGTGGAACTGCACCTTGACCCGGCCGTACTGGTCGGTGTGGATTTCCTCTCCTGGCGGGCCGGTGACCACTGCGGTCTGGCTGCCGAGGACCCGGGGTTTCGGATGGTCCAGCGCTGGGCGAAAGAACACATCCCAGGGGGTGGCGAGGAAGCGGTTGCGGTAGCCCTGCTGGAAGCCATCGCTCGACTCGGTGTCGCTGGTGATCGATTCCTCCAGCACCTGGGGCTGTTTGCCTTCATGGCTGACCTGGGTCAGCAGCCAGAGGTCGTTCCACGCCTGGCGCGGGTGACCGGACAATTGCAGCAAATGTCCGCTGACCAGTCGCGGTTCATCGCCCCAGCCCTCCGCTTGCCGGTAGTCGGCGCGGTGGCGTTCCAGGGCGCGCTGGCTGAGCAACTTGCCCCGTTCGCGATCGGTGAAGCGCCCGGGATAGTCGTAGTCCTCCAGGTCCGGTTGCTGGGTCTGGCCGTCGGGCTTGTAGGCGGCCTCCATTTGCAGGCGTGGCTTTTCGAAGTCGTAGTCGCGTCGGGTGACGCGGCTGCTGCGGGTTTCCAGGCGCACATTGAAGCCCTTGATCACCGGCTCATCGGCCACCAACCCGCTGCCGCGCACATAGGCGGTGGGTCGGCCGAGCTTGCGGAACACGCTCTGGTTGTCGCTGAACACCAGTAAATGCGCCTCGCGGCTGTGCTGGAAGTGGTAGTGCAGGCCTTCTTCTTCACACAAGCGCTGGATGAAGTGCAGGTCGCTCTCGTCGTACTGCACGCAGTAGTTGCGCGCGGGGCACGGCTGCTGGATCTGGAACTGGTAGGCATTGCCGAGGATGCCGTGCTCTTCGAGGATCAGGGCGATGATCTGCGGCGCCGAGAGCTGCTGGAAAATCCGCTGGTTGCTGCGGTGGCGCAGGTAATCCAGCTGCGGCTGCAGTGACAGGCTGTAGCGGCTCAGGCGTTTGCCGGCATCACCCTGGGCGATGCGCTGGATCAGTCCATGGATGCCGTGGCCCTGGGGATCGAAGGCGAGAAAGGCTGGTTGGTGCAGCAGGGGTTCGAGGTCGATGAAGGGGCGCTCGCTGACCAGTTGCAGGTCGAAGCGAAACGGCTGGCTGATGGCTTCGCTGCCCTGGAAGGCGAGCACCTGGAAGTCGTGCTGGATGCCTTGGATGTCCAGGCTGAAGTGGGTCTGGTCGGCCGGGCTGAACATGGGTCGCTCCTTGACGTGTTGCGGCTAAGTCCATTAGCCGAAGCGCTGCGGGGCCGAGGCCACGCTGCGGACGCGCAGTAACGTAGCAAGTTGCAACTCGTCACGTTTGTAGGAAGTGTCTGAAATACCGACCGATCAGCCCGTTCCATGACCTCCTTTATCTCACCGCCATCCGGGTGCTGAGGGTGCTGGAAGGACAGTTGCGAATGCTCATGTGGCGACTGATCGGTGGGAGCCCTCGGCATACCTGCCCCTCAAATCGCGGTCACCGAAAATTCCTACAACTCGCGTCCACTTGCATCACCTTGTCCCCCCAAGGCGATGCCCTTAAGGTCTGGGGGTCATTGCAAATTCAGTGACAGGGCGTAGGAACCCTTCGATAACCCTTGGCGCATAAGCGCCCGTCTGATTGCGGAGCATCTGTCGCATCCGTAAGATCAGCCGCGGCGGCCGTGCGCGGGCACGCTTCGGCGTGGCCGAGTCCAAGGGTATTCGGTATTCCTACCCCGCGCGCGGCTGCCACCCAAGCCCGTAGGAAGGCCGTTGGCAGCTCTCATGCCTACCCGGAGCTCGATCAAATGAAAAAGGTCAAACCCAACAAACCTGACACATCTACGACGGAGCGCAGCTCTCGTCACATGCCATTGACCAGCAACGACTACAACATCCCCGCCCTGCTGGTGGACACCCAGGCCCCGCTGGACGCGCTCCACGAGGCCGCCGCCCACCGCATCCGCGCGGCCACCCAGTTGCTGGAGAACATCGCCAGCCACGACAACCTGCAGAGCAACCCGGCCCTGCTTCAGGACTTCGCCCAGCTGTGCGTCATCCCCCTGCGCGACGGCTGCGACCTGCTGGACGTGCTCGGCCGGCGCCTGCAGGAACAACTGCTCACCTGAGCCTGATCCGGGACCGGCAGCGCCTCGCCGGTCCCATCCGGCGGCCCTGTGCGGCTCCCCCGCAGCCCCGTAATTGCAAAGCGACATTAGCCCATTTGTGCTAATCGACCCTCCCCCAGCCCGGGGCTATAGTGCCGAGCAACCACCCGCTCTCCCCCAACACCGCCGTTCTGCGGTGTCGGGAGCGGCTGCGCCGTTGAAAACACAACAACACCAAGGAAGAGTCATCATGAAACTCCAGTCCAGCCTCCGCCCCCTTGCCCTGCTCAGCGCCCTGGCCCTCGCCTTGGGCGGTTGCGCCATCGCCAAGCCGAGCAACGACGATCTGAAGAACCGCGCCCAGATCACCCTCGGCAAGCCGGTTTCCACAGTCTCGAATGTGCGCAGCGACGCGTCCCAGACCTACTTCACCGCCAGCACCAGCGCCGGCGAATACAACTGCGTATTGCCCAGCGGCGGCATGGTCGCCTTCGCCACCATGGGCGGAGCGGTCGCGCTGCCGGCCGAGTGCAGCAAGCAATAAAGCGCTAGCCCCTGAGCAACCAGGTTCGCCGCGACGGGCTGCCCCGGTGTAGCAGCGGGACAGCGTCGGGCGAGCACCGTTCCTTCCTGAAAAGGTTCTGAGTTGATGAAACCCCGTCTCTTCATGGTGACAGGCCTGGCCCTGCTCGCCTGTACCCTGATGGCCTGTGCGCCGCGCCAAGGGCGAACCCTGGACGAATACCCGCCGGTCAAGATCCCAACCGTGCAGTACCCCGAGGTCCCCTTCGACACCCAGGCCGCCCGCGCCGCCCTGCAACCGGGCACCGCCACGCTCACCGGCAAGTTCTGCATCGTCGGCAACGACGGCATCGAGGACAGCCGCGACGTCAAGATCTATCTCTACCCGGTCACCCCGCACTTGCAGGCCTGGCACAAGTTGCGTGCGTCCAAGCCCGAAGGCGCGCCGGTGAGCATGGCCCCCGAGGCCGTGGCCGTGCACCGGGTGACCCGCACCGACGGCAACGGCATCTTCCAGTTCACGGGCCTGCAACCGGGTCGCTACTTCGTCCAGGGCCAAGACATGGTGTACGGCACCAGCCGCTGGAACGAGTACGTGGGCACTGGCCAGAGCAACACCAACTACGGACCGGTGACCACCCACTACTACACCGAGCGCAGTTCGATCTCTTCGTACTCGGGCATGCTGGATGACTTCGTCGAACTCGCCAGCGGCGAGAACAAGAAGCTGACCATGACCAACTACCCCCTGCTTATCCCGTGCCGGACCTGGTAACCGCCGCTGGCGCCGAAGCCCTGTGGGCCGACGCCAGCGGCGTCTCGCGCAGGGCTCGCAAGGTGCCCCGCAGTTCCACCGGGCGCACCGGCTTGGAGAGGATGGCGATATTGCGGTCGTGCAGGGCGGCGTGGATTTTCTCGATGTCGTGTCCGGTGATGATCAGCGCCGGCACTTCCCAGCCGCGCTGCCGGCGGATGCTGTCGATGCATTCGAGGCCCGAGGCCCGGGTGCCCAGGTCATAGTCGGCGACGATGATGTCGCAGTCGGTCAGCAGGTCTTCTCCGCTCGACTCGGCCTGGACCACGCAGCCCCAGCGTTCCAGCAACGCCGAGGTGGCCAGCAAGACGTTGCGGTCATCTTCCACCAGACACACCCGCAACCCGGTCAGCAAGCCGCTCTGCAACGCCTCGTCACGACCGTGCAAGCGCTGTGGCGCGGCCAGTTGCAGGCCGTGCAGGCTGACCGTGGTGCCGTGATCGACCCGCGAACGAATGGTCACCTGCAGGTCGGTCAATTGCCCCAGGCGCTTGACGATGGACAGGCCCAGGCCGACGCCTTCGACGTCCTTGTCCCGTACCTGGCGAACCCGATAGAACTCCTCGAAGATCTTCGGCAGGTGCTCCTCGGCAATCCCCCGGCCCTGGTCATAAATGACGATGGCCAGGCCCGTGCCGCGCCGGCGCACGCCAATCAGCACCGGCCGCTCGGCGGCGTACTTGAAGCAGTTGGACAGCACGTTCTGCACCATGGTCGCCAACAACCCCGGATCGACCCGCACCCAATGGGCGCAAGGCCGCAAGCGCAGTTCGACACCGGCCCAGCGCGCCGCTTCGGTGTTCTGGCGCACCAGGTCGCGCAGCAGCTCGCCCAGGTGCACGGTGTCGTACTTGGGCTGCACCCGCCCGTTGTCCAGGGTGTAGAGGTCGAGGATCGAACGGAACAATTGCGAAACGTTGAGCAGCGAACGGTCGATGTTGTCCACCAGCCGCCGCTCGTCCGCCCCCAGGTTGGCTTCGCGCAGGCAGGCGGTGAACAGGCCGATGGAGTGGATCGGCTGGCGCAGGTCATGGCTGGCCTGGGCCAGGAAGCGGGATTTTTCCAGGTTGGCGGCAATCGCCTGTTCGGAAGCCAGGCGGGTGCGCTTGAGCAGGATATGGGCGTACACCGGAATCACCGTGCTGGTGATCATCAGCATCAGCACCATGTAGGGCTGGGCCTGCCAGTAAGGGGTCAGCAGATAGACCATGAACAGCGCGACCTGCGCCAGCACGGTGGCGATCGCCAGGTAGCGCGAGCCGAAGCGCATGCCATTGCCCAGGTTGACCCAGACCATCACCGCATAGATCGGCAGCGCCCCCTCGCCGCCCACCACCAGGCCGTAACAGGTGCCGGTGTAGTCGTAGACCATGCCCAGGATGCGCCGCGTCGGGTAGTGCCCGGGCCAGCGGGCAATGGCCATGCGCAGGATGATCGAACCGAGCATGAACAGGGCAATGTAGATCATCACCGGCACATAGGGCTCGACCTGCTGCCCCGGCAGAAAGCCGATCACGCTAAACCAGACCAGGGCGCAAGCGGCGACGATGATCCGCAGGGTGGCCTGGTCGAGTTCGCTGTCCTTCTCAACGTTCATGCAATCACCTCCTTGTGCAATCTGTGTGGCCGTGGTCTTTTGCCGCTCGGCCAAACCGCGTTTCGAACACGACCAGCGGCCCGTTACAACGCCGCGCGTCAAGTTAGCATGCGCGCAGGACTGGATGTTTCAAGGAGTTTCACGACATGACCTGCCGGATTATCGTCGCCGACGACCACCCGCTGTTTCGCGAAGGCATGCTGCGCACCCTTCAGCGCCTGCTGCCCGGGGCCCTGCTCGAAGAGGCCGGCGACCTGGCGGCAGTGCTGGCCCTGGCCCAGACCGGCGAGGAGCCGGACTCGCTGATTCTCGACCTGCGCTTTCCCGGCCTGACCTCGGTGAGCCTGATTGCCGACCTGCGCCGCCAACTGCCGCGGACCTCGATCATCGTGGTGTCGATGGTCGACAACCAGGACCTGATCGGCGAGGTCATGGCCGCCGGGGCCGACGGCTTCATCGGCAAGAGCATCAGCCCGGAGGAGATCGGCCAGGCGATCCAGGCCATCCGCGAAGGCGAGGTGGTGGTCAAGTACGCGCCTTCCGGCCTGCTGCTGCCGCTGGACGCCGGCGCCGAAGTGAGCCAGCTGACCACCCGGCAACAGGAAGTCCTGCGGCTGATCGCCCAGGGCAAGACCAACAAGGAAATCGCCCGGGAACTGGAGATCTCGCCGTTCACCGTGCGCATCCATGTGTCGTCCCTGCTGCATGCCCTCAAGGTGCCCTCGCGCGCAGCCGCCGCGGTGAAGTTCGCCGGAACCTGGTAAAGCGCGCCCCGGAATCGACCGCGGCCATTGGTCCCGGTAGCCCCTTTAATGCTGGGAAGCCCTGCGCAAATAAGGCAGCATCGGTCCTGGCACGCCTGAATAAACACCATGGCATTGGGTGGCAGACCAGGAACAGCGTGCTGGCGCCGCCGCCCTAAGCAGGAGAAAGACATCATGAATACGGATAAACGTGATGAATTGTTTGACCGGTTACAGCACTGGTTCGGTGACTCGGAAGCCGCCAACTGGAACGAATACGCCACCGAGCAGGTGGCCAAGGGCGTGCTTAGCGCCTTTACCCCGGCGCAATGGCAACGACTCGGCGAGACGCTGCTGTCCCGGCCCGAGTACTGGCAGCACCGCTGCGCGGTATCCCTGGGCGAGTTGCGAACCCCACCGGCCATCGCCTTGTTGAAACGCCTGCTGGCGGACTCGCCCTACCTGGATGTAAGGATCATGGCGATCTATGAGCTGGACTGGGCCGAAGCCGCCATCGAACCGCGCTACGCGCCCTGCATCCAGGAAATCATGGACAACCTCAGCGCCGAAGACATCGAACCGGAACTGCACAGCCTGCTGACCAAGGCCGAATCGGCCCGCCTCTGACGCCCCACCCCGGATGCCGGCCGCGGCAGGCATCCAACGCCCTCAACTGGGCACCCGCGACCTCAACGCCCAGCGCTCGAAAGCCTCGGTGACCAGGGGCCGACTGATCAGGTACCCCTGCAGCGTGTCGCAGCCCCAGCTTTCCAGCAGGCGCAGGCAATGCTCGAACTCCACCCCTTCGGCCACCACCTTGAGCCCCAGCTTGTGGCTCATTTCAATGGTCGAGCGCACGATCACCGCGTCACCACTGGTTTCGTTCAGGTTGCGGATAAAGGACTGGTCGATCTTCAGCTCCTGCACCGGCAGGCGCTGCAACTGCGCCAGGGATGAATAGCCGGTGCCGAAATCGTCCACCGACAGGCTGATGCCGCAACCCCGCAAGCGCTGCAGCACGGCCAGGGCCTGCTGCGGATTGCGCATGATGGCGCTCTCGGTGATTTCGAAGACCAGCTGTTCGGCCGCCACCTGGTAGCGCTCCAGGCATTCGCTGACCCGGACTTCCAGGCCGTCGTCCTCCAGGTCACTGGCGGAAATGTTCAACGATAGGCGCACCGGCAAGGCCCGGCGGTTCCATTCGGCCAGTTGGCCGATGCAGGCCTCGATGACCCAGGACGTCAGGCTGTGCATGCTGCCGGTCCGCTCGGCCAGGGGAATGAACTCCGCCGGCGACACCACGCCGAACACCGGGTGCTGCCAACGCAGCAGGGCTTCGGCCTGGTGCCGGTCATCCCGCTGCCGATCGAGCTTGGGCTGATACAGCAAGAACAGCTCGTCTTCGGCCGCGGCACGGCGCAAATCGCGGATCAGGCTGATCTGCCGCTGATGGGCCAGGTCGCGGTCCTGCTGGTAGACCTGCAGGTAGCCGGGGTTGAGCGAGGCGTCGTGGCGCGCGATGGCCGCGCGGCTGATCAACTCCTCGGCGCACTGGCCGTCGGCGGGGTACACCGCCATGCCCATGCAGATCTGCCGCCGGACCTCGTCGCCGTGGATCCGTTGCGGCTGGCTCAACAGCTCATGCAGGCGATCGGCCACGGCAATGGCGCCGTCCAGTTCGGTGTTCTCCAGCAGCAGGAGAAACTCGCTGGCGGTGATCCGCGCGGCGGTATCGCCCTGGGTCAGGACCTCCGGCAACCGCCGGCTGAGTTCGCCCATCATCTGTTCCAGCCCTTCGCTGCCGAAGCCTTCGTGGATCGCCCGGTGATTGTCGATGCCCAGGTACAGCAGGACCACCTTGCGCCGGGCGGCGATGGCCTGGCCCAGGCGTTCGATGGCCAGGGCCCGATTGGGCAGACCGGTCAGGGGATCGTGCAGGGCATTGTGGGCCAGTTGCCGCTCACGGGTGGCAATGGCGCTCTGCATGGCGTTGAAGGCATCCGCCAGGACCCCGAATTCATCGCTGCGCTTGATGGCGACCGCGGCCTGATAGTTGCCGGCGCCGATGCGCCGGGCGGCTTCGGCCAGGTCCTCCAGAGGCCGCGAAACCCGCCGCGCCATCAACAGCGCGCAGACCAGGGACACCACCAGGGCCACCAGGGCGATCCACAGGAACTCCCGGTCCAGTGGCGCGAAGGCTTGCAGGGCCTGCTCCAGGGGGCTTTGCAGCAAGACCATGACCCGTGGATCGGCGGGGTCCCCGGTATTGGCCAGTTGCAGGGCCTGGTTGAGAAAACGCTGGCCATGGGCGTCGCTCAACGGCGGCAGCGACTGCCACAGCGGATCGCCGAGGGCGTTGATGATGGGTGACCAGAAGAACTCCGGCTGGGTGCTGAACAGCTCGCCGGGGCGCTGGGCGTCGACGGTCAGGAACGACACTTCCAGGTTGCTCATGGAGCGCAGCTCCCGGGCGAACAGCTCGTCCATGGGAAACCCCATGACCACCCGGGCCAGGGGCGAGGAGGCCTGCACCTGCCCTTGCACCAGCAGGTAGGGACGGCCCTGGATCGCGACGAACAGCATGTGGGTGTCATGACGCCAGGCCCGGCGCAGGGCCTGGTCATAGAGAAAAGGCCGGTCCCGGGCCACCGCCGGCAGGGTGCTGGCGATGACCCGGCCGTCGGGACTGAGCACGAACATCTCGCTGGAACGGATGCCGCCGCGGTGCTGGGCCAGGGCCGCGAGAATATCCACCGGCTTGCCACTGAGCACGGCCCGGCGGAACTCCGAGTCCAGCACCAGCCAGTCGACCCCGTATTGCAGCGTGCGCCCCCGCAGGTCCAACAGGCGCTCGAAGACCCGGGTGCCGATTTTCAATTGCTGCTGCGCCTGCTTTTCCACCGCTTGCGTGGTCGCGGTCTTGACTGCGAAATACACCGCCCCGATCAGCACCAACAGCAACAGCGCCAGCACCCCGACAATCCTTGCCTGAAAGGTCCGGCGCCACCTCATAGGGTCGTGCACAGCGGTGTCGATCGCCCCTCGGGCCGGGAACCTGGCGACACGGGTGACCACCGCCGAGCGCTGAAAAATCCATTCTTCATACCCATCCCTCTGAAAAGCTGAATGTGTGCGTCAAATAAATGCCAGTATCGATCCGACATTCCGGTCGTTCAGATTAATCCTCAAGTTGCGGAAGATCACGCAATAAAATCGGTGGTTACACAGTCATTTTATTGACAATCAATCTCCGTCAGAGTGGGCAAGAGTGCCATCGGTTCCCCCTCGACACGACTGAACGCGGCCCCCGGGGCGGTTTCCCCCGGGCTGAAAAAAGCTGAAACCTGTTGCCCATTGAAACCCGTCATGACCTGCCCCATCTAAGCTGCATAGCCCATCGCGCAGGAGCCTCCATGAGCGACCAGCAAGAATTCCCCGAAGATCCCCGCGACTACGTCGATCCGCAGCAGACCGAACAATCGAGTGCCCATGGCACCGGCCTGGCCCTGCCCGGACAGAACCTGCCGGACAAGGTCTACATCATCCCGATCCACAATCGGCCGTTCTTTCCGGCCCAAGTGCTGCCGGTCATCGTCAACGACGAACCCTGGGCCGAAACCCTGGAACTGGTGAGCCAGTCCGAGCACCACTCCCTTGCCCTGTTCTACATGGACACCCCCCCGGAAGATCCGCGGCACTTCAATACCTCGTCGCTGCCGGAGTACGGCACCCTGGTCAAGGTCCACCACGCCAGCCGCGAAAACGGCAAGCTGCAATTTGTCGCCCAGGGCCTGAGCCGGGTGCGCATCCGTACCTGGCTCAAGCACCATCGTCCGCCGTACCTGGTGGAAGTCGAATACCCGCACCAGCCCAGCGAGCCCACCGACGAGGTCAAGGCCTACGGCATGGCGCTGATCAACGCGATCAAGGAGCTGCTGCCGCTCAATCCGCTGTACAGCGAAGAGCTGAAGAACTACCTCAACCGCTTCAGCCCCAACGATCCGTCGCCGCTGACCGACTTCGCCGCGGCCCTGACCTCCGCCACCGGCAACGAGTTGCAGGAAGTGCTGGACTGCGTGCCGATGCTCAAGCGCATGGAAAAAGTCCTGCCGATGCTGCGCAAGGAAGTCGAAGTGGCGCGCCTGCAGAAAGAGATTTCCGCCGAGGTCAACCGCAAGATCGGCGAGCACCAGCGCGAATTCTTCCTCAAGGAACAGCTCAAGGTGATCCAGCAGGAGCTGGGGCTGACCAAGGATGACCGCAGCGCCGACCTGGAGCAGTTCGAGCAGCGGCTGAGCGGCAAGGTGCTGCCGCCCCAGGCGCAGAAACGCATCACCGAGGAAATGAACAAGCTGTCGATCCTCGAAACCGGCTCGCCGGAATACGCCGTGACCCGCAACTACCTGGAATGGGCCACCGCCGTGCCCTGGGGCATCTACGGCGAGGACAAGCTCGACCTCAAGCACGCGCGCAAAGTGCTCGACCAGCACCACGCCGGGCTCGATGACATCAAGAACCGCATCCTCGAATTCCTCGCGGTGGGCGCCTACAAAGGCGAGATCAGCGGCTCCATCGTGCTGCTGGTGGGCCCGCCGGGCGTGGGCAAGACCAGCGTCGGCAAGTCCATTGCCGAATCCCTGGGGCGGCCGTTCTACCGCTTCAGCGTCGGTGGCATGCGCGACGAAGCCGAGATCAAGGGCCACCGCCGCACCTACATCGGCGCCCAGCCGGGCAAGCTGGTGCAGGCCCTCAAGGAAGTGGAGGTGATGAACCCGGTGATCATGCTCGACGAGATCGACAAGATGGGCCAGAGCTACCAGGGCGACCCGGCCTCGGCGCTGCTGGAGACCCTCGATCCGGAGCAGAACGTCGACTTCCTCGACCATTACCTGGACCTGCGCATGGACCTGTCCAAGGTGCTGTTCGTGTGCACCGCCAACACCCTGGATTCGATCCCCGGCCCGTTGCTGGACCGCATGGAAGTGATTCGCCTGTCGGGCTATATCACCGAAGAAAAACTCGCCATCGCCAAACGCCACCTGTGGCCCAAGCAGCTGGAAAAGGCCGGCGTGGCCAAGACCAGCCTGAGCATCAGCGACAGCGCCTTGCGCTCGGTGATCGACGGCTACGCCCGGGAAGCCGGGGTGCGCCAGCTGGAGAAACAACTGGGCAAGCTGGTCCGCAAGGCAGTGGTCAAGCTGCTGGACCAGCCGGACGCCAGGATCAAGATCGGCCCCAAGGACCTGGAAGCCTCTCTGGGCATGCCGGTGTTCCGCAACGAGCAGGTCCTGAGCGGCACCGGGGTCATCACCGGCCTGGCCTGGACCAGCATGGGCGGCGCCACCTTGCCGATCGAGGCCACGCGGATCCACACCCACAACCGCGGCTTCAAGCTCACCGGGCAATTGGGTGATGTGATGAAAGAGTCGGCGGAGATCGCCTACAGCTACGTCAGCTCGCACCTCAAGCAGTTCGGCGGCGACAGCAAGTTCTTCGACGAAGCCTTCGTTCACCTGCACGTACCGGAAGGCGCCACGCCCAAGGACGGCCCGAGTGCCGGGGTGACCATGGCCAGCGCCCTGTTGTCTCTGGCACGCAACCAGCCGCCGAAAAAAGGCGTGGCCATGACCGGCGAGCTGACCCTCACCGGGCACGTGCTGCCGATTGGCGGGGTGCGCGAGAAAGTCATTGCCGCGCGGCGGCAGAAGATCTTTGAGCTGATCCTGCCCGAGCCCAACCGTGGGCATTTCGAGGAACTGCCGGAGTACCTCAAGGAAGGCCTCACCGTGCACTTCGCCAAGCGCTTTGCCGACGTGGCCAAGGTACTGTTCTAAATCCCTTCGCCGGCCAGCCGGCTCCTACAGGTTGTCCCTTGTAGGAGCCGGTTGGCCGGCGAACAGGCCATAACCGCCAACCTCCATCCCTGCCCCACACCGCCCATCATCTTCAGTTATGCTCGCCGTTCGTCACGAATGATCGGAGCTTCCTGACCCATGCCTGCACACCGCCTTCTTGCCTTGTTCAGTCTTGCCCTGCTGAGCGCTTGCGCCAGCCAACCCAAGCAAAACGTCAGCGTGGACAACCAGAACCAATGCCCTCTGCACCTGCACAACGGGCAAACCCTGACCCTGACCCTGCCGAGCAACCCCACCACCGGCTATCGCTGGGCCATCCAGGATTCGGCCGGCGGCATCCTGCGCAAGGTCAGCCCCGAGGTCTACAGCAACCCCGAGGACACCGGCCTGGTAGGCAGCGGCGGGCAGTCGACCTGGCGCTTCCAGGCCTTCGCCACTGGCCAGGGCCGACTGTTGCTGACCTACCAGCAACCCTGGGCACCGGAAGAAGCCCCGGTAAAGGCCTTCGACTGCTCGATCACGGTCAACTGACATGGGCTGGCTGATTCTTGCGCTGATGGGCGCCGCCACCTTCATCTACGGGGTCAGCGTGCATGCCACGCTGCTCTGCCTGCTGGTCAAGCCGCTACCGGTGCTGGCCCTGCTGGGCTGGCTGCACGATGCGCCGCCCGGGGACTACCGCCGCTGGATCATCCTCGGCCTGCTGTTCTCGGTGCTGGGGGACGTGCTGCTGGCCTGGCCTTCGGACCTGTTCGTGTTCGGCCTCGGGGCCTTCCTGGTGGCCCACCTGGCCTACCTCAAGGCTTACCTCAGCGATTGCCGACGCCCGGCGCTGTTGCCGCTGGCGGTGGCCCTGGCCATTGGCGCGGGGCTGTTGAGCATTCTGATTTCCCACGGCCTGGGCCCGCTGCTGATCCCGGTGATCGTCTACGCCCTGACCATCAGCGCCATGCTCTGGCGGGCCCTGGCGCGCCTCGGCTCGGCGGTGCCCAAACGCTCGGCGGCACTGGCGGCGGCGGGGGCCTTGAGTTTCGCCTTCTCCGACAGCCTGATCGGTATCAGCCGCTTCGTGCTGGCCTTCGATGCCGCGCCCTACCTGATCATCATTTTCTACTGGCTGGGCCAGTGGGGCATCGCCGCTTCGGCATTCAGCCAGAAGCCGCGCTGACCTGCCTTCGCCCACAGGCCGGTCCCTACAATCTGTAGGAGCCGGCCTGCCGGCGAACAGCATCACACCTTGTGTCGCCCTTGCCCCCCTGAAGGCCCTGCGGGCCTTATCGCAGCCTGCGCCAGCGGCTACAATGCCGCCCTCTTTTTTATCTCCATCGCCGGAACCGCCGTGAGCAAAGAACCCGACCGCCTATTCGCCCAGCCCCTGGCCCAGGTGCCCAACTTCGCCTTCAACGAGGATGTGGTGCGGGTGTTCCCGGACATGATCAAGCGCTCGGTGCCGGGTTACCCGACCATTGTCGAGAACCTCGGGGTGCTGGCGGCGCAGTTCGCCCAGCCCCACAGCGTGCTCTATGACCTGGGCGCCTCCCTGGGCGCAGTGACCCAGGCCCTGCGCCGCCATGTGCGCACCGACGGTTGCCGGGTCATCGCCGTGGACAACTCGGCGGCCATGGTCGAGCGCTGCCGGGAATACCTCAACGGCCAGGATTCGATGTTCCAGGAGCTGCTGCCGGTGCAGGTGGTCGAAGGCGACATCCTGGCCCTGGAGTTCCAGCCGGCCTCGGTGGTGGCCTTGAACTTCACCCTGCAATTCATCGCCCCGGAGCAGCGTCTGGCCCTGCTCGGGCGCATCCGCCAGTCGTTGCTGCCCGGCGGCGCGCTGATCCTCTCGGAGAAGCTGCGCTTCAACGACACCGAGGAGCACGCCCTGCTCACCGACCTGCACATCGCCTTCAAGCGCGCCAACGGCTACAGCGAACTGGAAATTGCCCAGAAGCGCAGCGCCATCGAAAACGTCATGAAGCCCGACAGCCTCGAAGAACACCGCGAACGCCTGCTGGCGGCTGGGTTCTCGAAAGTCGTGCCGTGGTTCCAGTGTCTTAACTTTGCCTCGTTGATTGCCCTGCCATGATTGATCTGTCCCCCCTCGCCCGCCGTCTGGCGGGCACGCCCCTGGCCGCCTGGGCTGCCGGTCTGCAAGCCCAGCTCGATGCCAAGATGGAGAAGGGCCATGGCGACCTGGAACGCTGGCAAAGCGCCCTGGATGCGCTGCCGAAGATCCAGCCCAGCGAAGTCGACCTGGTCAACGGCCTGCGCCTGGACACCGACTGCGACGACGCTACCCGGGCGCAGATGCGCACCGCCCTGATGGGCCTGTCGCCGTGGCGCAAAGGGCCGTTCGATCTGTTCGGCGTGCACGTGGACACCGAATGGCGCTCGGACTGGAAATGGTCGCGGGTGGCCCCGCACCTGAACCTTGAAGGCAAACGCATCCTCGATGTCGGCTGCGGCAATGGCTACTACATGTGGCGCATGCTCGGCGCCGGCGCCCACAGCGTGATTGGCGTCGACCCCAACTGGCTGTTCTTCTGCCAGTTCCAGGCAGTGCAGCGCTACCTGTCGGAGCCCTCGGTGTGGCACCTGCCGTTCCCCTTCGAAGACCTGCCGGCCAACCTGGAAGGTTTCGACACGGTGTTTTCCATGGGTGTGTTCTACCACCGCCGTTCGCCCATCGAGCACCTGCTGGCGCTCAAGGACTGCCTGGTCAAGGGCGGTGAACTGGTGCTGGAAACCCTGGTAGTGGAAGGCGATCAGCATCAGGTGCTGGTGCCGGAAGACCGCTATGCGCAGATGCGCAACGTGTGGTTCCTGCCCTCGGTGCCGGCCCTGGAACTGTGGCTGCGACGCGCCGGATTCAGCGACGTGCGCTGCGTGGACGTGAGCGTGACCAGCGTCGAGGAGCAACGCGGCACCGAGTGGATGAAGTACCAGTCCCTGAGCGACTTCCTGGACCCCAACGATCACAGCAAGACCATCGAAGGCCTGCCGGCGCCGATGCGCGCGGTGATTGTCGCCAGAAAATAACGCCGCCTTCCCCCCGTAGCAGCTGGCCGGGCGGCGTTCCGCTTGCCAGCGAAGGCGCCCGCCAGAGCGGCGCAAGGCTCAAGGGCCTGTTCGCCGGCAAGCCGGCTCCTACGCTTTTTGTAGGAGCGAGCTTGCTCGCGAAAACCGCAGACGCGTTTGCGCTCAGCGCGCTCGACGCGCCTTGAAGAACTCGCTCAACACCGTGCCGCACTCTTCGGCCAGCACCCCGCCTTCGTACAGCACCCGATGATTGAGAAACCCCTGGGTAAAGAACTGGCCCTGGCTCTGCACTATGCCCGCCTTGGGCTCCAGGGCGCCGTACACCACCCGGGCAATGCGCGAATGGACAATCAGCCCGGCGCACATGCTGCAAGGTTCCAGGGTCACGTACAGGGTGCTGCCGGGCAGGCGATAGTTGCTCACCGCCTGGGCCGCCGCGCGGATCGCCACCATTTCGGCGTGGGCGCTGGGGTCGCTGCCGCTGATCGGGCAGTTGTAGCCGCGGCCGATGATCTGGCCATCCAGCACCAGCACCGCGCCCACCGGCACTTCTCCCAAGGCGGCGCCTTGGGCGGCCAGGGCCAGGGCTTCGCGCATGAAGTCCTGGTCGCGGCTGCGGTCGATGATCGGCGCCGGGCGTATCTGACGCATCACGCCACCTCGATGGCGGCCATCAGACCGGTTTCCATGTGGTCGATCACGTGGCAATGGAACATCCAGACCCCGGGGTTATCCGCCACCAGCGCCACGCGGGCACGCTCGTTCTTGCCCAGCAGGTAGGTGTCGGTGAAATAGGGGGTGATCTTCTTGCGGTTCGAGGCGATGACTTTGAAGCTCATGCCGTGCAAGTGGATCGGGTGCTGGTACTGAGTCATGTTCTTCAATTCGAAAATGTAGCTCTTGCCCTTTTTCAGGGTGGCGATCGGCCGATCGGCGCAAGTCTTGTCGGTGATGTCCCAGGCTTGGCCGTTGATCTGCCACAGGCTCGGCGGCTGGCCATTGTCCACGTTCACCGAGACCGAGCCAACCCACTCGAAATTGAAGTTGAGCTTCTCGGCGTTGTCGAGATCCGGCTCGGCCACCGGGTTGGCCGGCAACGCTGGCGGCCACTGGGTCGGCGCGTCGTTGTTGGCCACCGAACGCAAAGTGCCCAGGCGCACCGGCCCGTTGCGCAGGGCCAGCTCCTGCCCCGCCGCCGGGGCCTTGATCGCCAGGCAGATGCGCATGCCCGGGCCCAGCCAGTATTCCTTGCCCAAGGGCCGCGGCTCGATGGGGTTGCCGTCCAGCGCGTAGATCTGCGCTTCGACATCGGGAATGTTGATGCGGTAGGTCAGGGTGTTGTCCAGGTTGAGCAGGCGCACCCGGGTGATCTGCCCCGCCGGCAGGTCGATCACCGCCTGGGACACGCCGTTGATGGTGGACAGGCGCCCGGCGGTGCCGCCCCGCGCCGCTTCCCGCGGGACGCTGAAGGACGTGAAGGCGCCCTCTTCATCCACGTGCCAGCTTTTCAGGCTCAGGGTGCGTTCGTACTGGAAGCCGGTGGGTTCGCGCTCTTCGACGATCAGCGGGCCCACCAGGCCGCGGCCCAGTTCCTCGCTGCTGTTGACGTGGGGGTGATACCAGTAGCTGCCGGCATCCGGCACGCGGAACTTGTAGTCGAAGTATTCCCCCGGCAGCACCGGCAGTTGCGAGACGTAAGGCACGCCGTCCATTTCCAGGGGCAGGCGGATGCCGTGCCAGTGGATGGTGGTGGCCACCGGCAAGTGGTTGATAAAGCGCACCCGCAGCCACTCGCCCTGGCGCACCCGCAGTTCGGTGCCCGGTGCCGATGGGCCGAACGCCCAGGCTTGGGTCTTGTGCCCCGGCACCAGTTCCACATCCAGCGGCGCGGCGATCAGCTCATAGTCGTGGCCCGCTTCGGCGTCGGCCCTCTTTCCCAGCCAGTAACGCGAGGCGCCGCCCGCTCCCACGCCCACCACTACCAGACCGGCCAGACCACCGAGTATTTGTCGACGGGTAAAGGACATGGACTCAACTACCTCACGTATCCGCGGCGGGCCCAGGCCCGCAAAAGGCGAATACGATACACCCGCAGTTGAGAAACAGTAAGGCCGGCGCGGCGACCGGACGCAGGCGGGACGGGGAAACGATGGGTGTTTTCGAGAGTCTGCTAGCTGGCAAGCCCGTTGCTCTTGTAGGAGCCGGCTTGCCGGCGAACAAGCCCCCTCAGCCCTGCAAGCCCAACAGCAGATGCACCACGCCACCGGCCAGAGGCATCACCGCCGGCACCCCGGCCACCCGCAGGGCACTGGCATCGAGCAACTGCGGATCATGCAGTTCCAGGCGCAGACGGGTCAGGGCCAAGGGTTGCTGGCTCTTGATGTTGGCGCTGCCGCCCAAGGCCTGCAGCATCGCGGCATTGAGCCGGCTGGCGCTGGCCGTCGGGGCCTTCGGCTGATCAGGGATCAGGTCTGGAGTCAGGGCCTTCCAGAACGCCCGTTGCAATTTCTCGAACATCTTCAGTTCTCCAGAACCAGTGAGTCGGCGGCGACTTGCTGCTGTTGCAGGCATTCACGTACCTGAACCGCGTCTTCCAGATCGATGATCCGCGCAGCCAAGGCCTGGCACTGGCTCAGGTCCAGCTCCCGTACCCGGGCCTTGATGGCAGGGATCAGCGGCACGCTCACCGACAATTCATCCACCCCCAGGCCCAGCAACAGCGGCACCGCCAGCGGCTCGGAAGCCAGCGCGCCACAGACCCCGACCCACTTGCCGTGGGCATGGGCGGCCTGCACCGTGCGCGCGATCAGGCGCAGCACCGATGGATGGAAGCTGTCGGCCTGACCGGCCAGGCGCGGATGATCGCGGTCCATGGCCAGGGTGTACTGGGTCAAATCGTTGGTGCCGATGGAGAAGAAATCCACTTCCGGGGCAAAACGATCCGCCATCAAGGCCGCCGAAGGCACCTCGATCATGATGCCCAGCTTGGGTCGCTGCGCGAGGCCCAGGGCCTGGACCTCTTCATCCAGTAGCTGGCGCGCCTGACGCAGCTCCGCCAGTTGGCTGACCATCGGCAGCATGATGTGCAGGCGGGCCTCTCCAGCGCAGGCGAGCATCGCCCGCAACTGCTCACGCAATAGTTCGGGACGCTCCAGGCACAGGCGGATGCCGCGCAGGCCGAGAAAGGGGTTGGCTTCACGGTCCATGGGCACATAGGCCAGGGGCTTGTCGCCGCCGACGTCCAGGGTCCGCACCACCAGATTGCGCGTCGGCCCCAGGGCCCGGGCAATGGCTCGATAGGTTTCGGCCTGCTCCTCGGGGCTCGGGGCCTGGCTGCGGTCCTGGTAGAGAAACTCCGAACGCAACAGGCCGACGCCTTCACCGCCCAGGCTCATGGCCTGCTCGGCCTCCGCCAGGGAGGCAATATTGGCCGTGACTTCCAGGTGATGGCCGTCGCGGGTCACCGCGGGATGCGCGGCCTGGGCCAGGTCCTGCTGCTGGCGCTGGCGCTGCTGCTGACGCAGGGCCTGCAATTGCTGCACCCGCTGCGGGTCCGGGTCCGTATGCAGTTCGCCGCGATCGGCATCCAGCAGGACCCGGGTGCCATTGACCAGCGATAGCACCCGCGGCGACAGGCCACAGATCGCCGGCAGGCCCAAGGCCCGGGCCAGAATCGCCACATGGCTGGTGGCGCCGCCGCCAACGGTGACAAACCCCAGCACCTTGGTCGTGTCCAGGCTCGCGGTCTGCGAAGGGGTCAGTTGCTCGGCAATCAGGATCGCCTGATCCGGCAGGTTCAGGGCCTGCTCCTGCACCCCGAGCAGCAGCTTGAGCACCCGTTGGCCGACGTCCGCCAGATCCACCGCGCGCTCGGCCAGCAGGCTGCTGCCCAGGCCCTTGAACAACTCGGCGGTGAGTTCAATGGCGCTGTTCCAGGCAAAGGCCGCGCTCTTGCCGGTGGCGATCAGGGCGTCGGCCTGCTCCAGCAGGCTCGGGTCGTCGAGTAGCTCCTGATGGGCGCGGAAGATCTCCTGCTGGGCGTCACCGCTGGCGCTGTCCCGCAGCAGTTGCAGAGCCTCCCGGGCCTGGGCCAGGGCCCGCCCCAGAGACTCGCGCTCCTGCTGCGGGCTGGTTGCCGCTTCGCGTATCTGCAGGCGCTGCTCGGCCACTTGCAACACCTGACCGAATGCCGAGCCCGGTGACGCGCAGACGCCTCGCCACAACGGATCCAGCGCATCATCAAGCACCACCCGTGGTTCGGGGCTTGCTGCGGCGCTGATCGTTTCGCCACAACCGGACGCCAGCAGCGCCACCAGCGCCTGGATCGCCTGCTCGGCATCCGCGCCCACGGCGCTGACCTGCAAGGCATCGCCCTGCACGGTCTGCAAGGCCATGATCGACACCAGGGACTTGGCATTGGCCGAATCCTCGCGCCGATGCAGGTAGATATTCGCGGCAAAGCCCTTGGCCGCCTGGGCCAGCAGCGCCGCCGGACGCGCATGCAGGCCCTGGGGGTTGCCGAGGATCAGCGGTTCGGAAAACAGCGCCGGCCCTGCGACCTCCGGGGTGTGCGCGGCTGCGGCGCCAGGGTCGAGGCGCAGCACCGGCTGCCCTGTTTCCACCAGCACGCTGTCGCCGACCAGCCCGGTCACCGCTTCGCCACTGACCACCAGCATCAGGGTCAGCAGGCTGCGGGCGTGCAGGGCCAGGTAGTCGGCGTCGAACTCGATCAGCGGCTGGCCTGCCGTGACCTGCTGACCTTCCTCGATCAGGCAGGTGAAGCCCTTGCCCGCCAGATTCACCGTATCCAGCCCGATGTGCAGCAGCACCTGCTGGCCCTGTTCACCGGTGATGCTCACTGCATGGCCGCTGTGTTGCAGGTTGCTGACCACCCCGGACAGCGGTGCGCAGAGGGTCTGGGAAGTCGGGTCGATGCACAGCCCGTCACCGATCACCCGGCTGGAAAACACCGGGTCCGGAACCTGCTCCAGGGGCAGCAGCACCCCGGACAGAGGCGCGAGCAATTGCAAGGGTTGGGTTATGGCCATGACGTCACCTGCTAATGATTCCTTGAAGTGCCGATGGAGCGCGAGCCCCGACAGCATCGCTTATTTCCACCAGTACTCGACCTGCAAGCCGACGTTCGCGCCGTGCCGGGCGTTGCCGAACACGCCGCTGTCGGACAGCGCGGAACCGGCCGCCAACTCATTGGCCGCGCGTTTGGCGGCCTCGTTCCAGCTGGCGTAGGTGTAGTACAGGCGCACCTCCGGCCGGGCCCAGAAGTCCGGGCCCTTGGGTGACCAGGTCGGCGCGAAGGTGAACTTGCTGAGTTTGCGTGTGCCCCCGGGCGCTTCCACCTGATCGTGGCCAAACTCGGTCACCAGCTTGAACTGCTCGGTGATGGCATAGGCCGGGCGCACGCCCAGGGAGATCCAGTTCTGGTCCTGGCCGTCGGGGCGGATGTCCTTCTGATAGACCGCCTCGACCTGGCCGCCGAAACGCGGGGTGACCTGCCAGTCGAAGAACTCCACCAGGCGATAGCTCTTGTTGCCGTCATCCAGGTAGGGATTGCCGGTATAGCCCAGGCCGGTGCCGGGGCCTTCGCCGTATTGCAGGGCGAGTTTGTTCTTGCCGCCGAAGAAGTCCTTCTGCACATGCTGGGTGGTGAGCGCCCAGCCATTGTGGGCACCCCGGCGATCGGGCTTTTCCAGGTAGCTCAGGCCCAGCTCCAGCTCGCCGCCGGGGTTGGTCTGAAAGCCGGCGACGTTGAAGTCGTGACGGCTCACCGCCTGCTTCTGGTAGAGGTTGTCCTTGCGGGAAAAGGCGTAGCTGTATTTCAGATCGCCGATGCGCACGTCCTCGACCCCGCCGCCGGTAGCGCTCTGGTTCCAGTAGTAGAAGTCGGAAATATGGATGTCGTTACGCTTGTAGTAACGGCGCCCGGCCCACAGCGAGCCGCCATTGAGGCTGGGCAGGTTCGACCACTGGGCGTACAGCTGCGGCATGCGCGCCGAACCGTTTTCGCCCTGGAAGCTCAGGTTGCGGTCGTAGCGGTTGTAGAGCGAGGCCATGCCGTCGACGCTGAGCACCGAGCCGTCATCCAGGGTGTACAGGTCCTGGCGCAACTCCAGCTCGGCGTACTGCTCGCACTCGTTGCCCAGGCGGTACTTGGACTGCGCGCCGGGCAACTGGAAGCAGGACTGCGAGCCGCTGTTGACCGAGGTGCCCAGGCCACTGCGCAGGTAACCGGCAAACTCCAGGGCCTGGGCCGGAAAGGGCAAGGCCAGGCACAGGCAGGACGCCGCCAGAGCACGATTTATGGTTGTTCTCATAAGCCACCGATTATTTTTATTGTGTTGTTCGAATTCGTAGGCGCCGGGCCAAAAAGCTGCCCTGGCCCGGTTCGCCGGCAAGCCGGCTGCTACAGGGTCAGGTGCAGGACGAAGGATTCGTAGGGCCGCAGGTGCAAGTGCTGGCTGCGCGGCTCGTGGTCCGGGTAGTTGCTGATCAGCAGGCGCTGTTGCATACCGGTGCTGATCACTGCTTCCGGCAACTCGACCTCGCACGGCGCGCCATAGAAGTTGTTCACCACCAACAGACGCTCGCCGTCGCCCTCACGCACATAGGCCCAGACTTGCCGATGCTCGGGCAGCAACTGGCGATAGAGGCCGTGCTGGATCAGCGCCTCCTGGCGGCGCAAGGCGATCAGCCGACGATAGTGATGCAGCACCGAATCCTGGTCATCGAGCTGGGCCGCGACATTGATCTGGCTGGCGTTGGCCGGTATCCCGATCCACGGCTCGGCGCTGCTGAAACCGGCATTCACCCCGGCATCCCACTGCATCGGCGTGCGTCCGTTGTCCCGGGATTTTTGCTGGATCGCCGCCATGATGGCCTGCGGGTCTTCACCGGCCTCGCGCTTGAGACGGTGGATGTTCAGGGTCTCGACATCGCGATACTGCTCGATGCGCTCGAAATGCGGATTGGTCATGCCCAGCTCTTCGCCCTGGTAGACAAAAGGCGTGCCCTGGAGCAGGTGCAGAGCGGTGGCCAGCATCTTCGCCGACACCACCCGGTGTTCGCCGTCGTCGCCAAAGCGCGACACCACTCGCGGCTGGTCGTGGTTACACCAGAACAGCGCATTCCAGCCGCCACCGGCCTGCATGCCGGTTTGCCAGTCGGAGAGGATGCGCTTGAGTTCGAGGAAGTCGAAATCGGCCCGCAGCCACTTCTGCTGGTTGGGGTAATCCACTTTCAGGTGATGGAAGTTGAAGGTCATCGACAGCTCCTTCGACTCCGGATGGGAATAGCGGATGCAGTGCTCCAGACACGTGGAGGACATCTCGCCGACATTCACCAGATCGTGCCCGGCGAACACTTCCCGATGCATTTCCTGCAAGTACTCATGAACGTTCGGGCCATCGGTGTAGAAGCGGCGGCCGTCGCTCTGGTCCTCGGGGAAATCCGCCGGTTTGGAGATCAGGTTGATCACGTCGAGGCGGAAGCCGCCGACGCCCTTGTCGCGCCAGAAGCGCATCATCTTGAACACCTCGGCGCGCACCTGGGGGTTGTCCCAGTTGAGATCGGCCTGGGTGTGATCGAACAGGTGCAGGTAGTACTGCCCGGTCTGAGCCTCGTACTCCCAGGCCGAGCCGCCGAACTTGGACTCCCAGTTGTTGGGCGCGTCACGCCAGATGTAGAAGTCCCGGTACGGGTTGTCCAGGCTGCTGCGGGCCTGCTGGAACCAGGCGTGCTCGATGGAGGTGTGGTTGACCACGATATCCAGCATCAGCTTGATCCCGCGCTTGCCGGCTTCGGCGATCAGCAACTCGCAGTCGGCCATGCTGCCGTAGCTGGGATCGATGGCGTAATAGTCGCTGATGTCATAACCGTTGTCCCGTTGCGGCGAGCGCAGGAACGGGGTCAGCCACAGGCAGTCGACCCCCAGCCATTGCAGGTAGTCGAGCTTGTCCACCACGCCCAGCAGGTCGCCGGTGGGCTGGCCTTGGTGGCTGTGAAAACTCTTCGGGTAGATCTGGTAGATCACCGAACGCTGCCAGTCTTGCATGGGGGAATCCTTTGGAAAGTGCGAGGACATTCGCCGGCGAGCCGGCGCCTACAGGGCCGGTCAGGCCACGCGATAGCCGGGGCGGATGATCTTCAGGCTCAGGCCGCAGGTGAGGACAAAAGGCACCACCAGGGCGATGAGCATGCCAATGACGAACATCGGGATGTACTGGGGAATGATCGAGATGAACCCCGGCAGCCCGCCGACGCCAATGGCCGAGGCCTGGACCTTGTTCAGCGACAGGAACACGCTGCCCAGGGCCGAGCCGATCAGCGCGGCGTAGAAGGGAAACTTGTAGCGCAGGTTGACGCCGAACATCGCCGGCTCGGTGATGCCGAAGTAGGCGGAAATCGCCGAGGTCGAGGCCATGCTGCGGTCCCGGGCATTGCGGCTCATGATGAACACCGCCAGGGCCGCGCTGCCCTGGGCCAGGTTGGACATGACGATCATCGGCCAGATGAAGGTGCCGCCCTGGGTGGCGATCAGTTGCAGGTCGACGGCCAGGAACATGTGGTGCATGCCGGTGATCACCAGCGGCGCATAGAGCAGGCCGAAGATCGCGCCGCCGAGCATGGGCGCCAGCTCGAACAGGGTGACCACGCCTTCGGTGATCAGAATCCCCAGGTGCCGGGTTACCGGACCGATGATCGCCAGGGCCAGCACGCCGGTGACCACGATGGTGGTGATGGGCACCACCAGCAGGGTGATGGCGTTGGGCACCCGGGCCCGCAGCCACTTTTCGATCACGCTCATCACGTAAGCCGCCAGCAGGATCGGCAGGATCTGCCCCTGGTAGCCGACCTTCTCGATCTGGAACAGGCCGAAGATATCGAAGTACGGCAGGCTCTGGCCGTCCAGCCCGGCCACCGCCTTGCCATAGTTCCAGGCATTGAGCAGGTCCGGGTGCACCAGCATCAGGCCGAGGACGATGCCGAGGATCTCGCTACCGCCAAAGCGCTTGGCCGCCGACCAGCCCACCAGGGCCGGAAGGAACACGAAGGAGGTGTTGGCCATCAGGTTGATCAGGCTCCAGAGCCCGTCGAGGCCCGGGTAGGCCTCAAGCAGGGTCTTGCCCTCGATGAACATGCCCTTGGCCCCCAGCAGGTTGTTCACCCCCATCAGCAGGCCGGCGATGATCAGCGCCGGCAGGATCGGCATGAACACATCGGAGAACACCCGCACCAGACGCTGCATGGCGTGGGTCTTTTGCGCGCCCTTGTCCTTCACATCGGCAATGGTCGAGGCCGCCAGGCCGGTCTGCTGGCGCAAGGCGGCATAGACCTTTTCCACCTCGCCGGGGCCAATCACCACCTGGAACAGGCCACCGGTGAAAAACGAGCCTTTGACCAGATCGATCTGGTTGAGGGTGGCGCTGTCGACCAGGCTCGCATCCTTCAGGGCCAGGCGCAGGCGGGTCACGCAGTGGGCCGCCTGTTCGAGGTTGTCGGCGCCACCGAGGCTGTGCAGCAACTCGCTGGCGATCGTTGAATAGTCGTGGCTCATGCTTGTTCTTCCACCTGAGATTTTTGTTATTGGCAGCACGCCGAGGGGCAAATTACTCGTCTGTACGAGTTAAATCAACAACTCGTACAGACGAGTTTGGAATTTTCTACCAAGACGCCCTTGGGCCCGGCCTTTTCCAGCCGCGCAGCCCTTGCCCGGGCGCATGGACAAATGCCCCGTCCAGCCCTTAAGGTGCCTGCCTTGAGCACAGTCCGGCACAGAGCCATCCCATGAGTAAGTACAACCAGATCTACAGCGATCTGCTTGCCAGCATCACCACCGAACGCCTGGAGCGCGGCGCCCGCCTGCCTTCGGAAACAGAGTTGATGGACAGCTACCAGGCCAGTCGCGGCACCGTGCGCAAGGCCATCGAATTGCTGCAGGAGCGCGGCTTCGCGCAGAAGATCCATGGCAAGGGCACTTTCGTGCTCTCGCCGACGCCCATCGAATTCCAGCTGGGTGGCATCGTCAGCTTCCAGGAAACCTATCCGCGCCTGGGGGATGACGTCAGCACCGAGGTGGTGGAGTTCAGCCAGTTCCCCCTGCAAGGCGCCCTGCGCAACCATCTGCAGGCGGAAGAAGGCAGCCTGATCACGCGGATCAAGCGCGTGCGGCGAATCGACGGCAAGCGGGTGATTCTCGACATCAACCATTTTGTCGCCGAGCTGATTCCGGGGCTGGACCGGCAGATCGCCGAGCACTCGATCTACGCCTACATCGAACAGACCCTGCAACTGAACATCAGCTATGCCCAGCGCACCATCGAGGCCAGCCCGCGGAGCAAGGACGACCAGCAGTTGCTCGACCTGGACGGCCAGAGCCATGTGATCGTGGTGAGCAACCAGACCTTTCTCCAGGACGGGCGGCAGTTCGAGTACACCGAATCACGGCACACCCTGGACAAGTTCTACTTCTCCGACGTGGCCCGGCGCTAAGCCCCACCCTGCCCCGTCAGCCCAGCAGTGCCACCAGTTCACCGCTCAAGGGGCCGATGCGCTTGGACTCCTTGGCGGTGTTCACCTGCTGCGCCACCCGCGCCACCTCGATCACCGGGTGCTTGAGGGGGTAGCCGCCCTTGCTGTCCAGCCAGCTCAGGACCTCCGCCAGATGCCACAGCGAAGTGCTGCCTTCATGGATCGCCAGGGGAAAACTGTCGGCGTGGCCGAGCATCAGCTTGCGCATGTTCTGCCGTGATACGCCGACGATCTCGGCGATCTCGCTGAGGCCGACGAAATCCGGGCTGGCCTCCACCAGCCGCGCCTCGGGGATGATCCGTTTGATATCGCCCAGGGCGCTGAGCAGCGCCGCCTCGGCACTCTCGGCCTCGCGGCTGAACTCCAGGGCCAGACGCCCGGCCAGGCCGGTGCCGACCAGAACGTCGGTGCACCCCGCCGCACCGAGGCGCTCCACCAGTTGCAGCGGATCGCAGCCCTCCAGCGGCAGCAGATAGTTGAGGGTGAACAGGTATTCCATGGTGCTTACTCCTGACGGGCTGCCGGCGCCTGGGCCCCGCGCAGCTGATTCACGGTGCAGTTGTCGATCACCCGGCAAAGCGCCCGGGCGTGCTGGGTCGGGTTCTTCGGTGTACGCCAGACACTGGTGATGCAGAACTCGCCACAGCGACACACTTCGTTGTTGTACGGGCAGTAGATACGCCCCCAGGCATGACCACCGCCGACCTCGATGCGCCAGCCCTGCCATTCGGCGTAGCGCAGGGCCATTTCAATGTCCTTCTTGGGATGAGTTGCACGAGCCATCCATAGCCTCCAGTATCGTCAGGAATACAAGGTTGTCAACTGACAACCAAAAACAATCTGATCAACGTCGCTCAGCGGATAATTCGCTGCCAAGGCAAAACAGTGAGGTGCAGACTCGAAGGGTAGACCGCGCCCCTGAGGCTAAACGGGGCAATATCTTTCCCGGTATTGCGCGCATACGAAAAAGCCGGGGTTTCCAATACCTGGACATACAAATGGCGATCCACCCAAGGCGTGATCGCCATTTTTTGTAACACAGACTTCAATCGACAAATCGGCTGAAACGCTCTACTCCCTCCTCCGTTACTCGGACCATGGCACTGACCACCACCCCATCGCATCGATCACCAGCGACCACATTCCAGCCGTTGGGCATCACCCGGACGTGAGCGGAGCCGGCCTTGGCCAACACCTGAATATTCAGCACCTGCCCGGCCACCATGAGCTCGGAATTATCCTTTACGCGGTACCCCAGTACCTGGGGCGCCTGGATTCGTTGCCTGCCCATGCCATAGCCGCAATATTCAGCCACCGCGCTGAATCCCTGGACGTCCAGCACATCCTGGATGGCACCACCGATAGCCCCCAGAGGCTCACCACTGCGGACCTGTTGCAAGCCCTGTTCCAGAGCATCCTTGGCACAACTCAGCAGACGCAACTGTTCCGCGCTGGCCCCAGGCGTGGCAAAGGTCCAGGACTGGGCGCCATACCCCTTGTGGGATGACACCACGACCTCGACCTTGACCAATGCACTGGCCGGCAAGAGTTTCTCCGAGGGCAGGCAACTGATCAGCTCCGCATTCACCGAGACAGGAACGGCTGCGGGGTACCCCTTGTAGCCCACCAGCGCAGGCAGCAACTGCCGGCTATCAAGCTGCTGGAGCACATGCTCCTGAATCTCCAGGCGCGACACCCCCTCCACCATAAACGGCTTGAGCGACAGCAGAATGTCCGTCACCTCGGCCGCGAGACGCCTCTCTTCAGCCACAATCTCCGGCTCCGGCAAGGTGCCGATCAGCGCAAAGGCTTCGCGATTGGCCGCGGCAAAACGATCAAAACGCGACAATGGCTGCGCTGTCGCGCTCGGCAGTTCAGGCGCTTCTGCCGCCAGGCCCAAGGTTCGCAGCAACTTGCCAAACACACTCATCTCAACATCCCTATCCGATGACCCGCCTCGCAGGGCGGCCCGTTTTCTTTAGCAAAAAAGCCCCTGATCTCGCGATCAGGGGCCTTCTTAGCGGACTAGAAAATACTCGTCCCTTTCACCCAAGCCTGACTAGCGTGAGGCTGCGGGATCACTCCCACTCAATTGTCGCCGGCGGCTTGCTCGACACGTCGTAAGTGACGCGGGAGATGCCTTCGATCTCGTTGATGATCCGGCCGCTGACGGTTTCCAGCAGTTCGTAAGGCAGGTGCGCCCAACGTGCGGTCATGAAGTCGATGGTTTCCACGGCGCGCAGGGCCACGACCCAGGCGTAACGACGGCCATCACCCACCACGCCCACCGATTTCACCGGCTGGAACACCACGAATGCCTGGCTGACCTTGTGGTACCAGTCGGCCTTGCGCAGTTCTTCGATGAAGATGTGGTCGGCGCGACGCAGCAGGTCGGCGTATTCCTTCTTCACTTCACCCAAGATGCGCACGCCCAGGCCCGGGCCCGGGAACGGGTGACGGTAGACCATGTCGTACGGCAGGCCCAGTTCCAGGCCCAGACGGCGGACTTCGTCCTTGAACAGCTCGCGCAGCGGTTCAACCAGCTTGAGGTTCATTTCTTCCGGCAGGCCGCCCACGTTGTGGTGCGACTTGATCACATGGGCCTTGCCGCTTTTTGCGCCAGCCGACTCGATGACGTCCGGGTAGATGGTGCCCTGGGCCAGGTACTTGATGTTTTCCAGCTTGCAGGATTCGGCATCGAACACGTCGATGAAGGTACGGCCGATGATCTTGCGCTTCTTCTCCGGGTCCGACTCGCCGGCCAGGTTGTTGAGGAACTGCTCCTCGGCGTTGGCGCGAATCACTTTGACGCCCATGTTCTCGGCGAACATGGCCATCACTTGCTCGCCTTCGTGCAGGCGCAGCAGGCCGTTGTCGACGAAGACGCAGGTCAGTTGGTCGCCGATGGCCTTGTGCAGCAGGGCCGCGACCACCGAGGAGTCGACGCCGCCGGACAGGCCCAGCAGGACGTTGTCGCTGCCGACCTGGGCGCGGATCTGGGCAATCGCGTCTTCGGCGATCTTCGACGGGGTCCACAGCGCTTCGCAACCGCAGATGTCGAGGATGAAGCGCGACAGAATGCGGCCGCCCTGCTTGGTGTGGGTCACTTCCGGGTGGAACTGCACGCCGTAGTAGCGCAGGTCATCGTTGAACATGCCGGCAATCGGGCAGCTCGGGGTGCTGGCCAGGATGTGGAAGTCCTTGGGCATCTTGGTGACCTTGTCACCGTGGCTCATCCACACATCGAGACCGAACAGGCCGTCGGCGTCGACGTGGTCTTCGATGCCGTCCAGCAGGCGGCTCTTGCCCACCACGTCAACCCGGGCGTAACCGAATTCGCGCAGTTCGGAACCTTCGACCTTGCCGCCCATTTGCTCGGCCATGGTCTGCATGCCGTAGCAGATGCCGAAGACCGGAACGCCCAGATCGAACACCGCTTGCGGGCAGCGAGGGCTGTTGGCTTCGTGCACGGACTCGGGACCGCCGGCGAGGATGACGCCTTTGGGAGCGAATTCGCGGATCGCTTCGTCGTCCATGTCGAACGGATGCAGTTCGCAGTAGACCCCGATTTCACGCACGCGGCGGGCGATCAATTGGGTGTACTGGGAACCGAAGTCGAGGATCAGAATGCGGTGGGCGTGAATGTCGAGGGCCATGGTCAGTCTCGTCTAATTTCAGAAACGACACGGGGCTGAAAAACACAGCCCCGGTTACTAAATTCGTCAATCGCCTCCGGGCCTGGGCCTGGAGGCGATCACTATCAACCTACGCGATAGTTTGGCGCTTCCTTGGTGATCTGCACGTCGTGGACGTGGGATTCAGCCATGCCGGCGCCGGTGATGCGGACAAACTCCGGCTTGGTGCGCATTTCTTCGATGTTGGCGCTACCGGTGTAGCCCATGGAAGAACGCAGGCCGCCCATCAGCTGATGGATGATTGCAGTCAGGGAGCCCTTGTACGGCACGCGACCTTCGATCCCTTCCGGCACCAGCTTCTCGGCACCCGCGGAGGAGTCCTGGAAGTAGCGGTCGGAAGAGCCCTGGGCCTGGGACATGGCGCCCAGGGAACCCATGCCGCGGTAAGCCTTGTAGGAACGGCCCTGGAACAGTTCGATCTCGCCCGGAGCCTCTTCGGTACCGGCGAACATCGAACCCATCATCACGCAGGAGGCACCGGCCACGATGGCCTTGGACAGGTCACCGGAGAAACGGATGCCGCCGTCGGCGATCAGCGGAACGCCTGTGCCGACCAGCGCCGCTGCAACATTGGCGATCGCGCTGATTTGCGGCACGCCCACACCAGCCACGATACGGGTGGTGCAGATCGAGCCTGGGCCGATACCGACCTTGACCGCGTCGGCGCCGGCTTCGGCCAGGGCCTTGGCGGCAGCGCCAGTGGCGATGTTGCCGCCGATCACCTGCACTTGCGGGAAGTTCTCTTTGACCCAGCGAACGCGGTCGATCACGCCTTTGGAGTGACCGTGGGCGGTGTCGACCACCACCACGTCGACGCCGGCGTTGACCAGCGCAGCAACGCGATCGCCGGTGTCTTTACCGGTACCGACCGCAGCGCCTACACGCAGACGACCTTGATCATCCTTGCTGGCCAGTGGGTAGGCCTTGGCTTTCTCGATGTCGTTGACGGTCATCATGCCCTTGAGGGTGAAGGCGTCGTCGACGATCAGCACGCGCTCGATGCGATGCTTGTGCAGCAGCTCGCGGACGGCGGTCTTGTCGGCGCCCTCCTTGACGGTGACCAGACGCTCTTTAGGCGTCATCACTTCGCGAACGCTGACGTCCAGACGGCTTTCGAATCGCACGTCGCGGGAAGTCACGATGCCCACCAGGTCGCCGTTGTGCAGCACCGGCACACCGGAGATGTTGTGCATGTTGGTCAGGTCGAGCAGGTCACGCACGGTGGCGTCGGCTTCGATGGTGATGGGGTCTTTGACCACACCGGCTTCGAAACGCTTGACCTTGCGCACTTCGGCAGCTTGCTGCTCGATGGTCATGTTCTTGTGGATGATGCCGATGCCGCCTTCCTGAGCCATGGCGATTGCCAGACGGGCTTCAGTGACGGTGTCCATGGCGGCGGAAACCAGTGGAATATTCAGCTCGATGCCACGGGTCAAACGGGTCTTTAGACTGACTTCATTAGGCAGTACTTCGGAATAACCGGGCACTAAGAGGATGTCGTCGAAGGTGAGGGCTTCTTGGCTGATACGCAGCATCGCGGGGGCTCCCGGGCGGGAAAATGGAAGCGCGCCATTATACTCAGACACCTACCCGGGCTCAATGTAAAACTCTGTCTAATATCGCTGGAGTGATAGATGGAGATATCAGCGCGCTACAACTCGACCTTGACCCAACTTATCGGTTGATCCAGCCAGTCGGCGAACTCGTCGATAAAGCTCTGTTTGAAACCCGCTTCGGCCCAGTTGTTGAAGATAAAGCCCAAGTTGGAAAAGCCGCATTCCTGAAGAAACAGAAAGCCGTTGATGTCATCTTCATGACCGCATTCGGGACAGGTGAAGTTATCGGTGCGCCCCGGCATCCAGTCTTCCAGGCTCTCGAACAGCGCCTCACCGATTTCCTGCCGGCATTCGGCACAGCCGGCTTCTTCGAGAAAGCCCTTGGCCGGGGTATAGATGCAGCGTTTGGTGATGATCTCCAGGCCATTGATCGGCTCGCCGAAGGGCAGCGCCTCCGGCCGCAGCACCACCTCCCGTGCCCCCGGCGCAATCGCATGGCCCATGCGATTGCCGGTGCGCCCGCAAGTGCTCAGGGTTTCCTCGACGATGTTCTTGCGCACCAGCCAGCGCACGATGGCCCGGGCTCGGGGCTCGTGCACCGGCAGGGTGGAAATTTTCGGGACGAGGATGCTTTGCGAGTTCATGGATAAGCCTGGAACATGCTGGGACGGTACGAACGCTTGCGCCGGCAAGCCGGCTCCTACCATCAATTGTAGGAGCCGGCTGGCCGGCGAACGGATTGAAAGGCCCGCAGCTTAATCCCTGAACCCCGAAGGTCAAGTGCTCAGGTAACGCCCGATCAAGGCAACACCACTGGCCAGCACCAGCCAGGTCACCAGGCGCACAAAAGCCTCCCGGGACAACTTCATGGTCAAGCGCCGTCCCACCCATAAACCCAACGCCATCGCCGGCAACAAGCAGCCGGCCAACAGCAGCAGCGGCAACTCGGCATACACCCCGGCCAGTGCGAAGAGGCTCAGACGCACCACGGTACTGCAACTGATCAACGCACTCTGAGTGGCCCGGGCCGGGTCCTTGGGCAAACGGCTGTTCAGGTAAATGGCATATAGAAAGCCGCCACTGCCGAACAACGCGCCAAACATCCCTCCCACTATGCCCATCGGCACTGCCCAGCCGGCCGCCAGCTGAGTCGGGCGTACCTTCACCCACAAGCTGTAGATGGCGTAGGCACTGATAAACAGCCCCATCAATAGAAGCAGCAGATCGGACTTGAGGTTGAGCAGGAAAATCACCCCCAAGGTGCAACCCAGTGCCATGCAGGGCAGCAGCCGCAACAGCTCGGGTTTGGCCACGTCCCGGCGCGAAGGCAGCAGATTGCCAAAGGCGGCGACGAAATCCAGCAGTACCAGCAACGGCACGATCTTCGACAGTGGCATGAACAGGATCAGGATCGGTCCCGCCACCAGCGCCGTGCCGAAACCGGCAATGCCAAACACGATGTACGCCAGCGCGATGCCCTGGCCAATCGCCAACCAACCACCCGGGCCGAAAGACCACTGGTTCAAACCTTCGATTACCACACTCATCACAGCAACTTCCCCAACCGAATCAGCCATGACTTTAGCCAGCGGCGAGCCTTGCGACTAATATCGTCAAAGCCTTCAACCCATCGCAAAAAGGCATGCCTTGTGATTTCAACCCGTCAACTGCGCTATTTCGTGGAAATTGCCGAGAGCGGAAGCTTCGGCGCGGCGGCAGAACGCCTGTTCGTTGCCCAGTCAGCCCTCAGCCGGCAGATCAAGGAACTGGAAAGCCAGCTGCAAACCCCACTTTTCCAACGCACTGCCCGCCAGCCTCGGCTGACCGCCGCCGGCGAAGCCTTCCTGCCCAAGGCCCGCAACCTGCTGAGCGAACTGCACAAGGCCGCCGAGCTGGCCACCCAGGTCGGCCAGGGACAACTGGGCACTCTGCGCCTCAGTCACTCAAGCACCGTGCCCATGAGCGGTCGTCTGCTGGGGGGCATCGGTGAGTATCTGCAGGCGTGCCCCGGAGCTTCGATGGACATCGTCAAGCTGTCGTCCGAGGCGCAGTTGCAAGAGCTCGCCGAAGGCCGGCTGGATGCTGGCCTGCTGCGCCTGCCGGTACTGCGCCAACGCGAGGGAGTGCAAATCGTGCCCTTGTTCAGCGAACCTCTGCTACTGGCATTGCCGCCGCAACATCCCCTGGCCCTTGATCCGCCGGCCCACGGGGTGGAACTGGCCCAACTGCGCAACGAAGCCTTTATCTCCATCCCCCATCCCCAGCGCGGGGGCTTGAGCTACCTGTCGGCCGAGCTGTGCATGCGCCAGGGTTTCTTTCCCAAGGCGGCGCGAGTGATGTCCCGCAAGACCACTCAATTACAGTTGATCCAGGCCGGTTTCGGCGTTGCCCTGCTGCCCGAATCGATGCAGGACATCGCCCCGGCCAGCGTGCGTTTCCTGCCTCTGGCCGATAGCGATTGCCAGAGCACCGTCGCCCTCGCCTATCGGCAAGACCCCACGCCGCTGGTGGCGCAGTTTGTCGAACAGCTGCGCAATCATTGGCAATCGAATTGCGTTGTTCCATGGACTGACAGCCCCTTAAACTGCGCCCCATGATTAAAGATCCCTTTGCACGACTCGGCCTGGACCGCGAGGTCCTCACCGTAACCCAGCTCAACGGCCGCGCCCGGGTGCTGCTCGAGGACGTGTTCAGCAATATCTGGGTCGAAGGCGAGATCTCCAACCTCGCTCGCCCGGCTTCCGGCCATGTCTACTTCACCCTCAAGGACAGCGGCGCCCAGGTGCGCTGTGCACTGTTCCGGCAGAATGCCGCGCGGGTCCGCCAGGCGCTGAAGGACGGCCTGGCGGTCAAGGTCCGGGGCAAGGTTTCGCTGTTCGAGGGGCGTGGCGACTACCAACTGATCCTCGACACCGTGGAGCCCGCCGGTGATGGCGCCCTGCGCCTGGCCTTCGATGCATTGAAGGAAAAGCTCAGCGCCGAAGGGCTGTTCAGTGCCGAGCGCAAGCTGCCGCTGCCGACCCATCCACAACGCATCGGCATCATCAGCTCCCCCACTGGCGCGGTGATCCGCGACATCATCAGCGTGTTCCGCCGCCGCGCGCCCCAGGTGTCCCTGACCCTGATCCCCACGGCGGTACAGGGCCGCGAGGCCACGGCGCAGATCGTCCGCGCCTTGCAGCTGGCCGATGCCCGAGGCTTCGACGCGCTGATCCTGGCCCGTGGCGGCGGCTCGCTGGAAGACCTCTGGTGCTTCAACGAAGAAGCCGTGGCCCGGGCGGTGGATGCCTGCGTGACGCCAATCGTCAGCGCCGTCGGCCATGAAACCGACGTGTCCATCAGCGATTTCGTGGCCGACGTTCGCGCCCCCACGCCTTCTGCCGCCGCCGAACTGCTGGCCCCCGACTCCAGCGACCTGCAACGCCGCATCGACAGCCTGCATCGGCGCCTGGTGATGCGCATCCGCGACCGGCTGATGCGCGATCGCCTGCGTCTGGACGGCCTGGCCCGGCGCCTGCGCCATCCCGGCGAACGCCTGCGCCAGCAAGCACAGCGCCTGGATGACCTGGACATGCGCCTGCGCCGGGCCTTCGAACGCAGCCTCAATACCCGGCGTGAACGCTTGATCCGCCTGGAAACCCGCCTCGGCGCCCAGCATCCAGGTCGACAACTGACGCTGCTGCGCCAGCGCCTGGACAGCCTGGCCGAACGACTGCCCCGCGCCATGCGTGAAGGCCTCAAGGCTCGGCGCCTGCAGTTACACAGCCAGATGCAGACCCTGCACGTGGTCAGCCCCCTGGCAACGCTAGGCCGCGGCTACAGCATCCTGCTGGATGATCGTGGCCAGGCCATTCGCAGCGCCGAGCAGACCCGCAATGGCCAGCGCCTCACCGCCCGCCTGGGCGAAGGCGAGTTGCAAGTGCGGGTCGAAGACAACCACCTGACGCCCGTCACCCTTTCTCTACTGGATTGATCCATGCCGCGTTTTCTCTGCTCCCTGCTGTTGCTGTGCCTGGCCTGCAATGCTCACGCCGACAGCTACATCACCCGCCTGTTGAACAAACCTGTGCCCGGTGGCGTCGCGGTGGTCGACCTGGGCAACGCCGCCCAGGCGCCCAAGGCCAGCTATCAGGGCAAGCCGGTGCTGGTGGTCAAGGAGCAGAACAACTGGCTGGCGATCGTCGGTATTCCGCTGACGGTCAAGCCCGGTCCTCAGCAGATCAGCGCCGGCAACCGTAGCCTGAACTTCGTGGTGGGCAGCAAGAAGTACCCCGAACAGCACATCACCCTGAAGAACCAGCGCCAGGTCAACCCGAACCCGGCGGACCTCAAGCGCATCGATGGCGAACTGGCAGAGCAGATCCGCGCCTATCGCAGCTTCAGCCCCAACACTCCGAGCAACCTGCTGCTGGACAAGCCGGTGAACGGTCCGCTGTCGAGCAAGTTCGGCGTGCGGCGTTTCTTCAATGGCGAAGAGCGCAATCCCCATGCTGGCCTGGACTTCGCCGTACCGGCAGGCACGCCGATCAAGACTCCGGCGGCTGGCAAGGTGATCCTGACCGGCAACTACTTCTTCAACGGCAACACGGTGTTCGTCGACCACGGCCAGGGCTTTATCAGCATGTTCTGCCACATGTCGAAGATCGACGTGAAGGTTGGCCAATCGCTGGCGCGCGGCGCGGTGGTGGGCAAGGTCGGATCGACCGGACGCGCCACGGGCCCGCATATGCACTGGAACGTCAGCCTGAATGATGCGCGGGTTGATCCGGCGATATTTATCGGGGCGTTTCAGCCCTGATCCCCGGGCCTGATCGCCGGCAAGCCGGCCCCCACGAGGATTGCGCAGGCCTGGACGACTGCGCAATCGTTAATATTCTTTACAAGAATAGCCAGCATAAAATCTCGATATAGCTTCAATTTCGAGTATTCCTCTCAATTTTTTTCGACTGCTTGCCATCTCTCATCTCAGTGGTTAGGGTTGAGCGCATGAAAACCTCTCACACCCTCATTCAGCGTCGTCAACACCGGAGCCTCTGCCTCGTCAGCGCACGACTGCCAGGCTGAATCGCGGTGCCTCATCCCCCTGCGTCAACACTGCACTCTTGACTCACCGGCAGGCCGCCTCTTCTCGGCCCGGACCATAAGGATTTCTCCATGACCATGCTCAAAGACCCATCCTCCAAGTACCGCGCGTTTCCGACCATCAACTTGCCGGACCGCACCTGGCCGTCGAAGACCATCACCCGCGCGCCGATCTGGTGCAGCTCGGACTTGCGTGACGGCAACCAGTCGCTGATCGAGCCCATGGATGCGGTCAAGAAGCTGCGCTTCTGGAAAACCCTGGTGGCCGTGGGCGTGAAGGAAATCGAAGCTTCGTTCCCCGCCGCTTCGCAAACCGACTTCGACTTCGTTCGTACCCTGATCGAAGGCGGCCACATCCCGGACGACACCACCATCCAGGTATTGACCCAGGCCCGTGAAGACCTGATTGCCCGTACCTTCGAATCCTTGCGTGGGGCGAAGAAAGCCATCGTCCACCTGTACAACGCCACCAGCCCATCGTTCCGCCGCATCGTCTTCAACCAGGACAAAGCCGGGGTGAAGGAAATCGCGGTAAACGCCGCCAAGCTGTTCGTCAAATACGCCGCCCAGCAGCCGGAAACCCAGTGGCAGTTCGAGTACTCGCCAGAAACCTTCAGCGCCACCGAGCTGGAGTTCGCCAAGGAAGTCTGCGACGCCGTGGTGGAAGTCTGGAACGCGACGCCGACCAACAAGGTGATCCTCAACCTGCCGGCCACCGTTGAAGTGGCGACACCGAACATCTACGCCGACCAGATCGAGTGGTTCTGCCGCCACATCAACCGTCGCGACAGCGTGCTCATCAGCCTGCACACCCACAACGACCGTGGCACTGGCGTAGCCGCCACCGAGTTGGGCCTGATGGCCGGCGCCGACCGTGTCGAAGGCTGCCTGTTCGGCAACGGCGAGCGTACCGGCAACGTCGACCTGGTCACCGTGGCCTTGAATCTCTACACCCAGGGCGTCGACCCTGAGCTGGACTTCTCCGACATCGACGGCGTGCGCAAAGTGGTGGAAGAGTGCAACCAGATTGCCGTGCACCCGCGTCACCCGTATGTCGGTGACCTGGTCCACACCGCCTTCTCCGGCTCCCACCAGGACGCGATCCGCAAGGGCTTCGCCCAGCAGAAGGCCGATGGCTTGTGGGAAGTGCCGTACTTGCCGATCGACCCCGCCGACATCGGTCGCAGCTACGAGGCGGTCATCCGCGTCAACAGTCAGTCGGGCAAGGGCGGTATCGCCTACCTGCTGGAGCAGGAATACGGCATCAGCTTGCCGCGCCGCATGCAGATCGAATTCAGCCAGGTTGTGCAGCGGGAAACCGATCGCCTGGGCCTGGAAATGACCGCCCAGCAAATCCACGCGCTGTTGCACAGCGAGTACTTGCAGGCCAACACCCCTTACGCGCTGGTCAGCCATCGCCTGCAGGAAGAGAACGGCCACAGCGCCGTGGAAGTGGAAGTGTCGAGCAAGGGCCAGGGCGAAACCAACCTGCACTGGCGTGGCAAGGGCAACGGCGCCCTGGAAGCGCTGGTGGCCGGGCTGCCGGTTCCGGTGGAGATCATGGACTACAACGAACACGCCATCGGCGCTGGCACCAACGCCAAGGCGGCGGCCTACATCGAACTGCGGGTCAACGGTGAGCGTGCGGTCCACGGCGTGGGCATCGACGAAAACATCACCACGGCCAGCTTCAAGGCGCTGTTCAGTGCCCTGAACCGCTCCCTGAGCGAGCAGGAAGCCAAGGCGGCTTAAACAGCGCGGATCAAAAAGGCCCCGGGGAGCTCTGCTCCTCGGGGCCTTTTTGCTTCCGGCGCCACGTTAAATGGGCGCGGCACTGGGTTCAGGCATGAACATCGACGCTGAACATGGCTTGCAGCAAAGCGGCCTGCAATACCTGCAAAGTGCTGTTGGTCACGGCAATCTGCGCCTGAATCTCCATGACCTGCTGGGCCTTCTGCTCATCACTGGCCTGTCCCTTCTCGGTACTGGTCAATTGCGCCTGTTGTTGCTCCAGAATCTTCTGGGTCTGCTCAATCTGCTTTTGCAACTGTCGGACCGGATCGCCACCACTGCGCACCGCATCGATGCTGGCACCGGCAGAGTTGACCCGCAGCTCCTTGTCCTCGCCCTCCTTGCTCTGGACCGCTGGCGCCAGCGGGCTGGTGTCTTCAGCTTCCCCGGTCACGACTTTCGGCGCGGACAATGGATAAGGATTGACGGCATTGGCGTTGATGGTGGTCATGCTTGATTCCTCCTGAATGTCCGTCCTATCGGCGCTCGTCCCTGAAGCTTGATATCGGCAATCTGTAAAAAAGTGTGGCGCAACCTGCCCTAGGTGAACATGAACGTGTCGGCATCGAGGTTCGCTGGAAAGCGTGCGCGGTAGGCCGCCAGCTCGCCGGCATTCAGGCGCACCTGAAACACCCCATCCGCTTCACCGGCGCTGAGCAGGGTTTCGCCCTGATAATCCAGCACCTGGCTATCACCGGTGTAGGCAAAGCCTTTGCCGTCAGTGCCGACCCGGTTTACCGCGGCCACGTAGCAAAGATTTTCAATGGCCCGGGCCGGCAGCAATCGGTTCCAGTGCAAACGCCGGGCGCCCGGCCAATTGGCGGTGTACAGCAGCAGATCGGTGTCCTGGGCATCGCGGCTCCACACCGGAAAGCGCAGGTCGTAGCAAATCAGCGGGCGAATGCGCCAGCCCTTGAGCTCGAACTGCACCTGGCGCTCGCCCGGAGTGAAGTGATTGTGCTCGCCGGCCATGCGGAACAGATGGCGCTTGTCGTAATGCCAGACTTCGCCGTCGGGACGCGCCCACAGCAGGCGGTTACGGTGGCTGCCATCCGCCGCCTGGATGATCACGCTACCGGTGATCACCGCATCGAGCTTCTTCGCCTGGCAGCGCAGCCACTTGCTGGTGGGGCCGTTCTCAGCCTCCGCCAGGGTGCTGGACTCCATGGAAAATCCAGTGGTGAACATCTCCGGCAGGATGATCAGATCCGCACCGCGGGCCTGCTCCAGCAACTGCTCGAAGTGTTCGAAGTTGGCCTGGCGGTCATGCCAGGCCAGGGTGGTCTGAATCAACGCCAGATTCAGATCGGGTAATGCACTCAGATCACGCATAGCTTCTCCGCTGCCTGACGCAGCGTCTCCTCGCGTTTGGCGAAACACAGTCGTACCAGACGCTGCCCCTGGGGCGGCTGCCGATAGAACACCGACACCGGAATGGCGGCCACGCCATGTTCGCGGGTCATCCATCGCGCCATGTCGACATCATTCAAGTCCGGACGAATCTGCGCATAGTCCACCAGTTGAAAGTAAGTACCGGCCGCTCGGCTGAAGCGCAAACGCGAAGCGCTCAGCAAGTCGCAAAACAGATCACGCTTGGCCTGATAGAAGGCCGGCAGCTCCTCGACATGTTCCGGGCAATGGGCCATGAAATCCGCCAGAGCGTACTGCAAAGGGGTTACGCCGCAGAAGCTGACATATTGATGCACCTTGCGCAGTTCGGCGCTCAGGGCCGGTGGCGCGACCACATATCCCGTCTTCCAGCCAGTCACGTGGTAGGTCTTGCCGAAGGAGCTGACGACGAAAGCCCGTTTATACAGCTCCTCGTGAGCCAATACGCTGACATGGGGCACACCGTCGAATACCAGGTGTTCATAAACCTCGTCGCTGACCAGGTAGATGTCGCGATCACGGATCAACGCTGCCAGCTGGTCCAGCTCGGCCCGGCTGATCAAGGCCCCACTGGGATTGTGCGGTGAGTTGAGGATGATCATCCGGGTGCGCGGGCTCAGGGCTTCACCCAGTTGCTGCCAGTCGATGGCAAAGTCCTCAAGACCTAGTTGCACATGCACACAACGGCCGCCAGCCAGCTCAACCGCCGGCTCATAACTGTCGTAACAAGGATCGAAAACGATGACCTCGTCGCCACGCTGAATCACCGTCTGGATGGCACAGAAAATGGCCTGGGTCGCGCCCGGAGTAATGGTCACCTCGCTGTCGGCATTGACCTCGACGCCATAGCTGCGAGCGATTTTCGCCGCCACCTGTTGGCGCAGAGCCGGCAAACCGGTCATGGGAGCGTATTGGTTATGGCCATTGGCGACATGCCGCCCAACCGCGTCGCGCAAGGCTTGGGGGCCGTCGAAATCAGGAAAGCCCTGGGACAGGTTGAGCGCTCCGGTTTCCACCGCGAGCTGAGACATTTGCGTGAAGATGGTGGTGCCGACATGCGGCAGCTTACTGGTGATCATGAGGGTTCCCTGCTGAACACCCGGCACTACGGCGGCGCGGGAGGTCCCGAGAATAGCCCAAAGCGCGGCGATTAAAAAAGGGGCCACAAGGCCCCTTCTTCTGTCGCTACTTCAAGCTGCAAGCCACGAGCGGCAAGACTTCCCTACCCTCACTTGCAGCTCGTCACTTGCAGCTTGCCGCTGCTTTTTAGCGCTTGTCGCGGCGTTTCTTGTCGGCCTTCTTGTGGTGCGACATCAAACGACGCTTCTTGTTGACCTGGCGGTCGGTGAGCGTGTTCTTGTTGCCTTCGTATGGGTTCTCGCCACCTTTGAACTCGATACGGATCGGCGTGCCCACCAGCTTCAGCACCCGACGGTAGGTGTTTTCCAGGTAACGCACGTAGGACTTGGGCACCCTCTCCACCTGGTTGCCGTGAATCACGATCAGCGGCGGGTTGGCACCGCCCAAGTGGGCGTAGCGCAGCTTGATCCGACGGTTGTTGACCATGGGCGGCGCGTGCTCGCCAACGGCGTCTTCGAGGATCTGGGTCAGGCGGCTGGTCGGCCAGCGGGTCACCGCCGACTTGAAGGAGTTCTGCACCGACTGGTAGAGGTTGCCCACACCCGTGCCGTGCAGTGCCGAGATGAAGTGGATATCGGCGAAGTCGACGAAGAACAACCGGCGTTGCAGCTCGGTCTTCACGTAGTCGCGCTCGCTCGGCTGCATGCCGTCCCACTTGTTCAGGGCGATCACCAAGGCCCGACCGGCTTCCAGGGCAAAGCCCAGCAGGTTCAGGTCGTGATCCACCACGCCTTCGCGGGCGTCCATGACGAAGATCACCACGTTGGCGTCTTTGATTGCCTGCAGGGTTTTGACCACCGAGAACTTTTCGACTTCCTCGTGGATCTTGCCGCGCTTGCGCACACCGGCGGTGTCGATCAGCGTGTACTTCTCGTCGTTACGCTCGAACGGAATGTAGATGCTGTCGCGGGTGGTGCCGGGTTGGTCGTAGACGATGACCCGGTCTTCACCGAGCATGCGGTTGACCAGCGTGGATTTACCCACGTTAGGGCGACCGATGATGGCGATCTTGATCCCGTCTTTCTCGCTCGGACCCGGAATGCGCTTGGCTTCCTCGCCTTCGGCGACGATCTCTTCCTCGCCTTCTTCCGGCTCGTCGGCGTCATCCTTGGGGAATTCGCGCAGGGCGATTTCCAGCATCTGGGTGATGCCGCGGCCATGGGCACCGGCGATCGGAATCGCGTCGCCCATGCCCAATGGCGCGAACTCGGCGCGGGCCATGTCAGGGTCGATGTTGTCGACCTTGTTGGCGATCACGTAGGAGGTCTTGTTACGTTTGCGCAGGTGCTCGCCAATCATCTGGTCGGCCGCGGTAAACCCGGCCTTGGCGTCCACCAGGAACAACACCACATCAGCTTCTTCAATGGCCAGCAGCGACTGCTCGGCCATCTTTTCGTCCATGCCATGCTCGTCACCGGAGATACCACCGGTGTCGATCAGAATATAGGTACGCCCTTGCCACTTGGCCTCACCGTATTGGCGATCACGGGTCAGACCGGACAGGTCGCCGACAATGGCGTCGCGAGTCCGAGTCAGGCGGTTGAACAAGGTGGACTTGCCGACGTTAGGTCGGCCCACCAGGGCGATTACGGGAACCATGCGGCTCTCCACTGCGTTAATTGCGAAAATACAAAAGCCGCTGCGTGGCAGCGGCTGGTGCTCGGGGCAGCACCTTGACGTGCTGCGAACCTTGTCGAGACAAGGCCGCTTGGGGAATTAACCCCAAGCATAGTCAAACCATTACTTGATGGTCAGGGCTTCCAGTTTGCCGCTGTTGCCATACACATAAATCATGTCGCCCACCACCAGCGGACGGGCGCGCAGGCCATCGCTGTCGATGCGCGTGCGGCCGACGAAACGACCGTCAACCTGACTCAGCAGGTGCAGGTAACCTTCCAGGTCACCTACAGCCACGTAGCTGGAGAAGACTTCCGGGGCCGACAGTTGACGACGAGCCAGGGAGTCGTTGCTCCACAGGGCCGTGGTCGAACGCTCGTCCACGCCTTCCACGGTGCCCGAGGACAGGCTGACATAGACGCTGCCAAAGCCTTGAGCCACACCGGCATAGCTGGACGCATCACGCTGCCACAGCGGGCGACCGCTCTCCAGGTCCAGGGCCACCACACGCCCCTGGTAACTGGCGACATACAGCGTGCCACCGGACAGCAGCAGGCCGCCGTCGATGTCCACTACGCGATCCAGTTCGGAACGACCTTGTGGAATAGCGATGCGCTGCTCCCACACCGGCACGCCGTTGCGGATATCCAGGGCCACCACCTTGCCGGTGGAAAGACCGGCCAGGGCCAGACGGTTGGTCGCCAAGGGGGCACTGGTGCCCCGCAGGGTCAGTACCGCCGGGGTGCTGTCGTACAACCAGATCTGATGACCGGTGCTGGCTTCAAGGCCAATCACCCGATCGTCCTGGGTCTGCACCACTACCACGTCACCGTTGGTGGCAGGCGGAGCCAGTACTTCACTGGTCACGCGGGTACGCCACTTCTCTTCACCGCTGGAAGCATCCAGGGCAACCACTTCGCCTTTCAGGGTGCCGATCATGACCAGGCCATAACCCACGCCCACGGCGCCGGAAACAGGCAGTTCGAGATCTTTCTTCCATTTGACGTCGCCGTTCATGCGATCCATGGAAACCACCACACCGGTGACGTCGGCGGCATAGATGGTGTCACCATCGATGGCCGGTACCAGCATGTTGTAGGTTTCGCCCTGACCGTCACCGATCGAACGGCTCCACTGCTTCTGCAGGACCACTTCTTCTTTGAAGTCGACCAGCTCAGCCGGCGGCAGTTCTTTCTTGCTGTTGCTGCTGCAACCCGCGGCCAACAAGGCCAGAGCCAGCAATGCTGCATGTTTCCAACGGATCACGTCATGCATCCCCTTTGGCCAGGTCGTCCAGCTTGATTTGTAAGCCACCGACCGCCGCTTCATCCGAGAGCGCTGCCTTGGCTTTTTGATATGCCGCATGAGCTTCATCGACACGGCCCAACTGCACCAGCAGATCGCCCTTGAGCTCTTCGCGGGTTGCCAGGAAGGCCTTGTCGGCATCGCCGTCGAGCAGTTTCAGGGCTTCGTCGGCCTTGTTCTGCGCCGCCAGCACCTGGGCCAGACGCTGACGCGCCACTTCACCCAGGGTCGGGTTCGCCGGCTTGTCGGCGATGGCCTTCAGTTGCGCCGCTGCATCATCCAGCTTGCCGGTGTCTACCGCCACCTTGGCAACGAACAGGCTGCCGTACTGCGCGTAGGCGGTACCGCCGAACTCGCTGTTGAGCTTGCCGGCCAGGTCCGCAACACGGGCGGCATCAGGCTTGCCATCCGGCGTCAGAGTGGTTTCCAGCAGTTGCTGATAGAGCACCGAAGCGCCTTGCGACTGATTGTTCTGATACTTGTGCCAGGCCTGCCAGCCAAACACGATGACCAGAGCCAGCAGACCGCCGGTCACCAGAGGTTTGCCGTTGCGCTGCCACCAGTCTTTCAATTCCGCCAGCTGTTCGTCTTCGGTACTCGACACCCCAATACTCCTTATTCGCTAATTCGGCTGTTTGACAGCTTCAACCCTGCACGACGCAGGTGGCCAGGTGCGCCGCGAGCGCATCCCAGGCAATGCTTTGTTGTTCGCCCTGGCCACGCAGGGGCTTGAAACCTACCACTTGCTGGGCCAGTTCGTCGTCACCGAGGATCAGCGCGTACAACGCACCGCTCTTGTCGGCCTTCTTGAATTGGCTCTTGAAGCTGCCAGCACCGGCATTGATCTGCAGACGCAGGTTCGGTAACTGGTCACGAACCCGTTCACTCAACGCCAGCGCGGCCAGTTCAGCCGCCTCACCGAAGGCGCAGAGATAAACGTCGACCTGACGCGAGATTTCTTCCGGGATCTGCTCCAGGGTTTCCAGCAGCAGCACCAGACGCTCGATCCCCATGGCGAAGCCAACACCCGGTGTAGGTTTGCCACCCATTTGCTCGACCAGTCCGTCGTAACGGCCGCCAGCACACACTGTGCCCTGGGCGCCGAGCTTGTCGGTGACCCATTCGAAAACGGTCTTGCTGTAGTAATCCAGCCCGCGCACCAGCTTTGGGTTGATCACATAAGGGATACCCGCGGCGTCCAGACGGGCCTTGAGGCCTTCGAAGTGCACACGGGACTCTTCGTCCAAGTAGTCGGCCAGCTTGGGCGCGTCCACCAGTACAGCTTGAGTGTCCGGATTCTTGGTATCGAGCACGCGCAGCGGATTGGTCTTCAGGCGACGCTGGCTGTCTTCGTCCAGCTTGTCCATGCGCGCCGACAGGAACGCCACCAACGCGTCGCGATAACGTGCGCGAGCCTCAGCAGTGCCCAGGCTGTTCAGTTCGAGCTTGACCGCATCGCGGATGCCCAGCTCGCCCCACAGGCGCCAGGTCAGCACGATCAGCTCGGCATCGATGTCCGGACCGTCGAGGTTGAAAACCTCGCAACCGATCTGGTGGAACTGGCGATAACGGCCTTTCTGCGGGCGCTCGTGACGGAACATAGGGCCGATGTACCAGAGCTTCTGCACCTGGCCACCGCCAGTGATGCCGTGCTCGAGTACAGCGCGTACGCACGCCGCAGTGCCTTCCGGACGCAGGGTCAGGGAATCACCGTTGCGGTCTTCGAAGGTATACATCTCTTTTTCGACGATATCGGTCACTTCACCGATGGAGCGTTTGAACAGCTCGGTGAACTCGACGATCGGCATGCGGATCTGCTTGTAGCCGTAGTTATCCAGCAGACGCGCCACAGTGCCCTCGAAATAACGCCACAGGGGCGTCTGCTCGGGCAGGATGTCATTCATGCCACGAATGGCTTGCAGAGACTTGCTCACAAAAAATCCTTAAATACGTTCGGTTAGCCGCGAGCGATCAGCGCTGCGTCGGCTTCGACCTTTTCGGCCGCCTTCTGCCGGATCAGCTTTTCAAGCTCGTCCACCAGATTGTCATTGGTCAGTTTCTGTGCCGGCTTGCCGTCGATGTAGATCAGGTTCGGCGTACCGCCGGTCAGACCGATGTGCGCCTCTTTGGCTTCACCCGGACCGTTGACCACGCAACCGATCACGGCGACATCCAACGGCACCAGCAGGTCTTCAAGGCGCCCTTCCAGCTCGTTCATGGTTTTCACCACATCGAAATTCTGCCGCGAGCAGCTCGGGCAGGCGATGAAGTTGATGCCACGGGAACGCAGGTGCAGGGACTTGAGAATGTCGTAGCCGACCTTCACTTCCTCGACCGGGTCGGCCGCCAACGAGATGCGAATGGTATCGCCAATCCCTTCGGCCAGCAGCATACCGAGGCCGACAGCGGATTTCACCGTGCCGGAACGCAATCCACCAGCTTCGGTGATGCCCAGGTGCAACGGCTGGATGATTTCCTTGGCCAGCAAACGGTAGGCTTCGACCGCCATGAACACGTCGGACGCCTTCACGCTGACCTTGAAGTCCTGGAAATTCAGGCGTTCGAGGTGCTCGACATGACGCAGCGCCGACTCTACCAGCGCAGCGGGAGTCGGCTCGCCGTATTTCTTCTGCAGGTCCTTTTCCAGGGAGCCGGCGTTGACCCCGATACGGATCGGGATCCCGCGATCACGAGCGGCATCCACCACCGCGCGAACCCGGTCTTCGCGACCGATGTTGCCGGGGTTGATCCGCAGGCAATCGACACCCAGCTCGGCTACGCGCAAGGCGATCTTGTAGTCGAAGTGAATGTCGGCCACCAAGGGCACCTTGACCTGCTGCTTGATCCGGCCGAACGCCTCGGCGGCGTCCATGTCCGGCACCGAAACCCGCACGATGTCGACACCGGCGGCTTCCAGGCGGTTGATCTGGGCGACGGTTGCCGCTACGTCGTTGGTGTCGCTGTTGGTCATGCTCTGCACCGCGATCGGCGCATCGCCGCCGACCGGTACCGAGCCGACCCAGATCTTGCGGGACTCGCGACGTTTGATTGGAGATTCGCCGTGCATGACTTATTGACCTAACTTCAGGCGAGCAGTCTCGCCACTGGTGAACGGGGCGATATCCACCGCCTGACCGTTGTAAGTGATTTGTGCGCCGCGGGCATACCCCAGACGCACGGCAAAAGGCGGCTTGCCGCTGACATCAACGTTCTCGCCCTTGCGCTTGAGGGCGCTGAGCAGAATCTTGCCATTGCCATCGATGACCTGGGCCCAGCAATCGGCGCTGAACTGGATCTGTACCTGACCTGAACCGGCGACCGCAGAGCTTGGCGCAGCAGCACTGCCAGCATTTGCCGGCACAGCGGCCGCGGCGGCCGGAACCTGAGCCGGTGCTACCGGCGCGCTGACAACAGGCGCGACGGTTGGGGCGGCATGCGCAGCAGCAGTCGGTACCGCAGGCGGCGCAACGGGAGCCGGGGTTGCAGGAACTGGCGGATTGGCCGGCGCCTCGGCGCTCGCCTGGCTCTGGGTCTGTGCGGCGTTGTCCAGGGCTTCGCTCTGACCTTCGGCAACGGCCTGGTCTTCGGGCTCGTCGATCGGATGAATCTGCGTGGTGCCGTCAGCCCCTTCGACCTCGACATGCTCGGGACTCAGGGATACCGGCTCCTTGCCACGCTGGGAGGATTGATCCTGCCACCAGATGAAACCGCCACCGACCACCGCCACCAGCAGCAACAGGCTGACAATGCGCAGGATGGTGTGGGAAACCCGTACCGGCTCCTCGATCCGTCCCAGAGCATGAACGTTGCTGCCCTGAGAGTCGGTACCGGTGTATTGATCGAATTCCTGAACCAGGATGGCCTGGTCCATGCCCAGCAACTTGGCATAGGCGCGGATATAGCCGCGAGCAAAGGTATGCCCCGGCAGCTTGTCGAAAGCGCCGGCTTCCAGGTTGCTCAGGGAGCTCACGGTGAGGTTGAGCTTGTGGGCCACTTCTGCCAGCGACCAACCATTGCTTTCGCGGGCCTGACGCAGGGTCTCACCGGGGTTTACGCGAGTCACTGCTTGAACTTCGGGATGCGCCGCTTTCATCATTGCTCCGACAGGTATTGCTGATATTCCGGCGTACCGGGATAAAGTCGTTTTAGTTGCAGACCGTAACTGGCGGCCTTGTCGCGATCTTCGAACACCGTTGCCAGCCGAACGCCGAGCAATAGACTACGTGCATTTTGCTCGGCGAGCAGGCTAAAACGATCGTAATAGTCGCGGGCGGGCACATAATGCCTGTCTTCGTAAGACAACTCAGCCATTTCCAGCAACGCGCGGGGCTGTTGGTGATTCAGGCGCAGGGCTTTTTCCAGTTGCAACCGGGCCAGCTCACGCTGGCCCAGCTTCGAAGCGGTCATCCCGAGGCTTTCAAACACCCGGGAACGTTCGGGGTACAGAGTATCAGCCGCGGCTTGCTCAAAACGCTGATAGGCCTCTTTGTAACGTTTTTCTTCGAACAGGAAACTGCCGTAGTTATTGAGGATTCGCGCACTGTCCGGACGCGCCGCCAGGGCCCGACGAAAATGCTCGTCGGCCAGGGCCGGTTCCATCTCGGCCTGAAATACCAACGCCAGGGCGGCATTGGCATCGGCATCGGCAGGAGCCAGTTCCAGCGCCTTGCGCAACGGAACCTTGGCGCGTTCGCTCATGCCTTGCTGCAGATAACCCAAGCCCAACTGCACATAGGCCGCACGCGCCTCATCGCGGCCCTTGCTGGTGTTCAGCGGATTGGAATCACCCGACAGAACACAGCCAGCACAGAGACTGGCAATCAGCAGGAGCAGCGCGAAGCGCAGGGCCATGGAGTTCCTCTCTCAGGTACGGGTCGCGGCGCTTTGCGGCATATCGGCGTCGGCGCTCAACTCACGCACGGCGATATAGCGTTCGCTGCGACGGGTGCGGTCCAGCACCTGCCCGACCAATTGCCCGCAGGCGGCGTCGATGTCTTCACCGCGAGTGGTGCGCACGGTGACATTGAAGCCGGCGTGGTGCAGCTGGTCCTGGAAACGGCGAATGGCATTGTTGCTCGGACGTTCGTAGCCGGAGTGGGGGAACGGGTTGAACGGAATCAGGTTGATCTTGCAAGGAACGTCCTTGAGCAACTCGATCATTTCAACGGCGTGTTCCAGCTTGTCGTTGACGTCCTTGAGCAGGGTGTACTCGATGGTCAGCACGCGCTTCTCGCCCAGGGAGGACATGTAGCGCTGGCAGGACTCAAGCAGCATCTTCAGCGGGTACTTCTTGTTGATCGGCACCAGCTGATTACGCAGCGCATCGTTGGGTGCGTGCAGCGACAACGCCAGGGAGACGTCGATGTGCTTGGCCAGCTCATCGATCATCGGCACCACGCCGGAGGTGGACAGGGTCACCCGGCGCTTGGAAATGCCGTAGCCCAGGTCGTCCATCATCAGGTGCATGGCGGCGATGACGTTGTCGAAGTTCAGCAGCGGCTCACCCATGCCCATCATCACCACGTTGGTGATGGCACGGTCGACGGTCGCCGGGACGCTGCCAAAGGATTTGTTGGCAATCCACACCTGGCCGATGACTTCGGCGGCGGTGAGGTTGCTATTGAAGCCTTGCTTGCCGGTGGAGCAGAAACTGCAATCCAGGGCACAGCCTGCCTGGGACGAAACGCACAGAGTGCCGCGCTTGCCCTGGGGAATGTACACGGTCTCGACGCAGCTGCCGGACGCCACGCGCACCACCCACTTACGGGTGCCGTCGCTGGAGATGTCCTCGCTGACCACTTCCGGACCGCGAATCTCGGCAACGGCCTTGAGCTTTTCGCGCAAGGCCTTGCCGACATTCGTCATGGCGTCGAAATCATCGACGCCAAAGTGGTGAATCCATTTCATTACCTGACCGGCACGGAAACGCTTCTCCCCGATTGAGTCGAAGAATTTCTCCATTTCCGGTTGAGTCAGCCCCAACAGGTTAGTTTTGCCGATCGATGTAGTCATGGTCTCACCCCTCACGCGCAAGCCTTACTCAGCGAGCGGTTACTTCAGTAGCTGCGAAGAAGTAAGCGATTTCGCGAGCAGCGGCAGCTTCGGAGTCCGAACCGTGAACGGCGTTGGCGTCGATGGACTCGGCGAAGTCAGCACGGATGGTGCCGGCAGCAGCTTCTTTAGGGTTGGTAGCGCCCATCAGCTCACGGTTGCGAGCGATGGCGTTTTCGCCTTCCAGAACCTGAACAACAACTGGACCGGAAGTCATGAAGGCAACCAGTTCGCCGAAGAAGCCACGCTCGCTGTGCTCAGCGTAGAAGCCTTCAGCTTCAGCCTTGGACAGTTGCTTCATTTTCGAAGCTACAACGCGCAGGCCGGCTTCTTCAAAACGGGAAACGATCTTGCCGATAACGTTTTTTGCAACAGCGTCAGGCTTGATGATGGAGAAAGTACGTTGAACAGCCATGGTGTAACTCCAGAAACGGTGATTAAAGCGAAAAATTAAACCCGCGAATTATACGCGGGTTTATAGGGATTGCCTAACTGCGTAGCCCGCGGATTCAGTCCGCTTCGTCGATCCAGGCGGCCTGAATTGCTTCAAGAACCTTCTCGCCTCCGCGAGCCGGATCGTCGCTGAACTCTGGCAGTGCCAGAACCCATTGGTGCAGATCGACAAAGTTCACATAACGCGGATCCACATCCGGCTTGGACTCAGCCAGCTGGATCGCGATTTCCAGTACATCAACCCACTTCAGACTCATGACGACTCCTTGAATCAGTGCGGCGCTTCGGCGGCATGGTTGAGCGAGTACTTGGGAATTTCCACGGTCAGGTCTTCATCGCCAACGATGGCCTGGCACGACAGGCGCGACTGTGCTTCCAGGCCCCAGGCCTTGTCCAGCAAGTCTTCTTCCAGCTCGTCGGCTTCGTTCAGCGAGTCAAACCCTTCACGAATGATGCAGTGGCAGGTCGTGCAGGCGCAGACGCCGCCGCAGGCGCTCTCGATCTCGATGTGGTTGTCGTGGGCCACCTCGAGCACCGAAACACCGGGCTCGACCTCGACAACCAGACCGTCCGGGCAGAACACGGCGTGTGGCAGAAAAATGATCTGCGGCATCAGTTATTCCTCGATTTCATTCAGGTTGCGCCCCGCCAGAGCGGCTTTCACCGTCGAATCCAGGCGGCGGGCAGCAAAGGCATCGGTCACTTGCGACAGACGCTTGGTCTGCTGCTCGATGGCGTAACCATCGGTGCCACGCATCAATTCACTCAGTTCCTGCATCTGCAACTCGATGACCATGCGCTCTTCAGCGTCCAGCAGACGGTCACCGTCAGCGTCCAGGGCGCCCTGCACAGCCTCGATCAGGCGCTGGGCATCAACCTGCTGCTCACGCAGCACGCGGGCCACCTTGTCGTCGCCGGCGTACTGGAAGGAATCCTTGAGCATCTTGGCGATTTCGCCGTCGGTCAGACCGTAGGACGGCTTGACCTGAATGCTGGCTTCAACACCCGAACCCAGCTCTCGAGCCGAGACGCTGAGCAGGCCATCGGCGTCGACCTGGAAGGTCACGCGGATCTTCGCCGCACCGGCCACCATCGGTGGAATGCCACGCAGTTCGAAGCGCGCCAGGGAGCGACAGTCGCTGATCAGCTCACGCTCACCCTGCAGCACATGAATCATCATGGCCGTCTGGCCATCCTTGTAGGTGGTGAAGTCCTGGGCACGGGCAACCGGGATGGTGGTGTTACGCGGAATCACCTTCTCCATCAGCCCGCCCATGGTTTCCAGCCCCAAGGACAGCGGAATCACGTCCAGCAGCAGCAATTCACCGCCTTCACGCTTGTTGCCGGCCAGGGTATCGGCCTGGATCGCGGCACCAATGGCCACCACTTGATCCGGATCGATCTCGGTCAACGGCTGGCGACCGAACATTTCGGCGACCGCTTCACGCACACGCGGCACCCGGGTCGAACCGCCGACCATGACCACTGCCTGTACTTCGTCCAGCTCGACATTGGAGTCGCGAACGGCGCGACGGCAGGCCTTGAGGCTGCGAGCCACCATGGGCTCGATCAGCACGTCAAAGGTTTCGCGGGTCAACGCCGCGCGCCAGTCACCGTAAACCACCTCCACCGAATCGGCATGGGTCAGGGCTTCCTTGGCCGCGCAGGCGGTTTGCAACAGGTTGCGCTGAGTCCCCGGATCCAGGTCGGCGGACAGGCCCGCACCCTCGATGATCCAGCCAGCGATGGCGTGATCGAAGTCATCGCCACCCAGGGCGGTATCGCCACCAGTGGCCAGCACTTCAAAGACACCGCCGGTCAGGCGCAGGATGGAAATATCGAAAGTACCGCCGCCCAGGTCATAGATCGCCACCACACCCTCGGCGTGCTGGTCCAGACCATAGGCCACGGCAGCCGCGGTCGGCTCGTTGAGCAAGCGCAGCACATTCAGACCAGCCAGCTTGGCCGCATCCTTGGTGGCTTGACGCTGGGCATCGTCGAAATAGGCCGGAACAGTAATCACCGCCCCCACCAGCTCGCCGCCCAGGGTCGCTTCAGCGCGCTGACGCAATACCTTGAGCACTTCAGCCGATACTTCCACCGGGCTTTTCGGCCCCTGGATGGTCTCGATGAACGGCATGTGCGACTCGCCGTCAACGAAGCGATAAGGCAGTTGCTCGCCCAGCTGCTTGACGTCGGCCAGGCCGCGCCCCATCAGGCGCTTGACCGAAAGCACGGTGTTCAAGGGATCGGTGGGCGCGGCCAGGCGGGCGGACTCGCCCACTTCGACGCGGTCGGCGTGATAGCGCACGGCGGACGGCAGAATCACCTGACCCTGCGCATCGGCCAGAGGCTCGGAAAGACCACTGCGCAAGGCAGCGACCAGCGAATTGGTAGTGCCCAAGTCGATCCCCACAGCCAGGCGACGCTGGTGCGGTTGAGGACTTTGGCCGGGTTCGGCGATCTGCAGTAGGGCCATGCTTATCTGGACTTATCTGTATATCAGGCGTGCGACCGGAGCGGCACTGGGTTAATCGTCGAGGCGCTCTTCTAACTGGCGCACTTCGTAGGTGAGCTTGTCGAGGAACTGCATGCGCCGCATCAGGCGTTCGGCCTGTTCGCGCTGCGCTGCATCATCCCAACAGGCTGCGAAGCTTTCGTTCAGTTCATCCTGGGCGGTCTTCAGCCGACGCTTGAATGCCGCCACACCGGCCAGGTCGGCGCTGTCCTGCAGGTCTTCGAGCTCTTCGCGCCACTGCATCTGCTGCAGAAGAAACTCGGGATCATGCACCGTGACTTCAAGCGGCAACTCGCCGCCCTTCAACGCCAACAGATAACGGGCACGCTTGGGCGGACTCTTGAGCGTCTGGTAAGCCTCATTGAGGCTCGCCGACTGCTCCAGGGCCAGGCGCTGCTCGCGCTCGGACGCATCGGCAAAACGGTCAGGATGAACCCCGCGCGCCAACTCACGGTAGCGCGCGGCCAGCTGCTCGAGATCCAGGCGGAAGCTCGGTTGCAGCTCAAATAAAGCGAAATGACAAGGAGTACCCACTGGAAAGCCTCAAATGTTGAAGCTTTCGCCGCAGCCACATTCACCGCGAACGTTGGGGTTGTTGAACTTAAAGCCTTCGTTCAACCCTTCCTTGACGAAATCAAGCTCGGTGCCGTCCAGATAGGTCAGGCTTTTCGGGTCGATGATCACTTTCTCGCCGTGACTCTCGAACACCTGATCGTCCTCGCCGATCTCGTCGACGAACTCCAGCACATAGGCAAGGCCGGAACAGCCCGTGGTGCGAACACCCAGACGAATCCCATCACCCTTGCCGCGCCCGTTGAGGGAGCGTCGCACGTGTTGAGCAGCCGCTTCTGTCATGCTGATAGCCATCGTGACTCCTTACTTGTCGCCAAATCTGTGAAAGCCGATCGATCAGATCAGGCCTTTCTTCTGCTTGTAATCGCGAACGGCGGCCTTGATGGCGTCTTCGGCGAGTACCGAGCAGTGAATCTTCACTGGAGGCAGGGCCAGCTCTTCAGCCAGCTGGGTGTTCTTGATGGTTTCGGCTTCATCCAGGGTCTTGCCCTTCATCCACTCAGTGGCCAGGGAACTGGACGCAATGGCGGAACCGCAGCCATAGGTCTTGAACTTGGCGTCTTCGATGATGCCCTGCTCGTTGACCTTGATCTGCAGGCGCATTACGTCGCCGCAGGCGGGAGCGCCGACCATGCCGGTGCCGACATCCGGATCTTCCGCGTCCATCTTGCCGACGTTACGCGGGTTCTCGTAGTGGTCGATGACCTTTTCGCTGTAAGCCATGATTCTTAATCCTCACTCATCAGAGAGTCGCTCTCGGGTTCTGCAAATCGCCGTTATCGGCACGTTCTACAGAACCCTGTGCGGCGACTTATATTCAGTGCGCCGCCCACTCGATCTTCGAGATATCGACGCCATCTTTGTACATGTCCCACAGCGGCGACAGAGCGCGCAGCTTGGTGACGGCTTCGCAGACTTTCTGCGCCGCGTAATCGATTTCTTCTTCGGTGGTGAAACGGCCGAAGGTGAAGCGGATCGAGCTGTGGGCCAACTCGTCGTTGCGGCCCAGGGCGCGCAGAACATACGAAGGCTCAAGCGAAGCCGAAGTACAAGCCGAACCGGAAGACACTGCCAGGTCCTTGAGGGCCATGATCAGCGACTCGCCTTCAACGTAGTTGAAGCTCAGGTTCAGGTTGTGCGGCACGCGGGCCGTCATGCTGCCGTTGATGTACAGCTCTTCCAGATGCTCGACCTGCTTGTAGAAGCGGTCGCTCAGGGCCTTGATGCGAGCATTTTCGGCAGCCATGTCTTCCTTGGCGACGCGGAAGGCTTCGCCCATGCCGACGATCTGGTGAGTCGCCAGGGTGCCGGAGCGCATGCCGCGCTCATGACCGCCGCCGTGCATGGTGGCTTCAAGACGCACGCGAGGCTTGCGGCTGACGTACAGCGCGCCAATGCCTTTGGGACCGTAGGTCTTGTGGGCAGAGAACGACATCAGGTCGACTTTCAGGGCCTGCAGGTCGATTTCGACCTTGCCGGTGGACTGAGCCCCGTCAACGTGGAACAGGACGCCTTTGGAGCGGGTCAACTCGCCGATGGCGGCGATATCGTTGATGGTGCCGATTTCGTTGTTCACATGCATGATCGAAACCAGGATGGTGTCGTCACGCAGGGCTGCTTCAACCATGGCCGGAGTGATCAGACCGTCTTCGCCCGGCTCGATGTAGGTCACTTCGAAGCCTTCACGCTCGAGTTGGCGCATGGTGTCCAGGACAGCCTTGTGCTCGATCTTCGAGGTGATCAGGTGCTTGCCCTTGGTATGATAGAAATGCGCGACGCCCTTGATTGCCAGGTTGTCGGACTCGGTGGCACCGGAAGTCCAGACGATTTCACGCGGGTCGGCGTTGACCAGGTCCGCCACTTGGCGACGGGCATTTTCCACCGACTCTTCGGCCTTCCAGCCGAACACGTGGGAGCGGGACGCCGGGTTACCGAAGTTTCCGTCGACCAGCAGGCATTCACTCATCTTCTGCGCCACGCGCGGATCAACCGGGGTGGTTGCAGAGTAATCAAGGTAAATCGGCAATTTCATGGACTCTCTCCTAAATCAGGCTGGCTGGCGTGCCGCTAGCTCTTTGGCTGTCATTCGACGGCTGACGCTTCAATCTTGTCCAGGCGCGGCGCCTTGCCATTACAACGGCGCTGATCCTGACGCTGGGCAACTTCTTGTACCTCACGGCGAGTGACAAGGTCTGCCAAGCTGATACCGCTCAGAAATTCGTGGATCTGCAGGCTCAGGTCGCACCACAGGTGATGGGTCAGGCAGGTGTCGCCGGCATGGCAATCACCCAGCCCCTGGCATTTGGTGGCATCGACCGATTCGTTCACGGCATCAATCACCTGGGCCACCTGGATCCCCTGCATGTCGCGGGACAGCTGATAGCCGCCACCCGGACCACGGACGCTGGACACCAGATTACTGCGGCGCAGCTTGGCGAAAAGCTGTTCGAGATAGGACAGGGAAATGCCTTGGCGCTCAGAGATATCGGCCAGGGAGACCGGGCCATGTTGCGCGTGCAACGCCAGATCAAGCATGGCGGTCACCGCGTATCGGCCTTTAGTAGTCAGTCGCATGGACAAGTACCACGGAGTTTCGGAATGGAGGCGAGTATGCAATACCCGAGTAATCAGGTCAACTATAAGACCAACTACTTTAGTCGGGTTTACCCGCAAAAGAGCGCGCGAATCATAGCAAAGTCTGCGACGTAATGGCACAGCGGGTTGCCAGCAACTGACCCGCGGGGCACTCAGGTGGCATCAGCCCCCTTTCGCCGGCAAGCCGGCTCCTACATTAGGAGCCGCTTGGTGGGTCATCAGCCGGTCTGGCTGTCGCTCTTGCCCTTGACCTCTGCGAAGTCCTCCTCGCGCAGGGCCGGCAGATCCTTGGCGCAGTAGTCACTGCCCAGATCCTTCAGAGCGCCGCACACCCCCTCCAGGCGAGCGTCCACCGCCTGCAGATGGTCAAGCAACTGACCAATGGCCCGCGCCACCGGATCAGGCATGTCTTCGCTGACGCCATATGCATCGAAACCGAGCTTTTCCGCCATGGCCTTGCGCTTGGCTTCCTGCTCGTCACTGGACTTCATGATGATCCGCCCCGGAATGCCGACCACTGTCGCACCCGCCGGCACCGCCTTGGTCACCACCGCATTGGAACCGACCTTGGCCCCCGCACCAACCGTGAAAGGCCCCAGCACCTTGGCGCCCGCGCCCACCACCACGCCGTCCTCCAGGGTCGGATGGCGCTTGCCCTTGTTCCAGCTGGTCCCACCCAGGGTCACGCCCTGATAAAGCGTCACGTCGTCACCGATCTCGGCGGTTTCACCAATGACGATGCCCATGCCATGGTCGATAAAGAAACGCCGCCCCACCTTGGCCCCCGGATGAATCTCGATCCCGGTCAACCAGCGGCCGAAGTTCGACACCAGCCGCGCCAGCCATTTCCAGCCCATGCCCCACAGGGCGGCGGACAAGCGGTGAATCCAGATCGCGTGCATCCCCGGGTAGCAGGTCAGCACCTCGAAGGCGTTACGCGCCGCCGGGTCACGATGAAATACGCTTTGGATATCTTCACGCAAACGCTCGAACATCACTGATCCTTCCGCTTCTGTAGCTCCCCACGGGCCGCTTTCTGGGTTTCCGTGAGAATGCCACGCAATATATTCATTTCCGCCCGGCTGACCGAGCTGCGACCGTACAACCGACGCAGGCGCGCCATCAAGTGCCGCGGCTTTTCCGGATCGAGGAAGTCGATGGCCACCAGCGTCTGCTGCAGATGCTCGTAAAACCGCTCCAGCTCATCCATGGTCGCCAGCTCTTCGCTGCGCGGCGAGGCCACTTCATCCTTCTCGACCTTGGTCGGCTGGCCTTGAGCCACGAGCCAGGACATGCGCACCTCATAGGCCAGCACCTGCACCGCCGTGGCCAGGTTCAGCGAGCTGAACGCCGGGTCCGACGGGATATGCACGTGGAAATGACATCGCTGCAGCTCGTCATTGGTCAGGCCGGAATCTTCACGACCGAACACCAGGGCGATCTGCGCGCCCTGCCCGGCCTCTTCCACCACTTTCAGGCCGGATTCACGAGGATCCAGCAGCGGCCAGGGAATGCGTCGATCACGAGCACTGGTACCGAACACCAGAGTGCAACCGGCCAGGGCCTCCTCCAGGGTGGCGACCACCTGAGCGCTCTCAAGGATGTCGGTGGCGCCGGAGGCCCGCGCATCGGCTTCATGGGACGGAAACACCCGGGGTTCCACCAGCACCAGCCGCGACAGGCCCATGTTCTTCATGGCACGCGCAGCCCCGCCGATATTGCCGGGATGACTGGTATTGACCAGGACGACACGAATGTTCTGCAGCAAGGGAGGCGCTCTCGGACACGGGAAAGGGGAGCAAATCTTACAGAACAGGCAAGACTCCCGCCTCAAAAATAACCATCTGCAACTGACGACGCATCAATCAGGAACCCCCGACCAGCGAGGCGGCCCCACACCTTCCAACGGCGCCACACAGCGGATCAATGCAATCAAAGCGAACACCGACCTTCATCTGCAAAAGTTTTCTGCTAGAATGCTCGGCTTTCTTTAACAACCTTAGGTGACCTATCCATGCAGCCAATGCTGAATATCGCGCTGCGCGCCGCCCGCAGCGCCAGTGAATTGATTTTCCGCTCCATCGAGCGCCTGGATACCATCAAGGTCGACGAAAAAGACGCCAAAGACTACGTATCCGAAGTTGATCGTGCCGCCGAGCAGAAGATCATCGACGCATTGCGCAAGGCCTACCCGACCCACGCCATCCTCGGCGAAGAAACCGGCCTGCATGCCGGTAGCGGCGAAGGCGAAGACTACCTGTGGATCATCGATCCACTGGACGGCACCACCAACTTCCTGCGCGGCATCCCGCACTTTGCCGTAAGCATTGCCTGCAAATACCGTGGCCGCCTGGAACACGCCGTGGTTCTGGATCCGGTTCGCCAGGAAGAATTCACCGCCAGCCGTGGCCGTGGCGCCCAGTTGAACGGTCGTCGCCTGCGGGTCAGCGGTCGCACCAGCCTCGACGGCGCCCTGCTGGGCACCGGCTTCCCGTTCCGTGACGATCAGATGGACAACCTGGACAACTACCTGGGCATGTTCCGCGCTCTGGTAGGCCAGACCGCCGGCATTCGTCGCGCTGGCGCCGCAAGCCTGGACCTGGCCTACGTGGCCGCCGGTCGTTTCGATGCCTTCTGGGAATCGGGCCTGTCGGAGTGGGACATGGCCGCAGGCGCCCTGCTGATTCAAGAAGCCGGCGGCCTGGTGAGCGACTTCACCGGCGGTCACGACTTCCTGGAAAAAGGCCATGTGGTTGCCGGCAACACCAAATGCTTCAAGGCGGTCCTGACCGCCATCCAGCCGCACCTGCCGGCCTCGCTGAAGCGCTAAGCGCCAGCGACAAAAAAAGCACCCTTCGGGGTGCTTTTTTTTATATCCGCTAAACCCGACCTGTAGGAGCCGTCTTGCCGGCGAAGGCGATCTCAAAGCCCATTCGCCGGCAAGCCTCCCCCTACAAGCGAGGGTTATTGGCCGGGTTGATTCTGGTTCTGACCCAGAATCAGACGACCCTCTTTATCCACCGGAATCTGGTTGCCCGGGTCACGATCCATGCGCACCTGGCCTTGCTTGCCGCCCAGGTCGTACTTCACGTCATAACCCACGACCTTCTCACTGATGTCATTGACCGTGTTACAGCGAGTCTGTGTGGTGGTGTAGGTATCACGCTCCTGCATGCCTTCCTGCACCTTGTTGCCCGCATAACCACCACCCACGGCACCGGCCACAGTGGCGAGCTTCTTGCCATTGCCATTGCCGATCATGCTGCCCAGCAAACCACCACCCACCGCACCGGCCACAGTACCGAGGATCTGATGCTCATCCTTGACCGGGCGTTGACGGGTGACCGCGACATCCTTGCAGACTTCACGCGGGGTCTTGATCTGTTGTTTGACCGGCTGCACAGCCAGCACTTGCGCATACTCAGGGCCGCTTTTAACCAGGCTGTAGGTGGCAACAGCACCCCCGGCGGTGACACCGACAGCACCCAATACCGCACCAACCAGCAACGACTTGTTCACGTGAACCTCCTGACCATACAAACGGGACTTGGCCCGCGCTTCTCCCAGCGTTGGAGCAATAAAAAAGGCGCGAGTTCAACACTCGCGCCTTTTTAACTGACAGCCGGAAAAGGGCTAGATCCTCACGGACGGTCGTCCACTTCCTTCTCGGTATTGGCCGGAGGAATCAGATCCTCGCTGTTCAGGTTCAGCCAGATCAGCACCACGTTGGCGATGTAGATCGACGAGTAGGTACCCGCCAGAACACCGACAAACAGGGCGATGGAGAAGCCGTGCAGGTTGTCACCGCCGAAGAACAGCAGCGCAATGATCGCCAGCAAGGTGGAGATCGACGTGGCCATGGTCCGCAACAGAGTCTGCGTGGTCGAGATGTTGATGTTCTCGATCAGGCTGGCCTTGCGCAGCACACGGAAGTTCTCCCGCACCCGGTCGAACACCACGATGGTGTCGTTGAGCGAGTAACCAATGATCGCCAGCACCGCCGCCAGCACCGTCAGGTCGAAGGTGATCTGGAAGAACGAGAGGATACCCACGGTCACGATCACGTCGTGGATCAGCGAGACGATGGCACCGACGGCGAACTTCCACTGGAAGCGGAAGGCCAGGTAGATGAGGATGCCACCCAGCGCCATGAGCATGCCCAGGCCGCCCTGGTCGCGCAGCTCTTCACCCACTTGCGGGCCAACGAACTCGACGCGCTTGACCTGCGCCGGGTTGTCACTGCCTGCCTTCTGCAGCGCCTCGGCCACCTGGTGACCCAGTTGCGGATCTTCACCCGGCATCCGCACCAGCAGATCAGTGGTCGCACCAAAGCTCTGCACGATGGCTTCGTGATAACCGGCATCGTTCAGTTGCGAACGCACCTTCATCACATCCGCCGGACGCTCGTAGGTCAGCTCGATGAGCGTACCGCCGGTAAAGTCCAGACCATAGTTCAACCCCTTGTGGAACCAGCTGAACAACGCCAGAACGGTAAGGAGCACAGTGACGCCGAACGCAAAGTTGCGCACGCCCATGAAGTTGATAGTACGTAACATGGCAGCCCCTTAAATCCACAACTTCTTGAAGTCACGACCGCCGAAGATCAGGTTGACCATCGCGCGGGTCAGCCAGATGGCCGTGAACATCGAGGTAAAGATCCCGAGGGACATGGTCACCGCAAAGCCCTTGACCGGGCCGGTGCCCATGGCGAAGAGGATGCCGCCCACCAGCAAGGTGGTCAGGTTGGCATCGAGAATCGCAGTGAATGCCCGGCCGAAGCCTTCGTTGATTGCTCGCTGCACCGTCATGCCGGCGGCGAGCTCTTCACGTATCCGCGAGAAGATCAGTACGTTGGCGTCCACCGCCATACCCATGGTCAGCACGATACCGGCGATACCCGGCAGGGTCAGCGTCGCCCCCAGCAAGGACATCAGGGCCAGCAGCAGCACCATGTTCAGCGCCAGCGCCACCGTGGCAATCACACCGAAGAAACGGTAGATGGCAATGATGAACAGCGACACGAACAACATGCCCCACAGCGACGCATCGATACCCTTGGTGATGTTGTCAGCACCCAGGCTCGGACCGATTGTGCGCTCTTCGGCGAAGTACATCGGCGCCGCCAGACCACCGGCACGCAGCAGCAGCGCCAGTTCGGAGGACTCACCCTGGCCATTGAGGCCGGTGATGCGGAACTGGCTGCCCAGTGGCGACTGAATGGTCGCCAGGCTGATGATCTTCTTCTCTTCCTTGAACGCCTGGACCGGTACGTCTTTCTCGACGCCGTCGACCATCTGCTTGGTGTAGGTGGTGACCGGCTTCTGCTCGATGAAGATCACCGCCATGCTGCGGCCGACGTTGCTGCGGGTCGAACGATTCATCAGCTCGCCACCGTGACCATCAAGCTTGATGTTCACCTGTGGACGACCATGTTCGTCGTAGCCGGCCTGGGCATCGGTCACCTGGTCACCAGTGATGATCAGGCCACGCTCGATCAGCGCTGGAGGACGATTGCCCTCACGGAATTCGAAGGACTCGGAAGTCGCCTTGGAAGCACCCGGCTCAGCGGCCAGACGGAATTCCAGGTTGGCGGTCTTGCCCAGGATCCGCTTGGCTTCAGCGGTGTCCTGCACGCCCGGCAGCTCAACCACGATACGGTTGGCACCCTGACGCTGAACCAGAGGCTCGGCCACACCCAGCTCGTTGACCCGGTTACGCACGGTGGTCAAGTTCTGCTTGATGGAGTATTCGCGGATTTCCGCCAGCTTGGCCGGGGTCATCGCCAGACGCAGCACCGGTTGGCCATTGAGGTCGGCCGGTACGATATCGAAATCATTGAAGTTCTTGCGGATCAGCGAACGGGCCTGTTCACGGCTGTCTTCATCGCTGAAGCCCAGCTGGATGGCACCATTGAGCTGCGGCAGGCTGCGATAGCGCAGACGCTCTTTGCGCAGCAGGCTCTTGACGTCGCCTTCATAGACTTTCAGGCGGGCATCGAGGGCTTTGTCCATGTCCACTTCCAGCAGGAAGTGCACACCACCGGACAAGTCCAGACCCAGTTTCATCGGGTGCGCACCGAGGTTGCGCAGCCATTGCGGGGTGGTTTGCGCCAGGTTCAACGCCACCACATAGTCATCGCCCAGCGCCTTGCGCACTACATCCTTGGCCGGAAGCTGATCTTCCTTGTTGATCAAGCGCAGCAGGCCACCCTTGCCGTTGGCGGCAATGGAAGAAGCCTTGACCTTGATACCGGCGTCGGTGAGCGCTTTGCTCGCATGATCCAGATCCGCCTGAGTGACCTGCAACGCGGTGCTCGCACCGCTGACCTGAATGGCCGGATCATCAGGGTATAGATTGGGAGCGGAATAAATAAAACCGATCGCCAGCACCGCCAGGATCAGTAGGTACTTCCACAGAGGATATTTGTTCAGCATCACGCCGCCCGTTTATGACGCGGGGCGCCTTGCGCGCCCCGTCGATTGGTAAAAGATGAAACTTAGATCGCTTTCAGCGTGCCTTTTGGCAGCGTGGCAGCGATCGCGCCCTTCTGGAACTTCAGCTCAACGGAGTCCGACACTTCCAGAACCACGAAGTCGTCGGTCACTTTGTTGATCTTGCCGGCGATACCGCCAGTGGTCACAACTTCGTCGCCTTTCTGCAGGTTGCTCAGCAGGTTTTTCTGCTCTTTGGCGCGCTTGGCCTGTGGACGCCAGATCATCAGATAGAAGATAGCCAGGAAGCCGATCAGGAAAATCCACTCGAAACCAGTGCCAGCAGGACCGGCAGCAGCAGGTGCAGCGGCGTCCGCATACGCGGCAGGGATCAAAAAGCTCATTTAACACTCCGATAATTGCAGAATTGGTGGCTTAACGTCTTTAGAACTTACTCTAAAGGCGGCACGGGTAACCCGCGTTTGGCATAGAAGGAATCGACAAAGGCGGCCAATGTACCTTGTTGAATAGCCTCGCGCAAACCAGCCATAAGACGCTGGTAATGGCGCAAATTATGGATGGTATTGAGCATACTCCCGAGCATTTCCCCGCACTTGTCCAAGTGATGCAGATAGGCACGGGAGAAGTTCTGACAGGTGTAGCAATCACAAGTTGGGTCCAGCGGCGAATCATCATGGCGATGGAACGCGTTACGGATTTTCAGCACGCCTGTATCGATGAACAGATGCCCATTGCGGGCATTGCGGGTTGGCATCACGCAATCGAACATGTCCACACCGCGGCGCACACCCTCAACCAGATCTTCCGGCTTGCCAACTCCCATAAGGTAACGAGGTTTGTCGACAGGCATCTGGCCCGGCAGGTAGTCCAGCACCTTGATCATTTCATGCTTGGGCTCGCCCACCGACAGACCGCCGATGGCCAGGCCGTCGAAGCCGATCTTGTCCAGGCCTTCCAGGGAACGCATGCGCAGGTCCTGGTGCATGCCGCCCTGGACGATGCCGAACAGCGCCGCAGTGTTGTCGCCGTGGGCGTTCTTCGAGCGCTGAGCCCAGCGCAGGGACAGCTCCATGGAGATCCGCGCCACGTCCTCATCGGCCGGGTACGGCGTGCATTCGTCGAAGATCATCACGATGTCCGAGCCTAGGTCGCGCTGCACTTGCATCGACTCTTCCGGGCCCATGAACACCTTGGCGCCGTCCACCGGCGAGGCGAAGGTCACGCCCTCTTCCTTGATCTTGCGCATCGCCCCCAGGCTGAACACCTGGAAACCACCGGAGTCAGTGAGAATCGGACCGTTCCACTGCATGAAATCATGCAGGTCGCCGTGGGCCTTGATCACTTCCGTGCCTGGGCGCAGCCACAGGTGGAAGGTGTTGCCGAGAATGATCTCGGCGCCAGTGGCGACGATATCCCGCGGCAACATGCCCTTGACCGTGCCGTAGGTGCCCACCGGCATGAAGGCCGGGGTTTCCACCGTACCGCGGGGGAAGGTCAGGCGACCGCGACGAGCCTTGCCATCAGTGGCCAGAAGCTCGAAGGACATACGACAAGTGCGACTCATACAGTTTCCTCGGGGGCCGGATCCTTGGGAGCGGTCGGCGCGGGATTACGGGTGATGAACATCGCATCACCGTAGCTGAAAAAGCGGTACCCATTTTCCACCGCGGCGCGATAGGCGGCCATGGTCTCGGGATAACCGGCGAACGCCGAAACCAGCATCAACAGCGTGGATTCCGGCAGGTGGAAGTTGGTCACCAGGGCATCGACCACATGGAACGGCCGGCCCGGGTAGATAAAGATGTCGGTGTCGCCGCTGAACGGCTTGAGCACGCCATCGCGGGCGGCGCTTTCCAGGGAGCGCACGCTGGTGGTGCCCACCGCCACCACCCGGCCACCGCGAGCCCGGCACGCGGCCACTGCATCCACCACGTCCTGGCCGACTTCCAGCCACTCGCGATGCATATGGTGATCTTCGATGCGCTCGACCCGCACCGGCTGGAAGGTCCCGGCACCGACATGCAGGGTCACGAACGCCGTCTCCACCCCCTTGGCAGCTATCGCCTCCAGCAGCGGCTGGTCGAAATGCAGCCCCGCGGTCGGCGCTGCCACGGCGCCCAGGCGCTGGGCGTACACGGTCTGATAGCGCTCGCGATCGGCGCCTTCGTCCGGGCGGTCTATATAAGGAGGCAACGGCATGTGCCCGACCCGGTCCAGCAGCGGCAGCACCTCCTCGGCGAAGCCCAGCTCGAACAGCGTGTCGTGGCGAGCCAGCATCTCGGCCTCGCCACCGCCCTCGATCAGGATCTTCGACCCCGGCTTGGGCGACTTGCTGGAGCGCACATGGGCCAGCACACGATGGCTGTCCAGCACCCGCTCGATAAGGATCTCCAGCTTGCCGCCGGAGGCCTTCTGGCCGAACAGACGGGCCGGAATCACCCGGGTATTGTTGAACACCATCAGATCGCCAGGGCGCAAATGCTCAAGCAGATCGGTGAATTGACAGTGGGCCAAGGCGCCGGTTGGCCCATCCAGGGTCAACAGACGGCTGCCGCGACGCTCGGCCAACGGATGGCGGGCGATCAGCGAATCAGGAAGCTCGAAGGTAAAGTCAGCAACGCGCATGATGGGGTTCGTCTAGCAGGGCCGGAAAGTTTAGCGGAATAACTAAAAATTGACCACGAAAGCCGATTGACCAACGGTAACCGCCTCTCTATACTTCGCCGCCATTGAGCCCTGATGGCGGAATTGGTAGACGCGGCGGATTCAAAATCCGTTTTCGCAAGAAGTGGGAGTTCGAGTCTCCCTCGGGGCACCAAGCACATAGCTCAAGACGTTGCTCAATACGTCTTGAACCCAAAGAAACCGGCCACTTGAGCCGGTTTTTTTGTGCCTGACTTTTCGCCCGGCACCGACCAGAAACCTGTGTATCCCGGCTTGTACCCTGAGCTATTCAGCGAACTGCGGGATACAAAGACACCTGGCTTGTTCAGTCTGGATCAGCCCCTGATTCCCCCATCTTCCAGGCTTGCGTCTGGTTGTCCGACGCCACTCGACCGTCGCATTACGCTGCGCCACCCCGGCATTCCAGCCCCACAGATAAATCCGAAGCTATCGCCAGAAAAAATCTCAACTGACTACCGACTTTTCCTTATTGCAAACTTGATCGAGATCAACGGCCCCTAGCCCCCCAACCCTAAAAATGACCGGAGGACATTGAACGCAACTACAGGCCCCTCCCATGAGTGAAGAATCCACCGCCCTGCCCCTGCCTCCCGCCCCGGTGCAAAAGGCCCCGGCCAGCACCAGCCCCGCCAGCACCAAGGCCGCTCCACGCAAAGCCGCCACGCCGCGCCCACGCCGCCCCCGGACCACCAAGGCCGCCCCGGTGAAAGCCGCCGAAGCCGAAATCAGCGCCATCAGCCAGAAGCCCATGGCCCTGCAAGTGGCCAGCGCGCCTCGCGGTTCCAATGAAGACAGCGTGTCCGCTGCGCTGCCGGGCAACTATCCGTATCGCAACCGCATGCGCCGCGCCGAGTACGAAAAGGCCAAGAACGAGCTGCAGATCGAGCTGCTCAAGGTGCAGAGCTGGGTCAAGGAAACCGGGCAGCGCATCGTGGTGCTGTTCGAAGGCCGTGATGCGGCCGGTAAAGGCGGCACCATCAAGCGCTTCATGGAACACCTCAACCCCCGTGGCGCGCGGATCGTGGCCCTGGAAAAGCCCTCGGAACAGGAAAAGGGCCAGTGGTATTTCCAGCGCTACATCCAGCATTTGCCCACCGCCGGGGAAATGGTCTTCTTCGACCGCTCCTGGTACAACCGCGCCGGGGTGGAGCGCGTGATGGAGTTCTGCTCGCCCCTGCAATACCTGGAGTTCATGCGCCAGACCCCAGAGCTGGAACGCATGCTGTGCAACAGCGGCATCCTGATGTTCAAGTTCTGGTTCTCGGTGAACCGCGAAGAACAGTTGCGGCGCTTCATCTCGCGCCGGGACGACCCGCTCAAGCACTGGAAGCTCTCGCCCATCGACATCAAGTCTCTGGACAAGTGGGACGAATACACCGCCGCCAAGCAGGCGATGTTCTTCCACACCGACACCGCCGATGCACCGTGGACGGTGATCAAGTCTGACGACAAGAAGCGCGCGCGGATCAACTGCATCCGCCATTTCCTGCATGAGCTGGACTACCCGGGCAAGGACCTGAAAGTCGCCCACGCCCCGGACCCACTGCTGGTCGGCCGCGCCTCCCGAGGGCTGGAAGAAGACGAGCGCACCCAGGCCCAGGCTGCGACAGATGCCGGCGCTACAAAGCTGGCCCTGTCGGCCTGACGGGCAGGTAAAAAAACTGCGCACAGACAGGCGGGTCTGGGCGCAGTAAAGGTTCAGCACAACGCTGAATCAGAACGCTGCATCAGATCGGGGCCTCAAGCGGCCTCGGTCACCGGTGTCACCTTGACCGGCGGTTTGATCGAACCGATGTACACGGCAAAGATCGTCAGCAACGCGCCGGCGATCTGCAACGCCGAGCTGGCCTTGCCGAGAAACGCCACGTCGACGAAGTAGGTGATCACCGGCTCCAGCAACAGGATCAATCCCGCCAGTCCGAGGCTGATGGCACCGATGGAGCGGTTGACCAATAGCCAGCCCACGAACTGCACCATCACCCCATAGATGATCAGCATCACCAAGGTCTGCCCATCAACGATGGCCAGGCTTTCTCCCATGGCCAGGGCGTAGGCCAGCAGCACCAGCGCGGCCCACAGGCTCAGGTTGAGCATCTGTGCGATCTTGTCGCCACCGCCGTCAGGCAACTGCGTGTTGACCTTGAGGAAATACACACAGACGGCGTAAGCCAAGCCCGACAGCACGCCATACACCACGCCCTTGATACCCAGAGCACTGCTCATTTCCGGCAGCAGCAACAGATACAGTCCGACAAACGCCAGGGTGATGGAGATCAAAAAGTAGAGCGAAGGCTTTTCCTTGAGCAGATAAAAGCCCAGCAGGGTCATGAAGAACACCTGGCAGTTGGTCAGGATCGAGCCGATACCCGGGCCGACGATGTAGATGCTCTGGTGCCAGAGCACCAGGTCGATGGCCAGGAACACCCCGGCCAGGGCCGTGTACAGCCTAGCCTTGGCACTCTTGAGCCGCACCGGGATGCGGCGCACCTTGAGCAGCACAAAGAACAGGATCGAAGCGAACAGCATGCGGTAGAACCCCGCCCCGCCCGCGCCGATATGGGCAAAGGCCACCGCCAGGGCCGACAGGCTGAGCATCAGCCCCCCCAGGGTCAGCTCCACTACCGCTCTATTGCTCGACATAGATTTCCCCACCCTGATTGACCTTGCAGTTGCCTTGCTCGCTGCACATTCAAGTTTCCTGCATCGCCAGTTTCAGCCACTGCAACACCGGAGGGTGCAGCAACACCGCATCGGCGTAGGGTTTCAGATCCTCGGGAATGGCGATGCCATAGCGCATGAAGCGCAACAGCACCGGCGCAAACATGGCATCCACCACCCCAAAGGTTCCGCACAGGAACGCCTCGGACTGGCTCCTGGCCAGCAACTGGCGCCAGATCGAAAACACCCGTTGGATCTCGGCCTCAGCCGCCTGGCTCAACACCTGGGCAGGCTCGTCGCGGTTGACCCCGAACGGCAGTTGGGTGCGCAACTGAATGAAACCGGCATGCATTTCGGCGCAGGCCGAGCGCGCCAGTGCCTTGAGTCCGGCATCCGCAGGCCATAGCTGAGCCTGGGGCCAGTGTTCCGCAACGTATTCACAGATCGCCAGGCTGTCGTTGATCGACAGGTCGTCCTGCAACAGCACCGGCACCTTGCCCGACGCTGAATAGGCAAGGATTCGCTCGCCGGTCTGCGGCGCCTCCAACTTGATCTGGATGACCTCAAAAGGCACATCCGCAGTGACCAGGACCAACCAGGCCCGCAATGACCAGGAGGACTTCTTGTAGTCGCCGATCACCAGTTTCATCACACTCATCGCGTCTAGCTCGCAGGATTCAAGGAGTGGTAAATTTAGCGGCCGGCAATCTCTGCGTATTGCACAAAACTGGACATGGAATGGATGCCCACCAGAACCTCCCTACACCTCCGCCCGAGGATTTCTCCCGCTTCTGGCGCATTCCGGAAGGTGACTGCGAGCTGCTGGCGGCCCGCTACAGTCGGCAGTCGTTTGGCCGTCACAGCCATGACCGCTATGCCCTAGGCGTCATCAGCGGCGGCGTGGAAAAACTCTTCTATCGCGGCAGCCACCACCTGGCGACCCAGGGCTGCGTGGTGACCATCAGCCCCGGCGAAATCCACGACGGGGTCCAGGCCTGCGACCAGGGCTGGGTCTATCGCATGCTGTACATCGACCCGCAATGGCTGAACCAGGCGGTCTTCGGTAACCGCTTCGGCAGCGAACACATCCACCTGTTCCGCGAAGTGCTGGGCGAAGATCCGGCGTTCGCGCGATGGTTCCTGGCGCAGCATCAACTGATCGAACAGGCCGACAGCCCCCTTGAGCGCGAAACCATCCTGCTGGAACTGCTGGAGCAGCTGTTCCAGAGAAACGGGGTGCGCCTGTCGACCCGTGATGCCAATGAGCGGGTGGCGGTGCAGCGTATCCGCCAGCGCCTGGACGAGCACTGCGAGCAGAACATCCCCCTGGAACAACTGGCAGCCCAGGTGAACCTGGAACCGCTGTACATGATCCGGGTATTCAAGAACAGCCTGGGCATCTCGCCCCACAGCTATCAGATCCAACGCCGCATCGCCCGGGTCCAGAGCCTGTTGCGCAGCGGCACAAGCCTCAGCGAAGCCTCGATCCACTGTGGTTTCTTCGATCAGAGCCACATGACCCGCGCCTTCAAGAAAGTCGTCGGCATCACCCCCGGTCACTTTCGCCATCGCCACACCTGACCCCAGTGCCGCTTGCCCCGAGCACCGGCCCATTCCTCAAAGGATTGCTCCATGCCCACAGTTGCCGCCCCGAACCTGACCCAACTACCTGAAGGCGCCACCGCCTACCCCGACGCCCGCGAGCTGTTCGTCGCCGACCAGCAGGAGCTGGCCGAACACCTGCTACCGCTGCTGTCCTTCGACGCCAGCCTGATCAATCCCGAGTGGTCCGGCCGCCTGCATCTGCTGAGCCCTATCGAGCCCGACGAGGGGCTGGTGGGCGAATTGACCGACGATTACGAATTCGGCAGCGAGCTGCTGAAAACCAACTGGATCGGCTTCAAGATCGAGAACGGCCGCTATCGCCTGTGCGGCAGCCCACGCTATTTCTTCCTCCACGGCGACAACGCCGAGTTGCCCGAATCCCGGCGTAACCAGCGCGCCAACCTGCAACACCACTACCGCAAGCAGCACGCCGCCTACCTCACCGCGCGCCAGCGCCATCAGGAACTGGGCTACCTGACCTGGCCCAAGAACGACAAGGAGCGCCTGACCTATATCGAGGAAATGGGCGGTGTGGCCGAGGGCTACGGCAACTGGGTGGAAACCGTGGAGTTCCCCATGGACGTCGAAGAGTCGGACGACAGCTGCAATATCTGGCCCCTGAGCCCGGCGGGCCGGCGCTTTCAGCACGTGCTCAGCGTGCCGGCCTACCACTACGGCATCAGCGGCGCCGACCGGGTGGTGATGCTCTACGAACCGGTGGAAGGCCTGGTGCTGTTCAGCTTCGACTGGTCCTGAGCCGCAACGGATCACCGAGCCCAGGCCGGGATCGGCCGGCCAGGGCGCTCGAAGGGCTTCGCAAGGCCCTTCGGGCCTTGTCGCAGGCTGCGCCAGCGCCTACAGCGGCAACTCCACCCGCGCTTCCAAGCCACCGCCGTCACGGTTGAACAGACGCAACTCGCCGCCATGCTCGCGAACGATGGCCCGCGCCGCCGACAGCCCCAGGCCCACGCCACCGGTGCTCTTGTTGCGCGAACTCTCCAGCCGGTAGAACGGCGCAAATACCTGCTCCAAGGCCTCGGGCGGGATTCCCGGGCCACGGTCCAGCACCCGCACCCGCAGTTGATCGGCGCCCTGCTCCAGCACGATGGCCGGCTCGCCCCCGTACTTGATCGCGTTATCCAGCAGGTTGGTCATCACCCGCTTGAGCCCCAGGGGCCGGCCGCAATACACCAGACGCGGCGGGCCGCTGAAAAGGATCTCCATGGACTGGTCGCGATAGTCGTCCACCAGGGTCTGCAGCAGCTCGGCCAGATCGAAATGGGTGGCCTGTTCCAGCCGCGCATCGTCGCGAAAGAACTCCAGGGCCGAATTGATCATGGCCTGCATTTCGTCCACATCACGAAACAGGCGCTGCTGCTGATCGGCATCCTCGATGAACTCGCCGCGCAGGCGCATGCGGGTCAGCGGCGTGCGCAGGTCATGGGAAATGGCCGCGAGCATCTGCGTGCGGTCCTTGATGAAGTGCTGCAACTGCGCCTGCATGGCGTTGAAAGCGAGGATGGCCTGACGGATCTCATGGGGGCCCACCGGATCGATGGGCGGCGCGCGAAAGTCCACGGCAAAGCGCCGCGCGCCCTGGGCGAACTGCTGCAGCGGCTTGGCCAGCCGGCGCGTGGCGATCAAGGCCACAAGACCAGTGGAGATCAGCACCAGGGCGATCACGATCAGATTGCGCGTACCCTCTTCCAGGCCCCAACTGCGCGACGCCGAGGAAAACATCAGCCAGCTTTGGTCGCTCAACTGCACCAACAACGCATAGCGGCCTTTATCGCTTTGCCAGTCGCTGGGCTGATAGGCCTCGATATGCCGCTGCGGCGGGCCGAGCAAGGCGCGAAACGCTTCGGAGCCATCGCGGTATTCCGAGTCCTCCAGCAAAGGCAGATCCAGGCCTTCGCGCGTGGCCTGCCAGACGATGCTCAAGTGATCGTTGCTGACCGACGCCGCCAGCCGCGAGCGCTGGCCCGGCTCCGAGGCTTCGATCATGCGCACGATGGCCGCGGACTTTTCCAGCAACCCGGTTTCCGCCAGCGGTGGATAGGCCCATACCCCGGCCAACTGCACGAACAACGCATTGAACGCCAGGGCGGTGAGCATGGCCATGATGATGGTCAGGGCGATCCAGCGCGCCACGGTGTCGCGCAGGCGATAGCGCCACAGGGGCTTGATCAGCTTCACTGGCGGGTCACGCTGGGGGTGAACAGGTAGCCGCCGTTGCGCACGGTGCGAATCATCGCCGGGCGCTTGGTGTCGAACTCCAGCTTGCGCCGCAGGCGGCTGACCTGGACATCGATGCTGCGATCGAAAGCGTCATGGGCCTGGCCCCGGGCCAGGTCCAGCAACTGCTCGCGGGTGAGGATGCGCTGCGGGTGCTCGACAAACACCAGCAGCAGGTCGAATTCCCCCGCCGACAACGGAATCATCACCTGGTCCGGCGAGCGCAGTTCGCGACGGGTCAGGTCCAGCTGCCAGTCGGCGAACTTGATCAACGGCCGTGGCACCTCGCCGCTCACCGGCCGGCTTTCCCCGGCCCGGCGCAGCACCGCCCGCACCCGGGCCAGCAGCTCACGGGCATCGAAGGGCTTGCTCAGGTAATCGTCGGCGCCCATCTCCAGGCCCACCACCCGGTCGCTCAACTCGCCCATGGCGGTGAGCATGATCACCGGCGTGGCGTGCTGCTGGCGCAAGCGCTGGCACAGGGTCAGGCCGTTGTCGCCGGGGAGCATCAGATCGAGGATGATCAGGTCCGGCAGCTCGCGCTCCAGTGCCGCCCACAGCGACGCGCCATCGGTGGCCACGGCCACCTGATAGCCCTGTTGGACAAAGAATTTCTTCAGCAGCGCGAGGACTTCAATGTCGTCGTCCACGATCAAGAGACGGCTCACCAGCGGACATCACTTCAACTCGGAATGAGCGGTTATCTAAAACCATTCGCCGCCCGGCGTCATATATTTCAACGCCGTAATAAACCTTCAGCGGCGCAATAAAGCAGACATCTTTGCGCAAGGTTTGCCTGCCAGCATCGGCCTCCCCTTGCTGGAGAACCCTGACCATGCGCCTGATCAACCCCGCCCCGGCCCCTCTCGTCGCGCAGGATCTGCCCCTGCCCACCTCCGATCAACACGCCCTGATGCTGCTGCAACGGGTGACCAAACTCGCCGACGCCAGCCTGCATTGCCGCGAAGTCAGCCTGCGCCTGTCCGACGACCAGCACCACCTGGTGCTGACCCGCTACAGCGAGCACTACAGCCCCGAAGGCATGGAATGGGTCGAGCGCAAGCACCGGGTGTCGGTGACCGAGCTGTTGCGCTGGGTGATCGAGCAAGGCCAGCCGCAGAGCATTGAACGCGGCGAAGAGCACAAAGCTTCGGCCTGAGGCCTGTAGGAGCGAGCTTGCTCGCGATGCACGTCAACGATAACGCGCGTTCACAGGGAAGAATGCGGCGCTCTCAGCATCATCGCGAGCAAGCTCGCTCCTACACCTCCGGACTCCCCTGCGCCTGCACAGACCTCTAAAGCTCACCTCAACCGGCGCGCGGCCCTTCCCCGGCAGCCGGCCAGCTCCCCAGGCACAAATCATCGACAATCGCCTTGCCCATCTCGCTGAAGTAATGAGCGGCCCAGGCATAGCGGTCATCCCGCTCCAGCGCCGCGTCCCGAGCCAGATGCTTGGCGTGGAACAGCAATTGCGACACCTGCTCCAGGGCTTCACGCAGCGGCACGTCCGGATTGACCCGGAACAGCGAATGCTGGGCTTCGCCACTGGCGGCGAAAGTGACATGGCCGAGGGTCTTGATGGTCATTGCGCACCTCCGGCGTGGGCCTTAGTGCAAGGGGTAGGGTGAAGATACTGAGTAGAAACGTCCATGGAACTCACTCCTATTTGAAGTGCTGCCACGTTCGTTTCCAGGCGAAAGGGTGGCAGCTGTGCGCAGGCTGGAAACCGGGACAATAGGAAACCCGGCAGGCCCGAAGACCTCCCGCGCACAGCCGCCATGACAAGAAATGCGTGTGCAAAAAAACGCCAGCAGTCTAATGCATGGTGGCGCCTGTGCGCCTATTGTTTCCTCGGATTTCCAGGCCCGGTCGCTGGATTGGCAGCGACAGTACAAGCCTAGCGAGATACCCGAAGTGTTCAATCAAGGCTTTGGCGCGAGATGTTTCGTGAGCATGAAGGTTCACGCTGCGAGCCAGCGCCCATAAATAATCGGATACAAAAGCCTTGCTGCCGCCCCCACAGCCGACGTTTCTTCGACATCGGCTGCGCTACCATTGCGCCCCCTTTGCAACCGCTAGAGCCCCCGCTGCAGATGCCACTGACTAAGCCCGCCCCTGCCCTGCCCCCCGTTCTTGCCGGCCCGCTGCTGCGCCGCCTGGAGCCAACGCGGCTGGTGCTGTGGCTGGTGGGGTCCAGGGCGTTGCCGCTGACCCTGCGCCTGCAACCCACGGGCGGCCCGGCCCTGGAACGGCCCCTCGATCAGCAGCAATGCCAGGTCATCCCCGTCGGGCGCCAGGCCTTTATCCACCTGATCGATGTGCCCCTGGACGACGGCTTGCCCCAGGACGTGACGATTGCCTATGACCTGTTGATCAATGACGCCGAAGACGGCGCCCGATCCATTGCCGACTGGGCGCCGCACCTGCTGTATGGCGATGCCAGGACTCCGGAGTTCGTGCTCCACAGCCGCATCGACAACCTGCTCCACGGCTCCTGCCGCAAGCCCCATCACCCGTCCAACGACGGCCTGCTCTGCGTCGACCGCCTGCTGGCGCAACAGCCCGAGCCCGCGCAGCGCCCGGCCTTGCTGATGATGAGTGGCGACCAGATCTACGCCGACGATGTGGCCGGGCCCATGTTGCGGGCCATTCACGCCCTGATCGAGCGCCTCGGGCTGTTCGATGAAGCGTTGGAGGGCGCGGTAGTGGCCGACAGCCAGGCGCTGTACCGCCATGGCGCCAGCTACTACCGACGGGCCGAATTGCTCCCGGCGCTGAAGAGCAATGAAACCCTGCGCGAGCGGTTTTTCGGCGGAGTGAAAAAGCCGATCTTCACCAGCAGCAATGCCGACAACCACCTGGTGACCTTCGCCGAGGTGCTGGCCATGTACCTGCTGGCGTGGTCACCGCTGCCCTGGACCCTGATCGCGCCACAGCCACCGCAACTGACGCCGGAACAGCAAGCGCGCTACACCCGGGAACAGCAGCGCATCGATGATTTTGTCCAGGGTCTGAAGAGCGCCGCGCGGGTCTTCGCCCACCTGTCATGCCTGATGATCTTCGACGACCACGACATCACCGACGACTGGAACCTCAGCGCCCAGTGGGAAGAAACCGCCTACGGTCACCCCTTCTCCAAACGCATCATCGGTAACGCGCTGCTGGCTTACATGCTGTGCCAGGGCTGGGGCAACAACCCGGATGCCTTTACCCAACTGCTGGAACACACCCAGGCCTTGAGCGCCACGCCACAAGGTCCGGAAAACCTGTTGCAGCATCAAGCCCAGGACGACTTGATCGACCAGTTGCTGCGCTTTGCGCAATGGCAATACGTCTTGCCCAGCACCCCGGCCCTGGTGGTGCTGGACACCCGCACCCGGCGCTGGCGCAGCGAGTCCAACCTGGGCCAGCCCTCCGGCCTGCTGGACTGGGAAGCCCTGTGCGAACTGCAACACGAACTGCTGGACCACCCCTCGGCGATCATCGTCTCACCGGCGCCGATCTTCGGCGTCAAGCTGATCGAGGCGGTGCAGAAGGTCTTCAGCTGGTGCGGCTATCCGCTGCTGGTGGACGCGGAAAGCTGGATGGCCCATCGCGGCTCGGCCCAGGTGATCCTGAACATCTTCCGCCACTCGCGAACCCCGGGCAGCTACGTGATTCTCTCCGGCGATGTGCATTACTCCTTCGTCTACGAAGTGCTGATCCGTCACCGCCAGGGCGGCCCGCGCATCTGGCAGATCACCAGCAGCGGCATCAAGAATGAATTCCCCGCCGCCCTGCTGGAATGGTTCGACCGCCTCAACCGCTGGCTCTACTCGCCGCGCTCGCCGTTGAACTGGTTCACCAAACGCCGACGCATGAAGGTCATTCCCCATGTGCCCGAGCATGCCCAAGCCGGAGAACGGCTGTGGAATTCCTCGGGGATAGGCCAGGTGTTTTTCAATCAGCAGGGCCGGCCGGTGACCATCCTCCAGCACAATGCCAATGGCGCGGCGCCGACCCGGATGATCGCCCCAAAATAGAATCCGCCAGCGCGCCAGGCAGATCCCCGAAAGCCCAAGGAAGGAGCACCGCGTGTCATCAGACATCACCCCGAAGCAGCGGGACGATATTCGCTACGTGCTGTCGGACGCCTTTGTCGATAACGAGGTGGACTACGCCTACATCGCCCGCGAAACCCAGGCCTATGACCGGGCCGAGGTCGAGCGCATTCTCTACGAAGAGGTGGCGCCGGTGTGCTACATCAACCTGATGGCGGTGATCCCGGAAATCTGGATGGGCTTCGCACGCGAGCCCTTGCTGGAGGAGATCGAGGCAAGCCTGGCGCTAAGGCGTAACAGCCGCTGGCAGGCGTTTCGCGGGCGCTTGTTCATCCGCTGGATCCGCTTTCGCGGCGCCTACATCTGGGAAGAGATCTGCAAGCACTACGCGCCCTAGATTCACGCCCTATGGCGCTTTAGCGCTGCACAGATCGGTGGGGCGCAGAACCACCAGGTCCGGCAGCGCCTCGCCATGCTCATCGATCTTGCGCAGCCTCGCGGTGCACATCTGGTCCTGGAGAAATTCCATCTGATAGGTCGCGCCGGCTTCGGGCACGAAGGTCACGCTTTGTTCGCACACGGCGCGGTAGTCCTTATCCATCCCCGGTTCCGTGTTGTAGAACATGAAGGCGAACGGACGATTGGCCGGGATCTTCAGCTCGTTGGCGCCAAAGCCCTCCTGGCGCCGCATACGGTCGGTGGCGGCGGTCATGGGAATGCCCAGGTTGCGGAAGTTGGGATGGGCGATGCCGCGATGGGGCCGAACCATCAGCCCCGACGCGGGCTTGCTCCAGTCGATGCAATCGCTGTAGGGCACGCCCCGCACCAGCCCCTGGGCGACGATGCGGATCAGCGCGGTTTCACCGGCATCGGCCGGCACCCGATAACTCACGGTGGTGGCTTTGAGGGCAGAGACAAAAGCACAACCACCCAGGCCCAGGGAGAGGCTGAGCAACAGGATCGAACGAAGCCGCATGATTCATCCTTGATGGGAACGCCCGCGCAGGCGGCGGGCAAAGGATGGCGATCTTACTCCGGCGCCACGATGCCGCCACAGACTTTTCTGCGATTTCGGGAGCAGCCACCGAAGCCCCTGAGCGGCCCCCGAAGAGCGCGAGCGCTTGAGGGCTGCTCAGGGCTTTTTCGCAGCCTGCGGCAGCGGCTACAGAGCCGTTGCAGCGGTCAGTAGCGGGCGTCGGCCGGGCGGCCGCCGTTCGGCCAGTCCTTGACCTTGTCCGGAAAGTCCGGCCGTGGCTGGTGGGAGAAGTATTCGGCCACGTCCAGGGCCTCCTGGTCCGACAGGCCGCCTTGGCCCAGGGGGAATTTCTCGTGGAAGCCAATCGGCATGTTGCGTTTGACGAAGGCCGCCGCGGTGTAGGTGCGAGCCATGCCGGCGCCGATGTTAAAGGATTGATCGCCCCACAGCGGCGGGAAGATCAGGCTGCCGTCGGCCCGTTTCAGGCCTTCGCCATCCACCCCGTGGCACACCGCGCATTGCTTGGCGTACACCTGCTTGCCGTTGTCGGCGTTGGGCTTGAGGGCCGGGTCGATCTTGCCCACGCCGCGCCCGGCTACCTTGTCTTCGGGACGGGTGTTCATCTTCATCCACTCGAAGTAGGCCACCATGGCTTGCATGTCGGCGCCGTTCACCGGCAGCGGCTTGCCGTGCATGGAACGGCGGAAGCAGCCGTTGATGCGCTCTTCCAGGGTGATGGTCTTGCCCGCCCGCGGCGCGTAGCCGGGGAAGAACGCCGAGACGCCGACAAAGGGAGAACCGTCGGCCACGGTGCCGGCGTTGAGGTGGCAACTGGTGCAGTTCAGCGAGTTGCCGACGTTGTCCGGCAACAGGGCCTTGGTTTCCAGGTGCAGACGCATGCCGCGCACCACTTGCTCGGCATTCGGCGCCGCCAGCAGGTTGGCCAGGCGCGGGGTTTCGAACAGAGTGTTTTCCACTTGTGGGCTCAGTTGCGCACGCATCTTTTGCACTTGCTCGGCGCTGATGGCCGAACCGTTGTTGCCCCAACTGCTGCGGATAAAACTGAGGATCTCGGCGATCTCGCCGTCCGCCAGCTGAGCAAACCCGGGCATGGTGTAGACCCGTGGATGAGCCGCGGTCTGCGCGGTCTGCCAGCCGGTCAGGGTGATGTGCAGCAGGGAGGTCGGGTTGGCCGAAGCGACGCTGGGGTTGCCCGCCAGGGACGGGAACATCTGCGGCACGCCGGCGCCGTCCTGGCGGTGGCAGTCGGAACAGAATTGCGCGTAGCCCAGGCCACCGCGAGAGGTGAACAGGTTGCTCGGCGGTGCCGCCGGGGTCAGGGCCACCGAAGGCATGGGCAGGTCATCCTTGCCGGCCGGCAGGGACTTGAGGTACGCGGCGATGGCGGTCAGGTCGGCGTCGGTGAAATGCTGGGTGCTGTGGTGGATCACATCGGCCATGTTGCCGGACACCGTGGCGAAGCGGTTCTGCCCGGTCTTGAGCAATTGCACCGTGTCTTCCACGGTCCACAGGTTGCGCAGGCTCAGGGCCCGCCACTCTTCCACCGTCTCGCCGGCCAGGTAATGCTGGCCGCCGGACTCGGTGTCGCTCATGGCCTTCTCCTGGAAGGCAATGCCCCGTGGCGTATGGCAGGAGCCGCAGTGGCCCAGGCCCTGGACCAGGTAGGCGCCGCGATTGAGCTGCTCGTCCTTGGCCGGATCGGGCTTGAACGGCTGCTTGTCGACGAAGGCCAGGTTCCAGAACCACAGGCCCCAGCGCTGGTTGAAGGGGAAGCCCATGTCGGCTTCCAGGTTGCCCTGGGCCACCGGCTCCACGCCGTGCATCAGGTAGGCGTAGAGAGCGCGCATGTCCGCTTCGGTCATCTTGGCGTACGACGGATAGGGCATGGCTGGGTAAAGATGGCTGCCGTCAGGGGTGACGCCTTCGCGCATGGCGCGGTCGAACTCTTCAAAACTGTAGCGGCCGATACCGGTGGTTTTATCCGGGGTGATGTTGCTGGAGTAAATGGTGCCCATGGGCGTCTTCAGCTCCAGGCCACCGGCCATGGTGGCTCCGCCCTTGGCGGTGTGGCAGGCGATGCAGTCACCCAGTTGGGCCACGTACAGGCCACGCTGGATCAACTCGGAGTCGGGGGTGGAAACCGCCGCTGCCGGGGTCGGCTCGCTGGCATGCAATAGGGGTACGCAGAGCAACGCAGCGCCCAGCAGGCACAGGCGCGACAGAGAAAAAGCCATCAGGTTATTCCTTTAAAATCCGCCTGGGGTGGTCCCCTCGGCCGATATCCACAAAGGTTCTTATTGGTTATCCCGGCCCTCAGGGTACGGGCCCGGAGCTCGATACCTTGTGGGTCCGAGCCTGCTGCCCTTGTAGCGGATTTTTCTGAAAACCCTGTTGATATGGATCATGGCGCTGTAGGCAATGTCCTGTATGCCGGCCCAGGTGGCGCTTTTACTCGCGGGTTTCCACCCTCAATCCCGCCGCTTGCCAATCGGTGAACCCCTGGTCCAGGCGCCGCACCTTGAAGCCCTTGGCCCGCAGCAAGGCAGCGGCATTCTGTGACAGCACGCAGTAGGGGCCGCGGCAATACGCCACCAGCTCCTGATCAGCGGCCAATTCGGCCAGACGCTGTTCCAGCTCCTCCAGCGGGATGTTGATTGCCCCGGGCAAATGCCCTTGGGCGAACTCCTGCGGCGAACGCACGTCCAGCAGGGTCATGGCGCCTTCCTGCAAGCGTTGACGCAATTCCTCACGGGAGATGCCCTCTAGTCGCATGGGTTGCTGCTCACTGTCGGCCAGCAGTTGGCGAATCTGCCCATGGTTGTAATCGACGTACTGACGCAAGGCACCCAGCAAACTGGCCAGTGGCCCCTGGCTGAGGCTGTAGAGCACCCGCTTGCCATCGCGCCGGGTCTGCACGAAACCGCCCCGCCGCAACTGCTGCAGATGCTGGGAGGTATTGGCCACCGACAAGCCCGAGGCCTCCACCAGACGCTCCACCGGCAGCTCGCCGCGAGCCATGTGCTCCAGCAGGATCAGACGATGGTGGTGGCCCAGGACACGCGCCAACTCAGCCATATCGGCCAGAGGCTGCTGGGGGGAAATCGAATCGCTCATTGACAGTTCCTGCTGCTTTATTAATCATTCAATCACTTAATTGAATGAAAACTTATCACACCCGTGCGCAAGGCTGAAGCACAGCCCGTCGCACTTCAAGGAGTCCTTAATGCATGAATTCGTCGCGTTGATGTTACAGGCGCTGCTGTTGGGCATCGGCGCCACTTTGATCCTCGATCTGTGGACGCTGTTTCTGGCGCGAGTGCTGAACATTCCTGGCGCCAACTGGGCCATGGTCGGCCGCTGGATCGGGTATTTTCCTCGTGGGAAGTTTGTGCACCAAAGCATCGCCCAGGCCGATGCAGTACCCGGAGAGCGGGCACTGGGTTGGCTGGCTCACTACCTGATCGGCGTCGTCTTTGCCGCCCTGTTGCTGCTGATCTGCGGCCTGGAGTGGGCGCGGCAACCGACCCTGGCACCGGCTCTGATCATCGGCGTATTGACGGTGGCTGCGCCGTTCCTGCTGATGCAACCGGGCATGGGCGCCGGGATCGCGGCGAGCAAGATGCCCAAGCCGAATGTGGCCCGGCTGCGCAGCCTGATGGCGCATTCGGTGTTCGGGCTGGGGTTGTACATGGCGGGGATGTTCTGGGCGTGGGTGTTGGGGCAGACTGCGTGACCTCAGCCCAGAGGCCGAGCATGCCCAGAGAGATCGATCGATGAAGCCACCCGTATGCGACCTGTGCCACAACGATTTTTCCTCGGAGATGTGCCATGCCGGAACTGGCGGCGGCATGGTGCAGTTCGCCGATTATCGCCCGCTGGGCCAAGGGTGCGCGGGGCACCCTCATGGCTACGAGTGGTTCTGCGATGAACATCTGGCCAGTGCCCGGGCCCTGGCTTCGCTGAGCTATAGCGATGCCAGGGCAGTGCTGACCCGGCAGTATGCTCCGCTTGCGGACTACCCGCCCCTCGCCTCCAGTGATCCAGCACTCTGGATCACCGAGGTGGGCCCCAACCCCGCGAAGATCTTCGCGCTGATCAGGCAAGCCATGGGCGTCAGCCCCAACGTGGCCAGAAACTTGCTGACCGGCGTCCCCTTCAAGGTGATCCAGGCCTGGCCGCAACAGTTCAGGGTCTGGCAGGAGGCCCTGATTCAAGCCGGCGCCCAGGTTGAAGTACGCTATCCCTCGTCCAAGTCCGCCTGGGCCGAGCAAGCCGACGCAGATAACGACTGATCCTGCTTGCGCATCCGGCCTGCACTCACAGTGGCTTTCACACACCCGCCGAACCCAGTTTGCTCCACGCAAGCAATGGCCCGTAGGCCCACCCGTGTCCGCCGCCTAGGCTGGCGTCTACGCTGGGTTCTGATGGACTGGCCGGCGCCCTGGCGGTACCTGCGCTGGAAGATCCCGGGCACTTGTGCCGGTGAAAGGAATCAGAGCCATGTGTAACCTGATCATCGCCCGGCTTGTTTTCATGCCCCCTGCGGAAGCCCTTGCCCATGCTCGAACACCTCGACCTCAACGCGCTGATCGCCGCCTACGGCTACTGGGTGATCTTCATCGGCTGCCTGCTGGAAGGCGAAACCGTGTTGATTCTCGGCGGCATGGCGGCGCATCAGGGTAGCCTGCAGTGGCCGCAAGTGATCGGCTGGGCCACCCTCGGCGGCATCCTCGGCGATCAGTTGCTGTTCTGGACCGGCCGTTATTCCGGGGCGCGCCTGCTGCCCAGGCTCAAGCGCCATCAGGCGGCCATCGAGCGGGTCCAGGGGCTGATCCAGCGCTACCCTTCGACCTCGGTGTTCGCCGTGCGTTTTCTCTACGGCATGCGCCTGGTCGGCCCCATGGTGATCGGCGCCAGCGGCCTGGCGCCCTGGCGTTTCGCCCTGCTCAATGTGCTGGGCGCGGCGGTCTGGGCCATCCTGTTCGTCAGCGCCGGTTACTGGGCCGGCGAAGCCTTGCAGCATTTCCTCGGTGACCTGAAACCCTACCGCCTGCCGATCTTCCTCGGGGTGCTGGCGCTGGTGGCCCTGGCGGCGCTGGTGCGGCATCTGCGCAACCGGCGCAAGGCGTAACAGCACTGAGATAGAGGCCACAGCACATCGGGAATTTTCATACTGACCCGGCGACTTTATTTCGTTTGTCCCGGCCCCCCGGCCCCGGCTTAGATAACGGCTCGTTTCCGGCACCCAGAGCCCGCATCCATGAGCCACGAGAACATCAGCCGTTCAATTTCCACCGTCCACCCGATCCGCCTCAGCCACGGGCGCAACGCCGAGGTCTGGGACAGCGACGGCAAACGCTACATCGACTTCGTCGGCGGTATCGGCGTGCTCAACCTGGGGCATTGCCATCCACGGATCGTCGCGGCCATTCAGCAGCAGGCCACCCGGCTTACGCACTACGCCTTCAACGCCGCGCAGCACCAACCCTATATCGAGTTCATGCAACGCCTGGCGGCCTTTATCCCGGTGCGTTACCCGGTCAGCGGCATGCTCACCAACAGCGGCGCCGAAGCCGCGGAAAATGCCCTGAAGATTGTGCGCGGGGCCACCGGACGCAGCGCGGTGATCGCCTTCGACGGCGGATTCCACGGGCGCACCCTGGCCACCCTCAACCTCAACGGCAAGGTAGCGCCCTACAAGCAGAAGGTCGGAGTACTACCCGGGCCGGTGTACCACCTGCCCTACCCCAGCGCCGACAACGGCGTCACCTGCGCCGAAGCGCTGAAGGCCATGCAACGCCTGTTCAGTGTGGAAATCGATGTCGAGGAAGTGGCCTGTTTCATCCTCGAACCGGTGCAGGGCGAAGGCGGCTTCCTGGCCCTGGATGCGACCTTCGCCCAGGTCTTGCGCCGCTTCTGCGACGAACATGGCATTTTGCTGATCGCCGATGAGATCCAGTCCGGCTTCGGCCGCACCGGGCAGCGTTTCGCCTTCTCACGGCTGGATATCGAGCCGGACCTGATCCTGCTGGGCAAGAGCATTGGCGGCGGGGTGCCGCTGGGCGCCGTGGTGGGGCGCAAGGAATTGCTCGACGTGCTGCCCAAGGGCGGCCTGGGCGGCACCTACTCGGGCAACCCGATTGCCTGCGCGGCGGCGCTCGCGACCCTGGAGGAAATGACCGACGAGCACCTGCAAACCTGGGGCGAGCGTCAGGAACAGGCGATCGTGCAACGTTATGCAAGCTGGAAAGCGGATCGGCTGAGCCCCTATCTGGGCCGCTTGACCGGAGTCGGCGCGATGCGCGGCATCGAGCTGGTCAACGCCGCAGGCGAACCGGCGCCGGAACAGTTGAGCGCTCTGCTCGGCAGTGCTCGGGAGGCCGGGCTGCTGCTGATGCCCAGCGGCAAATCGCGGCACATCATTCGCCTGCTGGCGCCCTTGACCACCGAGCCTGAAATCTTCGAGGAGGGCCTGGATATTCTCCAGGAGTGCCTGGCGCGCCTGTGATTCCCGGCGCGCCTCAGGGCGAGGCTAGAACAGGTAGCCCATGTAGGTGGCAATGCCGCCACCGGCCTGTGGTCCGACGTTCATGCCCGCCATGACCACTGCGCCCTTGGCCGAACGCAGCAACTGCTCGTTGACCTTGATCGAAGCCATCATGGTCGCCGGGTTGCTTCCCAAAACGGCGGCCAGGGCCAGTAGCTTGGGGTCCAGGCCGAACAGCAGGGCCGTGGCCGAGCCGCCCACCACCAGTCCGCCACCGACTTCGGTATAGAAGCAGGGCCCGGTGATGTCGTCCTCGGTCAGGTCCCGGCTGCGAAGGGCATCGCTGACAAAGACCTTGCCGGTGCTGGGAAAAGCCTCCGCCGCACCGGCACCACTGACGCTCTTGCCCTTGACCTGGATATTGACCTTGCCGAAACGCGGCAGGCGCCCACCAAAGCCGGCGCCCACCCCCAGGCCGCCGTAGCGATAGCTGACGTCCTTGCCCTGAGGCGAACGCAGGGTGATCGATCCACCACCGCCGGCCACGAGGGCGATGGTCAGGCCGCCGCCGCTGGCGGTCTGGTACAGCCATTTACTTTCGTTGACCGGAATCGGAATGCTGAGGTTCATGGGGTCAAAGTCCTTTTGCTCTTTGTGTGGCTCGTCCGCGCTGGCTGATGACACCCACCAGGCCGGCCAGGGTAAATACCAAACCGATCAGGCCGAGCACACCCGGGGTGGCCCAGAGTGCTGCAGGATCGTCGATGACTGCGCTGTTGGCCGGCCGCTCAGGCTGGTAGTACACCCGCACCGGCTGATCCTTCTGGTAACCGAAGATAAAGCCGCCCTGGGGGTAGGAAATTTTCTCACCGCTGCCGGTGGTAAAGGCGATCTCGGGGTGCGAGCCACCGGCGTTCAGGTCGCTGACGATACCGTCGGCGGTCTGGGCACTGGCGATGAATTCGCGACGCTCGAGGGTGAGGTTGCCGGCGATGACCAACAGGCCGATGCCGATCAGAACAAACAGCAGACCCTGGAGGATCTTGCCGAGGCGTGACGGGGTGGAGTTAGCCATGGGCTGTCTCGATATTCGTCCGTGAAAGAGGGAGGCCACGATAGCAAGAAACCTCCGACCAAAAAAACCGCTGCCGCGCGCGGCAACGGCGCTCAGGCGCCCGGGCCAGGCTGGTGAGCGACTGTTGCCGACGCCTACAAACCGAATACCCGACGGGCATTGCCCTGGAGGAATTTGTCCGCAATGGCCGGCGGAAGTTCCAGGGCGCGCACCTGTTCCAGGCATTTTTTCAGTGACAGCTGGGGGAAGTTGCTGCCGAACAACACCTTGTCCTGGCCATACGTGCGCATGAAGTGCAGCAACTGCGGAGGGTAATAGGCCGGCAGGTAGGCGGAGGTATCGATGTGGATGTTGTCGTGCTTCCAGGCCAGACCGATCATCTCGTCGGTCCAGGGATGACCGATGTGCCCGCCGACAATCACCAGTTCGGGAAAGTCCAGGGCCACCTCGTCCAGGTACGGCACGGGCCGCCCGGTTTCCGACGGCATCAGCGGCCCGGTATGACCAACCTGGGTACAAAAGGGAATGCCCAATTCGATGCACTTCACATACAGCGGGTAATACCAGCGGTGATTGGGCGGCAGTTTCCATAACCAGGGCACGATGCGCAGGGCCTTGCAGCCCAGTTCCTTGACTGCCCGCTCCAATTCGGCCACCGTCGCCATCGGCCGGCTCAGGTCCACCGTGGCCACGCCGACGAAACGTTCGGGAAAGGCCCGGGTATAAACCGCAATCTCGTCGTTGCTGAACACCCAGCCCTCGGGCCGGCACCAGGCCGACAGCATGAGTTTCTCCACACCTGCCTGGTCCATCTGTTCCACGGTGTGTTCAATGCTCAGGGCCTGGTCGAGCAAATGCGCGGACCCGGACTTCTCGAACAACCGCGCCACTTCCGGCAACAGCGCCCGGGCACGGCCGTTGGCCGGCTGCGCCCAGGCATCGATGGCGCCCCGTTTCAAGGTCATTGGGCGGTTCTCCCCTGTGTATTCAAGATCGAAACCACAGGCTAGATCCGCACCTTGCCGCCAACAATGTCCGCAACGCTCATCAGGCTTGACCCATGTGTTCAAGCCATGGATAAAGCCTTCCCCTTCCCGATACCCTCGCAAGGAAGCTCCATGACCGATCAAACCACCCCCGAGCAATGGCCCCCTGCCGACTGCCCGCCCCTGGCCTGGCCGGACCTGCCCGATCAAGCCGCGCGGCTGAGCTGGTACCTCGCGGTCATCGGCGCCTACGGTGCGCTGTGGGAAGGCCACGTCAACGAGCCGGAATTAACCCCCGTCAGCGAGGAAGCCCTGCTGGCCCTGGAGCAGCGCCTGGGCTGCGCCTTGCCGCCCTCGCTGCGTGACTATCACCGACAGCTGGGGGTCTTGTCCCTGGCGGAAGTCCTGTGCAGCGTCGGCCCCGGCCACACGCCGATCCAGCCGTTGCTGGAAGCCTACCCCGGCATCGTCGATATTCCCGACAGCGATCTGGACCTGGCGCTGGCGCACCAGTTGATCGCGTTCGGCGACTACCTGGGCAACGGCAACCTGTTCTGTTTCCACCGGGAAAGCGGCGCGGTCTACTACTTCGACCACGACACAGGCACAGCGCTGACGCGCTTCTTCGACTCGCCCGAGGAGTACCTGGATGCGCTGATGCTGCTGTGCCTGGCCGAGGTGTACGAGGACGACGACGGCGCCGAAGCGCTGCTCAGCCAGCGCTACGGCGAGGATCTGGTGCGCAAGTGGCGCTATTGACCCCAGCGCCTTATCTGCCTGTGCCTGCGCGCTGCCGGGCGCAGTAGCCGTCGCCATTGGGCTGCGACTGCAGATCGGTGCAACCGCCTCCCATGAACGCGGCCAGGGCGGCAAAGGGCAGCAGGAGCACCACCTGCGCGATGCCCCGGGCCTGGGCATGCGGGTCCTCGACCTTGCGCTGGAAGTCGCGCTCATGGGCCGCGGTCTCGGTTTGCAGGGTGGTCCAGAGGGTGTAGCGAAAGGCTTGTGCTCCAGGCCCCTGGCCACCGACACGCTGACAGGCGTCCAGCGCCTGGGCGGCATAAACATCCCCCACCTGACGCGGCGCTCCCGCCGGGCGGGCCAGACGGGCGTTGAAGTCATCGATCAGAGTGGTGAGCTGCAACTGGTCAGCCTGCTGGGCCGCCAGGCAATCGCTCTCGGCGGGGAACTCCCGGCTGGTGCGGGCCAGCGTGTCCAGCCAGTTCTGGTAATTGGTGTAGAAGCCGAACTGGCTGCCGTCCGGCAACTCCTGCTGATACAGCTTGATGGCCCCGACAAAGTGCTTGCCGGTGTCGGTCAGCCGCTGCACCTGCTCGCGGCTCAGTGGCTGATTGAGGGTATAGCCATACACCTGCGGACCCTCGACCGCCGGCCTGACCGGCGCTGCGGTACAACCGCCCAGCGAAGACAGGATGATCGTCAGGCTTAAAACACTGCACAGCATCCGTTGCATGACATGCCCCAGGGCGGGTGGACGGCTCGTTGACCAGGCGCGAGATTACGCCATTTCCCAACCGCTGTTTCGGCCAGAATTGTCGGAGCCTTAGCTGCACAGAACTTAAGTCAGCCACAAGGGCACAGCCAGCAGACTGACGCCATCCTCGCCCTACCGCGTAGCCAGTCCGACGCCCCTATCGGGTTGACGCGCCTGAACCGGCGCCCCATTGTTCCCGCCCTGCCTCTCGAACAAGGATGCTCCATGCTTCAGCGCGTCATGCTCTGCACCCTACTGACAGTATTCGCCCTGCCCGCGTTCGCCGCACCCGCCAAGGTCGAACGCCGTTGCGGCTGGTTCAAGAACCCGACGCCGGCCAACGCCACCCTGACCGACCGCGACGGCGTCTGGGAAATTGCCAGCCAGGGCGGTTATCAGGCCGAGGGCGACTGGCCCACCTTCAACGACCAGCAATGGGTGCGCACCAACAACCACTACGGCTACGGCTGTGCCTGCGTCAGCGCCAGTGCTGATCCACAGACACATCGCCTCGACCAATTGCACAAGGCCAAGGCCCGCCCGCTGTCTGCCTGTCGCAACGATCCCAGCCTGTACGAACCCTTGCGCGAGGAAGCCGGAGTTCCGGTATTGCCCATGGATTCGCCACGCTTCAAGGGCCAGGGCTTCAGCCTGCAATACCCCAAAGGTTGGAAGCTTGGCCAGGCGCAGAACTGCCTCACCCTGGACCACCCGAAAAAACGCCCCCAGGAGGAGTACACCCTGCACCTGTGCCTGCAGCAGGGCAGCCTGGAACAGGCCGCCGAAGGTTTGTTTTTCTATCAGGAAAACGGCGTGTGGATGCGCAGCGCCGGAAGGGATGAACCCAGCCCGGTGCAAGAGATGTCAGGCCCCGGCTGGAAAGGCCTGCAGGCCTATCAGACCTGCGGCATCAGCGATGGGGACACCGGCTTCCACGCCTATGGCGGCACCTGCCTGATGGCGCTGATCGACAGCGGCCAGCGTCAGGTGGTGGCTGACAGCGTCGGGTTCTTTCAGGACTTCGCCACCCTGAGGGCGATTCTGTACTCGATCCGCTTCGACCCGGCGCCAGCGGGGCAATAAAGCCCGCGCTAAGATACGGCCCGATACAAGGTTTGCCGGTGAGACAGGTGCAAGCCGCAGTGTTCGAGGCTTGGCTGCCCCTACGACAAAGACTCCTCAACCCTGATCACCCTAGAACTGCGCCTCCATGCCCCGGGACCGCAGGTATGGGTGCCCCGCCTACTCAAGCACCGGCGCACGGCGGCGATGCATATCAGCGGTTACCCACCGGGGTTTCACTGACCCAGGGCACGCGCACCTGCTCGGCGATGCTGGCAGCCTGCTGCTGCAGGACCTCCAGCTTGGCGCGCCGCCCAAAGATCCCAGTGAAATGCAGCAGCAAGCGCCCGGCAAACCCCAGGCCGTCGCCACGCTTGCGCGGGATCAGGTGCAGATGGGCATGGGGAATGTGCTGGTTGGTGGCCCGGCCATCGTTGACCAGCAGATGAGTGCCTTCAACGCCGAAGCCGGCACGCCGCTGGGCGGCCAGCAGGCCGTCAAACACCTGGTACAGGTGCTGGCGGACGAAGCCGGGCAGTTGCTCGAGCTTTTCCACATGAGACTGGGGAATCAGCAGCACATGCCCTTGCCCCAACGGGTGCACGTCCATGAAGGCCATGCAGTGTTCATCACGGTAGACCACGGCCGCCGGCAGGGTGCCGGCGACGATCTGGCAGAAAATACAGTTCATCCCTGAATCCTCAAGTGACAAGGTGCGTCCTGGCGAGCGCGGCCAATGTAACCCACCTTGTGCCTTGAAGGCCCGCTCCTTGTCAGCCCGGGTGCCGAACCGGCCGGGGCATCAGTCCAGGGCCAGATAGGCCCGTGCGTCGACCTCGATCATCACCGGCTGCCGGGTGTCCTTCAGGGTCTGCAACAGCTCCTGCAGTTGCCCTGGCGTGTCGGCGCGATGGTGCGCCACGTGGAAGCTCTGGGCCATGGCCTGGAAGTTCGGGGTGAGGATGTCCACCCCCAGCGGGGCGATGTCCCGGGCCTGCATGTAGTCGCGGATCTCGCCATAGCACTGGTTGTTCCACACCAGCAGGATCACGCCGATCTGCGCTTCCTTGGCGGCAATCAGTTCGCTGCTGGCGAACTGCAAGCCGCCGTCCCCCACCAGCGCCACCACCGGACACTCCGGCCGTGCCAGCTTGGCCCCCATGGCTGCCGGCAGTCCGTAGCCCAGAGTGCCGTAGCCACTGCCGGCATTGAACCAGCTGGCTGGGGCCGGGGCCTGGTAGCCGCAGGCGCCCTGGTACACCGGCTGGGTCGAGTCGCCCACCAGGATCGGGCTGTCCAGGGTGTCGCGCAGTAGATCGAGCAAGCCTTGCAGGCCTTGTTGCTTGGGCGTCCAGCCAGCGCGTTCGGCCTGGTTGACCCGCTGCACGCTGTCCACGGCCCAACGACCGCGCGAGCTGGGTTGCACCACTTTGCCCAGCAAAGCCTGCAAGCCTTCCAGGGCATCGCCCACCAGGCCGACATGGGCCCGTTGCACGCCCATGACCTGCATCGGGTCGATGTCCAGGCGGATCAGCGAGCCCTTGAAACGCAGCGGCCCCAGGCCGAAGAAGTCGTAGTCGGTTTCCCCCAGTTCGGTGCCCACGGCCAGCACCACGTCGGCCTCGTCGATCAATGCCCGGCCATGGGCCGAGGACTGTACGCCGTCAAGCAACAGAGGGTGAGCACAAGGCAGCAAACCGCGGGCGTTGGTGGTCAAGGCCACCGGCGCTTGCAGGCGTTCGGCCAATTGCCGCAGGACATCGGCGCAACCCCGGGCGCCGCCGCCGGCCAGGATCAGCGGCCGGTGGGCACTGTTGAGCAAGGTCGCGGCCGCCTCGATCGAAGCCCCGGCAGGCGCCGGCGCACCGGGCAGGCTGCGGGGCATCAGGTTGAGGTCAGCGGCGGGCATCTCCAGCACATCCAGGGGAATCTCGATGTGCACCGGCCGTGGCCGCGCGCACTTGAACACGGCAAAGGCCCGGGCCAGCAGTTCGGGCAGTTCGGCTGGCGCTTGCAGGGTGTGGCTGAAGGCACAGACCCCGGCGACCATCGCCCGCTGGTCCGGCAGCTCATGCAAATGACCATGGCCCAGGCGCAGGTGCTCGCGACGGTTGACTGTGGAAATCACCAGCATCGGCACCGAATCGGCGTAGGCCTGGCCCATGGCGGTGAGGATGTTGGTCATGCCCGGGCCGGTGATGATGAAGCACACCCCGGGCTTGCCGCTGGCCCGGGCGTAGCCGTCGGCCATGAACCCGGCGCCCTGTTCGTGCCGCGGGCTGACATGACGCAGGCGGCTGCCGTGCAGGCCGCGATACAGCTCGACGGTGTGCACGCCGGGAATCCCGAACACCGTGTCCACGCCATAACCTTCCAGCAAACGAACCAGGGACTGGGCACAGGTGGTCATCGACTACTCCTCTTGTTCTTATGCGTCCGGACGACACCCTGCGCCCGGCTGATGTCGAGGGACATTAGTCGCTGCACCCGCGGGGCAACAATCGAAAAAAATCGCCGCGATTGCTCAATAAAATTCACGCTTTGCCATTGCGCCGGGGTTCCGGGTGCAGGCGGGTGATGCCCTGCAACTGCGACTTGACCCACTCGCTGAAGGCCAGCACCACCGGGCGCTCGGCCTTGAGCAGATCAGCCACCAGGTAGTAGCCGCGGTTGGATTCGATCTCGGTATCAAAGGGCTGCACCAACTGCCCCCTGGCCAGTGCCTCGCCGCTGATCAGGTTGTCGCCCATGGCAATGCCCTGGCCGGCAATACAGGCCGACTGCACGAAATGCGCGTCGGCGAACACGATGCCCCGACGCACATCGACATTCGGCGCCCCGGCCGCCGCCAGCCAGACCCGCCAGTCGGAGTAGTCGATCATGTGCAGGAGCAAGGCATGGTCCAGGCTGTCGAGCGTTTTCAGACCGCCCATGGCATTGACCAGGCTCGGGCTGCACACCGGGAAATAGCGCAGGGAGACAATCTTCTGCACATGCTGGTTGGGCCAGTCGCCCATGCCGTAGGCGACAAACAGATCGACGCTGCTGTCGCTGGTGTCGCCTGGCGTGCGCGGTGAAACCAGCTGCAACTCGACCTGGGGATACAGCGCCTGGAACTCGGCGATATGGGTGCACAGCCAATAGGTGGCGAACCCCGGCGGGCTGCTGATGCACAGCCGCCCGCTGACCTGCTGGCCGTCGGAGCGCTGGCCGGCCTCGAGGATATTGGCCAGCAGCAGGTGAATGTCCCGGGCATAGCGCTCGCCCTGGTAGGTGATGCGAATGCTGCGGCCCTGGCGCTCGGTCAGGGCAAAACCCAGGGTCTGCTCCAGGCTCTTGATCTGGTGACTGATGGCGCTGGGGGTCAGGTTCAGCTCATTGGCGGCTTCGGCGACACTGCCCAGGCGGGCCACCGCGTCCAGCGCGCGCAGGGCGGTCATGGAGGGATAACGCATACCGATCAGGCCTCGACTGCAAAAAAACGAGTGCCAGCACCATAACGGCAATCGCGGCCCGGCAATAGCCTTGTCCGTCGCTGAAAAAATCCCCGACTGCTGAAAAAAATTACCGCATCGGGCTAAAAATGCTCGATTGACCCCAGGCCATCGATGGCTAATTCTCCAGCCCTACCCTGTGCCGGGTACTGCCCGGCCATCGCACAATAACAAGAGGGTCGACCCTTGCAATCGCAGCCCAACTCCATCAATCCCGTGGTGGCGATCGATGATCTGCACAAGAGCTACGCCGATCACCACGTGCTCAAGGGCATTGCCCTGCGCGCCAATGAAGGTGAAGTGGTGTCGCTGATCGGCTCCAGCGGCTCGGGCAAAAGCACCCTGCTGCGCTGCATCAACCTGTTGGAAATTCCCTGCAGCGGCAGCTTGCGCATCAATGGCGAGGAAGTGCGTCTGAAGACCGATCGCGCCGGCAACCCGCAGGTCGCCGACCCGGCCCAGGTGGCGCGCCTGCGCACGCAATTGAGCATGGTGTTCCAGAGCTTCAACCTGTGGCCCCATCGCAGCGTGCTGGAAAACGTCATCGAGGCGCCGGTGTATGTCCTCGGTGAAGACCGCAAAGACGCCATCGCCCACGCCGAGCACCTGCTGGAAAAGGTCGGCCTGGCCAACAAGCGCGACGCCTTCCCGTCCTTTCTCTCCGGCGGCCAGCAACAACGGGTGGCCATCGCCCGGGCCCTGGCCATGCGCCCCCAGGTGCTGTTGATGGACGAACCGACCTCGGCCCTGGACCCGGAACTGGTGGGCGAAGTGCTCAAGGTCATCCAGGGCATCGCCGAGGAAGGCCGCACCATGATCCTGGTGACCCACGAAATGGCCTTCGCCCGCGATGTGTCGAGCAAGGTGATGTTCCTCCACCAGGGGCTGGTGGAAGAGGAAGGCCCACCGCAGCAAGTGTTCCTCAACCCGGTCAGCGAACGCTGCCGGCAATTCGTCATGGCCCAGGAAAACCGCGTCTGACGTCCCGCTTCAATCCTTGAAAACAACAACTTCGATAAAGGGTAAAGCCATGAAAAACCTGCTCAAGGTGCTCGCCACCGGTTGCCTGTTCAGTGCATTGGCCAGCCACGCCGTGGCCGCCGACAAGATCGTCTTCGGCATCGCCCTGGAACCCTACCCGCCGTTCTCGATGAAAAGCGGCAACGGCGACTGGAGCGGCTTCGAACCGGAGCTGATCAAGGCCCTGTGCGAGCGCATGCAGGCCCAGTGCCCGCTCAAGGAAGTGGCCTGGGACGGGCTGATTCCGGCCCTGCAATCGAGCCAGATCGACGCCATCCTCAACTCCCTGAGCATCACCGAGGAACGGGAGAAGGTCATCGATTTCTCCGCGCCCTACTACCAGACCCCAGCCATGTGGGTCGCCGACCAGAGCCTGGAACTGGTCACCACGCCCGAGGGCCTCAAGGGCAAGCTGATCGGCGTGCAGGGCTCGACCTCTAACGCCACCTTCGCCAAGACCTACTACGGCAAGACCTCGACCCTGCGCTACTACACCACTCAGGACGACATGATCGCCGACCTGCAGAGCGGGCGAATCGACGTGATGCTGGCCGACGCGCTGACCATCGAGCCGATCCTCAAGACCGCCACCGGTGCTGGCCTCGCGGACAAGGGCCTGGCGCCGAAAGACCCGCTGTTCGGTTCCGGTATCGGCGTCGGCCTGCGCAAAGGTGACAGCGCCCTGCAGCAGCGGATCAACAGCGCCCTGGCCTCGCTCAAGGCCGATGGCACCTACGACAAGATCCGCAGCCGCTACTTCAGCGTCGACATCTCTGCCAACTAAGCCGTCCGGCGCGCCCGTTTGCGCGGGCCGCCGGCGTTGACTGGATACGTCATGATTTCTCTGTCCGACCTTTCCCAACTGTTCGTCGCCGACGGCTGGCTCGGTGCCCTGGCCCAGGGCGCGCTGGTGTCCCTGCAGATTTCCGCCGGGGCCTTCGTCCTCGGCCTGGGCATCGGCCTGCTGGTGGCGATGATCAAGCTCAAGGGCCCGCGCTGGCTGGTGAAACTGGCCAACGTCTACACCACCTTGTACCGGGCCATGCCCGAGCTGCTGCTGATCCTGCTGCTGTACTACGCCGGCACCGACCTGTTGAACATGGCCATGGCGGCCATGGACCGGCCGAGTGTCACGGTCAACGGCTTTATCGCGGCGGTACTGGTGCTGGGGATTGTCCAGGGCGCCTATTCGGCGGAGATCATCCGTGGCGCGATCCAGGCCATCCCCCACGGCCAGATCGAAGCGGCACGGGCCTACGGCATCGAGCGCTGGCTGCTGGTGCGGCGCATCCTGCTGCCGAGCATGCTGCCCTACGCCATGGCCGGGCTGTCGAACCTGTGGCTGGTGCTGGTCAAGGACAGCGCGCTGATCAGTATCGTCGGCTACAGCGAACTGCTTTCGGTAGGCAAACAGGCGGCCGGTTCCACCAAGCATTACCTGGTGTTCTACCTGGCGGTCGCGGCCTTCTATTTCGTCATCACCCTGGTGTCCGGCAGCCTGTTCCGTGTGCTCGAACGTCGCACCAACCGCTGGCTGCCCCAGCACTAGGAGGCTCGGATGGACTTTTCCTGGATCAACGGTTTTTCCGCCGAGCTGCTGCGCGGCCTGGGCATCACCCTCAAGCTCCTGCTGCTGAGCGGGGTCTGCGGCTTTGCCCTGGCGGTGGTGGTGGGCCTGGGCCGGGTGTCGCGCAACCCACTGCTGCGCGCGCCCATGCAGTTCTACATCAGTGTGTTTCGCGGCACGCCGCTGCTGGTGCAGATCTACATCCTCTATTACGGGGTCGGCAGCCTGTTCGCCGCCTACCCGCCGATCCGCGGCAGCTTTCTCTGGCCCTACCTGCGCGAAGGCTTCTGGTACGTGGCCCTGGCCCTGACCCTGAGCGTCGGCGCCTATGTCGGTGAAGTGCTGCGCGGCGGCCTGCGGGCCGTGCCCCGCGGCGAACTGGAAGCCGCCCGCGCCTATGGCATGGGCTACTGGCTGACCTTGCGCCGGGTCTGGCTGCCCCGGGCCCTGGAGCTGGTGCGCCCGACCCTGGTGGGGGAATGCGTGCTGCTGCTCAAGGCCACCGCATTGGCGTCCACCGTGGCGGTCACCGACCTGCTGGGCGCGGCCAACCTGGTGCGGGCCCAGACCCTGAAGGTCTACGAACCGCTGCTGGCGGTGGCGCTGATCTACATCGTCCTGGCCTTTGTCATCGAACACCTGTGCGCACGCCTGGGCAACGCCTCGCAGCATCAGCGGCCCCAGCGTCAGGCCTGAACCCATTTATTGCGCGGGCAACCACGCCCGTGAGGAGAACAGCATGCGTTACTCACCTTTCGTTCAGCGCATCAGCGGCGAATCCGTCAGCGCCTGGGACATCCACTACGCGGCCATCGAGGCCCGCGGGCGTGGCGAGGATGTGATCGTCCTCAGCGTCGGTGATCCGGACTTCGCCACCGACGAACGCATCAGCGCCGCCGCCAGCGCCGCCCTGGAGCAAGGCGACACCCACTACACCCACGTCCTCGGCCGCCCGGCCCTGCGTGAGGCGATTGCCGCCAAGCAGCGGCGCCTGCTGGGCATCGACGTCAGCGCCGACAACGTGGCCCTGGTGGCCGGTGCGCAGAACGGCCTGTTCGCCACCTGCCTGTGCCTGTTCGGCAGTGGCGACGAAGTGCTGGTGCCCGAGCCCATGTACCTGACCTACGAGGCCTGCGTGCATGCCTCCGGTGCGCAGATCGCCTGCGTCCAGCAGCCGGCGGCCAACGGCTTTCGCCTGACCGCCGCCGCGCTGGAAGCCGCGCTCACCGACAAGACCCGGGGCATCGCCCTGGCTACCCCGTGCAACCCCACCGGCAACGTCTACAGCCGCGAGGAGCTGGAAGCGGTGGCCGAAGTGGCGCGCAAGCACGACCTATGGGTGATCTCCGATGAGGTCTACGGGCAACTGACCTATGACCGCGAACACCTGAGCATCGCCTCAATGCCAGGCATGGCCGAACGCACGGTGATCCTCAACAGCCTGTCGAAAACCCACGCCATGACTGGCTGGCGCGTGGGCTGGGTAATCGCCCCGCCCGCCCTGGTCGGGCACCTGGACAACCTGCTGCTGTGCATGCTCTACGGCCTGCCCGGGTTTATCCAGGAAGCCGCGCTCAAGGCCCTGGAGCTGGATGAAGAAGTGATCGGCAGTGCCCGCGAAGTCTATCGCCGGCGCCGCGACCTGGTGGTGGCCGGACTCAAGCCAGTGCAACTGCTCGATTGCCGCGAGCCGGAAGCCGGGATGTTCATGCTGGTGGACGTGCGTCGTACCGGGCTGTCGAGCATGGATTTCGCCTGGCAGCTGTTCCGTGCCACCGGCGTCTCGGTGCTCGACGCCCAAGCCTTTGGCGCCAGCGCCGAGGGCTTTGTGCGGATCTCCTTCACCGTCGCCGACGAGGTGCTCAAGGACGCCTGCCAGCGCATCGCCGGCTTTGTCGAAACCATGGGTGCACAACGCTAAACAACAGCCCGATTGTGGTGAGGGAGCTTGCTCCCGTTCGGCTGCGAAGCAGTCGTAAAGGCCTGGCCATCGCGGTCGCGGCCATTGGGGTGGCTACGCCACCCAGCGGGAGCAAGCTCCCTCGCCACAGTAGCCCGCACAACAAGAATGCAACTGAGCTTGTCGCCCACTTTTCTGCCCACCTTTGAAGGGCTCCCCTGCTTGAGAGGTTGACCCCGTGACCGCTTCCGACCAATTCAACTCCACCCATAGCGCCGTCGATCAATACGCCGAACTGGTGCTGCACAACGGCCGGATGTACACCCTCGACCCGGCCCAGCCCTGGGCCGACGCCGTGGCCATCCGCCAGGGCAAGCTGATCGCGGTGGGCAGCCTCGCCTCCCTGGCCTCGCTGATCGGGCCCAACACCCGCCAACACGATCTGGACGGGGCCTTCTGCATGCCCGGCCTGCACGACATGCACACCCACCCGGACCTGGCCCTGGCGCCGCGCTACGCCGACGACCTGGACGTGGGCATCGAGGACCCGACTCCCGAGCAACTGGCGGCGGCGATTCATGCCTACGCCGACAGTCACCCCGGCGACGGCTGGATCTACGGCCAGTACTGGGTGCGCTACACCTTCCGCGAAGCCGGCCTGACGCCGGGCCGCGAGTGGCTCGACAGCGTCATGCCGGACCGTCCGGTAGCCCTGCTGGACCGCATGTGGGGCACCATGATGGTCAACTCCAAAGCCCTGGAACTGGCCGGTATCGACCGCCACACCAGCGATCCGCGCAACGGCTATCTGGAGCGCGATGAACTGACCGGCGAGCCCAACGGCCTGCTGATCGACGGTGCCTACGCCCTGATCCACGCCGCCATGCCGCCGACTCCGGTGTCGGTGCTGCGCCGTGCCTATCGCGATGGCGTGCACTTCCAGACCTCTCGCGGGGTCACCGCCACCAAGTACGTGCACGTCTGCGAGAACCGCCTGCAAGCCCTCAAGGAACTGGACGATGCCGGTGAGCTGACCCTGCGGGTGGAGGCGGCCATCAGTTGGCAGGACGATATCTTCCCGGTGCGTCGGCGCTGGGAGCTGCTCAGCGGCGAGCGGCATTTCTATCGCAGCGCGCGCCTGAATGCCAACGCGGTGAAGTTCCACTTCGACGGCACCGTGGAGCCCAAGTCGTCCTACCTGCTGACCCCCTGGCCGGAAGAGTCGAGCTGGCGCGGCAAGCTCAACCTGACCCCGGAACACATCACCGACATGGTGGTGGACATGGACAAGCGCGGTCTGCGGGTGATCGCCCACTGCACCGGCGACGGCGCCTCCGACGTGTTCCTCGACGCCGTGGCCGAAGCCCGGCGGCGCAACGGCAACAGTGGCATCCGCCACCAATGCGCCCACAGCACCCTGCTGCACCCGGGCAACCTCAAGCGCTTCCAGAGCCTGGACGTGATTGCCGAGTTCTCCCCGGCGGCCTGGTACCCGACGCCCTTCGCCAGTGGCGCGCGCTCCGGCTATGGCCAGGAACGCCTCAAGCGCATCTATGACTTCAAGGGCGTGCTGGCGGCCGGTGGCATCGCGGTGTTCGGCACCGACTGGCCGGTGGCCTCGATCGACCCGTGGCTGGCCCTGGAAACCATGGTCACCCGGCAGAACCCGTGGAACCAGGAACCCGACACCTTCGGCGACCCCATCAGCCTGGAACAGGCCCTGCAAGTGGCGACCCTCAACGGCGCCCACGCCATGGGCCTGGAACACCTGACCGGCAGCCTGGAGGCCGGCAAGTCGGCGGACCTGATCGTCCTCGACCGCGACCTGTTTGCCCAGGGCGCGCGCAACTACATCCACCACACCCAGGTACAACTGACCTTCGTCGAAGGGCAACTGGTCTACGACCGCCAGGGCACCTTCAGCGACACGCCAATGCAAGCGGTGTGGGAAGGCCTGCCGCCGGTGATCGAGGGCAAGGAACAATGAACAGCACCCCGAGCATTCCGGTCACCGTGGTTGCAGGCTTTCTTGGCGCCGGCAAGACCACCCTGCTCAACCGCATGGTGCAGCGCGCCGACAGCGGCCGACTGGCGGTGATCGTCAACGACTTCGGCGAACTGAACATCGATGCGGCGATCATTGCCGAGGTTACCGACGCGGTGTACAGCCTGCAGAACGGCTGCATCTGCTGCACCGTGCAGGAGGACCTGCTGGCGCAACTGGTGAGCCTGTCCAAGCTGCGCCCGGCCCTGGAGCGGATCGTCATCGAGTGCAGCGGCGTCTCCGATCCGCAGCGCATCGTGCAGACCATCGGCTACCCGCAACTGCGCAACCGCCTGCACCTGGACGCGGTGATCACCCTGGTGGACGCCAGCGGCTACCAGGACCTGGAAGGGGAAATGGCCCGGCTATCCCGGGCCCAGGTGGCCTGCGCCGACTGGGTGCTGCTGAACAAGGCCGACCTGGTGAGCGCCGAGCAGTTGCAGAGCATTCGCGCCAGCCTCGGCCATCGTGCCCCGGTGTTCGACACGGTGCAGGCCGAACTGCCCCCCGAGCTGCTGCTGGCGCCGCCGGTGCGCTCCACCGAAGTGCTGTTCAAGGCCCTGCCCCAGGCCCACGACGAACTGTTCGAAAGCTGGGTGTGGAAAAGCTCGCGACCGCTGCAGCCCAAGGCCCTGCGCGACTGGCTGGCGCGCCTGCCCGCCGACCTGCTGCGCCTCAAGGGCCTGGTGCGCCTGGAGGGCAATGAACAACCCTACTGGTTGCAGCATGTGGGCAACCGCAGTCAGTTCACCCTGGCCGCCGACCAGCCCACCGAGCATGCCGCGCAATTGGTGTTCATCGCCCGTCGGGGCAGCGATCTGCGCCAGGAACTGGAGGCTGGGGTCAGCGATACGCAGGTGCGCTGAGCTTGGAGCAGCAAGTTTTCAGCCGCAAGCGGCTGCGGTGAGCTGTGCAGAGGGTTGAGGCTTCACGTGGGCGGGTACAAAGCGCACCATGGATCGCTCATTTTCCGCTGAAGCAAGGACGCTACAGATGCTCGATATCCTTCAAGGCACCCCCATGTGGGTGTATGCGGTCTTCGCCCTGATCGGCTACTACGGCCTGCGCGCCCTCGCCACCACTCGCGAGAGCCGCCGTTCGCTGCTGCTGACACCGGCGATCCTGCTGGTCTGGTCGCTGTGTTCGGTGAACCTTGGTGAGCATCCATTGCTGGCGCTGGGCGCCTGGGCCAGCGGCGCGACACTCGGCAGCCTGCTAGCGATGCTGTTGTTCTCCAGCGCCGGCGTGCTACTGGAGTCCGGCGGCGAGGCGATCCTGGTGCCCGGCACCGTGAAGATCCTCGCCATCTCGCTGCTGTTCTTCGCGGTGAAATACTGGATCGGCTATCAAACCGCCGTGCACCCCGAACAGGCCGCCAGCGTGCAGATGCTCGCTATCAGTGGCGCCGCCGCAGGCTTTACCGTTGGTCTGTTCTGCGGGCGAGCACTCAAGCTGTACCGCAACTTCCGGCAACCGCGGCTCAACGCCTGAAAGCCGCGCGGCCATGCCCTTCGAGCACTGGGGAATCTTCGCTGTGCAAACCGGTCTGTAGGGACCGTCCTGTTGGGCGGGTCGCTTGGTCCGTGACATTAGGGGCCGGGTCCAATAGATTAGGCGCCCCCGAAAATGCCCCCCGGGCCTTTCGCGCCTCAAACCTGTTAAACCAAGTAGTGGATGTTCAATGCCTGATTCCAACACCGAAGAATCCGTGATCGCCCTGTCCAACAAGGCCGAATACGAAAACGCCATTCATCTTTCCCAGCACGTGTCCCAGGCCAAGACCATCAGCGAGATGGTGCTCGACGCCTTCCACAGCTCGAAAGAAAGTGACCAGATTCGCGAACTGCGTGCTGCGATTCGCCAGGCCCACGACCGCTTTGACGACGACACCGCCTATGAACTCATGGGCCAGCTCAAGCAACTCAAAGACGCCGAGGCCGCCGACCTGGCCGCCCTGGAAGACCTGAGCAAGAAATTCCCCATCAGCCGGATTCTCTCCAGCTACAAGGACGACCCGGACTTCCAGGAACTGGTCTACGGCCTGGCCCTGAAAGTGCTGAACCAGACGCACCAGGCCATCAGCAACCCCAGCGGTGGCAAGAGCAAGGCGCGGCCGAAGAAGGAAATGGAAGTGTTCGCCATCAGCAAGGACGGCATCAGCGTCACCCTGCCGATGCGCCCGCGCTCCAAGGCCAACGTCGACCGTGAAGCCTTCGAATTCCTCGGTTTCAGCTTTGTCGGCGAAGGCGATGAGGCGGAACTGGAAAGCGAAATGTTCCTCGACAAGAACGGCAACGAGCAGCAAGCGACCCGCAAGAACATCATCACCGCGATCCAGCAACAGACCGCATTCGAAGGCTACAGCGCGCAACAACAGCTGTAACCCGGCCCTGTAGGAGCGAGCTTGCTCGCGAAGCCTCCCCCAGCCGCCAAGAAAAAGCCCCGTACTTCACAGCGAAGTCGGGGCTTGGCCTGCTCCTCAGCTATCCCGGTAATCCGCAATCGGATACCTCAAGCACAAAGCCTCCACCTCCAGACGGAACTGCTCCTGCAGCACGGGATCCAGCTGGTACCTCTGCTCGCCAAGGGGCGTCACTTTGTCCAGTATCCGGCACACCAGATCGACGACCTGGCGACAGCCTTGGGGATCGAGGCCACGCTGGGCGACGGAGCCGCTGCCGATGCACAGCCCATTGCCGACAAAGGACGAGCGGGTTTCCCCCCGAGCGCGCAGTTTGTTGACGATGATGCCGCAGGCTTCCAGCGCCGACTCGGCGATGGCCCCGGTGATGCCGCCCCGCAACCGCAACAGAATCGAATGGTTCTCCGTGCCCCCGCCCACGACCTCGTAGTCCCGAGCCATGAACGCGCTGGCCATTTCATCCGCCGCGTCGCGAACCCGCCCCATGTAGGCATCGAACTGGGGAGACATGGCATGCCCCAGGGCGGCCGCCTTGGCGGCGATCATGTTCACCATGGGCGCTCCCTGCATGCCCGGGAAAACCGCCTGATCGAGGATGCGGCGCAAGGTCGAGCGCAGCCCGGGCACCTTGGTGTCGGCGTCCCGTCCGGAAAGAATCAGCCCTGAACGAGGCCCTCCGAGTTGCCTGTGGGTGCAGGTGATGGTCACGTGCGCCGCGTCGATCGGGCTCGGGTGGCGCCCGGTGGCCACCAGCCCGGCGATGTGCGAAATGTCCGCCAGCAGCAGCGCCCCGGCTTCATCGGCGATGGCCCGCAAACGCTGGAAATCCAGAACTCGTGAGTAGGCCGTCGCACCACAGAGGATGATCCGCGGACGATGGGCCAACGCCAGTTGCCGTACTTCTTGGTAATCGATGTTGCCCAGGGACGTGGTGCCGTAGCGGATGGCCTTGTAATGGGCCTCCGTGAAAGCCAGCGCACTGCCGTGAGTCAGCTGCCCACCGTGGTCGAGGGCCATGCCGAGAATCGTATCCCCGGGCTCGGCCAGGGCCGTGAGCACCTGGTAAACGGCACTGGAGGCCGAATGCGATTGCACACTGGCGTATTGCGCACCGAACAGTGTTTGGGCCCGCCGAATCGCCAGCGACTCGACCCGGTCGGCGTTCCCGCACCCGGGGTGATGACGCCGGCCAAGGGTGCCTTCCAGAGTGACGTTGACCAGGGCCGAGGCCGAAGCGGCCAAGGTCCGCGGGCCGGCGGCACAGGAGGATGAAACCAACGACAGCGTGTGATGTTGACGCGTGACTTCCGCATCGAGGATGTTTGCCAGCTCGGCATCTTCGGTTCGCAGATCGGCCAAACCGCGTCGCAGCAGGTCGGCCTGGGTCCTGAGTGGTTCAGTGTCAGCTGCCATTGTTCTGTGTCCCTTCCTTGAGTGTTGCGCGCCACGAACGACAGCACGCTTCCTGGATATCACGTTCGTTTGCCTGCATCGGGCTTATCCAAGCCTCGGCGTCAGACTCTATAAGGCGCAACAAAATTAATCAAAGAATTAAACATTTTCCAAATTAAATGATGCTTTTCTTATCAAGGAAGGGCAGCCTCGGCCATGCATTACCGAGAACCTTCACTGTCGGGCGCCATGACGCCAAGCCTACGGGACTGTATTGTCATGGTCGGCGCATGCGACAATTTTTCCTCAGTGACGCTGATCCAGCACCTGTCGGAGAACTTGATCACTTAGTAAATCGACAGCGAAATGTCCCGGGATGGAGGCGGCAATCTGGCCTATCTCGCCTCGGCGTCGGGTGACTGGATGCCTGATACGGCTCTGTCACTGTTGAAGATTCAATGGGTTACGGCCAAAAGGAAGTGGTGAGTATCAGATGCACAAGAGAGAAAGAACCGAGCATTTAAAAAGCAACATCAAGTACCTGATCAAAAGCCGTGGTGAGACACAACTGTCTTTGTGCAATGCCAGTGGCCTGACCAGAACGACCATCTACAACATTCTGGAAGGCAAGGTCACCAACGTACAGCAGTCCACCATTCGAAAAATCTCCGACTTTTTCGGCGTCTCCTACGAAGAAATAGAGACTGTCGACTTTGAAGAAAAGGAGATCATCGAGAGCAGCATTTCCCCTCAAGGCAACATGAACCCTGCGGCCGTTCCGATCATCAAGGAGAGCCTGCTGATCGCCAACATGGACAAACGAATTGGAGAGTTGGCGATACTCTATCCGCTGACTTACTACTTCGGTGCTTCCCACAACTTGATAGCGGTGCTGTTGGAGAGCGAGATCGATGGCATGAATGAACCCGGCGATCTATTGATCGTACAAAAGGGCTCATCGAGTGACGACAAAGAGAAACTGGTTTACGACAAACTGACAGGCAAGCTGCTTATCTTGAATGATGTTTGTTCCGACTCAGATCGCATGATTCTAGTGGGCGATATCATTGAGGAGCGGTTCAATGACGGCCCATGAAAGCGAAATCGAAAATAGCAAATACAAACTTCTGGGTTTCGAGAACAATAAAAAACTTGCCGTGATCATGATCATCGCCACGGGCAAGGTCATCAGAATCAAGCTAAGAGAGGTATTGAACAGTGAAATAATGGACAACCTGAACAAAACGGAAATCAAGAATCTGTATCGAAAGCTCTATTCACAGGGAGACACGCTGACCGCATACGACCTGAATGATCGCCATGAGAATTCATGGATGATCTATATCATCCTGAACTTACTGCTCGTGACATTCTATATATTCACCAGTATTGCAGCGACAAAACCCATTTATCTGGAGTCGCTGGACATCATCATTACTCCTGGCACTTTCCTTTACTCCATAACTTTTTTGATCGTCGACTTGCTAAACGAGAACTTTGGACTACGACTGGCCAGAAGAGCCATTTTCTTTGCATTCGCTAGCACATCCACGGTTTTCATCCTGCTCTATGGTTCTACCTTCCTACCAGGAATGCCCGGTTGGAAGCTTGAAACACCCTACAACGATGTGATCATTCAAGTGTCATCCGTGCTGGTAGCATCCTCTGTTTCATTTCTCGTTTCTGAAAACATAAACTCATACTTGCTATGCAAGATAAAAGAGCTGACAAACTCCAGATTTCTGTTCCTGCGAATATTCTTGAGCACCTTCTTCGCGGTCATAATCGACAGCTTTCTGTTTTGCTATATCGCCTTCTATGGATTGATGAAGAACAGCGACATTCTGAACATGATCTTCTTTCAGATTGCGATTAAAGTTTTTTTTGCGCTCTTCAATATCTTGCCAGCTTATGGCGCAAGATCACTGTTCAAGAGATACATGAGCAGCAACCAGACAAAATGATCTGGCACTGAAGATCGTCCAGAATCCCCCCAAGACGCTCTAAATAAAAAACCCCGCCCTTCTCTCGAAGACGGGGTTTTCTCTGCTCGGACGATCACTCAAGCCGAGGTCGTGCGACCGGCCATGCGCCGCAGGATATGCCCCTGGCCTTTGACGCAATGCAGGATCACCGCCGCCACATGACCGGCGATCAGTACCAGCAAGGTCCAGCCCAGCAGGCTATGGAAGCTGTTGCCCAGGTCGGTCATCCACTGGATCTTCGGCCCTTCGAAGCCGCTCATCACCGGCAGCCCGAAGGCGGAAAACGCTCGCCCGGAGCCGTACTGGCGCAGCAGCCCGAGAAACGGAATGGCGAACATCCCGACATACAGCAGCCCATGCCCCAGACGCGCGGCCAGGTTCAGGCTCGGCGGCCGACGATGGCGGTTCAACAGGCTCCAGATAAGCCGCACCAGCAACAGCCCCATCAATAGCAGCCCGACTTGCTTGTGGGTCGGCCAGAGGAACTTGTCCAGTGCCGAATCCTCCAGCAGGTAATGGGCGGCGGTCGAGCAATAGATCCAGGCAAAGGCCAGCGCCATGGCCCAGTGCAACCCACGACTGACCGCGCCGTAGCGCAGCTTGGAGTCGTTCATTTCAATACGGCTTTGCATGACATCCACTCAGGCTAAATCAACGAACCGGCAATTTTACCCGGCCAAGGGATCGTACTGGGCCGAAAAACTTTAAGGAATGTGTGACTCCACATTTGGTGGGGCGATTGCTCCACACGAGGCTTCGTCATCGAAAACGTCAACATCAAGCCAGAAATTTCAAATAATTTTCCAGACCAGTCCCATATAAACCTCGTTGCACCCTTTGCTAGGTTGAGCGCCACTTTGCACCCGGGCCAGGTACGGCGCGGGTCTGGCCTCTCTCACGCTTAAGGATGAGCCTATGTTCGCGCCGGCCGACACTGCGCATTTCGTGCTGTCCATCCCAGCCGTTCGCCACGACTTCAAGGTGCTGGCCTTCAAGGGTCGCGAAGCCATCAGCGAGCTCTATGCCATCCACATCGAACTGGTTTCGGACAACCCCCGTGTCGATCTGGAGAGCCTGCTCAACCAGCCGGCGTTCCTGCAGTTCGGTCTCAAGGGCGAAGGCATCCATGGCCTGATCGACGACATCGAAATCGGCGACAGCGGCAAGCGCATGACCCGCTATCAACTGATCCTGCGCCCTCACCTGTACCAGTTGCAGCACCGCCACAACCAGCGGGTCTACCAGAACCTGACGGTGCCGCAGATCATTGCCAAGGTGCTCAAGGAGCACGGCATACTCGCCGACCAATACCGCTTCAACATCGCCCCCAAGCCTTCAGTACCCAGGGTGTATTGCGTGCAATACGGGGAGACGGATTTCCAGTTTCTGCAACGCCTGTGCTTTGAAGACGGCATTCACTGGCACCACGAACACAGCCTCGACCAGCACCTGCTGGTGTTTTCCGACAACCAGACCGACTACCCGATCCTGCCCACCGCGCGCTATCAGCAAGACAGCGGCCTGGCCGCCGAAGACCCGGTGGTCAGCCATTTCGCGGTGCGTTTCAGCACCCGCACCAGCCAGGTGGTGCGTCGCGACTACAACCTGAAAAAACCCGATCCGCGCAGCGCCTCAAGCGGCGCTCCACTCGATCCGGTGCCCAGCACCTTGCATACCGGGGCACGCAGCGAAGCCATCCCGGTGCTGGAAGACTATCGCTACCCCGGCCGCTACAGCACCGGCGCGGTGGGCAAGCAGTTGAGCCAGATCGCCCTCGAAGGTCACCGCGCCGACTACCAGTTGGCCAAGGGACAAAGTGATCTGTCGAACTTGCGCTGCGGCCATCTGGTCTCCCTCAGCGAACACCCACGCAGCGAATACAACCAGATGTGGCTGCTGGTGAGCGTTGAACATGAGGGTCGCCAACCGCAGGTGCTGGAGGAGTCGGTCACCAGCGACGAGCGCCACGGCGGCTTCACCCAGGGCTACCGCAACCGCTTCAGCGCCATCCCCAGCGAAACATTCTTCCGCCCCCAAGAGCCGACCCCCAAGCCGCGACTGAGCAGCCAGACCGCGCTGGTGACCGGTCCTGCGGGCGAAGAAATCTGGTGTGACGAATTCTCGCGGATAAAGATTCAGTTTCATTGGGACCGCGAAGGCGAACGCAACGACTTCTCCAGTTGCTGGGTGAGGGTCGCCACCAGCTGGGCCGGTGAAGGCTTTGGCCACGTGGTGATCCCGCGGATCGGCATGGAAGTGCTGGTGAGCTTTATCGGTGGTGATCCCGAGCAGCCCCTGGTGACCGGCTGCGTACCGAATCAGCACACTCCCGTGCCCTATCCGCTGCCAGCGAACAAAACGCGCAGCGTGTTCAAAAGCAACAGTAGTCCAGGCGGAGGCGGCTACAACGAGTTGCGCATCGAAGACCGCAAAGGCCAGGAAGAGATCTACGTTCACGCACAGAAAGACCAGACCATCCATGTCAATAACGACGAGACAGTCTCTATTGGCAATGACCAGACTATTGGTGTGGTGCGTGATCGCATCACTTCCATCGGTCAAGACGAAACCAATACGGTCAGCCGTAATCGCAAGGAGCACATCCGTCAGGATGTGTTCGTCACCATCGATCGCAACGAAGTCCGCAAGATCGGAAACACCCTCAATGAAGACATCACCGCCAGCCATTGGGTGACTGTCGGTGAAAACGAAAAAATCGTGATCGAGGGCGTGCAGTCCATCGAAGCCAGGACGGCCCTGCGCACCTTGACCCGGGAATATCAACTGCAAGGTACCGAGCGCATTCTGATTCGTGGGCCGGCAGGAAAGATCGTGCTCGATGCCAGCGGTATCACCCTGGAGGCGCCCAACATCCGGCTCAAGGGCAACGTGAGCATCGTCGCCCCCGCCGGTGACCAGGTCCAAGCCATTGAGGCCGCGATCAACCAAGGTTCTGCGTTGATCGAAGAGTGCCCCTTCGCCAGGGGGGACAAAGCATGAGTGCCTATCAACACCTCGATGACCTTGGCCTGCTCAGGCCTGCAAACAGCCCATCCGCTTTCGTTCTGGTCGAAGCATCGGCCGAGCGCAATCTGCTCGCCCGCCTGGAGTTCCATGGCGTCGCCCACCGTTCACTGTGGCGTCTGGAATCGCTCAGTGGCCTGGAGCAACATGCGCCGTACCTGTGCCAGGTCGAGCGGGGCAGCGATTTTGATGACTGGCTGGGCGAACACTACGACAGGCTGGCCTTGACCTGGCTGTTCAGCCGACGGCCTTTCCCGGAGCTCTGGCAACACCTGCGACGCTTCAGCAAGTTCGAAGATCAGGGCCGTTTCTTTTTCCTGCGCCTGGGCCATCCGGACGCGCTGCACACCTACGTGGCCTCGCTCTCTCACGCCCCAGAACCCCTGGCACGACTGTTTGCCGAGGGCGGCATTGAAGCACTGTATTTTCATGGGCCACACAGCGGCTTGTCGCGGCGGGTGCAACCCCTGTTCGAACAGCAAGGCGACAGCGCTGCCACATTCGATGGTTGTCTGGTCTGGCATGAAGTGACGGCGAAGGGGGAAAGCTGATGCCCCTGAACACCTTGAACCTAAGCGCGATGGAGCGCATCAAGCGCGAACAGGCGAACCGCAGGCTGACGTGCTATTTGTGCGAGACCCTGGCAGCCGTCATACCCCGCATCCCCAGCAAGCCGGACTGCATACAAGGTTTGGTCAACCAGGCTGGCGTTGATGCCACAGCCGCCGGCTACGATCAGGGTAAGCCGTACAGCAGCCACATCACCTTGAGTGTCCTGCTGGGGCTGCACTGGGAACGTGATCCGACCTACGCACAGGTTGCTCTCATCCTCGAAGACCCAGGCATGGAACAGGACGTGCGCCTGGACATGGCGGTCAATACCGCGATCAAGCTGCGTCGGCAGCTTGAGTCCGTGCAGTGCTCGATGCATGAGGTGACCCTCGACATCCTGTCCATTCCCAGCGAAAAACTCGGTCACGACGCTATCTGGTCGGCGTTTCAGCGACTAGCGGCCTTGCGCGGCGTGCTAAAGGCAGCGGAGGTTCTGCAACTGTTCATGCTGTACGAAGCCGATGCCTGCGAGTTTCTCGGATTGGCTCCCATCAAGCGCAAGGTGCTTACCACCTATGAGTACCGGATCTACCAGGAGATGGGGCTGCCCGTGCCGCTGCCTACCGAGGACCTGCATGGCGTGGCGCGTACCAGCCTGGTGCTGTTGACCCACCACCTGTTATTAGCGGCGAGCTTCGGTCGCTTCTACCACCTCAATCCGCTGCTGCAAACCCTGCATCGCGCACTCGAGGAAGTCACCAACCTGCCTGCCCGAAGCCATGCCTTGGCGACCTTCCTGCGCCAGCACCAGAACGTTCTGATGGAGGCCGACCATGGCTGAGAACCCCGTCAACGCCAGCTACGAAAAACTCGCCCAGGACGCGATGGATAACCAGGCACCGCGCCCCAGGATCGTGTGCGCAGCTTGCACCGAACTGGGGGTTCCATTCGCCCTCAACGGCCCATCGGGACCCCGAGATGCGGACCTGCTGTTGGGCATTCCGTCCCACGAGAAGGCGGCCACCAGCGACTGGTTTACCCACAACCCGTGGATTAAGGACAAGGTTCAGAACTTCCGGGATGCCTACTTGTTGCAGGTCATCGACAGCCTGGGAGCGACCCGTGGCGATGCCTATCTGGCCGAGCTCTATGCCTTTGTCGCAGCCAAGGGTTACGAGTTCGTCTGCCTGGACGACGAGATGGACACCGAGGACTACGTCACCCCGCACTTCTGGGCGCAAGTCCTCGGCATCCGTCCAACGCCGCCGAACATCGCTTGCGGCAATGGCAACTTCGTCTTCCATGATCGGCGGATCTATTTCTGGACCTTTACCAGCGCCCGCTACGCCGACGACCGTGCCATCGGTGCCTATGGCGAACGCTCTGTGCTGCCCAGTTTCAACTGGACTATCAGCGGTCAGTACGACCCGGCCAAAGCGGCAGAGGATCTGGCCCGGCACCTGCAGCGAGCCAAGGACATCGACAAGACCTGGATGAAGGTCTTCGCCGTTACCGAGATCGTCTTTGGCGTCCTGGCCTTGATTCCGGTGGTGGGTATCGCGACCCGCGGTCTGTTCGGAGGCTACAAGGCCATTCGCTACACCATCGCCGCCATCGACACGGCGCTGGCCTTGAATGCCATCGGCAGCGGCAGCACCAAGCTCATTACCGGCGAAGACATCGACGTTGGGGAAAAGCTCTTCGCCAGCCTGGGACAGCTTGCCGACCCCAAGGACGGCGCAGAGCGCGGGCGCCAGGTGTTCATGTTCATCAACCTGGTCATGTTGACCCCCGCCGCCTTTGGCGGGGCGCGTTGGATCTTGCGCAAGATACGCCGCGACGCTCCGGCCTCGGCCGCACTCGATGTCCAGGTCCTGAACGAGGAGCAACGCAAGCGCCTGGGCGGCCACACCTCGGCCGAGCCCCTGGCCATCGAACTGCGCGGCAGCAAACGCGAAGGCGGCTACAGCGCCAGGAACAGCGATCACCAGACGGGCGGCGGCGACTGGTTCGACCGCCCCTCGCTGGACACCAACAGCAGCCAGATTGGCTACAGCTCCCCCATGGGCAAAGCCAACTACGCGGTCATGTCCAACACCTTGCGCAACCGACTCACCATGTTGATCGTGCAGCACTGCGGCAGCCTCAAGGTGGTTGGCAGAATTGGCAAGATCGTCGGTGATGCCGGCGAAGAAGCCTTTGCCGCGGCCCTGATCGAAAAATGGGGCGTGCAGCCCAAACGCATTCTTGGCTACAGCGACAACGCCCAAGTCCCCAACCGCTTCGGCCTATCCAATAAGAGCGGCCATGGACTCGACATGCTGGTGTGGGTCCCGCCACCGCCCTCGATCACCGTACGCGTACCCACGAATGCCGAGCGGCATTTGATTGATGGGGTCAAAGGTACGGCGCCGACCAAGACCTTGACGTTCACCGAGAATACGCTGCTGGTGATTGAAACCAAGGCGACTTTGGGTGGGGTGAAGACGCCGGGGTTTAATAAGACGCAGAAGGGAGGGGGGGCGCAAAAAATGAAGGAAATGATGAAGAAAATTCGGTTAACCCGAGAAGGATGGACACCCGAAAAAATGGTCGAAGTTGATCCAAATGTGGACAAAAAAATGAAAGCCATCAGGGACGCAGAGCGCAACGGCAAGATTGAGTACCTTCATGCACAAATATTTTTCGACTCGCAGGGAGGCTTGAACAGGCTCGTTGATAATGGCTCAGGCATACAACTTAATACGTGGTGAAAAACAATGACAAAAAACGCGATGAACAGGCTGGAAAAGAGCCTGCGCAAAACGAAGGAGTGGGCATCAGGGCGTTCTTTTCCGACAACTGACTTTGAGGAATACCTTAAAGGCCAGGGGGATATTGGAGCTGCCGTTGACGGCATCTTCGGACTCTTTGCCTTGGGAATGCAGAAAATAAAACAAAGCCTGTTAGCTGCCGGGACAGGACAATGGAGCCTAGCTAACCAGCATATGGCCCATGGTTTTGCACGCATGTTGTATGCTGAAACAATCGATATAAAAAGATTGAAAGGTACTAATCGTGAGTCTGCTGGCGATCTAGATGGTGCTGCTCATCTGATGCTAGGTGCTATTGCGACGGGCCGCCACGAACTCGTTAAACCCTATCATGAGGTGTTGTTTGCTGGCATTGAAGAAGGTTATGGCATCCGCAATGGTCACAACTTACCCCTCAGTTCCAATCTGCGTTACGCAGCCTTCGGCCTGAGCATCATCGGCGACTGGCTGGCCCCCCCCCTCGACCTGGAGAAGCACGCCTTGCCCCGTGACTTGGCCTGGGGACAATTGGTTGCCAACTGGCGCAATCCCGATCCCGAAGTGCTGCTACCTGCGCTACTGCTGGCTTGCGATACTCATGTGGAGCGCATCGCTCTGACCGAGCGTGAGGATGACAGCGGAAAGTTTGAATTCGGTTCGGTTTTCCTGGCTGTTCATCCCACTGAAATCCTCGCTGTCTTGCGTCTGCGTGATTTGCTTGGCCTGCCTAACCCCAAAGAAATCGATCACCCCTTGATGAAGACGCCTTACGCCGCGATCACTTGCCTGCCGGGGGCCGTCACTGAGCGCGACGAGTTGCTGGAGCAGTTTCTAGCTGTTGTACGTCAGCGTGATCCGCAGGTTTTGCCGGCGGGGTTGTGAGCGATGGGTACACGACAACACCTTCAATGAAAAGGAGGCAAACATGTCCGGACGAGGCGCAATCCGCTTGGGCGACAATCACTCAGGCGGGGGAGCCATGATTGAGGCCAGCGGCTTTCCGGTGAATGGCATTGCCCAATGCCTGCTCGGCGATAAAGCCCTTTGCCCGACCCACCTGGGTACTTATGCCCTGGTGTCCGGTGGTGACGGTAGCGCGATCCATAATGGCCGCCCGATGGCATTTGAACCCGCGACGCTCGCCTGTGGCTGCAGCGTCACGTCCTCTTGTACAGCCCAATATGCGAAGGCCTGAGGGAGCCCACCCATTGATGAGAAATACAGTCGATGCCCGCTGCGAAAACGTGGCTCAAGACAAGGTATCGCACTCAGTTCCACGGACGTCCTGCTTTTACATTTCGGAAAAACACGGCTCTTGCGGTGACGAACTGGCATCCATAAAGTGACGCCCGTCGCTGCCAATTCAGCGACCTGACTTGGCCGTCAGCATTCCCGTAACGCACAGGCGCTCACCAAACGAAAGGCAAGCGCTTTTTTTGCGCCTGCGCGTTTGTGTTATGGCGACTGTGCGTGGGACACCTTCGGGTGTGCCGGGATGTTTCGGGCCCGGTCGGCCAACCCGCGTACAGTTGCCACCCTCCTTTGCTTGGCCGCGAACGGTGGTAACTCCCGAAACGATGGAGTGTTACCCAATGGATTACCAAGCTTTCACCTCCTCCAACACCACCAACCACGCCGTTGCCTTTATCAACCCTCAAGCGCCCTTGCTTGATCTGCTGACCTACGCCGGCTTGCGCATCCGCGCTGCCCGCGACCTGCTGGACAGTGTCTCCGGCATGACCCGCCGCAACGCCGACGACCTCGATCTGATGCGTTTCTCCAGTGTGGCCACCTTGTTGTTGCAGGACGGATGCGACGTGTTGCACGTAGCAGAACAACAAGCAATGGACTTACCTGAGCCTTAACGCCGGTGGCCTTGCGACAGTGGCGATGAAAAGTGCGGCAGCGTAAACCTTAATCGTCACCCAGAATGAGTTACTCGTTCACGTATGTAAAAAGCCCCGCGCTCCTTACGAAGGCGGGGCTTTTCTGTGGCCTGGACAGCTTAGTGTGCGTAGGTCAGCAATAGCTCGGTCGGGGCCTTGAAGTCCACCGACATCATCACGCTCAGCGCGGTGATGGTGAAGATCGAGAACACGAACAGCTTGCGCGCCCACACGGTGTCATCCACCGCCTTGTAGCCGGTCCAGGCCATGTACAGCCAGTACATGCCCATCGCCGCCGCTACCGCCAGGTAGCTCATGCCGGCGTAACCGCTGAAGGTCAGCATCAGGGTCGCCACCAGGAACGCCAGGATGTAGAGCAGGATGTGCTTCTTGGCCACGCGAATCCCGCGTTTTACCGGCAGCACCGGAATCGATGCGGCCAGGTAATCGTTGAAGCGGAAGATTGCGATGGCGTAGGAGTGCGGCATCTGCCACAGGCTGAACATCACCAGCAGGGTCAGCGCGGCCATGTCGAAGGTGTTGCTCACGGCCACATAACCGATCACCGGCGGCATGGCCCCGGACAGACTGCCCACCAGCGTGCCGTGAACCGACTTGCGCTTGAGGTACAGGCTGTACAGGCCGACGTAGATGACAAAGCCGATTACCGCGAACAACGCGGCCAACGGGTTGGCCACGTAGTACAGCAGGGCGACGCCGGCGATCCCGAGGAGGGAGGCATAAACCAGGGCCGCTTCCAGGGAGATCAGGCCCTGGACCAGCACGCGGTTCTTGGTGCGCTCCATCTTCAGGTCGATGTCACGGTCGATGCAGTTGTTGAACACGCAACCGGACGCTACCACCAGCGAGGTGCCGATCATGGCGGCCAGGAAAATGGCCAGATCGACATGCCCTTTCGAGGCCAGGAAAAACCCGCCTGCCACAGAAAGCACGTTACCGAAAATGATCCCCGGTTTGGTGATTTGGATAAAGTGCTTGAGCGACATCGGGTTTACCTCACTTGGCCATCATGACGGTGTGGATGCTGAACATGATCCACAACGACAGACCAACCAGCAGAACAATGACCAGCGCCGCGAAGATAAACGCGATGACGTTGTTACGCTGCGCCGCGGAACGGTCCAGATGGAGGAAGTACACCAGGTGAACGATCACCTGGATGACCGCGAACGCCAGGACGATCCACAGGGTCACGTCTTTAGGCAGCGACGGGTACATCACCAGGCCGAACGGGATCAGTGTCAGGATGACCGACAGGATGAAGCCGATGGCGTAGGACTTGACGCTGCCGTGACCGGCTTCGTCGTGGGAGTGTGTGTTGGCCATTTACATAGTCCCCATCAGGTAAACAACGGTGAATACGCAGATCCACACCACGTCCAGGAAGTGCCAGAACAGGCTCAGGCAGCTCAGACGGGTCTTGTTGGTCGCCGTCAGGCCGTTTTTCTGCACCTGGTACATCATGATCGCCATCCAGATCAGACCGCTGGTCACGTGCAGACCGTGGGTGCCGACCAGGGTGAAGAACCCGGACAGGAAGCCGGAACGGCTAGGGCCGTAGCCTTCGGAAATCAGCAGGTGGAACTCGTTGATCTCCATGCCGATGAAGCCCAGGCCGAACAGGAAGGTCATGGCCAGCCAGCCCAGTACCTGCTTCTTGTTGCCCCGGAAGAACGCCAGCATGGCGAAGCCGTAGGTGATCGAACTGAACAGCAGCAGAGCGGTTTCGCCCAGTACATAAGGCAGTTCGAAGATGTCGTGGCCCGACGGGCCACCCGCTACGTTGTTAACCAGTACCGCGTATACCGCGAAGATCGACGCAAACAGAATGCAGTCGGTCATCAGGTAGAGCCAGAAACCGAATACGGTCATCTCGCCCGAGTCGTGGTGATGGTCATCGTGCCCATGGTCATCGACATGGGCGTGTCCAGCATTGGTCACTAAGTTCGACATGGATTAAGCCTGTTCCAACGAGGTTTCAACACGGGTAGCCGGGATCTTGTTCTCCGATACCAGACGCTTGTGCTGCTCGGCTTCGATGCGTTCGATCGTCTCGACCGGCACCATGTAGCCTTGATCATCACGGGCAGCGTGGATCGCGAAATAGATCACGGTGCCGGCCAGGCTTGCGATGGCCAGCCACCAGATGTGCCAGATCATGGCGAAACCGAACACGGTCAGCAGAGCCCCCATGACCACACCGGTAGCGGTGTTGTTGGGCATGTGGATCGGCTGGTAGCGGCCAGGCTGCGCGTAGGCAGTGCCGTTTTCCTTGGCTTCGGTGAACGGGTCGATGCCTTCGGCTTTCGGCAGTACCGCGAAGTTGTAGAACGGCGGTGGCGACGAAGTCGACCATTCCAGGGTATGGGCGTTCCAAGGGTCGCCGGACACACACATGTTCTGCTTGCGGTCACGCACGCTGACGTACAGCTGGATCAGCTGGCAGGCGATGCCCACGGCGATCATCAGCGCACCCACCATGGCCACGTACAGGTATGGCACCCACTCAGGGTTGGTGGTGGCGTTCAGACGACGGGTCATGCCCATGAAGCCCAGTGCGTAGAGCGGCATGAAGGCAACGAAGAAGCCCGAGATCCAGAACCAGAACGCAGCCTTGCCCCAACCTTCATGCAGCTTGAAGCCGAAGGCTTTCGGGAAGTAGAAGCTGAAGCCGGCGATGTAGCCGAATACCGCGCCGCCGATGATCACGTTATGGAAGTGCGCGATCACGAACAGGCTGTTGTGCAGCACGAAGTCCGCACCCGGGATGGCCAGCAGTACGCCGGTCATGCCGCCGATGGCGAAGGTCACCATGAAGCCCAGGGTCCACAGAACCTGGCTGGTGATGCGCAGACGGCCGTGGTAGATGGTGAACAGCCAGTTGAACAGCTTCACCCCGGTCGGGATCGAGATCAGCATGGTCGCCAGGCCGAAGAAGGCGTTGACGCTGGCCCCCGAACCCATGGTGAAGAAGTGGTGCAGCCAGACCATGAAGCCCAGGATCGAGATCGCGCCGGAGGCGTAGATCATCGAGTGGTGGCCGAACAGGCGCTTGCCGGAGAAGGTCGAGATCACTTCGGAGAAGATACCGAACGCCGGCAGGATCAGGATGTACACCTCGGGGTGACCCCAGGCCCAGAACAGGTTCACGTACATCATTGGATTGCCACCAAGTTCATTGGTGAAAATGTGGAAATCCATGTAACGGTCAAGCGTCAGCAGTGCCAGGGTGGCGGTGAGGATCGGGAACGAAGCCACGATCAGCACGTTGGCCCAGGTGCAGGTCCAGGTGAAGATCGGCATGTCCATCATCTTCATGCCAGGGGTACGCATTTTCAGCACGGTGGCCAGGAAGTTGACCCCCGTCAGCGTTGTCCCCAGACCCGATAGCTGCAGCGCCCAGATGTAGTAGTCCACACCCACGCCCGGACTGTATTGCAGGCCCGACAGCGGCGGATAGGCAACCCAGCCGGTCTTGGCGAATTCGCCAACGCCCAGGGACAGGTTGATCAGCACCACGCCCGATACCAGCAGCCAGAAGCTCAGGGAGTTGAGGAACGGATAGGCCACGTCACGCGCGCCGATCTGCAGCGGCACGACCAGGTTCATCAGGCCGGTGAAGAAAGGCATCGCCATGAAGATGATCATGATCACACCGTGGGCGGTGAAGATCTGGTCATAGTGTTCAGGTGGCAGGTAGCCAGGCGAACCCTCGGTGGCCATGGCCAGCTGGGTACGCATCATGATGGCGTCGGCGAAGCCACGCAGCAGCATGACCATGGCGACGATGATGTACATCACACCGATTTTCTTGTGGTCGACGGACGTCAGCCACTCGGTCCACAGGTAGGTCCACTTCTTGAAGTAGGTGATTGCCGCGAACAGCGCCAGACCACCGAGCAGAATCATGGCAACGGTCACCATGACGATCGGCTCGTGGAACGGTATCGCTTCCAGACTTAATTTACCAAACATCGTTTACTCCTCTGCCCCGGCAGCTGAATGCGAACTCACGTCCATCCCTTCGGTTGCGGCCACTTCCTTTTCTTTCTTCTCGTGCTTGAGCGGCTTGCCCGGTTTCATGCCTTCATACTTGTCGATGACGGTCTGGAACAGGTTTGGCGCGTAAGCGGAGTAGAGCTCGACAGGATTGTTCTGGCTCGGCTTGGAAAGGGCTTCGTATTCAGCGGTATCCAGCTGTTTAGGTGCCTTCTTGACTTCGTTTACCCAGGCGTCGAAATCTTCCTGACTGGTAGCGATCGCTTTGAACTTCATGCCGGTAAAACCCGCGCCGCTGTAGTTGGCGGAGATACCTTCAAGTTCGGTGTTCTGGTTGGCAATCAGGTGCAGCTTGGTGGTCATGCCCGCCATGGCGTAGATCTGGCCGCCCAGGCCCGGGATGAAGAACGAGTTCATCACGGTGTCGGAGGTGACACGGAAGTTCACCGGGGTATGAGCCGGGAACACGATCTTGTTGACGGTGGCGATGCCTTGGTCGGGGTAGATGAACAGCCACTTCCAGTCCATGGCCACCACCTCGATGGTCACCGGCTTGACGTCGGATTCGATCGGGCGATAAGGGTCCAGGGCGTGGGTCGACTTGTAGGTGACATAACCCAGGGCAATGATGATCAGCACCGGAACCAGCCACACCGCGATCTCGATCTTGGTGGAGTGGGACCACTTCGGCGCGTAGGTCGCGTCCTTGTTCGAGGCGCGGTATTTCCAGGCGAAGGCGAAGGTCATGAGAATGACCGGCACAACCACCAGCAGCATCAGAATGGTTGCCGTGATGATCAGGTTTCGTTCATCCAGACCAACCTGACCTTTGGGATCAAGCAAGGTCCATTTGCAGCCTCCCAGCATTAACATGCCGAGCAGCGGCAATAAGCCTAGTAATCTGGGGTACCTGTTTTTACTCATCTCACGACCTCTAAAGCAGCTTGCGCAATGCAGTTGGGTTTTGATCGCCAACACTTCACCCTGCCAAGGGTTGGCATTTTTCTTCAATTGAATAAGGGCCTGCCCGTTGCGTTAAACGCTCAACGACACATCCCGGGCTAGCAGTGGTTCTTATTCGATCTCGTGGTCAAAGGCCTTGTTACAGACCAATTCCATTTGGTGCGGAAGTTTGGAAGGCGCCGACACCCGCAGTCGCACGGAGCGCTCAATCCGCCCCTCGACCGTCCTCGTGTGCTCAGGGATGAGCAGCGTCGGAAATTCAGTGCGTGCGATTGTAGATATGTCGCGTTTCATAAACCATGTCTTATCCCGAAATAATTTTTATCCCGGGACGCAACAATCCCTCACGATTATTGCGAGGGATCGCAACCATATCGATTTTCATTCTCAATAAAAAGCCGCAAAAGGGACTCCCAGCGCCCCCTTTCAACCGGCTGAACAAGCCGCTGAAAGCCGCCTTGGATGGGGCTTCAACCCCCGTAAAACGGGCTTTGTGAAGAGATGTATAGATAGCAGGCTATGGATTTAACCCAGCCTGGCGATTTACACAAAATGACAGACTTCAGGGGAACCGACAGCCCGCTCAGCAGTCTGTTATCGGCCTCCCTCCGGCCCTGTGCGACCGCGACAGTGTGACAACATGTCGCACTTTTACCGCCCCTTCCCTTGCCGCACATCACGGACTTTTCAAGCGCTGGATGAGCGACATGAAAAAGCCCCGGCCCCTGTTGAGGGACCGGGGCTTTTCCGGGTGAATCAGTAGGTTTTCTTGCGGTTGCGAACCACGCCCAGGGGCACCAGGATCACCGTCAGCACGAATGCCAGCAGTGCCCATTGCGCCAGGGACAGGCCCAGGATCGGCGGATAGGGCGTAGAGCAGAAACCGTCCACCTGGAAGACCAGGGGAAAGATGCTCGCCAGCGGCAGACTGTCGACAAAGGGCTGCAGCACATCGATGCCGCAACTCACCGCCGGGTAGAACTGGGTGTACACATGGTGCCCGGCCACCCCGGCCCCCGCGATGGCGCTGATGACCACCAGGGTCTCCATCACCGTCACCCCACGTCGCGAACTCAGGGCCGCCCCGATAAAGGCGAACAGAGCGATCAGCAGCAAGGCATAGCGTTGCAGGATACACAGCGGGCAAGGCGCCTCGCCCAGCACCACCTGCAGGTACAGGGCCCCGCCGATCAGCGCCAGGCAGATAATCCCCAGCAGTACCAGGAAGCGCCGTTCACGTCCTAAACGCAGTCTGTCGTCACTCATCCCTATTCCTTTTTCTGTTGTCTGCTCAACCGGCGTGGCCGTGCTTGTCACGCGGGTTGAATTGCGAAGTTGATCTGATTGCCATCGGGTGCCCGGAAGTCTACACGCTGATCATGACCTTTGAATGCATGGCATCGCAGGCAACACCCAAGGTTTACGGGCCTGGGGGACACATGAATGAAAGGGCCGGCATGGCAGCGCCATCCCGGCATCGAGGGGGAATTAACGTCAGGCAGGTTAAGCAAGGATTAACAAGCCAGCCCCGTTGCAGGGCCGGCTTGTGTTGGCAGGCGCCGATGGTTGGGTTATTCCAGGGCCGCCGCCGGGCCGAAGAACTCATAACGGCTCTGTTGCTCGGGAATGCCCAGGGCCTTGAGGTGACGCTTGATGGCCGCCATGAAGCCCTTGGGACCGAGGAAGTAGGCGTCCAGATCTCGCTGCTGCGGCAACCAGTCGGCCAACTGCTCCCGGGTCAGCAGCCCCAGTTTGTCCGCCGCCGGGCTGACGCCGTCGTCCTCGGCATAACAGTAGAAGCGCTTGAGCTGTGGATAACGCTGGGCCAGTTCGTCGACCCAGTCACGGAACGCATGCACCTGGCCATTGCGCGCGCAGTGGATGAAATGCACCGGGCACTCGGTGGCCAGCGCCGCCTCCAGCATCGGCAGGGTTGGGGTGATGCCCACGCCGCCACTGATCAGCACCAGTGGCTTGTCGCTGGGCTGCAAGGTGAACTCGCCGGCCGGCGGGAACAGCATGATGCTCGTGCCCACCACGCATTGGTCGTGCAGGTAGTTGGACACCACGCCCCCGGGTTCGCGCTTGACGCTGATGCGGTACTGCCCCTGGTTGGAAAGTGCCGACAGGGAGTAGTTGCGCCGCACCTCCTGCCCGTCGATGAACAGCTGCAAGCCGATGTACTGGCCCGGCTCGGCGGCGAGGATCGGCCCCTGATCCAGCGGCTCCAAATACAAGGAAGTGATTTCCGCGCTCTCCTGCACCTTCTGCACCAGCTTGAATGCCCGCGCGCCGCGCCAGCCGCCCGGAGCCTGGGCCTTCTGCTCGTAGATCGCCGACTCGGCACCGATCAGGATATCCGCCAACTGGTTATAGGCCGCGCCCCAGGCAGCGATCACTTCAGGAGTGGCAATCTCGCTGCCCAGCACTTCGGAAATGGCCCGCAACAGGCAGCCCCCCACAATGGGGTAATGCTCCGGCAGGATCTGCAGGGCCACATGCTTGTTGATGATCTTGGCCACCAGATCCCCCAGTTGATCCAACTGGTCGATGTGCCGGGCATACATCAGTACCCCGTTGGCCAGGGCGCGAGGCTGATCGCCACTGGCCTGGTGGGCCTGATTGAACAGCGGGCGCACCTGGGGGTACTCGGACAGCATCATCCGGTAGAAATGGGTAATCAGGGCTTCGCCACCGCTTTCCAGCAGGGGCACAGTGGCTTTGATGATGGCGCGATCTTGAACGCTTAGCATAAGGACAACTCCTGGACTTTATGACTGCTTGCAGGTTTCCCTTATCCAGTCAGTTTTCATGCCAAGATTAAAATCGTTATAAATCAACAATTTAAAATTAATTTAGTCATAAAGACAGCAATGCACTTATAGTCATTAAGACTAGACGGAGTCATTATGACCGCAAAATCCCTGCTCACGACCCTGCTCCCCCTGGTGACCGACCTGTCCCGGGAACTGCCCGAGGGCGAACGTTACCGCCGCCTGCTGGAAGCCTTGCGCGCCCTGCTGCCCTGCGACGCCGCCGCGCTGCTGCGCCTGGATGGTGAATGGCTGGTGCCGCTGGCGGTGGACGGCCTGAGCACCGACACCCTGGGCCGCCGCTTCAAGGTCAGCGAGCACCCACGCTTTGCCGCCCTGCTCGCCAGCCCGGGCCCGACCCGTTTTGCCAGCGACAGTGAGCTGCCCGATCCCTATGACGGCCTGGTGGAAGGTCTTGACGACCACCTGGAAGTGCATGACTGCATGGGCTGCCCGCTGTTCGTCGATGAGCGGCCCTGGGGCCTGCTGACCCTCGATGCCCTGGACCCGCAGCGTTTCGAGCCCATCGAGCTGGACGCCCTGCAAGCCTTCGCCAGCCTCGCCGCGGCCACCGTCAGTGCCGCCGAGCGCATCGAACGCCTGGCGCTGCGGGCCGAAAACGAGCATCAACGGGCCGAGGTCTATCGCCAGGCCAGTGGACAGCAGCGCGAGATGATCGGCCAGAGCAAGGCCCACAAGCGCCTGCTGGAAGAAATCAGCCTGGTGGGCGGCAGCGACCTGACGGTACTGATCACCGGTGAAACCGGCGTCGGCAAGGAGTTGGTGGCCCAGGCCATTCACGCCGCCTCGCCCCGGGCCGAACAGCCGATCATCAGCCTCAACTGCGCGGCCCTGCCCGACACCCTGGTGGAAAGCGAACTGTTCGGCCATGTGCGCGGCGCCTTCACCGGCGCCACCCAGGATCGGCGAGGCAAATTCGAGCTGGCCAATGGCGGCACGCTGTTTCTCGATGAGGTGGGCGAACTGTCGCTCACGGTCCAGGCCAAACTGTTGCGGGTGTTGCAGAGCGGACAATTGCAGCGCCTGGGTTCGGACAAGGAGCATCAGGTGGACGTGCGCCTGATCGCCGCCACCAACCGCGACCTGGCCGAAGAAGTGCGCAGCGGACGCTATCGCGCCGACTTCTACCACCGCCTCAGCGTCTACCCGCTGCGGGTGCCGGCCCTGCGCGAGCGGGGTCGCGACGTGCTGCTGCTCAGCGGTTACTTCCTGGAGCAGAACCGTTCGCGCATGGGCCTGGGCAGCCTGCGGCTGAGCGCCGATGCGCAGCAGGCGCTGCTGGGCTACCACTGGCCGGGCAACGTTCGCGAGCTTGAGCACCTGATCGGCCGCAGCGCCCTCAAGGCCTTGGGCAACTGCCGCGAACGACCGAGGATTCTCAGCCTGGATGCCGCCGACCTGGACCTGCCCAGGATCAGCGAGAAAGCGCCGGACATCGCCGAGCTAACCCTTGACAGCACCCTTGACACCACCCTTGACACCGCCCCATCGGCGCCCCTCAACGGTGACCTCCGCCAGGCCACCGAGCACTATCAACGCCAACTGATCAACGCCTGCCTGGAACGGCACCAGCACAACTGGGCCAGTGCTGCCCGTGAGCTAGGCTTGGACAGAGCCAACCTCAGCCGTCTGGCCAAGCGCCTGGGCCTGCGCTAGAACACCAGGGTTGGGTCGCAGGAGCTGGCTTGCCAGCGAAGGGCAGAGCACGGATCCACTGCCCCGCCCTGCGCCGACGGAAAGCAGGAACACCGCTAAAGCCTGCCCTGAATACGTCGATAACCCGTTATCAATGGTGTTGCGTGGGTCGAGCCACACGCCAACTTTTTCAGAGAAGGTTTTTATGTCCTCCAACAAAGCCCGCGCAGATTCGCTTTCGCTTCTGCTGTTTACCTTGCGCAGCGGCAAGCTGATGGCAATCAACCTGCTTAAAGTCAGTGAAATCATTCCCTGCCCGCCGCTGACCAAGCTGCCGGAATCCCACCCCCATGTGAAAGGCATCGCCACCCTGCGCGGCAACTCGCTGTCGGTGATCGACCTGAGCCGAGCCATTGGCGAACGCCCTCTGGCCGACCCCGACAGCGGCTGCCTGATCGTCACCGACGTCAGCCGCTCCAAGCAGGGCCTGCACGTGCAGGCGGTGAGCAAGATCGTGCATTGCCTGACCACCGATATCCGCCCGCCGCCCTTTGGTTCCGGCGGTATCAAGTCCTACATCACCGGCGTGACCCAGGTGGACGGCACCCTGGTGCAGGTGCTGGACATCGAGAAGGTGATCCACGGCATTGCCCCGGCCCAGATCGAGCTGGCGCCCACCGAGCTGAGCATGGAAGACGCCGAAGTCCTGGGCAACGCGCGGATCCTGGTGGTGGACGACAGCCAGGTGGCGCTGCAGCAATCGGTGCACACCCTGCGCAACCTCGGCCTGCAGTGCCACACCGCCCGCAGTGCCAAGGAGGCTATCGACTGCCTGCTGGAACTGCAGGGCACGGCCAACGAAATCAACCTGATCGTCTCGGACATCGAGATGTCGGAAATGGACGGCTACGCCCTGACCCGGACCCTGCGGGAAACCCCGGACTTCGCTCACCTCTACGTGTTGCTGCACACCTCCCTGGACAGCGCCATGAACAGTGAAAAAGCGCGTCTGGCCGGGGCCAATGCGGTACTCACCAAGTTCTCCTCGCCGGAACTGACCCGCTGCCTGATCGACGCCGCCAAAACCATCGCCACCCAGGCGGCCTGAGCCATGAGCGAGATCCACTGCCTGCTGCTGCGTCGCGATCTCTCCCGCCCGCAGGCCGTCCCGCAGTGGCCGCCCGGGGTCACGGTGCTGCACTACCAGCCCGAGCTGGCCGCCCAAGTGCATCAGCTGATGCACCTGGGCTACCAGGACGGCGGCGGCAGCGTGCCGACCCTGGACCGCTGGCGCCAGTCATTCGAGAACGATGCCGAATACGATCCGCAACTCTGTCTGCTGGCCCGCGATGCCAGCGGACTGATCGGGGTCGCCCAATGCTGGACCAGTGCCTACATCAAGGATCTGGTGGTGCATCCCCGCGCCCGTGGCCAGGGCGTGGGCCGGGCCCTGCTGGAGCAGGCCTTCGTGATGTTCGCCGAACGCAGGGAAGGCTTCGTCGATCTGCGGGTTCTGGAAGACAACCGGCGAGCCCGCCGTTTGTATGAAAGCGCCGGCATGCAGATCCTGCGTCGCGAGCGCGTGCCACAGGGTTCCTGAACATCGGCACGGCCCACCCCGCCAGCCGCGGAGGGTGGCGTGCAACTTGCTTGGCCCCCTGCTCCAGCCGCGCCGACGTGTTTTTTTCGACGCCATCCCCATCGCCCCAGAAGGGTTCCCCGATCCATGAACACCCAGTTTTCCTGCGTTGGTTGCGGCAAGTGCTGCAGCGATCACCACGTGCCCCTGACCCTCACGGAAGCCCGGGCCTGGGCGGCTGACGGCGGTCAGGTGATCGTCCTGGTGGAAGCCTTTCTCGGCAATGGCCTGGGCCTGCCGGTAGCGCAGCGCGAACATGCGCAACGCCGTTCCTGCCGGGTGCTCAGTGGCAGCGCCGAGGCCTATGTGGCGATCACTTTCGCCGCCTACAACGTCGGCCCCTGCCGGAATCTTGACGAAGAGTCGCGCTGTCGCATCTACGAGCGGCGACCGCTGGTGTGTCGCATCTATCCGATGGAAATCAACCCGCACATTCCGCTCAACCCACTGGCCAAGGAGTGCCCGCCGCACTCATGGGAACAGGGCCCGCCACTGATCCTCGGCGGGGAACTGGTGGACCAGGAGCTGGCGGAGCTGATCGCGCGCTCGCGCCAGGCCGACCGTGACGACATCCACACCAAGGAAGCCATCTGCGCCTTGCTGGGGATACGCACCACGGCTCTCAAGGGCGACGGTTTCACTGCTTACCTGCCCGACATGAACGCCCTGGCCGACGCCATCGACCAGGTCCGCGCCGCTCCCCCGCAGAGCGCGAGCCAGCCTTGGCGCTTTCACCTGTCCGGCGACGACATCGCCAGCCAGGTGCTGGCCGCCGGTGCCCAGGTGGTCAGCACTGCCGGCCAGGACTACGCCTTCATCTCCCTGCGCGCCGCCTGAACCAACGGCGCCGGCTGGCGGGCGATCCGCGCAGCGGCCTAGCCACGCTTATGCCAGAACTCCTGGGCCAGCTGGCGCAGATCACCCGCCAGCCCGGCCACGTCGCCTGAATTGACGTGGCTGAGCTGGCCGGCATTGACCGTGACCTCGCAGGCATGGCGGATGCCCATGATGTTGCGGTTGATGTCCTCGCTGACCGCGCTCTGCTCTTCCACCGCCGCGGCAATCTGCAGGCTCATCTCGGTGATCTGGTTGACCCGCTGGCTGATCCCGTCCAGGGCCACCGCCGCGCGCTGGGCCTGGTCGACGCTGCTTTCCACATGCGCGCTGCTGTGCTGCATGGCCTCCACCGCATGGCGCGCGGCGTTTTGCAGGGTGCTGATCATGCGCTGGATCTCGTTGGTGGAATCCTGGGTCCGCTGGGCCAGGCCACGCACCTCATCGGCCACCACGGCAAAGCCGCGCCCCTGCTCGCCGGCCCGCGCCGCCTCGATGGCCGCATTCAGGGCCAGCAGGTTGGTCTGTTCGGCAATGCTGCGAATCACCTCCAGCACCCCGGAAATATCCGTGCTGTGGCCCTCCAGCTGATGGATGACCTCGGTGGCCCGCTCCAGCTCGCTGGCCAGGCGCAGCACCGCGCTGCGGCTTTCGCCCACCAGTTGATGACCTTCGCGGGTTTCGCTTTCCGCCTGATCGGCCGCCACCGATGCCTGTTGGGCATGGGTGGCGACCTCGGCCACGCTGGCGGCCATCTGATGAATGGCGGCCGCCACCTGATCGGTTTCCGCCTGCTGCTCCAGGGTGCTGTTATGACTGCTGTGCAGATGCTCCACCAGCTCCGCGGCATGCCCGGCCAGACGCTGGGAGGCGTCGCCAATGCGCCCCACCACGGCTCCAACCTGGGCTTCGAGCATCTGCAAGGCGAACTCGATACGGCCGAACTCGTCCGCACGACCGGTGTAGATGCCCTGGCTCAGTGGGTTGTCGCCGATCTGCCGGGCGCGCTCGGCGAGGCGATCCAGCGGACGCATTTGCACACCGACCGCCACCAGGCTCAGGCACCAGCCCATGGCCATCACCGCGCCCTGGAGCATCCAGGACTCGGGCAGCAGCCACGCTGAAACCCCGAAGCAGCCGATAAAACCGGCGCTGATGGCGGCCCACAGGCGCAAGCGCAGGCTCACCACCGGCAGCAGGCTCCAGCCTGAACGCCCGCCCTCCCTGAGCCGGGCATAGGCCCGCTCCGCGGCGTCGATCTGTTGCGCGCTGGGCTTGGTGCGCACCGATTGGTACTCCACCGCCTGACCGTCCCGCGTCACCGGCGTGACGTAGGCGCTGACCCAGTAGTGGTCGCCGTTCTTGCAGCGGTTCTTGACCATGCCCATCCACGAGCGGCCGCTCTTGAGGGTGCGCCACATATGGCCGAACGCCGCGGAAGGCATGTCCGGGTGACGCAGCAGGTTGTGCGGCGAACCCAGCAGTTCCTCGCGGGTGTAGCCGCTGATCTTGATGAAATCAGGATTGGCGTAGGTGATCGCGCTGGTCAGATCGGTGGTCGAAAGGATGTTCGCATCAGGGGCAAAGTCCACGTTTCGCCCAGTAACCGGCAGGTTGATCTTCATGGCAAGCGCGCTCGTAATTGTTAGGAGGAGTCGGCAGGGCTGCTGACTCTAAGCGCACTGATGCCACGAATACTGATCCAGCTCAGGTTTAAAGCAATTAGCCATCATTGCGCTTAAAAAGCGCAAATCGAGGCAATGTCTGCGATTGTCGGCGATATCAACGTTTGCCCATGGAGCGACGGGTGCCGGGCGGCGCGGCGCCAGGGGTCTTGGTGTGGCCGTTGCTGGCGCCGTTCTTGTACCAGGGCTGCTGGGCATTCTTGGCCGGGGCGAACTCGGACGGCTTGAACGGAAACTTGAACGCCGGAATTGCCGCTTTGGCCTCGGATTCAGGAGTGGCCGGGGCGGCCGCGGGATCGACGTTCAGGCCGTCATCCGCTGCGGGTTGTGCAGGGGCAGTCATGGAAGCTCCAGGGGAGAAAGATAATCCGCGCCAGGGAACAGGCTGCGGTGGCCGGCAGTATACCTGTGCGCCCGCGATCTTTGACCTGGGGCGCGGCGCCCGGGCCGTACTTTTCTGACAGCGCTGACAGCTGGCGGTCACGGTGCTGACCGGGTTGCCGGACTATAACTGTCAACAGATCATGGCCATCCTTCCGACACTATTGACCCCGGCGCTCGACCTCTATGCCCATTGCCAAGAAAACCGTCGTGTCCGCCGCGCTGCTGGTGGCTCTCATCGCTGGCGCGGCCTGGTTCCTCAACAAGCCGGCGACCGCCAGACTGGCCGCGCCCACGGCGATTCCGGTGCGGGTGGTGCAGGTGGTCCAGCAGGATGTGCCGCGCTACGTCAGCGGCATCGGTACGGTGCTTTCGCTGCACAGCGTGATCATCCGTCCCCAGGTGGATGGCATCCTCACTCGCTTGCTGGTCAAGGAGGGCCAACTGGTCAAGGCCGGGGACCTGCTGGCCACCCTCGATGACCGCTCGATCCGCGCCAACCTGGACCAGGCCAAGGCCCAGCTGGCGCAGAACCAGGCCCAGTTGCAGGTGGCGCAGATCAACCTCAAGCGCTACAAGCTGCTGTCGGTGGATGACGGCGTCTCGAAACAGACCTACGACCAGCAAGCGGCCCTGGTCAATCAGCTCAACGCCACGGCCCAGGGCAATCAGGCCGCCATCGATGCCGCGCAGGTCCAACTGTCCTACACCCAGATCCGCTCGCCCGTCACTGGCCGGGTGGGTATTCGCACCGTGGACGAAGGCAACTTCCTGCGCATGAGCGACGCCCAAGGCCTGTTCTCGGTGACCCAGATCGACCCCATCGCCGTCGAGTTCTCCCTGCCCCAGCAGATGCTGCCCACCCTGCAGCAACTGGTTCGCGCCCAGGACCCGGCAGCGGTCCAGGCTTACCTGGGCACCGACAGCAACAAGGCCGACGCCCTGCTGGGCAATGGCCATCTGAGCCTGATCGACAACCAGATCGATACCGGCACCGGCACCCTGCGCGCCAAGGCAGAGTTCGCCAACCCCCAGCAAAAGCTCTGGCCCGGTCAACTGGTGACCGTGAAGATCCAGACCGCGCTGGACCAGGGCGCGCTGACCGTGCCGCCCACGGTGGTCCAGCGCGGCCTGGATCAGCACTTCGTGTTCCGGGTCAAGGGCCAGCAGGTGGAACGCGTGCCGGTGCAGCTGCTGTACCAGGACAGCGAGCTGAACATCATTGCCGGGGTCCAGGCCGGGGACATATTGGTCAGTGACGGCCAGTCGCGGCTCAAGCCCGGCTCCCAGGTCCAGGTGCTGGATGCCCCGCCGTCTGCGCCTGCCCAGGAGCCCAAGCCATGAAGGGGCGCGGCTCCCTGTCCGCCTGGTGCGTCGACCATCCGGTCGCCACCGTGCTCTTGACCCTGGCCCTGGTGTTGCTGGGGGCGATCGCCTTTCCACGCCTGCCGGTGGCGCCGCTGCCGGAAGCCGAGTTCCCCACCATCCAGGTCTCCGCCTCCCTGCCCGGGGCCAGCCCGGACACCATGGCGTCCTCGGTGGCCACGCCCCTGGAAGTGCAGTTCAGCGCCATCCCCGGCATGACCCAGATGACTTCCAGCAGCGCCCTGGGCTCGACCCTGCTGACCCTGCAGTTCACCCTGAACAAGAGCATCGACACCGCCGCCCAGGAAGTGCAGGCGGCGATCAACACCGCCGCTGGCAAACTGCCCAAGGACATGCCCACCCTGCCCACCTGGAGGAAGGTCAACCCGGCCGACAGCCCGGTGCTGATCCTCAGCATCAGTTCGACGCAGATGCCCGGCACCGAGCTCAGCGACTACGCGGAAACCCTGCTGGCCCGGCAGATCAGCCAGATCGACGGCGTCGGCCAGATCAACATCACCGGCCAGCAACGCCCGGCGATCCGGATCCAGGCCGCGGCGGACAAACTGGCGGCCATCGGCCTGACCCTGGCCGACATCCGCCTGGCGATCCAGCAAACCAGCCTCAACCTGGCCAAGGGCGCGCTGTACGGCGAGTCGAGCATCTCCACCCTGTCCACCAACGACCAGCTGTTTCATCCCGAGGAATACGCTCAGCTGATCGTTTCCTACAAGAACGGCGCACCGGTGCACCTGCAGGACGTGGCCCGGGTGGTCAATGGCCCGGAAGACGCCTACGTCCAGGCCTGGTCCGGCGATCAGCCGGGGGTCAACCTGGTGATCTCGCGTCAGCCCGGGGCCAATATCGTCGACACCGTGGACCGCATCCAGGCCGCCCTGCCGGGGCTTGAGGCCATGCTGCCGGCGTCGGTGCAGGTCAAGGTGCTGGTGGACCGCACCCAGACCATCCGCGCCTCGCTGCACGAGGTGGAGATCACCCTGCTGATCGCGGTGCTGCTGGTGGTGGCGGTGATGGCGCTGTTCCTGCGCCAGTGGTCGGCGACCCTGATCGTCTCCGCGGTACTCGGCGTATCGCTGACCGCCAGCTTCGCCCTGATGTACCTGATGGGCTTCAGCCTGAACAACCTGACCCTCGTGGCCATCGTCATCGCCGTGGGTTTTGTGGTCGACGACGCCATCGTCGTGGTGGAAAACATCCACCGCCACCTGGAAGCCGGCGACGGCATGCGCGAGGCGGCGATCAAGGGCGCCGGCGAGATCGGCTTCACCGTGGTCTCCATCAGTTTCTCCCTGGTGGCGGCGTTCATTCCCCTGCTGTTCATGGGCGGCGTGGTCGGTCGGCTGTTCAAGGAGTTCGCCCTGACCGCCACCTCCACCATCATGATTTCGGTGCTGGTCTCGCTGACGCTAGCGCCCACCCTGGCCGCCCTGTTCATGCGCGCCCCGGTGCACCCGGTCCACGCCAAGCCGGGCTTCGGCGAGCGCCTGCTGGCACTCTACGAGCGCGCGCTGCGCCGGGCCCTGGCCCACCAGAAACTGATGCTGGGCATTTTCGGCCTGACCCTGAGCATGGCCATTGCCGGCTATATCCTGATTCCCAAGGGCTTCTTCCCGGTGCAGGACACCGGTTTCGTGCTCGGCACCACCGAAGCCGCCGCCGACATTTCCTACCCGGACATGGTGAAAAAACACCAGGCCCTGGCCGAGATCGTCGCCGCCGACCCGGCGGTGCAGGCCTTCTCCCATTCGGTGGGAGTTTCCGGCAGCAACCAGACCATTGCCAACGGCCGTTTCTGGATTTCCCTCAAGGACCGTGGCGACCGGGATGTCTCGGCCAGCGCCTTCATCGACCGCATCCGCCCGCAACTGATGCAGGTGCCCGGTATCGTCCTGTACCTGCGAGCCGGGCAGGACATCAACCTCAGTTCCGGCCCCAGCCGCGCCCAGTACCAGTACGTGCTGAAAAGCAACGACGGCCCGACCCTGACCACCTGGACCCAGCGCCTGACCGAGAAGCTACGCAGCAACCCGGCGTTCCGCGACGTCTCCAACGACCTGCAACTGGGCGGCAGCATCACCCATATCAATATCGATCGGACCGCCGCCGCGCGCTTCGGCCTCACCGCCAGCGATGTCGACCAAGCGCTGTACGACGCCTTCGGCCAGCGCCAGATCAACGAGTTCCAGACCGAGATCAACCAGTACAACGTGATCCTCGAACTCGACACCCAGCAACGGGGCAAGGCCGAGAGCCTCAACTACTTCTACCTGCGTTCGCCGTTGACCGGGGACATGGTCCCGCTGTCGGCCCTGGCGCGTTTCGATGCGCCCAGCATCGGCCCGCTGTCGATCGCTCACGACGGCATGTTCCCGGCCGCCAACCTGTCGTTCAACCTGGCCCCCGGCGTGGCCCTGGGGGACGCGGTGATCCTGCTGCAACAGGCCAAGAACGAGATCGGCATGCCAGCGGCCATCAGCGGCAATTTCCAGGGCGCGGCCCAGGCCTTCCAGAGCTCCCTGGCCAGCCAGCCGTACCTGATCCTCGCCGCGCTGGTGGCCGTGTACATCATTCTCGGGGTGCTGTACGAAAGCTTCGTGCATCCGCTGACGATCATTTCCACCCTGCCTTCGGCGGGGCTCGGCGCCCTGCTGATGCTCTGGCTCTGTGGCCAGGACTTTTCCATCATGGCGCTGATCGGCCTGGTGCTGCTGATCGGCATCGTCAAGAAGAACGGCATCCTGATGATCGACTTCGCCCTGGAAGCCCAGCGCAACGGCGGCCTGCCTCCTGAAGAGGCCATCTACCAGGCCTGTATCACCCGCTTCCGGCCGATCATCATGACCACCCTGGCCGCCTTGCTCGGCGCCCTGCCGCTGATGCTCGGCTACGGCACCGGCGCCGAACTGCGCCAGCCCCTGGGTATCGCCGTGGTCGGCGGTTTGCTGGTGAGCCAGGCGCTGACGCTGTTCACCACGCCGGTCATATACTTGTGGCTCAAGCGGCTGTTCCACCGGCCCCGGCCGGCCCTTTCGCCGGCCACCAACACCTGAGGCGGGTCATGCGCGTTCTGATTATCGAAGACGAAGAAAAAACCGCGGACTATCTGCATCGCGGATTGACCGAACAGGGCTACACCGTCGACCTGGCCCGGGATGGCATCGAGGGGCTGCACCTGGCGCTGGAAAGCGACTACGCGGTGATCGTGCTGGATGTCATGCTCCCCGGCCTGGACGGCTTTGGCTTATTGCGCGCCCTGCGTGCGCGCAAGCAGACCCCGGTGATCATGCTCACCGCCCGCGAACGCGTCGAGGACCGGATTCGCGGCCTGCGCGATGGCGCCGACGACTACCTGGGCAAGCCTTTCTCCTTCCTTGAGCTGGTGGCCCGCCTGCAGGCCCTGACCCGCCGCAGCGGTGGTCACGAGCCGGTACAGATCAGCATCGCCGACCTGTGGATCGACCTCATCAGCCGCAAGGCCAGTCGCGCCGGCACCCGTCTGGACCTGACCGCCAAGGAGTTTTCCCTGCTCAGCGTACTGGCCCGGCGCCAGGGCGAAATCCTGTCCAAGACCTCGATTGCCGAGATGGTCTGGGACATCAATTTCGACAGCGACGCAAATGTCGTCGAAGTGGCGATCAAGCGCCTGCGGGCCAAGCTCGACGGGCCGTTCGAGCACAAGCTGCTGCACACCATCCGCGGTATGGGCTATGTGCTGGAGAACCGCAGTGGCGAGTAACTCCATCGCCCTGCGCCTGAGCGGGCTGTTCACCCTGGTGGCCCTGCTGATCTTCCTGCTGATTGGCGGCGCCCTTTATCAACAGGTGGACAAGGGCCTGGGGCTGCTGCCGGAAGCCGAGCTGGATGCGCGCTACAGCGTGCTGGAGTCGGCCCTGAACCGCTACGGCAATCCGGAACACTGGGCCAAGATCAACGCCAAGCTCAAGCTGCTCAGCGAGGAAGACAAACGCATCCGCTTCTGGGCGGTGAGCGGCGACCCCGGTTATGAGTACGGCAACCCGGACCCGCAGATCCGCGCTTTCGCCGCAGGACCGCTGGGCATGCGCGACCTGAACCTGAGCGACCACCCCTATCCGTTGAAGGTGCTGGTCAGCCAGTTGCCGGCCAAGGAACAACGCCCGGCCCTGCGCTTTCTGATCGCCATCGAGACCGACACCTTTCACCAGACCCAGCACCAGTTGCTGATGGCGCTGATCGGCCTGGCCATTGTCGGCGTCGTGCTGGCCTCGGCCCTGGGTTACTGGGTGGCGCGGATCGGCCTCAAGCCGCTGATCAAGCTGTCCCAGGAGGCCCAGCGCCTGGCACCGCCACGGCTGTCCGGGCGCCTGCAGCTCTCGCCCCTGCCGCCGGAGCTGAGCCAGTTCGTCAATTCCTTCAACTCCACCCTGGAACGGGTCGAGCATGCCTACTCGCGCCTGGAATCGTTCAACGCCGACGTGGCCCATGAACTGCGCTCGCCGCTGACCAACCTGATCGGCCAGACCCAGGTAGCCCTGACCCGGGGCCGCTCGGCGGAGCATTACTTCGAGGTGCTGCAATCCAACCTGGAAGAACTGGAACGCTTGCGCTCGATCGTCAACGACATGCTGTTCCTGGCCAGTGCCGACCAGGGCAGCAAGGCCACCAAGCTCACCAGCACCTCCCTGGCGGCGGAAGTGGCCACCACCCTGGACTACCTGGATTTCATCCTCGAAGACGCCCAGGTCCGGGTCGAGGTCCAGGGCGATGCCCAGGTGCAGATCGAGATTGCCCACCTGCGCCGGGCCCTGATCAACCTGTTGAGCAATGCCGTGCAGCACACGGCGGCGGGAGAAGTGATCCGGGTGCGGATCGAGGTGCAGGACCATCAGGCGACGATCGCCGTGAGCAATCCGGGGCAGAGCATTGCCAGTGAACACCTGCCCAGGCTGTTCGAACGCTTCTACCGGGTCGACGCCTCGCGCAGCAACAGCGGCGCCAACCATGGCCTGGGGCTGGCCATCGTCAAGGCCATCGCCCTGATGCACGGTGGCGACGTTTTCGTCAGCAGCGACCGCGGCGTCAATACCTTTGGGCTTTACCTGCCTCTCTGACTCGCGGATTCTCGGACGCTCGGATTCTGTAGGCGCAGGCCAGCCAGTGCCCACAAGTTCGCGCCGACTGTTGTTTTTTTGGTAACAGTCCTTATCCTGTTCGGCTCTTTTTCCTGGCACCCACTGGATATATTTTTGTCGCACCGAATTGAACTTGCTCTGCAAGAAGGTCTTCAGAAATGTCCAACAGTATGGGTATCGCCAGCGCCTTTGTTTTGTCTTCCCTGTTCGTGGCACCGATGGCCATGGCCGAGGAATCCCAGGGATTCGTGGCCAGAAATGCCGCACGCGCCGCCGCCTTCGAACAAGCACAGATCGCCCAGGCCACCCAGCAGCAAAACAATCAGCAAGCCCAGAAAGTCACGGCCGAGCAAAGCAAGAGCGACGCTCGGAAAGACAGCTGATCCGCGATACCGACTCGTTTCCCTCGACAACTTCTCTGCTTTCAACCCCGGAGTAAGTTGTCTTAAAGCCGCTGACTTCAGCGGCTTTTTTTTGCCATGCAAGAACCCGCGCCCCAGGCGTCGGGCCCAGAGCAAGCAACTCGCGAATTCACAATAAAAAACCAAGTTCACCCACCAAAGGAGCTACACGTTGTTCAGGATCACGCTGAGAATCAGCCCACTCTTCATTGCAATCGCTGCAACTATTCCCACCTTGGGCCAGGCTGCCGAAGAGAGCGACAAACAGGGCTTCGTCGCAGGCTCCAGCCTCAAGCTCAACGCCCGCAACTACTACATGAATCGCAACCGGCAGCAGCAGGCGGATGACAACATCGAGTGGGGCCAGGGCTTCCTCGGAGTCTTCGAGTCCGGCTACACCCAGGGCACCGTGGGTTTCGGCCTGGATGCCAATGCCATGCTCGGCCTCAAGCTCGATGGCGGTGGCGGCACCGACAGTTCGAGCATCCTGCCCATCAGCGATGGCAACGGAAAAGCGCCCGGAGCCTTCTCCAGCGCTGGGGCCACCTTGAAGATGCGAGCCTTCGACACCGAGCTCAAGGCCGGCGACCTGTTCCTCAACAACCCGGTGATCGCCGGGGGCATGAGCCGCATGCTGCCGCAGACGTTCCGTGGCGTCAGCCTGACCAACCGCAGCTTCGACGGCTGGATGTTCGAGGGCGGCCAGGCCAGCTTCACCAAACCCTACAACCAGAGCGGTCGCCAGCGCATCGGCAGTTCCTACGGGAGTCTGCGCGATGGCGACGAGAGCCGGCACCTGAACTGGGCCGGGGTGGCCTGGAGCGGCGTTCCGGGGCTGACCAGCAGCCTCTACGCCTCCGAACTCAAGGACGTCTGGAACCAGTACTACTACGACCTGGACTACACCTACGCGGTCAATGATCTGGTCAGCCTCAACCCTGGCCTGCACTTCTATCACACCCAGGACACCGGTCAGGCCCTGCTGGGCAACATCGACAACAACACCTACAGCCTGCACTTCACCGTCGGCGTGGGCAGTCACAGCGTCACTGCGGCCTACCAGCGGGTCAACGGCAACACACCGTTCGACTACATCGCTCAAGGCGACAGCATCTACCTGGACAACTCCCAGCAATACTCGGACTTCAACGGCCCCAACGAGCGCTCGTGGAAGCTCAAGTACGCCTATGATTTCGCCGGCCTCGGCCTGCCGGGCCTGACCTCGTCGCTGTCCTATTCCCGCGGCGAACTGGACCTGACCAAGGTCGATCCGGACAGCCGTGGCTACGCCTCCTGGTACAGCGCCGACGGCAAGAACGCCAAGCACTGGGAACGCGACCTGGACCTCAAGTACGTGGTCCAGGGCGGCACCGCCAAGGACCTCGCCGTGCGCCTGCAATGGGCGACCAACCGTGGCGGCAACGGTTACGGCGCGCTGGATAACGACACCGATGAATACCGCGTGATCGTCGACTACCCGATCAACGTCTTCTAAGGCGCGTCAGGCAAAAAGGCCGGCATGTTTTGCTGGCCTTTTTTGCATTCGGGATTTATACAGGCGCGACGGCGTGACCGACTTCTGTAGCCCACGTCCACACTAGCCTGACACCTGTCGACGACGTAGCAGAAATCAAAATCATGAACGTGAGCAGTGCGCCCCCTCGCACAGGGAAAATCGCGTCAAACACGGAACGCCTGGTGGTCCTGGCCAGCTCGCTGATCGTCGTGGCCATTCTCAGCATCGTCACTTACCTGTTGATCCGCGAACGCGCGGCCGCCGAGCAGGCAGCGACCCGTGCCGCGAACAACATCGTGCAATTGATCGATGCCGATGTCTTGCGCAACGTCGAACTCTACGACCTGTCCCTCAAGGGCCTGATCAGTGCCACGCAACGCAACGACCTGCAGCAGGTTTCGGCGCCCATTCGTCACCTGGCATTGTTCGACCGGGCCACCGCCGCGCCCTACAAGGGCGACATCCTGCTGCTGGACAAGCAGGGCGACGTGCTGGCCGACTCGGCATCGGTAGTGCCACGCCAAGGCAACTTCGCCGATCGCGAGTATTTTCGCGCGCATATCGACAACCCGGACCCGGGAATGATGATCAGCCCGCCATTCCGCGCCCGTAACGCCGATCACGACTGGCGGATCAGCTTCAGCCGTCGCCTCAGCGATGAACAGGGCCAGTTCATCGGGGTTGCCGAAGCGGCCATGCGCCTGAGCTACTTCAACGAGCTGTTCAAGAATCTGGATATCGGGCGCAACGGCTCGATCAACCTGGTGAGTCGCGACGGGGTTCTGCTGGCCCAACAACCACCTCTGGCGGACGATCTGATTGGCAAAAACTTCAGCAATCGCCCCAACTTCGTACGCATCCTGCGCGAAGGCAATGGCAGCTTCAGCGGCGTCTCCAGCGTTGATCAGATGCACCGGCTGTACACCTTCTCCCAGGTGGGCGATCTGCCGCTGATCGTGATTGTCGCGCTGTCCATCGACGAGGTCTTCGCGGCCTGGCAACGCACTGCGCTGCTGATCAGCGGCGCCACCGGGGTACTGTGCATCGCTCTGTTCTGGCTGACCTGGCAACTGTGTCGCGAACTGCGGCGCCGGCAGAACGCCGAGCTGGAGCTGGCACGACTGGCCGCTGTCGATGCCCTCACCGGCCTGGCCAATCGCCGTACTCTGGACCAGGTGCTGAGCAACGAATGGGCACGGGCCCGACGCACCCATCTGCCGTTGTCGCTATTGATGATCGATGTCGATCACTTCAAATCCTTCAACGACCGCTTCGGCCATCCGCTGGGGGATCAGGCCCTGCGTGCGGTGGCGCAGTGCATCGACGCTTGCGCCGGGCGGCCGTCGGACCTGACAGCGCGCTATGGCGGCGAGGAGTTTGCGGTCATCCTGCCAGGGACCGACAGTGCCGGCGCCGCCGTCCTGGCGGAGAAGATCCGCGCCAGCATCGCCGCCTTGCCGGCCATCAGCGCACAGGCCACGTCCCTGACCGTGAGCATCGGCATCAACACCTGGTCGGGCCAACCCGATGTCGCTCTGGAACAATGGGTAAGCGACGCCGACAAGGCCCTGTATCAGGCCAAGTACAGCGGTCGCAATCGGGTGGTTTCCAACATGTCCTACAGCGGCTACCCGCGCAGCGCCTGAAACCTGGGGCATAAAAAAAGGCCATCCGGGGGGATGGCCTTCAAAAACAAAAGGAAAGAGAGAGTACTTACACGGCCGCGACCGGACGCATGTAAGAGATCGGTGCAGTACTGGCGTCTTCGAAGGTCACGACTTCCCAGGCATCTTTCTGCTCAATCAACTTGCGCAGTAGCTGGTTGTTCAGTGCGTGGCCCGACTTGAAGCCTTTGAACTCGCCTATCAGGCTATTGCCCAGCAGGTAGAGGTCACCAATTGCATCCAGAATCTTGTGCTTGACGAATTCGTCTTCGTAGCGAAGACCGTCTTCGTTCAGCACGCCATCCGAATCGACCACAATGGCGTTTTCCACGCTGCCGCCGAGTGCGAGGTTGTGCTTGCGCAGGTACTCGATGTCACTCATGAAACCAAAGGTACGGGCGCGGCTGACTTCTTTTACAAACGAAGTGCTGGAGAAGTCCACGCTTGCACTCTGGGTGCGGTCACGGAAAACCGGGTGATCGAAATCGATCTCGAAGCTCACTTTAAAACCATCGAAAGGCACGAAAGTGGCGCGCTTGTCGCCGTCTTCCACGGTCACTTCACGAAGGATGCGGATGAACTTTTTAGCTGCGTCCTGTTCTTCGAGGCCAGCAGATTGAATCAGGAATACGAAGGGTCCGGCACTGCCATCCATGATCGGGACTTCGGACGCGGAGAGCTCGACGTAGGCGTTATCGATGCCCAGGCCAGCCATGGCCGAGAGCAAGTGCTCCACCGTGTCCACTTTGACGTCACCGTTGACCAGAGTGGTCGACATCGTGGTTTCGCCAACATTTTCCGCGCGAGCAGGAATCTGCACCACAGGGTCCAGGTCGGCACGACAAAACACAATGCCGGTGTCGACAGGCGCAGGCTTGAGGGTCAGGTATACCTTCTCCCCGGAATGCAGGCCTACACCTGTGGCACGGATAATATTCTTCAGGGTGCGTTGTTTAATCATGGCTTGGGCCGCTTCAGCGCAAATTGCGAACTGGTATCAACAAAGGCTGGCGATAATAGCAGACCATGCCTTTGCTGAACACCAATCACCCTAATACCCCTGATACATTCCATCAATCGGCCTGGCGACGCAGGAATGCCGGGATGTCCAGGTAATCCAGATCATCTTGCGGATTCAGCTTCGCCGCGGTCGCCGCGTTCGACTGCGCCTGATTGCGCATGACGGTCGGACGGTCCAGGTCGCGGTAGTTCACCGACGGCAGTTCCTGACGAGCAGGGGCTGGCGCTTGCGACTGTGCGGACATGGAAGTCTGAACGGTGTTGTCGATGACCTTTACCGGCTTCTCGATTTTCGCGCCCAGGCCGGTGGCCACTACGGTTACATGCAGCTCGTCACGCATGTCCGGATCGATAACGGTACCGACCTTGACCATGGCGTGCTCGGAAGCGAAGGCTTCGATGATGCTACCCACGTCGGAGTACTCACCCAGGGACAGGTCAGGACCGGCGGTGATATTCACCAGGATGCCGCGTGCACCTTCCAGGTTCACGTCTTCCAGCAGCGGGTTGCGGATCGCCGCTTCAGTGGCTTCACGTGCACGGTTCGGACCGCTGGCGCAGCCAGTGCCCATCATCGCCATGCCCATTTCGCTCATCACGGTGCGTACGTCGGCAAAGTCGACGTTGATCATGCCCGGACGCTTGATGATGTCGGAGATACCGCGAACGGCACCGGCCAACACGTCGTCAGCCTTGGCGAAAGCCGACAGCAGGCTGGCGTCCTTGCCGAGGATGGTCAGCAGCTTCTCGTTGGGGATGGTGATCAACGAGTCGACACTTTCGCTCAGCGCGCGGATGCCCTCATCGGCGATCTGCATGCGCTTGCGGCCTTCGAACGGGAACGGACGGGTCACCACCGCAACGGTGAGGATGCCCATTTCCTTGGCCACTTCAGCGATGATCGGCGCCGCACCGGTACCGGTACCGCCGCCCATGCCGGTGGTGATGAACACCATGTTGGTGCCCGCCAGTACTTCGGCGATACGCTCGCGGTCTTCCAGAGCGGCTTGACGGCCGACTTCCGGATTGGCGCCAGCACCCAGGCCCTTGGTCACGCCGGTGCCCAGTTGCAGGATGGTCCGCGCGCCGATGTTTTTCAGTGCTTGAGCATCAGTGTTGGCGCAGATGAACTCGACGCCTTCGATGTTGCTCTTGACCATGTGATTGACCGCGTTGCCGCCGCCACCGCCAACACCGATAACCTTGATTACCGGACTCTGCGGGATGTTGTCTACGAGTTCGAACATTTTCCCTCTCCTTTCATTTCTCTAGTTTTTCGCCTACTGCCTACTGCTTTGAAACGGTGTTGCGGTAAATCTTTAGAAGTTGCCCTGGACCCAGCTCTTGATGCGGTCCAGCAAAGCAGCCTTGGGTTCGTCGCTGCTGTAGCTGTCGCGGCTGCCGATGCCGGAGAACGAGATGCCGTCGGACTGCTTTTGCAGCCCGTACAGCAGCAAGCCGACACCGGTGGAATAGATCGGGTTACGCACCACGTCGGACAGGCCCTTGACACTGTGGGGCACGCCCAGGCGAACCGGCATGTGGAAAATTTCCTCGGCCAGTTCCACCGCGCCTTCCATCTTCGACGTGCCACCGGTGAGCACGATGCCCGCCGGGATCAGGTCTTCGTAGCCGCTGCGACGCAGCTCGGCCTGGATCAGGGTGAACAGTTCGTCGTAACGCGGTTCGACCACCTCGGCCAAGGCCTGGCGCGAAAGCTCGCGTGGTGGGCGGTCGCCAACGCTTGGCACCTTGATGGTTTCGCCGGCACCGGCCAGCTTGGCCAGGGCGCAGGCGTAACGGATCTTGATCTCTTCGGCGTACTGAGTTGGCGTACGCAAGGCCATGGCGATGTCGTTGGTCACCTGGTCGCCGGCAATCGGGATCACCGCGGTGTGACGGATCGCGCCTTCGGTGAAGATCGCCATGTCGGTGGTGCCGCCGCCGATGTCCACCAGGCACACGCCCAGCTCTTTCTCGTCGTCGGTGAGTACCGAGTAGGCCGAGGCCAGTTGCTCAAGGATGATGTCGTCGATTTCCAGGCCGCAGCGACGCACGCACTTCTCGATGTTCTGCGCGGCATTCACCGCGCAGGTCACCACGTGCACCTTGGCTTCCAGACGCACGCCGGACATGCCCAGGGGCTCACGCACGCCTTCCTGGTTATCGATCACGTAATCCTGCGGCAGGGTGTGCAGGACCCGCTGGTCAGCCGGGATCGCCACGGCCTGGGCCGCATCCAGTACCCGCTCCAGGTCCGCCGAGCTGACTTCACGGTCGCGGATCGCCACGATGCCGTGGGAGTTCAGGCTACGGATGTGATTGCCCGCCACGCCGACGAACGCCGAGTGGATACGGCAGCCCGCCATCAGTTGCGCCTCTTCCACCGCGCGCTGGATCGACTGCACGGTGGACTCGATATTCACCACCACGCCCTTCTTCAGTCCGCGGGAAGGATGGGTGCCGATGCCGACGATTTCCAGCGAGCCATCGGCCGCGACTTCGCCCACCAGCGCCACCACCTTGGAGGTGCCGATATCCAGGCCGACGATCATTTTGCCGCTTTGCACATTTGCCATGGTCCTGCCTCTTCTTAATTCTTCGCGACGGCAGGTTGCGCCGTCGTGGGTGCCGCCGGATCGCGCCAGCCCACGGCCAGGCCGTTGGCGTAGCGCAGATCGATGCGCGCGATGTTCGTGATCTGTTCTTTCAGCGTTTTTTCATAAATGGCAATGAAGCGGCGCATCTTCTCCACCAGATGATCGCGACCCAGGAGCAACTCGATACCGGGACCGGCACTGCCGGCGCCGGTGGTCAGGAACCAACTGCCACGCTCGCGCAGCTCCAGACGGGCGATCGAAAAGCCCAGCGGCCGCAGCATCTGGCTCAACACCTGATACTGCTGCATCACTTGCTGCTGGGCCCGCTGCGGCCCGAACAACTGCGGCAAGTGTTCGTAGTTCGCCAGCTCACGTGGAGTGAAGGCCTGGCCCTGGTTGTTCAACAGTGCCTCGTCGCCCCAACGGGCTACCGGCAGTTGCTCTTCCAGGCGAATCACAACCTGGTCCGGCCACACCCGACGTACTTCGGCGTGGGCGATCCAGGGCATCTGTTCCAGCTCGGTGCGCATGCTCGCCAGGTCGATGGTGAAGAAGCTCGCCGCGACATAGGGCGCGATCCGCTGCTGCACCGCCTGCTGGCTGATGTAGCTCAAGTCCCCCTGCACCGCGATCTTGGTGATCGGCCGGTCGGCGTATGGCAGCAAACGCTGGGCACCTTCATAGGTGCCAAACCCCAGCGCCACCAGCAGCACCGGCCAGAACAGGCTTTTCAGAAAGCCAAAGTTGGCTTTCGGCAGGCGCACCGACATCGGCTCTTTGGCCACCATCCGGCTGGCACCCCGCGGCACCGGCTTGCGGCCGGGTGCGGGTTGCTGATGACGAAGCGACGCGCCTTGCATGGACTTAACCTCTCGCCTCAAGACTGGCCGCCAGGATGGCCAGGACCAACTGCTGGAAATCCAGACCGGCCGCACGGGCGGCCATCGGCACCAGACTGTGGTCGGTCATCCCGGGAGCGGTGTTCACTTCCAGGAACCAGAACTGCCCCTGGGCATCCTGCATCACATCGGCACGCGCCCAACCGGCAATACCGAGTGCCTCACAGGCTTTCGCCGTGAGGTCCATCAGTTCCTGTTCCTTGGTGCTATCGAGGCCGCACGGAATCCGGTACTGGGTATCGGAAGCCAGGTACTTGGCGTCGTAGTCGTAAAACGTGTGGGGAGTGCCCAGGGCGATCGGTGGCAGCACCTGGCCACGCAGGGTTGCGATGGTGAACTCCGGACCCTGGATCCATTGCTCGACCAACACTTGCGAATCGTAGGTACTGGCCGCCTTCCATGCGTCGATCAACTCGGGCGCGGAAGTCACCTTAGCCATACCGATACTGGAGCCTTCATGAGCCGGTTTGACGATCAAAGGCAGGCCCAGTTCCGCCACTGCGGAAATACAGTCGGCTTCCGAACTCAGCACCGCATGGCGTGGCGTCGGAATACCCAGGCTGTGCCAGACCTGCTTGGTGCGCAGCTTGTCCATGGCCAGGGCCGAAGCCAGGATGCCACTGCCGGTATAAGGAATGCCCAGGCACTCCAGCAGACCTTGCATGCTGCCGTCTTCACCGCCACGGCCGTGAAGGATGATGAAGGCACGATCGATCTTCTCGCTCAGGAGACGCTGCAGCAGGTCATCACCGACGTCGATACCGAAAGCGTTCACGCCTGCGCTCTGCAAGGCTTCAAGCACAGCCTTGCCGGATTTCAGCGAAACCTCGCGCTCGGCACTCTTGCCGCCATACAGCACGGCAACGCGGCCGAAATCGCTCGGTTTCACGGTGGAGAACAACTTGGTGTAGGCAGCCGTCATTTCGACACTCCCTTGCCAGCGGCCACAGCCCCGGCGAACAGCGGGCTGTTGAGCAGTTTTGGCGCCAGACCGCCGATATCACCGGCGCCTTGGCACAGCAGAATGTCACCGGCACGCAGCAGTGGCTTGACGATGGGCGCCAGGTCCACACCACGTTCGATATAGATCGGGTCCAACTGGCCACGCTGACGGATGCTGTGGCACAGCTGGCGACTGTCCGCGCCGGGGATCGGTTCTTCACCGGCCGGGTAGACCTCCATCAACAGCAAGACGTTGGCATCGGCCAGCACCTGCACGAAATCGTCGTACAGATCGCGGGTACGGCTGAAGCGATGTGGCTGGTAGACCATCACCAGACGGCGCTCCGGCCAACCACCACGCACGGCCTTGATCACCGCGGCAACCTCGGTCGGGTGGTGACCGTAGTCGTCCACCAGCATGACGTTGCCGCCTTCCACCGGCAGCTCGCCGTAGACCTGGAAGCGCCGGCCCACACCCTGGAAGCCTGACAGGCCCTGGACAATGGCTTCGTCGCTGATGCCTTCGTCGGTGGCGATACAGATGGTCGCCAGGGAGTTCAGCACGTTGTGGTTGCCCGGCATGTTTACCGACACGTCCAGCGGCTCGCGGTCACGACGCAGCACGGTGAAGAAGGTCTGCATGCCTTGCTGGCGTACATTGATGGCCCGCACGTCGGCTTCTTCGCTGAAGCCGTAGGTCACGGTCGGACGCTTCACCAGCGGCAGGATATCGCGCACCACCGGATCGTCCAGGCACATCACCGCCAAACCGTAGAACGGCAGGTTGTGCAGGAAGTCGACGAAGGTCTTCTTCAGTTTGTTGAAGTCGCCGTCGTAGGTCGCCATATGGTCGGCGTCGATATTGGTGACCACGGCCACCAGCGGCTGCAGATGCAGGAAGCTGGCATCGCTTTCGTCGGCTTCGGCAATCAGGTAACGACTGGTGCCCAGCTGTGCATTGGTGCCTGCGGCATTGAGCCGGCCACCGATGACGAAGGTCGGGTCCAGACCGCCGGCGGCGAACACCGAAGCCAGCAAGCTGGTGGTGGTGGTCTTGCCGTGGGTGCCGGCCACGGCAACGCCGTGACGGTAGCGCATCAGCTCAGCGAGCATCTCCGCCCGCGGCACCACCGGAATACGCCGTTCCAGAGCGGTGGCGACTTCCGGGTTGGAGGTGTTCACGGCGCTGGAAACCACCAGCACATCGGCGTTGGCGGCGTTCTCGGCGCGGTGGCCGATAAAAATCTGTGCGCCAAAGGATTCCAGGCGCTCGGTGACCGGCGACGCCTTGAGATCGGAACCCGAGACTTGGTAACCCAGGTTGAGCAGCACTTCGGCGATCCCGCACATGCCCACGCCACCGATGCCGACGAAGTGGATACGGCGGATGCGACGCATTTCCGGCTGCGGCATGGCTTTCTGGTTCTCAACCATGGGCCACCTCCAGGCAGATATTCACCACATCCAGGGTGGCATCGGGTTTGGCCAGGCGGCGTGCGGCCTGGGCCATGTTGTCGAGTCGTTCTGGTTGCATCAAAACCTCTGTCAGGCGAGCGGCAAGGTCCGCTGCACCAGTCGTTCTTTGCGGCATCAGGAAAGCGGCGCCTTCACGAGCCAAATATTCGGCGTTGCGGGTCTGGTGATCGTCGATCGCATGGGGCAGCGGCACCAGCATCGAGGGCAGACCGGCGGCGGCCAGTTCGCTGACGGTCAGCGCGCCTGCGCGACAGACCACCAGGTCGGCCCAGCCATAGGCTTGGGCCATGTCTTTGATAAAGGGCTGCACTTGCGCGTCGACGCCGGCGGCGCGATAGCGCTCTGCAGTGACTTCATCGTGGTTTTTACCGGCCTGGTGGAACACCTCCGGGCGCAGCTCGGGGGCGACCTGTGCCAGGGCTTCCGGCAATAACTTGTTCAACGGCTCTGCCCCCAGGCTTCCGCCGAGGATCAGCAAACGCGCCTTGCGTCCGGCCAGGGCCTCGCGCGGTGTTTCGAGGAACAGTTCGGTGCGTACCGGATTGCCCGTGGTGCGGCGGCTGCCGGAGGCCCCGAAGGTGTCCGGGAAAGCTTCGCAGACTCGCGCGGCCAACGGCACCAGCAGCCGATTGGCGGTACCGGCAACCGCGTTCTGTTCGTGAACGATGACCGGCACTCCGGACAACTTGGCGGCAACTCCGCCAGGGCCGGTCACATAACCACCAAAACCCAACACGCAGACCGGATTGAGCTGGCGAATGATCCGCCGCGCCTGAAGCACCGCCTTGATCAGGACGAACGGCGCCTTGAGCAGGGACAGCTTGCCCTTGCCCCGCAAGCCGGTGACGTTGATCAGGTGCAGCGGCAGGCCCGCAGCCGGAACCAGCTCGTTCTCGATTCCCCGCGGGGTGCCCAGCCAGTGCACGCTGTAGCCACGGGCCTGGAACTCGCGGGCACAAGCCAGCGCCGGGAACACGTGGCCACCGGTGCCGCCGGCCATGATCAGCACGTTAGCGCCCATGGAGCGGCTCCTCGGCAAAGTCACTTTCACTGAACTCCATCTCTTCGCTGCCCAGGTGAGTCCTGCTCTCCCACTCGATGCGCAGCAACAAGCCGAGACAGGCGCAGCAGATCACCAACGAACTGCCGCCATAACTGAGAAACGGCAGGGTCAGACCCTTGGTCGGCAACAGGCCGACGTTCACGCCGATATTGATCAGGAACTGGCCGATCCACAGGAACGACAGGCCATAGGCCACGTAAGCGGCAAAAAACTGCTTGGCCTTCTCGGCCCACAGACCGATGTACATACCGCGAATACAGACGAATACGAACAGCGCCACCGTGCACAGGGAACCCACGGCGCCCAGCTCTTCGGCCAGGACCGAGAACACGAAGTCGGTGTGGGCTTCCGGCAGGTAGAACTGTTTCTGCACACTGTTGCCCAGGCCGACACCCAGCCACTCACCGCGACCAAAAGCGATCAGCGCCTGGGACAATTGATAACCGGCACCGAACTGGTCGGCCCAAGGGTCGGCAAAGTTGGTCAGACGCGCCATCCGATAGGGTTGCATCTGAATCAGCAGGACCACCGCCGCCACAGCCAGGACCACCATCAGGGAAAAACGGAACAGTCCGACACCGCCCAGGAACAGCATGGCCGCAGCGGCTCCCATCATGACCACAGTGGCGCCGAAGTCCGGCTCCATCAGCAACAGCCCGGCCATCGGCAACAGCACGATGAACGGCTTGAAGAAGCCCATCCAGCTTTCACGCACTTCCTTCTGCCGTCGCACCAGGTAGCCGGCGAGGTAGATCACCACAAAGACCTTGGCGATTTCCGAAGGCTGGACGTTGAAGAAGCTGAAGCCGATCCAGCGCATCGAACCGTTCACTTCGCGACCGATCCCCGGGATGATCACCATCACCAGCAGGCCGAACGCGCCGATCAGCATCATCCAGCCCAGGCGCTGCCAGGTAGCGATTGGAATCATCATGGTGACGATGCAGGCACCCAGCCCCAGCACGATGTAGATCAGGTGGCGAATCATGTAGTACAGGGCACTGCCCGACTGCGCCGCCGCCACTTCGGTGGAGGCCGAGGCAATCATCACCAGCCCCAGCCCCAGCAGGGTCAGGCAGCCGGCGAGCATCGGAAAGTCGAGGTCGATGCCACGCCCGGTAATCAACGGAGACGGATAGGGCTTGATGATGTTTCTCAGGTTCATGCCAGCTCCTCCACGACACGGACGAACTGCTGACCACGGTCTTCGTAATTCTTGAACATGTCGAAACTGGCGCAGGCGGGCGACAACAGCACCACGTCGCCAGGCTGTGCAGCGGCGCGGCATTGCGCTACCGCCTCGACCAGCGAACTGGCGCGAATCAGCGGCACGGCATCACCGATAGCGGCGCCGATCTTGTCGGAGTCGCGGCCCATCAGGATCACGGCGCGGCAGTTGGCCGCCACCGGATCACGCAGGTCCTTGAACTCGGCGCCCTTGCCGTCCCCGCCGGCAATCAGCACGATCTTGCCGTCGATGTCGGCGCCCAGGCCTTCGATGGCGGCCAATGCGGCACCCACGTTGGTGGCCTTGGAGTCGTTGTAATAACCCACGCCGTCCACATCCCGTACCCACTGGCAACGGTGTTCAAGGCCGGCGAAAGCGCGCAGGGCCGACAGCATGGCGTCGAACGGCAAGCCAACCGCATGCCCCAGGGCCAAGGCCGCGAGGGCGTTGGACTGGTTGTGGGCACCGCGGATCTTCAGTTCGCGCACCGGCAGCAGATTCTGGAATTCGAAGGCCAGGTACTTCTCGCCATTCTCTTCCCGCAGGCCGAAGCCCTTGAAGTCCGGCTTGCCCAGGCCGAAGCTCCAGCACGGCAGGTTCTCGCTCAGCAGCGGTCGGGTCAGGGCGTCCTGACGATTGACCACCACTTGCCGCGCGCCCCGGAAGATCCGGTGCTTGGCCAGGTGATAGGCCGGCAGGCCGCTGTAGCGGTCCATATGGTCTTCGCTGATGTTCAGCACAGTGGCCACTTCGGCGCCCAGCTGATCGGTGGTTTCCAGCTGGAAGCTGGACAGCTCCATCACGTACAGCTCGACGTCGTCGCTGAGCAGGTCCAGGGCCGGAGTACCCAGGTTGCCGCCCACAGCAACACGTTTGCCTGCCGCAGCAGCCATCTCGCCCACCAGAGTGGTCACGGTGCTTTTCGCGTTGGAGCCGCTGATGGCCACGATCGGCGCCTTCGCGTTACGCGCGAACAGCTCGATGTCGCCGGACAATTTCACGCCACGGGCAGCCGCGGCCTGCAGGGCCGGAGTCGCCAGGGCCAGACCGGGGCTCACGTAGAGCTCGTCGGCGCGGCACAGGAAATCGACATCCAGCTCGCCACAACGCACTTCCACCTGGGGATAGTCACGACGCAACGTGGCCAGCTCAGGTGGATTTTCCCGCGTATCGGCCACCGCAAAAGCAACGCCCCGGCGCGCCAGAAAGCGAACCAGGGACATGCCGCTCTTGCCGAGGCCGACAACGATGCGGAAGTGGTCAGAAGCGATCAGAGACACTCGTTCTACCTCAGCTTCAGGGTGGCAAGGCCGATCAACACGAGGATCACGGTGATGATCCAGAAACGGACGATCACGCGAGGCTCGGGCCAGCCCTTGAGTTCAAAGTGGTGGTGGATCGGTGCCATGCGAAATACCCGGCGACCGGTCAATTTGAAGGAGGCAACCTGGATCACCACCGACAGGGTCTCCATCACGAACACGCCGCCCATGATGAACAGGACGATTTCCTGACGGACGATCACCGCAATGGTGCCCAGGGCCGCGCCCAGCGCCAGTGCGCCGACGTCGCCCATGAAGACTTGTGCCGGATAGGTGTTGAACCACAGGAAGCCCAGGCCGGCACCGATCAGCGCGCCGCAGAAGACAATCAGTTCCCCCGCACCCGGCACATAGGGAATCAGCAGGTATTCGGCGAACTTCACGTTACCCGACAGGTAGCAGAAGATCCCCAGCGCGCCACCGACCATCACGGTCGGCATGATCGCCAGGCCGTCGAGGCCGTCGGTCAGGTTGACGGCGTTACTCGAACCGACGATGACGAAGTAGGTCAGGACCACGAAACCGACACCCAAAGGAATGCTCACATCCTTGAGCATCGGGATCAGCAGGGTGGTTTCCACCGGGCTCTGGGCGGTCATATAAAGGAAGATCGCAGCACCAAGACCGAACACCGATTGCCAGAAATACTTCCAGCGACTAGGCAGGCCACGGGAGTTCTTCTCGATCACCTTGCGGTAGTCATCCACCCAGCCGATGGCGCCAAACGCCAGGGTCACCACCAGCACCACCCACACATAGTGGTTGCGCAGGTCGGCCCAGAGCAGGGTGCTGATGCCGATCGCGGAAAGGATCAGCGCGCCACCCATGGTCGGTGTACCCGATTTGGACAGGTGGGACTGTGGGCCGTCGTTACGCACGGCCTGGCCAATCTGCCGGTTTTGCAGAGTACGGATCATCCACGGACCCAGGCACAGCGCCAAAGACAGCGCAGTCAGTACCCCGAGAATCCCGCGCAGGGTCAGGTACTGAAAGACCGCGAAGCCTTTGTAGAACTGTTGCAGGTACTCCGCTAGCAGCAGCAGCATCAATGTTTCTCCGTACTGGAACCGCACAAAGCCGCGACGATGTTTTCCATCACCGCGCTGCGCGATCCCTTGATCAAAATGGTGGTATTGGGGTCTTGCTCGACGTTCAGGGCGGCAATCAGGTCAGCCTGGCTGGCGAAGTGACGCGCATGCTCGCCAAAGGCGGCGACGGCATGCGCCATCATCGGGCCTACGGCGTAGAGGGCCGAAACCTTGCCAGCGGCATATGCACCTACTTCGCGGTGCCCCTGCTCCGCCCACTCGCCCAACTCGCCGATGTCTCCGAGCACCAGGACGGTGCGGCCGGAAAAGCCGGCGAGTATATCAACGGCGGCACACATTGAGGTGGGGTTCGCGTTGTAAGTGTCATCGATCACCCGCATGCCATTCTTGGCCAGCTGGGCGACGGTACGGCCCTTGACCGGTTGCACTGCATTCAAGCCAGTGGCAATGCCGAACAACGACACACCCATGGCATGGGCGGCCGCAGCGGCGGCCAGGGCGTTGGCCACGTTATGGGTGCCCAACAGGTTCAATTGCACCGTCTCCACGCCCTTGGGGCTATGCAATTTGAAGGACGGGCAGCCTCGGGCATCGCGTCCTATATCAGAGGCATGGAAATCCGCAGCGCTATTGTTCAGGGCAAAGCTCAGAACTTGTCGCCCGGCAGCGCGAGCCTTCCAGATCGAAAATGCCTTGTCATCCAGGTTGAGGACAGCGATCCCGGTGCTATCAAGTCCCTCGAGAATTTCGCCCTTGGCCTCGACAATCTTCTCCGGACCACCGAACTCACCGACGTGAGCAGTACCGGCATTGTTGATAATCGCCACATGGGGACGAGTCATCGCCACGGTGTAGGCGATTTCACCAATACGTGACGCGCCAAGCTCGATCACCGCGGCGCTGTGCTCGGGAGCCAGTTCCAGCAGGGTAAGGGGGGCACCCAGGTCATTATTGAGATTGCCTCGGGTGGCCAACACCGGACCACGAGTGCGCAGGATGCTGGCCAGCATTTCCTTGACCGTCGTCTTGCCGCTGGAACCGGTCACCGCGGCCACCGGCCGGGTAAAGGCACCACGATTCAGAGCACCCAGTTGTCCCAGCGCCAGGCGCGTGTCCTTGACCAGCAACTGCGGCAGGGTGCTGTCGGGAACTTCACGCTCGACCAACGCGGCTACCGCGCCCTTGGCGGCAACTTCATTCAAGTAGTCGTGGCCGTCGAAACGCGGGCCGGTCAAGGCCACGAACAGTTGCCCGGCCTGAATGGCCCGGCTATCAATACTGACGCCATTAAAACGCGCGTCGCCCGCGATCAAGCGGGCGTCCAGCGGGGCCATGACTTCACTGAGCTGCAGGGGTTTAAGCATGTGCCACCTCCCATGCGGTCAGAGCCTTGTCGGCTTCGGCAAGATCGGAGAAATCATGGCGCTGGCCATTGATCTCCTGATAATCCTCATGCCCCTTGCCCGCTAGCAGCACCACATCGTCTGCGGCAGCGTCAGCGATCAGACGGGCGATGGCCAGGCCGCGACCGGGGACAAAGTCGACCTTGTCCACAGCGCTAAAGCCGACACGGATGTCATCGAAGATCTGTGCCGGGTCTTCGCTGCGCGGATTGTCATCAGTGACCAACACGCCGTCGGCCAGGCGCTCGACCACTTCGGCCATCAACGGACGCTTGCCGCGGTCGCGGTCGCCCCCACAGCCGAACAGGCACAGCAGGCGACCCTTGGCGTGAGGACGCAGGGCCAGCAGTACTTTTTCCAGGGCATCCGGGGTATGGGCGTAATCCACCACCACCAACGGTTGGTTGCCTCCGCCCAGGCGCTGCATGCGTCCGACGGGGCCTTCCAGCTTGGGCAACACGGCGAGGATTTCATCCAGGGCATACTCCAGGCCCAGCAAAGCGCCGACCGCGGCCAGCACATTGCTCAGGTTGAAGCGCCCGAGCAGCGAGCTGCGCAGGTGGTGTTCACCCTGTGGAGTCACCAGTGTTGCGCGCACGCCGTCATCGTCAAAGTTCGCTTCACGGCAGTACAGATAAGCAGAGGCATCCTCAAGGCTATAGGTAATCAACCGCGATTCGTGCTTGTCGGCAGCCAGTTGCCGGCCGAACTCGTCGTCGAGATTGATCACCCGGCAACGCAGGTCGGTCCAATTGAACAGCTTGGCCTTGGCTGCGCCATAGGCCTGCATGGTTCCGTGATAGTCCAGATGATCTCGGGACAGATTGGTCAGCACTGCTACATCGAACGCCAGGGCTGCCACACGTCCTTGATCCAGGCCATGGGACGAGACTTCCATCGCCACGGCTTTGGCACCGGCATTCTTCAGGTCAGCCAGGGTTGCCTGCACGGCGATAGGGTTCGGCGTGGTGTGCAAACCGCTTTCCAGCGCGCCGTAGAATCCTGTGCCCAAGGTGCCCACCAGGCCGCAACGCTGGCCCAGCAGGTCCAGCGCCTGAGCCACCAACTGGGTGACGCTGGTCTTGCCGTTGGTACCGGTCACGCCCACCAGGTTCAACTGGCGGCTCGGATCACCGTAAAAACGTCCGGCAATGTCCGACAGCTGCGCTGCCAGGCCCTTGACCGGAATCAGCGGCACATCGGTCAGCGGCAAAACGGTTGCCCCTTCTGCCTCATAGGCCACAGCCGCAGCACCGCGCTGCAAGGCATCGGCAATGTGCGCCCGGCCATCGAACTTGGCGCCGGGCACGGCCAGAAACAGATCACCAGCGCGCACGTTGCGGCTGTCCAGGGTCAGCTCACGGATCAGCAGATCGCGACCAGCGTGGGCAAAAATCTTGTTCAGGCTAAGAGGCATTAGCCGCGCCCTCCATTGGCTCGTACTGGGGTGACAGGAGCCGCGTTGGCCTGTTGTGTGGTCGGCAGGTTATCCGGAGTGATGTTCATCAAACGCAGGGTGCCGGACATCACTTTGCTGAACACCGGTGCCGATACCAGACCACCGAAGTAGCCGGCCTTGCTCGGTTCGTCGATCACCACCACGATGGCGTAGCGCGGATCGCTCATCGGGCCAAAGCCGGCAAACAGCGAGCGATAGGAGTTCTCGGCGTAGCCCTTGGTGCCCACCGAAGTCTTGCGCGCAGTACCACTCTTGCCGGCCACGTGATAAGCCGGGACCTGGGCACGGAACACACCACGCGGCGCCTCGATCACCTGCTGCAGCATGCCCTGCATGGTTTTGGCGACGTTTTCCGGAATCACCTGGGTGGTTTGCGGCGCTTTGTCGGATTTGATCAGGGTCAGGGGAGCAATACGCCCATTGTTGGCCAATGCGGAGAACGCATGGACCAACTGGATCGCCGTCACGGAAATACCGTAGCCATAGGACAGAGTCGCGGTCTCGGCCTTGCGCCATTCCCGGTAGTTGGGCAGGTTGCCGACCCGCTCACCAGGAAAGCCCAGCCCAGTGTCCTGACCCAGACCGATTTTCTGCGCCAGGCGGAAAATAGTCTCGCCGCCAATGTCGAAGGCGATCTTGCTCATGCCCACGTTACTGGAATTGATCAGAATCCCGGTCAGGTCGAGTACCGGCCCTTCGGTCTTGGATACGTCACGAATGGTGTACTTGCCCAACTGCAGGGTGCCCGGATAAACCTCGACGGTATCGCTGGGCTTCCAGCGCCCGGTTTCCAGCGCCGCGCTCATGGAGATCGCCTTCATGGTCGAGCCGGGCTCGAACACGTCGATCATCGCGCGATTGCGCATCATTGCCGGCTGCAGGTTGCGACGGTTGTTCGGGTTATAGGTCGGCTGGTTGACCATGGCGAGGATCTCGCCCGTCTTCACGTCCATGATCACCAGGCTGCCGGCCTTGGCACCGTTCTCGACGATGGCATTGCGCAACTCACGGTTGGCCAGATACTGCAGGCGCAGGTCAATCGACAACGCCAAGGGCTTGCCGGCCTTGGCGTTCTTGGTGACCTGGACGTCCTTGATCAATCTGCCGCGCCGGTCCTTGATCACCTGGCGCTTGCCAGGAACACCTGCGAGCCATTCGTCATAGGCCAGCTCGACGCCTTCGCGACCACGATCGTCAATGTCGGTGAAGCCCACCATGTGCGCAGTCACTTCGCCGGCGGGATAGAAACGGCGGAACTCCTCGATGCCATAGACACCCGGCACCTTGAGGTCGAGCACAGCCTGTCCCTGCTCCGGAGTGAGCCCCCGGACCAGGTAGATGAATTCTTTATTGGCCTGGGCTTCGAGACGCTCGGCCAGCGCCTTGGGGTCCTGACCGAGGGCCATGGCCAATGCTGGCCAACGATCCTTGGCCACCTGCATTTCCTTGGCGTTGGCCCACAGGGTAGTCACTGGCGTACTCACCGCCAGAGGCTCGCCATTGCGATCGGTGATCAGGCCACGGTGCGCAGGAATAGGGATATGACGAACGCTGCGGGCGTCGCCCTGCCCTTTAAGGAAGTCACGATCGACCACCTGCAGATCGATGATGCGCCAGCCAATCGCCGACACCATGACCGCCAGCAAGCCCAGCACCACGCGAAAACGCCAGGGATAGAGCGCGCCTTCAAGCTTCATGGCGCCACCATTCGAACTTCGGCCGCACCCGGGATGTGCATCTTCAACTGTTCGGTGGCCAGTACTTCAATCCGGCTATGCGCGGTCCAGGTGCTTTGCTCAAGGATCAGCCGGCCCCATTCAGCCTGGGCCTTGTCGCGCACGCTCAGCTCGCCGTACAGCGTATTGAGCAGCAAACGGTTCCAGTGGGCGCTATAGGAAACCGCGATCGCGGACACCAGCACCCCTACGAATAGCAGCAGCATGAAAAAGCTTCCGCCTGGAAGCGGCTTGGCGAAGAGCTTGCTCACCGAAGCTTCTCCGCAACACGCATGACGGCACTACGAGCACGCGGGTTGGCCTTGAGTTCGGCCTCGGAGGCGAACTGCGCTTTGCCATGGACCTTGATTTTCGGCACGAAGGCTTCGAAACGTACCGGCAGGTTACGCGGCAGATTGTCAGACTCGCCTTTTACCAGACGACGCATGAACAATTTGACGATGCGATCTTCCAGGGAATGGAAACTGATGACCACCAGACGGCCACCGACTTCCAGGGCGTCCAGCGCGGCTTCCAGGCCCGCCTCCAGATCGCCCAGCTCGTTGTTCACATGAATGCGCAAGCCCTGGAAAGCGCGGGTCGCCGGATTCTTGCCCTTTTCCCAGGCCGGGTTGGCGACCTTGAGCACTTCAGCCAGGTCGGCAGTGCGTTCGAAAGGCTGGATCTCACGACGCTCGACCACTGCCCGCGCCATACGACCGGAGAAGCGCTCTTCGCCGTACTCCTTGAATACGCGGGCAATTTCCTCCACTGGCGCGGTGGCGATGAACTCAGCGGCGCTGATGCCGCGAGTCGGGTCCATACGCATGTCAAGGGGGCCGTCATTGAGAAAACTGAAGCCACGCTCAGGATCGTCCAGTTGAGGTGACGACACGCCCAAATCGAGCAGTACGCCACTGACTTTTCCGGCCAGTCCGCGCTCGGCGACTTCCGAACCCAGCTCGGCAAAACTGCGCTGCACAACGACAAAGCGGCCGTCTTCGGCCGCTAGCGCTTGCCCGGTGGCAATCGCTTGGGGGTCTTTGTCGAATCCGAGGAGCCGGCCCTGAGCGCCGAGCTTGCTGAGAATCAGCCGGCTATGCCCGCCACGACCAAAGGTGCCATCCAGATAGCAGCCATCAGGCCGCACGGCGAGAGCCTCGACGGCTTCGTCAAGCAGCACGGTGATGTGGTTAAAGCCGCTATCAATAGTCACAGGATCAAATCACGCAGTTCATCAGGCATGGCGCCCGGTTGTTGAATAGCCGCCAGGTCCGCTGCGGAAACAGCATTCCAGGCATCCTCGTCCCACAGTTGGAACTTGTTCAGTTGGCCCACCAACATTGCGCGTTTATCCAACTTGGCATATTCACGCAGGCGCGGCGGTACCAGAAAACGACCACTGCCATCGAGCTCAAGATCGACGGCATTACCAATCAGCAAACGCTGCAAACGACGGTTCTCTTCGCGTAGCGAAGGCAGTGCGCGCAGTTTGGTTTCTATCAGCTCCCACTCGTCGAGAGGGTAAACACACAAACAAGGATCAACAGCATCGATAGTGACGATTAACTGCCCAGAACTTCGCGAAACGAGCTCGTCACGATACCGGCTCGGCATGGCGAGACGGCCTTTTGCATCGAGACTGATAGCGTTGGCTCCGCGAAACACGTCAGCGTTTCTCCAAATTTTAGCGTTTTGCGCTCATAAAACCCACTTCATGCCACTTTCCGCCACTTGCGCACACTATAGGAATGCGCCCACACCACCGTCAAGGCGCGCGGCGACGGAAAAGCCTTATAGAACGGAGATTTAGGACACTAAGAGGAGAGGTAACGAGAATTCGAGGGGCATTCCAGAGCATCAACTTCAAACAGCTCAATAAGCTGCACAACGAAGTTAAAGTGATTTATTAAGAGTAAGATTTTTTCGGTATTACAAAAACGCTTCTGCTATTGATTCAAGCAGGGAGGGAAAAGGTGGAGAGTCGATCTGTAAGCCGGGTTCTGTCGAGGACAGTCATTCCTCTACGATGGCCATCACTGGACATCTTTAGCAACCTACCCGGTTCCAGCGCGGGCCACGCCTTGGAACCCTATTTGGTCTTGCTCCGAGTGGGGTTTACCTAGCCACGAACTGTTACCAGACGTGCGGTGCGCTCTTACCGCACCTTTTCACCCTTACCGGCACCGAAGTGCTTAGGCGGTTATTTTCTGTGGCACTTTCCGTAGGCTCACGCCCCCCAGGCATTACCTGGCACTCCGCCCTATGGAGCCCGGACTTTCCTCCCCCCTCTAATTTTCATAGAGGGCAGCGACTGTCCAATCGACTCTCCGCCGCGCAGGTTAACGGCAGAGCGGCCCGAGAACAAGCGCTAAAAGCCATTGGCCACCCAGGCGTGCCATTTATTGCTCTTTCTGCTTATTCAAGGCGACCTGATACAACACGTTCTTGCGCTCACCAGTGATCTCGGCCGCCAGCGCCGCCGCCCTCTTGAGAGGAATTTCCTTGAGTAACAGATCAAGCACGCGCATCGACTCACTGCTGATCGCCTCATCACCTTCCGGCGCCGTCCATCCCGCAACCAGCACGACGCACTCGCCACGCTGCTGATTGCTGTCGGACTCAACGAACTGGCGCAACTCAGAAAGCGGCAAGCCCTTGAGAGTCTCGAAAGTCTTGGTCAGCTCCCGAGCCAGCAACGCAGGCCGATCGCCACCAAATATCGCCTCCATATCCTGCAGACACTCAAGAATCCGATGCGGAGCCTCATAGAAAATCAACGTACGCGGCTCTTCCTTGACCGACTCCAGGCGCCCACGACGCCCAACCGCCTTGGCCGGTAGAAAACCTTCGAAGATGAACCGGTCCGATGGCAGGCCGGCCGCCGACAATGCAGCGACCAAAGCACAGGCTCCCGGCACAGGAACCACATTGATACCTGCTGCTCGCGCCTGACGCACCAAGTGATAACCCGGATCGGAAATCAGCGGCGTGCCCGCATCGGAGATCAACGCAACATCATCTCCGGCGAGTAAACGGGTGATGAAACGACTGCCCTCGTCACGCTCATTGTGCTCATGACAAGCCGCCAGGGGCGTAGCAATGCCGAAGTGCTGCATCAGGCGCTGAGAGTGCCGGGTATCCTCGGCTGCAATGAGCGACACCTCACGCAACAACTTCAGAGCCCGGGCGCTGATATCGTCCAGGTTACCGATGGGCGTCGCCACCACATAAAGCGAGCCAGCAGCGGAATTCAAAGGACCCGGAACAGTCAAAGCGCACACCTCTTGATCGGCAAAAGCGCCATTGTAGCGCGTTGAAGCCCTCTCAATAGGCCCGACAATCGCTCAATACTCCGATCCTTTGCAGGCTTTTGTGCCGCTCAGCAACATTTGCACCAGCAAATTGGACGGTTTATCACCAGTAACATCGCGCCCCAGCCAGCGCTTGGGTACAATTCCACGCTCATTTGATCGAGTATCAGGAACACTTACATGATCGCTTGCCTGCGGCTGTTTCTCGCCCTCTGCCTGGCTACCCTTTTGGTGGCTTGCGCCAGCTCGCCCTCCTCCAGCCTTGGCGAACTTCCACGGACACCGGATGCCAGCATCGAGCAATTGCTCGAACAGGCCGCCACCAGCAAAAGCCCGGACAAAGCCGCCCTGCTGCGTCTGAGCGCGGCGGATATGGCGTATCGCCAAGGCAACGCCGGACGCGCCGGACAGATTCTGCAGCAAGTACCGCTGGATCAGCTCAAACCTGCCCAGCAAATCTTCGCCAGCACACTGTCCGCAGAGCTGGCCATGGTACGCAACCAGCCAAAATCGGCTTTGACCGCCCTAAGCCATCCAAGCCTGCAGCACCTGAGCGAGCTGCCCGCCCCCCAGCAGATTCGTACCGGCACTGTTCATGCTCGCGCCCTTGAGGCCGACGGCCAGACATTGGCGGCCGCCAAGGAACGCATCTTTATTGCCCCCTTGCTCAAGGACGACGCCGCAGCAAAGAACCACGAGGCCATTTGGGCGCTGATCGCCGCCCTACCGACCGACCAACTGCAGCCTGTGGGCAATGACGATCTGGCCGGATGGCTGAGCCTGGCCCTGGCAGTCAAGAGCGCCGGAACCCTGGAGCAACAACAGGCCGCCATTGATCAGTGGCGCGCGCAGAATCCAAAACACCCTGCCGCCCTCCAATTGCCGCAACCGCTGATCAAACTCAAAGAGCTGGCCAGCCAACCCGTGTCGAAAATCGCCCTGCTGCTGCCACAGGACGGCCCGCTGGCCTCCGTAGCCAAAGCCCTGCGCGAAGGCTTCATGGCGGCTCACTATCAAGCCCAGCAAGCCGGACAGAAACCACCCAGCATCGAGTTCTACGACAGCTCGCGCCTGAGCTCTCTGGATGATTTCTATCGCAAGGCCCAAGCCGCCGGCGTGCAGCTGGTAGTCGGCCCACTGGAAAAACCCCTGGTCAAACAGCTGGCCGCGCGCCCGCAACTGCCGATTACCACCCTGGCACTGAATTACAGCGAGGGCGGTGAACAGGGCCCCGCGCAGTTGTTCCAGTTTGGCCTGGCAGCCGAAGACGAAGCCCGTGAAGTTTCTCGTCGCGCCCGCGCCGACGGCCTGCACCGCGCCGCCGCGCTGGTGCCCAAGGGTGAGTGGGGCGATCGCGTACTCAAGGCCTTCCGCCAGGATTGGGAAGCCAACGGTGGCAGCATGATTGGCATCGAACGCATCGATCAGCCCGTCGCCCTGGCACAGCAGATTGCCGACTTGTTCCAACTGCGCCAAAGCGAGGGTCGCGCCAAGAGCCTGCAAAGCACCGTAGGCACTCAAGTCGCCGCGCAACCAGCACGCCGCCAGGACATCGAGTTCATTTTCCTTGCTGCAACGCCACAGCAGGCACAACAGATCAAGCCGACCCTGAACTTCCAGTACGCCGGCGATGTTCCGGTGTACGCCACCTCCAACGTATTCAGCGCCAGCGGTGATCAGAACCAATACAACGACATGAACGGGGTAATGTTCTGCGAGACGCCCTGGCTGCTGGACGCCAACGGCCTTCTGCGGCGCCAGGTCACGGCACAATGGCCACAAGCCGGAGGCAGCCTAGGTCGCCTGTACGCCATGGGCGTCGATGCCTATCGTCTTGCACCACGCCTGGGCCAGCTCAAGGCCCTGCCTGACAGCCGGATCGAAGGTGAGTCCGGCAGCCTGGGCATGGCCACAGGCCAGCGCATCGAGCGCCAGTTGCCATGGGCCAAGTTCGTCAACGGCCAGGTCACCCGCCTGCCCGATACGCCGCGCTGATGCTCCAAGGATCACGCCAGCAAAGCGGAAGAGATGCCGAAAGCCAAGCGCTCAGGCATCTCCAACAGCAAGGGCTGCGCCTGCTGGCGCAGAACTGGCTGTGCAAACGCGGCGAGCTTGATCTGGTCATGCTCGACGGCGATACAGTAGTATTCGTCGAAGTCCGCTACAGACAACACACGCAATGGGGTGGCGCTCTGGGCAGTATTGATGGGCGCAAGCGTCAGAAACTCATTCTTGCCGCGCAGATTTTTCTGCAAAAAGAATCACGCTGGTCCAACCACCCCTGCCGTTTCGATGTGGTCGCCATTGACGGCGCCCCAGGTGCAGAAGCCCGCCTGAACTGGCTGCGCAATGCCTTTGACAGCTGAAAGAAGCCATCAGGCAGCACCCATTTTCACTCAACTTTTTTGCTCTTTGCTTTGCGGGCTGCACATTCACGTGCCACCAAGCCGCGCTACTTAAGGTCACACAGATGGACATGCAATCCCGAATTCGCCAGCTTTTTCAGGCCAGTATCGACACCAAGCAACAGGCGATGGACGTACTTGCACCGCACATCGAGCAAGCCAGCCAAGTCATGGTCAACGCCCTGCTCAATGAGGGCAAAATGCTCTCCTGTGGCAACGGCGGTTCCGCGGGCGACGCCCAGCACTTTTCCTCCGAACTGCTGAACCGCTTCGAACGTGAACGCCCCAGCCTGCCAGCCATCGCCCTGACCACCGATAGCTCGACCATCACTTCGATCGCCAACGACTACAGCTATAACGAAGTCTTTTCCAAGCAGATCCGCGCCCTAGGACAACCCGGGGACGTATTGCTGGCGATTTCCACCAGCGGCAACTCGGCCAACATTATTCAAGCCATCCAGGCCGCACATGATCGAGAAATGATTGTCGTAGCATTGACCGGTCGCGATGGTGGAGGCATGGCTTCCCTGCTTTTGCCTGAAGATGTTGAAATTCGTGTACCGGCCAACGTCACCGCACGTATTCAAGAAGTCCACCTGCTGGCGATCCATTGCCTTTGCGACTTGATCGACAGCCAATTGTTCGGGAGTGAAGAATGACCCCTAATCGCCTTGGCCTCCTGGCCTTGACCTTGTGCCTCGGCATCACTGGTTGCAGCTCGGTGATTACCGCCACCCGCGACAAACCCATTGATGATGATCGTGGCACTCGCACCTTTGGCAGCAAGATCGACGACTCACTGATTGAAACCAAAGTCGCCGTCAACGTTGCCAAGGCCAACCCGGACCTGGAAAACAACTCGCACATCGTCGTCACCAGCTTCAACGGCATTGTCCTGCTGGCAGGCCAGACACCGCGCCCCGACCTCAAGGCAGCAGCCGAACAGGCTGCCAGCGAAGTGCAGCGAGTCAAGAAGGTACATAACGAACTGCAAGTACTGCCGCCCTCCGGCTTTCTGGCACGGCAGAACGATGGCTGGCTGACCACCAAGATCAAGACTCAGATGCTGACTGACGCCAGCATTCCCGGATCGCGGATCAAGGTTGTCACCGAGAATGGCATCGTCTACCTGCTGGGCCTGCTGACCCAACAGGAAGCCGCACAAGCCACCAGTCTGGTGCAGGGCGTCTCCGGCGTGCAAAAAATCGTCAAGCTGTTCGAATACATCGACTGACACAGCACTGCGTCAGGCACAAAAAAGGCGATCCATCCGGATCGCCTTTTTTATTACTTGACCACTTTCAAGCTGGGCCGACCGCTGGGGCGCGGCGGCTCACTGTCCGGTGGCGGCAAATCGTCATCCGGCTCGAGGTCATCCTCTTCATCCAGAGGCGATTCCAGATCAAAAACCATGCCTTGACCATTCTCACGCGCATAGATTCCGAGGATCGCCGATACCGGCACGTGCAAGCTATGGGGCACACCGCCGAAGCGCCCTTCAAAGGTCACGGCGTCGTTATCCATATGCAGATGACGTACGGCACTGGGAGAAATATTCAGGACAATTTGCCCATCACTGGCAAAACCCTGAGGCACCTGCACGGCCGGATAGTCGGAATTGACCAGCAGATGGGGGGTGCAATCGTTGTCCACAATCCACTCATAGAGCGCGCGGACCAAATAAGGTCGACTGGAGTTCATAGCGGCTCCTTAAGCCTCAGCGCATATCACGTTCGACACCAGACAGACTCGCCTGGAAAGCCTCGCGTGCAAATTGGCGGTCCATATAATCAAGCAGCGGCTTGGCCTGCCGCGGCAATTCGATACCCAGGATTGGCAATCTCCAGAGTATGGGCAGTAGGCAGCAGTCCACCAGACTTTGTTCCTCACTGAGGAAAAATGGCTTGTCAGCGAACAGCGGAGACACTCCGGTCAGGCTTTCCCGCAATTCCTTACGCGCCTGCACCCGCGCCGCCTCCTTGGTCCGCGAATCCAGAATCAGGTCCACTTGCCCACACCAGTCACGCTGGATTCGGTGCATCAGCAAACGGCTGTTGGCACGCGCCACAGGGTAAACCGGCAACAGCGGCGGATGAGGATAACGCTCATCCAGGTACTCCATTACCACTGTCGATTCCCACAACGCCAGGTCACGATCAACCAGCGTTGGCAAGCTCCCGTAAGGATTCACTTCGATCAGCTTCGGCGGCTGACGTCCCGCCTCCACACTGATGATCTCGGCGCTGACACCCTTCTCCGCGAGCACAATGCGCACCCGGTGGGAATAGTGGTCGGCGGGGTCGGAGTAACAGGCCAACCGATTGGTCACGCCCATGGCGATCCTCCTCGCTTGTTGAAATTATCGGAAGCAGAAAAAACGAGCGCGCCCTCAGGGCGCCTCTGGTAACCCCCGAATGATACAGGGTTGTTACTGTTCAGAGACGCCCTTGGGCGCGCACGCTCAACAACTGATGCTTAAAACGTTATTAATGCACATCCTTCCAGTATTCGCGCTTGAGCAGATAGGCGAACACGAAGAAGAAGGCCAGATACAAGAGCACATAAGTGCCGATGCGCTGGTGTTGCAGTTTGACCGGGTTGGACGAGTAGGCAAGGAAAGTCACCAGATTCTTGACCTTCTCGTCGAACTGAGCCTCATTGAGGGTTCCGGTACCCTCTTTGATTGTCAGTTGATCGCACGCCTCGTGAGTCAGGGGCGTACCAGTCAGCGGATCGTATTGTTTCTTACCATCCTCAACGATCTGCACCTGCTTGCAACCGACAACCTGACGCCCTTGCAGGCCGACCAGGACGTTAGGCATACCAACGTTCGGGAAGACCTTGTTGTTCACACCCCAGGGGCGTGCAGGATCTTCATAGAAGGACTTGAGGTAGCCATAAAGCCAGTCAGTGCCACGAACACGAGCCACCAGGGTCAGATCTGGCGGCGCAGCGCCAAACCAGGTCTTGGCATCCGCAGGCTGCATGCCGATGTTCATGTGGTCACCGATCTTGGCACCGGTGAAGACCAGCTTGCTCAACATCAGGTCATGAGGAATACCCAAGTCATCGGCCACTCGCTCATAACGCTGGAACTTGGCGCTGTGGCAGCCCATGCAGTAGTTGGCGAAAGTACGCGCGCCGTCTTGCAGGGCAACCTTGTCGGACAGGTCGATATCAACCTTCTCCAATTCAGGACCCGCGGTATTCGCGAAAGACAACACAGGCATAGCAGCAAGAATCAGTACAGCAAATAGCTTTTTCATCAGCCAGTCACCCTTTCCGGAACCGGTTTGGTCTTCTCGAGCCTGGTGTAGAACGGCATCAGAATGAAGTAGGCGAAGTACAGGAAGGTACATACCTGCGACAGCAGCGTACGGCCCGGAGTTGGTGCCAAGACACCCAGCACACCCAGGATCACGAACGAGATGCAGAACACCAGCAGCCAGATCTTGCTCAGCCAGCCCTTGTAACGCATGGACTTGACCGGGCTACGGTCGAGCCAAGGCAGTACGAACAGGACCGCAATTGCAGCGCCCATGGCGATAACACCCAAGAGCTTGTCCGGCACCGCACGCAGGATCGCGTAGAACGGCGTGAAGTACCAAACTGGGGCAATGTGCTCGGGGGTCTTGAACGGGTTGGCTTGCTCGAAGTTCGGCTTCTCAAGGAAGTAACCGCCCATTTCCGGGAAGAAGAACACGATCGAGCAGAAGATGAACAGGAACACCACTACGCCGACAATGTCTTTCACGGTGTAGTAAGGGTGGAAAGGAATGCCATCCAGCGGGATGCCGTTCTCGTCCTTGTTCTTCTTGATATCGACGCCATCCGGGTTGTTCGAACCCACTTCGTGCAACGCCAGGATGTGCAGCACCACCAGACCAAGAATCACGATCGGCAGAGCCACTACGTGGAGGGCGAAGAAGCGGTTCAGGGTAATCCCGGAAATCAGGTAGTCACCACGGATCCACTGGGTCAGGTCGTCACCAATCACGGGGATCGCACCGAACAGCGAGATGATCACCTGGGCACCCCAGTAGGACATCTGCCCCCAAGGCAACAGGTAGCCCATGAAGGCTTCAGCCATCAGCGCCAGGTAGATCAGCATGCCGAACAGCCACACCAGCTCACGAGGCTTCTGGTAGGAACCGTAGAGCAAGCCACGGAACATGTGCAGATAGACCACGATGAAGAACGCCGAAGCGCCGGTGGAGTGAAGCAGACGCAAGATCGCGCCGTACTCTACGTCGCGCATGATGTATTCAACAGAAGCGAAAGCCTCTTCTGCCGAAGGGGTGTAGCTCATGGTCAGCCAGACACCGGTAACGATCTGGTTGACCAGAACCAGCAGCGCCAGGGAGCCAAAGAAATAGAAGAAGTTGAAGTTCTTCGGAGCGTAATACTTGCTGAGATGGTCTTCCCACATCTTGGTCGCGGGGAAGCGCGCATCAACCCAATCCATGAACTTGCTCATCACGCTTTCTCCGTGTCGACGCCAATGACGATGATGTCATCCGACTCATAGGAATGCGGGGGTACTGGCAGGTTCAGGGGCGCAGGCTGCGCCTTGTAGACGCGACCAGCCAGATCGTAGTGGGAGCCGTGGCAAGGGCAGAAATAGCCACCTACCCAGTCCTTGCCCAGATCGGCGGGCGCCACTTCAGGACGGAAGGTCGGAGAACAACCCAGGTGGGTGCAGATCCCGATCAGCAGCAGAATCTCTGGCTTGATCGAACGCACTTCCGGATCGACGTAGGTTGGTTGTACCGAGTTCTTGGAGTCAGGGTCAGACAGCTGGCCCTCGATCTTTTTAAGATTCCCCAGGATTTCCTCTGTACGGCGGACGATGAACACCGGCTGACCACGCCACTCAGCAATCATCTGCTGACCTGGATCGATCTTGCTGATATTCACTTTCACCGGTGCACCTGCGGCTTTCGCCTTGGCACTGGGAAACCATGACCCCACGAACGGGACCGCAGCCCCCACCGCTCCTGCAGCACCCACCACGGATGTGGCTGCTACTAAGAAGCGACGCCGGCCTGCATTCACGCCGTCATTGCTCATTCAGTCCTCTCCCATCAGCTTTGTGGCCTGTTAAATCAGGCATCTACTAAGTAAAAATCTGAACTTATAAAAATTTTGCCGAATGGTAATGAAAAGCCCCTATTCTGACAAGGTAATTACCGAGCCAAGCCAGCCCGAAGCCTTGTAGTATAGGGCCTCCGTGGATGTGGCAAGTTGTCACAGCGCAAATTTCAGACAATAAAAAACGCCCAGCTCCGCAAGGAGACTGGGCGTTTTTGAACGCAGTAGCGAATTAACGCTTGGAGTATTGCGGACGCTTACGCGCTTTACGCAGACCCACTTTCTTACGTTCAACTTCACGTGCGTCACGGGTTACGAAACCGGCTTTACGCAGAGCGCTGCGCAGAGTTTCGTCGTAATCCATCAGAGCGCGAGTGATACCGTGGCGGATCGCGCCAGCTTGACCACTTACACCGCCGCCGATAACGGTAACGTAGATATCGAACTTCTCAACAGTCTCGGTCAGCTCCAGCGGCTGACGAACTACCATGCGGGCAGTTTCGCGACCGAAGAAGTTATCCAGGGAGCGGTTGTTGATCGAGATGTTGCCAGTGCCCGGACGCAGGAAAACGCGTGCGGTTGCAGTCTTGCGACGGCCAGTGCCGTAATTTTGAGTCGCCGACATAATGAACTATTCCGTTAAATCTTCAGTTCTTGGGGCTGCTGAGCAGTATGAGGGTGAGCAGCGCCCGCATAGACTTTCAGCTTACGGTACATGTCGCGACCCAGCGGGTTCTTAGGCAGCATGCCTTTTACCGCGGTCTCGATCACGCGCTCAGGGGCCTTGGCGATCAGCTTTTCAAAGTTGATCGACTTGATGCCGCCCGGGAAACCGGAGTGGGAGTAGTACATTTTGTCAGTGGTTTTAGCGCCAGTAACACGTACCTGCTCGGCATTGATAACGACGATGTAGTCGCCGGTGTCAACGTGAGGAGTGTACTCAGGCTTGTGCTTGCCACGCAGACGGCTCGCGATTTCGGTGGCCAGACGACCCAGGGTCTGACCAGCAGCGTCGACGACGAACCAGTCGCGCTTTACTGTTTCCGGTTTAGCAGTAAAAGTTTTCATTCTTTATAGCCTCAGGGGCCGCCCAGCAAAATAGACGGCGGATCTTACTGAATAGTGCGTACTTTGACAAGGTCAAAGGCAGCCGGACACAGACGCTATCGGGGGCTCGGGTCAGCGCGTCTGAGATACGGCAAGATTCTTCGGCAGGCGGCGCATCACTTCCACTGCAGAAAGAGCTGCCGAATTATGCAGATTGCGAAAAAAATTTCAACCTGCTTTTATGATTGTTTTGCCAAGGGAGCACCCGATGGACTACCGCCAACTGGGCCGAACCGACCTCAACGTGAGCGCAATTTGCCTGGGCACCATGACCTGGGGCGAACAGAATACCGAGGCTGAAGCCTTCGCTCAGATCGAGCGAGCCAAACACGCCGGAATCAACTTCATCGACACCGCCGAGATGTACCCGGTGCCGCCCAAGGCCGACACCTACGCCACCACCGAGCGCTACATAGGCAACTGGTTCAAACAGCGCGGCGACCGCGCCGACTGGATCCTGGCCAGCAAGATCGCCGGCCCCGGCAACACCATCGACTACATCCGCGACAAACAGCTCAAGCACAACCGCAAACACATAGTCCAAGCCGTGGATGCCAGCCTCAAGCGCCTGCAGACCGACTGGATCGACCTTTATCAATTGCACTGGCCCGAGCGCAGCACCAACTTCTTCGGCCAACTGGGCTACAAGCACCAGGCCGACGAAGACTTCACCCCGCTGGAAGAAACCCTCGAAGCCCTGGACGAGCAGGTCAAGGCCGGCAAGATCCGCCATATCGGCCTGTCCAATGAAACGCCCTGGGGCACCATGAAGTTCCTCGCCCTGGCCGAAAGCCGTGGCTGGCCTCGCGCGGTTTCGATCCAGAACCCCTACAACCTGCTCAATCGCAGCTTTGAAGTGGGCCTGGCGGAAATTGCCATTCGCGAGCAATGCGGCCTGCTGGCCTACTCGCCATTAGCCTTTGGCTACCTGTCCGGTAAATACGAAGGCGGCGCGCGGCCAGCCAAGGCTCGACTGAGCCTCTACAGCCGCTTCAGCCGCTACTTCAATCCGCAGTCGGAAGCGGCCTGCAGCCGCTACGTCGCCCTGGCCCGAGAACACGGGCTGGACCCAGCGCAAATGGCCCTGGCCTTCGTCAACCAGCAGCCGTTCGTGACCAGCAACATCATCGGCGCCACAACCCTGGAACAGTTGGACAGCAACATCGCCAGTGCCGAACTGAAATTGCCGCAAGAAGTCCTGGCCGGAATCGAGGCGATTCACAAGGACCACCCCAACCCCGCCCCTTGAACACTTCAAGAGCCGGCTCGCCGGCGAATGTGCGCCGCCCATTCGCCAGCAAGCCGACCACTACAGTGAACGGGCGATGATTTCCTTCATGATCTCGTTGGTCCCGGCATAAATGCGCTGCACCCGGGCATCGGCCCAGGCTCGGGCTACCGGGTACTCCCACATGAAGCCGTAGCCACCGTGCAACTGCACGCACTCATCCAGCACCGTGCACTGCAGGTCGGTGCCCCAGTACTTGGCCATCGCCGCCGTGGGTACATCGAGTTTGCCTTGCAGATGCAACTCCAGGCAGCGGTCGACAAACACCCGGCCAATCTGGATTTCCGTGGCCATTTCCGCCAGCTTGAAACGAGTGTTCTGAAAATCGGCAATCGCCTTGCCGAACGCCGTGCGTTCACGGGTGTATTCCAGGGTCCACTGCAACGCGGCCTCCGCGCTGGCCAGACCGCCAATGGCAACTGTCAGACGTTCCTGAGGCAACTCCTGCATCAGATAGGCGAACCCCATTCCAGCCTGCCCCAACAGGTTTTCCTTGGGCACGCGCACATCCTGGAAAAACAATTCCGACGTGTCCTGCGCCTTCATCCCGACTTTTTCCAGACGCTTGCCCTTGGAGAACCCCGGCGTATCGGCCTCCACCAGAAACAAGCTGGTGCCCTTGGCCCCGGCCTTGGGATCGGTCTTGGCCACCACAATCACCAGCTCGGCCAGGTAGCCGTTGGTGATAAAGGTCTTGGAACCATTGATCACATACTCGTCGCCATCGAGCACCGCCGTGGTCTTCACCCCTTGCAGGTCGGAACCGGCACCCGGCTCGGTCATGGCAATGGCGGTGACCATTTCCCCCGACACCAGCCTGGGCAGGTACTTCTGCTTCAAGGCCTCACTGCCGTAATGCAGGATGTAGGGGGCGACGATATCCGAATGCAGGGAAAAACCGATGCCGGTCAAGCCCAGCCGGCCGATTTCCTCGATCACCACCGCGCTGTACAGAAAGTCCGCTCCCAGGCCGCCATACTGCTCGGGAATATGCGAACACAGCATCCCCGCCTCCCCCGCCTTGCTCCACAGCTGACGGTCGATATAGCCCTGTTTTTCCCAATCGCCATGAAAGGGCACCGCCTCCTTCTCAAGAAAGCTGCGTACGCTGTCGCGGAAGAGCTCATGCTCGGAACTGAACAAGGTTCTGGGAATCATGCGGCCACCTGTGGTCGTTATTGATCGGGATTGGCCGTCTGAGCCTAAGCCCAGCCCCGCGCACAGGACACTGGACACATCCGACAAAAAATAAGACGATCCAGCCGTCTGGTGACCACTTTCCCCTATAAGAACAATTGAATTATGTCTAACCAAACCTCCACGCCCTTGCGGCGCGTCAGCATCCTGGCCATCGACCGGGTTTTCGCCTCCACCCTCATGCAAGCCAAGGATTTCTTCCATCTGGCAAGCCTGCGCTACGGCAAACAACTGGGCCAAGGCCTGACCCCGGCCTTCGAAACCCGCCTGGTCAGCCCCGATGGCCAGCCGGTTTGCAGCTTCAGCAATGTGATCATGCCCGTGGACGGCCCGCTGGAAGACACTGACGTGATCATCCTCCCGGCGTTCTGGGACGACTTCGACACCCTGTGCCAGCGTTATCCACAGATACTGCCCTGGCTGCGTGCCCAGCACGCTCGCGGCGCCGTGCTCTGCGGCGAGGCCACCGGCGTGTTCTGGCTGGCCGAAACCGGACTGCTCAACGGCAAGGAGGCCACCACCTACTGGCGCTTCTTCAGCGCCTTCAGCGAACGCTTCCCCCAGGTCCAACTCAATCAGGACAAGCACCTGACCGACGCCGACAACCTCTACTGCGCTGGCGGCACCACCTCGGCCTGCGACCTGTACATCTACCTGATCGAGCGCTTCTGCGGGGCCAACGTCGCCCAGGCCGTAGCCCGGGACATCCTCTATGAAGTGCAACGCAGTTACGCCCCGGGACGCATCGGCTTTGGCGGCCAGAAACTGCATCAGGACGTGATCATCCTGCAGATCCAGCACTGGCTCGAAGAACACTTCGCCGACAAGTTCCGCTTCGAAGACGTGGCCCGCGAGCACGGCATGAGCATTCGCAACTTCATGCGCCGCTTCCAGACCGCCACCGGCGACAAACCCCTGCATTACCTGCAACGGCTGCGTATCGAAACCGCCAAAGGCCTGCTCTCGGGAACGCGCAAGAGCATCAAGACCATCAGCTACGAAGTCGGCTACGACGACGCCAGCTTCTTTGCCCGGCTGTTCCGCCAGCACACCGAACTTTCGCCCAACCAGTACCGCCAGCAATTCCAGCAACAGGCGGCATAAAAAAAAGGGCCTGCAATGCAGGCCCTTTTTTATTGGATGACGATTACGGCTTGTGCGCCCGCGACAGGAACTCGTGGGACTGCATCTCCAGCAACCGGCTGAGGGTCCGCTGGAACTCGAACGTCAGTCGCCCACCGGTGTAGAGATCCTTGAGTTCAACCTCGGCAGAGATGATCAGCTTGACGTTACGGTCATAGAACTCGTCGACCATATTGATAAAGCGCCGGGCAATGTCGTCGGTGGTGACGCTCATCTGCTCCACGCCGCTGAGCAGCACCGCGTGGAAGATCTTGCCCAGTTCGATGTAGTCGTTCTGGCTGCGGGGACCGTCGCACAGCTCGCGGAAGTCGAACCAGGCCACATCATCACAGGTACGCAGCGCACGAATTTCGCGGTTCTCGATGATCAACACATCGTTTTCCACCGCCTGAGTGCATTCAGGCGTCAGCGCCCGGAAGCTCTTGCGCAGGCTTTCGTGAGCCGCTTCATTCAGGGGGTAATGAAACAGCTCGGCCTGTTCCAGATGCCGCAGACGGTAATCGACACCGCTGTCGACGTTGACGATCTCGGTATTCTGCTTGATCAGAGCAATGGCCGGCAGGAAACGCGCACGCTGCAAACCATCCTTGTACAGACCGTCCGGAACGATGTTCGAGGTGGCGACCAGGGTCACGCCATTCTTGAACAGCTCCTCCATCAGGGTGCCGAGAATCATCGCATCGGTAATGTCGGAGACGAAGAACTCGTCGAAGCAGATCACCCGCGCTTCTTGCGAGAAGCGCTTGGCGATGATGGTCAGCGGATTCTTCTCGCCCCCCAGCGTCTTCATCTCTTCGTGGACGCGCTTCATAAAGCGGTGAAAGTGCGTCCGAACCTTTTCCTTGAACGGCAAGGCTTCGAAGAAGGTATCCACCAGGTAGGTCTTGCCGCGCCCCACTCCCCCCCAGAAATACAGGCCCTTGACCGGCACCTGATCCTTTTTGCCGAACAGCTTGCCGAGCAGCCCCGGCTTGTTTTGCTCGGCTGCAATCAGATCGTCGTACAGACGCTGCAGATGACGCACAGCGGTTTCCTGTGCCGCGTCATGAAAGAAGTCCGGGCGTTTCAGATCTGCTTGATATCGTTCTAGGGGCGTCATAATTCGTTAGCAAGGCAACAAAAACGGGCCGTCACTTTAGCGACGGCCCTGGGGAATGGCAATCAGCCCTTGGTCGGGAAGATTCCGATTAGTCCTGCGCCGGGGTCAACGCAATGCGCAGTGCCTCAATGGCCGCATCACGCGCGGCAGCGTCGGCGAACTCGGGGCTGTCAGCGACACAGGCGCCATCCAGCCAGACGCTGAAACTGCCGGCTTCGCTGCGCAGATCCAGCGCCTGCCCGGACTGCAGCTGTTTGCTCGCCGCACCGGCAGCCTTGCCGTCGGCGAAATGGCGCGACAGCAGCAACTGCTCGCCATCGGCAGACAGCAGGCGGAAACGGAAGCTGCCATCGTCTTCGCGGAAGCTGATGAAGCGTGCAGCCTTGGCGGCTTTTTTCTTGGTCGTGGCGGCAACCTGCACCTGGCTGGCAAAGGAGCGCAGGCCCACGGCTTCGCGCAACTCGGCGAGGAACGGCGTGGCCACAGCACGGGCCTTGACGGCGCCGGCACGCAGGATGTCTTCCAGGTCCGCCGGGCGTGCGATCAACTGGTGATAACGCTCGCGGGCTTCGCCCAGCTCGGCATCCAGCAATTGGAACAGGCGGTTCTTGGCCTCGCCCCAACCCAGGCCCTGGAGCAGTTCGCCGCGGAACTCGGCAGCCTGCGCCGGGGTGGAGAAGGCCTGGAACAGGGTGAACAAATGAGAGTTGTCCGGATCCTTGGCCTCGCCCGGCGCCTTGGAGTCAGTGACGATGCGCGAGATCGCATCCTTCATGTCCTTGGCGCTGGTGAACAATGGGATGGTGTTGTCGTAACTCTTGGACATCTTGCGCCCGTCCAGCCCCGGCAGGGTGGCGACGCTTTCCTCGATCAGCGCCTCGGGCATGGCGAAGAACTCCTTGCCCTGACCGAACAGGTGGTTGAAGCGCTGGCCGATATCACGGGCCATCTCCACGTGCTGAATCTGATCCCGGCCAACCGGCACCTTGTGGGCGTTGAACATCAGGATGTCCGCGGCCATCAGCACCGGGTAGCTGTACAGCCCCATGGTGATGCCGGCATCCGGGTCTTCGCCGGCTTCCAGGTTCTTGTCCACCGAAGCCTTGTAGGCATGCGCGCGATTGAGCAGCCCCTTGGCTGCGACGCAGGTCAGCAGCCAGGTCAGTTCCGGGATTTCCGGAATGTCCGACTGGCGATAGAAAGTCACGCGCTCCACATCCAGGCCACCGGCCAGCCAGGTGGCGGCGATCTCCTGACGCGAGCGCTGGATGCGCAACGGGTCGTCGCACTTGATCAGCGCGTGGTAGTCGGCCAGGAAGTAGAAGGAGTCGGCATTGCTGTCGCGACTGGCAAGGATCGCCGGGCGAATCGCGCCGGCGTAGTTGCCCAGGTGCGGGGTGCCGGTGGTGGTGATGCCGGTGAGGATACGCGTACGAGTAGTCATGGGTAATCGCTTATCAGACTGCTATCAATTCGAAAGTCGCGGCAGCACCAGATCCTTGAGGTCGGTGAGCTTGCCATGAAAAAAGTGCCCGCATTCTGCCACTTTCAGCAGCTCATGGGGGCGAACAAGCGCGTCGGACCAGTCGTAGACCGCCTGTGGGTCGATGACTTCATCGGTTTCCGGCTGGATCAGGGTCAGCGGGCAGTTCTCCGGCAACTGGTCGCTGTCTCGCAGCCGGGTCACCGCCGCCGCCACCATGAACAGGTGCTTGAGTTGCACGCCCTGAGCTTCCAGGCGGCCGCCCAGACTGGCGGCGACAAAACCACCGAAGGAGAACCCCAGCAGCGTCAATGGCAGCCCCGGGTGCCGGGCCAGCAGCCACTGAGCAGCGGCCTGGGCGTCATCGACTTCGCCAGTGCCCATGTCGTGACTGCCCTCACTGGCGCCCACGCCCCGATAGTTGAAGCGCAAGGTAATCAGCCCGGCATCCCGCGCAGTACGCTGCAAGGTGGACACCACCTTGTTGAGCATGGTGCCACCCTGCACCGGATTGGGGTGACAGATCAGCGCCACGCCGCGAGCGTCGGGCACCTCCAGATACAGGGCTTCCAGTTGGCCCACCGGGCCGGCAATCACTACAGGGGTTTCACGCATTAGCAAGGAAGGAACTCCGTGACCTCGAAGGGGGTCGACTCGTCTAGCAAATGGTCTGTGCCAATCTATTGCGAGTGAATCGCGGTATACAGCGCAGGTTCGAGCCGTTAACGTAAAGCAAAGCCGTTTATAGAGGAAGGACTCGTGGAACACTCGCTCTTAGTTTGGTTGTTGCCGACTCTTGCCCTGGTCGCGGGTGTCGCCATTGGATTCCTGGTTGCTCGCCTGCTGCCCAATGCCGCGCCTAACCGCACGCAGCGTCAGTTGGACGATATTCAGGAACGTTTCGACAATTATCAGAACGAAGTGGTCACCCACTTCAACAGCACCGCCACCCTGGTGAAAAAACTCACCCAGAGTTATCAGGAAGTGCAGGACCATCTCGCCGAGGGCGCCAACCGCCTGGCCCTGGATGAACTGACCCGCCAGCGCCTGCTGGCCGCTCTGCACTCGGAGTCGGTGCAGGCTCCGCGTGAACGCCTGACACCACCGCGGGACCAGGAGCCACCACGGGACTACGCGCCAAAGACGCCGAATGCCCCCGGCATGCTCGATGAGCAATACGGCCTGAAGAAGTAATACGCCTCAGCCACTAAAAAGCCCGCCCGATCTGCATCGGGCGGGCTTTTTTGTGCCTGGGGTTCAGCCAGCTCGGTCAGGGATGCTCTTAGTACTGCTGACCTTGCTGCTGGTAGGGCTGCTGGTACTGCTGGTTCGGCTGTTGATACTGCTGGCCCGGAATCGCCTTGAGGTTGACCTCCACCCGACGGTTCTGCGCGCGACCATTGACGTCGGCATTGCTGGCAATCGGGTTGTCCGGGCCGGCGCCGCGAGCGGACAGATTGGCACTGCTCACGCCCTGGGACGTCAAGTAGGTCGCCACGCTCTGGGCACGGCGCTGGGACAGGTCCATGTTGTGCTGGCGGCTGCCGGTGCTGTCGGTGTAGCCGACGATCTCGATCTGGTTCTGGTTGAACTCGCGCAGGGAGTTGGCCAGGTTGTTCAGCGGCTGATAGAAGCTGGGAGCGATGTTCGCCGAGTCGGTGGCGAAGGTGATGTTGCCCGGCATGATCAGCTTGATCTGATCGCCCTGACGCTGCACTTCAACTCCGGTATTGGCCATGCTGGCGCGCAGCTTCTTCTCCTGCTGGTCGGCGTAGTAACCGTAACCGGCGGCGGACGCACCCACCACGGCGGCGCCGATCAGCGCCCCCTTGCCACGGTTGTTGTGGTCGATGGCGGCACCCGCCAAGGCACCGGCCAGGGCACCCAGGCCACCGTATTTTGCAGTTTTGCTCATGCCCGACGAGCCGCCGTCGGCCTGCCCCTGATTGTCATAGGGGTTAGGCGAAGCGCAGCCGGACAACAAGGCCACAGCAGTAGCGACAACAATCAAACGACGCGAGGTGAACATGGAAAGCTCCTACTTTTTGCATTCTGTGGTGCAGCGGACGTTGGCAACAGACCTTTGCTGGCGTTGGAACACGCGAAACGGCAAAAATTCCGTGAACAGCAGAGCAAATCCTCAGGCCCTCACGAACGGATTCTGACGCATCTCATCCCCCAGGCGGGTGTCTGGACCGTGCCCGGCAACCACCGTGGCGTCTTCGTCGAGGGTATACAGACGCTGCTTGATCGAACGCACCAGGGTGGCCTGATCTCCGCCCCACAAGTCAGTGCGCCCGACCCCACGCTTGAACAGTGTGTCGCCGGCAATCAGAAGCTTAGCTTCAGAAAACCAAAAGCTCATGGAACCCGGGGTATGCCCGGGGGTATGCAAGGCCACGCCGCATCCACAGGCCAACTCTTCCTCATGATCCAGCCAACGGTCCGGTGACGGCACCGGGGTAAAGGGCACGCCGAACATGCTGCATTGCATCTCCAGGTTGTCCCAGAGGAACTGGTCGTCCTTGTGCAGATGCAAGGTGGCACCGGTCTTTTCCTTCATCTGCCCCGAGGCCAGGAAATGGTCCAGGTGAGCATGGGTATGAATGATGCTCACCACCTTCAGCCCCAGGGCATCGAGGCGGGCCATGATCAAGTCCGGATTGCCGCCCGGATCGACCACTATGGCTTTCTTGGTCAGCGGGTCGCCGATGATGGTGCAGTTGCACTGCAATGGACCGACGGGAAAGGTCTCGCGGATCAGGCTGGGTAGGACGGCGCTCATGGCAAGGCTCCAGAAAAAACGATCGGCCATTCTGGCACAGCTCGCCGTCACTGCTGACTCAGAACCTCAGTGGCAACGTCTCTTCGCCTTCCAGGGCCAGCAGATACTGCTTGGCTTGCAGCCCACCGGCAAAGCCGGTCAGGCTTCCCGATGCGCCAATCACTCGATGACAGGGCGCAACAATCGAAATCGGGTTACGGCCATTGGCCGCCCCGACTGCCCGTACCGCCTTGGGGTGGCCGATCTGTCGGGCAATCTGGCCGTAGCTGCGGGTTTCACCGAAAGGAATGGTCAACAGCGCCTGCCAGACCTGACACTGAAACTCGGTGCCGACAAAATCCAGCTCCAGCTCGAAACGCTCACGGTCGCCGGCAAAGTACTCCTGCAACTGACGCTCGGTTTCCCGCAACAGCGGATCATCAGGCGCCTCCTGCAACGGCCCGAGACGAACCCGATTCTGCCGTTCGTGCTCCCAGAGAATCGCCGCCAACTTGCGCCCTCTGGCCACCAGCGTCAGTTGGCCAACAGGGGACGCCATAGATTTGAATACGCAGGACATCTCAGCTCTCCTTCAGTGCGCCAGAGGAGTCAGGCGGGCCTGTCGCGCCGGCCGCACCGCCCTCTCGATAGCCTGCACTGTAAAGGGAGATTCAAGCGCAAGAACCACGTTTCTTGCGTTTGAATCTCACGGCGCAGATTCCGCGCACCGAGCGGGCCCGAGGCTAGTCGTCCTCATCCACCAGATAACAATTGTCACTGCTGCTGCGCTGACCATAAGGATCGACGATAAAGGCTCCACGGCCCTGGCCACATTCGAGCAAGCGCACCGGCGCCAATTCGCGCTGACTGTCGATCTGCGCATTCAGGCGCACGATGTATACCCCGAGGGAAATCGATACACAGAGAATCAGCACCAGACACCCCACCAACTGATCGGTGTAACGGGCGCCGGCGTCATCAGAAAGCACTGGCGACATAATCCGACCCTATTTGCTCCTTGCCCTGCCCAATCACCAACCAATTCAATGGGCCACCCTGCCCCAGGCGCACCAAAGGCACCCTGGAGGGTAGTACACAGGCCATCAGGACCAGGACAATCATGAGCAACAATAGACCTTTGACCACTGAAGACAGGTTCATGGCAGATGGCGCTCCAGATGAGTTGAACCCCAGCCTAGGCCGCGCGGGGTTAACACTGGGTAAACATCGGTAGAACCCTACCCGACTCCGCTATCCTTCCTCCCCTGAGCGCCTAGGGTCCAGGGGGACATACCCGTGCATATCAACCTGCTGCTGGTCGAGGACAACCTCGACCTGGCAAATACCATCATCGAATACCTGGAAATCAGCGGCATCGTCTGCGACCACGCCAGCAACGGCCAGACCGGCCTTAACCTGGCTCTGAACCAGCACTACGACGTGATCCTCCTCGACATCATGCTGCCGCGACTGGACGGCCAGCAGTTGTGCCAACAGTTGCGCCAGCACGGCAGCCAGACGCCGATCCTGATGCTCACCTCACTGGACGCCCTTTCCGACAAGCTCGCCAGCTTTGCCGCCGGGGCCGACGACTACCTGGTCAAACCCTTCGAGCTGGCGGAGCTGGTCGCTCGCATCCGCGCCCTGAGCATGCGCCGCAGCGGCCAGGCCAGCCGCCTGCAAGTGGCCGACCTGATCATGGACCTGACCACCCGCAAGGTCAGCCGCGCGGGCCAGGAACTGCACCTGTCACCCATTTGCTGGACATTGCTGGAATGCCTGATGCGCGCCAGCCCGGAACCCGTGACCCGGGAACGCCTGGAAGCGACCATCTGGGGCGATGAGCCGCCGGACAGCAACACCCTCAAGGTGCACATGCACCGGCTGCGCAAGACCGTGGACAAATCCTTCGGCCAACCGCTGATCCACACCCTCCCCGGTATTGGCATACAGCTGAGGTCACATGCGTAACGGTCTGGGCCTGAAATGGGTGATCAGCGGCAGCTTCCTGCTGCTGATCGCCGTCGTCTTGCTGATCTACAGCCTGCTGCTGCCCGAATACAGCGTGCGCGGCCTGCTCTACACCGCCAGCGCCATGATGGAAGAGGAAGCCCAGTACTTCGCCAGGCACTACAAGAAGGACCCCACCACCCCGCCGCCGCACAACTACTTCTATACCAGCGTCATCGGCAAGGAAGCCCTGCCGGAGAAAATCCGTCAGATGCTGGATACCCCGCCCAGCCTGTCCTTCGGCGCGGTGCAAGTGTTCGGCGACCTGGATTCCGATAACGAGGATGAAGGGCGGGCGGTGCTGGCCCAGCCGCTTAGCGACGGCAAGACCCTGTACATGTACGACGTCGACCACGATCAGGAAGAGGGCGGCGAAGTGGAAACGCCGCTGTCCGACGCCTACCTCGACCGCGAGCTGCGCGGCGTCAACTTCATCAGCCTGGCGGTATTCGTCCCGGCACTGATCATCATTGCCCTGCTGGTGTGGTGGCTGGTTCGGCCACTGGAGCGCCTGGCCCAATGGTCCTCGACTCTCAAGGATGCGGATGCGGTGTCCAGCCAGCGGCCGAATTTCGGTTTCAAGGAGTTCAACGTGCTGGCCGGTGCCCTGGCCCAAAGCGTGCAGCAGGTGCAGGCCGCCAGCCTGCGCGAAGGTCGCCTGCTGCGCTACACCAGCCATGAACTGCGCACCCCGCTGGCGGTGCTCAAGGCCAATATCGAACTGCTGACCCTGCAATCCGGCGGCGTCCTGCCGCCGCCCCTGCAGCGGATCGAGCGCTCGGTATTGAACATGCAGCGCATCGCCGAAACCCTCCTCTGGATGAGCCGGGAACTGCCTGAAGCCTTGCCAGAAGAAGCCATCGACATGAGCGGCCTGGTCACGGAGTTGATCGAGGAACACCGCTACTTGATCGGTACGCGGGACATCGAACTGCTGCTGGACATCAGCAGCGACCCCTGCCGCCTGCCCCTCACCGCCTGTCGCATCGTGGTGGGCAACTTCCTGCGCAATGCCCTGCAATACGCCGATGAAGGCCGCGTCGAAATCAATTTCCAATACCCACAACTGCGCATCGTCAACCTGATCCGCGAAACCAAGCAGCTGGAGCCCTCCAGCGACTTCGGATACGGCTTGGGGCTGGAACTGATGCGCCAGCTGTGCGCCCGACTCGGCTGGCACATTGAAGTCCTGGTGGAACAACAACGCTTCAGCGTCACCCTGGACTTCGACGCGGCTGCGTCCGTCGAGGAACCTCCTGCTGCGCAGAGCGCCCCAGAGGTACAGCGTTGAACACCACAGTCCTGGTCGACATCGGCCAAGGCCAGGAAATACCTGCTCACAAACGATGAAAAAGCTGCCTAAACCTCGCCCTCTCCGGCAGCGCTTGTGAGTATCGTTGACCGACAAAAAAACCACGCCCGGGGGCCTGGCCGGTGCATAACTTGCTTGCAGAAAGCGGACTGCCTCTTTCGCACTGCACTCAAGAGGCGGGTCAGCACGACCCAATCCGCCCCCCGCGCCAAGGCAAAGAACGAGGTTCGCTGTGGCCACCTACAATCTGCGTCAACTCAAGTACTTCATCACCACCGTCGAGTGCGGCAGCGTCGCCGAGGCGTCGCGCAAGCTGTATATCGCCCAGCCGTCGATCTCCACCGCCATCAAGGGCCTGGAGGACAGCTTCGGTGTGCAGTTGCTGATTCGTCATCACGCCCTGGGCGTGTCCCTGACCCCAAGCGGTGCACGCTTCTATCGCAAGGCCCAGGAACTGCTGCGCATGGCCAAGGAGTTCGAACAGAACGCCCTGGCCGACAATGATGTGGTGTCCGGACAGATCGACATCGGCTGCTTTGAAACCGTGGCGCCGCTGTACCTGCCGCAGTTGATCGCCGGTTTCAGCGCGCTCTATCCCGGCGTGGAGATCCGCATCCGCGACGGTGAGCAACAGGAACTGGTGCAAGGCCTGACCGGCGGCGCCTTCGATCTGGTGATCCTGTATGAACATGAGTTGGACGGCACCATCGAGACCGAACCGCTGATGCCGCCGCAACGCCCCTATGCGCTGTTGCCGGCCGATCATCGCTACGCCCAACAGGCCCAAGTTTCGCTGCGGGACCTGAGCCTGGAGCCAATGATCCTGCTGGATGTGCAACCCAGCCGGACCTACTTTGTCAGCCTGTTCGAGGAGTTGGGGCTGACACCGCAGATCGCCTTCAGCTCGCCTTCCATCGAGATGGTGCGGGGCATGGTGGGCCAGGGCTTCGGCTTTTCGATCCTGGTGACCCGCCCCCACTCCCAGTGCTCCTACGACGGCAAGCCGGTGGTGTGCGTGGATATCGTCGAGGACGTGACCGGCTCCGGCCTGGTCGCCGCCTGGCTCAAGCGTGGCCAGTTGACCAAGCCGGCGCGCCTGTTTGCCGACTATTGCAAGGAACACCTGGCTCGCTGAACGCACCTTGCGGCCAACTCGCCCCGCGTCCGGGCGCCTAGCCCAGCAGCCCCAGCTCCTGGGCCCGGGCCACCGCCTGGGTGCGGCGCTCCACCCCCAGCTTGCTGTTGATATGGCTGGCGTGGGTCTTGACCGTATGCAGGGAAATGAACAGTCGCTCACTGATCTCCTGGTTGGAGCAGCCCTGAGCGATCAACTGCAGCACCGACAACTCCCTGGAGCTCAAGGATTCGCTGGACGCCGCCACTTCGGCAAGCTCCCGAGGAGCGGCGGGCAACCGCTCCAACAGCGCCTGGGTCAAGGCAGTCGGCACGCCATGCTGCAACTGCTCGCGCATCCAGCCGGGATGCTCGGCAATCAGCCCCTCGAAAGGCTGCAACGCGCCACCCACCGCCGCTTCCAGAGCCTGGAGCAAATCCTGGCGGGCCTCGGGGCCACGCCCGAGCGCCAACAGCAACTGAGCCTTCTGGGTCAGGGCCATCACGCTCAACAGCTGCCGACCACTCTGCCGACCATGCTCCTCCAGCCGCCGCAAACGTTGTTCGGCCCTGGCGACGTCGCCCTTGATGGCGTCCAGCCGGGCCTGCTGCAGCTCGATATGCAACGGCAGTTGCGGGTGAAACTCAGGCGGTGCCGCCGCCTGTTCGCCGGTGTAGGTCTGGCCCAGGCGGCCCAGCCAGGCTTCGGCCAGGTCGGTGCGTCCCTGAGTCAGCCAGAGCTCGCATTTGACCAGGGTAATCATTGCCAGATAGTAGATCGGCGGCACGTCCCAGATGTGCATCAGGCGCTCGGCTTCGGCGAGCTCGGCAAAGGCCCGGGCAAACTCGCCTCGCAAGCCCTCCTGCTTGGCGATCACGCAGTGGGCGATCAGCACGCTGATATCGCGACAGGCCCGGGCCTCCACCAGCCCGGCCTGAAGTCGCAGCAGACCGGTTTCCGGCTGAGCCCGCAGCGTCAACAGATAACCTTCATACAGGGTCAGCCGGGCCCGCACCGCGTACAGCCGTTGAGCCGACAGCCCCTGCAACCGTCGCAGCCCCTGGTGCACCTCCTCCAGGGCTCTGAGCACCTCGCCTCGCGCCTGCAGAACCCGGGCCCGATCGTAATGGGCCAGGGCCTCGAACAGCGGATTGCCAACCCGTTGCGCCAGCTCCAGGGATTCGCGATTGAGACTGCGGGCGCGCCACAGGTCGGCGTCGGTAATCGCCAGATTGGACAGGGTCGACAGGCACATCAGGCGTTGCCCGTAACGCTTGTGCGGCAGGCTCTCCAGAGCTTCACCGCAATAGGCCAGGGTTCTTTCCCGCTGCCCGCGACCACGGGCGATGATCCCGCTCAGGGCCAGCCATTGCGCCAGCATCGACTTCTGCGCGGTGGCCGAAGGCGCCGGCAAGAAACGACTCAAGTGATCGGCCAGCTCTTCCGCGGCATCCAGCTGGCAGGCCAGGCCCAGGGCCCAGCTGTAAAGCACGATCAGGCGCGGCGTGCTGATCAACAGGCTGTCGGGCAGGTCCATCTTCCAGCGCAGCAGCATGCCGACATTCTGCTCCGCCAGCAGTTGCTCCTCCGACAGGTTCTGCACCAGGTTGGCCGCCACATCCAGGTGCCCGGCACGCAGCGCCTGTTCCACCGCTTCATCCAGCAGCCCCTGGGCATTGAACCAGCGACAGGCCCGCAGATGCAGAGTGGCGGCCGGCACCAGGGCATTGGCCGTGGGGCGGGTGCGCAACAGATCGGAAAACAGGTGGTGATAGCGATACCAGTGCCCGTGTTCGTCCAGCGGCACCAGAAACACCTGGTGGGCCTGCAGAAACCCGAGGATGTCGGCACTGTCATGGGCCTCGCGCAGGGCGTCGCAGAGTTCGGCGCAAAAACGCTCCTGGGGCGCCGTGTCATAGAGGAACGCCTGGACCTCGGCGGGCAGACAATCGATGACCTCCTCCAGTAGGTAATCGCGGATCAGCCCTTCGCCGCCATGCAGCCTCTGGGGCAAGGTGCCCAGCGCACCGGCCTCGGACGCCGCCAGCAGCCAGAAACGCAACCCCGCCACCCAGCCCTCGCTGCGCTGGATCAGGCTTTCCAGGGCCTCGCCACGCAAGGCGCTGCTGTGCCGATCCAACAGGCTCAGGGATTCGTCATGGGTCAGGCGCAGGTCCTGTTCATTGAGTTCCAGCAACTGTCGCGACAGCCGCAGCCGCGCCAGATGCCAGTCCGGACGCTGGCGACTGGTGACCAGCACCACCAGGCCATCGGGCAGGTGATTGAGAAAGAACTGCAAGCAGCGGTCCAGCACCGGGCCCTGGGCCAGGTGATAGTCATCCAGCACCAGCAGCAGCGGTGTACTGCCGCACAGATGCTGTGCCAGCTCGTCCAGCAGGCCGTCGAGCCACTCTTCAAAGGCGAAGGGCTGATGGCGCTGGCGCATTTTCAACAGCCCGAGAGACTGCCGGCCCAGTTGGGGAAAGTATTGCTGCAAGCCTGCCAGCAGACGCTCCAGGAAGCGCCCGGGATCGCTGTCCCGGCGGCTCAACCCCAGCCACAGGCTCTGCCAGTCCCCCGGCAAACCCTGACAGAACTCCACCGCCAGCGAGCTCTTGCCGAATCCGGCCGGCGCGCTGACCAGCAACAGCCTGCCCTTCAACCCGGCGCTCAAGCGTTCGCAAAGACGCGGCCGCTGCACGTATCCGTCGGGCAGGGGGGGTCGATAGAAACGCCCTTCCAACGCGGGAATCACCGCGCTGGCAGACCGTTGAAGGGAGGACAGCTCAGTCATGGCCAACTCTTATTGATGTAGGGTTGTCGGCGTAGCAGATGCCCGCAGACTAGCGGTAAAAAGCGACCTGTTGAAGATTTTTGCGACCATTCAGGTAAAAAAGACTATGTCCAAATGGGTCGGATATATCTGACTGATCAGTCGATATTTCAGTTGTTTATTAGGCAACTTACTCATTCACTTGGAGAAAACCAGCCTAGCCCACCTGGATTGTTGTGCACTTCCCCGAGTGCAGGATTGTTCAGGCAAAAAAAAGCCCCGAACCAGTCGGGGCAATTTCCGAGGATGCGGCCTCTATTCAAAGCGGATCAGCGAACTCCGTCCTGACGCAAAGCGGCAGGAGTGAAATCGCTGGTGGTTGCGGTGAAGCCAAAGTCATACGCCTGCTTCTCTTCGTTCTTCATGCCCAGCGCCAGGTAGCGACCGGACTGCAGGTCGTAGAGGGTTTCCAGGGCGTACCACGGCACTTGCTTGTCGTAGTAGTTCTCGGCATGGGCTTCGGCCACGCGCCACAGTTGGCCACGCCCGTCGTAATGGTCGATTACCGCGGCCTGCCAGGTGTCCTCGTCGATATAGAAGTCACGCTTGGCGTAGATGTGGCGCTGGCCTTCCTTCAGGGTCGCGACCACATGCCAGACCCGGCGCAGCTCGTAGCGAGCCAGATCCTGGTTGATGTGCCCGGCCTTGATGATGTCGGCGTACTTCAGGCTCGGCGAATCGAGCTTGTAGCTGTCGGAGGCGATGTACATCTCCTTCTTGCCTTCCAGCTTCCAGTCGTAGCGATCCGGCGCACCGTTGTACATGTCCAGGTTGTCCGAGGTACGCAGGCCGTCGGCAGCAGTACCCGGGCCGTCATAGGACACTTGCGGGGCACGGCGCACACGCCGCTGGCCGGCGTTGTAGACCCAGGCCGAACGCGGCTCCTTCACTTGGTCGAGGGTTTCGTGGACCAGCAGCACACCACCGGCCAGGCGCGCAGGGGCGGTCACTTTCTGCTTGAAGTAGAACAGGATGTTGCCCGGGTTCTTCGGGTCGTAATCCTTCATCTTGTCGCGGAACACGAACTGGTCCTGGAAATACACCAGGCTGTAGGAGCCGTTGGCCTGTGGCGTGGCCTGGGTCACCAGACGGGTCACGCTGCCACCGCGATAGCGGGTGATGTGGTTCCAGATGACTTCCACGCCGCTTTTCGGGATCGGGAACGGAATCGCGGTTTCGAAGTTCTCCAGGCCGTTGCCGCCGGACACCAGATTGGTTTTGGTGGCGTTGCGCTTGATGGCGGCGAACACGTCAGCCGGCACCGTGGCCCCACGGTGGGACGGGTAGACCGGCATCTTGAAGGTTTCCGGGTAACGCTTGAACATCGCGTACTGCCCCGGCGCCAGCTTGTCCTTGTACTGCTCGACGTTCTGCGCAGTGATGGTGAACAGCGGCTGCTCGCTGCCGTAAGGGTTGGACAAGAAGCCCTTGCTGTCCACGGTGCCGGCGTTGGTCGCCATGGGCTTCCAGGCCGGGATGGTGCCGGCGGCGTTACCGGCCATTTCCGCGCCCATCGGCGTCAGGCTGGTGCCCAGCTTGGCGGCTTCATCGGCCGAAACCGCGGCCATGACCCCGGTGGCCAGCAGTGACAGTCCCAGCACACCGATGTGCAACAGACTCTTGGTGATTTTCATAGTGTTGTTCTTCCTGAAAATGCAGTGTGCTTAGAAGTTCACGCCAACGCTCAAGGCGAGGAAGTCCCGGTCATCCACGGTGCTGAAGTCGCCACCAAAGAAGTTGGTGTAGGCCAGGCTCGCGGTGTAGGTGTTCTGGTACTCGGCATCCAGTCCCAGGCTGATGGCCTTGCGGCCTTCTTCGAAGTTGCCGCCAGGGCCTGGCGAGTAACCCTTGACGTCATGGGACCAGGCCACGTTGGGCTTGAGGTTCACACCGGCGAACACATCCGGGTATTCCCAGATGGCACGACCGCGGTAGCCCCAGGAAGTGGCGGTGGTGAAACCGTCGTTGTTGCAGTTGGTGGTGCGGTTGCTGGCGTCAGTACCCGGACCGGCTCCGGCGATGGTGCTGCTGTTGAGGGTGGCGCAGAAACCGTTCGGCAATGTGCCTGGCCCAAAGACCGGATCGCGGCCATAACGAGCTTTAGTCTTGCTCTCCAGGCCTCCGACATAAGTCATGCCGACTTCACCCACCAGAGTCAGGCGGCTGGCGCCCATGACCTGATCGAAGAAGTGGGTAAAGGTGGTCTGCAGCTGGGTAATTTCCTTGCGGTTATAGCCGTGCAGGTCCTGCCCGGGAGTGCCTTTCAAGACAGAGGCGTTGCCAAAGCCGGCAATGGGCGTCACACCGGCAAACAGGATGTCGGTGGAGTTCAGCTGGACCGGCGCATTGGGGCGGTAGCTCAGTTCGCCGCTCCAGGCCGTGCCGGTAGGCAAGGTGGTGGAGAAGCTAAGGCCATACAGGCGGATATCTTCCGGATACTCGACGAAGTAGTTGGAGTTGCCGGCCACGATCAGCGGCCTGGCGCTAGCCAACGGCCCCAACGGCATCGTGTAGTAGCGCGACGCAGCGCCCTGAGCACTGAAGATCGGCGCGCGACTGTGGTAATTCATGAAGTAGGCGCCGAACTCGGTATCCAGCGGCTCGTAGTTGTAGCGAAAGGCCACGCCGAACTGGCCACTGTCGCGGGCATCACGATCTGCGCCACGACGAACCAGAACACCTTCGTTGTTAACGTCCACCCCTAGGGCGTTCAGGGTCGGGAACGCTGCCGGGTTGATGGTCGAACGCTTGTTCAGCACCCGCAGGTTATTGTCGCAACCATCGGAAATGATGTCCGGCTGCGAGAAGAAGGTGCCGCAGTTATCGGTAACGGTCTGGTCCCACTCCAGCTGGTAGAAGGCTTCGGCCGAGAGGTTCTCGGTGAGGGCCTGGGAGATGTAGAACATGTTGACCGGAATCAGGCCTTCCTTGACCTCCGCGCCAGGACGGCGGAACGCCGATACGTCGATGGGGTTGATCGAGTTGATACCGCCACCGATAAAGGTACTTTCACCCCAGCTCACGACTTGCTTGCCGAAACGCACCGAACCCGGCTCATCGGCAATGGAGTAGTTGTGGTAGATGAAGGCATCGAGGATCTGCCCGCCGGAAGACTTGGCGCCTTCCTTGCGGTTGTTGTCACTGATGTTCTTGAAGTCCAGGTCTTCGTCTTTGAGCTTGAAGTCATACCAGTACTTGCCACGGACAAACACACCGGTATCGCCGTACTTCAACTCCAGGTCATGGATACCCTTGAAGATCTTCGAGAAGGTCTGGCCCTTGTTGAAGTTCAAGTGACCATCGTCAGAGGTCTGGGACAGGCCCTTGCCGCCGTTGTTGACCCCGATCAGGTTCTTGTTGCGCTCGGCGGTGGACCAACTGGCTCCCAGGGAAAGGGACGAATCGAAGCTGCCTTCGATTTCACCAATATTGAAGCTGACGCCGAATGCCGGCCCGGCGAGCGTGGAGGCGAGACCGACGGCCAGGGGCAGTTTCGCCCGGCGCCAGAACTGGTTTGCTGATGTCATCGACGCTACTCCATGTGCATTATTGTTATGGCAGTACGCTCTTCTGAAGACGCTGCGGATACCGGGTCGAGCAACACCGCCCCAGGCCCGAAGTTGCGTGGCGCGAGCACCCCACAATGCTCCGTACTTCAGAAAAATCCGTGAACGGACTATATCCAGCGGGGATTACTGCTTGATCCCTCTAAAGTGTGATTTGCAGCCACCCACCGCGCTGGAACAACCCTTTGCCACAGCCGTTGAAAGACGGCGCGCTAAGAATGGCTGAAAATCTCGTGAGCACAAGGCAAAGGCTTGCCGGGTGGGCATGCCGTGCCCGGGCGGGCACGGCAAGGGGCGCTCAAAGCGTGGAGAGGAAGGTGCTGTTACTGGCTTGCCATTCGCTGATGTCGATGCGAATGCGCTTCTTGTCCAACTTGCCAACGCTGGTCTTGGGAATTTCAGTAACAAGGGCGATCTGACTGGGGATCGCCCACTTGCTCAAGTGCCCCAACTCCACGAATGGCTTGAGGTGTTCCTTGAGCTCGCGGGCACCAATGGCATGACCTTCGCGGATCACCAGCAAGGCGAACGGGCGCTCGCCCCACTGCGGATCGGCAATGCCCACCACTGCTACTTCACGTACCGCCGCGTGGCGACTGATGAGGTCTTCCAGGTCCAGGGAGGAGATCCACTCGCCGCCGGTCTTGATCACGTCCTTGATCCGGTCGCGGATGTCGATCACCCCCATGCTGTCCAGGGTCGCCACGTCGCCGGTGTGCAGCCAGCCGCCTTCCCACAGCTCGGCGCCCTTCTGCGGCTCGTTGAAATAGCCTTCGGTCAGCCAGGGCGCGCGCAGCACCAACTCGCCCTGGGACTCGCCGTCCGCCGGCAGGAACTTGCCCTCGGCATCGATGATCGCCGCTTCCACCAGCGGGCCCGGCACCCCGGCCTTGATCCGGTAGGTGGTGCGCTCGTCTTCGCTGCTCGCCATCAGTTCGTCATTGAGATGGGCGCAGGACACCAGCGGGCCGGTCTCCGACATGCCGTAAGCGGCAGTCAGTTGAATGCCCCGGGCCTTGGCTGCCTCATATAGCGCTCGGTTCAGCGCGCTGCCGCCGATGACGATCTTCCAGCCGCCGAAATCGGTGCCCTGGGCCGCCTTGGCGTTGAGCACCATCTGCAGGATGGTCGGCACACAGTGGGAGAAGGTGACCTTTTCCCGGCGCCACAACTCCACCAGGTACTCAGGGTCGTAGCGTCCCGGGTAGACCTGCTTGAGCCCGAGCATCGTGGCCACGTAGGGCAGGCCCCAGGCATGCACGTGGAACATCGGGGTGATGGGCATGTACACGTCGTTGGTGCCCAACAGCCGCACACTGTCGATGCAGCCCATGATGGTGGACACCCCCAGGGTGTGCAGCACCAGTTGCCGGTGGGTGAAATACACGCCCTTGGGATTGCCGGTGGTGCCGGTGGTGTAGAAGGTGGTGGCCACCGAGTTCTCGTCGAAATCCTCGAAGCTGTACTGGGGGCTGGCGGCGGCCAGCAACGTCTCGTACTCCCCCACCAGGTTCGGCAGCTCGGCGGTTTTCTCCGGGGCATCGGTGAGCAGCAGGGTTTTCTCCACCGTGGTCAGGTGCCCGGCGATGGCTTGGTACAGACCGACAAACTCGCTGTTGACCAGCACGAAGCGGTCCTCGGCGTGGTTCATGGTGTAGAGGATCTGCTCCGGCGACAGACGCACGTTGATGGTGTGGATCACCGCGCCAATCATCGGGATGGCGAACATGCACTCCAGGTAGCGATGGCTGTCCCAGTCCATGACAGCCACGGTGTCGCCAGCCTTGACCCCGGCGGCGGTCAGTACGTTGGCCAGGCGCGCCACGCGCTCGATCAGGGTCGGATAGGTGTAGCGCAACTGGTCGCGGTAGACGATCTCGCGGGTTTTCTCGTAACGACTGCCGGACATCAGCAGCCGCTTGATCAAGAGCGGGTATTGATAGGCGCCTTCGGCGGGGGGGATAACACGAGTCTGCAACATAAGAATCCCTTTTCTGACGGCTCGGTCGTAGCTGGAGAATACTCACTCTAGAGTGCCTGTGCGCCTGCTAAATCAGCCAAAGGGATGATTTGCAGAGCCGTACAAATACTAGCTCCAAGCCAGCATTGGTGCGGCTCCGCGTGAGTTCAAGCGTTCTGTCCCACCGCCGCCTCGGCCGGAGTCCGGGGAAACGCCAGCGCGGCCGCAAAGGTCAGCGCGGCAAACCCGGCAAGGATCAGGTACAGGCCGCTCAACCCCTGGCGCGGCTCCACCAGGGCAATCAACGGAATGGCCGTGGCGCTGGCACCGAACGACAAGCAGTAACGCAAGGCGAAGACCCGCGACTGCCACTGCGGCGCGACGAAGTTGGCGACCATGGCGTCATTCACCGTGACCTGACCAAACACCACGAACATGAAGGCCGCCCCCAGCAGGATCACACTCCAGCCCTCGCTGTGGGCCATGGCCAGCAGCAGCGGCGCCTGGAACAGGGTCAAGACGATGAATGGCCACTTCAGGCTGAAGCGATGCAACACCCGGCCGATGGTCAACTGCGCCACCGCACCGAAGGCATAGGCCAGGCTGACCACCAGGCCCAGGGTCTGCGGCGAGGTGAACAGCGCGTGCAGGCGTTCCTGGAACAGCTTGGGGTAGGTCATGGTGGTGGCGTTGAACACCACCCCGCCGGTGGCCGTGGCCAGGGCCAAGACACCGAACACCAGGAACATGGAGATCTGCTGCCCGCCCTTGCCCTTCAAGCCGACGTGGGGCCGAACCGGCACCGGCTCCTCACGCACCTGCAAGGCAAAACCGATTCCCAGCAGGATCGCCACCGCCCCCGGCAGGATAAAGGCCGAACGCCAGCCGAACCGGGCCACCAGAAAACCGCTGATCAGCGCCGAAAAAGCCACGCCGAGATTGCCCCACATGCCGTTGATGCCAATCTCCCGTCCACGATTCTGGGCATAGGCCACCAGCATGGCCGTACCCACCGGGTGGTAGATCGCAGCGAACACCCCCATCAGGGTCAGGCCGATCACCAACAGGGTCGGGCTGTTGCTCAGGCCGGTAAGGATCGACGCCGCGCCAATGCCAAAGAAGAACAGCAACATCATCTGTCGTCGGCTCCAGTGGTCCCCCAGCCAACCGGCGGGTAGCGAACAGGCGCCAAAGGCGATGAATCCGCCCAGGGACAGGCCGATCAGCGCCGCATAGTCCAGGGCAAAGGCCTGGGTCATGCCCAGCACGGCGGCGGGAAAGATCAGCATGAACATGTGATCGATGACATGGGCAGCATTGACGTAGCGGATAACGTTTCGAGCTTGATTCATGGCGGCACACAAGGTTGGTTGTTGTGTCGCCTATGCTAAGTTGGCTGTTTACAGCATTCCTGACAACAAAGTCATTGGATCGGACATGTTAATCAGCCACTTCCACCACGGCCCGGTGAGCGCCTATCCCCGCGACTATCCCGATGCCGCCCACCAGCCCTCCCATCGCCATCGCGAAGCGCAGTTTCTCTACGCCGCCTGCGGCACCATGCGCGTGGTCACCGCCCAAGGCGCCTGGGTGATTCCGCCAACCCGCGCGGTGTGGATTCCGCCCCTGGTGGAACATGAGATCTTCATGGTCGGCGAGGTCCGCATGCGCTCCTTGTTCATTGCTGCCCATCTATCTCCGCCATCCTTGCAACAGTGCTGTGTGCTGGCGGTGACGCCCTTGCTGCGGGAGCTGATCCTGCGGGCGGTGCAAGGGCCGGAGCAGGCGGAAAATCCGCTGATCCAGCAACTGATGCTGGAAGAGATCGCCGGCCTGGAAAACCTGCCCCTGCACATTCCCATGCCCCAGGACCGGCGCCTGCAGAGCATCTGCCGGCCCCTGCTGCAGACTCCGGACCATCCCCACACCCTGGAAGACTGGGCACAGCAGGTCGGCGCCAGCTCGCGGACCCTGGCACGGCTGTTTCAACAGCAGGTGCAGATGAACTTCAATGCCTGGCGCCAGCAACTGCGCCTGATGGAAGCCCTGCCACGCCTGCTCGCCGGGGAAAGCGTGCACAGCGTGGCCGACTCATTGGGATATGGCAGTGCCCGGGCCTTCAGCGCGATGTTCTACCGCTTGCTGGGGGATACGCCACGGCATTACGTGGCGACCCTGAACCAGCTCAGCGCACTCAATGCATCTCGGTGAAGGCCAGTTTCACGCCGATGGCGATCAGCACCGCGCCCATGGTGCGGTCGAACCAGTGGCCCATGCGGGCGAAGCCGGCACGCACCCGCTGCTGGCTGAATAGCAGCGCCACCAGGCAGAACCAGAGCGCAGTAGCCGCCGCCAGGTACACCCCGTAACCGGCCTGGATCGCCAGCGGTGTGTGCGGGTTGATCACCACGGTGAACAGCGAGAGGAAGAACAGCGTTGCCTTGGGGTTCAGGCCATTGGTCACGAAGCCTGAAGTAAAGGCCCCGCGAGCGGTACGAATGCCCTCCTCCTGGTGCAGATCATCCGCCGCCGGCTTGGCCGGTTGGGCGCGCAGGGCCTTGAAGCCGATGTACAGCAAGTAGGCGGCCGCCAGCCACTTCAGGGCGTTGAACAGCACGATGGATTGGGAAACGATCAGGCCGATTCCCAGCAGTGAATAACCCACGTGCAGGAAGATCGCGCAGCCCACGCCCAGGGCGGTCCAGGTGCCGGCGCGACGGCCGTGGGTCACGCTTTCGCGCACCACCACGGCGAAATCCGGGCCGGGGCTGGCCACCGCCAGCAAGTGGATCAGGGCAACGGTCAAGAACTCGGTGAGGTACATGCAGGCTCCTGTGTATGTCTAATTATTTCATCTGTTAGGCTCGGCAGATTACGCCTTAGATCCCCCGTGCAAAAGGTACAGTTCATGATCAACAATCGCCGCGCCGTCTTCCTCGATCACAGCTCGCTGGACCTGGGCGACCTGGACCTGAGTGCGCTGCACCACTGCTTCAGCCCCCTGCAACTGCATGCCCACACCCCCGCGGAGCAGGTGATCGAGCGCCTGCAAGGCGCCCAGGTGGTCATCAGCAACAAGGTCGCCCTGAGCGCCGAAACCCTGGCGGCCTGCCCCGATCTGCGACTGATCCTGGTGGCTGCCACCGGCACCAACAATGTCGATCTGAGCGCGGCCCGCCAGCAAGGCATCTGTGTCAGCAACTGCCAGGGCTACGGCACGCCATCGGTGGCCCAGCACACCCTGATGCTGCTGCTCAATCTCGCCACTCGGGTTGCCGACTACCAACAAGCCGTGGCCGCCGGCCGCTGGCAGCAAGCCAAGCAGTTCTGCCTGCTGGACTTCCCCATCATCGAACTGGCGGGCAAGACCCTCGGCCTGCTGGGCAATGGCGAACTGGGCAGCGCCGTGGCGCGCCTGGCCGAAGCCTTTGGCATGCGCGTGGTATTGGGGCAGATCCCCGGACGCCCGGCTCGGCCGGATCGCCTGCCGCTGGAGGAATTGCTGCCACAGGTGGATGCCCTGACCCTGCACTGCCCACTCAACGAACACACCCGCCACTTCATCGGTGCCCGGGAACTGGCCCTGCTCAAGCCCGGCGCCCTGGTGGTCAACACCGCCCGCGGTGGCCTGATCGACGAACAGGCCCTGGCCGACGCACTGCGCAGCGGCCATCTGGGCGGCGCGGCCACCGACGTGCTGAGCGTCGAACCGCCGGTGAACGGCAATCCGCTGCTGGCCGGTGATATCCCGCGCCTGATCGTCACCCCGCACAACGCCTGGGGCAGCCGCGAGGCGCGCCAGCGAATCGTCGGCCAACTGACGGAAAACGCCCGCGCCTTCTTCAGCGGCGCCCCGCTGCGGGTCGTGAGTTGATAAACTTCGCCACTTTTTTCGGGGGCGGATCATGGACACACGCAGTGAAGTACTGTTGCGTCAGGCTGAATTGTTTCAAGGCTCACTGCTGCTGGCCGGCCTGGCCGCCGACGACCTGCTGGGCCGCCTGCCCAACGCCCGGGGCTGGAGCTGGCACGCTGGCGATCAGGCAGCCCTGGAGGCGCGTTTTCCAGGCCGCAGTCACTTTGGTGTAGAAGCACCGGCCGAGCCCTTCGACAGCGCGGTACTGTTCCTGCCCAAGTCCAAGGACCTGACCGACTACCTGCTCAATGCCCTGGCCTCACGCCTGGCCGGGCGCGAGTTGTACCTGGTGGGCGAGAAACGCAGCGGCGTGGAAAGCGCCGCCAAGCAACTCAACCCCTTCGGCAAGCCGCGCAAGCTCGACAGCGCGCGCCACTGCCAGCTGTGGCAGGTCACGGTCGCCAACGCTCCCGAACCGGTGGCGCTGGAGAGCCTGGCCCAGGAATACGAGCTGCCCCTGGCTGAAGGTCCGTTGACAGTCGTCAGCCTGCCGGGCGTGTTCAGCCATGGACGCCTGGATCGCGGCACCGCGTTGCTGCTGGAGCATCTGGATCACCTGCCCGCCGGTCATCTGCTGGACTTCGGCTGTGGCGCCGGGGTGCTGGGCGCCACCGTCAAACGCCGTTACCCGGACAACCGCGTGACCCTGCTGGATGTGGACGCCTTTGCCGCCGCCAGCAGCCGCCTGACCCTGGCCGCCAACGGTCTGCTGGCCGAGGTTCTGACCGGTGATGGCATCGACGCCGCGCCCATGGAATTGAACGGCATCCTGACCAACCCGCCCTTCCATACCGGGGTCCACACCGATTACCAAGCCACAGAAAACCTGCTGCGAAAAGCGGCCAAACATCTGCAAAAAGGCGGCGAACTACGGGTAGTTGCCAACAGCTTCCTGCGCTACCAGCCGCTGATCGAAGAGCACCTGGGGCCGTGCGCGATCAAAGCCGAAGGCCAGGGTTTCCGGATTTACCGGGCCAAGCGCGGCTGAGATGGTTTTCGCAAACAAGGCTTGCCGAATGGATTTTGCCTAGGCAGAATCCGCTCCGTCCTAGGGGAGTAGTCTCCCACGAGCGCCACGCTCGTCCGGCATGCGTCAACATACTTGGTCCTCAGACCATGGCGCATGCGACCCAAGAGTCCGCACAGACGGACCGCAGGGTTTGACAAGACCTATGACACGCACACCTTACCCGGGGCGGGAAGGCTGTACGTGTCATAGCCGTGTCGACCCGCCCCTTAGGAAAACCCTGATGATGCTGGATTCTCTCCTCGTTCCCACCGCAATCGTTGCCTTGGCCGAAATCGGCGACAAGACGCAACTGCTCGCCCTGATTCTTGCCGCGCGCTTTCGCAAACCCTGGCCGATCATCGCCGGCATCGTCGCCGCGACCCTGGCCAACCACGCGGCCGCCGGTGCGGTAGGTGCCTGGTTCGGCAGTTTCTTCTCGGATGCGACCCTGCACTGGATCCTGGCCGCCAGCTTCACCGCCACCGCCCTGTGGACCCTGGTGCCGGACAAGATGGATGACGATGAAGCCACAACTGCACGCAAGTTCGGGCCTTTCCTCACGACCCTGATCGCTTTCTTCCTGGCGGAAATCGGTGACAAGACCCAGGTCGCTACCGTCATGCTGGCGGCGCAGTATCCGGACCTGTGGCTGGTGATCATCGGCACCACCCTGGGCATGCTGATTGCCAACGTGCCGGTGGTGCTGGCGGGCAACTTCGCCGCGGACAAACTGCCCCTGACCCTGATTCGTCGCCTGGCGGCGTCGGCCTTCTTCATCCTCGCCGTGGTGGCGGTGTACAAGGCCATGCAGATCAGCGGCTGGCTATAAACGAAATCGCCGGCAAACCGGCTCCTACACAACCTGTAGGAGCCGGCTTGCCGGCGAAAGCGTCAGCGAAAATGCAGCGATGGATCAGGACTTCTTGGCCTGCTCATACAGAGGCATCACCTTCGGAATCGCCGCCTGCAAGGAAGCGATTCGGCTGGTGGAAGCCGGGTGAGTGCTCATGAACTCGGGCGGCGCGGAACCACCGGCAGCCTGGCCCATCTTGTTCCACAGGCTGATAGCCGCGTTCGGGTTGTAGCCGGCACGCGCGGCCAGCTCCAGGCCGATCAGGTCCGCCTCGTTTTCATTCTCGCGACTGTTGGGCAGGGTCATCAGCAGGTTCACCCCGTTGTCACCCAGGGCCACGGTTTCCTGCGAGACACCGAACAGGGTTGCGATCTGCTTGCCAGCACCCACTGCATATTGCTTGGACATCGCTTCACGACCGTGCTCGCGCAGGGCGTGGGCGATCTCATGGCCCATGACCGCGGCGATTTCATCGTCGGTCAGCTTCAGTTTTTCGATCAGGCCGGAGTAGAAAATGATCTTGCCGCCAGGACCGCAGTTGGCGTTGAGCTCATCGCTCTTGATCAGGTTGACCTCCCACTTCCACTGCGCGCAGTCGGGGCGAAAGGTCGGCGCCTGTGCGATCAGGCGGTTGGCAATGACCTGCAGGCGCTTGGCATTGGCACTGGTCTTGTCCAGCACGCCCTGGCTGCTGGCCTCACCCAGAGTCTGTTGATAGGACTGGGCATAGGACTGGTTGACTTCAGCACTGGACACCATGCTGAACATGGACTGCTTGCGATCCACCCCCACCACGCCACCGCTGGTGGTATTGACCGTTTCACAACCGGTCAGGAGAACGGCAGCGCTCAGCGCACACACCAGTAACGACTTCTTCATCATGAAACCTCCCTGAAAACATGGCGCGTATCCTAAGGGCGGAACTGTATCCGCGCCAGATGCAAAACACGCATTCAGTCGCAATTCAGATACATCCAGAGCCTGACGAAAAAACTTCACATTTCGCCCGAGGCCGCCAACGGCCTGCATCACACCCCCATCAATAACGACCTTTAACCCTCTGAAACAGTCATTTCTCCTCTCCAGGCTAATGACCGGTGAGGCTGCGGCCGATACAGCACGGCAGACCTCAATTCCTGCGCCCGGAGCCTCTATGAAGTTCAAGTCGATCCAGTTTTCCGTGGCCGCCCTGGCCGGAACCATCGTCCTCAGCGTGGTTGCAGCCCTGGTGCTGTACGCCCTGTTCTCCGGGGCCAGGACCCAGCACATGGTGCAAGAGCGCACCCAGACCCAGTTCGAGCAAGTGATCGAGCAGCGCCTGAGCGGCCTGGCCCAGACCCAGGTCAGCCAGATCCAGCGAGAACTCGAAGCGCCACTGCTGATTGCCGGCGGCCTGGTGCGGGTCAATGCCCTGCTGGGCACTGCGGATGCGCAAGGCCACGCTGGCCTCAGCCTGAGCCGCGAACAACTGATCGCACTGGTCAAGGAAAACGTCACCCAGAACCCGAAGATCCTCGGCGCCTACATCGGCTGGGAGCCCAACGCCATCGACCACAACGACGCGGCCTATGTCGGCACCTCGATGGTGGGCATCGACGCGGCCAATGGCCGCTTCCTGCCCTGGTGGTTCCGCAACGAAGACGGCAGCCTGGGCCTGGACAAACTGGCCGACGTCAACGATCGGACCCTGCTCTCCACCGGCGTGCGCACCAGCGAGTACTACCTGTGCTCCAAGGACAGCCTCAAGCCGTGCGTCATCGACCCCGCCCCGTACAAGGTCGGCGACAAGGTGGTGATGCTCGCCTCCTTTATTCAGCCGATTCTGCTCAACGGCAAGTTCCAGGGCATTGTCGGCGCCGACCTGTCGGTGAACTTCATCCAGGACATGCTGGTGGGCGCCAATCAGAAGCTCTACAGCGGTGCCGGTGAGATGGCACTGATCGGCGGCAACGCTCGCTTGGTGGCCTACACCAAGGATTCGAGCAAGTTCGGCGAGAAGGTCAGCGATGTACTGCCCCCAGACGCGGTGGCCAGGCTGTCCAGCCTCAAGCGCGGCGAAGTGACCTACAACGTCGACCAGGCCAATGGCAAGATCGCCCTGTACCTGCCGTTCGGCATCGGCCAGACCGACGCCAACTGGACCCTGATGCTGCAACTGCCCCTGGGGGCGGTGATGGCCGATCTGAACGCCCTGCAGAACGATCTGGCGCAACAGCGCAAGGCCGATACATTCGGCATGGCCATGGTCGGCCTGCTGATTGCCGGCCTCGGCCTGCTGGTGATCTGGCTGGTGGGCCATGGCATCGCCCGGCCGCTGCGGCAGATGGTGGCCATGCTCGACGACATCGCCCAGGGCGAAGGCGACCTGACCCGGCGCCTGACCAGCGACCGCGCCGACGAGCTGGGTTCGATCGCCAAGGGCTTCAATACCTTCCTGGCCAAGCTGCAGGCGATGATCAGCCAGGTGGTGACCTCGGTGCAGAGCGTCAGCGACTCCTCGGAACACACCGCCGACATCGCCATTCGCACCAACCAGGGCGTGCACAAGCAAATGGTGGAAATCGATCAGGTGGCCACCGCGGTGCATGAAATGACCGCCACCGCCCAGGACGTCGCACGCAATGCGACCCAGGCCGCACAAGCCGCCAGCCATGCCGACCAGGCCGCCAGCCAGGGCATGCAGATCGTGCGCGACACCTCCAGCGCCATTGGCGCCCTGGCCGAGGAAATCGGCCGCGCGGTGGGCGTGGTGCAAACCCTGGCCAAGGACAGCGAGAACATCAACGCCATCCTCATCGCCATTCGCGGCATCGCCGAACAGACCAATCTGCTGGCCCTCAACGCGGCGATCGAGGCAGCCCGAGCCGGCGAACAGGGTCGCGGCTTTGCCGTGGTCGCCGACGAGGTACGCAACCTGGCGCAGAAGACCCAGCAGGCCACGGAAGAAATCCAGTCGATGATCCAGCAACTGCAGCAGGGCACCCGGGAAGTGGTGCGGGTCATGGAGGACAGCCAGCACAAGACCGACCAGAGCGTGGAGCATGCGGCCAAGGCTGCCCAGGCCCTGGAAACCATCACTCAGGCCGTGTCGGTGATCAACGACATGAACACCCAGATCGCCAGCGCCGCCGAGGAGCAGAGCGCCGTGGCCGAAGACATCAACCGCAATGTGATCAACATCGGCCAGGTGGCCAATGAAGTGGCCGGCGGTGCCGACGAGTCCAGCGCGGCCAGCGCCGGGCTGACCAAGCTGGCGGAACAGCAACGGCGCCTGATCAATCAGTTCAAGGTGTAACCCGGCGACACGCCTCCCCGCGCAGAATCTGGCCGCTCGGCGAAGACGCTCTCAAGGGCCTCTTCGCTGGCCTGCACGCTCCTACAGCCAGCTCCTGCAATCAGCGCCCTTGGCCGGCCAGTCAGGCAGGGGTCAGGCACTCGGGGCCGTTGAGCTTGGGGTCGTTGACCAGATTGGCCAGGACCCGCTCGCGCAAGGCGGCGGGCGGGCTGGCGAGCAAGGCTTGCAGGGCATGCAATGGGGTTTCGGGATCGAGCCAGGCGTCCTGGCCGGCGGCATCGAGGATCAGCGGGCGGCGCAGATTGGCCGCCGCCTGGGTCACCACCGCGGTGCTCAGCCAGACCTGCTCCTGCACCGGGTAGGCCTCCCAGATCGCGGCAAAGAAGATCGACGAACCCTCCCCCGGCGTCAGCCAGTAAGGCCGCTTGCGGCTGCCACCCCGCCACTCATAGAAACCGTTGGCCGGCAGCAGGCAACGCCGCTCGCGAAACGCCTGGCGAAACATCGGCTGCTCGGCCAGGGTTTCCGCCCGGGCATGGGCCGGGGTACGCGACAGGTCGGTCAGCCAGGCCGGGGTCAGCCCCCAACGGGCCCGGGCCAGGGTGCGCTGGCCGTTTTCCGCGCGCTGGATCAGCACCGAATCATTGGGCGAGATATTCCACTGCGCGCGCTGATCCTCGGGAAATCCCGGCAAGGCGGCGAAGGCGGGGTTCCAGCGAAACAGGGCATAACGTCCACACATTGGGCAATACAACTCTCGGCAAATCGGCGCTCAGCCTAACAGACCAGCACCCCGGCAAAATTGTCCGGCTCGTCAAAGGGCAATGGCAGGGCCGCATTGTACGCAGCGATCAGCGCACGCGCCTGCTGCGCCTGATGGTCGTGTACCGACAGCCCCAGCAACCCGAACAACGGCAGCTCCCCGGCCCCGCCGAGCAGGTCGCGCCCCTGGAGGTGGGACTCGATGCCCTCGCTGGCCAGCATGCTCTGGAGCAACTCGCCTTCCATCAGGTTTTCCGGCTCGTAGATGCGCTGCATGAGAGCCTCTCCCCGTCAGTCGTTTTCACTGTGCACGTCGAGCATCCATTCCCGGCCATCGGTCTGCAGCGTAAAGACTATCGGCCGGCAGCAGACCGGGCAGTCTTCAATGTAGGTCTGGTCGCCCGCGGACAGGTCCAGAACCGCTTCCGCCTGTTCGCCACAGTAAGGGCACTGATAATGGTCGGTTTCCAGCATCGCCGTCTCCAGAGTGACTTATGCGTATAATCGCCGGTCTATTTGCAGGGCTTTTTTTGTCTGAGCCGAGTTTTCAGACCGCGCCCGGCCTTTTTTCGATCCGAACCTTTACTTACCCTAGCCGTTTCTAACAAGAGAGCATGATGGGCGAATTCGATGCCATCCGACCTTACCACGACAGCGAAGTACCAGCGGTGCTGGCCCGGCTGCTCAGCGACAAGGCGTTTCTAGATATCCTCACCCACTTTCGCTTCCCGCGTTTTGCCAACACGTTCGGCTGGCTGCTCAAACCCCTGATCGCCCATCGCCTGCGCCGCGAGTTCGCCGGGGTCACTTCCGTGGCCACGTTGCAGGACAAGGTCGAGTTCTACGTCGACCACACCATCGAACGCGCTACCGACGGCGTGACCTACACCGGCGTCGAGCAGCTCAAGTCGGGCACCGCCTATGTGTTCCTGGCCAACCATCGCGACATCGTCATGGACCCGGCCTTCGTCAACTACGCGGTTTACCACGCCGGCCTGCCGACGCCACGCATCGCCATTGGCGACAACCTGCTGCAGAAGCCGTTTGTCAGCGACCTGATGCGCCTGAACAAGAGTTTCATCGTGCACCGCTCCATCAGCGGTCGTCGGGAAAAACTCGCGGCCTATCAATTGCTCTCGGCCTATATCAACCACTCGATCCGCAACGACGGCCAGTCGATCTGGATCGCCCAGGCCGAAGGCCGGGCCAAGGATGGCGATGACCGCACCGAGTCGGCCATCCTCAAGATGTTCCACATGAGCCGCAAGGACGAGCCGTTTGCCGAGGTGATCCGCTCGCTGAACCTGACCCCGGTGTCCATCAGCTACGAATACGACCCTTGCGATCAGGCCAAGGCTCGCGAGCTGTATATCCGCGCCACCACCGGCAGCTACACCAAGGCCCCCGGCGAGGACGACGTGAGCATCGCCAAGGGCATCACCGGCTACAAGGGGCGGGTCCATGTGAACTTCGCCGCCCCCATCAGCGCCCTGTTCGACGACACCAAGCAACTGGCGGTGGAAATGGACCGGCAGATTCTCGGCGGCTACCGCCTGTTCCCGGTGCACTACCTGGCCTACGCCCAGTGGAGCGACGCCGATCCGCAACTGCAGGTTCCGGCCGCCGCCGAGGTGTTCCCGGCGCAGGAACTGGCCAAGGCCAAGGAAGAATGGCAGCGCCGACTGGATGCCTGCCCGCCGGAGCACCGCCCTTATCTGGTGCTGCAATACGCCAATCCGGTACGCAACCAGTACCGGGTCAAGGCCGGCCTGCCGCTGTAAGCGCGGCCCCGCAACGCACAACGGCGCCCATGGGCGCCGTTGTCGTCTCTGCAGCTGCGGGCTGGATCAGAAACGCGTGCTGATCCAGGACACCAGCAGTGCCAGCCCCAGGCAGGCGAAGCCGAAACGATAGAAGAAGCGATTGATGCGCAAAGTGGCGGGGTCCAGCATCAGCAGCGGCTGATCCACGGCCCGGTCTTCACTCTGGGTGGCCAGGTTGGCCAGGGCTCGCTGCTCGCGGCGGCGGGTGGCATGCAGCAACCAGCTGCCCGGACAGGCGAACAACAGGGCCAGCAGATTGATCAATTTGGCGGGATGGGCGTTGAACATCGACCAGATCAGTTGCAGCGACATCATGAACCTCGAAGGAAAAGCGTATTCGGGTCGCCGAGTGCACCCGCGCGCGGATTCTACTCAATCCCCATCGAATCGCGGGGGCCTTTCCGACCAGTAACGAGGCACGGGGCAATTAATTTAAAGCGTCATCTTTTCGTCATCCAAACAAGCCAGTCTGTCGCCCCTCGAAACCCACGGAGCTTGTCATGCTGCACGCCGAAAACCAGGATCGCCTCTACCTGATCACCCCCAGCGAAGAACAGCAGGCGCTGGTGGGCGCCCTGGCCTTCAATGTTCAGGACCGGCACTGGCTGGTGTATTGCGCACTGGGTGGGCATCAGCACGCGGATCTCCCGGAAACCGACCTGCTGACGGGCATCAGCATGCTGGACTTCTACGTCGAAGCGGCCTGAGACACGACCAGCAAAAAGCCCGGCTGCCTGAAGGGCAACCGGGCTTCTGTCGACCGGGTGGCAACGGATCCAGGTCCGTTGCGATGCCTTATTCGCCGAGGATCTGACCGATGGTCGGGTCCTTGAACAGGCGGGTCAGCGCATCGCTCAACACATCGCCCACCAGCTTGGTATTGGTGTCCTGGTTCGGCGCCATGCCGAAACGCTGGTCCAGGGACGCGCCATAGCGACCGCTGTAGCGGCGGTTGGCGTTTTGCACATCGGAACGGAAGGTCGCGCCAATGGTGGCCTCGGTCACGTACAGGCCTTCTTTAGGCGACTGGTACTTGAGCTCGGCCAGGGTCACGGTCAACTGCGGAGCATTGCTGCCACCGGCTGTCGGGGTGAAGCCCAGCAGACGCACCGCCGCTTCGGCCTGGGCCTGCAGCTTCGGCAGGATCTGCGCGCTCTGCACGGTAATGGCGCTGGTTTCCGGATACAGGCCGCCACGGGTGCCCAGGGTCGGCGACGGACGTCCATCGACCACCCTCACCACCACCGGCTGACCGTGGCCGACAGGCGCCAGCTGAGTGGTGAGCTTAGGCTCCGGGCTCAGTTGTTGCGGGCTGTGGGCGCAACCCACCAGCGACAGACTGGTCACAGTGATCAAACCGAACAACAGGCGTTGCAACATGCTCATCTCTCCAGGAATCAGGCACAAACAGGCCCGCAGTATAGCGGTGCACAACCGCGACGAACCAGCGTCGGGCATGAGTTAGTCAGGACTCAGACAGGTGCCGTACAAGCGGGTTCCTGTAACCTGCCGTTCACCTGCCATACACCATGATGTAACGACTCAAATACATTCTTGTCGTCATTGACACAATCAGGTGCCTGGTCATGAACTTCCTTCGCTCCCTGTTCGCCCCGCGTCAGTCATTTCGCAGCTTCGCCTTGCTGGACAGCCAGGGACGCTGCCAGGCCTTCAAGCATTGTCTCGCCGCCCCGGTGGGCGACGGCTGGGTGGAAATCAGGGAGGTTCGCCTGAACTGGTTGCACCAGCCATTGCCCGCCAGCGCCCGGATCAGCCCACGCAGCACAGGCCCCGCGGTGCAACCGATACTGGCCACCTGACCAACAGCCTAATAAAAGTCACGAAACAGGATCATTTCTGCGCATTTCTTCGTTACAATCTCCCCCCGATTATAAGGACGTCTCCTGATCGGGCCTCGCAGTACCGCCAACGCCACTGCATTGGCACCCCGCACCGCCCACAGAGAGCCGCCCACACAGATCGAGTGAAGCTGGCGTGCTTGCTGTACCACCTTGCAAACCTCCACTTTTCGCGAATCTGCAGAGCTGCCGTTGCTCGGCCACTTAAAGCTGTTTGCCCGTTGTGCCTGCACCTTGTGCCGGCATCACCGCTCGGGCCAGGTGCCAGGCTGAGGCAGCCCTTTTTTGAGGTTCACGTCTTCAAAAGAGCGTGAAAAAACGGGTTTTCACAACTTCACAAGAGTGTGGCGAGCAAATGAATAGTTTTGCGTCTGAACTGGCACCATTGGCCTCTACAACAGCCCGATTACACAGGACCGAGCACTCCTCAAGAACTGGTGCTTGAAGCCTGTCCGCTGACGGATTTGGTTGCACGAGCGGATGTATCGACCATAAGTCGAATTGCCCGAGGCGCCCCGAGATGCGTTCATATGCACCTTGAGGCCCGGTTGGCAGCGTCCGCAGTAGTTGCAAAGAATTGCGAAGATTCGGACATGGCGATCCTGGCCATGGGTAACCTGGGGCATTACGTGAACCGCCCCGTCACTCCTGGCAGCCATGCCGTCAATTTGGTGCTGCAGATTTTGGAGACGCGTTAATGGCGCATAACGAAGCAGTAGACGTCGTATTGGTTGGGGCCGGCATCATGAGTGCCACCCTCGCTGTACTGCTCAAAGAGCTCGACCCCGCAATCAAGCTGGAAGTCGTCGAGCTGATGGATTCGGGTGCCGCGGAGAGTTCCAACCCGTGGAACAACGCCGGTACCGGCCACGCTGGCCTCTGTGAGCTGAACTACACGCCACAGGCCGCCGATGGCAGCATCGACATCAAGAAAGCCGTGCACATCAATACCCAGTTCGAAGTGTCGAAACAGTTCTGGTCCTACCTGACCAAGAAAGGCACCTTCGGCTCGTCCAAGTCCTTCATCAGCCCGGTGCCGCACCTGAGCTTCGTGCAGGGCGACAAGGGTGTGTCCTTCCTCAAGAAGCGCTTTGAAGTGCTGAGCCAGCACCATGCCTTCGCGGACATGGAATACACCGAAGACAAGGCCAAGATGGCCGAGTGGATGCCGCTGATGATGCCGGGCCGCCCGGCGGACGAAACCATCGCCGCGACCCGGGTGATCAACGGCACCGACGTCAACTTCGGCGCCCTGACCAACCAGCTGCTCAAGCACCTGACCAGCGCCCCCGATGCCCAGGTCAAGTACTGCAAGCGCGTGACCGGCCTCAAGCGCAACAAGGACAACGGCTGGACCGTGAGCATCAAGGACGTCAACAGCGGCAACAGCCGCGAAGTCGACGCCAAGTTCGTGTTCCTCGGCGCCGGTGGCGCGGCGCTGCCGCTGCTGCAGGCTTCCGGCATTGAAGAAAGCAAGGGCTTTGGCGGCTTCCCGGTGAGCGGCCAGTGGCTGCGTTGCGACAACCCGGAAGTGGTCAAGCAGCACCAGGCCAAGGTCTACAGCCAGGCCGCCGTGGGTTCGCCGCCGATGTCGGTGCCGCACCTGGACACCCGCGTGGTCGACGGCAAGAAGTCCCTGCTGTTCGGACCTTATGCCGGCTTCACCACCAAGTTCCTCAAGCACGGTTCGTTCCTTGACCTGCCGATGTCAGTACGCGCTGGCAACATCGGCCCGATGCTGGCCGTGGCCCGGGACAACATGGACCTGACCAAGTACCTGGTCAGCGAAGTCATGCAGTCCATGGAGCAGCGCCTGGAGTCCCTGCGTCGTTTCTATCCACAGGCCAAGGCCGAAGACTGGCGCCTGGAAGTGGCCGGGCAACGGGTGCAGATCATCAAGAAAGACCCGAAGAAAGGCGGCATCCTGCAGTTCGGCACCGAACTGGTGGCGGCCAAGGACGGCTCCCTGGCCGCCCTGCTCGGCGCCTCTCCGGGCGCTTCGGTAACCGTGTCGATCATGCTGGAACTGATCGAACGCTGCTTCCCGGCCAAGGCCAGCGGCGAATGGGCCGCCAAGCTCAAGGAGATTTTCCCGGCGCGGGAGAAGGCCCTGGAAACCGACGCGGCGCTGTATCACAAGATCAACAGCGAAAATAACCTGAGCCTGGAGCTGGTCGAGCCCAACAAGGAAACCGAAAGCTGCGCCTGATCCGCCGCCCATAAAAAACGCCCCGTCCTTTGCAGGACGGGGCGTTTTTTTTATGGGTCTTGAACGACTCAGCCGCGGGCGTTGTTCATCAGCTCGATGTAGTCGGCGGCGTTGCGCTGATCCTTGATCAGGTCGACGAAGGTCTGGCCGTGCTCATCCTTGCCATCCAGATCCAGGCCGGCTTCGAGGAAGAACACCAGGAAGCGCTCGAAGTCGTCGATGCGCAGACCACGATAGGCCTTGATCAGCTTGTGCAGGGACGGCGAAGTGGCGTCGACCGGCTCGAAATCGAGGAACAATTTGATCTGCTCGTCGCTGATCTCGTCACCAATCACTTGTTTCTTATCTTTACGCATCGCCGACTCCAGCTCGCAGACATTACACGGGGCCGGCAGTTTACCCTCAGCCCGCCTCGGGCCTCAACGCGGACGCACGCTGCCGGTGTGCAAGTCGGCCCAGATATGGCCATTGGCGTAGCTGAGGAACTGACAATACACCGTGTCGTTACGCAACAGGTCCATCACCGCCCGATACTGGGCCAGGGGGTAATAGAGTGTCAGGGTCCGTGTCTTGGCGTCGTACTGGGGCTTTTTCAGGCTTTTGCTCTCACCGTCGAAATTCACCAGCACCTGGCTGATGGTGGCGCCCTTGTTCAGCGGCTTGCCCTTGAGCCGCACCCACACCGGCGATGTCACCGGAATCGGCTGCTGATTGGATTGTCGCTGGCTGCCGATCACCACCGAGTACTCGGTGACCTGCAACAGCTGCTGCTGTTCAGGGACCGAGTCGCGCAGAGTCAGGTCATCAGGCGGCAGAAATTGCCCGTGCAAGGGCGCCGGGGCAGCTGCCAGGGGCAGGCTCAAGCTCAGAAGAAGGGCCGCGCTAGTGCGAATCAACAGGCTCATGACAGGCTCCAATCAAGGGCTGAGCACTCTAGCACGGGTTTTTGCTGCAAATCCTCACAGCCTGTGACAGCTGCCCCAGGCTAGGGGTACGCCGTCAGTCGAATTGAGCGCGCATCCAGGCCTGGTATTCGGCCACGCCAGGCTCGCCTTCCCGAGGCGCCCAACTGGCCTGTTCGCCCTCGCCCACCGGACGATAAGGACCGGCCTTGCATTCGAACATCAGGCTGTCGGCTTCAAGCGCCACCAGGCCGTGGAAGACTCCGGCCGGCAGATCAACACCGACACAGTCACCACCGGCCTGCAAGACGCGCTTGCCCTTGACCTGGCCCGCCTCATCGAAAATCAGCACGCCCAGTCGCCCCTTGAGCACCAGCAGAGTCTCGGCCTTGTCGGCGCTCAGGTGCCGGTGCGGCGGAACATAGGTCGAGGGTTGCAGCGCCACCGCCATGCGATGGCAAGGCTCTTCCATGGCATGGAAGTTGTGATGCTGACGACCACGGGGATTGGCCGCCGCCTTCTCAGCCAGGTCGCTGAACAACGCTTGATCGAGAAAGCTCGGCCCGGTCATGTCTTACATCCCTTTCACGGCATAGATGCCGGCGGCGTTGCGCCAGTAGCCTTTGTAGTCCATGCCGTAGCCGAAGACGTAACGGTCGACACAAGGCAGGCCCATGTAATCGGCCTTCAGGTCCGGACGGGCCTTGCGATCGTGCTCCTTGTCGATCAGCACCGCGGTGTGCACCGCACGGGCACCGGCGTGTTTGCAGAAGTCGATGATCGCGCCCAGGGTGTGCCCTTCATCGAGGATGTCGTCGATGATCAGCACGTCGCGGTCAATAAAGGAGACTTCCGGCTTGGACTTCCAGAACAGCTCGCCGCCGCTGGTTTCGTTGCGGTAGCGAGTGGCGTGCAGGTAGGAGGCTTCCAGGGGGAACTGCAGGTGAGTCAGCAGTTTGCCGGCGAAGATCAGGCCGCCGTTCATGACGCAGAACACCACCGGATTGCGCTCAGCCAGTTCTTCAGTGATTTGTGCACCGACACGGGCGATGGCCGCCTCGACTTCAGCTTCGGTGTACAGGCAGTCAGCCTCGCGCATGATTTGACGGATATGCTCGAGATCAGCGGACATGGCGCTCTCCAAGGGGGTGGCAGTTTCGGAAAAGCGGGCAAAGGTACGCATCCGGCCCGATCAGATCAAGCGTTTCTGGACTAACGTACTTTATGTCTATAGGACAACCACCCCGGATAGATTAATCTAGGCCGTTTTTTTTGCCCGCCGCCGGAGCCTTTCCCTATGCCCATCCGTGAGATCCGCCATCCGCTGATCCGACACAAACTTGGCCTTATGCGCCGCGCAGACATTAGCACGAAGAACTTTCGCGAGCTCGCTCAGGAAGTCGGTGCCCTGCTGACGTACGAAGCCACCAAAGACCTGCCCCTGGAAAGCTATGAGATTCCAGGCTGGTGCGGCCCTGTCCAGGTCGAGAAGATCGCCGGCAAGAAGATTACCGTGGTACCGATCTTGCGCGCCGGTATCGGCATGCTCGAAGGCGTGCTGAGCCTGATCCCGGGCGCCAAGGTCAGCGCCGTGGGTGTGGCCCGCAACGAAGAAACCCTGCAGGCCCACACCTACCTGGAAAAACTGGTTCCGGAGATCGACGAGCGCCTGGCGATGATCATCGACCCGATGCTGGCCACCGGCAGCTCCATGGTCGCCACCATCGACCTGCTGAAAAAAGCCGGCTGCCGTGACATCCGCGCCATGGTCCTGGTGGCCGCCCCGGAAGGCATCGCCGCCGTCGAGCAGGCGCACCCGGACGTGACCATCTACACCGCGTCCATCGATCAGAAGCTCAACGAACATGGCTACATCATTCCAGGCCTGGGTGATGCCGGTGACAAGATCTTCGGCACCAAGCAGAAGGACTCCTGATCATGCAGGATGAGTTCAACGATCCGCTCTGGCGCCAGGTGCTGTCTGGCGCGCAGATGCTTTTCGTGGCCTTTGGCGCCCTGGTGTTGATGCCGCTGATTACCGGTCTCGACCCGAACGTGGCGCTGTTCACGGCGGGTCTCGGGACTCTGTTGTTCCAGGTAGTGACCGGGCGCCAGGTGCCGGTGTTCCTGGCGTCGAGCTTTGCCTTCATCACCCCGATCATTCTCGCCAAGGGCCAGTTCGGCCTGGCGGCGACCATGGGCGGGGTGATGGCGGCGGGCTTCGTCTACACCTTTCTCGGCCTGGCGGTGAAGATCAAGGGCACCGGTTTCATCGACCGCCTGCTGCCGCCGGTGGTCATCGGCCCGGTGATCATCTCCATCGGCCTGGCCATGGCCCCGATCGCCGCCAACATGGCCATGGGCAAGGCCGGCGACGGCAGCGAGCTGATCCATTACCAGACGGCGATGATGATCTCGATGCCGGCGCTGCTGACCACGCTGATTGTCGCGGTGTTCGGCAAAGGCATCTTCCGCCTGGTGCCTATCATTTCCGGAGTGCTGGTGGGCTTCGCCCTGTCCTTCTACTTCGGCGTGGTGGACACCGCGAAGATCGCCGCCGCCCCTTGGCTGGCCCTGCCGCACTTCACCGCACCTGAGTTCAACTGGCAGGCGATCCTGTTCATTGTCCCGGTCGCCCTGGCCCCGGCCATCGAACACATCGGCGGGGTGATTGCCGTCGGCAGCGTGACCGGTCGCGACTACCTGAAGAAGCCCGGCCTGCATCGCACCCTGTTCGGTGACGGCATCGCCACCACCGCGGCCGGCCTGTTCGGCGGCCCGCCCAACACCACCTACGCCGAAGTCACTGGCGCGGTGATGCTGACCAAGAACTACAACCCGAAAATCATGACCTGGGCGGCGATCTTCGCCATCACCCTGGCCTTTATCGGCAAGTTCGGCGCCCTGCTGCAAAGCATCCCGGTGCCAGTGATGGGCGGGATTCTCTGCCTGCTGTTCGGTTCGATTGCCGCGGTGGGCATGAACACCCTGATCCGCCACAAGATCGACCTGGGCGAAGCCCGCAATCTGGTGATCGTCTCGGTGACCCTGGTGTTCGGCATTGGCGGCGTGCTGGTGGGCACCGGTACCGGTCCGGACGACTTCGGCCTCAAGGGCATCGCCCTGTGCGCCATCGTCGCCATCGTGCTGAATCTGGTGCTGCCGGGTAATGACGGCTGGAAGAACAAGAAGGCCGACGAGCCTCTGATCTGAAGAACCCTTCGCCGCCAAGCCGTCCCCTCTCGCAGGAGCCGGCTTGCCGGCGAAGCCGCTTACAACGCCAACGGCGCCCGCGCGCACAAGGTGTTCAAGGCCTGCGCCCATTGCGGGTCGTCATTCAGGCACGGGATCAACCGCAGATCCTCGCCTCCCGCCTCGCGGAACTGCTCGCGTCCGCGATCACCGATCTCTTCCAGCGTCTCGATGCAATCGGCGACGAACGCCGGGCACATCACCATAAGCTTCTTCACGCCCTGCTTGGCCAGCTCGTCAAGGCGCGTCTCGGTGTAGGGCTCGATCCATTTGGCCCGGCCCAAGCGCGACTGGAACGACACCGACCAAGTGCCATCCGCCAACCCCAAGTGCTCGGCCAAGGCCGATGCCGTTCGCAGGCACTGCGCGCGATAACAGGTGGCCAGCACCGCGGGAGAGGCGTTGCGGCAACAGTCGGCATCCTTGAAGCAATGCTGGCCGGTAGGGTCGAGCTTGGTCAGGTGCCGCTCCGGCAGACCGTGAAAGCTCAGCAGCAGATGATCATGCTCCTGGGCCAGGTAGGGTCTGGCGCTGGCCGCCAGGGCCTCGATGTACTCGGGCTGATCGTAGAAGGGTTGCAGCACGCTGAACTGCACATCCAGCTGGCGCTCGCGCACCACACGCCTGGCCTCTTCGATCACCGTGGTCACGGTGCTGTCGGCGAACTGAGGATAGAGCGGCGCCAGGGTGATTTTTTTCTGCCCCTGGGCCACCAGCTTGAGCAGCGCCGATTCGATCGAAGGCTCGCCGTAACGCATGGCCAGCTCTACCGGGCCCTGCTTCCACTGCTCGCTCATCACCTGCTGCAGGCGCCGGCTGAGCACCACCAGCGGCGAACCGTCCTCCCACCAGATCGAGGCGTAGGCATGGGCCGACTGTTCCGGACGCTTGATCAGGATCAGCGACACCAATAGCCGCCGCACCGGCCAGGGCAGGTCGATGACATAGGGGTCCATGAGGAACTGGTTGAGGTAGCGGCGCACATCCGCCACCGAAGTGGAGGCCGGCGAACCGAGATTGACCAGGAGCAACGCGTGATCGGTCATGCAACGTCCTATTTCAGAGGCGGCTGGCAATATCGTCCAGGGCCGCGGACAAATCAGTGAACTGGAAAGTGAATCCCGCCTCCAGCAAACGCGCGGGAACGGCACGCTGGCCACCCAGCAACAGCAACGACAACTCACCCAGGGCCAGGCGCAAGACAAAGGCCGGCAGCGGCATCAGCGCTGGCCGGTGCAGCACCCGCCCCAGGCTTTTGGCGAATTCGCGGTTGCGCACCGGCTTTGGCGCGCAGGCATTATAAGGACCCCGTGCCTCATCCTGATGCACAAGAAAATCAATCAGGGCAATTTGGTCGTCGATATGAATCCACGGCATCCACTGCCGACCGCTACCGATCGGCCCGCCCAGTCCCAGCTTGAACGGCAGCAGCAGGCGCGACAAAAAACCGCCCTCGGCAGACAGCACCAAACCGGTGCGCACCAACGCCACACGCACCCCCATGGCCTCGGCACGCTGGGCCGTTTCTTCCCAGGCAATGCACAGCTGGCTGGCAAAGTCTTCATTGACCGGAGGCGAATCCTCGCTCAGTTCCCGTTCCCCGCCGTCGCCGTACCAACCTACCGCCGATCCCGAAACCAGAACCCTGGGCTTGTGCTCGCGACTTTCGAGCCAGGCCAGCAGGGTTTCGGTGAGGGCAATACGGCTGCTCCACAGCAGCGCCTTGCGCTTGTGGGTCCAGGGCCGGTCGGCGATCGGGGCGCCGGCCAGATTGATCACCGCATCCAGCGGCGTCTGGTCCAGCTCTTGCAAAGTTCTGATGGCCCGCACTTGGGGACCACACAGAGCGGCCACTTTTTCGGGATGGCGCGTCCATACACTCAATTGGTGACCCTGGGCCTGCCAGTAACGACACAGCGCACGCCCGATCAACCCAGTACCGCCGGTCAGCAATATATGCATGACATCTTCCTCGCGTGGCGTTTTACCCGAATCACTAGTCTATTTTTATAAGCAGGGATCTTTTCAATCGGACAGGCTGTGACTTAACGATAGACAACCTGCACAACCGATGACGCCGAAAGCTATACCAAAAAACAATATTGTACAGGTTTTAGTAGCGGCGTAATCTGTACAGACTGGTAAACGAGGCCCCTATGACAGTACCCATCGCAATCATTGGTACCGGCATCGCCGGACTCTCCGCCGCCCAGGCACTTCGAGATGCCGGGCACAGCATCCAACTCTTCGACAAGAGCCGCGGCAGCGGCGGGCGCATGTCGAGCAAACGCAGCGATGCCGGCAGCCTGGATCTGGGGGCCCAGTACTTTACCGCCCGCGACCGTCGTTTCGTCACCGAAGTCCAGCGCTGGCAAGCCAAGGGCTGGGTCGCCGAATGGGCACCGCAACTCTACAACTCCCAAGGTGGCCAGCTCAGCCCCTCACCCGATGAGCAGACCCGCTGGGTCGGCACGCCGCGCATGAGCGCCATCACCCGCGCCCTGATCGGTGACCTCGAAGTGCACTTCGCCTGCCGCATCACCGAGGTCTTCCGTGGCGAACAACACTGGCACCTGCAGGACGCCGAAGGCTTTACCCACGGCCCCTTCAGCCACGTGGTGATTGCCACGCCGGCGCCGCAAGCCACCGCCTTGCTGGCCGCCGCGCCGAAGCTCGCCGGGGTGGCCGCCGGGGTAAAAATGGACCCCACCTGGGCCGTGGCCCTGGCCTTCGATACCCCCCTGGAAACCCCGATGCAAGGCTGCTTCGTTCAGGACAGCCCGCTGGACTGGCTGGCCCGCAACCGCAGCAAGCCCGGACGCGACAGCCACCTCGACACCTGGATCCTGCATGCCACCAGCGCCTGGAGCCGGCAGCACATCGACCTCTCCAAAGAGGCGGTGATTGAACAATTGCACGGGGCCTTCGCCGAGCTGCTGCACAGCGTCATGCCCGCCCCGACCTTCAGCCTGGCCCACCGCTGGCTCTATGCCCGCCCGGCCACCAGCCATGAATGGGGCGCCCTGGCCGACGCCGACCTGGGCCTGTATGCCTGTGGCGACTGGTGCCTCTCCGGTCGGGTCGAAGGCGCCTGGCTCAGTGGCCAGGAGGCCGCACGCCGGCTGCACGAGAGCCTGCAGTGAATCGCCTCAACCCACGCAAGCTGCTGCTGTCGAAGTGGACGGCAGCCCACCCGCAACGCCGCGAAAAGCACTTTCTGGTCACCGAACTTTTCTGCGATGAAGAAGGCACCGTGCTGGACATCGAACTGCAAGCGGTGCTCACCCGACGCTGCCAGCGATTGAACTGGCAAACCCTGCAGAACGACAGCGAGTGGCAAATGGGCTGGCGGTAACCGGCCCAACCACCAGGCAATACCTGTACAAATAATTTGACTTGTACAACTTTAATTCTATGATGAAGACAAGTTGTACAACGCTACGTTTTTGTACAGGTAAGCCCTGGAGGTTGCACCATGTCCGCCAAGCCGAAAATTGCCATCAGCGCCTGCCTGATGGGTGTGGAAGTCCGCTACAACGGTGGACACAAAGAATTCCGCCTATGCAGCCGAGTCCTCAGCGAGCACTTCGACTTCGTGCCCCTGTGCCCGGAAGTCGCCATCGGCATGGGCACCCCCCGCGAACCCATCCGCCTGGTGGGCGACCCCGAGCAACCACGAGCCGTAGGCACCGTGGACGCCAGCCTGGATGTCACCCTGCCCCTGGCCGAATATGGCCAACGCATGGCGGCCGAGGTCGGTGACATCTGCGGCTACATCTTCATGCAGAACTCGCCCTCCTGCGGTCTGGAGCGGGTCAAGGTGTACCAGGCCAACGGTATTCCCCATCGCAACGGCGGCCGCGGCATCTACGCCCAGGCGTTCTGTCAGAAACACCCTGATCTGCCAGTGGAGGAAGCCGGGCGCTTGAACGATCCCGTGCTGCGGGAAAACTTCCTGACCCGGGTCTACGTCTATCGCGACTGGCAGGCGCTGCTCAAGCAGGGCCTGACTCGCCGCGCCCTCACCGACTTCCACTCGCGCTGCAAATACCTGCTGATGGCCCATCACCCGGTGCAGTACAAGACCCTGGGCAATCTGCTGGGCAGCATGGGCAAGAGCGACCCGAACCTGATCGGCCCGCGCTATTTCAGCGAACTGATGGCAGCGCTGAGCAAATGCGCGACCCGCGGCACCCACAGCAATGTGCTGCTGCACCTGAGCGGCTACCTCAAGCAAGCCATCAGCAGCGCGGACAAGCAGGAAGTGCAGCATGTCATTGGTCAATATCGTCACGGCATCGTGCCACTGGTGGTGCCCCTGACCCTGCTCAAGCACCACTTCCGCCAGCACCCCGATCCCTACATCGCCCAGCAGCTGTATCTGCAGCCGCACCCGGAAAACCTCAGCCTGCGCAACGCGATCTGAGCCATGAAAGGACTCGATCAACAGGCCGAAGACAACAGCGCCCATTACCGGCGCGCCCTGGATGAAGGCTGGCTGCCGATTCGTGAAGTGGCGCGCCAGACCGGGGTCAACGCCGTCACCCTGCGCGCCTGGGAGCGCCGTTACGGGCTGATCGTGCCCCTGCGCACCCCCAAGGGCCACCGCCTGTACTCCCGGGAGCAAGTGCAGGAAATCCTCACCATCCTCACCTGGCTCAATCGCGGGGTGGCGGTCAGCCAGGTCAAGCACCTGCTGGACAGCGCCCCGAGCACCAGTACGCCGGCCGAGAATGACTGGCAGCGGCTGCGCCAGACCCTGAGTCTGGCGATCAGCCAACTGGCCGAGCGCAAGGTCGATGACACCTTCAACCAGGCCATGGCCCTGTATCCGCCGCGCACCCTGTGCGAGCACCTGCTGATGCCCTTGCTGGCGGAACTGGAGCAGCGCTGGCAAGGCCAGTTCGGCAACCAGATGGAGCAGGTGTTCTTCTATTCCTGGCTGCGCAGCAAGCTGGGGGCACGGATCTACCACAACAACCGGCAACTGCAAGATCCACCGCTGCTGCTGGTCAACCAGTCGGACCTGGCACTGGAACCCCACCTGTGGCTGACCGCCTGGCTGGCCAGCAGCGCCGACTGTCCGGTGGAAGTCTTCGACTGGCCGCTGCCCGGCGCCGAACTGGCCCTGGCCGTCGAACGCCTGCAGGCCAGGGGCCTGCTGCTGTATTCGAGCAAGGCCCTGAACCCTGCGCAGTTGCCCAGGCTGCTCAACGGCATTGCCTGTAAAAAATTCATCGCCGGACCCGCGGTGTGCATCCACCCCGCCGAATGGTCCGTATGTCTTTCTGAAATCGCCGATCTGCACCTGGCCCAGGACCCGATAACGGCCTGCCAGGCGCTGCTTGAGCGAGGACTCTTCTGAACCGGGAATCAGCATGCAATTGATCTGGCTGCGCAGCGACCTGCGCCTACATGACAACACCGCCCTGAGCGCCGCCGCCCGGCGTGGCCCGACCGTGGCGGTGTACCTGCTGAGCCCGGAGCAGTGGCAAGCCCACGACGACGCACCGTGCAAGGTCGACTTCTGGCTGCGCAATCTGCAGCAATTGAGCACGGCCCTGGGCCGCCTGAACATCCCCCTGCTGATCCGCAGCGCCACCACCTGGGACCAGGCGCCACAGGTCCTGCTGGAACTGTGCCGGCAACTGCAGGTACGCATGCTGCACTTCAACCAGGAATACGGGATCCACGAGAGCCGGCGCGATGCCGCGGTGACCCGGGTCCTGGAAGAAGCCGATATCAGCGTCCAGGGCTACCTCGATCAACTGCTGTTCCAGCCCGGTAGCGTGCTGACCAAGAGCGGCGGCTACTTCCAGGTCTTCAGCCAGTTCCGCAAGGTCTGCTACAGCCGCCTGCACAGCGCGCTGCCGGCCCTGATCGACCTCCCCAAGGCGCAATTGCCGCTGTCGATCCAGGCCGATCCCGTGCCCCAGCATATCGACGGCTTCCCGCGCCCCAGCCAGACACTGCGCGACCTCTGGCCGGCCGGTGAAGACCAGGCCCTGGGCCGCCTGGAACAGTTCACCGACGAGCAGATCAACTACTACCAGAGCGAACGCGACTTCCCGGCCAAGCCCGGCACCAGCCAGCTCTCGCCGTACCTCGCCGCCGGGGTGATCTCGCCGCGGCAGTGCCTGCACGCGGCCTTGCGCTGCAATCAGGGAGAGTTCGAGAGCGGCAACCCCGGCGCCGTCACCTGGATCAACGAGCTGCTGTGGCGCGAGTTCTACAAACACATCCTGGTGGGTTACCCACGGGTTTCCCGGCACCGCGCCTTCCGCCCGGAAACCGAAGCCGTGGCCTGGCGCGACGCCCCCGAAGACCTGGCGGCCTGGCAAGAGGGCCGCACCGGCCTGCCGCTGATCGACGCCGCCATGCGCCAACTGCTGGAGACGGGCTGGATGCACAACCGCCTGCGAATGGTGGTGGCGATGTTCCTGACCAAGAACCTGCTGATCGACTGGCGCGAAGGCGAGCGTTTCTTCATGCGCCACCTGATCGACGGCGACCTGGCGGCGAACAATGGCGGCTGGCAATGGAGTTCCTCCACCGGCACCGACGCCGCACCGTACTTCCGCATTTTCAACCCGATCAGCCAATCGGAACGCTTCGACCCCGAGGGGCGCTTCATCAAGCACTGGCTGCCGCAACTGGCGGGGTTGAACAAAAGGGATATCCACAACCCCGGCGCCATGGGCGGCCTGTTCGCGGTCGCCGGATATCCGGCGCCCATGGTCGACCTGTCGATGTCACGAGATCGTGCCTTGGCCGCCTTCAAGGCCCTGCCGTCGCGGCCGGACCTGGGAGATGCCCCATGAGTGATTTCCTTGAGCGCTTTGCCCGAGACTTCGCCAGCCTCGACAAGCACAACCTGCAGCGCCTGGATCAGCTCTACAGCGAGGACATCCAGTTCACCGACCCGCTGCACGAAGTCAATGGCTTGCCGCGCCTGCGGCACTATTTCGCCGAGCTGTACGCCAATGTCAGCGAGCTACGCTTCGACTTCCACGGCATCGACAGCTGCGGCGAAGGCCAGGGCTACTTGCGCTGGACCATGAGCTACCGCCACCCGCGCCTGCGCGGGGGCCAACTGATCCGGGTCGCCGGTTGCTCGCACCTGCACTGGCGCGACGCCAAGGTCTATCGGCATCGCGACTATTTCGACGCCGGCGCGCTGCTCTATGAACACCTGCCGCTACTGGGCGCGGTGATCGCCTGGTTGAAAAGGAGACTCGGATGAACCCAGCAATGCCACGGCGGATCTGGCTCACCGGTGCCAGCAGCGGCATCGGTGCGGCGCTGGCCGAAGAACTGCTCAAGGCCGGCGCCCAGGTGGCCGTCAGTGCCCGTTCGCGCGAGCCCCTGGAGGCCCTGGCCCAGCGTTATCCGGGGCGGGTGCTGGTGGTGCCCGGCGATCTCACCGACGCCCTGCAGGTGCGCGAGATCGGCAAGCGCATCGCCCAGGCCTGGGGCGCCCTGGACACGGCGATTGTCAATGCCGGCACCTGTGAATACATCGACGTGCAGCAATTCGACGCGGCGCTGATCGAGCGTGTGCTGAGCAGCAACCTGCTGTCCGCCGGCTATTGCATCGAGGCCGCGCTGCCCTTGCTGCGCGCCGGCAATCGCCCCCATCTGGTGGGCGTGGCCAGTTCCGTGACTTATCTGCCGCTGCCCCGGGCCGGTGCCTATGGCGCCTCCAAGGCCGCCCTGCGTTACCTGCTGCAATCCTTGCGCATCGACCTGGCCGCCGAGGGCATCGACGTCACCGTGGTCAGCCCGGGGTTCGTCGATACCCCGCTGACCGCGCGCAACGACTTTGCCATGCCCATGAGCTGGCCCGCCGCCAAGGCCGCCCGGCATATCCACAAGCGTCTGTCACACCGGGATCTGGAGATCGCTTTCCCCGCCCCGTTCATCTTCGGCCTCAAGCTGCTGTCCTGGCTGCCCGGCCGCCTGCAACTGGCCATCGCCAAACGCCTGGCCCGCACGGGGAGTGCATCGTGAAAATCGCCATCATCGGTAGCGGCATCGCAGGGCTGACCTGTGCCTACGTTCTCAACCGTCGCCATGACATCCGGGTCTTTGAGGCCAGCAGTTGGATCGGCGGTCACACCCACACCGTGGAGGTCAGCCACAACGGCGAAACCCAGTCCGTGGACACCGGCTTCATCGTCTTCAACGACTGGACCTACCCCAACTTCATCCGCCTGCTGGGCCAGATCGGGGTCAAGTTCAAACCCACCGAGATGAGCTTCTCGGTGTGCGATCCGGCCTCGGGCCTGGAGTACAACGGCAACAACCTCAACAGCCTGTTCGCCCAGCGGCGCAACCTGCTGTCGCCCGGGTTCTGGGGCATGCTGCGGGACATCCTGCGCTTCAACAAAGCCGCCTTGCTCGATCTGCAGCAACAGCGGATCGCCGCCGACACCACCCTGGGCCAATACCTGAAAGACCAGGGCTACGGCGAGCGTTTCATCCAGCACTACATCGTGCCCATGGGCTCGGCGATCTGGTCGATGTCACGGGTGCAGATGCTCGGTTTCCCCTTGCAGTTCTTTGTGCGCTTCTTCAAGAACCACGGCTTGCTGTCGGTGAACAACCGTCCGCAGTGGTGCGTGATCGAAGGCGGCTCAAGCCGCTACATCGAACCCCTGACCGCTTCGTTCCGCGAGCACATCCGTCTCGACTGCCCGGTGCAACGGGTCGAGCGCGACGAAACCGGCGTGCTGATCCACAGCGCCGCCGGCAGCGAGCGCTTCGACAAGGTGGTGTTCGCCTGTCACAGCGACCAGGCCCTGCAACTGCTGGCCAGCCCCAGCCGGGCCGAGCGGGAGATTCTCCAGGCCCTGCCCTACGCCGACAACGACGTGGTGCTGCACACCGATACCCGGCTGCTGCCGCGCCGGCGCCTGGCCTGGGCCAGCTGGAACTACCGCCTGGACGCCAGCGGCGACAAAGCCGCCGCCGTGACCTACGACATGAACATCCTCCAAGGCCTGAAGAGCGACACCACTTTCTGCGTCAGCCTCAACCAGACCGCGGTCATCGACCCGACGCAGATCCTGGCCCGCTTCACCTATGCCCATCCGCAGTACAGCCTCGAAGCGGTGGCGGCCCAGGCCCGCTGGGGCGAACTGCAAGGCGCCCAGCACAGCTTCTACTGCGGCGCCTACTGGGCCAACGGCTTTCACGAAGACGGCGTGGTCAGTGCCTTGCGCGTGGCCCAGTCCTTTGGTGAACAACTGTGAACAGTGCCCTGTACAGCGGCTGGATCAGCCACCGGCGCTTCGCCCCCAAGGACCATGCCTTCCGCTACCGGATCGGCCTTCTGTACCTGGACCTGGACGAGCAGGACGCGGTGCTGGGGCTCTCGCCCCTGGCGGGCCGCAGCCGTTTCGCCGCCTTCGCCTTCCGCGAAAGCGACTACCTGAAAGACTTCACCGGCCAGGGCATGCGCCTGATCGACGCGGTACGCCAGCAAGTGGCCGCGGCCATCGGCCATGCACCGGGCGGCGCGGTGCGCCTGCTGACCCAGGTGCGCAGCTGGGGCCTGGCGTTCAACCCGGTGAGCTTCTTCTACTGCTTCGAGGCCGACGGGCAACTGGCGGCGATTCTCTGCGAAGTCACCAACACCCCGTGGCGCGAGCGCTATCACTATGTGCTGCCGGCCCGCCCGGACAGTGCCAGCGCGCCCGAGCACCAGCACTTCGCCGTGGCCAAGGCCTTTCACGTCTCGCCGTTTTTGCCCCGTGACCTTGAATACCGCATGAGCTTCAGCCCGCCGGCCGACCGCCTGGGCGTGCACATGGCCGACTGGCAAGGTGATCTCAAGGTGTTCGACGCCACCCTCAGCCTGCAGCGCCAGGCCCTGGATCGCCGCAGCCTGCACCAGTACCTGCGCAGTTTTCCATGGATGACCGCCAAGACCTGCCTGGCCATCTACTGGCAGGCCCTGCGCCTGGCCGCCAAGGGCATCACGTTTTTTCCCCATGAGGCCGCCGACGGCGCCTATCGCACAGCCGCTGTACAACCCAAGGATCGCCGCCATGAAATCCTCTAGCGTATCGGCCAGAAATACCCTGTTCAGCACCCACAGCCTGACCGCCAACCTGTTGCGTCGCGGCGTGCTGCGGCAACTGGCGCAACTCAAGCACGGACAACTGCTGGTCATCGAAAACGCCGAGCGCCTGGTCTTCGGCGACCGCAGCGCGGCCTTGCTTGGGGAAATCCATATCCACGACAGCAGCGCCTGGGGGCTGGTGGCCAGCAGTGGCTCGATCGGTGCCGGCGAGGCGTTCATCCATGGCTACTGGAGCACCCCGGACCTGACGGCGGTGATCCGCGTCTTCGTCAGCAACCTGGAGGTGCTGGATGCCATGGAAGGCGGCCTGGCGCGACTGGGGCGGCCGCTGGTACGTGGCCTGCACTGGCTCAATCGCAACACGCGCAAGGGCTCGCAGAAAAACATCGCCGCCCACTACGACCTCGGCAATGAGCTGTTCGAGCAGTTTCTCGACCCCACGATGATGTATTCCGCGGCGCAATTTCGCAGCGAGAACGACAGCCTGGAGCAGGCCCAGTTGAACAAACTGGAGCGCATCTGCCAGAAACTCGCACTCAAGCCCGAAGACCACCTGCTGGAGATCGGCACCGGCTGGGGCAGCATGGCGCTGTATGCGGCGCAGAATTACGGATGCCGCGTCACCACCACCACCTTGTCCAAGGAACAGTTCGTCTTTACCCGGCAGCGCATCGACGCCGCCGGCCTGCAGGACCGGGTCACCCTGTTGCTGGAGGACTATCGCGATCTGGACGGTCAGTACGACAAGCTGGTGTCCATCGAAATGATCGAAGCCGTGGGCCACCGTTTCCTGCCCACCTACTTCAAGCAGTGCGCAAGATTGCTCAAAAGCAACGGCCTGATGCTGCTGCAGGCCATCACCATCCGTGACCAGCGCTATGAACAGGCGAAGAAGGGCGTGGACTTCATCCAGCGCTACATCTTCCCCGGCGGCGCCCTGCCCAGCGTGCAGAAGATGCTCGAAGTGGTCAGCCGCGACACCGACATGAACCTGTTGCACATGGAGGATTTCGGCCTGCACTACGCCCGCACCCTGCGCCTGTGGCACGAGAACTTCCGCCGCGCCCACGGCCGCCTGAGCGAGCTGGGCTATGACGCGTACTTCCTGCGTCTGTGGGAGTTCTACCTGTGCTACTGCGAAGGCGGCTTCCTGGAACGCAGCATCGGCACCGCGCAGATGCTCCTGGCCAAACCTTCGGCGGTGCCGCAACCCCTGCTGGGACGTTTCGATGCGTAAGCAACTGGCCAACGCCCTGCTGTTCCAGCTGGGCTGGTTCATCTGTGTGCTGTCCGGCGACAGCGCCTGGCTGCTGCTGGGGGTGGCGATCCTGCTGGCGCATTTTCGCTGGATCGGCAGTTGGGCAGCGGAAGGCCGGATGATTTTCGGGGTCGCCCTGACCGGCATTACCCTGGACAGCTTCCTGCACTGGCTGGGGGTGTTCCAGTTCCAGCAAGTGAGCCTGTTGATTCCCCTGTGGCTGATCGTGCTCTGGGCCTTGCTGGGCACCACGCTGCGCCACTGCCTGGCGTGGACCGCCCGGCCCTGGTGGCTGACCTGCCTGGTCGGCGCGCTGTGCGGGCCGCTGTCCTATTACGCCGGGGGCCGCCTGGCCGGGGTGACCTTTGCCTATGGCCTGTGGCCGACCCTGCTGGGGCTGGGGCTGCTCTGGAGCTTGCTACTGCCGCTGCTGCACGTGCTCGCACGGCCCACCGCGGAAGAATCACAGGCGGCCATCCCGGACTGAGCGTCCGTCCGGGCTTTCCCACAGCAGGGGCCGACTGCCTTACACTGCGTGCCTATGATCACCATTCCCGTTGTCCCCGTCCCCGAACCCGCCATCAGTTGCTCGACCTGCGCCGCCTGCTGCTGCCAGCTGGAAGTGATGCTGATCACCGACACCGGGGTGCCCGAACGCTTTATCGACACCGATGACTGGGGCGGGGAAGTCATGCGCCGCCTGGACGACGGCTGGTGCGCGGCCCTGGACCGCGACAGCATGCGCTGCAGCATCTATGAGCTGCGGCCACTGATCTGTCGCGAATTCGAGCTGGGGGAAGCCGATTGCTTGAGCGAACGCCGGGGAATCGCCACGGCGTATCGCTGATAGCGGCCTCAGAGCGGCATCGTGTAATGCAGCGCGTAGCTTTCGATACCGTCGTTGGGGGTTTGAATGCCGGCGTTGGAGTAATGGGTGGCGCGGACACCGACTTCATGCCCACCGGCGAAACGCAGGCCGAAACCGATACGGTCTTCGAACTGGAAGGATGACCCGAGCTTGTTGTCCTCGACCTCGGTGTGGGCAAAGGCCGCTACCCCGATCCCCGCCTCGATGTACGGCTTGACGCTGGCCCCGGCGAATTCATAGACCAGCACCGGGGAGAACGACAGGCTGTGATTGCTCGACGTCTTGTCGCCATCCCAATAGGTGTAGGCGCCGCTCCAGTAACCGGTCAGTCGACCGACATCACTTTGCAGCCAGCTCTTGTCCCAGTCCCATTGCATACCCAGCCGGTAGGCCTGGGTCGAATCGCTGGTTTGTCCCACGGAGAACTCGACTCCGGCCGCCTGCGCGGAAAAACTGTGCCCCAACAACCCGGCCGCCAGCGCGGCCAAACACAACAGTCGCTTCATCAGGAACGTCCTTTTTCAACGGTTACGTGTGGTCTTGTACAACCTTCTGGAAAGGTTATAGAAGCTCGCGCGCGCTCAGAAGTTCAGCCGCGGCAGAGCGTTTATCAGTTTTTTCACCACTGGAAACGCTCAACGGTACCGGGACCTTTCCACAGCAGCGGCAGCACCTGGACAAAGTGCGGGACGTCGCCGCTGGTCCAGAAACGCGTCTCGCGGGCCGGGCCACAGGCCCGCAGCTCGCCCTCATCCAGCAGGCGTTGCAACTGCCGGGCAACGGCGCCGCCGGTGTCGATCAGGCTGATATGGGCCGGCAGCATCTGCAGCAGCACCGGCTTGAGAAATGGATAGTGGGTGCACCCCAGGATGATGGTGTCGCAACCGGCCGCCAGCAGCGGTTCAACATAGCCCTGCAACAGTTGCCGCAGGGCGTCGCTGTCGAGGTCGCCGTTTTCGATCATTTCCACCAGACCGGGACAGGGCTGGGTGACCACTTTCACATCCGCGGCGAAGCGATCGAGCAAGGCGGCGAACTTGGCACTCTGCAAGGTGCCGGTGGTGGCCAGCACCCCGACCACCCCGCTGCGGGTCGCCGCCGCCGCGGGCTTGACCGCAGGCTCCATGCCGACGATGGGCCAGTCCGGGTAATCACGGCGCAGGTCGGCCACTCCGGCCACGGTGGCGGTGTTGCAGGCCAGGACCAGAGCCTTGGCGCCCAGTTCGCGAAAGTACCGCGCCATCAGCGCACAACGCTGACGAATGAACTCCGGGGTCTTTTCGCCATAGGGAATATGCCCGCAATCACCCAGGTACAGCAGCGATTCGTTGGGCAGCCGTTGCTGTATTTCCGCCAGTACCGACAGGCCGCCGACACCGGAATCGAACACCGCAATGGGCGCTTCACTCATGCTGAACTCCGCAAACGCTGCAACCGGGATCACGCTTGACGCGCAGTTCACGAAAACGCGTACCCAGGGCATCGATCAATAACAGTCGGCCCACCAGAGGCTCGCCAAACCCGGCCAGCAGCTTCAGGGCTTCCAGCGCCTGCAAACTGCCCACGGTGCCCACCAGCGGACCGAGCACCCCGGCCTCGCTGCAGGTCAGTTCGGCTTCGCTGCCGTGCCCGTACAGGCAGTGGTAGCAAGGGCTTTCCGGGCGACGCGAATCGAACACCGACAACTGCCCTTCCAGGCGAATCGCCGCGCCACTGACCAGGGGCTTGGCGGCCGCCACGCAGGCGGCGTTCACCGCCTCACGGGTGCTGAAGTTGTCGGAGCAATCAAGCACCAGATCCACCGCGGCCACGGCGGCGGCCAGGCTGTCGACGTCCAGTGCCTGGCGATGGGGCACCAGGCGGATTTCCGGGTTGAGGGCGGACAGCCGGCTGATGGCCGAATCCACCTTGCCGACCCCGACACTCTGGCTGTCGTGGATGATCTGACGTTGCAGGTTGGTCAGGTCGACGCTGTCGAAGTCGGCCAGGTGCAGCTCGCCGACCCCGGCCGCTGCCAGGTACAGCGCCGCCGGGGCACCGAGGCCGCCGAGGCCGACAATCAGTACCCGGCTCTGCTTGAGGCGCAACTGGCCGTCGATGTCGATGTGCTGCAACAGAATCTGCCGGCTATAGCGCAACAGCTCCTGATCGGTCAGCACGGCAGGCACCCAAGGCTGATGCGTTCATGACCGCCCAGATCGACCCGGCTGTGGACTTCGATGAAGCCTTGCGCAGTCAGCAACTCGCGAACCGCCGCCGCCTGGTCGTAACCGTGTTCCAGCATCAGCCAGCCACCGGCGTGCAAATGTTGCGGGGCCTGGTTGAGGATCAGGCGCACATCGTCCAGACCGTCCTTGCCCGCCACCAGGGCGCTTTCGGGTTCGAAACGCACATCGCCGGCCGCCAGATGGGGGTCGGCCTCGGCGATGTAGGGGGGATTACTGACGATCAAATGAAAGCGCTGGGACTCGACCGCGCTGAACCAGTGGCTGCTGAGCACGGTGACGTTGTCCAGCTGCAGGCGCTGGCGGTTGCGTTCGGCCAGGGCCACGGCTTCCAGCACCCGATCCACGGCCGTGACCTTCCAGGCCGGGCGCTCGCTGGCCAGGGCCAGGGCGATCGCGCCGCTGCCGGTGCCCAGGTCGAGGACCTGGGCCGGGGTCGCGGGCAGCAGCTCCAGCGCCGCCTCCACCAGCAATTCGGTATCGGGGCGCGGGATCAGGGTATGGGGGGCCACTTCCAGATCCAGCTTCCAGAACCCCTGCTGGCCGAGGATGTAGGCCACCGGCTCGCCGGCACGGCGTCGTTGCAGGTATTCGGCGAACAGCAAAGCGGCTTCGCTGGGCACGATGCGTTCCGGCCAGGTGTGCAGGAAGCTGCGGGGCTTGCCCAGGGCCGCGGCCAGGAGCAGTTCGGCATCCAGGCGCGGCGTCGGCGAATCAGGTAATTGAGCTGCGCGCAGCAGGCTGGCGATGATGGTCATTTACTCACCCAATGCCGCAAGTTGATCGGCCTGATATTCGGCCAGCAGCGGTTCAATCACGGCCTCGACGCCCCCGGCAAGGATTTCGTCCAGGGAATACAGGGTCAGGTTGATCCGGTGATCGGTGACCCGGCCCTGGGGGAAGTTGTAGGTGCGAATGCGCTCGGAGCGATCCCCCGAGCCCACCAGCAGCTTGCGCTCGCTGGCGATGGCATTGGCCGCGGCGCTGGTCTGCTGGTCGTTGAGCTTGGCCGACAGCCAGGACATGGCCCGGGCCCGGTTCTTGTGCTGGGAACGCTCTTCCTGACACTCGACCACGATCCCCGAAGGAATGTGGGTGATGCGGATCGCCGAGTCGGTCTTGTTCACGTGCTGACCACCGGCGCCCGAGGAGCGATAGGTATCGATGCGCAGGTCCGCCGGGTTGATCTCGATGGCTTCCTGCTCGTCCGGCTCGGGCAGCACCGCCACGGTGCAGGCCGAGGTGTGGATGCGGCCCTGGGATTCGGTGGCCGGCACCCGCTGCACGCGGTGCGCGCCGGATTCGAACTTGAGCTTGCCGTAGACGTTCTCGCCTTCGACCCGGGCAATGACTTCTTTATAGCCGCCGTGCTCACCCTCGTTTTCCGAGAGGATCTCCAGCCGCCAGCCGCGCCGTTCGGCGTAGCGCGAATACATGCGAAACAGGTCGCCGGAAAAGATCGCCGCCTCGTCGCCGCCGGTGCCGGCGCGGATTTCCAGGAACACGTTGCGCCCGTCGTTCGGATCCTTGGGCAACAGCATGCGTTGCAACACGCTTTCCAGTTCGACCAATTGCTCCTTGGCCTCGCGCACTTCCTCGGCGGCCATTTCCCGAAGGTCCGGGTCGTTGTCCTTGAGCAGCGCCTGGGCGCCTTCGAGATCGGCCTGGACCTTGAGCACCTGTTTGTAGGAGGCGACGATCGGCTCGACTTCCGCGTATTCCTTGGAATAGGCGCGGAACTTGGCCTGATCGGAAATGACCTCAGCATCGCCGAGCAAGGCGGTCAGTTCCTCGAAACGATCCTGGAGAATGTCCAGCTTACTGAGCAGTGACGCTTTCATTACGGGGTTTTATCCGATGAGCCCTCACCGAGGGCAAAGAGTTCTTGGGCCATGGCCAGCGCATCGAGGCGGCCTTCGGCAGACAGCTTTTTCAGTTGCACGCTCGGCGCGTGCAGCAGTTTGTTGGTCAGGCCGCGGGCCAGTTGGGCCAGCACGTCCTCGGCGCTGGAGCCGTTGCTCAGCAGGCGCAGGGCTTTTTGCAGTTCTTCGTCGCGCAGGCGCTCGCTCTGTTGACGATAGGCCTTGAGCACGTCCACCGCCGCCAGTTCGCGCAGGCGCACCATGAAATCCTCGGCGCCAATGTTCACCAGCTCCTCGGCGGCCTGGGCCGCGCCCTGACGGCTCTTGAGGTTTTCCGCGACCACTTCGTGCAGGTCATCGACGGTGTAGAGGTAAACGTCGTCCAACTCGCCGACTTCAGGTTCGATATCCCGGGGAACGGCGATATCCACCATGAAAATCGGCTTGTGCTTGCGCAGCTTCAAAGCACTTTCGACCGCGCCCTTGCCAAGGATCGGCAACTGGCTGGCGGTGGAACTGATGACGATATCGCTGTGCACCAGCTCCTGGGGAATGTCCGATAGCAGCACCGCGTGGGCGCCGAACTGCTCGGCCAGGAGGCTGGCGCGTTCCAGGGTGCGGTTGGCCACGACGATGCGCTTGACCCCCAGGTCGTGCAGGTGCCGGGCCACCAGGGTAATGGTCTCGCCCGCGCCGATCAGCAACGCCTGGCTGCGCTGCAGATCGCTGAAAATCTGTTTCGCCAGGCTCACCGCGGCAAAGGCCACGGACACCGGGTTCTCGCCGATGGCGGTATCGGTGCGTACTTGCTTGGCGGCGCTGAAGGTCGCCTGGAACAGCCGGCCCAGCAGCGGGCCCACGGTGCCGGCCTCACGGGCCACGGCGTAGGCGGACTTCATCTGCCCGAGAATCTGCGGCTCGCCCAGCACCAGCGAATCGAGCCCCGAGGCCACCCGCATCATGTGACGAACTGCCGCATCGTCTTCGTGCACATAGGCACTGGCGCGAAGCTCGTCTAGGCTCAGGTGGTGATAGTCCGCCAGCCAGCGCAGTACCACATCCGCAGAAAGATGATCCTGTTCTACATAGAGCTCACTGCGATTGCAGGTGGAGAGGATCGCAGCTTCGCGGCTGTCGGTGAGTCGGCAGAGCTGCTGCAAGGCCTCAACCAACTGCTCAGGGGTAAAGGCCACGCGCTCGCGGACGTCTACAGAAGCAGTCTTGTGGTTAATACCGAGTGCAAGGAAGGCCATTCAAGGTCGCTGATGATGTCGAGAAGCCGGCAATTGTCCTACTTCGACCGACGCAGAACAACTACCGCCGACTATTGTCCTAATAGACTGCCTCTGTTCTGGCATCCCGTTGAGTCTCGGTTATGTTTGACCGAAGGCTTGTGTCATGATGATCCGACCGCAGGTTAGTCGCCCTCTTCCTATATGAATAGATCCTCCGCGTTGCTCCTCGCCTTTGTCTTCCTCAGCGGTTGCCAGTCACTGGCCCCCGTTTCATCGGACGCTACGTCGCCGGTGGAAGACAGCACCCCAGCCCCTGAAAAGCCCAAGGTTTATTCCTCGTTCAGTGAAGACACCATCTTCAGCCTGCTGAGCGCTGAACTGGCGGGTCAGCGCAATCGTTTCGACATTGCCCTGGACAATTACGTGACCCAGGCCATCAACACCCAGGATCCGGGTATTTCCGAGCGAGCCTTTCGCATCGCCGAATACCTGGGCGCCGATCAGGCGGCCCTGGACACGTCGCTGATCTGGGCCAAGAACGCCCCCGACGACCTGGAAGCACAACGGGCTGCCGCCATCCAGCTGGCCCGCGCGGGTCGTTATGACGACTCCTTGCTTTATATGGAGAAGGTCCTGCAGGGCAAGGGCGACACCCATTTCGACTTTCTTGCGCTGTCGGCGGCCGACACCGATCAGGACACCCGCAACGGCCTGATGAAAAGCTTCGACCGGCTGTTGCAGAAACACCCGCACAACAGCCAGCTGATCTTCGGCAAGGCCCTGCTGATGCAACAGGACGGTGACGCCAAGGACGCCCTGGCTCTGCTGGAGCAGAACCCGCCGGAAGACGGCGAAGTCGCTCCACTGCTGTTGCGTGCCCGCCTGTTGCAAAGCCTGAACCGCGGCAAGGAAGCCCTGCCGCTGCTGGAAAAAAGCATCCGCAAGTACCCGGACGACAAGCGCCTGCGCCTGACCTACGCCCGCATGCTGGTGGAGCAGGACCGCATGGAAGACGCCAAGACTCAGTTCTCCAGCCTGGTCCAGCAGTATCCGGAAGATGACGAACTGCGTTATTCCCTGGCGCTGGTGTGCCTGGAAGCCAAGGCCTGGGAAGAAGCCAAGGGCTACCTGGAAGACCTGATTGCCCGGGAAAGCCACGAAGACTCCGCCCACCTGAACCTGGGACGGATCGCCGAAGAGCTGAACGACCCGCAAGGGGCGCTGATCGAATACGCCCAGGTCGGCCCGGGCAACGATTACCTGCCAGCACAACTGCGTCAGGCCGACATCCTGATGAGCAACGGCCGCACCGACGAGGCGCAAAAACGCCTGGTAGCCGCCCGCGATGCCCAGCCCGACTACGCCATCCAGCTGTACCTGGTCGAAGTCGAAACCCTGTCGGCGAACAATCAGGGGGACCGCGCCTGGAAAGTCATCCAGCAAGCCCTGCAGCAATATCCCGATGACGTGAACCTGCTCTACACCCGCGCCATGCAGGCGGAAAAACGCAACGATCTGGCGCAACTGGAGAAAGACCTGCGCCTGATCATCCAGCGCGAGCCGGACAACGCCATGGCCTTGAACGCCCTGGGCTACACCTTGTCGGACCGCACCACCCGTTACGCCGAAGCCAAGGCGCTGATCGAACAGGCTCACCAATTGACCCCGGAAGACCCGGCGGTCATGGACAGCCTGGGCTGGGTGAACTTTCGCCTGGGCAACCTCGACGAGGCCGAGCGCCTGCTGCGCCAGGCCCTTGAGCGCTTCCCCGACCAGGAAGTCGCGGCGCATCTGGGCGAAGTACTGTGGAACAACGGCAAGCAGCGCGAGGCCAAGCAGATCTGGAGCAAGTTCATCAAGGACCAGCCAGACAGCCCTGTATTGCGCGACACCATCAAACGCCTGACCGGATCAGAGACTCTTTAAGACCATGTTTTTGCGCCACTTCATTGTTTTCAGTTTCATCGCCTTGCTGGCCGGCTGCGCCGGCTTTGGCGCCCGTGAATCGGTCCAGGGCCAGGGCAACCCTGCCCAATGGCGCCTGCACAAGGATCAACTGACCGGCCTCGATGGCTGGCAGATCAACGGCAAGATCGGCATCCGCGCGCCCAAGGATTCCGGTAGCGGCACGCTGTTCTGGCTGCAACGCCAGGACTATTACGACATCCGCCTGTCGGGCCCACTGGGTCGCGGCGCCGCGCGCCTGACCGGCCGCCCCGGCCAGGTCAGCCTGGAAGTGGCCAACCAGGGCCGCTATGAAGCCACCAGCCCGGAAACCCTGCTTGAAGAACAGCTCGGCTGGAAACTGCCGGTTTCCCACCTGGCCTGGTGGGTTCGCGGCCTGCCCGCCCCCGACAGCAAGAGCCGCCTGACCCTGGACGGCGACAGCCACCTGGCGAGCCTGGAACAGGATGGCTGGCAAGTGGAATACAGCAGCTATTCCGAGCAGAACGGCTACTGGCTGCCCGAGCGCATCAAGCTGCATGGCAGCGACCTTGACGTCACCCTGGTGATCAAAGAATGGCTGCCACGCAAGCTGGGGCAGTGACCGACCATGGAAAAACTGACCCTGCCTTCCCCGGCCAAGCTCAATCTGATGCTGCACATCCTCGGTCGCCGTGAAGACGGTTATCACGAGTTGCAGACCCTGTTTCAGTTCCTCGACTACGGCGATGAAATCACCTTCGCCCTGCGTGATGACGGTGTCATTTGCCTGCACACCGACTTCCCGGGGGTGCCCCACGACGCCAACCTGATCGTCCAGGCGGCCAAAAAACTGCAGGAACAATCCGGCTGCACCCAGGGCATCGATATCTGGATCGACAAGATCCTGCCCATGGGCGGCGGCATCGGCGGCGGCAGCTCCAACGCCGCCACGACCCTGCTGGGCCTGAATCTTCTCTGGCAACTGGGCTGGGATGAAGACCGCCTGGCGGCACTGGGCTTGACCCTGGGGGCCGACGTTCCGGTTTTTGTACGCGGCCGCGCGGCGTTCGCTGAAGGCGTTGGGGAAAAACTCAGCCCTGAATATCCCGAAGAACCCTGGTATCTGGTACTGGTCCCGCAAGTGTCTGTAAGTACAGCAGAAATTTTTTCAGATCCGCTGTTGACACGTGACACTCCGCCCATTAAAGTGCGCCCCGTTCCCAAGGGAAACAGCAGAAATGACTGCCTTCCGGTAGTCGCAAGGCGTTATCCAGAAGTACGTAACGCATTGAATTTGCTAGGTAAATTTACCGAAGCAAAACTGACTGGAACTGGAAGTTGTGTGTTTGGGGGCTTCCCAAGCAAAGCTGAAGCTGATAAAGTCTCGGCCCTTCTTACAGAGACCCTTACAGGGTTTGTGGCAAAAGGAAGCAACGTTTCGATGTTGCATCGCAAGCTGCAAGGTCTGCTCTAAAGGAATCGAGTATCAGGTACTCGAAAGCAACAGATACAGGGGCGTCGCCAAGCGGTAAGGCAGCAGGTTTTGATCCTGCCATGCGTTGGTTCGAATCCAGCCGCCCCTGCCATTTTCCTTATACTCATCCAGGTATACCCTCAGCCTTCAGGTACTGCGCGTGTCCAAGATGATGGTCTTTACGGGGAACGCTAACCCCGATCTGGCTCGGCGTGTAGTACGTCAGCTGCATATCCCTCTCGGTGACATCTCTGTTGGAAAATTTTCCGACGGCGAAATTACTGCCGAGATCAATGAAAATGTCCGCGGTAAAGACGTCTTCATTATTCAGCCGACTTGCGCTCCGACCAACGATAACCTGATGGAACTCGTCGTGATGGCTGATGCCTTCCGCCGCTCCTCAGCGACTCGTATCACTGCTGTTATTCCTTATTTTGGTTATGCCCGTCAGGATCGCCGTCCGCGTTCCGCACGTGTGGCTATCAGCGCGAAAGTCGTCGCTGACATGCTTACCGTAGTCGGCATCGACCGTGTTCTCACGGTTGATCTGCATGCTGACCAGATTCAGGGCTTCTTCGATATTCCGGTAGATAACATCTACGGCTCCCCGGTTCTGGTGGATGACATCGAAGACCAGCGTTTCGAAAACCTGATGATCGTGTCCCCGGACATTGGCGGCGTCGTGCGTGCACGTGCCGTGGCCAAGTCCCTGGGCGTGGATCTCGGGATCATCGACAAGCGTCGTGAGAAAGCCAATCACTCCGAAGTGATGCATATCATCGGCGACGTCGAAGGACGCACCTGCATTCTGGTCGATGACATGGTCGATACCGCCGGCACCCTGTGCCACGCGGCCAAGGCCCTGAAAGAGCATGGCGCAGCCAAGGTCTTTGCCTACTGCACACACCCTGTGCTGTCGGGTCGGGCCATCGAAAACATTGAAAATTCCGTGCTGGACGAGCTGGTGGTGACCAACACCATCCCGCTGTCCGCTGCAGCACAAGCCTGTGCGCGTATCCGTCAACTGGATATCGCACCGGTAGTTGCCGAAGCGGTTCGCCGTATTAGCAACGAAGAATCGATCAGCGCGATGTTCCGCTAGGGCTCGTCCCTGGCAAAACATCCCGATGACGAAAAGCGCCCCGTCCCAACCTGTGTTGGGACGGGGCTTTTTTGCCCATATCGCCTTTAGCGCTGGTCGCAAACGCTGGGGCGAGTGTGGTTATTTTGGAGATACAACATGAACGATTTTACTCTGAATGCTGAACTGCGTTCCGACCTGGGGAAAGGTGCGAGCCGCCGCCTGCGTCGTCTCGCAAGCCTGGTTCCAGCTGTAGTTTACGGTGGCGACAAAGCCCCTGAATCCATCAGCATGCTGGCCAAAGAAGTCGCCAAGCTGCTGGAAAACGAAGCTGCCTACAGCCACATCATCGAGCTGAACGTAGGTGGCACCAAGCAGAACGTCGTGATCAAGGCCCTGCAACGTCACCCAGCCAAAGGCCACGTGCTGCACGCTGACTTCGTTCGCGTAGTTGCCGGTCAGAAACTGACCGCCATGGTTCCAGTGCACCTGATCAACGAAGCTGCACCGATCAAGAAAGGCGGCGAGATCTTCCGCGCAGCCACCGAGATCGAAGTTTCCTGCCTGCCGAAAGACCTGCCTGAGTTCATCGAAGTCGACATGGCTGAGACCGACATCGGCACCGTGATCCACCTGTCCAACCTCACCGCTCCTAAAGGCGTTGAGTTTGTTGCTCTGGCACACGGCAACGACCTGGCAGTCGCCAACGTCTACGCACCACGTGTTGCTTCTGAGAAAGAAGAAGGCGCAGCAGAGTAATTCACTCTGACGCCGGAGTTGAGCGGAACACATCGCGGACTGGAACGTAGCGAGAAAGCGGGCGAGAACGCGAAGTTTGCCGCAAGGCAACCAAGCTCTTGTCGTCCACTTTCGCCGTAGCACCGGTTGCGGCGATGTTATTCACCACTCCAAAGAAGGGCCCCTATCGTGACTGCCATCAAACTGATCGTTGGCCTGGGTAATCCAGGCGCCGAATACGAACAGACCCGGCATAACGCAGGGGCCCTTTTTGTTGAGCGCATCGCCGAAAAACAAGGTGTCAGCCTTGTCGCCGATCGCAAATATTTCGGCCTGACCGGGCGCTTCAGTCACCAGGGTCAGGACATTCGTCTGTTGATTCCCACCACCTACATGAACCGCAGCGGCCAGGCCGTGGCGGCGCTTGCCGGCTTCTTCCGCATCAAGCCGGAAGAGATCCTGGTGGCCCACGACGAACTCGACTTGCCACCCGGCGTCGCCAAGCTCAAGACCGGCGGCGGGCATGGCGGGCACAACGGACTGCGGGACATCATCGCGCAGCTCGGCAATCAGAATACCTTTCACCGCCTGCGGCTCGGCATTGGCCACCCGGGTGTTGCCAGTATGGTTTCAAACTTTGTCCTGGGTCGTGCGCCACGCGCCGAACAGGAAAAACTCGATGCCAGCATCGATTTTGCCCTCGGCGTGCTGCCGGATATCTTCGCCGGTGAATGGAACCGCGCGATGAAAAACCTGCACAGCCAGAAGGCCTGACTCTACTCCTCGGGGAATACACCATGGGATTCAATTGCGGCATCGTCGGCCTGCCTAACGTCGGCAAGTCCACCCTGTTCAACGCCCTGACCAAATCCGGGATCGCGGCCGAGAACTTCCCCTTCTGCACCATCGAGCCCAACAGCGGCATCGTGCCGATGCCCGACCCGCGCCTGGACGCCCTGGCGGCGATCGTCGTGCCGGAGCGCGTGCTGCCGACCACCATGGAGTTCGTCGACATCGCCGGCCTGGTGGCCGGTGCCTCGAAAGGTGAAGGCCTGGGTAACAAGTTCCTGGCCAACATCCGCGAAACCGATGCCATCGCCCACGTGGTCCGCTGCTTCGAAGACGACAACGTGATCCACGTGTCCAACAGCGTCGATCCCAAGCGCGACATCGAAATCATCGACCTGGAACTGATCTTCGCCGACCTCGACAGCTGCGAGAAACAGCTGCAGAAAGTCGCCCGCAACGCCAAGGGCGGTGACAAGGATGCGGTGGCCCAGAAAGCCCTGCTGGAGCAGCTGATTGCCCACTTCACCGAAGGCAAGCCGGCCCGCAGCCTGATGAAGGACATGAGCAGCGACGAAAAGCTGATCATCCGCGGCTTCCACCTGCTGACCACCAAGCCGGTGATGTACATCGCCAACGTGGCCGAAGACGGCTTCGAGAACAACCCGCTGCTGGACGTGGTCAAGGCCATCGCCGAAGAAGAAGGCGCCATGGTGGTGCCGGTGTGCAACAAGATCGAAGCGGAAATCGCCGAGCTTGAAGACGGCGAGGAAAAGGACATGTTCCTTGAGGCCCTGGGTCTGGAAGAGCCTGGCCTGAACCGGGTGATCCGCGCTGGCTACGAAATGCTCAACCTGCAAACCTACTTCACCGCCGGGGTGAAGGAAGTTCGCGCCTGGACGGTGCGCGTCGGCGCCACCGCGCCACAAGCGGCCGCGGTGATCCACACCGACTTCGAGAAAGGCTTCATCCGTGCCGAGGTCATCGCCTACAACGACTTCATCCAGTTCAAGGGTGAAGCCGGAGCCAAGGAAGCCGGCAAATGGCGCCTGGAAGGCAAGGAATACATCGTCAAGGATGGCGACGTAATGCACTTCCGCTTCAACGTGTAAGCCTCTTCAGCCCCATTGCCACGCAATGGGGCTGACCTCCCCCGCTCTATCCAGCGCCCCTAGAAATAGGTGGTCGCCCCCGCGAAGAACGCCCGTCCGGGCACGTAGAAGTTGGTCGATCCGTCCCGCAGGTCCTTGTCCATCAGGTTCTGTACCCCACCGTTCAACGTCAGCCATTTGGTCAATGCCAGGTTCGCCGTCAGGTCATAGGTGGTGTAGGACTGCACGAAATCATTGCCCAGGCCCCGCTGTTTGCCGACGTGTTGCGCCGACAGTTCGGTGCTCAAACGGTCATTGATCTGCCAGTCCAACGCGCTGAATGCCGACAGCTTGGGTGAGCTGATCAGATCTTCGCCGGTGCTCAGGTTCCGGCTTTCCAGCATGTAGGTGGCGTTGGTGCGCCACGTCACCGAATCACCCAGCGGCACCCGGGCAGTACCTTCCCAACCACGAGTGCGGGCCTTGTCGACGTTTTCCAGCAGGGTCCACCAACGGCCCTGGTACTGGCCCAGCGGACCGTACTCGATCTTGTCGGTGAAATCGGTATGGAAGTAGGTCAGGCCCGCCTCCCAGCCGTCATGATCGAACGACAGGCCAATTTCCTTGTTGGTGCTGGTTTCCGGTGTCAGGTTCGGGTTACCCGCCATCCAGCAACTGCCGCCGCCATAACCTAGCGGACGCAACGAACCACAGCCCCGGCCACCGGACTCGGTCGCCGCTCCCGCACTGCCTTCCTTCAGGCTCGGCGCACGAAAGCCCTTGGAAACACCCCCACGCACGGTCCAGTCAGGATGCGGGTGATAGACCACATAAGCCCGCGGACTGTTGTGGTTGCCGTACTTGTCGCTGTGGTCGAAACGGTTGCCCAGGGTCAGGGACAGGTTGTCCAGCAGGAACAGTTCATCCTCGATAAAGGCTGCCGAATAATCGCCCTTCAAGGTCGAGCCATTGACCGGCGTGCCCTGGTAATCCACGGGCACGGTGCCCAGGGTGTTGGTGTTGGTCAGCTCCTCGCGTTTCCATTGCCCGCCCAGCGTCAGGCGCTGGTCCACCAGCAGCTCGAAGGGCAGGTTGAGGCTGCCTTCGACGATCTTCTCCTCGGAGTTGGCTTTGCCCCTATCCAGATCGTTGCGGTACTGGTTCAGGTAGGCATCGAGCTTCGTCGTGCCAAAGCTCCAGTCACCGTTGTGGGACAGGATGTAGCTGTCGCGGGTCAGGCGGCTGGGGCCGAAGGCGCCACCAATGGTTTCGTCCCAATCACCAAAGGTCTTCTTCGATGACCAGGAATGCTCGACGCCATGCACCGCCTCGAAGGACAGGCTCTGCTCCTCGTTGATCTGCCAGTCCAGCAGGGCATTCACGCTCTGGTCCTTGGAGCCGCCGGCGCCGTCGTCGTACATGAAGTCGCCTTGGGCATCGCGCCGCGCCTCGACTTCATCCGCTGCCCGCCGCGTGACGTTGGCGCCCAGGCGCAGGCCCAGGGACTCGGTCAATGGTCCCGACGCATTCACGCTGTACTGGGTGGTCTGGCCGCGATCGGAGTCCTTGGGCACGGTGATGTGGGTGCTGGCCGAACCGGTCCAGGTCCGCGAGACCTTGCGGGTGATGATGTTGATCACCCCGCCCATGGCGTCCGAGCCGTAGAGCGACGACATCGGCCCACGGACGATCTCGATGCGCTCGATCATGTTCGGCGAGATCCAGTTCAGGTCCTGGCGCGCCAGGTCGCGACGATAACTCAGGTCGGCGGAGCTACCGACACGCTTGCCGTCCACCAGAATCAGCGTGTACTTGTCGTCCAGGCCCCGCAGCTTGATCTTCGACTGCTCGCCCACCGGGCCGAAACCACCGGTCACTCCCGGCACCCGGCGCAACAGCGTATTGAGGTCATAGACCGGCTGGCGTTCGATTTCCTCACGGGTGATGACGCTGACGCTGGCCGGAGCATCCTTGAGATCCGTGGCGCCGCCGGTGGCGGTGACAAACGCGGTGTCCAGTTCCAACGGCGCCGGCTTGACCTCTTCTGAGGCCTCGCCGGCCTGCGCCAGCGGAGCCAGCAGGCCGACACCGGCGCTGAGCAGAAGCGAATTGAGCAGGCAGGAGCTGACTTTCATGACAAACGATCCTTGTCGATTCAATGCACCTTGGTGGTGCATCAAGGGAGAGGGGATCGAAGTGTAATGCTAATAAATATCATTTAGAAATAGGAATGTTTCTTGACTGATACCTTTCGGCCCGTGCCCATGTGCAAACACGGCCTCGCAACCACCCCCGTTCGCAAGCGGTTCCAAGGCCGATGCTTCCAAGGCCGAAGGCTCAGCAGATGTCTTCGTAAGGCAGGCCCACATAGTTCTCGGCAATGTTCACCAGGCCCGCGTGGGAGTTGAGGAAATACTCGCGATCGGCCTGCTGCATCTTGTGCTCCCAGGCGTCATGGTGCTCGCCGAAATCGTGCAGCAGGTTGGTCATGAACCAGCTGAAACGCTCGCCCTTCCACACCCGGCGCAAGGCCAGCTCGGAGTACTTGTCCAGCAGCTCGGTACGCCCCTCGCGGTAGACCTTGACCAGGATCCGGTACAGGTAGCACACGTCGGAAGCCGCAAGATTCAGGCCCTTGGCACCGGTGGGCGGGACGATATGCGCGGCGTCGCCGACCAGGAACAGCTTGCCGTACTGCATCGGCTCGACCACATAGCTGCGCAGCGGCGCGATGCTTTTCTCCAGCGCCGGCCCGGTGACCAGATCCGCCGCCACGTCCGCCGGCAGACGGGCCTTGAGCTCGTTCCAGAAACGCTCGTCGGACCAGTCTTCGACCTTGTCGCTCAGGGGCACTTGCAGGTAGTAACGGCTGCGGGTCAGGGAGCGCTGGCTGCACAGCACAAAGCCACGCTCGTGCTGGCCGTAGATCAATTCATGATTCACCGGCGGGGTGTCCGACAGCAGCCCCAGCCAGCCGAAGGGGTACTCGCGCTCGTAGTGAGTCAGCACCTCTTCGGGAATGCTCTTGCGCGCCACGCCATGGAAACCGTCGCAGCCAGCGATGTAATCGCAGTCGATGCGGTGCTGCCGGCCATCCTTTTCGTAGGTGATGTAGGGCTGCGCACCCTTCATGTCGTGGGGCTGCACCTGGTCCGCCGAGTAGATGATCGGCGCGCCACTGGCCGCGCGGGCCTGCATCAGGTCGCGGGTGACTTCGGTCTGACCGTAGACCATCACCGTCTTGCCGCCGGTCAGGGCCTTGAGGTCGATGCGCACGCGCTTGCCGCCCATCAACAGTTCCACCCCTTCATGAACCAGGCCCTCAGCGTCCATACGCTGGGCCACACCAGCCTCGCGCAGCATGTCCACGGTGCCCTGTTCGAGCACCCCGGCGCGGATGCGGCCGAGCACATATTCCGGGGTCTGGCGCTCGACAATCACCGTGTCGATGCCGGCCTTGTGCAGCAGTTGGCCCAGCAGAAGGCCGGAGGGACCGGCGCCGATAATCGCAACCTGAGTTTTCATTGTTGTCATCTCTCAAGGGCATTCCAGTCACCGTGCAGGCGAAATCCGGAATTTATGGTTATTGTTGTACCCCTGCATTTTTGCCGACAAAAATCGCAATAAATGGTGATAAACCCAGGTAAAAATGCACTTTTGCAAACAGCGTTCGATTATCGAGCACTCCAGCCACCCGTCTCGACAGGTCGCCTTCGATGAAAGCCAGCCGTTCCAGCATCCCGGTGTTCAAGCTCTATGGGGAAAACCAGGCCTGGCCGACCCCGGACCTGCTGCACTGTGAATCCATCCCCAAGCGCAGCAGCCTGCACCATTGGGAGATCAAGCCGCACCGTCACGCCGACCTCTACCAATTGCTCTACGTGCAGCGCGGTCAGGCCCTGGTGGAAGTCGAGGGGCGGCGCCAGGACGTGCGCCAAGCATCGATCCAGGTGGTGCCACCGCTGATGGTCCACGGCTTTCAGTTCTCGGAGAACATCCAGGGTTACGTGCTGACCCTGGGCGCGCCGCTGGTGGCCCAGCTGGAAGCGCAACTGGGGGCGCCGCTGGCGGTGCTGGCCAGCGCCGGCTGCTACCCGGTGGGCCGTGACCGCCACAGCCTCAACACCCTGTTCAAGGCGCTGATGGATGAATACGAAGGCAGCGCCGCCGCCCGCGACCTGTTGCTGCATTCGCTGGTCAACGTGCTGGTGGTGTGGATCAGTCGCCGTGGCCAGCAGAACACCCCACCGAGCAACCGCGGCGAGCGCAATCAGCAGCTGCTGGGGCATTTCATCAAGCTGGTGGAGCGCCACTATCAGCAACACCCCACGGTGGAATCCCTGGCCCATCGCATCGGCCTGTCCAGCGTCCACCTCAATACCCTGTGCCGGGAACTGGCCGGGCAGAGCGCGCTGCAGATGCTCCACCAGCGCCTGATGCTGGAAGCCAAGCGCGGCCTGATCTACACCAACATCAGCATCAGCCAGCTATCGGACAACCTGGGGTTCAGCGACCCCACCTACTTCTCGCGCTTCTTCAAGCGCCTCAGCGGGCAGACGCCCAACGCCTTTCGCCAGAGTGCCGGGCAGGCCCAGGCAGACACCTGAAGCCGCCGCAAAACAAAACGCCCGAGGCAATGCCCCGGGCGTTTCTGCTTCAGCGACTGCTCAAGCGGTCAGGCTTTGCGAGTACGCGGCAGGAAGATCGCCAGCACCCCGAACAGCGGCAGGAACGAGCACAGGAAGTACACGTACTCGATGCCATGGATGTCTGCCAGGTGCCCCAGCAGCGCCGCGCCGATCCCGCCAAAACCGAACATCAGGCCGAAGAACACCCCGGCGATCATGCCGACGTTGCCCGGCACCAGTTCCTGGGCGTAGACCACGATGGCGGAGAACGCCGAGGCCAGGATGAAGCCGATCACCACGCTGAGGACGCTGGTCCAGAACAGGTCGACATGGGGCAGCAACAGGGTGAACGGCGCCACCCCGAGGATCGAGAACCAGATCACCGCCTTGCGCCCGATCTTGTCGCCGATCGGCCCGCCGAAGAAGGTTCCCGCCGCCACCGCGCCGAGGAACAGGAACAGGTGCAGTTGCGAGCTGGCCACCGACAGGTCGAACTTTTCGATCAGGTAGAAGGTGAAGTAACTGGTGAAGCTGGCCATGTAGAAGTACTTGGAGAACACCAGCAGCCCGAGGACCACCAGGGCGCTGATCACCCGATTCCTCGACAAGCCATGGGTCGCCGCCTGGCCCTGCTTGAGCTTGTGCAGGCGCAGGTGGTTGGCGTACCAGCGGCTGATGCCGTAGAGCACCACCAGGGCAAACAGCGCGAACAGGCCGAACCAGGCCACATTGCCCTGGCCGTAGGGAATGATGATCGCCGCGGCCAGCAAGGGGCCGAACGCGGTGCCGGCATTGCCACCGACCTGGAAGCTCGACTGCGCCAGGCCATAGCGCCCGCCGGACGCCAGCCGGGCGACCCGCGAGGCTTCCGGGTGGAAGGTCGAGGAGCCGATGCCGATCAAGGCCGCGGCCAGCAGGATCAGGGCAAAACTGCCCACCTGGGACATCATCAGGATGCCGATCAGGGTGCAGACCATGCCCGCCGGCAGCAGGAACGGCAGAGGCCGCCGATCGGTGTAGAAACCGACCCAGGGCTGCAACAGCGAAGCGGTGAGCTGAAAGGTCAGGGTGATCAGCCCGACCTGGGTAAAGCTCAAGCCGTAGTTGCTCTTGAGCATCGGGTAGATCGCCGGCAACACCGCCTGGATCAGGTCATTGATCAAATGGGCCATGGCCACGGCACCAATGATGCGCAGGACCAGTGGGCTGCTTTGCGAAGCAGAAGAAGCCGTCGTTGCGACGGTCTGAGGGTTGCTGCTAGCCATAGGATTTTCCGTACAACGGGTGGGTGCACAGGGGCAGGTGCGCCAATGTGCCATTTTTCAGTGCGCCCGCGCCATCCCATTAGCTTGCTAACGACTTCAGCCAGCCGACTGATAGCCCATCGCCATGGTCTGAATCTTGCTCCTGCCGCCACACCAACCCGACGCCCTTACCCAGGGTGGCGAAAATGGGAAGTAACGCTACAGCGCCGGCATGATCCTGGCGCCGGTTGCACACTTTCCGAGGCGTTTTTACGAGGGCACAGGGTCCGGGCCAGCCGCCTCGACCGCACGCCAATGGTGCGTGGTGCCCAAAGGAGCAGTAGTGCATGCATCTATTTCTGGCACCGGGCATGGCGTTGTTGGGGCGTTTTGGCTTCGCTCGCAAATTCCAGCTGTTGTTTCTGCTGTTCATCCTGCCGCTGCTGGGCAGTCTGTGGATGATCGGCCAGGACTACCGCGACAGGCTTGGCCTGATGGCCACCGAACGCTCCGGAATCCGCCAACTGCAAGCCCTGGATACTCTGGACAACCTGCTGACCGCACAGCGTGATCGTGCCGCCCGCTGGCGCGCCACCGAGACCAACCGCCAGCCGACGCCGGCGACCCTCGCCGCGGTGGCGGCGTTCGATGCGGTCCAGCCCGGCCTGCTCCAGGCCAGCGAAGAGCTGGGCAATGCCCTGCACCAGGCCGGTGCCGAGGACGACACCCTCGCTCGCTACCGGGCGCTGCAAGGCAGCCTGCAAGGGTTGGACTCGAAAAGCCTGGCCAGTGTCGGCTGGTGGCCGGACGGCTACGAACGCTTCACTTCAGCCCTCGGCGCCCTGCAGGCGCTGCGTGAGCAGATCGCCATGGACACTCGCCTGACCCTGGCTCCCTGGCTGGAAACCTACCTGTTGACGCAGATTGCCACCCAACATGCCCCGGACCTGATCGAGCGGGTCGGACGCCTGGCAGCCGTTGGCCAAGCCTCGGTGGTATCGGGCCAGTTCACTCTGCAAAGCCGTCTGCAACTGCGGGACTTGCGCAGCCGCATCGGCGATGCCCGCGAACAATTGAGCAAGACCGGCAGCCTGCTGGAAGCCCGCCTGCCCAGCGAACTGCAGGCCTGGGCCGGGCGCTATCAGGACAGCCTGAAGCAGCTGGACGAGCAGTTGAAAGTGCTGGATGACGGGCTGTTCGCCGGCAACATCATCCTCAAGCCGCAAGCCTTCGAACAAGGCCTCGATACCCTGTTGGGCCAGCTGGCGACCTTGCGCCAGGACTCCCTGGCCACCCTCGACAGCCGTCTGGATCACTACCAGGGTTCAGCCCTGCGCCAGTTGATCCTGGTGGCTACGGTGCTCGGTTGCCTGGTGCTGGCAGCGCTGTACCTGTTCGTCTGCCTGCAAGCCTCGATCCGCCGCAGCGCCAGCGGCATCACCCTGCTGGCCGAAGCCCTGCGCGACGGCAATCTGTGCCTGCAAGTGCCGGTACAGGGCCGCGATGAGCTGGCACTGATCAGCACCGCGCTGAACGTGGCCGTGGTGCAACTGCGTGGCAGCCTGCAAGGGGTGGATCACGAAACCCTGCAACTGGGGGACGCGGTGCGCAGCCTCAACCAGCACGCCAGTGGTGCCTTGAGCGAAGTCGAGGCCCAGCAACAGCAGATCAGCCAGATTGCCGCAGCCGCCACACAACTGGCTGCCACGTCCCAAGGGGTCGCACAGAGCTGCGAACAGGCCTCCGGCAGCGCCCAGCAGACCCGAAGCATCGCCAGCGACAGCAGCCGCGACAGCCAGCGCACCACCGCCAGCATCCAGCAACTCAACCAGCGCCTGAACGACACCGCGGCCGCCCTGGGCCGGGTCAGCGAGCAAGGGCAGCAGATCCAGCTGGTGGTGGACACCATTCGCGGCGTGGCCGAGCAGACCAACCTGCTGGCGCTGAACGCCGCCATCGAAGCGGCCCGCGCCGGAGATCAGGGCCGGGGCTTTGCCGTGGTCGCCGACGAAGTGCGCAGCCTGTCCCAGCGCACCCAGTCGTCCACGGCGCAGATCGCCGCCACCGTGGACAGCCTGCGCAGCACGGTGAATGAAGCGGTGAGCCTGATGCAGGCCGCTTGTGACCAGGCCCAGAACGATGCCCAGTCGGTGACCGGCTTGGGCCTGCGCCTGGCGCAGATCGCCGATGCGGTGCAAGGGGTCAGCGACACCCTGGCGCAGATCGCCACCGCCGTGGAGGAACAGGCCTGCACCGCCGATGAAGTCAGCAGCAACATCCAGCACGTGGATCAGGCGGCGGTGCGTCTGCTGGAGGGGGCCCGGGCGGTGAACCTGGCGGCGGACAGCCTGAACCAGGGCAGTCGAGCCCTGAGCGTCAACACCGGGCGCTTCCGCTTGGCCTGAAGCCGACGGCCCTCAAGCCCTCAGCCGAGCCTCGGGGAAGTCCGCTTCGAGCTCGGCCTTGAGCCATTGGATAAACCATTCCACGTCCTCGGACCATTCAGCATCCGGGGTCAGTACGCGGTAGCTTTCCAGCTTCACCTGATCTTCCAGCACCCGCACCAGGGTCCCGGCCTTGAGCTCCTCGCGCACCAGCACTTCATTGGCCAGGGCAATCCCGCCGCCGCTTTCGGCCACCGACAGGGCGTGATCGTTGTTCACGTAGATCAGGTCGGAGGTGAGGTGGATATCCAGGCCATTGGCGGCGAACCACAGGTTCCACCACTCGCCGTCATCGAAATGGATCAACTCGTGGCGGGCCAGGTCCGCCGGGCCCTTGATCGGCTCGATGCCGGCCAGGTAGGCCGGGGTGCAGATGGGAAACACCCGGGGGCAGATCAGGCTGACCCGCGACTCGGGGTACTGCCCGTCCAGGCCGTAGGCGATCCCCAGGTCGGCGCTCTTGGCGTCCACTTCGGTGAAGGTCGAGTTCGGTTCGATGGCGAACTTCAGGCCCGGGCGCACATGGCGCAGCGCCTCCAGGCGCGGGGTCAGCCAGCGCTTGGCGAAGCCCGGCACCACCATGATCCGCAGCCAGCGCTCGGCGGCCTTGGGCTGGGCTTCGCGCCCGGCCTCGATGATCAGTTGCAGGGCGGCGGCGATCTTGCGGTGGTACTTCTCCCCCGCCGGAGTCAGGATCACCCCGCGCGAGGTGCGCTCGAACAGCTGCACTCCGAGCCAGTCCTCCAGCAGCTTCACATGACGGCCGATGGCCGGCTGGGTGACATGCAGCGACTTGGAGGCTTCGACATAACTGCCCAGGCGGGCCGCGGCATCAAAAGCCCGCACCGCATTCAACGGTGGCAAACGCTGTTCGGCCATGGTTTTGCCCGCTCCTTGCTATTAAATTATTTAACAACTGGCATGTTAAAATTGATGTTTCGCCCCTGCAACCCCTCACTGATAATCAGCCCCAGCAGAACAATAAGAACCCGCGCAAAGCCTTTAAAAACAGGCTTTGCACGCATCCGAACACATCTCGATCCTGCCCTAAGAAAAACAATATCCATGGCCTGCACGACAGCCCATGGGGGAATCGGAGGTAAGGCATGAATGCCCTGCATTCGCTGCAAACACTGGCGGTGTCGATCCGCTCGGTGCGCAAGGTCTACGGCGATCCACACAGCGGCCCGGTGGCCCTGAAGCACATCGACCTGGACATCCGCGACAACGAATTCTTCACCCTCCTGGGGCCCTCCGGCTGCGGCAAGACCACCTTGTTGCGGATGATCGCCGGCTTCGAATTTCCGACCCAGGGCGAGATCCTCCTCTACGGCGAGAACATCGCCGAGCGGCCGCCCTTCGAGCGCCCGGTGAACACCGTGTTCCAGCATTACGCGCTGTTCCCCCACATGACCCTGGCCGAGAACCTGGCCTTCGGCCTGGAGTCGCGGCCCATGGGCCAGGTGCTGAGCAAGGCGCAGATCGCCGAGCGGGTGCGCGAGATGCTGGCCCTGGTGCAGATGGAACGCTTCGCCGGGCGCAAGCCCAACCAACTGTCCGGCGGCCAGCAGCAACGCATTGCCCTGGCCCGGGCCCTGGCGCCCCATCCCAAGGTGCTGTTGCTGGACGAACCGCTGTCGGCCCTGGACCTCAAGCTGCGCCAGGCCATGCGCGAAGAACTCAAGGCGATCCAGGCCAAGACCGGCATCACCTTCATCTTCGTCACCCATGACCAGGAAGAAGCCCTGACCCTGTCCGACCGCATCGCCGTGCTCTCCGAAGGCGAAGTGCAGCAAGTGGGTCGCCCGGAAGAGATCTACGAGCAGCCGCGCAATCGCTTCGTCGCCGACTTCATCGGTGAAACCAACTTCATCCAGGCCCAGGTCAGCCGCATCGAGGCCGGCCTGGCCTGGTTCAGCGGCCCCGCCGGAGAGGCACTGCCGGCGCAACCGTGCAACACGGTCAAAGTCGGCCAGCAGGTCACCCTGTCCGTGCGCCCGGAGCGCCTGCACCTGCGTAGCGAGGCAGTGGAAGGCGCCCTGGCGTGCCGCATCGAGGCGCAGATCTACCTGGGCACCGACCTGCAATACCAGGTCAGCCTTGGCGACGGCACGCGCCTCACCGTGCGTGCGCCCAACAGCCTCGAACACCATCCGCGCCTGAGCGTGGGCAGCCACGCCGGGCTGGTGTTCGAGCGCGGCAGCGCCAGCGTCCTGCTGGATTGACCACGAGGATTCGCCATGCACGCCTCATCGATTTCCCAGCACCTGGAACGGCGCAAGGCCCTGCGCAGTTTTCTCGGGGTCAGCCCGGCGCTGATTGCCATCGGCCTGTTCCTGATCGTGCCAATCCTCATCGTCATCGGTTACTCGCTGATGGAAGCCAACCCCTACGGCGGGGTGAACAAGGTTTTCAGCAGCGACGCCTACACCGCCCTGCTGTTCGAACGGCAACTGGACGACAGCCTGGCCTTCACCGACTCCTACCTGCTGATCGCCCTGCGTTCGATCGGCATTGCCGGGCTGACCACGGTGATCACCCTGCTGATCGGTTTTCCGGTGGCGGTGTGGCTGGCCATGCAGCCGGTGCAGCGCCGCGGCCTGCTGATCTTCCTGATCACCGTACCGTTCTGGGCCAACCTGCTGATCCGCACCTACGCCTGGATCCTGCTGCTGCGCAACACCGGGGTGATCAACAACAGCCTGATGGACCTGGGGCTGATCCACGAACCGCTGCAACTGCTGTACACCGACGGCGCGGTGCTGCTGGGGCTGGTCTACACCTACGCGCCCTTCGTGGTGCTGCCGATCTACGCCACCCTGGAAAAGATGGACATCCGCCTGCTGGAAGCCGCCCAGGACCTCTACGCCGGACGCTGGCGCACCTTGCGCAAAGTGGTGCTGCCAATCGCCAAGCCGGGGATTTTCGCCGGGGCGATCCTCACCTTCGTGCCCTGCCTGGGGGCCATGATCGCCCCGGAACTGCTGGGCGGCGGCACTCGAATGATGCTCGGCAACCTGATCTTCCGGCAGTTCAGCGACGCCCGTAACTGGCCCTTCGGCGCCGCCCTGTCCCTGGTCCTGATGGCCGCGGTGATGCTGGTACTGACCGTCTACGCCTTGCGCGCCCAGCGCCAGCGAACCCTTCAGGAGGGTGCATGATGATCCGCCTGTTCAAACGCAACGGCCTCGGTGTTCAGGACTTTCCCGGCTTCGGCGGTTTCAGCTTCCTGTTCTACCTGTACCTCTACGCGCCGATCCTGGTGCTGGTGGTGTTCTCCTTCAACGCCAACCAGTCGGCCACGGTGTGGAGCGGCTTCAGCCTCGACTGGTACCGCGCGGCGTTCGCCAACCAGGCCCTGCGCCAGGCGGCGGGCAACAGCCTGCTGATCGCCGTGTGCGCCAGCATGGCGGCCACCGCCATTGCCACCCTGGCGGCCCTGGGCACCTCGCGCGGGGCCAGGTTCAAGGGCCTGCAACTGTCCATGGGCGCCATCATGCTGCCCCTGGTACTGCCGGAAATCGTCGTCGGCGTGGCGACCCTGGCGCTGTTCTCGACGCTGGGGCTGTCCCTGGGCTACGGCAACCTGATCATCGCCCATACGGTGTTCTGCATCCCCTTCGCCTACTTGCCGATCCGCGCCCGCCTCAACGACATGGACCTGTCCCTGGAGCATGCCGCCGCGGACCTGTACGCCGGTCCCTGGCGGACCTTTCGCAAGGTGACCCTGCCGCTGCTGATGCCGGGGATCGTCTCCGGGCTGATGCTGGCCTTCATCGTCTCCCTGGATAACTTCGTGATCTCGATGATGGTGTCCCAGGCCGGCACCACCACCCTGCCGATCTTCATCTTCGGCCTGTTGCGCATGGGCGTGACACCCGACGTCAACGCTGTGTCGACGCTGATCCTCGGCGTCTCGGTGCTGTTCGTCAGCCTCTCTTACCTGTTGAGCAAGAAACACCCTTGAACCGTCCACTGACCTTGGGGAAATGCCATGAGCAAGTTGATCGCAAGTCTGGGAACCTCGCTGCTGCTGAGCCTGCCACTGGCGGTGCAGGCCGCCGAGAAACTCAACGTCGTGAGCTGGAGCGGCTACTTTTCGCCGGAAATCCTCGCCAAGTTCCAGAAGCAGACCGGTATCGAGGTCACGGTGGATTCCTACGATTCCAACGAAACCCTGCTGGCCAAACTGAAACAGGGCGGCACCGGTTATGACGTGGCGATCCCCTCCCATCAGTTCATCCCGATCCTGATCAAGGAGCAGTTGCTGGAACGCTTCGACCCGGCCCAGCAGCCCTACTACACCGGTATCGTCGACAACCTGAAGCAGCCGACCTGGGACCCTGAAGGCGCCTACTCGGTGCCCTTCATCTGGGGCACCACCAGCGTGGTGCTCGACGGTGCGCGCTACCAGGGCCCGAGCGACAGCTACAAGGTGCTCTACGAGCCGCCGGCAGAGCTGCAGGGGCGGATCAACATGTTCGACTCGGTGAGCGAAGTGATCGACATGGCCAGCCTGTACCTGAACATTCCGCTGTGCAGCGAAGACCCCAAGCAGATGCAGCAGATCCTTGGCCTGCTCAAGGCGCAGAAACCCTTCGTCAAGACCTACAGCTCCAAGGCCGGGGCGATCCGCGAGAACCTGGCGGCCGGGGAAATCGACATGTCGATGTTCTGGGGCGGCTCGTCGATGCGTGCCCGGGAGATGAAGCCCAGCCTGAAATACCTCTACCCCAAAGAGGGCGTGCTGGCCTGGGTGGACAACATGGTCATCCCCAAGGGCAGCAAGCACCCGGCGAACGCCAAGGCCTTCATCGCCTTCCTCAGCCAGCCTGAGAACGCCGCCATGACCCAGAACTTCCTCAAGCACCAGAGCCCGATCAAGGGCGTCGAACCCTTCCTCGACGCGGGGCTCAAGGATGCCCCCGAGCTGCACATTCCCGAGGGCACCAAGGTGGTCTTCAGCCAGACCTGCGGCGAAGGCGCGATCCGCCTCGCCGACCGCCTGTGGACCAACCTGATGCGCTGATCGGCATCGATTTCTGCCGCCCCGGCCAGGAGGCCGGGGCGTTTTTCCAGCCGTTGAAAGGCCCCCTGCCATGACTGCCAATCCCCCCAGCGAACTGGTCCTGCTCCAGGCCCATGAACTCGCCGAGCGTATCCGCCTGCGTCAGGTTTCCTGCCGGGAAGTGATGCAGACCTACCTTGCCCACATCGAAGGCTACAACCCCCTGGTCAATGCCCTGGTCAGCCTGCAACCGGCCGACAGCCTGCTGGCCCAGGCCGACCAGCGCGATGCCGAACTGGCCCGTGGCGAGTACCGTGGCTGGATGCACGGCCTGCCCCACGCGATCAAGGACCTGTCCCTGACCCAGGGCATCCGCACCACCCTGGGCTCGCCGCTGTACCGGGATTTCATCTCCGAGCGCGACGGCATCATGGTGGAACGGATCAAGGCCGCCGGGGCAATCCTCATCGGCAAGAGCAACACCCCGGAGTTCGGCCTCGGCTCGCAGACCTACAACCCACTGTTCGGCGCCACAGGCTGCGCCTATGACCCAAGCAAGACCGCCGGTGGCAGCAGTGGCGGTGCCGCCGCGGCCCTGGCCCTGCACCTGGTGCCGGTGGCCGACGGCAGCGACATGATGGGCTCGCTGCGCAACCCGGCGGCCTTCAACAACATCTTCGGCTTCCGCCCGTCCCAGGGCCGGGTGCCGTTCGACGACAGCAGCGACCTGTTCATCGACCAGCTCGGCTACGAAGGCCCCATGGCCCGCAGCGTGCGCGACGCGGCCCTGCTGCTGTCGGTGCAAGCCGGTGGCGATGCGCGGGCGCCGCTGTCCATCAGTGAGTCCGGCCAGGGCTTCGCCGCGCCACTGGAACGCGACTTCAAGGGCACGCGCCTGGGTTGGCTGGGGGACTTCAACGGTTACCTGCCGATGGAGAAAGGAGTAATGGCGCTCTGCGAAAAGGCCTTGGGCGATTTCCGCAGCCTGGGCTGCAGCGTCGAGCCGGCCCGCCCAGAGTTTGCCCCCGAGCGCCTGTGGAGCAGTTGGCGCACCTTGCGCCACTGGATGGTCGCCGGCTCCCTGGGCAACGCCTATGCCGACCCGCACAAGCGTTCACAGCTCAAGGCAGAAGCCATCTGGGAAGTGGAGAACGGCCTCAAGCTGTCCGCCAGCCAGGTCTTCGACGCCTCGGTGATTCGCAGCGACTGGTACCGCGCCATTTCAAAGCTGTTCCAACGCTTCGATTACCTGTTGCTGCCCAGCGCCCAGGTCTTCCCCTTCGACAAGAACATCCCCTGGCCGCGCAGCATCGAAGGCGTGGCCATGGACACCTATCACCGCTGGATGGAGGTGGTGATTCCCGGCACCCTGTCCGGCTGCCCGGTGGCCAGCGTGCAGGCCGGCTTCAACGCCGACGGCCTGCCCATGGGCTTGCAGATCATCGGCAAACACCAGGCCGACTTCGCCGTCCTGCAACTGGCCCACGCCTACGAACAGGCCAGCCGCTGGTTCCAGCGCTGCCCATCGCCACTGATTTCGGGGGGGAAGGGATAAACGGTTGATAGCGTAGATAATTTTTTTATAAAAACGCTTGACGCATTGTCGTTCCGAGCGAATAATGCGCGCCACTTGGCTACATAGCTCAGTTGGTTAGAGCATAGCATTCATAATGCTGGGGTCCGGGGTTCAAGTCCCTGTGTAGCCACCAAGTACCTGTTTACAGATGTCTCCATGAGTCTCTAAACAACCTCAAGAAGCCCGCCTAGTGCGGGCTTTCTTGTTTCTGGCTGTATCTCCTTATCTACCCCTATACCTTCCCGCCGTGTATCCCCCTGTGTATCCTTGATGAAAAATCGAACCGAGGGGATACAAGCCAATGAAGCGCTCCGAAATCAAGCGCCGCCCGCTATCTGATACCGCCCTAGCGGGCCTGTAGCCCGACACCAAGGAATACCGGGAGCAGGATGGTAACGGCCTGTATTTCCGTGTGAAGCCTGACGGCCAGAAGTCCTGGCAACTGCGTTACAAGACGCCGGCAGGCAAGTGGAGTTGGCTTGGGTTAGGTGGTTATCCCGAGGTCGGTGGGGCGCTGGCCAGACAGAAGGCTGCCGAACTGCGCGCCGATGCCGCTGAGGGCAAGAATCCGATAGCAACCAAACAAGCCCGTCAGGCTGCCGATCTGGCGGCCAGCAATAACACCTTTGAATCACTGGCGCGGGAGTGGCACACCTCTCGGCTCAACTCTTGGGATGCTGGCACCGCCAAACGAGTTATGGGCGCATTAGAGCGCCACGTGTTCCCCTCGTTCGGTAAGCGGCTCTACACCGGCATTCTGTCAATGGAGTGGATGGAGCTGTTACGTGGTCTGGAACGGCAAGGCATCCTTGAGCAGATGAGCCGAGTTCGGGCCTACTGCAAGGATGTGTACGACCTGGCCCGCGTGACAGGCAGAGCAGTGAACAACCCGCTTGAAGGGGTGCATAAATTTCTGGCATCCGGCAAGGCAGAGAACTACGCGCACGTTAGTATTGATGAGTTGCCCACCCTGCTCCGGGCTATTCGCTCATACCCCCACGCACAGGACGTTCAGCTAGGCCTTCGTCTGCTGACCCTGATGGCTGTCCGCCCCAGTGAACTGCGGGAGGCACGCTGGGAAGAGTTCGACCTTGATAAGAAGCTGTGGACAATCCCAGTAGAGCGCAAGGGCCGCAAGAAAGGGCTTGAACACCTGGTGCCGCTCAGCCGTCAGGTCGTCGATATATTGAAAGAACTTCATATCCTGACCGGCGCCTACCCATTGCTGTTCCCTGGAAGGAGCGACCGCACCAAACCCCGTAGCGATACGGTGTTTCTGATGGCTCTGCGTCGTTTGGGATATGAGGGTCGACAAACCGGCCACGGTTTCCGCCATATCGCCAGTACCATCCTGAACGAACACGAGTTTGATGCCGACCATGTCGAGGCCCAACTCAGCCACAAAGCACCTGGTGTACGAGGGATCTATAACAAGGCCCAATACCTCGCTCAACGCACGACGATGATGCAGTGGTACGCCGACCACCTTGAAAAACTGGAAAAGGGCAATGTAGTGCAAGGCCAATTTGGTAAGGCGGTATAGACATGCATTTTCGTACCCCTCAAAAAAACGGTGTTCTAGGTGTTCCTCGTGTTCTTAAATCGCTGACAGCCCCGCCAAACAAGGCTTACAGCCTTGGAACACCAACTAAAAAAAGCCGGAACACCAAGCTACAAGAACACCAACGGTGTTCCGAACGAGCGACCTACCAAGCGGACGCTGTGCCCTGGCCCGACCGACACATACTTCGTGCCAGCGAGCCGACAACACAGCCCCAGCTCTCCTCTGTAGGCCGCTGTTCACACGACCATCACCAGCATTGGGCAGCGAGTTACGGCGCGGGCTTGGCGCGTGGACTCCGGGGCGAGGGGGTGTAAATGGACGACAGCCTGTTGCCCGAGCTTGAGTACATTGGTGTGCTGATCGACGGGATTAGGTGGCACTGGGATTACCTGAACACACCCTATGCCCCATTGGGCTTCGAGCCCGCCCCATTCTATCTGCCATGGTTAATCAATCTCATGGGTGAGAGCTTGAAGGATGATGAGTTCTTCCGTAGAGCAGCTTTGAAAAACCCAGCTTTGATGCCATTCCCTATCACAGGGTTTGTCCGGGTACTGCGTGACTTAAGTCATGAACAGCTGCCTGATTCCGGTGATCAGCCGCTTGTACGAGCCGGTATAAAACGAATGGCGGCGCGAACTGCGCATGATCTTGCAGAAAAGGCCAGCGTCGGGCCTTTGAGTGAAGCGGAGTTGAATGCACTTGGCTGGCACCTGACAACGTTGGTGGCACTAGGCAGTGATTCACTCAAGGCGGCGCTGCTGTCCCTTCAAGTCAAAGGTGGTGTTAAGTCAGGAGAGTCCCGGCGCGCAGAAAACGCTGACCGCGATAGGGCAATTTGTGACGCTGGTAAACGCCTAATTGCAGAAGGTCGCGCAGTTCGTAGCCTTGCAGGAATTATCAGCGACACCGCTGCCGCTGAGGGGCTGAGCGCCAAACAGGTTAGAACAATTCTAAGGGTTGGCGGAGTCGTGCCTGCGTCGAGCAAAAAAAGGGAAGTGAACTAAGCGCGCTTCCGGCTGGAAAAATAACGTGTGCCCTGTGGACTTACAGCAAACCCGGAGGCACTACATGCAATCCCAGCCACTCACGACGCCCATGGCAGCGATGCAGCACCAGCGAGCCAGCGTTGACGTAACTCTGAACCCTGCCGATCTACTCACGCCAGAGCAAGCAGCATTGGTGTTGGGGCTGTCCGCCAAAACCCTGGCTACCTGGCGCAGCACGGGGCGGCATTCGCTGCCCTTTATTCGCTGTGGTGCCCGCATACGCTACCATCGCAACGATCTGGCTCAATGGCTTCAAGATCGGCAGCGCACGCGCACCACGACGAATCAGCCGGGGGTGGTGTGATGCCTGAGACAAGCCAACACCAGATGCCATCGTCATCCTCTGCTTCCTCCAATCTGCCAGCCAACGTCGAGCCGTTGCGCACCAATTCCGGCGTAGGCGCTCTCTCACCTGCCCATCCGTTCGATCCCGCAACTACGCTCATTCGCATGCCAGAGCTTGAGGCATTGACGGGACTAGCTCGCGCCACTGTCTATAAACGCCTGAAAGATGATCCAAGCTTTCCAAAACCAGTACCACTGAGCAACAGCACCGCTCGTGGCGCCCCAGTGGGATTCGTACTCAGTGAGGTGCAGAACTGGATTCGTGGGCGCATCGCCGCCCGTGGGGTGGCCGCATGACTTACCGTCGCGCTCCGTTCAAGGGCCCTTTCTTCGATGCCTACCGCATCGGCTTCAGCCTGTATCAACCGAATCAAAACAACTGGCGCCAGCGCACCATTGCCGGTGTGAGCTGGAATGGTCGGGAGCGTGAAGCCTTCTTTTTCAATCCTGATGGCCTGGTGTTGCCCATTGAGGCCAATCCATGGGAACTGCCGCCACTGCTAGAACGCCACGGGATCCGGCGCGAATTCGCCATGGTGGTCGGCACCGGCATGTTCGCAATGAAGAAAGCGCAGAGAAACGCCCTAACCGCGACAGGACTTGGTGAATGGGTGACGTACTGGCTGGTTGATTCCGAAGCAGGTTATGCCAATGACTTAGCTAACTGGGCCGCCTATGTGGAAGCTGATTTGCTGGCTGAGCGTCGAGCTGCGGAGGCCAGTTATTCCGCAGCCCAAGACCTTCGCTCACGTGCAGATCAATCCATTGAACGGCCTTGGAACGAGCACGGCCTACAAGTGGACACGCCAACCGACGACTTGCCGGAGCAGATATTGGAAAACGTTGCGGCCCGGCGCAGCTTCCTGCAAGACGAATATGCCCGCCAGTACGCAGAAGATCGACGGATTGCCGCTTGGCTACGTGGCGAAGCTGGCGACCCACCATTGTTAACGCTGATGCAGGGGGCTGCATGATGCCGATATTCCTACCTCATAGCGTCCTTGATGAGCTCGAAGGTGCTGCTATTCCGGCCCTCCCAGTGATGGCAGCCAAGGGGCGTGAACGCCTGCGCGCCCTTCGTGACCGAGCGATTGCCGAAGGCGCCCATGTTCTGCTGTTGGCCTGGCCGACGCTGGAATGGGTGTTACTGGCCGTCGAGGTGCCAGCAGGTGTGATGATCGAGGATGCACAACAGCTTATTCCCAACCTGCTGGCTAACCCCATCGCCCTGGAGCACATGCGCTCAGAGTCCCGCAAAGGCCAGCACCTGAGCTGGTTGTCTCTGACTCGCCCTGTCACCGCCCTGCACTAACGAAAACGCCCCCGGCTGCAACCGGAGGCGTTAGAGGTAAATCAATATGTCGATTAAATTTAGGCCGTGCCGAACGGCAGCGCAAGCTTTGTCTGTGGTTGCGCGCAATCAATCGTCGCGCTACTCTCTGCACGTCGCTGCAAATTCAGCGACCGGGTTTGGCGACCCGAGTTTAAGAAGGCGCACAGGCGCCACCATATCGATTGCAGGCGCTTTTTTTGTGCCCGCATTTTCGCTCTATGGCGGCTGTGCGCGGGAGACCTTCGGGTCTGCCGGGTTCCTTCTTACCCGGTTCGCCAACCTGCGCACAGCTGCCACCCTAATTCGTTTGGCGACGAACCGTGGCAGCTCCCACTTAAGAAGGAGCTCCACCCATGCACGCCCTCAAACCGTCCAGCAACTCCAGTCGAGCCGCAGCGCACCGAGCCATGGCCATGTCTGCCCTTCACGCAAACTCGAGCCTAGCCACTCGACTGGCTCGCTACAACCAGCACATGAGCAAGGCGCGAGCCTTGGAAATCGCCGGGGGTGCGCAATGAAACAGCTTAGAGCTGAACCCGAAACAGCCGGGGTCACAAGCTTCTCAGGCTGCAATCTTGATGGGCAGAGCCTGTTCAAAGTAAACCCTGAAGTGCCTGTCAGTGATGCCTTAGAGCATGCGTCTTGCCTGATGGACTGCGCAAACAAGCTAGCCGTCATGGCCGCTTGCGAACTGGAGGATCCGGGGGCCGCATTATGGGCCGTACACTATTTGAATGAGATGGCTAAAGCCCTGGTTGATGATGTGACGACCGGTGTTTTTATCGCTAGCAAAGGTGCCAAATGAAGAATAAGCGCCCCAGCTTCGCAGATGTGAAAGCCGCCTCCCTGAAGGCCATTGACCGGGTATTGGCTCGCTGGCTGCCCAACGGAAAACGCGAAGACGGCGGTAAGGAATACACCGCCCCAAACCCAACCCGCGCAGACAAACACGCCGGATCGTTCAAGGTGAACCTGAGCAAAGGCACCTGGTCGGACTTCGCAACAGGTGATAAGGGTGGCGACCTGATTGACCTGGTGCGCTATCTGGATGGTGGCACCGACGTAGAGGCCTGCAATAAGCTCGCGGACTTCCTCAGCGTGACCGCGAGTAGCGGCCCCGAACCAGTCGCCTCCAGCAAAGCCAAGGCACCCGAGTGGGTACCGGTGCTACCGATCCCTGATGAAGCGATGCGCAAAGTTCCGGCCAGGCATCGTCAGCATGGGGCACCGTCAAAGGTGTGGATCTATAAAAGCGCCGAGTCCCTTCCCCTGATGGTGCTCTATCGCTTTGATCTGGGGCCAGATGAAAGCGGCATCCCGCGAAAAGTGTTCGCGCCGCTGACCTGGTGCAAGGGTGCGCCCGGCGCTCATCAGTGGCGCTGGCAAGGCTTGCCAGATCCGCGCCCCCTGTTACACCTCGATCAGTTGGCGCAACGCCCTAGCGCACCTGTCGTCGTGGTTGAGGGCGAGAAGTCCTCTGACGCCGCCGCTCAGCTACTTCCCGAGCACGTTGCTACCTGCTGGCCCAACGGCACGAACTCCTGGCGCAAAGCTGATTTTAGACCGCTGACCGGGCGTGACGTACTGCTCTGGCCTGATAACGACGCGCCGGGGCTTGGTTGCATGGATGAACTGGCTGAGCACCTTCAAAAGCTAGGCGCTCGCTCTGTTCGGATGCTGGCATTGACCGTGTTTAGTAAACGTCCCGGCCTTGATGGTGAGCAGCCTACCTTCGCCGAAGGTGGTGAATGGGCCGAAGGCGACGATGCCGCCGACGCACAAACAAAGGGCTGGACACCTGCTCACCTGGCCGAACTGGAGCGCACCGGGGAGCTGTTCGCCCTGGCGCCAATGGCCACCAGCACCAGCACCAAGGCAACAAAAGTCGAGCCCTCCAGCAGCCGCAAGCCCTCCCGTAAACCGAAAGCAGAAGCTTTGCCGGGCGGATTCCGACTTACACCCGAGGGCGTGTTCTATGCTGGCGACGATGGCGAAGCACGCCCGGTGTGTTCTCGCTTGGAGATTCTGGCCCGAACCCGTGATGACAAGGGCCAAAATTGGGGCTTGCTGGTTGAGTTTGACGACCCGGACAACGATAAGAAACGCTGGAATATTCCCCAGCGCAGCATGGCGGGCGACTTCGGCAAGGAAGTGCTAGGGCCATTGGTAGACATGGGGCTTCGCCTGGCGGGTAGCCGTTCAGGCCGGAACGCCCGCAACGATTTGCAAAGCTATCTGCAAGGCTTCGACAGCACCGAACGGGCACGCTTGGTTACACGCCTCGGCTGGCATGGAGACGCCTACCTGTTGCCAGGTGAGCAGGTTGGCACCAGTGCGGAACACCTTCACTTTTATGAGGCCGGCGCTCAGATGCCGCCAATAGAACAGTCAGGCACCCTGGAGCAATGGCAACAACAGATTGGCGCGCTCTGTGTCGGGAACCATCGGTTGACCTTTGTCACGTGCGCTGCCTTCGCTGGCCCCTTGCTGCACTTGCTGGGTCAAGAGTCGGGCGGTTTCCATCTGTACGGCGACAGCTCAGGCGGCAAGACCACACACTTGCAGGTCGCTGCCTCGGTGTATGGTGGGCCACGCTTGGTGCGTTCTTGGCGCTCGACGGACAATGCCCTGGAGTCCATCGCCGCCGCTCACTCGGACGGGTTGCTGGTGCTTGATGAAATTGGCATGTGTGACCCTCGGATCATCGGCGAAACGGTTTACATGCTCGGCAACGGTACAGGGAAAGCTCGTGCCAATGACCGAGGCCAGGCGGGCCGACAGGTTCAAGAGTGGCGTTTGTTGTTTCTCTCGACCGGTGAAAAGACGTTGGCGCAACACATGGCCGAGGCGCATAAGGAACTGAAAGCCGGCATGGAAGTACGCTTGCTGGCCGTGCCGGCTGACGCGGGGAGAGGGATGGGATTGTTTGAGGCCTTGCATGGCTTTGAAGATGCTGCGGCCCTGTCTGATGCCCTCAAGGCCAGAGTGGGAAAACACTACGGCACCCCGCTGGTTGCTTTCCTGTCGGCCCTCTGTGAGCCCGGAAAACTGGAAGGGTTCCGGGTGATACTCCGTCATACGCTGGAAAGCTTCGTTAGCCGTGCGCTCCCTGCCAACGCCAGCGGCCAGGCACAACGCGCAGCCGCTCGCTTCGGGTTGGCCGCTGCCGCTGGCGAACTGGCCACCGCGCTAGGTGTTACAGGCTGGCCGGACGGCACCGCCACGACCGCCGCCCGTGCGTGCCTTGATGCCTGGCTGGCTGAACGTGGTGGCGCGGGCAATCTGGAAGGTGACGCGATTATTGCCAGGCTGCGCGGCATGGTGGAACGCTACGGTGAAAGTCGGTTCACTCGTTGGGACGCCATCGCCGCGAAGACAGACGATCACGCCCCGCGCACCGCTGATCGTCTTGGGTTCCGTCGAACGATGGAACACGGCTTTGGCGACACCCTATATACCTCTGTGACTTACTATTTCCTAAGCACCACGTGGCGCGATGAAGTTTTCAAGGGGATGAACCTTCGCAACGTGAACCGGGAGCTGGTCGCACGGGGGATTCTGGAGCCTAGCGCCGATGGCAAGGCCGCTCAGTCCGTGACTTTACCTGGCATGCCTAAAGGCCGCGCTTATGTCGTAAATGCAAGGGCATTAACGCAGGAGGATGACGAATCATTTCGAGCAGCGGCTTGAGTGATGAGTGCGCTCGCTTGCATAAAAAACGAAACCATACGATAAATGCCGATAGCAGCAAACAACTACGTCCTCATAAGGCGACGTAGTTGTTTGAGCAGAACACACCATATGACTATTTAAAACATGAATAAGGATATCGAAAAATGCACATCCTACAACGTAAAGCAAAAACCACTGAGCACCGGGATATTTCTGGGCCAGAAGACGCAACCTACGATTTTGATTCAGGCGTTTGGCGCAACGAAGCAGGGCTTGTTGCGTACGATCCACGACATGCACAGAGCACTAAGAAAAACGATATAGAAACCGGTGAAGATCAGAAAGGCCAATAGTTTTATGTCAAACAACAAGCCAAGCGTTCTGATTCTTTCCTCTCTGTTAGATTTTCCTACTGATCGTATTTGCCACAACCTCACCAATCAGCGCATATCATTTCTGCGAATAAATCGTGATGCACTGGACGACCTCTCGATTACAGTAGACCCTGTAAAAGCCACTATGACATGCCGTCATAACCAGCACTCTTGGCATATTGACAGCTCTCTAAAAACAGTATGGTGGCGACAACCGACCTTCCTTAGAAACACCCCAAACAAAGCGTTGCTCCCAGAGGAGCAACTGAAGCAATCACAGTGGGGTGCTTTTATGCGAGGCTTAATGCTTTTTGATGAGGCAGCATGGTACAACCACCCCGCTGCAACATATCAAGCAGAATCAAAACCCTATCAATTACGCAGAGCAGCAAAATTAGGATTCTCAGTGCCCACCACTATCATCACAAATGATAGGCATGCAAAAATCCAAGAGCTTATAAGTGAAAACATCGCGATAAAAAGCATTGACACACTACTGCTTCGCGAAAACTCAAAACAACACTTCGGTTATACAACACTAACAACCTGGTCTGAATGCGCTGATGAATTTCTTCATTTAGCCCCACTCACCTGCCAATCGATAATCGCATCAAAAATCGACCTGAGAGTGACCATAATCGGAAATAAATTATGGTGCGATGAAATAAACATAGGCAACAATGGAATAGATGGTGACTGGCGCTTAATAAAAAAAGAAGATCTCAGCTTCCGTTCCTTCTCACTGCCACCAACAATTGAAGAAAAGTGCTTCCTCCTAACTAAGGACTTAGGTCTTCGCTATGGGGCAATTGACTTAGCCTATTCAGAAGGGGAGTTTTGGTTTATCGAGATCAACCCAACTGGCGAATGGGGCTGGCTAGACCGCCCAGGGCGCGGAATATCCGAAGCGATTGCTGGAGAACTCCAATGTCCATCCGTATAAAATTTGAAAACCTTCTATTAAAATTCGCTCCCGACGCAATTAAGTATCTAGTTGCCAACACCAGAATCCAAAAACAATTAGAGAACTGGGAGCACGCCCCCGAATTCAGTGACATCCGCCATCTTGAAGAAAGCACACTTAAAACATACATTGACAGCGAATGGACTCGTGCAAAGGAGCTAGACGAAAAACTCAACAAACTCACAGCCTCGCTATCTATCGCAGTCACTGTTGGAAGTGTAGTGACAAAGGCCATATTTGACGGATTAGAAAACTCCCCACTAAAAACAACCGCACTGATACTATCGTCGCTATCAATGGCACTATTTTTAGCTGGCGCCATTATCGGATTTAATGGATTACGCCCAAAAGAGCGATTCGGATATGGTGCAAAATATCTACGAACACTAGCAGAAGGCGGACAGGATGCGGTCAAGACAATGTGGCACGCCGCAAGTGGATTTCAAGTCACCAATAATATTCGTTCAAATCAAGCAACCGTAGCGATTACATTTATTCGCAACGGGGTAATTTTCTTTACCGCGTCTATATTTTTAAGCTTGTTCGCCAAAAGCACAAACACAGAACCTCAAATCAGCCCCTCAATAAACAATGAACTTACACATCCAGCACCTGAACAGCACAAGCTCCCAGCTCCAGATACGTCCACCAACTTTTTAGAGCCAAGGTCATTAACCTCTCCAGTACAAGACAGCGATCACACGGCGACATCTCGCAATCCGAATATAAAAGACCACGACACATATTGCCGCGCACTGAGTTCCTTTCGGTGCCCAGCACTGACCCTACAGTTTAAGACACACGCCTCAATCTTCCCTACCAAGTCCATACCCAGCATATAAGCCACCTGTTAACGTTTCATCTGGGCTCGCTCACTGATGGCAGATAAAGCCCGTGTTAGGCGAGGCGGCAGTTGGCTTTTGCTTTCTTCCGCAGGAAGCGAACGACAAACGCAGTTTGTGTAGTGAGTACACAAGCGGCGCTTGGGGGGACTTGTGCCACCCTTTGCTCCACCCGCACGCTGAAGATGAGAACACTCAGCACGGGGAGGCTGCCATGCCTTACACGATACTAAGAACAAAAAAGCTGAAGTCGGTCGCCGGGATTATTGGATCTGGCCGGCACACATTTCGAGAGATGCCCACACCGAACTCCAATGGCGCGGCCAATGTGCATGTTGGTGGCGCGTCGACCGCTGCCGGTCTTGCCAGTTCGGTCTTGGCCAAGTTGCCGGAACGCAGGCGCAAGGGGGCTGTGCTCTGCATTGAATATCTGATCACCGCCAGCCCTGAGGCATTCACCCGGCACGGCGGGACGATGCCCGACACAGGCGGCTACTTTGACCGGGCCATAGCTTGGCTGAAGGCTCGGCATGGAGCCACGAACATTGTCAGCGCCACCGTTCACCTGGATGAGAGAACACCCCACCTTGTCGCGTATGTCGTGCCGCTCACCAAGGACGAGAGACTGTCTGCGCGTGATTTCCTTGGTGGTGCCGCCAAGCTGCGCAAGATGCAGACTGACTTCCATCATTGGTGCGGGAAGCCGTTCGGGCTGTCTCGCGGCATCGAGAGATCGAAAGCCACCCATCAGAAGGTTGGCCAGTATTACCAAGCGCTCGCCGCTGCTGAGCCGGTAATTGAGCGATCAGACCTGGCTGCTGCGGTCGTCGGGATACAGACGCCCAACTATAAGGCGCTGCTGCTGAGGGCCAAGACTTCGGCCATACAGGACAAGCTTCAACGCTCAGCCACTGAGGCGCTACATGCGCGGCAGGCGGCTCTGGATCGGCAGGCGGTCGAACTTAGGCTGGCCCAGCGGGCGCTTGAGGATCTGGAGATCACATTAGAAAAGCGAGCCGACAGCCTGGCCGAGGTTGTTCAGGCATTAGAGATAGCGCTGCTGAAGGCAGGGCGACAACAGGAACGTGCCGACCGACTGGCCAAGCAGCTTGCCGACTTGACCAAGCGAATGCCCGAGGCAGACGTGGCAATAGCGCCATGCTAATGCATTCCAAGCTCAGTTTGGCCCTGCCGTCGCGCTCACGGGTCACGGTGACTTTGCCCTGATCGCTGGCCAGTGAGTGGGTCATTTGCTGCACAAGCTTGGGCTCCGCACGTTTGACTCCATGCAGCGGTAGTAGGATGTCATTGCGACCTGACGCCTCGATCTCAAGACCGCCCTTGATCATGTCCTACGATGCGGCAAGGATGCCGGGGGAAACTCAACCCATTACGTCCAGCCGGGTCTGATAGGTGTTCCCTCAATACGGCTCCATGGTTCCTGTTGGCCACTTCCCTGCGGGCCGACTCTCCATACATCCTGTCACCCCATCCCCTCACATCATCCTATGATCAGAGAACACCATTGGTGTTCTGGTTGCTTGGTGTTCTACGGTTCCCCCGTTGGTGTTCCATGGCTGGAAGCCTTATGGACTAAGGCTTACAGCGCTTTAGGAACACCAAGAACACCAAGAACACCGGGTTTGTGAGGGGTAAGGGTTAGCACTCCCCCCCGGCACCCCGTTTAGGGGTAATGCCACCAGCGACGGAGGTCTATCGGCATCCCTCCCGGCATGAACGGCCCGCCAAAAAAGACCACCCCAGGGGGTAGCAAAAAGTCTGGGGCTCTATGCGTCTAGACCGCTCGCCCCCCTTCGTTCGCAATGCCGGGAAAAATGGGAGGGGGGGGCTTTCGGCTGTGAGTAGTGACACTGTTCAAAAAACAATCAAAACAGGCCCAGCAGATAGCACTGTGTATCCCCTGTTGTATCCCCAACAAATACACATCAAATAAAATCCTTTAAATACAGTCACTTCACCACCCAGTTCAAATGACTGTGTACCACCAAGTACCGATCCATAGATGTCTACAGCAGTCTGTGAATCACCTCAAGAAGCCCGCCTAGTGCGGGCTTTCTTGTTTCTGGCTGTCTACCTCCCAGGCGAATCAACTCGTCGCTGCGTCAGTCACACATCTGCTTCGCAAGCCATCTCAATCTCGACGCAAGAGGGTATTGGGCGCAACGCCAAATCGTTTGCGAAATGCATGGCTGAAATGAGAGAAGTCAGAAAACCCGAAGTCCAGCGCGGCCTGGGACACACTGCGTACATGCCCGCGTTCAATCGCTTCACGGCTGGCATTCAGGCGCTCTTTCCAAATTTCCGCGACAGGGGTTTTCTGGTAGCGGGCGAAGGCGCGCGTGACGGTCCGGGTGGACACATTGTGGGCCTGCGCGATGAGTTCAATCGACAGATCCGGCTCGCTCAAGTGGCGTTGGATGTACTTCATGATGCGAGCGTAGAGGTCCAGCTCCTGATGAGTTGCATTCAGATCCTGAAGCTCCAGGCTCATCACCAGCAGGTCAAGCAATACACTTGAACACCGATTAGAAACGCGCTCCCCCTGCAGCGACGCCGGCGTGCTGGCCACCTGACGCAACATTTCACGAAGCGGGATAACGCCGGGGCGCCGGTCGTCGAGGACCATCGCGGTCTGTTCCGCAATACGCGGCAGAGGCTCGGTCAGCAAGGCTCGGGGAATGCGGATCAAGTGGTTTTCGGTACCACCCAGGCTGAATCGAAACGCTTGAGTTGCGTCATAAAGAAACAGATTGCCCGTGCTCAGGCTGGCTTTTCTTCCGCCTTGTTCAATCTGGCCATGGCCATTTCGGGCGAACCCCAACCATAAGTCCTCGGCCGGACCACTGCGCAGGTGCCGCTCGGAGCGCTCCCAGTAATGCAGTGGCGATGACAGGGAACAGATGTCCAGTTCGCCCAGGGTATTGATGCTGAGCGCACCGTCGAAACTGCCCTGAGACAAGGGTTTGCTATCTGCCGCCAAGCAATGGCGACAGACCACTTCTTTCCAGTAATCAAAGCGACGCGGTGCCGGAACGGCAAGGGTCGAATACTGAGTGCTTGGGTTCATGGCACGGACCTCGGTACAGCGGTGCAGTTAGAGCTCAAGAAGGTGTAAGCAATTCGCAACCCAAAGCAATTAGCAGGCCAAGCACTGTGGCGCGCATCCTTGAGGTCCAACCGCGGATGTCTCGTCGAGGTGGCCTCCCCGCCCGCGAGTTTTGAAGCCCTGGTCCCGCCCATTTAGAGGCACAGAACGCCAACCGTCGGCAGCGGCGCACCAAGGCAGGTCATGGGTAGAGCGTCAGTCGCCACCCTGTCTTTGCCAACCAAACGATTGTCTCGGCGAACCAAGCGCTCCCTCACCGCCCAGCCTAATTTCCACCTCACAGCAGCTCATATCCCGCTGATGAGGCATGCCATGCATCGACCGTGTTCACAACGATTGGCTGATTGCTCCTGGCTTCTGCAGAGGCGCGACCTCATGCCTGAAGAGTCGGCTTATTGGTTGATTGAGTGGGGAGCCATGAAGCTGCTGCACCGACGACAGGCCGCCAAGCGCGGCCCGTCGCCGAAGCACTGACGCCCACCCGTAGGCCTGAATGAAAATAACCAGGAGCTCAAGATGGAATCCGCAATCGACAGACATCTCAAATGCCCACGCAGCCTGTCGCGCCGCGTGCCCGAAGACTACCAACCGCCCTTTGCGATGTGGGTGGCACGGGCCGACGAGCAGTTGCAACAAGTGGTGATGGCCTACCTCGGCGTGCAGTATCGAGGCCAGGCCCAGCGCGAAGCCGCACTGCAGGCCATGCGTCACATTGTCGGCAGCTTCAGCCTGGCCGATGGCCCGCAGCACCATGATTTGACCCACCACACCGACAGCAGCGGCTTTGAGAATTTGATCGTGGTCGGGTACTGGAAAGACCCTGCTGCGCACTGTCGCTGGTTGCGCTCGGCGCCGGTGAACGACTGGTGGGCGTCAGCGGATCGCCTCAACGAAGGCCTTGGCTATTTTCGGGAAATCAGCGCACCACGCGCCGAGCAGTTCGAGACGCTGTACGCCTTTCAGGACAACCTGCCCGGTGTCGGCGCGGTCATGGATGCAACCAGCGGGGAAATCGAAGAACACGGTTACTGGGGCTCGATGCGCGACCGCTTCCCGATCTCCCAAACGGACTGGATGAAACCTACCGGTGAACTGCAAGTGATCGCCGGCGACCCGGCCAAAGGCGGACGGGTGGTGGTCCTGGGGCATGACAACCTGACGCTGATTCGTTCGGGCCAGGACTGGGCGGATGCCGAGGCGGACGAACGCTCGCTCTACCTCGACGAAATCTTGCCCACCTTGCAAGACGGCATGGACTTCCTGCGCGACAACGGCCAACCGTTGGGCTGCTACAGCAACAGGTTCGTGCGCAACATCGACCTGGACGGCAACTTTCTCGACGTCAGCTACAACATCGGTCACTGGCGCTCGGTTGAAAAACTCGAACGCTGGGCTGAATCCCACCCGACTCACCTGCGCATTTTCGTGACGTTCTTTCGCGTGGCCGCTGGCCTGAAGAAGCTGAGGCTATACCACGAAGTGTCCGTGTCGGACGCCAAGAGCCAGGTATTCGAGTACATCAACTGTCACTCGCAGACCGGCCTGTTGCGCGACGCGCGGGCGCCGGGCACCTGAGCGCCAACGACGTTTAACCCCCTCCCCCCAACTCATGCCTCCTCGCCACCCTTTCACGGGTGGCCGGGTCCGGCTGCGCGAGGAATAAACAATGAACAAGATCCGCCTGCTGCCCCTGTGCTCCCTGTTACCAGCGCTACACGCGAGCGCCGGTGAAGTTGCGCCCGGCGATTATGAGCAATACCCGGTCGGCGCCACCATCGGGGCGATTTATTACCAGCACGCCACCACAGACGCGGCTTATGCCAACGGACACAAGGTCAGCTCCGATTTCAAGGTGAGCTCGGACGTCGGCATCCTGCGGCTGATCCATGTCTACGCGCTCAGCGACACCGTCACCATCGACCCGCAATTTCTTTTGCCTTTCGGCCACGTCTCCAGCGCGGCTGACGCCTCAGCACTGGGCAGCACCCGTGGCGTTGGCGACCTGATCCTCACCGCCCCGGTCAAGTGGCGGCTCAACGAAGCCCGCGACACGCTCAGCATCGCCCCGTATCTGTACGTGCCCACGGGGACGTATGACAAGGACGATGCACTCAACATCGGCGAGAACCGCTGGAAATTCGAACTGCAGAGTGCCTACGTCAAACACTTCACAGAACAATGGGCCGTGGACCTGGTAGGCGGCGCCACCTGGTATGGAGACAACACTGATTACGCCGCCAATGCCGAGCGCATGAAGCAGGACGTCTCCTACGCAGCACAGATCATGGGGCGTTACATGCCGAACGCCAGCACCGCGTTCGGCATCGGCTTCGGACGCACCTGGGGAGGTGAGACGAACATCGAACACGTCAATCAGGATAACGAGTTGGGCACCACCAACTTGCGCCTTACCGCCACCCAATTCGTCACCCCCAAGGACCAGATCCAACTGCAATTGGGCAAGGACCTCTCGGTGGACAACGGCACCCAGGAAAACTTGCGGGTGAACCTGCGTTACGCGCGGATTTTTTGAAGCAAGGCCTCATCGGACCGCCAGCGCACACCACGGTGCGCCTGGATGCCGGGGTGTCCGGCTCAGCCAAGTCGATGTCTTTTTCAACCAAGCCTGCGCCAGCAGGCTCGGACTATCTTGAGCGCCAGGCCCCACTGATGTTGATGAGCACGCCGTGCTCTTCGGCCACTTACGATAAGGACAGCCCAACCATGGCAATCGTTCGTCCCACCCTCGAACAGCTATTGGACATCTCCAGCAACCTGCACATGCAGCTCAGTGCAGAGCAGGCCAGTGAATACCTGGCGCTTATGCAGTCAAGCTTCGACGCTTATGACCTGATAGACGAGCTGCCTGACTTCATCCCGCCGGTACGCTACGAACGCAGCTCGGGCTATCGCCCGTCCAGTGCACACAACCCGCTCAACGCCTGGTACTTCCGAACGCAAGTCAGCGGTGCTGGCGAAGGCAAACTGGCGGGCAAAACGGTCGCACTCAAGGACAATATTTCACTGGCTGGCGTCCCCATGATGAATGGCGCCAAGCCCCTTGAGGGCTTCATTCCATCCTTCGACGCCACCGTGGTCACTCGACTGCTGGATGCCGGCGCAACCATCCTCGGCAAGGCAACATGCGAGCACTACTGCCTGTCGGGCGGCAGTCACACCTCCGATCCCGCGCCGGTGCACAACCCCTATCGCCACGGGTTTGCCTCAGGTGGCTCGTCTTCCGGCAGCGCCGCACTGGTGGCCGCAGGCGAGGTCGACCTGGCCGTGGGCGGCGACCAGGGCGGGTCGATCCGGATTCCTTCCGCCTTCTGCGGCACTTACGGAATGAAGCCGACCCATGGGCTGGTGCCTTACACCGGGATCATGGCCATCGAGGCGACTATCGATCATGCCGGCCCCATCAGCGCAAACGTGCGGGACAACGCGTTGATGCTGGAGGTCATGGCGGGAGCCGATGGGCTCGATCCGCGCCAAGCCGCGCCCCAGGTCGACGCTTACAGCGATTACCTGGAGCGTGGTGTGAGCGGGCTGAGGATCGGCATCCTGCGCGAAGGCTTTGAGCTGGCCAACCAGGACCCGCGCGTGGCCGCCTGTGTACGCAATGCCATCGCGGCGTTTTCGCGGCTGGGCGCGCACGTCGAAGAGGTGTCGGTGCCCGAACACAAGATTGCCGGTTCGCTGTGGCACCCCATCGGCTGTGAAGGCCTGACGATGCAGATGATGCACGGCAATGGGGCCGGCTTTAACTGGAAAGGGCTGTATGACCTCGGGCTGCTGGACAAGCAAGCCCGATGGCGCGAGCAGGCCAATGACCTCAGCGCCTCTCTCAAACTGTGCATGTTCGTCGGGCAATACGGCCTGGACCGCTACCACGGTCATTTCTATGCCAAGGCGCAAAACCTCAGGCGCCTGGCACGCAGCGCGTATGACGCGGCATTGAGCCGTTACGACCTGCTGGTGATGCCCACCGTCCCGATCATTGCCCAACCCCACCCGGAGCCGGGTTGCTCGATCACCGAGTACGTGGCCCGCGCGCTGGAAATGATCGGCAATGCCTCCGCCCAGGACATCACCGGCCATCCGGCCATGTCGATTCCCTGCGGCCTGGTAGAGGGTTTGCCTGTCGGGCTGATGCTGGTGGGCAAGCACTATGCAGAAGGCACGATTTACCAGGCTGCCGCGGCGTTCGAAGCGGCGGTCGACTGGAAAACCAATTAGCCGGTGCGTCCCACGCAGCGCCAGAAGAACAAGCCGCCAGGCGCTGCCCAGAAGCTCAACGATGAGGAGTCAACTGATGACCACAGATGCAAAAAACACATCAACCCCAGGCGAGCGAGCACAGGCGTTACTGCAAGTGCTCAAGCAGAAGGACCTGATCCCCGACGGTTACATCGAGCACATGACACAACTGATGGCGCACCAATGGAGCCCGCAGAACGGTGCTCGGGTGGTGGCCAAGGCCTGGGTCGACCCGCAGTTTCGCGAACTGCTGCTCAAGGACGGCACCGCTGCCTGCGCCCAATTTGGCTATACCGGCCCGCAGGGTGAATACATCGTTGCCCTGGAAGACACGCCCAGCGTGAAAAACGTGATTGTGTGCAGCCTGTGCTCCTGCACCAACTGGCCGGTCCTGGGCTTGCCGCCGGAGTGGTACAAGGGCTTCGAGTTCCGCGCCCGACTGGTTCGCGAAGGGCGCACCGTCCTGCGGGAACTGGGCACCGAGCTGTCGGACGAAGTCACCATCAAGGTGTGGGACACCAGCGCCGAAAGCCGCTACCTGGTACTGCCTGTACGGCCGCAGGGCAGTGAGTCCATGGATGAAGAGGCCCTTCGACAATTGATCACCAAGGATGTCCTGATCGGCGTGGCGCTACCGCGCGTGGCCTGACCGGGACGCTGTCTTTCCTTCACTGTTCAGAGGTATTCACGATGGATGGCTTTCACGATCTCGGTGGGTTTCAAGGCTTTGGCAAAGTCCCGCACACCGTCAACAGCCTCAGCTACCAGCCTGTGTTCAAGCAAGACTGGGAGCACCTGGCCTACAGCTTGATGTTTATCGGTGCCGATCACTTGAAGAAGTTCAGCGTGGACGAGGTGCGCCACGCCGTCGAACGCCTGGATGTCCGCCAACATGTCGGCACCCAGTACTACGAACGCTACGTCATCGCGACCGCCACCCTGCTGGTGGAAACGGGCGTCATCACCCAGGCGGAGCTCGATCAGGCGCTGGGCTCTCACTTCAAGCTGGCGAACACCGCGCATGCTCAGGGTCGCCCGGCGATCACCGGCCGCCCGCCCTTTGAAGTCGGCGACCGGGTTGTCGTGCGCGACGAGCATGTGGCCGGGCATATCCGCATGCCGGCCTACGTGCGCGGCAAAGAAGGCGTGGTCCTGCACCGGACCTCGGAAAAATGGCCGTTCCCGGACGCGATAGGTCATGGCGACTTGACCGCAGCCCATCAACCGACCTACCACGTCGAGTTTCGCGTGAAAGACCTGTGGGGGGAGGCCGCCGATGATGGTTTCGTGGTGGTCGACCTGTTCGAAAGCTACCTGGACAAGGCCGCCAGCTCGCAAGCGGTGAACCTATGATTGACGGCGCCCAGGCGGGCCGACTGCCGGTGACCGTGCTTTCTGGCTTCCTCGGCGCCGGCAAGACCACCCTGCTCAACCACATCCTGCGCAATCGCGAAGGCCTGAGAGTGGCCGTCATCGTCAACGACATGAGCGAGGTCAATATCGATGCCGAAGAGGTGCAGCGCGACGTGATGCTGCACCGTGGTCGCGATGAGCTGATCGAAATGAGCAATGGCTGTATCTGCTGCACGCTGCGGGCCGACCTGCTCGAACAGATCAGCGCCCTGGCACGCCAGCAGCGCTTCGACTATCTGCTGATTGAGTCCACGGGGATCTCGGAGCCGATGCCGGTCGCCGAGACGTTCGCCTTCCTTGACGCCGAGGGCTTCAGCCTCAGCGAACTGGCGCGGCTCGACACCTTGGTCACGGTGGTCGACGGCAGTCGTTTTCAAGCGCTGCTGCAGTCACCGGACACCCTGCCCCTCGACGATGCCCAGAACAACGCGCCCCAACGCCAGCTGGCAGACCTGCTGATCGAGCAGGTGGAATACGCCAACGTCATTCTGGTCAACAAACTCGATCTGATCGACGAGCCTGGCTACCAGGCGGTGCATGCGATCCTCGCCGGCCTCAACCCCAGCGCACGGATCATGCCGATGACCCAGGGCGAGGTCGGGTTATCCAGCATCCTCGGCACGCACCTGTTTGATCTACCCAGCCTTGCCGCGTCGCCGGGCTGGATGCGCAAGATGGACACGGCGGACACACCGGCTTCCGAGTCCGACACCTATGGCGTGACATCCTGGGTGTACCGCGAGCGCGCCCCGTTTCACCCCCAGCGATTGTTCGACTTTCTCCAGCAGCCCTGGCGCAACGGGCGCCTGTTGCGCAGCAAGGGTTACTTCTGGCTCGCCAGCCGGCACCTGGAAACCGGCTTGCTGGTGCAAAGCGGCCAGCAGTTCCAGTGGGACTATGTCGGGCGCTGGTGGAACTTCATCGAGCAATCGAACTGGCCACGGGATGAATACCGCTTGCAGAGCATCATGGCCAAGTGGGACGGCATCGTCGGCGATTGCCGGCAGGAGTTGGTGTTCATCGGCCAGGACCTGGATACCGAGGCGCTGCAGCGCGAACTCGACGCCTGCCTGCTGAGTGTTCAGGAAATCGCCGCGGGCCCATCCACCTGGCAAACCCTGCCAGGGGCGACGGCGTTTGACGCCCATGCCTTGTCGACCCGCCAGACGCAATCCTTGCCGGCCGATCCATTGACCCCAGGTAGAGGTGTTGCATGAACTTTTTCAACCGAACCACCCGCTGGGTCTTGGCACCGCTCGCCGACAGGCTGGAACTGCCTGACCAGGACTGCACGCCGCTGTCGTCGAACAACCCGTTATTGCGCCGCATCCTGGCCGGGGTGGAACAACTGCTGCAGGAACGGCGAACCCTGAAGGACCAGGCACACGCCCTGAGCATGGACGTCGCCCGGTTGACTGAACAACTGGCCGAGCGCGACAGCCATTGGCACCAAGCGCACGCGCACTGGGCCCTGATCAGCCAAGGCGCAGGTGATTGGTTTTGGACGCTGGAACTGGATGCAGCCACCACCCCCACACCGGAATGCGCCATGCACTGGACCGGGCCGGCATCGCTCCAGGTCCAGGATGTCGATCAGCTGGGCCGTTGGAGCGAACGACTGCACCCGGCTGACCAGCAACTGCATCTGGAGGCGCTCACCCGGCATCTGGCCGATCGCAGCGGGCGCACGCCGTTTACGCTGGACGCGCGGATGAAGCCGACCGCCGACGGCGACTATCGCTGGTGCCAAATCAGGGGGGTATCGCGGCGCGACGAGCAAGGCGTGGCGCTGGCCATCGGCGGCAGCGTTCGTGACATTCACGAACAGTATCTGCACAACCAGCAGCTGGAACTGGCGGCCACCCGTTTCGACATTTCCCGGGAGATGCTGCACGACGGGCTCTGGGACATCGAGGTGGTAGCCGGCGACCCGGCGAACCCGAAAAACACCATCTGGTGGTCGTCGCAAATGCGTCGGCTATTGGGGTGCAACACGGTCGAGGAGTTTCCCAACACCCTGGAAAGCTGGACCTCACGCTTGCATCCCGACGATAGCGCACGAGCCATCGGTGCCTTTGTCGCCCACGTTAACGATCGCAGCGGCAAGACACCGTTCGATGTGGCCTATCGACTGAAGCACAAAAATGGCACATACCGCTGGTTTCGCGGCCGTGGACAAACGCGACGTGCCCAGGACGGCTCCGCGCAAAGAGTGGTGGGCGCCATCACCGATATCCATGCCCACCATGAAGAAAGCGCGATGCGCGAGGCTCAGGCCGAACAACATCGGGTGATGCAGGAAACCCTCAACAAACTGACGCAGATTGTCGCCACCATCCAGGGCATCGCCAGCCAGACCAACCTGTTGGCGTTGAACGCCGCCATCGAGGCAGCGCGTGCCGGCGAGGCCGGACGCGGCTTTGCGGTGGTCGCCGATGAGGTACGCAAGCTGGCCACCCGGACCAGCCAGGCGACCCAGCAAGCGGCAGAGATGATGGATAGCTAGCGGTACCCTCAGCCAACGGAGGGCGCACGCTGCGGTTCTTTTCGCTCAGTTGAACGGCTGCGGACGCGGCGTCTGCGCCGAGGACGGCGGCAGGATCGGCAGCTTGAAGTCCGGTTGATCGCCGGTCAGGGTCTCAAGGAAGGCCACGATCTGGCCGACCTCCTCGGTGCCCAGCTTGCGCCCCAATTGCAGGCGGGCCATCACGTCCACCGCCTCTTCCAGCTTCCAGTAGGCGCCGTCGTGGAAGTAGGGATAGGTCAGCGCCACGTTGCGCAGGGTCGGCACCTTGAACAGCATGCGGTCGGCGTCCTTGCCGGTCAGCCCGGCCACGCCCTGGGCCGGGTTCTGGGTGACGTAGGGCTCGATCATGCCCATTTTTTGGAACGAGCCGCCGCCCACCGCCTCGCCGTTGTGGCACGCCACGCAGCCGATGGACTTGAACAGTTGATAACCCTTGAGCGCAGTCGGGCTGATGGCCGCCTTGTCACCCTTGAGCCAGCGGTCGAACGGCGCATTGGGCGTCACCAGGGTGTCTTCGAAGGCGGCAATGGCGTTGGTGGCGTCTTCGAACCTGATCTCATCGTTGCCATACACGCGCTTGAACGAAGCCCGGTACTGCGGAATGGAGCGCAGCACCTCCACCGCCAGTTCATGGGTAAAGCCCATCTCCCCCGGGTTGGTGATCGGGCCGCTGGCCTGCTCCTGCAGCGTGGCCGCGCGGCCATCCCAGTATTGGGCAAAGCTCAGCCCGGAGTTGAGCACCGTCGGCGAGTTGATCGGCCCCTGATGCCAGTTGTGGCCGATGGAGGTAGGCAGGTTGTCGCTGCCGCCCATGCTCAGGTTGTGGCAGGAGTTGCAGGAAATGAAACCGGACTTGGACAAGCGCGGGTCGAAGAACAGCTGCTTGCCCAACTCCACCTTGGCCACATCGCTGATCTTCGCCGGCTGCACCGGCAGAATCGGCTCGCTTGGCGTCTCTCCCCGCACCTCGCTCCCCAGCAGCAATCCGAACACAAGTAACCACTTACAAGCGTGCATGGCGTCCTCTCATCAGGCTTATGGTTTGCTGAACCATGTGCCCAACCTCCCCCAGCCGCCCTGACTCAGATCAATCGGTGACCGGGTGCACGCCTGCCTGCGACCCTATGTACAGGGCTGCTGAGCAGCGCCTTGCCACTGGCCGAGCGCAGGGTCATGGCCACCTGCCGGCCCTGCTGGCGGCGCCACTGCTGTACATTCCCCTCCACGGACGACACCTCATTTCCCAGTGAACGGAGCTCAACGCGTGTTCTCGATCTTCCCTCCCCGTCACCCCTCACTCCTCAGCGTCGGCCTGCTGGCCGCCGCCCTCAGCCTCAGCGCCTGCCACAACCCGCCTTCTTCCACCGCCCTGCCCGCCGCCCCGGAAATCGCCTCGGGCTACCGCACCGACATGCAGACCCGGCACGCCGACAAACACATGGCCGCCGCCGCCAACCCGCTGGCCGCCGAGGCCGGGCGCGAGATGCTGCGCAAAGGCGGCTCGGCCATCGATGCGGCGATTGCCATGCAAGCGGTGCTGACCCTGGTGGAGCCGCAGTCCTCGGGGATTGGCGGCGGCGCGATGATCGTGCTCTGGGACGGCAAGGCCGTGCGCACCTATGACGGCCGGGAAACCGCGCCGGCGGGCGCCACCGAAAAGCTCTTCCTGCAGGCGGACGGCAAGCCCATGCCCTTTCCCCAGGCGCAGATCGGCGGCCGCTCGGTGGGCACCCCGGGCGTATTGCGCGCCCTGGAAATGGCCCACCAGAAGCACGGGCGCCTGCCTTGGGCGCAATTGTTCGAACCGGCAATCCGCCTGGCCGAGCAAGGCTTCGCCATCTCGCCACGCCTGCACAGCATGATCAGCGCCGATCCGTTCCTGGCGCGCTCGCCGGACATGGCCGCGTACTTCCTGAATGCCGACGGCACGCCGAAAGCCGTGGGCACCTTGCTGAAAAATCCGCCGTTGGCCGCCGTGCTCAAGCGCATCGCCCAGGAAGGCCCGGACGCCCTGTACACAGGCCCGGTGGCCGCGGAAATCGTCGCCAAGGTCCAGGGCCACGCCAACCCCGGCAGCCTGTCGCTCAACGACCTGCAAGGCTACCGCGCCAAGGAACGCGCGCCGCTGTGCAGCGACTACAAGCGCTGGCAGGTGTGCGGCATGCCGCCGCCTTCATCGGGCGGTGTGGCGGTGGCGCAGATCCTCGGCACCCTGCAGGCTCTGGAACAGCGCGACCCGCGCTACGCCCTGGCCCAGCTCAAGCCGCAGAAAACCAACCTGCCCGCCGGCCTTGAGCCCGCGCCGCAAGCGGTGCACCTGATCGCCGAAGCCGAGCGCCTGGCCTATGCCGACCGCGGCCTGTACGTGGCCGACAGCGACTTCGTACCGGTGCCCGTGGCCGGCCTGATCGCCCCGGACTACCTGGCTAAACGCGCTGCACTGATTGGCGAACGCAGCATGGGCAAGGCCGAACCGGGCAAGCCCCAGGGCATCCAGGTGGCCTACGCACCGGATCGCTCGCCGATGCGCATCTCCACCTCGCAAGTGGTGGCGGTGGATGACCTGGGCGGCGCCGTATCGATGACCACCACCGTGGAAGCGGCCTTTGGTTCACACCTGATGGTCCAGGGCTTCATGCTCAACAACCAGCTGACCGACTTCTCCTTCATCCCCGAGGAAAACGGCCAGAAGGTGGCCAACCGCGTCGAACCGGGCAAGCGCCCGCGCTCGTCCATGGCGCCGACCCTGGTCTTCGACCGCGCCAGCGGCGAACTGCTGGCCAGCGTTGGCTCCCCCGGCGGCTCACAGATCATCGAGTACGTGGCCAAGTCGCTGGTCGGCATGCTCGACTGGAACCTCGACCCACAAGCCGCCGTCGGCCTGCCCAACTTCGGCAGCCGCAACGGCCCCACCGAACTGGAGACCGGCCAATTCAGCCCGGCGCTGAAACAGGCGCTGAAAGCCCAGGGTCATGAACTGAACGAGATCGACATGACCAGCGGTACCCAGGCCATCGTTCGCGTGCGTGATGCCCAGGACAAAGCCTCCTGGGCCGGCGGCGCCGATCCATGGCGCGAAGGGGAAGCGCTGGGGGATTGAAGGCCCTGTGCTGAACCCGAGGGCTGGCCGTGAGGCTGGCCCTTTTTTGTGGGCGGGGCCCAGGGCGCTGTATGCAAGATTTTGCGGTGGTCTGTGTCTGACCCGGCCTGGGGATCTGCCCTAGCATCGTCCCTGTCCACCGAGGAACCGACGATGAACGAAATTGCCGCCAACCTTGATCTCCCGGGCCTGAGCCCACGCCGCCTGACGCCCCAGGACCTTGAACTGATCTGCCGCCATCGCCAGACGATGTTTCTCGATGCGGGTCAGGACCTCTGCACCTTGCAGCTGATGACCGAGCACTTTCGCCCCTGGTTGCATGAACGCCTGGAGGACGGCCGCTACTACGGCTTCGCCTTGATGGACGCCGAGCAGAGCGTGGCCAGCATCGGCCTGATGAGCATCGACTGGCCGCCCCACCCTTCCCATCCAACCCAGGATCAGCGCGGCTACGTGCTCAACGTCTACGTCGAACCGGCCTACCGGAAGCGCGGCCTCGCGTCGGCGCTGATGAAACTGGCAGAGGCCGAGTTCAGCCAGCGCGGGCTGGGCTTTGCCGTGCTGCATGCAACCGAGGCCGGCAAGCCGCTGTATCAGGGGCTGGGTTGGGCGGCGACCAGTGAGATGGCGAAAGTGCTGGTAGGTTGAGTGAGCGACTGAGTTTCAGGTCATGCAAAAGGTGACATCGAAGGCATGGATCACACACAAGAAAGCGAATGGGCTGACTGGAAATCAGGACTCCGCTCATTGGCGTTGCAACTCCACGTTCTTAATCTCCAAGGCGCTACCGAAAACATTCCAGCGCCCGTTCTGCGCAGAATCGCGAAGGAGATGAATCATGCCCCTTACTGAAGAAGAACTATTGGCACGTGATGCCAAGCGCAATATCGGCCAGGAGCTTCTGGACGCGATCATCGATGTCAAAGCCGGCCGGCAGGGCCATACCCATAGCATTCCGATCACCAAGGCCGCCGAAGCGCGGGGCAAAACCGGGTTGTCGCAACCCAAGTTTGCCCAACTGCTTGGCGTCTCGGTAAGGACCCTTCAGGAGTGGGAGCAAGGTCGGCGCTCGCCTTCCGGAGCGGCCCGTTCATTGCTGCATATCGCGATGCTCAGGCCCGATGTATTTCGTGAGGTGCTGGCACAACCTCTGTAGCCGCTGCCGCAGGCTGCGATAAGGACCGAAGGGCCTTCGGCGCCTGGGAGATCGCGGCGACCGTTCCGGTCGTTCGCAGCCTGCGGCAGCAGCTACAGGGTTGGTCAATCTCATAGTCATAAAATGTCGCGGCAATGCCGTTGCGACGCCCTCCCCTCCCGGCTATCCTTCGCCCGTCGCTGCAACATCAGCGAACGGGCTTGGCGGCCCGAACCACGAAAGGCGCAATAGCGCCCAAACACGAATGCAGGCGCTTTTTTTGTGCCCGCATTTCTGTGTCATGGCGGATTGCGCAGGGACCCCTTCGGGGGTGCCGGTTCCTTTCGTGCCGGTCCGCCAACCTTGTGCAATCCGCCACCCCAATCTGCTTGGCGGCAGACGGTGGTGGTTCCCCATACGAAAGGAGTCGTCACCATGCACCACACTCGAAATCCGTCCTCCCCACACCTCCCGTCACACAAAACCGGAGGTGCCCGATGACCACTCAATCGCCCCTGACCACCCTCGGTGAAATCCGCTTTTCCCAGTGCGGCGAGCACCCGCATCCGCTGTTTCGCGTGAATGCCGACGTGCCGATCAGCGACGCCCTCGAACACGCCTCGGCACTGTTGCATCTGGCAAAGCAATTCACCCTGGAGGCGGCCATGGAGCCGCGGTGCGACCGCTATGCTTGGGCGGCACACTACCTGGCAGAGATGGGCAAGGCACTGATGGACGACGTGCACGCCACGCTCTCTGCATGACCTGATCGTCCCTGAGCCGACGTCGCCTGCGCGGGCAGATCCAGCGATCTGCCCGTACGTCGCCTGACGCACTCAGTGACTTGTTTAAGTCCCAGGACGGGACTAGGATCGCGCCATGAGAATTATTGCAGTCAGTCAGTTGAAGGCCTTCTGGGAGCAGTACCCGGATGCAGAGCAGCCCTTGCTGGCCTGGATCGATGAAGCAAGGAAAGCCGAGTGGACCAACCCCGCGCAGATCAAGGACCAGTACCGCAGCGCAAGCGTTCTCAAAAGCCGCAGGGTGGTCTTCAACATCAAGGGCAACGAGTATCGACTGGTCGTTGCCGTGGCCTATCGTTTCGGCGCGCTCTACATCAAGTTCGTAGGTACCCACCAGCAGTACGACGCCATTGATGCCGACCGCGTAGACAGGGAGTAACCCACATGAACATCCGCCCCATCCACACCGACCAGGACTACCGTGCCGCGCTCAATAGCGTCTCGCCCCTGTTCGACAATGAGCCGCAGCCCGGGACGCCTGAAGGCGATTACTTCGATGTGATGATCACCCTGATCGAGGCATACGAAGCCAGGCAGTTTCCCCTGGACCTGCCCAACCCGATCGAGGCGATCAAGTTCCGCATGGAGCAATCCGGCTTGTCCGCCGCCGACCTGGCGCCGGCCATCGGCCGCACCAATCGCGTCTACGAGGTGCTCAACGGCAAGCGCGCGCTGACCCTGCCGATGATCTGGAAACTGCACCAGCTGTTCGGCATCCCGGCCGAAAGCCTGATCAAGCCGAGCAAATCGTCCTGAGCCACGCTGCCGGGCTTGAGCTTGCCCTTGGGTAAAGGCTCAACCTGCCTGGCAGCCCAACCACACCAAGGACGTTCCATGCTCACCATCGGCCAAATGGCTCGCTGCCACAGCCTCACCACCAAGACCCTGCGCCACTACGACAGCATCGGCCTGTTCACCCCGGCCCTCACCGGCCGCGACAACGGCTACCGCTACTACAGCCCGGAACAGATCGTGACCCTGGGGCGCATCGTCTGGCTGCGGCAACTGGGCATGTCCCTGGAAGACATCCGCACGCTGGCGGACCAGGGCGGCCTGGACAGCGTGCTGCACATGCAGCAATCACTGCAGGACCACGCCCGACAGCTGGAAAGCGAGATTGCCCGCAGCCAGAAAGTGCTCGACCACCTGCAACGCTATCTGGCGCAACCGCAACGCCAGATTCCGGCACCGCAAACGCCGGAAAAAGTGCTCCTGGCGCCGCTACGGATCATCGGCATGGCCTGGCAGCAGGGGGATCCAGGCTCCATCGCCGAACTCTGGCAGCGCTTCGAACCCCGTGAACAGGAGATCCAGCGACTGGCCGACCCCGTTGGCACTTACGGTATCTGCCAACCTCTGGACGACGGCCATTGGCGCTACATCGCCGGCCTGCCGGTGGCCGCCGACGCGCCCTTGGTGCCGGGCATGGTGGAGCTGGAAATCCCCGGCCGCCACTACGCCCGGGTCGAGCATCACGGCACGGTACAAACCCTGCCGGAAACCTTCCGCGCCGCCTACAGCGAATGGCTGCCCGCCGCCGGGCTGCGGCCCATCGAAGCCCTGGAGTTCGAGTACAGCGGCGAACGCTTTCTCGGCCCGCTGAATCCCCACAGCGTGGTGGAGCTGTATATCCCGTTGAGCGCCTGAAACGCCCGGCGCAGAGGCCGGCCATGGAACGACCGCTGGTCTGGGACCCTGTCCGGGCCGGCCGTTGTCAGCAAAAGTACCGCGGATGCCGTTATGCTCTGCAGCCATTCCCAGGCAACCGAGCGAAGGCGCGATGAGTTTCCAGGCAGGTGTGTTGCAGCAGATAACCGGCATCCGTCATGAGTTTTCCATCGTAGGCGCTGCCACGCCGGCCAATCTGTTCTTCTGCTCCCAGGTCCACAGCGGCGAAGTGGTGGAAGCCAGTACCACCCTGCCCAGCGGGATCATTCGTGGCGACGCGGTCCTGACCCATTCCAGCCGGCCCATCGCGGTGGTCACCGCCGATTGCCTGCCGCTGCTGATCAGCAGCCACGATGGCGCCTGGGTGGCAGCGGTGCACGGTGGCTGGAAAGGCCTGCGCAACGGGATCATCGCCCATGTGCTGGAGCACTTTGCCGCCCGCGGCGTCGGCGTGCCTCAACTGCGCGTGGCCATCGGCCCGTCGATCAAGCCTTGCTGCTATGAAGTCAGCGCCGATTTCGTCGACACCCTATCCGCCGCTCATGATCCGCTGTGGCCATCTGCGCAAGCCCCCTGGAGTCGCCAACAGCCGGCCCCGCTGCTGCCCCCGCAAATTCCCCCGCCACAGCCGACCCAGGCCGACTCCCTGTGGTTCGACCTGAGTCGCTACGCCGTGTACCTGCTGCATGCCGCCGGCATCCAGGATGAGCAGATCGAAATCAGCGAGCAGTGCACCTACTGCTCGACCCCGACCCTGGCCAGCTATCGCCGACGCTTGCATCGGGGTGAAGCCAAGGCCTTCCAGTACTCCTGGATCGGCCGGACAGCCGCTTCATGATCAACAGCGCCGCCCGACTGCGGTAGGCTTGCCCCCTTCCCCTCAGACCCAACCCAAGGAGTGCCCGTGTCTGACAATCTCTATGCCCCGCCCCAGGCGGATCTGGCCGCCCCTTCGGCGCAAGCAGCAGCGCAACCTTTCTATGTGGTGTCCAAGGCCAAGTTCCTGACCCTGTACATCCTCACCTTCGGTGTCTACCAGCTGTATTGGGCCTACAGGAACTGGCATCAGTTCAGGCACGCCAGCGGCCAGGAATTGTGGCCGCTGGTCCGTGCCTTTCTCTCGATTTTCTTCATCCATGCGCTGTACCGCGAAGCCGACGCGATACTCAAGCGCGACGGCCGCAGCCAGGACTGGCGGCACGACGAACTGGCCACCCTGTTTGTCGGTGGGGTGATCCTCAATGCCGTGCTGGATGGCCTGGCCCGCCAGCACATGGGCTACCCGTTCATCGACATCGCCAGCCTGGCGCTGCTGCCGGTGCTGGCGTGGGTCACCTGGCTGGGCCAGCGCGGCCTGAATGCCGCCGCCGGCGACCCCGAAGGCCGCAGCAACGCCCGTTTCACCCCGCTCAACTATGTGCTCTGCGCCCTTGGGGCCGTGGTGCTGGTGCTGGCTTGCATCGGGGTGATGCTGCCGCCGGAGTGACCCCGGAACTCAGGCGCTGACGTCGACCCAGGCCTGGATCCCCGAGGCCAGGGTCACGCGCAGCCGCCAGTTCCTCGGGAGAGATACGGAACACCGTGCCGGCAAGCGGCGCGCTGTTCGCCGTCCCAGGGCGCAGGATCGGGTGACGGATCTTGCCACTGGCGGCCAATACCTCAGGATCGGTGATCTGCACCCAGCCCTGCTGGTGACCGAGCATCGCCTCCTGGTGGCCCTGCAGCTCACGGCCGGAGTTGGCCAACTGCAGCGCCTTGTCCTGCAGGGGGCCGCAGAAAAACCCCGATGCGGGTGTTGCCCTGCTCATCCGCGACGCCCCTGGTCGATGCTGGTCCGCAATGGCGGGTGATGATCAAGACCGGTTCATGAATGATCTGCGCTCATCAATCCCGCAGCGGCCGCAGGCTTCAGCTCGGGCTGTAGCGCAGATGGATCAGCGCCAACCTTTCCTGCTGCTTGTTCTTGCGCTCTTCAATGGCAAAAGGCACAAACCCCAGCTTCGGATAAAGCAGCAAACCCGCCACATTGCTGTTGAAGCAGGACAGGGTCACCTCGCTGGCCTGGTGCTGGCTGCGGGCGATCTCGATCATCTGCCCGATCAACTGCGCACCCAGGCCCAGGCCGCGCGCTTCGGGGTCGACGATCACGTTGCCGATGGTGCAGGTGCCGTCCTTTTCCCAACGATAAAAATTGGCAAAACCCACCACCTGCCCATCCAACTCGATCACCGTCGAGTCGCTGCGCTGGGCGATGGAGTCGCGCAACTGGTCGTGGGTCAGCGGCCAGGTGGCGGCGGGAAAGAAGAAAAACAGCTCTTCGGGATTACGCGCAAAAGTGCAGATACGCGGGATGTCGGCGTCTTCTGCCGGGCGAAAGGCAACAGCCATGTGCAGTCTCCAGATACGGGGACATAACGTCCTTGTGAGGGGTAATCGTGCCTGCAGATTAGTCACCCGCCCGCGTGGCAATAGCAAGAGGCAGTTGCCGCACAGAGGCTTGTGCCAGCGGCCCCAGCCTTGCAGACAAGCGCCAAGCCCCTGGGTTAATGTGCGGCTCTCGCAAAATCCACCAGGAATGCCCCATGGCCAAGCCCACCGCTGTCACCGACTGGGTTCACCGCGCGCCGGCCACCCGGGGCCTGGAGCGCATCGAGGCGTATTTCGCCGGCCATGGCTATGACATGCACCGCCACGACACCTACGCCATCGGCCGCACCCTGCGCGGGGTGCAGAGCTTCCAGTACCGCGGCGGCTGGCGCCACAGCCTGCCGGGGGCAACCATGGTCCTGCACCCCGACGAAGCCCACGATGGCGAGGCCGGCACCCACGACGGTTTCCACTACCGCATGCTGTATGTCGAACCCGCGCTGATCCAGCGGATCCTCGGCGGCCAGCCCCTGCCCTTCATTGCCGGTGGCCTGTCCAACGATCCGCGGCTGTCCGCCGCCACCGACGCCTTGCTGCGCGGGCTCGACAGCCCCCTGGATCCGCTGGAACAGGAAGACGCCCTGTTCGACCTGGCCCACGCCCTGAACAGCGTGTCCGGCATCACCCGGTCGCGCCAGCGCCTGGACTATGCCGCCGCGCAACGGGCCCGGGACTACATCCACAGTGCCCTGGACCGGACCCTGACCCTGGACGAACTGGAGGCCCACAGCGGGCGCGACCGCTGGAGCCTGTCCCGGGACTTTCGCCTGCTGTTCGGCACCAGCCCCTATCGCTACCTGAGCATGCGCCGCCTGGACCTGGTCCGCGCCCTGCTGGTCCAGGGCCAGTCCCTGACCCAGGCGGCGCTGATCGCCGGGTTTTCCGACCAGAGCCACATGACCCGGCAGTTCCGCCAGGCTTACGGCCTGCCTCCGGCGCGCTGGCTGAAGATGCTCGGCCGCTGAGCCACACACGATCGTTCAAGAAACCACCGCCGCCGGCTGGTTACCCTCAGTGCTCATTCATCACTGATGTGGACCGCAACATGCCCAACCCAACCGCGCAAACCGCCTACCAGAGCATCAACTTCAAGCACAAGCTCGGCCTGTTCAGCGAACACTGGACCCCCAAAGTGATCGCCGAGATGAATGACTACCAGTTCAAGATCTCCAAGCTGCAAGGGGAATTCGTCTGGCACAGCCACGCCGACACCGACGAAACCTTCATCGTCCTCGACGGCCAGCTGTACATCGACTTTCGCGACGGCCGGGTGTCCATCGGCAGCGGCGAGATGTTCGTGGTGCCCAAGGGCGTCGAGCACAAGCCCTGGGCCGAGCAGGAGGTCAAGCTGCTGCTGATCGAGCCCAAGGGCGTGCTCAACACCGGCGACCAGGGCGGCGAACGCACGGCACAGAACGACGTCTGGATCTGACCCCGGCCTGAATCTGCAAGGTGGAAAAGGGAATTTCCACCGCGTCGGCGGGGTCAGACGCTTTGACACGCCACTCCAATAACCGCTGCTGACCGACCGACGGAGTGCCAAAAACCCTACGTCGGGGAAAAAGCACGGGTAAAGTGACGCTTCGATTTTTTCTGTGCGATGGCTCTATCGCGGGGATGCCAGCCTGGTCCCGGCCTTTGATGACGCCCATGGCGCGTCCACTACCTGTTGCGACCCATGATCCCTGCATGCCGACACCGCACCAAGCCAGCACCACGCCCACCCTGCTTCAAGACCTGCGCACCGGTACCGCGACCTTGCACGTAGCCCTGGAGAAACGCCTGCCGTTCTTCTGCGCGCAGCTTGATGCGCCCTGGTATCGACGCCTGATCCAGGCCTATTACGGTTTCTATCAGCCCCTGGAGGCGGCCCTGCAGGACAGCGGCCTGATCCCGCCGGGCTACGACCCCAGCCAACGCCTGAAGACCCCGACCCTGTTCGGGGATCTGCGTGCCCTGGGCCTGGATGCCGCCAGCATCCAGGCCCTGCCCCGCTGTGAGCAGCTGCCGTGCCTGACTGGCACCGGGGCCTGCCTGGGCGTGCTCTACGTACTGGAAGGCGCGACCCTGGGCGGACAGGTCCTGCGCCGGGAAATGGCCCTACGCCTGGATCTGGACGCCAACAACGGCGGCGCCTTTCTCGATGTCTATGGCGCTGCCACCGGGCGGCGCTGGAAGGACTTTCTCGACTACCTGGGGCGCATGCCCGAAGACGCGAGCACGCGCCGAGACGCGGTCAGCGCCGCGCAATCCACATTTGCCTGTTTCGAACGCTGGCTCGACCGCCGCGAGGTGCTGCTATGACCCCCCAAGATTCCCAAACCTTCGAACAGTTGCTGGCCAACTGCGCCAACGAGCCGATCCGCTCGCCGGGGGCAATCCAGCCCCATGGCGTGTTGCTGACCCTGTGCGAACCGCAACTGCACATCCAGCAGATCAGCGCCAACGTCGAGACGCTGCTGGGCCAGCCCGCCGAATCGCTGGTGGGCCAGCCCCTGGAGCAGTTGCTGGGGCCCGCGGACGGCCAACGCATCCGTGAGTTGCTGCAACTGCAGCAACTGGCCGATGCCCCTGCGCTGTACCTGTCGCTCAACGGCCGACGCTTCGAAGGCTTGCTGCATCGCCACCAGGGGGTGCTGATGCTGGAGCTGGAAATCCAGCCCGATCAGCCCCGGCCACACACGTGGCAGAACGACGACCTCGGGCGCCTGCTGCGGCGCCTGCAAGCGGCCAGGACCCTGCACGAGCTGTACGCCATCAGCGTCAGCGAGATCCAGGCCATGACCGGCTACGACCGGGTGCTGATCTACCGCTTCGAGGAGGAAGGCCACGGCCAGGTGATCGCCGAAGCCACTCGCCCCGAGATGGAGGTGTTCAACGGCCTGTTCTTCCCCGCCTCGGACATTCCCCAGCAGGCCCGCGAGCTGTACCGCAGCAACTGGCTGCGGATCATTCCCAACGCCGACTACCAGCCGGTGCCGCTGCTGCCGACCCTGCGCCCGGACACCCAGCAGCCCCTGGACCTGAGCTTCGCCACCCTGCGCAGCGTGTCGCCGATTCACTGCCAGTACATGAAGAACATGGGCGTGCTGTCGTCCATGAGCATTTCCCTGCTCAAGGACGATCAGCTCTGGGGCCTGATCAGCTGCGGCAACCGCCAGCCGCTGCTGGTGCCCCACGAACTGCGCATCGCCTGCCAGACCATTGGCCAGGTGCTGTCGTTGCAGATCAGCGCCATGGAAGCCCTGGACCTGAGCCGCCAGCGGGAAGAGAAAGTCGCGGCCCTGGCCAGCCTCGACCAGGCCATGCGCGACACCTGCGGCAGCGTTTTCGACGGTTTGACCCAGGCGCCGCAGGTGCTGCTGGACCTGACGCAAGCCGGCGGCGTGGCGATCATCGAGGACAAACAGCTGCACTGCTTCGGCCAGTGCCCGCCCCGGGACGAAATCCGCGCCCTGCACCGCTGGCTGCAAGGCACCGGGGAAGCGGTGTTCGCCAGCCATCAACTGGCCAGCGTGTATCCGCCGGCGGCGAGTTATCAACAGGTCGCCAGCGGCGTCCTGGCCATGAGCCTGCCCAAGCCTGTGGATAACGGCGTGCTGTGGTTTCGCCCGGAAGTGAAGGAAAACATCCACTGGAGCGGCAACCCGCAAAAGCCCCTGGACCTGGAAAACTCCGACGCTGGCCTGCGCCTGCGGCCGCGCACCTCGTTCGAGATCTGGAAGGTGGAAATGGCCGGGATCTCCAGCAAGTGGAGCCACGGCGACCGCTTCGCCGCCAACGACCTGCGCCGCTCGGCCCTGGAACACGACCTGGCGCGCCAGGTCCTGCGGGAACAACAGGCGGTGCGCGCCCGGGATGAGCTGGTGGCGGTGGTGTCCCACGACCTGCGCAACCCGATGACGGTGATTTCCATGCTCTGCGGCATGCTGCAGAAGGCCTTCAGCTCCGACGGCCCGCACACTTCGCGACGCATTTCCTCGGCCATCGACACCATGCAACAGGCCGCCAGTCGCATGAACAACCTGCTGGAGGACTTGCTCGACACCTCGAAGATCGAGGCCGGGCGCTACAGCATCGCGCCCCAGCCGCTGGAGGTCAGCCAGGTCTTTGAGGAGGCCTATTCGCTGCTGGCGCCCCTGGCCCTGGACAAGGCCATCGACATCAGCTTTCACGCCGAGCCGGAGCTGACCATTCATGCCGACCCCGAGCGCCTGTTCCAGGTGCTGTCGAACCTGGTGGGCAACGCCATCAAGTTCACCCCCATGCAGGGCAAGGTCGGGGTGGTGGCGATGTCCGACGGCGAGCAGATCGTCTTCAGCGTCCGCGACAGCGGGGAAGGCATTCCCGCCGACCAGTTGCCGTTCATCTTCGATCGCTACTGGACCCTGAAGGAAGGCAACCCCAACGGCACCGGCCTGGGGCTGTACATCACCCAGGGCATCATCCAGGCCCACGGCGGCAAGATCGAGGCCCACAGCGAGCCGGGCAAGGGCAGCGAGTTCCGCTTCAGCGTGCCCCGCGCCAGCCTCTGAAACCTGCCCCGGGGCCGCCGAGCCCCGGGGCGCTCATTCAAGCGCCTGGGCCACCAGCCAGTCGCGAAACAGCTGGCCGCTGGCGGACAGGCGCTTTTGCCGAGGGTGTACCAGGAAATCCGCCTGACCGGTGCGAAACGCCCACTCGCCAACCCGCTGCAACTCGCCCTGGGCCACCAACTCGCTGGCCATGAAATCCCAGCCCAAGCCCACCCCCATGCCCTGCTGCACGGCACTGAACATCAGCGTCAATTGGTTGAAGCCCATGGCGCCCGGCGGCGCGCTGTAATCCAGGCCGAAATGGCGGAACCAGTCGCGCCAGTCGATGCAGTTCCAGGCCGAGGCATCGAGCTGGATCAGTGGCAGCTCGGCCAGTTGCGCCAGCTCGTCAATGGCCGGCAACACCAGCTGTCGGCTGGCAATGGGGTAGACGATCTCGGCGAACAGCGGCGTGGTCACCAGGGATGACCAGTGCCCGGCGCCATACAGAATGGCCAAGTCGTGCTCGGCCACGCTGGATTCGTCCATGTCGTTGTTGGCGTGGATGCTCACGGTGATGTCCGGGTGCTGCTTGTTGAACGCCAGCAAGCGCGGAAACAGCCAGAACTGCGCCACTGCGTGGGTGCATTGCACGGTGATGGTGTTGGCGTCGCGCCCGGCCCGCAAACGGCTGACGCTGCGCAGCAAGGCTTCCAGCTGGGTGCTGACCTCGGCAAACAGCGACGCGCCGCTGGCGGTGAGCTTCACGCCCCGGGCCTGACGCTCGAACAACTCGGTCTTGAGCGACAGTTCCAGGGCACGGATCTGCTTGCTCACCGCGCTCTGGGTCAGGCACAGCTCGGTGGCGGCGCGGGTGAAGCTGGCGTTGCGCCCCACCGCCTCGAAGGTCACCAGGGTTTCCAACGGCGGTAAATGGCGCGCGAAACGACTCATCAGGCATTCCCCAGGAGAATAGGTAGGTGCCTATATATCCTTTGTCCAACCGGTCAGCAATGACTAGGCTGCGCGCTTTGATGAATCGCTGCGAGTATGTGCATGAAACGCGGAGTTGCTTATGCAGCCTTGGCCGGTGCGGTCTGGGGCCTGGCCATTGTGGTGCCCAGCCTGTTGCCGGAGTTCAGTCCGCTGATGCTCAGCTGTGCCCGTTTCACCCTGTATGGCGCATTCTCCCTGCTCCTGGCTGCACCCCAGGCCCGGGAGCTCTTGCAGCGCCTGACCTGGAGCGATGCGGCGCTACTGGTGAAGCTGGCGCTGACCGGCAACCTGATCTACTTCATGCTGCTGGCCAGCGCCATCCAGTGGGCCGGGGTAGCCAGCACCGCACTGATCGTCGGCCTGTTGCCGCTGACCATCACCCTGGCCGGACGCGGCGACGCCGACGCCCTGCCCCTGCGCCGCCTGCGCTGGCCGCTGCTGCTGGTGTTCGCCGGCATCTGCTGCATCAACCTCGACACCCTGCTCACCGCCGACAGCGGTTCCGTGGAACTGGGCCAACGCGCCCTGGGCCTGCTCTGCGCCTTCGGCGCCCTGCTCTGCTGGACCTGGTTCGCCACCGACAACGCCCGTTACCTGAAGAGCAGCCGCTTCAACAGCGGTCAGTGGTCGACCCTGTGGGGCATCACCACCGGTCTGATGAGCGCTGTGGTCTGGCTGCTGGCCCAGGGCTTGTCACTGCCGGGTACCCAGACCGCGGCCAGTGATCAACGCTGGATGCTGTTCTGGGGCCTGAGCCTGTCCAGCGCGGTGCTGGGCTCCTGGTTCGGCAATCGCATGTGGAATGCCTCGACCCGGCGCTTGCCCCTGACCCTGAGCGGCCAGTTGATCGTCTTCGAAACCCTGTTCGCCCTGCTCTACGGCTTCATCAGCCTGCAGCACCTGCCGAGCCTGCTGCAAAGCTCAGCGGCCCTGCTGTTGCTGGCCGGGGTGCTGTGGGCCGTGCGTCGCCACCTGCCGCGGCCCCACTGAACGCGCGCCCGGGCCGGATCAGCCGGTAGCGCGCCTGATGGCTGTCCAACAGGTCCACCAGATGCTGGAAAACGTCGTGCATGTTCAATCCTTGAAAGAGTGGCTGCGGCTTGCCTCAGGCCTCGCCGGCCTGGGGCAACTGACGACCGTCAACGGCGTCGCCAATGGTCAGGAAATGCCCACCCGCGACATGGTGCAGGGTGCGCAGCGAGTCCTGTCCGTCGAAGTGCCAACGCCCTTCGCTGAACACCCGCGTGTCGGCCTGGGCGGCGATCACTTCACCGAGGAACAGGTCGTACTGCTGGTGATTGTGCGGCTCGGGCAGCAGCCGGCATTCCAGCCAGGCCACGCAGCCTTGCAGCAGAGGCGCCTCAAGGGCCTGGCCGGTGAAGGTCGACAAACCATAGGCGGCGAACTTGTCGCTGCCGGCCTGCTGCAGTTCCAGTCCGGAGCTGTTGCCCAGGCTCTGCACGATGTCCACCTGAGCGGCGCAGGGCACGTTGAGGACAAAGCTGCCCGAAGCCTCCAGAAGCTGCCGGGTCCAGGTGGACTTGTCGAGCACCACCGCGACTTTCGGCGGCTGGAAATCCAGGGGCATGGCCCAGGCCGCCGCCATGATATTGCGCTGCCCGCCGTGGGCGGCGCTGACCAGCACGGTAGGGCCGTGGTTGAGCAGGCGGTAGGCTTTTTCCAATGGCACCGGACGACGAAATGCAGGCATGGCAGGCTCCTGAAAAAAAACCGATTGTAGACCTATCCGCAACCTCTGCAGCCACACTGATTGGGTGGATTTTCTGGACAGTCCGTCCAACCGCCGACGGCTGATCAACGCCATGGCAGACACTAGACTCAGCCTTCACCGCAAACCTCGAAGGAGCCATGCCATGGCCGATCATTCCCTGAACAACAAAGTCGTGCTGATCGCCGGCGGGGTGAAAAACCTCGGTGGCCTGATTGCCCGCGATCTGGCCAGCCACGGTGCCAGGGCCGTGGCCGTGCACTACAACAGCGATGCCAGTCAGGCCGACGCCGAGCGCACCCTGGAGGCGCTCAAGGCCCTGGGGGTCGAGGCTCACGCCTGGCAGGCCGACCTCACCCGCGCCGGTGCGGTGGAGCGTCTGTTCAGCGAGGTCAAGGCACGCTTCGGCAAGATCGACATCGCCATCAACACCGTGGGCAAGGTGCTGAAGAAACCCATCATCGAGATCAGCGAAGACGAGTACGACCAGATGTTCGCGGTCAATGCCAAGAGCGCGTTCTTCTTCATCAGGGAAGCCGGCAAGCACCTGGAGGACAACGGCAAGCTGGTGACCCTGGTGACGTCGCTGCTGGGAGCCTTCACCCCGTTCTATGCCGCCTACGGCGGCTCCAAGGCACCGGTGGAACACTTCACCCGGGCCGCGGCCAAGGAGTTCGGCGCCCGGGGCATCTCGGTGACCGCCGTCGGACCGGGCCCGATGGACACGCCGTTCTTCTACCCCGCCGAAGGCGCCGACGCCGTGGCCTACCACAAGAGCGCAGCGGCCCTGTCGCCGTCGAGCAAGACCGGGCTCACCGATATCAAGGACGTGGTGCCCTTCATTCGCCACCTGGTGACCGAAGGCTGGTGGATCACCGGCCAGACCTTACTGATCAACGGCGGCTACACCACCAAGTAATCCTGGCGCCCAAGGGGTAAATTGGCCTGCCGGGACGCTGCATCGATCGCCTCGGACGATGCAGCGTTCCATTGCCGTCAGGCGTCCCCCGAACCAGGATCGTTCCTACGATGGATAAGCTTGAGCAATACCGCGTGTTCATCCAGGTGGCCGACATGGGCAGCTTCATCAAGGCCGCCCATGCCCTGGAACTGCCACGGGCCACCGTCTCTTCCGCCGTGCAGCAACTGGAGAACGGCCTCGGCACCCGGCTGCTGCACCGGACCACCCGCCAGGTGCAGTTGACCGCCGATGGCACCATCCTCCTGGAGCGGGCACGGCGCCTGCTGGCGGATGCCTCGGAGCTCAACCAGTTGTTCCACCATCGCCTGGTGGATGTCAGCGGGCGCTTGAATATCGACGTGCCCAGCCGCATCGCCCGGCGCCTGATCGTGCCCGCCCTGCCCCAGTGGCTGACGCAGTACCCCGACCTGCAACTGGCCCTGGGCGCCAGCGACCGCAGCATCGATCTGGTCCAGGAAGGCATCGACTGCGCGATCCGCGTCGGCAGCCTGGCCGACAGCAGCCTGATCGCCCGGCCCCTGGGGCAACTGGCCATGATCAATTGCGCCAGCCCCGCCTACCTCGCCGAACACGGCGAGCCCCACACCCCCCAGGACTTGCAGAACGGCCAATGGATGATCGGATATGCCTCCCCGGACACCGGTCGCGAACAGCCCTGGGAGTACCTGCTGCAAGGACGCGAGCATCTGCTGGGGCTGCCCAGCCGGGTGATCGTCAACAACGTCGAGAACTACATCGCCTGCTGTCGCCAGGGCCTGGGGCTGATCCAGGTGCCGCGTTTCGACGTGCAGCACCTGCTCGATCGCGGCGAGCTGGTGCAGGTGCTCCAGCAGTTGCCGGTGGCGCCGATGGACATCTGCGCGCTGTACCCCGACCGCCGCCATCGCTCGCGCCGGTTGAACGTGTTCATCGAGTGGTTCGCCGAATTGATCGATCCGCATCTGCAGGCTTGATGCGCACAAGCCAATCGTGAGATGAAAGCGCCTTCAACGGATTGAGATCCCCCGGACCATGAGCCACCTGTACCTGTGCGCACCACAACTGGACGACCGGCACGAACTGCTGGCGTTCGAACAAGAAAACCGGGCTTTTTTCGAAGCCTCGATCAACGCCCGTCCCGCGGCCTACTACTGCGCCGAAGGGGTCGCCGAGGCCATCGTCCAGGCGCAACAGGACGCTGCGGCGGATCGCGGCTATCAGTTTCTGATTCGACAGGACTCACAGCTGGTGGGGCGCATCAACCTGCACCGGGTGCAGCGCCCCTACTTCAATTGCGCCGAACTGGGCTATCGCGTGGGCGCCCGATTCAATGGCCGGGGTATCGCCCGGGCGGCGGTGGCGCAGGTCCTGCAGCGGGCTTTCGGCGAGTTGCAGTTGAGCCGCGTCGAAGCCAACGCCCGCCCGGAAAACCTCGGTTCGGTCAGGGTCCTGGAGGCCTCCGGGTTCTCCTGCTACGGCCATTCACGCCGCAGCTTCCTGTTGCACGGACAGTGGTTCGACCGTCTGCACTACGAGTGCCATGCCCCCTCGCCGCGCGGAGCCTGAACCGGCGGCACGCCACTCAGGTGGACAGTTGACTGGCGAACTGCCCCACCGCGCCCACCACTTTCTGCGCACCGTCCTGGATCTCGACGATCACCGCACCGGCCTCCGCCGCCAGGGTCAGGCCCTGTTCGGCTTGCTGCCGACCTTCGGCCATCAGTTCCACCGCTGAGCGGGCCATGTCCTGGTTGTGCCGGACCACGCCGACGATCTCGTCGGTGGCGTTGCTGGTACGCGAGGCCAGTTGCCGGACCTCGTCGGCGACCACGGCGAAACCGCGGCCCTGTTCACCGGCCCGGGCTGCCTCGATCGCCGCGTTGAGGGCCAGCAGGTTGGTCTGCTCGGCAATCCCGCTGATGGTCTTGACGATGCTGCCAATCACTAGGGACTGCTCGTTCAGGGCCTCAATGCCGTCACCGGCCTCTTGCATGCACTTGGCCAGGTCACGCATCACGTCCAGGGTTTCGGTGACCACCGCGGAGCCGCGCTGGGCGCTGGTATCGGTTTGCCGGGAGATGCTGTAGGCAATGTCGGCGGCTTCGGCCACCGAGCGTTCCTGGTTCACCTGGTCGGTGATCACCGTGGCGAACTTCACCACTTTGTACAGCTGGCCGTTGGCATCCAGCACCGGGTTGTAAGAGGCATCGAGCCACACGACCCGGCCCTGGCTGTCGATCCGCTTGAAGCGGTCGGCGACATACTCGCCAGCGTTCAGGCGCGCCCAGAACTCCTGGTACGACGGCCCCTCGTATTCCTGGGGATCGCAAAACAGGCGGTGGTTCTGCCCCTGGACTTCATCCAGGCGGTAACCCATGCACGCCAGAAACCGCGGGTTGGCGGTCAACACCCGGCCTTGCAGATCGAACTCGATCACCGCGGTGGAACGCAGCAACGCCGCCATCAGGTTTTCATGCTCGCAGGCGCTTTCCACCGACGCCGTCTGGTCGGTGCAGATCAGCGAGTAGTGGTCGAGATGGCCGGCTGGGTCGTGGATCGGCTGGACACAGGTATGCAACCAGACGTCGCGACCGTCGCCACGCTGCAAGCGCAGTTGACCGATGTAGCCTTCGTTGCGCTCAAGGGCTGCCCTCAAGGAGCGATACAACTGCGCCGCCTGCGCATGGCTCGACACGATCTGCTCCAGGGGGTGCCCACAGAGCTCTTGGCCATCCAGGCCCAAGGTCCGCGTGAAGTTCTGGTTGACCCGACGGATCACCCCTTCGCTGTCCAGTTCGATGCTGAGCACCTGGGTTTCCAGACAGGCCTTGAATTGCTGCAGAGCGGCCAGCTCGTCGCTCAGTGAGGCAAGCTGTTGTTTCAGACGTTTATTGAACATGGATACACCGACAGACTAAGAGTGAATACAACGATCCCTCTAGCCATCGGCGCTGGCTGACCATTCTCCACGCCCTGCCCGACCTTTCAGAATAATCCTAAGACCATCTCGGAAAGATCCCGATAATTCCTGGCACTGAGCAGCGCCGCACCGGCGAGCGTGCCCCGTCACCGGGGCCTCCGGACTCAGCTGGACAGTTGATTGGCGAACTGCCCCACCGCGCTCACCACCTTCTGCGCGCCGTCCTGGATCTCGACGATCACCGTGCCGGCTTCCGCCGCCAGGGCCAGGCCCTGCTCGGCCTGCAGCTTGCCTTCGGCCATCAGTTCCACGGCTTCACGGGCCATGTCCTGGTTCTGCCGGACCACGCCGACGATTTCCTCGGTGGCCTTGCTGGTACGCGAGGCCAGTTGCCGGACCTCGTCGGCGACCACGGCGAAACCGCGCCCCTGCTCACCGGCCCGGGCCGCCTCGATCGCCGCGTTGAGGGCCAGCAGGTTGGTCTGCTCGGCAATCCCGCTGATGGTCTTGACGATGCTGCCAATCACCAGGGACTGCTCGTTCAGGGCGCCGATGCCCTCGCCGGCGTCCTGCATGTGTTTGGCCAGATCGCGCATCACGTTCACCGCCTCGGTGACCACCGTGGTGCCGCGCTGGGCGCTGTTGTCGGTCTGCAGCGAAGTGCTGTAGGCAATGTTGGCCGCTTCGGCCACGGCCAATTCCTGGTTCACCTGATCGGTGATCACGGTGGCGAACTTCACAATCTTGTAGAGCTTGTTGTTGGCGTCCAGCACCGGGTTGTAGGACGCCTCCAGCCAGACCGTGCGGCCGTGGGCATCGATGCGCTTGAAACGGTCGGCGATGAATTCCCCGGCATTCAGGCGTTTCCAGAACGCCTGATAGGCCGCGCTGTTGTACTCCTCGGGCTCACAGAACATGCGGTGATGCTTGCCCTTGATCTGCGCCAGGCTGTAGCCCATGCCGGAGAGAAAGCGCTCATTGGCCATCAGCACATGGCCATTGAGGTCGAACTCGATCAGCGCGGTGGAGCGCATCAGGGCGCCGATCAGGTTCTCGTGCTCCCGGGAGGCCTCGATGGTGCGGGTCAGGTCGCTGGAGAAGATCGCGAAGTACTTGATCCGCCCTTCGGAGTCATGGACCGGCTGGGAGATCGAGCGCAGCCAGGCCTCCTCGCCGTTGCCCCGCAGCAGGCGCACCGCTCCGGCAAAGTGCTCGCCCCGGGTCAGGGTCGCCTTGAAGCGCTGGTGAAACTCGTCGTGCTTGACGTGGGCCGGAACGATGTCTTCCAGGGAGCGCCCCAGCAGGTCGCCGCTCTTGTAGAGCATTTCCTGGGCGAAGTTGTGATTGACCGATTGAATCCGTCCATCGGCGCTCAAATTGATCACGAGCATCTCGCTTTCAAGGCTTTCCTTCACTTGCTGAAGGCTCGAGAGTTCTTCACGAAGAGCCGCCAGCTCTTGCTTCAAGCGTTTATTGAACATGGGGAGGCACCGGGAGGACTTAAAAAATAGGCTGCTGTGGGCCTAACATCGGCCCTGAAAGTCTTTTCTTAATAGCAACCCGGACTTGTCTGACAAAAATAATTCAACCGCGGGCAAAGCCCCTGCCTGCGGGCCTTTCACCGAAGATTTACCGGCGCCCGGGAGCGCGTATAGTCGGCATCGGGAAATCTCAGGCGATCGACGGAGTTGGACTATGGACGCATCACGCAAGGCGCTTTTTCAGCAAGAGGCTGCACGAGTCGGACACAGTTTCGAGGGCGAGATGCGCATTGGCGGCAACTATGTGCCGGCAGTGCGTAATGGCGATGAGGTGTATGTCAGCGGACAGATCCCGCGTATTGACGACAGGGTGATGGTGGTCGGCCGGGTGGGCGCCGAAACCAGCCTGGAGCAGGCCCGCCACGGGGCACAGATCTGTACCCTGCGGGCCCTGGCGATCCTTGAGCAGATGCTCGGCGACCTGCAACGGATCCAGCGCATCCTGCGGATCAACGTCTACGTACAGAGCGCGGCGGACTTTACCCAGCAGAGCGAGGTGGCGGACGGCGCCTCAGGGGTGCTCTATTCGATCTTCGCCGAAGCCGGGGTGCACACGCGCACATCGGTGGGGGTCTATCAGTTACCGAAAAACGCCTCGGTGGAAGTCGACATGATCGTCGCCCTGCACCCCGAAACCGGCGACGCCTGAAGGCCGCGCCAGCCCCCAGGGATCAGCTGCCGTTATTGCGACACTGACCCATGACCTGATACTCGATGGTCTTGAGCTGGCCGGCGGAGTCTTCGTAGGTCATGCGCGAGGGCACCACCTTACAGGACTTGATCGGCGGGGTGACGCTGACCACCCTGGCGATATCCAGGTCCATGCCGTAGCGGTAGTTCTGCACCACCGGCGCCGGCTTGCCCTGACTCGCCGCATAGCGCTCCATGGCCTTCTGGTTCTCCACCATGGCCCGGGCAAAGGTGCGATCACCACCGCCTTCGGCCAGGGCCAGGGAAGAGAGGGACAGCAGCAGCGCGGCGATACTCAGGTTGACGGTGTTCATGACAGTTTCCTCGTCCAGTTGACAGCGGCGAGGATAAGCAACCGACCCTTTCAGAATGATCGCGGGCACATTACTTATCTGTCATGCGCCTGCGCACGCCGCCCCGGTGCGCCATCCACCCCCCGGTTCAGCGGGGTTTCAGGGACGCCGCCGGCCTCTGTCGACGAGCCTTTCTTGCACAATTGTAATCAGCGGGTCACCGCGCCGTTATCTGCCGTTTGCAACTATCGACGCCGACTTGCAGGGCGTTACCGCGCCTGTTGGTCGAGCCCAATAAGAACGCCTCCGGCGATATAAAAGTTGATAGCTGCCAACACTCAGGAGCGACCCCATGCGTATCAATCCCCCCTTGTCCCTGTCCGTGCTCGCCGCGGTCCTGGGACTGTGTCCCGTGGCCGCGGTGGCCGCCGAGGAACGCCCCGAAGGCTTTATCGAAGGCAGCCGCCTCGACCTGCTGCTGCGCAACTACTACTTCAACCGCGACGACCGCAAAGGCCAGTCCAGCCCCACCGGCAACGGCTATTCCGAAGCCTGGGCCCAGGGCCTGATCGGCCGGTTCGAGTCCGGTTTCACCCAGGGCACAGTCGGCTTCGGCATCGACGCCTTTGCCATGTACGGCCTCAAGCTCGACTCCGGCAGCGGGCGCAGCGGCGGCCGTGGCTCCTTCGGCATGCTGCCGGTGAACCACGACAACGCGCCCGCCGACGGCTACGGCAAGGCCGGCGGCGCGGTGAAACTGCGGGCCCTGGACACCGTGGTGAAAGTCGGCGACGTGTTCCCCAAGACCCCGGTGGTGCACTACGGCGACTCGCGCCTGCTGCCGGAAAGCTTTCGCGGGGTGACCCTGGAAAACACCAGCCTCGACGGCCTCAACCTGCAGGGCGGGCGCCTGCACGCCATGAGCCAGCCCGACAGCAGCGGCATGCGCGACGGCTTCGCCACCTTCTACGCCGGCAAGGTCGACTCGCCCTGGGTCGGCTACTTCGGTGGCGACTACAAGCTCAACCCCAACCTCAGTTTCAGCCTCTACAGCAGCCGCCTGAAAGACGCCTGGGATCAGTACTACTTCGGCACGGCGGTGAACTACCCGGTGTCCGACGACCTGACCCTGTTCAGCGGCTTCAACTACTACAAGGCCGTGGACGAGGGCAAGAAACTGCTGGGCGAGTTCGACAACAACATCTGGAGCGCCAAGGTCGGCGCCACCTACGGCGCCCACACCCTGGCCCTGTCGCACCAGCGCAACAACGGCAATGACGACTTCGACTACCTGCGCCAGTCGGACTCGATCTTTCTCGACAACTCGATCCAGTACAGCGACTTCAACTCGCCCAAGGAACGCTCGTGGATGGTCCGCTACGACCTCGACATGCAGACCTTCGGCATTCCCGGTCTGTCGTTCATGAGCCGTTACGCCCGCGGTAGCGGCGCCGACTACAGCCACGCCAACTCGGTGTACATGCGCCGCGACGCCGCCGGTGATCCACTGACCGATCAACGTCGCTGGGAACGGGACATCGAAGCCAAGTACGTGTTCCAGGACGGCACGCTCAAGGACCTGTCCCTGCGCATCCGCCAGGCGACCATCCGTTCCAGCCAGTTCGAATCCGACCTGGAGGAATTCCGGCTGATCGTCGAGTACCCGCTGGCCCTGCTCTAGAGCGTCTGCCCGGGCAGGTTGCGGCCTGCCCGGTGTTAAAACTTCTTCACAGACTCACGCCTTTCAGAACTGTAATATCGGCCTCACCTTCTCGTTAGGTTGGCCTCCCTATACTCCCGAGCACACTCAAATCCGCCGTGTTTACCACGGTCCAAGAGCTTCTCGGGAGTCCATCCATGCGCCCAACCCAACTGTTGTTGATCGGCCTTCTGGCCAGCACCAGCTTCACCACCTTGGCCGACGACGGCAGCGAACGGCCGCAGCAAATGCGTGACGCCTTCCTGGCCAGCCAGGAACAGATTCACGGCGACGCCAACCAGCAAACCGCGGCCACGGGCGACACCGGCACAGCCCCTCGCGATGCTTCCACAGCAGCGGCCGAGGAAGATATTTAACGGCCCCTGCCCACCGAGCACATTCATCTCTTGAAGCGTTTTTTGGATGCTCCTTTGGAAAGAGATGAATTTTTAGCGTCCCGCATGGGGCGCTTTTTTTTGCCTGCCCATTGAGCACCATCCTGCAGGAGCCGACTTGCCGGCGAAGACATCCTCATGAACGCCTTCGCCGGCAAGCCGGCTGCCACAAGAATTGACCCGATGCACCTGCCCTCCGTAGGAGCTGGCTTGCCAGCGAAGGCGCCCGCAAGCGCACCTTCGCCAACACTCAGCCTACAGAGGGGGCTAATCCTCTTCCTTGCGGTGCGCCCATTGGTACAGGGCAGGCAGCACCAGCAAGGTGAGGACGGTGGACGACAGGATGCCGCCAATCACCACGGTCGCCAGGGGCCGTTGCACTTCGGCGCCGGTGCCGGTGGCCAGGGCCATGGGGATGAAGCCCAGGGACGCCACCAGAGCGGTCATCAGCACCGGGCGCAAACGGGTCAGGGCGCCTTCATGAATCGCCACGGACAGCGAACGCCCCTCCTCGCGCAGGTTGCGGATAAAGGCAATCATCACCAGGCCGTTGAGCACCGCAACACCCGACAAGGCAATGAACCCTACCCCCGCCGAGATCGATAGCGGGATGTCCCGCAGCCACAGGGCCATGATCCCACCGGTCAAGGCAAAGGGAATGCCGGTGAACACCAGCAGGCCGTCCTTGAGGTTGTTGAACATCATGAACAGCAAGCCGAACACCAGCAGCAGCGCCACCGGCACCACCACTTGCAGACGCTGGGAGGCCTCCTGCAACTGCTCGAACTGGCCGCCCCAGGTGGTCCAGTACCCCGCAGGCACTTTGACCTTGTCGGCAATCCGCGAGGTGGCCTCTTCGACAAAGGAGCCGATGTCGCGACCGCGCACGTTGGCGCTGACGATCACCAGGCGCTTGCCGTTTTCGCGGCTGACCTGATTGGGTCCCAGGACCAGGTCGAGGCTGGCCACTTCCGACAGGGCGATAAAGCCGATCTGCCCGTTGGCCGTGCCCGCGGTCGCCGGTATCGGGATCAGCAGCCGCGACAGGCCGTCGATGTCGGTGCGCAACTGGTCAGACAGACGCACCACCATGTCGAAGCGCCGGTCGCCTTCATACAGGGTGCCGGCCTGACGCCCGCCCACCGCCACCGCGATGGTGTCTTGCACATCGCCCACGTTGAGGCCGAAACGCGCGGCCTTGTCGCGGTCGATATTGATGGTCAGCACCGGCAGGCCGGAGGTCTGCTCGACCTTGACTTCCGAGGCGCCGGACAAACCCTGCAGGGCCGTGGCGATTTCATTGGCGGTCTTGTTCAGCACGGTCATGTCGTCACCGAACACCTTGACCGCGACATCGCTGCGCACCCCGGAAATCAGCTCGTTGAAACGCAGCTGGATCGGCTGCGACAGTTCGTAGGCACTGCCCGGCACCCGGGCGCTGGCGCGCTGGATATCGGCGATCAGGGCCTCGCGGGACTTGCCCGGGTCGGGCCACTGGGCCTTGGGCTTGAGCATCAGGTAGCTGTCGGAAATATTCGGCGGCATCGGGTCCGAGGCAATCTCCGCGGTGCCGGTGCGGGCAAACACCCGCTCGATCTCCGGCACCTGCGCCAGCAGGGTTTTCTCCAGGCGCTGCTGCATGTCCACCGACTGCGTGAGGCTGGTGCCGGGCACCCGCAAAGCCTGTTGGGCGAAGTCGCCTTCGCTGAGGCTGGGGATGAATTCGCTGCCCATGCGACTGGCCAGCACCGCGCTGCCCAGCAAGATCGCCGCCGCCAGGGCGAAGGTCGGCGCACGATGGCCCATGACCCAGTCCAGCACCGGCGCGTAGCCACGCTTGGCGCTGCGCACCAGCAGGTTTTCCTCTTCCTTGACCTTGCCGGTGACGAACAGCGCAATGGCCGCCGGGACAAAGGTCACCGACAGGATCATCGCCCCCAGCAACGCCATGACCACGGTGAAGGCCATGGGGTGGAACATCTTCCCGGCCACCCCGGTCAGGGCAAAGATCGGCAGGTACACCACCATGATGATCAGCTGGCCGAAGATCAGCGCGCGGCGTGCCTCCTTGGCCGCGGCGAAGACTTCATGCAGGCGTTCGGAGCGGGTCAGCATGCGCCCGTGGTGCTGCTGGGCATGGGCCAGGCGGCGGATGGCGTTCTCGACGATCACCACCGCGCCGTCGACGATGATGCCGAAATCCAGGGCGCCGAGGCTCATCAGGTTGGCACTGACCCTGTTGCTGAACATGCCGGTGAAGGTGAACAGCATCGACAGCGGGATCACCAGGGCGGTGATCAGCGCGGCGCGGATATTGCCCAGGAACAGGAACAGAATCACGATCACCAGCAGCGCGCCCTCGAAGAGGTTCTTCTTCACGGTGGCGATGGCTTTTTCCACCAGGTTGGTGCGGTCGTAGACGGTGACCGCCACCACCCCTTCGGGCAGTGAACGGTTGATCTCCTCAAGTTTCTTCGCCACCGCCTGGGACACGCTGCGGCTGTTCTCGCCGATCAGCATGAACACCGTGCCCAACACCACTTCCCGGCCATTCTCGGTGGCCGCGCCGGTGCGCAGTTCGCGGCCGATCTGCACCTGGGCGACGTTGCGCACGCGGATCGGCGTGCCGTCGCTGCTGCTGATGACGATGTTGGCGATGTCCTCGATGGACGCCAGTTGCCCCGGCGCGCGGATCAGCAACTGCTCGCCGCTGCGCTCGATGTAGCCGGCGCCGACGTTGGCGTTGTTGCGCTCCAGGGCCGTCACCAGGTCATTCAGGGTCAGCCGGTAAGCCGCCAGGCGCTTGGGATCGGGGGCGATCTGGTACTCCTTGGCGAAGCCGCCGATGGTGTTGATCTCGGCCACGCCCTGCACGTTGCGCAGTTGCGGCTTGATGATCCAGTCCTGGATCACCCGCAGGTCGGTGGGGGTGTAGGGCGTGCCGTCCTCCTTGCGCGCGCCGTCCTCGGCTTCCACGGTCCACAGGAAGATTTCCCCGAGGCCGGTGGAGATCGGCCCCATCACCGCCTCCACGCCTTCAGGCAATTGCTCGCGGGCCACCTGCAGCCGCTCGTTGACCAGTTGCCGGGCGAAGAACAGGTCGGTGCCGTCCTTGAAGATCACCGTGACCTGGGACAGGCCCGAGCGCGACAGCGAACGGGTCTGCTGCAAGCCCGGCAACCCGGCCATGGCGGTTTCGATGGGAAAGGTGATGCGCTGCTCGGTTTCCAGCGGCGAAAAACCCGGCGCCGCCGAGTTGATCTGCACCTGGACGTTGGTGATGTCCGGCACCGCGTCGATCGGCAGTTTCTGGTAGCTGGCGATGCCGACGCCGGCCATCAGCAGCACCGCCAACAAAACGATGATGCGCTGCTCGATGGCAAATTGAATGATGCGTTCAAACATGGGAAAGCACTCTCTGCTGTGACCGATCAATGGCCGTGGTCGGCCGCGCCTTTGCCCAGTTCGGACTTGAGGGTGAAACTGCCGCGGGTGGCCACCTGGGCCCCGGCCGCCAGCCCTTCGCGGACCTCGACGAAACCGTCCTGGGTGGCGCCGATGACTACCGGCGTGGCCTGGAAGCCCTCGGCCACCCGGACAAACACCGACGGCCGTTCCTCCACGGTCTGGATCGCGCTCTGCGGCACGCTGACCGGCGCCTCGAAGGTTTCGGTGGCCACCTGCACCGCGACGAACAACCCCGGACGCCAGGCGTCATTCGGGTTGGCCAGGGTCACCCGCACCGTGGCGGTTCGGGTCTGTTCCCCCAGCAGGCTGCCGACATAGGCCACCTGGCCCTGGACCTGGGTCCCCAGTTCGCTGGAGCTGACACTCACGGGCTGGCCGACCCGGACCTTGTCCAGATCCTTGGGGAATACCCCAAAAGTGGCCCAGACCCGGGACAGGTCCGAGAGGGTGAAGGCCGCGCTGTTCTCGCTCACCACCTCGCCGACGCTGAGGTGCTTTTCCACCACCACGGCGTCGAACGGCGCGCGCATTTCATAGCGGTTGCCCCCCGCCAGCTGGGCGCTGCCACTCAGGGCCTGGATCTTCTGTCGGGCGTTGTTGAGGGCGATTTGTGCTTCTTGCAGGTTCTGGCGCGCCAGCAGGTAATCCTGTTCGGCGGAGATCTGATCGATCCACAACTGCCGCTCGCGCTCGAAGGTGGTACGGGCCAGCTCCACCCGCCGCCCGGCGGCTGCCAGCTCGCTGCGCTGGTCGGACACCTGCGGGCTGGCGATCACCGCCAGCAGCTCGCCGCGCTTGACCGACTGCCCCAGATTGACCTGCACCGACTCCACGACCCCGGCGGCCCGGGGCACGATGTGGGAGGTGCGATCCTCGTCGAAACGGATTTCCCCCGGCAGGCTCAGCACTCGCTTGAGCTGCCGCGGACCGGCCTCGGCCAGCTCGATCCCGGCGGCCTGGATCTGCTCGGCGCTGAGCTCCAGGTGCCCCTCGGGCTCCTCGGCGCCGTGCCCGACCGGCTCGGCCACATCAGGAAGCTTGGCGCCGGCAGGCGCCGCAGGGGCGGACAGGCCCGGCAACAGCAGGGCCGCCGCTCCCAGACCAAATACCGCGGCAATGGCCATCATCAGGCTGCGTTTCTTATCCATGGGTACTCCTGAGAATCGAGGTGCGGCAGCGCACGAGGCGCCTTACGAGGTAGGCGAAAAGAAAAAGTCGTCGAGGGCCCGATGCCATTCATGGACACACCAGTGCCGGGGCGGCTCCTCAGGTGGCGTCCCGGGTACTGCGCTGCAATCGCTGACCAGCATGGCGAGCAGACAGACCAGGCCCCGCAGCCCGGTTTTCACCAGCGGCTGAGGTCGCCGTAGATGCGTTCGATCCGCACCCGGGCATCGGTGGTTTGCGCCACGGCGGCGAGGTACTGGCTGCGGGCGCCGATCAGCGTGCGTTGGGCGTCCAGCACTTCGAGGAAACTGAACTTGCCCATTTCGAAGCCCCGGGTGGCGCTGTCCACCGCGCGTTGGGCGGCGGGCAGGATGGTCTGATTGAAGGCCTGCACTTCGCCGCTGGCGGTGCTCCATTGCTCCAGGGCCTGGCGGGTTTCACTGCGCAGGCGCAGCTCGGTGGCATTGCGCAGGTCCCGGGCCTGATCGCTGCGACGGGCGGCGGACAGCACATTGCCCTGGTTGCGGTTGAACAGCGGCAGCGGCATGGACAGGCCCAGCAGATTGACCCGCTCACGGGCGCCGGCGTCGTACTGGCTGCCGATGCTGACGTCCAGATCGGGAATGCGCTGGGCCTTCTCCAACCCCAGGGACGCCTCGCGCTGAAGGATTTCCTGCTCCGCCAGGCGCAACTGCGCAGTCTCCGGCAAGCGGCTCAACAACTGCGCCGAGGCCGGCAGCGTGCTCAGCGCGCGGGGCGGTTCCTGCACCGCCGAGAACTCCGCGGCGGCGCTGCCAATGATCCTGGCCAACTGCCGATAGGCATCGCCCTGCTCCATCTGCCCCCGGCTGAGCTCCAGCCGAACCTCGGCCAGTTGCACCTGGGCCCGGGTGGCTTCCACCGGCGAGGCCTTGCCGGCCTTGACCCGCCCCTGGGCCACGCTGACCCCGCGTTCGGCCAGGGCCAGCGAACGCCCGGCCAGTTGGGTGCGCTCCTGGGCCCGCAGCGCGGCGTAGTAAGCCTGCAGAACATCGGCCCGCAGCTCGATACCGCGCCGCTCCAGCTCCAGGGCGGCCAGCTCCTGGCCACGGCTGGCCAGCTCCACCCGGGCGCCACGCTTGCCGCCCAGCTCCAGCGCCTGGCTGAGCTTGACCGCGGTGGTGCGCGAATCCCTGCGGGTGTCCTCGGCGTCCACCGACAGCACCGGGTTGGGCAGCAACCCGGCCTGCTGCCGTGCGCCTTGGGCGATGTCGATCTCCCAGCGCGCGGCGGCCAGTTCGGGGTTGTTGGCAAAGGCCTTGGCCAGGGCACTGTCCAGGCTCAAGACGGAGGCCTGGGCAACGCTCAGCGGCGCCGCTGCCAGGACCAGCCACAGCATCCAGCGGCAGGTCGGCGCAGCCCGGGCGGGTGTTCTCGGGAAAGTCGGCATAACAGGTTCCGGCCCCTGGTGAGGCAAAGTGTCTGCAACGCGGCGCGAAACATATCGAGGGATATACAAAGAGGCCCCGGCCGATATGAAACTGCAACACTGCGCCCATTGGCAGAAAGAGTTTCAAGTTCAACCCAGGGTAACTTTCAGCGCTTATCAGCAGGGTGGCGCAAAGATTACAAATCCGTTAGCCAAGGCTCTGGCTCAAGGTTCTGTATTAACATCCGGGCATTGAAAGCGAGTGCACCGCAGGTTTTAAAACAATCGCCGCTCAACTTTTAAGATCGTTTCAAGTGGATTGCAGCGAGCACACTTGCCGCGCATCTTCAGCACTGTTTCCAGCAACTTTCCCGACTGCCCGTTATTCACCGAGAACCTCACCCGCATGCGAATCCTGGTTATCGAAGACGAACTCAAAACTGCCGAGTACCTGCATCAGGGACTGACCGAAAGCGGTTACGTGGTGGATTGCGCCAATACCGGCGCGGATGGCCTGCACCTGACCCGCCAGCACGCCTACGATCTGGTGATCCTCGACGTCAACCTGCCGCAGATCGATGGCTGGGGAGTGCTGTCGCAGATCCGCCAGAACAGCAACACCCGGGTCATGATGCTGACCGCCCAGGGACGACTGGCGGACAAGATTCGCGGCCTGGACCTGGGCGCCGATGATTACCTGGTCAAGCCGTTCGAGTTTCCCGAGTTGCTGGCCCGGGTCCGCACCCTGATGCGCCGCAGCGAACAGAAGCCGGTGCCGGATGTGTTGCGCGTTGCCGACCTGGAACTGGATCAGAGCCGCCACCGGGCCTTTCGCGGCAAACAGCGCATCGACCTGACCACCAAGGAGTTCGCCCTGCTGCACCTGCTGATGCGCCAGAGCGGCGTGGTGCTGTCGCGCACCCAGATCATTTCCTTTGTCTGGGACATGAACTTCGACTGCGACACCAATGTGGTGGAAGTCTCGATCCGCCGCCTGCGAGCGAAGATCGACGACCCGTTCGAACGCAAGCTGATCCACACCTTGCGCGGCGTGGGCTACGTGCTCGAAGAGCGCGACTAAAAGCGCAAGGCGCCAGCAAGCCGACCAGGCTCCGCCCCACGCGGCCCGGCCCTGGCAGCACACGCCCTGAGCCCGCGGCGCCCCCCTTCTGCATTGACCGCGGCGCGGTAGAATGCCCGCTTCATTCTCAGCGCGAAGGGACCGCCATGCATCATCAGCCCTGGATCTTCGGCCTCGCCGTGGCCCTGCTGCTCGGGGTCGGCGGCGGCTCGTCTACCGCCCGGGCCGCCCCGCTGGACTGCAGCCACATCGAGGTCAGCGAACAGGTCGATCGCTGCGCCCAGCAGGACAAGGAACGGGCCGACGACGCCCTCAATCAGAGCTATCAGGCGCTCTTGGAGCGGGTTCACAACCTGTATCCCAGCAGCCTGCTGCAAGAGCAGGAATACCTCGGCAAGTTGAAGAACGCGCAGCGGGCCTGGATCAAGTACCGCGACAGCACCTGCGTGCTGGAGGCCTTCGAAGTGGCGCCGGGCAAACCGGCCCACGTTACCCTGATCAACCGTTGCGTGACCCGCCTGAGCAACGAACGCTCCCGCTACCTGGAGCAACTGCTGGCCCAATAGCCGCCTGCCGGGTCATGCGCAACGGGCCAGGCCCGGCGGCCGCTTCGCCGGTTCCGCCACGACGGCGCCGACAGCAGCGGGCTGGCCCGCGAAAGCGCCATCAAGACCCCGCACGCCGCCTGCACGGACGAAGACTGAGGCCATGGACCAGCAGGCACACCAGGCTGGCGAGCCAGGCAAACCCCAGCATGCCCAGGCAGGACTCACGCTCGCGCAGGCGCTGCTGGCACCGCTCGGCGCTGTCACACCGGGCGACGCACCAGGGCTGATCGTCGCGGGTACAGCCCAGCAGGTAACCCCGCAGGTGGCTCAGCACCAGAGGCTGTCCCGGGAGTTGTTCGAGTGGCACCTGGAACCGGGTCAATTCGGGGCTCAGGCGCAAGCGTTGGCGTTCGCCGCTGTCGAGGTCCTCGACCAGCAGCGCCCCCGCCTCCACCGCGACCACCCGGGCACTGAGGCTGTCGGGGCTGGCGCCTTCCAGGCCATAGTCCACCAGGGTGCTGGTCCAGGCCTCGATCAGGACAAACACCAGGCCCAGCACAAAGCTCACCAGCGCCACTTGCAGCAGTGGCGCGAGGGTGGAGAAATTTCGCAAGGAACACAGCGTCGAACGAATCAAGACAGCTCCCGGAAACTCAAGCGCGGACCGCGCATTCCGGGAGATTAGCGGGAAAAAACCAGGGGCTGAAAGGCATTTTTCAGCTCGTTTCCAGTGCGGATTCATCGGCCTTTTGGCGAAGGCTCTAGCTCGCTGTTTCGCTTGATCGGGAGCCTTTGAAGAAAGGTCTTAACGCTGATCCACGGCGCAGGGTCCTGGCGCCAGCGACCGCTCCTCGCCCACGCGCCCGCCGAAGTAACCGACACTGATCACCCCAACCGCGCCCATCAGCGCGCAATAGATCACGCAGATCCATGGGCTCCAGGGCATCAGGGCGATCAGCAGCAACGGGGTGGTACTGGCCCAGAGGGCGTAGGCGATGTTGTAGGTGAAGGAGATCCCCGAGACGCGAATCCGCGGCGGAAACAGGCTGACCATCACCGATGGCACCGCCCCCACCACGCCGCAACCCAGGCCGGCGATGGCGTAGGCCAGGCCGATCCACTCGCCGCCGCTGATCAGGCAGCCATAGAGCACGGCGATGCCCACGGGCAGCAGCAGGCTGTAGAGCATCACCGTGCGCCAGGCGCCAAGGCGGTCGACGATCAGCCCCGCCAGCACGCAGCCGATGTTGAGGAAGACGATGCCCAGGCTGCTCAGGGCAAAGGTGTGGCTGGCGCTCATGCCGAAGCTCTTCTGCATCATGGTCGGGGTGATGACCACGAACACCACCACCGCCGAGGTCAGCACGCAGGTCAGGATCAAGGCTGGCAGGATCGCCAGCCGGTGCTCGCGCAGCACCGTGCGCAGCGGCAGTTCGGCGGCGTTCTCGCGCTGCTCCTGAAACGCCACGAACACCGGGGTTTCGCTCAGCCAGCGGCGCAACCAGACGCCGATCACGCCAAACACCCCGCCCAGCAGGAAGGGATAGCGCCAGGCGTGGTCAAGGATGTCCTCGGGGCTGAAGACCCGCGCCAGCAGGGTCGCGGTCAGCGCCCCCAAGAGGTAGCCGAAGGTCAGCCCGGCCTGGAGAAAACCCAGGGCATAACCGCGATGGGCCCGTGGCGCGTGCTCGGCGACGAACACCCAGGCGCTGGGCACCTCACCGCCCACCGCGGCGCCCTGCAGAACCCGCAGCGCCAGCAACAGCAAGGGCGCGAAATAGCCGATCTGGGCGTAGGTCGGCATGATCCCGATCAGCAGGCAGGGCAGCGCCATCATCAGGATGCTCAGGCTGAAGACCTTCTTGCGCCCCAGGCGGTCGGCGAAGTGCGCCATGAGAATGCCGCCCAGGGGCCGGGCCAGGTAGCCGGTGACGAAGATCCCGAAGCTTTGCAGCAGGCGCAGCCATTCGGGCATTTCCGGGGGGAAGAACAACTGGCTCAGGGTCAGGGCGAAAAATACGAAGATGATGAAATCGTAGATTTCCAGGGCGCCGCCCAGGGCGGCCAGGCCCAGGGTCTTGTAGTCGGCGCGGGAAAAGCGCGCCGGCGACGACTCAGTGGATGGGGTCATGAAAGCAACTCAATGGCAGCACAAAGCGAAGGCGCTCATGGTCTACGCAAACGATCCGGGGAACAACCCGTCGCCTTCCCTGGGTTGGTTTTCCGCGGTTTTCTGTACCTTGAACGGCCGCGCGCCAGGCCAATAATCGGGCACTTTCCCACCCCAGCAGAATCAGGAAAGTCGTCATGAGCAGCCATACCCGCACCCAGCGCCTGAGCGTCCCGCAACTGGTGGCCATGAAAGGCCGGCAGAAGATCGTGTCCCTCACCGCCTATACCAGCCACATGGCACGGCTGATGGACCCCTTCGTGGATTTCATCCTGATCGGCGATTCCACCGCCATGGTCGGCTACGGCCGCACCTCGACCCTGGACATGAGCCTGACGGAAATCATCGCCCACACCCGCGCCGTGGTGGCCGGCAGCCGCCTGGCCTGCGTGATCGCCGACATGCCCTTCGGCAGCTACCAGGAATCCCCGCAGCAGGCCTACCGCAATGGCGCCGAAGTCATGGCCCGCACCGGCTGCGCCGCCCTCAAGCTGGAAGGCGGCCAGGCCCTGGCGCCCACCGTGGAGTTCCTGGTGCAGCGAGGCATTCCGGTGATGGCCCACATCGGCCTGATGCCGCAGTTCGTCAACCAGATGGGCGGGTTCAGGGCCCAGGGGCTCGACAGCGAGGCCGCCGCCAAGATCGAGGCTGATGCCCGGGCCCACCTTGAGGCCGGTGCCTTCAGCCTGTTGCTGGAAGGGGTGGCGGAACCCCTGGCCCGGCGCATCAGCGACTTTTCAGCGATGCCGACCATTGGCATCGGCGCCTCCCCGGCCTGCGACGGCCAGGTGCTGGTGACCGAGGACCTGCTGGGGCTGGGCGGGGCCCAGGTGCCGCGTTTCGTCAAGCAGTACGCCGATGCCGGCGCCCTGATCAGCCAGGCCTGCCAACGCTTTGCCGCAGAAGTCCGGGACCAGGCATTCCCGCAGTTGCAGCATTGCTACGGCGTGGCTCAGGACGCCTGATCCAGCGCCTGGGCCAGTTGCCCCAGGGCGCCCTGGATGTCCTTGCTCCAATCCAGGGTGAAGCTCAGGCGCAGGTGCTGCTGCCACAGGCCCTGCTGACTGAAGACAGTGCCCGGCGCAATGACGATGCCGGCGGCCAGCAGGCGCTCATAGACCCGGGTCATCTGTACCGGGCGCCTGGCTTCGACCCACAAGGTTGCGCCCCCGGCGGCCAGCGGCGCGTGCAATTGCCCACCGGCCTGCTGCTCCAGCAGCAGGTGCAGCTGTTGCATGCGCTGGCGCAGCAGGCCCCGCAGCTTCACCAGGTGCTGGTCGACCCGACCGGAACTGAAGAGCCGCGCCACCGCCTTCTGGCGGATCGGCGATAGGCGCAAGGAACGCTCGAGAAACAGGCGCTGCATTCGCGGGCCCAGGCTGCGGCTCAGCAAGTAGCTGAAAGGCGCCTCGGCACCGATGGCCTTGTCCAGGCTGGCAAACACCAACAGCCGCTCGGGGTCAGCAAAATCCCGATAGCGCGCGGCGTCCGGCACGAAGCTGAATTCACCGTAGCTGTCGTTCTCCAACAGCCAGATCCCTCGCTCACTGAACCAGCGGCACAGTTGCTGTTTGTCGGCGGCGGGCATCAGGCTGCCGTGGGGAATGTTCACCGTCGAGGAGAACACCGCCAGGCGCACCGGCTCACGCTGGAGCAGCGCCTGCCCCTGTTGCAGATCGAAGCGCCCGGCACTGTCCAGGGGCAGTTCGATGATCCGCAGGCGCGCCGCCCGCAGCTGACGCAGGATCGCCCAGGAACAGGGGGACTCCACCAGCACCACGCCACCGGCCAGGTCCAGGGCCTGCAACGCCAGCTCCAGCACACTGCGCAGATCGGGCCCCAGGTACACCTGGTCGGCCTGCCAGTAGTCGCCGCTGGAACGGGTGTAGCGCCGGGCCAGTTCGCTGCGCAGTTCCTGTTCGCCCAGGGGCTGGTACAGCGGCGCCTGGCTGCGCGGGTACTGGCGGGCCAGCTCGCGCTCGGTCATCAGCAACGGCTGCTCCAGGGACAGCAGCATCGCCGGGGCATCGCTGCACAAGGCCAGGTGTCCCGGCTGGCGCGCCTGGGCATAGAGGTTGTCGAGCAAGTCCGCCCCGGCCGTGGGCAAGGGAGCGGCGACGGCTCGAGTGAAGTAGCCCTGGCGCGGCCGCGAGTGGATGCGCCCTTCATCTTCCAGCAGGGCGTAGGCGTACTTGGTGGTGGACAGGGAAACCTTCAGGCGCAGCGCCAGTTCGCGCAGGGAGGGCAGGCGTTGCTCCTGGTCGCTGGCGGCATTGTCGATCCACTGCGACAGGTAGCGGTAGACCGCCTGATAGGCGAATGAAGGCTGGCGCTGCACCGCGTCAGTTGCCTTTGGCCAGGGCAATCGCCGCCTGGATCGCCGCGCGAGCCTGGGGGCTGTTTTTCCAGCAGCTGGAACCCACCAGAGCCGAGGCCTGGGTGACGATGTCCAGGGCATCGGCGGCGGCCAGCTGGGCCAGGGAGGTGATGCCCAGTTGCTCCAGGCGAGCGACCACCGTCGGGCCGACACCCTTGACCTTGAGCAGTGCGGCGCGTTCTTCAGGGGAAAATGACATGTGCGTTGAATCCTTTGCAGTCCGTGGCAATTGCCGCATTCTTGCACAGTTCTCGGCCGCCTCAGCCTGGGGCGGCCGTCGTCCTTATAAACATAAGAAATCCGAGGTACTGACGTGGCCGCTGATATTCAAGATAGCCGCTCCGCCCGTTTCGCCCTGCGCTGCTCGAACTGGGCCGAACGCTGGTTTCCCGATTCCTGGGTGTTCGCCGCGCTGGCGGTGATCATCGTCGCCCTGGCCACCCTGGCCATGGGCGCCAAGCCCACCGACGCCGCCATGGCCTTCGGTGACGGCTTCTGGAGCCTGATCCCCTTCACCATGCAGATGGCCTTCGTGGTCATCGGCGGCTATGTGGTGGCCAGCTCGCCGCCGGCGGTGAAGCTGATCGACAAGCTGGCGCGCATTCCCAGTAACGGCCGCTCGGCGGTGGCCTGGGTGGCGCTGATTTCCATGGTCGCCTCCTTGCTCAACTGGGGCCTGTCCCTGGTGTTCGGCGGCCTGCTGGTGCGGGCCCTGGCCCGGCGCACCGAACTGCGCATGGACTATCGCGCCGCCGGTGCGGCCGCCTACCTGGGCCTGGGCGCGGTGTGGGCCCTGGGGCTGTCGTCCTCGGCCGCGCAGTTGCAGGCCAACCCGGGCAGCCTGCCGCCGTCGATCCTGGCCATCACCGGGGTGATTCCCTTCACCCAGACCATCTTTCTCTGGCAGTCGGGGGTGTTGCTGCTGGCGCTGATCGTCGTCTCGCTGATCGTCGCCTACGCCACCGCCCCGGGCCCTAATAGCGCCCGGGATGCCCAGGCCTGCGGGGTCGACCCGAGCTTCAGCATGCCCAAGCCGCAACCCCGGACCCGCCCCGGCGAATGGCTGGAATACAGCCCGCTGCTGACCCTGCTCCTGGCGCTGCTGGCCGCCGGCTGGCTGTATCACGAGTTCGCCACCAAGCCGGCGATCACCGCGATCTCCGGGCTCAACACCTACAACTTCCTGTTCCTGATGACCGGCGCCCTGCTGCATTGGCGCCCGCGCAGCTTTCTCGATGCCGTGGCCCGGGCAGTGCCCACCACCACCGGGGTGCTGATCCAGTTCCCGCTGTATGGCTCGATCGCCGCGCTGATGACGGTGGTCAAGGGCGTGGACGGCCAGACCCTGGCCCACCACATCTCGACCTTCTTCGTGCAGATCGCCTCCCACGACACCTATGCCCTGCTGATGGGCCTGTACTCGGCGGTGCTGGGCTTCTTCATTCCCTCCGGCGGCGGCAAGTGGATCATCGAGGCGCCCTATGTGATGCAGGTGGCCAATGACCTGCAATACCACCTGGGTTGGGCGGTGCAGATCTACAACGCCGCCGAGGCCTTGCCGAACCTGATCAACCCCTTCTACATGCTGCCGCTGCTGGGGGTGCTGGGCTTGAAGGCCCGCGACCTGATCGGCTTCTCCTTCGTCCAGTTGCTGGTACACGCGCCTTTGGTGCTGGTGCTGCTCTGGGCCCTGGGCACCAGCCTGGCGTACCTGCCGCCGGTGCATCCCTGAGGGCGCCACAGGCCCGCTGCCGCCGAACGCAGCGGGCCTGTGGATAATCCTGTTTCGACGCAGATTTCAGACGTTTCCCCAGCGATCGCAGTGGACTCTTGAAGCATTCATGTAGTCTTTGCGTCATATTCGATTGCTACCGTGCGACCGAAATACTTTGTAACGAATTCTCAGAGCGACGAGCAAGGACCCGACATGAGCGACGATACCGATCAGCGCGACCTCCCCGAAACCACCCCCGACCAGCCCACCGATACCAGCCGCCGCCGCTTCCTTGGCGGCGTTGCCGTTCTGGGGGTTGGCGCCACCCTGAGCGCCTGCGCCAAGTCCGACGAGCCGGCGGGCAAACCGCAGGAGCGGCCGCTGTCTCCCGCGGAACTGGACAAGGCGCTGCGCGAGCAGGTGAAGAACGTGGTGGTGCTGTTCGCCGAGAACCGCAGCTTCAACAACCTGTTCGCCAATTTCCCCGGGGTGGAGAAACCCTTGTCGGCGCTCAAGCCCGAGGCGTTCCAGCAGCGCGACCGCGACGGCAGCCTGCTGTCGAAACTGCCACCGGTCTGGGGCGGCATTCTCCAGGTCGGCCCGCAAACCCTGGACGGCGTCACCTACCCGGTGGAAACCCAGTTCCAGGAAAACCTGCCCAACGCGCCGTTCGCCCTCGAGGGCCCCAGCGGCGAGGACCTGCCCCTGGGCCTGGTGACCCGCGACCTGTGGCACCTGTTCTACCAGAACCAGATGCAGATCAACGGCGGCAAGAACGATGGCTTCGTCGCCTGGGCCGACTCCGGCGCGCTGACCATGGGCCACTACGCCCAGAGCCGTTACTCCCTGCGCCTGTGGGATGTGGCGCGGGAGTTCGTGCTCTGCGACAACTTCTTCCAGGGCGCCTTCGGCGGCTCGTTCCTCAACCACCAGTACCTGATCAGCGCCAAGGTGCCGTTCTACCCGGATGCCGCCAACTCGGTGGCCAAGTCGCAGATCGCCACCTTGCAGGGCGACGACCCCAAGGGCACTCGCATCAAGCCCCTGGACAAGTCCCCGGCCAGTGCCATGGACGGTGCGCCACAGTTCGGACCCAGCGCCCTGACCCCGGACGGCTACGCGGTCAACACCATGGCCCCGCCCTACTGGCCGACCTGGATCCGCGACCCGGAGCGCCCGGACTACGCCAAGCCCGACCTGCCCAGCGTGCTGGTGCCGCAGACCCACGAGCACATCGGCGACAAGCTGTCGAAGAAGAACGTCGACTGGGCCTGGTACGGCGGCGCCTGGCAGGCGACCCTGGAGCAGTTCAAGGATTCCGGCGGGATTCCCAAGATCCCCAACTTCCAGTACCACCACCAGCCGTTCAACTATTTTGTGCGCCAGGGTCCGGAGAATCCGGCCGAGCGTGCCAAGCGCCTGCGCGACGGCGGCCTGGGGGATGAGTCGAGCACCAACAAGTTCTTCGCCGATGCCGAGGCCGGCAAGCTGCCGGCGGTGACCTTCTACAAGCCCCAAGGCAACCTCAACCTGCACGCTGGCTATGCCGACGTGGCCGCCGGCGACCGGCACATCGACCGCGCTCTGAAAGTGCTGCAGGAAAGCCCGCAATGGAAAAACATGGTGGTGATCGTCACCGTCGACGAAAACGGCGGCTGGTGGGACCACGTGGCGCCGCCCCAGGGCGATCGCTGGGGCCCGGGCACGCGGATTCCAGCGCTGGTGGTTTCACCGTTCGCCCGCAAGGGCACGGTGGATCACACGGTGTATGACACCGCCTCGATCCTGCGGCTGATCACCCGGGTGTTCCAGCTGGAAACCCTGGACGGCATCAAGGAACGTGACGAGGCCATGATCGCCCGGGGCCAGAAACCCATGGGCGACCTGACCAACGCCCTGCACTTCAGCGCCTGACCCCGGCGGGCCCGCAACGGGCCCGCCAGCCACCGCAGAACCGAAGCCCAAGACCGGCTTCGGCACTGCGGCACCGGCGCCAATAATAGCCATGTGACATCACGCACTTTACCCATCCACCCGACGGGTAATATCCTGCGCGCCACTTATTTGTTTCATCAGTTTTCCGATTGGAAAGGGAGTTCGTCGTCATGATCGTAGGCATCGACCTGGGGACCACCAACAGCCTGGTGGCGGTCTGGCGCGACACCGCCAGCGAGCTGGTGCCCAACGCCCTGGGCCAGTTCCTCACCCCCAGCGTGGTGGGCCTGGACGATGAGGGCCGGGTGCTGGTGGGCCAGGCCGCCAAGGAGCGCCTGCACACCCACCCGCAACTGACCACAGCCCTGTTCAAGCGCTACATGGGCAGCGCCACCGAAGTGCGCCTGGGAGATCGGCTGTTGCGTCCGGAAGAACTCTCGGCCCTGGTGCTCAAGAGCCTCAAGGAGGATGTCGAGCGCGCCTACGGCGAGCCGGTGGACGAAGCGGTGATCAGCGTGCCGGCCTATTTCAGCGACGCCCAGCGCAAGGCCACGCGGATCGCCGGCGAACTGGCCGGGCTCAAGGTGGAAAAGCTGATCAACGAACCCACCGCCGCGGCCCTGGCCTACGGCCTGCACCAGCGCGACAAGGAAACCTCGTTCCTGGTCTTCGACCTCGGTGGCGGCACCTTCGACGTGTCGATCCTGGAGCTGTTCGACGGGGTCATGGAAGTCCGCGCCAGCGCCGGTGACAACTTCCTCGGCGGCGAAGATTTCGACAGCCTGCTGCTGGAGCACTTCATCGAGCAACAAGGCCGGGCGGCGGACTTTCCCGAGCGCCAGAGCGTGCTCCAGGCCCTGCGCCGGGAAGCCGAACGGGTGCGCCGTGCCCTGGGCCAGGAACCCAGCGCCGAGTTCAGCCTGCGGGTCGATGGCCGGCAATGGACCCAGACCATCACCCAGGCGCAGTTGGCCAACCTCTACACGCCCCTGCTGGAACGCCTGCGGGCACCCATCGAGCGGGCCCTGCGCGATGCCCGGATCCGCGTCAGCGACCTGGATGAAATCCTCCTGGTGGGCGGCGCCACCCGCATGCCCCTGGTACGCAAGCTGGCGGCGGGGCTGTTCGGGCGCTTTCCGTCCATCAGCCTCGACCCCGACGAAGTGGTGGCCCAGGGCGCGGCGGTCCAGGCGGCGCTCAAGGCCCGCTCCGCGGCTCTGGAGGAAGTGGTCCTGACCGACGTCTGCTCCTACACCCTGGGCATCGAAACCTCCCAGCAGTACGGCAACCAGATCGAGGGCGGGCACTACCTGCCGATCATCGAGCGCAACAGCGTGGTGCCGGTGAGCCGGGTCAAGACCGTGCAGACCCTGCACGACAACCAGGAACAGGTGCTGCTGAAGATTTTCCAGGGCGAGAGCCGCCTGGTGCGCGACAACGTCGCCCTCGGCCAACTGGAAATGCAGGTGCCCAAGCGCCCGGCCGGCGAAGTCTCGCTGGACGTGCGCTTCACCTACGACATCAACGGCCTGCTGGAAGCCCAGGTGAGCATTCCCCTGACCGGTGAAAGCCGTTCCCTGGTGATCGAGAACAACCCCGGCGTGCTGACCCCGGAGGAAATCCAGCAGCGGCTCAAGGCCCTGGAGCAACTCAAGGTTCATCCCCGCGACCAGCAGGTCAACACCCTGCTCAGCGCCCGCCTGGAACGTCTGTATCAGGAAAGCCTGGGGGAATTGCGCGAACAGATCGGCTACTGGGCCGGGCAATTCCAGCAAGTGCTGGACACCCAGGACGAGCGCAAGATCCGCGAAGTGCGCAACCAACTCAGTGAACAGCTGCAGAGACTGGAAAACGGCCACTGGCACTGAGGAGCGGCGACATGGACTGTTGGACCCTGCTGGAGCTGCCGGACGACGCCGATGAGCGCAGCATCAAGCGCAGCTATGCCAAACGCCTGAAAACCACCCGTCCCGATGAAGATACCGAAGGCTTCCAGCGGTTGCGCGAGGCTTATGAAACAGCCTTGCTGCTGGCTCGAGAGCGCCAGCAGGCGCCGGAGCATGCTGGCGCGGCGACACCGGCGCCAGCTGAGTCGGAGAACCTGCGGCAGTGGTCGCAACTGCTGGATATGCGCTGCGAAAACCGCCCTGTGCAGCGGGCCGAGCCTCCCGAGCAGCGACTGTTGCTTGGCCTGACGCCGCGCAATGTGCCAGAGCGCTGGCAACAGGCACTGCAGCTCGATTGCCGGCAAGGCTTCGAGGCCGGCCTGCTGCGGTACTGCCTGAGCCACCCGGAACAGCGCACGGCGATTGCACTGTGGGCAGTGCAGCAGTTGGAATGGCTGGTGCCCTGGCAGCAGTTGAGCATGAGCCCGGCACAGCAGCAGATTTTGCGCGACGACCTGCTGCGCCATTACCTGAAAATCCTGGAGGCACACCTGCAGGCCGGCGACGAAGCGGCCTTCATCGAGCAGTTGCGCAGCTATGCCGAGCAGCCGTGGATGCAGGTGTTCGACCACCGCCAGCAGTATCAGTACGCCGTGCTGCAGTTGCTCAACCGCACCCGTTGGAGCCTGTCGTTGCTGGATCAGGTCTGCCATTGCTTCCAGTGGGACGACAAGACCGGCGCTCACCCAGGCCCCGCCGAGGATTGGGAGGCGCTGATGGAGCGCCGCCAGCAGGAGAGTTTCTACCAACAGCAACAACTGCGCAGCGCGGACGAGCGGGTGCGGGAACCCAGCATCCTGGCCGCTCATCTGCTGTTCAAGCCGATGACGGCCAAGCAGCAGAAAGACTTACTGCAAGATACCGACGCTCAGCACTGGCAGGCCTGCCAACATCTGGCACAGCTACTGACCTGGCGTTATCCACAGCTGATCGAGCGCCTGCCGCAGAAGGATCTGTATTTCTGGCTGCGTTTTCTGCGCCGCCCGACCTTTGAACAGTCCTGGGCCAGGCTCTGGGCCAGCCTCTCGTTGGCGATTGCCATGTACCTGCTGTTGCAGAACCACTATTCGCCGGGGTTCTGCATCACCCTGGCGCTGGTGCTGAGCTGTATTCCGGTGTGGTTCTCGATCCTGCTCATGAGCCAGTGGATACCGCTGGCGACCCGCCTGGTGCTCCAGGACCTGTGGTTGAGCGAACGCCTGATTCCCAAGCGCCTCGACCCGGATGGCAAGTACCTGGTGCTGCGCCATGGCCTGCCGCAGCTGGTGCTACTGGCCGCGTTCGGCGCCCTGCTGGGCGGCCTCGGCATGCTGACTTACCTGGGCATGATCCTGCTCAACTTGCTGCAGCGCAGAAGGCTGGGCCACATCGATCCGCAGTTGAGCGCCAGTCACCCCTGGCTGACCGCGCTGCACTGGGCCCACTGGAGCCCGTTGCAGGTGGTTTTCCTGCCACTGATGCTGGCGGCCAACGTGTTCTGCCAGCTGTACTATCCTGGCTTTCCACTGACCACTCTCCGGCCGTTCTGAAAGGCTGGCACAGCTGGCAGGCGGGTGCCGCCCGCCGACCCGTACCGTCTTCGCCCTTCGGGGTTCACGCTGAAAAGGATCTGAGCATGTTCAAATTCGCAGGAATCACCCTGGCCCTGGCGGCGGCCGCGCTGAGCAGCAGCGTCATGGCCGATGTCGAGGTCGATCTGGGCAGTCCGCAACGCGTCACCCAACTCTTCGCCTACCCCAACAACTGCAACGTGATCTGCTATCGCAACTGGACCCTGGAGCAGACGGTGGAGCACTACCTGACCCAGAGCGTGCAGCGCGACGGCTACAGCACGGCCAAGGTCAGCGTCAAAACCGCCAACGACAAGGTCGTCGCCTCCATCAGCGGCGTGCCCCAGGGCTACGACAAGCCCCTGAGCGCCCTGCTCGATGCCGGCGACCTGGCCTACAAAGGCGCCAGCCAGCTCAACAGCGACGGCCACTGGGAATACAGCTGGTACCTGTTCCTGCCCCTGGGCATGGCCCTGGAAAACCGCAAGAGCGTCGAGTTGCTGCACTTCCCGCCGGATTACTCGCTGACCCGCTACCAGGACTATCTGGAGTCGGCCACCACCGACCGCTGGGCCTCGTTGCTGACCGTCAACGGCATCGCCGCCGAGCAGACTCCGGCCTACCAGACCATCATCGATATTGCGCCAATCGCCGCGCCCTCCACGGCCGGCAAGAGCCTGGAAGGGGTCTACAGCTACTTCAACAGCTACCAGACCACCATGGTCAAGCAGGTCAGCCAGAACGCCAGCGGCGCGGCCCTGCCGATGGTGGCGTTCGGTGCGCCGGTGCGCAGCTGGCTCAAGCAGCAATACGGGGTGACGGTGAATGTGCTGGGCCTGGCGCAAATCAGCCCCAGCGAAGGCGTGAAGGTGCCGGTACTGGGCTCCAACCACCCGAGCTACATCTGGTACGCGGCGGACCCGGCCAACTATGACAACGACGAGGCCAAGGCCGACGCCGCCGGGTTGAAAGTCATGGGCCAGGATTTGAGTGCGGCCTGCTGGCAGGCCGGCATGGGCAGCAAGCCCGGAACCGATCCGAGCACCCTGCTCAGCAGTTGCACCCAGACCTGGCAAGTGACGCAGAAAGAGCAGACTTGCGAGTTGTTCTACACCTCGGTCCGCAAGCTGACCGAGCAGCAGGCCGTGGCCAAGTGCAGCAGCGCACCGGTCAAGACCCAGCTCAAGCAGCTTAAGGCACCGGCCCCGGCGCCAAGCACCGAGGTGCCACACCTCTGAAACCCGCCGCTGGCCGCTGCGCCTTCACGCAGCGGCCAGCGCGCATTCAGACGGCGCCGAGGGGACGCAGGCGATATTGCGGTGGCAGCTGTTCGAAACCGCTGATGGTCGTGTCCAGGCTCTTCCAGCGACCGTCCTTGATCCCGTAGATGCAACCGTGGATCGACAGGCTCTGCCCGCGATGCCAAGCGTTCTGCACGATGCTGGTGTGGCCGACGTTGGCCACTTGCTGGATCACGTTCAGTTCGCACAGGCGGTCGACTTGTTCTTCTTCAGTGGCCAGTTGTGCCAGCGCCTCGCGGTGCTCGTAGTACAGGTCACGGATCGAACGCAGCCAGCCATCGATCAGGCCAAACTGGCGATCCTGCATCGAGGCGCGCACGCCGCCGCAACCATAGTGGCCGGTGACCAGGATGTGTTTGACCTTGAGTACATCCACCGCGTACTGGATCACCGACAGGCAATTGAGGTCGGTGTGCAGCACGACGTTGGCCACGTTACGGTGCACAAACAGGTCGCCCGGCAACATGCCGACGATCTCGTTGGCTGGCACCCGGGCGTCCGAGCAGCCGATCCACAGGTACTCCGGAGTCTGCTGGCGGGCCAGCTTGGAGAAGAATTCCGGGTCCTCCTGCTTGATCGCTTCGGCCCAACGCGCGTTGTTATCAATCAGATCTTGTAGTTCGTTCATGCTGTGAAGCCTCAAGAATGATGCGCAGCTTTGACAGACGAGTGCCCGTCGGGGTCACGCCAATGACTGCAGATACCGGTTATCCCTGCCGGGGAATCTTCATCGGGGCTGTGGGTCCACCCTGCAAGCCCCTAAAAGTATGAGCAATCGCCATGACCGAATCACTACGCCCCTTCAACGCGCCCCAGCCCGAGCCGATCGACGATGATCAGGATCGCATGGGGTCCATGGAGGAACTGCATTTCGATGACGACGAACCCGGCCCCTTAGGCAGCACCGGCCTCACCAGCGACGGCTCCAGCGACGACGACCTGAGCCCGGAAACCCTGATCCGCGAGGATGGGGCCCGTTCTGCCCGGGAAGCCGGGGCCGATAAACCGGCGGACTGGGATCTGAGTATTGTCGATGCCACGGACATTGGGGGTGGCAGTGGTCTGGATGAAGCCGAACTGGCACGTCGCGACCCGCTGGACGGCAAACCCTGAGCCTGGCACCACATTTAATGAGGCCCTCAAGCCATGCATCGCCGCGAATGGCACCTTCGCTGGCAAGCCAGCTCCTACAGCGGCCTGGGTGCTGGTTGAAGGCTCAGTCGACCAGGGTGCAGGCCATCACCAGGGCGTCTTCGCGGCCACCCACGGCCGGGTAATAGTCGCGGCGGTGCCCGACTTCATTGAAGCCGTAACGCTCATACAGCCGATAGGCGGTCTGGTTGCTGGAGCGCACTTCGAGGAAACACTCCCGGGCATTCTTCTGGTAGGCACGCTTCATCAGCTCTTCCAGCAGGCGCAGGCCCAGGCCGCGGCCCTGGCTTTCCGGCTTGACGGTGATGTTCAGCAGATGGGCTTCGTCAATGATCACCTGGATCACGCCGTGGCCCACTTGCTGGCTGCCTTCGAACATCAGCCAGACTTCGTAGGACTTGAAGGCATCCATGAAAATGCCCCGGGTCCAGGGGTGACTGAACGCGGCATATTCGATTTTCAGGATGGCATCCAGGTCCGCCTCGGTGGCCAGGCGGAAGGTCAACGCGTCACTCATTGGTCATTGTGCTCATCAGTGCTTTTCCAGCGCGTCATCAAGCGACGCATGGCTTGCCAGACATCAGCCTTACGCTGTGGCTCTTCCATTAATAGTTCCAGGCCGGGCAAGGCCCAGGCCGAACCCAGGCCTTCGACCTGCAGTTCACGGTTGTAGGATTCAGCGTTGGCTTCCCCGGCGAAACGCACGGCCGGCAGACCGATCAGCCACAGGCAGACGCAGGGCTCTTCTTCGATTCGCACGCCGACAAAGGCCTGGACGAAGTCCCGGGCGGCTTCCGGCCCCTGGTCGAGGTTGCCCCGGGTCAGCATCGGCCAGCGCACCGGCTCGGCGAGGATCTGCGGGCTGTCCGGCAAGCCGGCGGCGCGCAGCATGTCCTTGAGCAGCAGATAGGCCGGATCGCGACTCTGGAAGGCTTCGCCTGTGGGTAACTCCACCAGCAGCAGGCAACGGCCGGCGCGCAACAGCTGCAGGGCGAAGCGCGGCGGAGGAACCACTGGCGCCTTGACCACCGGAGCCGGGGCTTCTTCGCCCTCGGCCACTGGCTTGCTGGCTGACTTTGCAGGCGCGGTGGAAGGACGCGGCACCTCGATCTTCGGCCGTTCGACGGTCCTTGCAGCCGCCGCCGGGGCCTTGGCCTCGACCACGGGGGCAGGTGGCGCCTGCACCTCGGGTTCCGGCAAGGCCAGCAATTCGGGGCGCGAAGGGGCGGCAAAGGGCAATTCGCTGCGCGGCAGCCAACTGACCACCTGCATGGCGGACAGATAAGCGCGACGACGGGACTCGATAAGCAAAGGTCGGCCACTTGTGGATAACTGAGGTGGGGGATTCTACCGTCCTTCGGCAAAGATCGCCTGCTGTTGATTGCCCACAAAAGCGACAGTCCGTCTCATAGCTGGGCCCGGGGATGAATCGTCGGCCGCCTGATGCAGTACAATCGCCGCCTTTCATTGCCAACCAGCCGGCCATTCCGATGATCGAACCCAAGCGCGTCTTGCGCGCCCTCGCCGAACACTGGGCACTTCTGGAGCCGCTGTGCGAGCACTTCGACCAAGGCACCCTGAGTCTTGCCGAACTGCGTTCACAGCTGGCTGCCCAACAACTGGACAGCACGCCCCAGGACATCACCCACCTGCTGGACGTATGGATACGCCTGGATATCCTGGTCCCGGTGGCGAAAAGCCCGAACCGTTTCGAGCTCAATGCGCAGATCCACGACTTCCTCGCCTATCTGCGCCGTGAACACCGCCTGGGCCTGTGCCTGGAGATCGAAGCCTACCTGCGCCACCTGGAGCGCCTGGCCGGTTACATCCAGGACGCCTTCGACGTGCGCGACGGCAACGACCTGGCGCGCCAGCTACGGCTGCTGGACATGCGCGTGCGCGATGTCCTGAAGAAGCTCGCCAACGACGAACAGGCCCTGGTGGCCGTGGCCGAGCGGGCCAAGACCAGCGACCGGCAGATCCCCCTGCGCCAGCGCTATGCCGAGGTGCTGGCCACCTGGGACGAATACGTCGAGCCGATGATCCAGCTGGTGAACGCCGACGGCGCCTTCGAACAGGGCGTGCGCAAGGTGGAAAACGTCCTGCTGCGCCTGCTCACCGAGCAACAGCGCCTGGGCCACCTGGTGGACGACGACATGCTGCTGCGCACCCACGCGCGCATCCTGGAAATGCAGACCAGCGCCCAGTTGACCCTGCGTCATGCCCGGGAACTGCTGCTACCCCTGCGTGAAGAAGCTCGCCGGCACAACGCCGTGACCCGTGGCGCGGCCCTGGCCCTGGCGGCGATCCGGCGCAAGGGCATCGACGCGGTGCCCCAGGCGGCGATGCCGCTGTTCACCCGTCCGCAGAGCACCTTCCTCGGCAGCTCCGGCCAGGTGGAAGCCTATGTCTATGCCCTGGCCCGCTTCGAGCCCAAGCCGGCGCGCTTCCCCAAGGCCCACAAGACCCACAAAGGAGTGGCCCCCAAGGCACCGCGCACGGTTCGGGAGATGCTCGAACGTTGCGAAGACGCCCTGCCGATGCCGGACCTGATGAGCTGGCTGCTGGACCAGGAACCGGATGGCGCCACCGACGAACTGCTGTACTGGTTCTCACGCCTGTCCCGGGAAAAACGCTTCAAGCGCGAGCGCCTCGAACGCCGCGACTACCACACCCAGGAGCACCAGGTCAGCCTGCGCTCCTTCGCCCTGCTCTCGGCCCGCGATGACGCCGCCGAGCATTCTGCGAGCAACGCCCATGCATCTTGATCTTTCCGAACTGTCCCAGCTGGCGCCGATCTTCCGCGAGCTGTTCAAGGGTTACCACGTCAGCCGCCGCGACCCGGAGCTGTACGCGCAATTGTCGAACTTCCAGGACCAGTACCGCACCCTGTTCAAGGCCCTGGGCTTCGAGCTGGTGTGCGATACCCGCGGCTTCTACTACTTTGTCCCCGACAACGCCGCCGCCCAGGTGAACAAGACCGCCCAGCGCCTGGCGCTGTTCACTTTCATCCTGGTGGAGCATCTGGCCGACCAGGGCCGCGACCCGATCGCCGTGCTCGACGGCGGCAGCCTGGGCCGTGACGAACTGCCGTCCTTGCTGGAAAAGTACCGCGACCTGTTTATCCAGGCCGAAGTGCAGACCCAGGAAGAGCTGGAAGAGAAAATCATGCGCCGCATGACCCAGCTGGGTTTTGCCGCCGAGGAGCCGGGCATCTACCGCTTCCTGCCGCCGATGCACCGCTTCCTCGATGTCTGCCTGTCGGTGCAGCAGGACCGCGACCTGGCCGCCAGCCTGCATAGCGTGCTGCCGTTGCCGACCCCGGTGCTGGTGGACAACGACAGCGACGAGAAACTGCTGCAGACCGATGACCCGCTGGACCTGAGCGAATTCGACGAGTCCGAAGAAAGTGAAGAAGACGCGCTGGCCCGGGCCATCGCCGAAGAACAGGAGCTCGACGCATGAGCAAGGAACGCTACGGCATCCGCCGCTTTGCCCTACTGAACACTGCCGGCTACAGCTTGGGCCTATTCCCGCTGGAGGAGCCGCTATCGGTCTACGGGGCCAACAACCTGGGCAAGTCGGCGTCGATCAACGCCCTGCAATTCCCGATTTTGGCGCGCATGTCGGACATGAGCTTCGGCAAGTACAGCCTGGAACAATCCCGGCGCTTCTACTTCGCCTCGGACACCAGTTACATCCTGGTGGAAGTCTCGCTGCCCCACGGCCCTCATGTGATTGGCGTAGTCGGGCGCGGCCCGGGTGGCGGTTTCGGCCACCAGTTCTTCGCCTACGCCGGCCAGCTGGACCTGGCGCATTACCAGAAGGACGACACCTGCCTGCGGCAGAAAGAGCTGTTCACCAACCTGGAGCGCCAGGGCCTGAAGGCCTATGAGCTCAAGCCGGATGAACTGCGCCGCTTGCTGGTGGGCGGCCATACGTCGATCCCCCTGGACCTGACCCTGATTCCGCTGCGCTCCACCAGCGAGCAGAGCCTGAAGACCTTCCGCGCGCTGTTCATCAACCTGCTGCACATGCGCGAGATCACCGCGGCCAAGCTCAAGCAGCTGTTCCTCGATGCCTTCGAGCACAGCCTGCGCTCCGGCAGCGTCGACTACATCGCCGCCTGCGACGAAGCCTTCCGCGATGTGCGGCGCATGGAACAGGACTACAACTCCCTGGTGGCCGCGGGCCCCCTGGTGGAAGCCTTGGCCAACGGCGTGAAGCAGCGGGACATTCTGCGGGGCAAACTGCATCGCCTGTCGCCCCTGCTGGATTCGCTGCTGGGCACTTGGTCGGACTACGCAGGTGCGCGCAAGGAAGAGCTGACCCTCCAGGCCGAGCACTACCGCAACGAGCAGGACGCGCTGCAGAACGACCAACGCAGCAGCACCCAGGAAATGATGCGCCTGGAACGGGAAATCACCGGCACCCAGCGCTGGCTCGGCGAGCTGTCGGTGCTCAAGCACCGCTTCGCCCTGGTGGACGACGTGAAGGTCCTGGAACAGCAACTGCTGGCGGCCAAGGATGCCCACGATGAACTGGCCGGCGCCCTGGCCCAGTCCCGGCAGTTCTCCGCCGAAGACCTGGAAGAGCGCCTGCGGGACCTGGAAAAACGCCTGAAGTCGGTGAAGCAGCAACTCGATCATGCCGACAACAACAGCTACGCCCGCCTGCGCGAGGAGTTCTCCCAGCAGGACGTGGAGCGCCTGATGCGTCTGTTCAACAGCGCGCTGTTCAGCCTGCCGCTGGGCGAGCACGGCATCGCCCTGGACGACAACGGCGAGTGGGTGAAGTCGGTGGAGCTGATCCTCGACGGCTTCAAGGGCGAGCGTTTCGAAGTGCCGGGGTTGACCATCGACATCTCCCACATCGAGCCGCCAGCCTTGCAGGCCCTGGCCGATCGCGCCGCCCTGCGGGATCAGAAAGAGCGCCTGGAAAAAGAACTCAAGCAGCTCAAGACCCAGGCCGCCGTGGCCGCCGACCGCGCCGCCAGCAAGACCCAGACCGAAGCCCTGTACCAGCAGGTGCTGGATGCGCAGAAGGCCCTGGAAGACTTCCGCCGCGCCCAGACCCTGAGCGCCGAGGAAGGCGAAAAGCTGGAACAGCTGGCGCAGATGGAAGCCGCCCAGGACGAACTCAAGCGTTCCAGCGATGCCTTCACCGAACGCGTCCAGCAGTTGTCCGCCAAGCTGCAACTGGTGGGCCGGCAGATCGCCGACATGGAAGCCAAGCAGCGCACCCTCGACGACGCCCTGCGCCGCCGTCAGCTGCTGCCGGCGGACCTGCCGTTCGGCACGCCGTTCATGGACCCGGTGGACGACTCCATGGACAACCTGCTGCCACTGCTCAACGACTATCAGGACAGCTGGCAGGGCCTGCAGCGGGTCGACGGGCAGATCGAGGCGCTGTATGCCCAGGTGCGTCTGAAGGGCGTGGCCAAGTTCGACAGCGAGGATGACGTCGAGCGCCGCCTGCAACTGCTGATCAATGCCTATGCCCACCGCACCGACGAAGCCTTGACCCTGGGCAAGGCACGCCGCGCGGCGGTGACCGATATCGCCCGGACCCTGCGCAATATCCGCAGCGACTACGACAGCCTGGAACACCAGCTGGCGCTGTTCAACCGCGAGATCAACAAGCGCCAGGTGTCCAACCTGCAGAGCTTCCGCATCGTCCTGGCGCCGAACAAGGAAGCCCTCAAGCACATCGATCAGATCATCCACAGCGCCGGCCAGTACGAGGAAGGCGAAACCCTGTCGGTGTTCGACCTGAGCCAGAGCGCCGAGCAGGACAACAAGAACGAAGAGGCCAAGGAGTACCTGGCGCGGCTGGTGGCGGCCAACCACAACCAGCTGGGCCTGAAGGACCTGTTCGAGCTGGCGTTCGAGATCACCAAGGTCAACGGCCAGCCGGTGATCCACACCGACATCGACGGCGCGGCGTCCAACGGCACCACCATGACCATCAAGGCGCTGACCAACATGTACCTGTTGCTGCACTTGATGGACCGTGACCAGGCCGGGCGCATTCGCCTGCCCTACTACCTCGACGAGGCGGCGGACATCGACGAACGCAACCAGGCGGCATTGCTGGAAACCAGCCTGCAACTGGGCTTCGTGCCGATCCTGGCCAGTGTGAAGCCGCAGGTGTCGGCCCAGGTGGCCATCGACCTGGAAGGCGGCAGCGGGCCGAACGGTATCTACATCGACGAGGCGGACTGGAAGTTCATCCGTCGTCACGATCAGGTCAAGGCGACGCTGAACGTGGAACCCGAAGCAGAAGCGGAACTGGACGAAGTCTGATTCCCTAACGCCGCAACGCAAAAGGCCGCACTCTTTCGAGTGCGGCCTTTTTTATTGGCTTTTGTAGGAGCTGGCTTGCCAGCGAAGGCGTTCTCTAGAGGAACGCCGGAATTGAGGGCCTCTTCGCCGGCAAGCCGGCTCCTACAACAGGGTTATTTGCCCAGGGGGATCTTGGGCGCCCAGGTCAGCCATTCATCCTCGAACTTATCGAACAGCGGGAAGGTCTGCTGGGGACGGGCCGGGTTGCCCATGCGCTCGCCATCCGGGGTAGCAAAAGCAATGCCGCCCTGGATCAGGGTTTCCAGGGATTCGGTACGCACCGTGGCGCCCTTGAACAGGCCGAAGTCCACGCCAAATCCACTGCTGTTCCAGAACCTTGTACCACCGCGAATCAGCGGCGCGTACTTGGGCTCGATGAGGATGTGGATCAGCACCCGGTCAGCGGTCTGGCCCAGTTCGTAGCCCGTCACTTTGCCCACCGTCACTTCGCGATAAGTCACGGGAACACCCACCTTCAACGAGCCGCGGCGAGCAGCGCTCAATACCAGACTCAGACCCGCTTCCTGGACGCTGGCTTCCGGCGGCTGCGGCAAGGCGACAAAGCTGGTTTGCACGCCCAAGTTCTTCGCCGCGGGCTGAACCTCGATGTATTGACCGGTGACCAGGGTTTCCAGGTTCGAGGTTTTCATCAGCCCCAGCTCCGGCTTGACCACCCAGAACTGGCTGCCGACCCGGGCGATACGCTCGGGCACTTCGGTAATCCGCGCCTTAAGCATCACCGATTGCAGGTCGGCGCTAAGGGTCACTGCTTCCAGCTTGCCCACATCCAGGCCCTTGAAGCGCACCGGCGTTCCGGCGCGCAGCCCATCGGCGCGATCCACCTTGATGTTGATCAGGGTGCCACGCTGCGCCGCCTCTTCCTGATTGGCGAACAGACGGAAACGCGGAATGCGCTTTTTCAGCGGCACGTTGGGCAGCGGCGTCTCGAAGGCGATACCACCGGCCATCAGGCTTTGCAGCGACTCGCTCTTGATCTGGATGCCGCCGGTGAGCCCGCCGGTGAGGGTGATGCCGCTGACGTTCCAGAAGCGGGTCGAGCCGTTGACCAGCGACTCGTACTCTTTCTCGATATGAACGCCGATCACCACTTGCTTGCGGGTGTGAGAGAACTGATAGCTCTGCACCGAGCCGACCTTGACCTGCTTGTAGAGGATCGGGCTGCCCACATCCAGGGAGCCGAGGTTGTCGGTGAACAGCACCATGTGCAGGCCGGGTGCGCGCAGGTCCAGGGGCGGGGCCTTGGCTCGGGCTTCGAACTCGCGCTGGGGCGCGGCGCCCTTGTCGCCGGGGCGAATGGCGATGTAGTTGCCTTTGACCAGCGCCTCAAGTCCAGTGATACCGGCCAGGGAGATGGAGGGTTTGACGGTCCAGAACTGGGTGCCCTGGACCAGGTAGTCCTCGGCCAGCGGATCGAGGGTCAGCTCGGCGGTGGCGCTGGTGAGATCGGAGTCGACCTTCAGGGCCTTCAGGCTGCCGACCTGGATGCCCTTGTACATCACCGGGGTACGTCCGGCCTGCAGGCCTTCGAAATCGGTGAGCTTGACCTTGACCCGGATGCCGGCCTGGGCAGCGTCGAAATCCTCATAGAGGCGGAACGGCAGGCTTGGGTCGGTAGGCGGGCTGTCCTTGCGGTTTTCCGGCGTGGCAAAGGCGATGCCGCCAGCAACGATGCTGGACAGGGACTCACTGCGCACTTTGACCCCGGACAGGTTGGCGTCGATGCTGATGCCGCTGGCGTTCCAGAAACGCGTGTGTTTGCGCACCAGGTTGGCGTAGGTCGGCTCGATATAGACCTTGAGCTCGACGGTGTTCTGGTCTTCGGAAAGCAGGAAGCTTTTGATCTGTCCGACCTGGATCTGCTTGTAGAACACCGGGCTGCCACGATTCAACGAGCCCAGGCGTTCGGCCTTGATGGTCAGGTGCAAGCCGGGCTTGGCGTCCGATAACGGCGGCTCTTCGGCCAGGGCCTTGAACTTGCGCGCAGGCTCGCCATCGCCGGGGTTGACCGCGATGTAGTTGCCGGAAACCAGGGTTTCCAATCCGGTGATGCCGGCCAGGCTGACACTGGGCTTGACCAGCCAGAAGCGGGTGTTGGTCTTGAGGTACTGCTCGACGTCCTTGTTCATCTCGACCGTGGCGATCACGCCCCGGGAGTTGCCTTCGTCGTCCAGAGCCAAGGTCTTGACCTTGCCCACGGGCATGCCTTTGTAGACCACCTCGGTCTTGTTGGCCTGGATCCCCTCACCGCTTTCGAAGCGCAACTGGATCTCGATGCCGGTCTGGCTGTACGCACGCCAGCCCAGCCAGCCACCGATGATCAGGGCAATCAGGGGCAGTACCCAGATGGCTGACCAATTGGAGGCCGGGCGGGTTTTGGCGGTAGGCAAATCAGTCATGGTCGTCGTCCGACTCCGTGTTATCCCAGATCAGTCGGGGATCGAAAGTTACTGCGGCCAGCATGGTCAGGATCACCACGCTGGCAAAGGCGACCGCACCGAGATTGGCTTCGATGCTGGCCAGCCGTCCAAAGTTGACCACCGCCACCAGGATGGCGATGACAAAGATATCCAGCATCGACCAGCGACCGATGAACTCGATAAAGCGGTACATGATGATTCGTTGTCGTGCCGACAGTGGCTGGTGGCGTTGCACCGAGAACAACAGCAAGGCTATGCCCACCAGCTTGAAGGTCGGCACCAGGATACTGGCGACAAAGACTACCGCGGCAATGGGAAACATGCCGTGCTGCACCAGTTGGATAACCCCCGACATGATGGTGCTGGGGTCACCCTGGCCCAGTGAGCTGACCGTCATGATCGGCAGCAGATTGGCCGGAACATAGAGAATGGCGGCGGTAAGCAACAGCGCCCAGGTGCGCAGGATGCTGTTGGGACGGCGGGGGTGGATCTGGGCTCCGCAGCGTGTGCAGGCCTGCTCATCGCTGTCGGCTGCCTGCCGGTTCAACTCGTGGCACTCACTGCAAATCAGAATGCCTGCATCAATCGCCCGCATGCACATCCTCTCCCGATAACGCTTGCCAGATCTGGTGAGGCGACATCACCACCTCCAGCCAGACCTGGACCAACAACAGACTGATAAAACACACCAGGCCCAGGCCCACTGTGATGGAGGCCATGTCAGCCAATTTGACGATGGCCACCAGCACCCCCATCAGGTAGACCTCGAGCATTCCCCAATCACGCAGGTGGTGATAGATGCGGTAGAGCAGCAGACCATAGCTGCGCCCGAAGTCCCAGCGAATACTCAACAGAACCAGGAGCTGACAAATCAACTTGATCAGGGGGATGCCCATGCTGCACAGGAACACCACCAGCGCCACGCCTTCCATACCGGTATCGAACAGGCCTTGCACGCCGCTCCAGACGGTATCTTCGGAAGACTGTCCCAATAGATTGAGCTGCATGATGGGAAGAAAGTTCGCCGGTACGTAGAGCAGCAAGGCGGCGATCACCAGAGCCAGGCTACGTTCAACGACATTGTGCCGGTGTGCGTAGAGCTCATAGCCACAACGCGGGCATTGGGCTTTTTCGCCGAGAGCAAGCTTTGGCTTGCGCATCAGCAGATCGCACTCATGGCAGGCAACCAGGTCGTCCAGTGGTAATTCTGACAACCCGGGGGCGTCAACCGGATCTGGCATAGAAGGCTCTGGAAGTGGAGAAAGTAGCGGCTATTCTAGTGTTCCAATTCGAAAATAACTGTGCAAATTTGTTTGCGAATAAGAGCGAGTTTTCCACGCGACAAAAAAAAACCCCAACTGCTTTCGCAATTGGGGTTTCGGAATTTAATCTTGACGATGACCTACTCTCACATGGGGAAACCCCACACTACCATCGGCGATGCATCGTTTCACTTCTGAGTTCGGGATGGGATCAGGTGGTTCCAACGCTCTATGGTCGTCAAGAAATTCGGTAGCCAGTCCGTTGCATGTGCAACGTGCCAGCGAATGGGTATGTAATAGATTTTGGTGTTTTGTGAGCCATGCAAACTTTCGGTTCGTTTCGTCTTCACACACCGCAATCTGGTCTCTTTCGAGTTCGCAAATTGCTTGGGTGTTATATGGTCAAGCCTCACGGGCAATTAGTATTGGTTAGCTCAACGCCTCACAGCGCTTACACACCCAACCTATCAACGTCGTAGTCTTCGACGGCCCTTTAGGGAACTCAAGGTTCCAGTGAGATCTCATCTTGAGGCAAGTTTCCCGCTTAGATGCTTTCAGCGGTTATCTTTTCCGAACATAGCTACCCGGCAATGCCACTGGCGTGACAACCGGAACACCAGAGGTTCGTCCACTCCGGTCCTCTCGTACTAGGAGCAGCCCCTCTCAAATCTCAAACGTCCACGGCAGATAGGGACCGAACTGTCTCACGACGTTCTAAACCCAGCTCGCGTACCACTTTAAATGGCGAACAGCCATACCCTTGGGACCGGCTTCAGCCCCAGGATGTGATGAGCCGACATCGAGGTGCCAAACACCGCCGTCGATATGAACTCTTGGGCGGTATCAGCCTGTTATCCCCGGAGTACCTTTTATCCGTTGAGCGATGGCCCTTCCATACAGAACCACCGGATCACTAAGACCTACTTTCGTACCTGCTCGACGTGTCTGTCTCGCAGTCAAGCGCGCTTTTGCCTTTATACTCTACGACCGATTTCCGACCGGTCTGAGCGCACCTTCGTACTCCTCCGTTACTCTTTAGGAGGAGACCGCCCCAGTCAAACTACCCACCATACACTGTCCTCGATCCGGATAACGGACCTGAGTTAGAACCTCAAAGTTGCCAGGGTGGTATTTCAAGGATGGCTCCACGCAAACTGGCGTTCACGCTTCAAAGCCTCCCACCTATCCTACACAAGCAAATTCAAAGTCCAGTGCAAAGCTATAGTAAAGGTTCACGGGGTCTTTCCGTCTAGCCGCGGATACACTGCATCTTCACAGCGATTTCAATTTCACTGAGTCTCGGGTGGAGACAGCGCCGCCATCGTTACGCCATTCGTGCAGGTCGGAACTTACCCGACAAGGAATTTCGCTACCTTAGGACCGTTATAGTTACGGCCGCCGTTTACCGGGGCTTCGATCAAGAGCTTCGCGTTAGCTAACCCCATCAATTAACCTTCCGGCACCGGGCAGGCGTCACACCCTATACGTCCACTTTCGTGTTTGCAGAGTGCTGTGTTTTTAATAAACAGTCGCAGCGGCCTGGTATCTTCGACCGGCATGAGCTTACGGAGCAAGTCCTTCACCCTCACCGGCGCACCTTCTCCCGAAGTTACGGTGCCATTTTGCCTAGTTCCTTCACCCGAGTTCTCTCAAGCGCCTTGGTATTCTCTACCCAACCACCTGTGTCGGTTTGGGGTACGGTTCCTAGTTATCTGAAGCTTAGAAGCTTTTCTTGGAAGCATGGCATCAACCACTTCGTCACCTAAAAGGTAACTCGTCATCAGCTCTCGGCCTTAGAACCCCGGATTTACCTAAGATTCCAGCCTACCACCTTAAACTTGGACAACCAACGCCAAGCTGGCCTAGCCTTCTCCGTCCCTCCATCGCAATAACTAGAAGTACAGGAATATTAACCTGTTTTCCATCGACTACGCTTTTCAGCCTCGCCTTAGGGACCGACTAACCCTGCGTCGATTAACGTTGCGCAGGAAACCTTGGTCTTTCGGCGTGGGTGTTTTTCACACCCATTGTCGTTACTCATGTCAGCATTCGCACTTCTGATACCTCCAGCAAGCTTCTCAACTCACCTTCACAGGCTTACAGAACGCTCCTCTACCGCATCACTTACGTGATACCCGTAGCTTCGGTGTATGGTTTGAGCCCCGTTACATCTTCCGCGCAGGCCGACTCGACTAGTGAGCTATTACGCTTTCTTTAAAGGGTGGCTGCTTCTAAGCCAACCTCCTAGCTGTCTAAGCCTTCCCACATCGTTTCCCACTTAACCATAACTTTGGGACCTTAGCTGACGGTCTGGGTTGTTTCCCTTTTCACGACGGACGTTAGCACCCGCCGTGTGTCTCCCATGCTCGGCACTTGTAGGTATTCGGAGTTTGCATCGGTTTGGTAAGTCGGGATGACCCCCTAGCCGAAACAGTGCTCTACCCCCTACAGTGATACATGAGGCGCTACCTAAATAGCTTTCGAGGAGAACCAGCTATCTCCGAGCTTGATTAGCCTTTCACTCCGATCCACAGGTCATCCGCTAACTTTTCAACGGTAGTCGGTTCGGTCCTCCAGTCAGTGTTACCTAACCTTCAACCTGCCCATGGATAGATCGCCCGGTTTCGGGTCTATTCCCAGCGACTAGACGCCCTATTAAGACTCGCTTTCGCTACGCCTCCCCTATTCGGTTAAGCTCGCCACTGAAAATAAGTCGCTGACCCATTATACAAAAGGTACGCAGTCACAGAACAAAGTCTGCTCCCACTGCTTGTACGCATACGGTTTCAGGATCTATTTCACTCCCCTCTCCGGGGTTCTTTTCGCCTTTCCCTCACGGTACTAGTTCACTATCGGTCAGTCAGTAGTATTTAGCCTTGGAGGATGGTCCCCCCATATTCAGACAAGGTTTCTCGTGCCCCGTCCTACTCGATTTCATGACTAAGAGATTTTCGCGTACAGGGCTATCACCCACTATGGCCGCACTTTCCAGAGCGTTCCGCTAATCTCAAAGCCACTTAAGGGCTAGTCCCCGTTCGCTCGCCACTACTAAGGGAATCTCGGTTGATTTCTTTTCCTCAGGGTACTTAGATGTTTCAGTTCCCCTGGTTCGCCTCTTGCACCTATGTATTCAGTACAAGATAACCATCTTATGATGGCTGGGTTCCCCCATTCAGAGATCTCCGGATCAAAGTCTGTTTGCCGACTCCCCGAAGCTTATCGCAGGCTACCACGTCTTTCATCGCCTCTGACTGCCAAGGCATCCACCGTATGCGCTTCTTCACTTGACCATATAACCCCAAGCAATCTGGTTATACTATGAAGACGACATTCGCCGAAAATTCGCAAAACTCTTAAGAGTACTCACAAATTTTACCTTAGCCTGATCCGTTACCAGTGAAAGTAACGTTCAGTCTATCTTTCTATCACATACCCAAATTTTTAAAGAACGATCTAATCAAAAGACTAGAAATCAACATTCAATGTGAATGCTCATTTCTAAGCTTTCAGAAGCAGTTTATGGTGGAGCCAAGCGGGATCGAACCGCTGACCTCCTGCGTGCAAGGCAGGCGCTCTCCCAGCTGAGCTATGGCCCCATAACAAAATTGGTGGGTCTGGGCAGATTCGAACTGCCGACCTCACCCTTATCAGGGGTGCGCTCTAACCAACTGAGCTACAGACCCAATTTCGAGCTTGTAACTGTTAGCTTGGAGCTATCAGCTTGGAGCTTAAAGCTGCTTCTATCGTCTTCTTCAATGAATCAAGCAATTCGTGTGGGAGCTTATGAAGCAGCTGATGTCGTCGATTAAGGAGGTGATCCAGCCGCAGGTTCCCCTACGGCTACCTTGTTACGACTTCACCCCAGTCATGAATCACACCGTGGTAACCGTCCCCCCGAAGGTTAGACTAGCTACTTCTGGTGCAACCCACTCCCATGGTGTGACGGGCGGTGTGTACAAGGCCCGGGAACGTATTCACCGCGACATTCTGATTCGCGATTACTAGCGATTCCGACTTCACGCAGTCGAGTTGCAGACTGCGATCCGGACTACGATCGGTTTTATGGGATTAGCTCCACCTCGCGGCTTGGCAACCCTTTGTACCGACCATTGTAGCACGTGTGTAGCCCAGGCCGTAAGGGCCATGATGACTTGACGTCATCCCCACCTTCCTCCGGTTTGTCACCGGCAGTCTCCTTAGAGTGCCCACCATAACGTGCTGGTAACTAAGGACAAGGGTTGCGCTCGTTACGGGACTTAACCCAACATCTCACGACACGAGCTGACGACAGCCATGCAGCACCTGTCTCAATGTTCCCGAAGGCACCAATCCATCTCTGGAAAGTTCATTGGATGTCAAGGCCTGGTAAGGTTCTTCGCGTTGCTTCGAATTAAACCACATGCTCCACCGCTTGTGCGGGCCCCCGTCAATTCATTTGAGTTTTAACCTTGCGGCCGTACTCCCCAGGCGGTCAACTTAATGCGTTAGCTGCGCCACTAAGAGCTCAAGGCTCCCAACGGCTAGTTGACATCGTTTACGGCGTGGACTACCAGGGTATCTAATCCTGTTTGCTCCCCACGCTTTCGCACCTCAGTGTCAGTATCAGTCCAGGTGGTCGCCTTCGCCACTGGTGTTCCTTCCTATATCTACGCATTTCACCGCTACACAGGAAATTCCACCACCCTCTACCATACTCTAGCTTGCCAGTTTTGGATGCAGTTCCCAGGTTGAGCCCGGGGCTTTCACATCCAACTTAACAAACCACCTACGCGCGCTTTACGCCCAGTAATTCCGATTAACGCTTGCACCCTCTGTATTACCGCGGCTGCTGGCACAGAGTTAGCCGGTGCTTATTCTGTCGGTAACGTCAAAACAATCACGTATTAGGTAACTGCCCTTCCTCCCAACTTAAAGTGCTTTACAATCCGAAGACCTTCTTCACACACGCGGCATGGCTGGATCAGGCTTTCGCCCATTGTCCAATATTCCCCACTGCTGCCTCCCGTAGGAGTCTGGACCGTGTCTCAGTTCCAGTGTGACTGATCATCCTCTCAGACCAGTTACGGATCGTCGCCTTGGTGAGCCATTACCTCACCAACTAGCTAATCCGACCTAGGCTCATCTGATAGCGTGAGGTCCGAAGATCCCCCACTTTCTCCCGTAGGACGTATGCGGTATTAGCGCCCGTTTCCGGACGTTATCCCCCACTACCAGGCAGATTCCTAGGCATTACTCACCCGTCCGCCGCTCGCCACCAGGTACAAGTACCCGTGCTGCCGCTCGACTTGCATGTGTTAGGCCTGCCGCCAGCGTTCAATCTGAGCCATGATCAAACTCTTCAGTTCAAACATCTTTGGGTTTTGAGAAAACCCTAAACTTGGCTCAGCAATCGTTGGTTACATCTTTGATTTCTCGCGGAGTAACTTGTGATGCTGATAATCTTTTTGACTATCAGTCTGACTCCACAAGCACCCACACGAATTGCTTGATTCAGTTGTTAAAGAGCGGTTGGTTAAGATCTTTCGTCTCAACCGAGGCGCGCATTCTACAGCAGCCTCATTTACTGTCAAGCGATTTTTTAAGAAGTTTTCGAAGATTTTCTCAACAACTTCAACCACTTGCGCTTCCGATCTCTCGTTAGCGGGAGGCGAATTCTACAGCGTTACACGCTGCTGTCAACACCTCTTTTCAACCGCTTTCGACCGAGACGATCGAATCGTTAACAAGGCGACCACACACTGCCTTATCAACTGCTTCTGGCTTCGATGAACTGAAGCGTAACCGCTGCCGAAAACTTGGTAACTCGTTGAATCTCAAGGAGTTTTCCGTTTCGACTGCGCCGGAAGTGGGGCGAATTATAGGCCTGTAGAATCTGCCGTCAACCTTTAATTACGTTTTTGTTGCAGACGGTTGTTTTTTAGCGACCAGGCGAGGAATACGACGCATCACCGCCGGCACACGCAGCAGCAACAGCAGCACACCTATAGAAGCGTAAACCACCCACTCCTTCAGATCTGCCCGAACGATCCAGAGCATATGCAGCAGCCCAAGCCCCAGGATGAGATAAACCAGGCGATGCAGCTTTTTCCAACGCGCCCCTAGACGACGCTGACTGTAGCGATTAGATGTCAGCGCCAATGCCAAAAGAAAAACGAACCCCAAGCTGCCGACAAAGATATAAGGCCGTTTGCGCAACTCCACACCCAACTGGGACAAGTCCAACCCCAGAATGAATACCCCATAGGCACTCAAGTGCAGCACTACATAGGCAAAGCACCACAACCCCAGTTGTCGGCGCACGGCGATCCAGCCCGGCCAGCCAGTGAGTTTCTGCATGGGAGTCATGGCCAAGGTAATCAACAGCAGCACCAAGGTGCCCAATCCCAGACGATCAACCAGTACCTTGCCCGGATCAGGCCCAAGGACCGAGCCCCAAGCTTCATACAGCCAATACAGCGGCCAGATAGCCGCAGCAATAAAGACTCCAATACGCCAGAACGAATAACGCATCAGTAGTTCTTCCGCAGATCCATGCCGCTATATAAGGAAGCGACCTCATCCGAGTAGCCATTGAACATCTGGGTTTCCCGTACATTGGGACTGAACAGGCTGCTGGGCAGACGCCGCTCGCGCGCTTGAGTCCATCGAGGATGATCAACTGTCGGATTCACATTCGCGTAAAAGCCATATTCATTGGCAGCAATACTCTGCCAAGTGGTCTTGGGCTGTGCGTCCACCAAGCTGATACGCACAATAGACTTCACACTTTTGAAGCCATATTTCCAGGGAACCACCAGGCGCAATGGCGCACCATTCTGATTGGGCAACTCACGCCCATACATCCCTACCGCAAGAATCGCCAATGGGTTCATCGCCTCATCAAGACGCAAGCCTTCAACATAGGGCCAATCGATCAAGGCAAAACCGGAACGCTGGCCCGGCATGCTCTTAGGATCCTGCAGCGTTTCAAAACGAATGAACTTAGCCTTGCTGGTTGGCTCCACTTGCTTGAGCAGCGCAGAGATAGGAAAGCCTATCCAGGGAATCACCATCGACCACGCCTCGACGCAGCGAAGCCGATAAATACGCTCCTCCAACGAGTAAGGCTTCATGAAATCTTCCAGGGCATAGCGCCCAGGCTTGGCCACCTCACCGTCCACGACCACACTCCATGGCTCGGTCTTGAGCGCACCCGCGTTGGCCGCCGGATCCCCCTTGTCAGTACCGAACTCGTAGAAGTTGTTGTAGTGGGTCGCGTCCTTGAAGGGCGTGATCGCCTCATCCTTGACGGTTACGGCTTGCCAGTGAGTGCTCGGCAATTTGTCGGAGAACCACGTCGGTGCACGGCCCGGCTCCACATCGGCATAACGCGTTGCATCCTGCGCAACCGCCCAACGAGGCAACCCAGCAACAGCCAGGCCTGCTGCCGCACCGCCCAGCAAACTGCGTCGAGAGAGATAAAGAGATTCTGGCGTGACATCCGACTCATGGCAGTCAGACGCTTTGGGGAATTTGAATAACATGGCAACTCCGCAGCATTGGAGGACAGATGTACCAATAGACTGCGGAGTATGGCGGAAATTACATCACTCGACGCTTTTGCGACGACGCAGGTGCAACAGGTACTGGATAGGGCCCGAAGCCGCATAAGCGAGGAACACTAACAGCAGGATACGTGGTGGATCGCTGAACACCACGGCAAACACCAGCACCACAGCCAGAATCGCCACAAAAGGCACCCGCCCTTTCAGATCCAGGTCCTTGAAGCTGTTGTACTTGATGTTGCTGACCATCAGCATGCCCGCCGCCGCGACCATCAACGCCACCAGGAACGACATCTTCGATCCCTGAATGCCGTAATCGCTGAAAGCCCAGACAATGCCCGCCACCACGCCGGCCGCCGCAGGGCTGGCCAGGCCGATGAAATAACGCTTGTCGGCGGTTCCCACCTGAGTGTTGAAACGTGCCAGACGCAACGCAGCCCCCGCCACATAGATGAAGGCGACCATCCAGCCAACCTTGCCCATGTCACCCAAGGCCCAGCCGAAGGCCAGCAAGGCCGGGGCAACGCCAAACGCCACCATGTCCGACAGCGAATCGTACTCGGCGCCAAAGGCGCTTTGTGTATTGGTCATGCGGGCTACACGCCCATCCAGACCGTCGAGGACCATGGCGACAAAGATCGCAATGGCGGCAAAGGCAAAGTACTTGCTCGCCCCTGCTGTATCCCCGGCACTCAACGCGCTCTGGGCACTCATGGAACTGATGATGGAATAGAACCCCGCGAACAGGTTCGCAGTGGTGAACAGATTCGGCAGAAGATAGATACCACGATGCCGGACTTTACGGCCTTCAGCGTCATGCCCTTCTTCGACATGCTCATCGATCGGTAGCAGGCTTTCGGCGTCAGAGGCCTGGTTTGGCTCTTCGGGACGTTCGCTCATGGACAATACCTTGCAACGGTGTGAAAAGTTTCGACAGATACCCAGGGCCGCGATTCGGCCACAAAGGATCCAGCTTTATACCAGAACCTACCCGTCCAAACGAAAAAACGCGGCCTAGGCCGCGTTTTTCCTGACAAGACTCGAACTTAGTTCTTGGCTTTGTCGACGATTTTGTTGGCACCGATCCACGGCATCATCGAACGCAGTTGCTCACCGATGATCTCGATACCGTGAGCGGCGTTGTTACGACGCTTGGCGGTCATCGATGGGTAGCCAGTAGCACCTTCGCTGATGAACATCTTGGCGTATTCGCCGTCCTGGATGCGCTTCAGAGCGTTGCGCATGGCCTGACGGGATTCCGCGTTGATGACTTCAGGGCCGGTCACGTACTCGCCGTACTCGGCGTTGTTGGAGATCGAGTAGTTCATGTTGGCGATACCGCCTTCGTACATGAGGTCAACGATCAGTTTCAGTTCGTGCAGGCACTCGAAGTAAGCCATTTCTGGCGCGTAGCCCGCTTCAACCAGGGTTTCGAAGCCAGCTTTAACCAGCTCAACGGTACCGCCGCACAGAACTGCCTGCTCGCCGAACAGGTCGGTTTCAGTCTCGTCCTTGAAGGTGGTTTCGATGATGCCGGTACGGCCGCCGCCCACGCCAGCCGCGTAGGACAGGGCTACGTTCTTGGCGTTGCCGGACGCGTCCTGGTAGATAGCGATCAGGTCAGGAATACCGCCGCCCTTGACGAACTCGGAACGCACGGTGTGACCCGGAGCCTTCGGCGCGATCATGATCACGTCGAGGTCGGCACGCGGAACAACCTGGTTGTAGTGGATCGCGAAGCCGTGGGAGAAGGCCAGGGTGGCGCCTTTCTTGATGTTCGGCTCGATCTCGTTCTTGTACAGCTGGGACTGGAACTCGTCCGGGGTCAGGATCATGACCAGGTCGGCGCCGGCAACGGCTGCAGCAACGTCGGTCACTTTCAGACCATGAGCCTCAGCCTTGGCAACAGTGGCCGAACCTTTGCGCAGGCCGACAGTCACGTCAACGCCGGAGTCTTTCAGGTTGCAAGCTTGAGCGTGGCCCTGGGAACCGTAACCGATGATGGCAACTTTCTTGCCCTGGATGATCGACAGGTCGCAGTCTTTATCGTAGAAAACTTTCATGAATTTCCCCTATATCAGGCCGTTCCGGCCATTCGCTAATTTGAGTTAGATGCTCAGTACTTTGTCGCCACGGGCAATCCCGGTGACACCACTGCGTACGGTTTCCAGAATCGACGCGGTGCCGATCGATTGAATGAAGCTGTCGAGCTTGTCGCTGGTACCGGTCAATTGAACGGTATACACGCTGGCGCTGACATCAACGATCTGCCCACGGTAAATATCGGTAGTGCGCTTGACCTCGGCGCGCTGGGCGCCGGTGGCCTTGATCTTGACCAACATCAGTTCGCGCTCGATGTGAGCACTTTCCGAAAGGTCCACCAGCTTCACCACCTCGATCAACTTGTTCAGGTTCTTGGTGATCTGCTCGATGATCTCATCATGACCAACCGTGGTGAGGGTCAGACGCGACAGGGTCGGATCTTCGGTCGGTGCCACGGTCAAGCTTTCAATGTTGTAGTTACGCTGCGAGAACAGGCCGACTACACGAGACAAAGCGCCCGGTTCGTTTTCCAGAAGCAAGGAAATGATGTGCCGCATGATTAAGTACGCTCCGTCTTGCTCAGCCACATATCGCGCATAGAGCCGTCTTTGATCTGCATCGGATAGACGTGCTCGCTGGTATCGACCTGGATATCGAGGAATACCAGACGATCCTTCATGGCGAACGCTTCTTCCATCTTCGGCTTCAAATCCTTCAGGTCCGTGATGCGCATGCCCACGTGACCGTAGGCCTCGACCAGCTTGACGAAGTCAGGCAGCGATTCCATGTAGGAGTGCGAGTGGCGGCTGCCGTAGCTCATGTCCTGCCATTGGCGCACCATACCCAGCACACCATTGTTCAGGTTGACGATCTTGACCGGCAGGCCGTACTGCAGGCAGGTGGACAGCTCCTGGATATTCATCTGGATACTGCCTTCGCCGGTGACACAGGCGACATCATTATCAGGGAAGCTCAACTTGACCCCCATGGCCGCCGGAAAACCGAAGCCCATGGTGCCCAGGCCGCCGGAGTTGATCCAGCGATTGGGCTTGTTGAACTTGTAATACTGCGCCGCGAACATCTGGTGCTGGCCCACGTCAGAGGTGACAAAGGCATCGCCCTTGGTCACTTCACACAGGGTCTCGATCACTGTCTGCGGCTTGATGATGCTGCCGTCGCCCTTGTCGTAAGGGAACAGGCCGCGATCACCACGCCACTCGTCGATCTGCTTCCACCAGCTGGCGACCGTATCCTTGTTAGGGGTCTCGCCGATTTCCTTGAGTGCCGCGACCATTTCCGTCAGGACACTTTCCACAGGACCGACGATAGGCACATCGGCCTTGATGGTCTTGGAGATGGACGCCGGGTCGATGTCCACATGGATAATCTTGGCGTTCGGGCAGAACTTCGGAGCACCGTTGATAACCCGGTCGTCGAAGCGCGCACCAACGGCCAGGATCACGTCAGCGTGGTGCATGGTCAGGTTGGCGGTGTAGCTGCCGTGCATGCCGAGCATGCCGACGAACTGCCGATCGGTACCAGGGTATGCACCCAGGCCCATCAGGGTATTGGTCACTGGCAGATTGAGCATCTTGGCCAGTTCGGTCAGCGGTGCGGAACCGCCACCCAGGATCACGCCGCCACCTGCATAGAGCACAGGACGCTTGGCCGCCAGAAGCATTTCTGCCGCCTTGCGGATTTGTCCGGAGTGACCGCGAACGGCTGGACTGTAGGAGCGCAGCTTGGCTTTCTTGGGAAAAACGTATTCGAACTTTTCAGCCGGGTTGGTCATGTCCTTGGGGATATCGACCACCACCGGACCAGGACGACCGGATTGCGCCAGGTAGAAGGCCTTCTTCATGACTTCCGGGATTTCCGAAGCGTGCTTGATCATGAAGCTGTGCTTCACGATCGGCCGGGAGATACCGATCATGTCGGTTTCCTGGAACGCGTCGGTGCCGACCATGGTGCTGGGCACCTGACCGGAAATGATCACCATTGGAATCGAGTCCATATAGGCGGTGGCAATGCCGGTAATGGCATTGGTCGCGCCCGGGCCGGAAGTCACCAGTACCACGCCGGCTTTACCGGTGGCACGGGCATATCCGTCAGCCATATGGGTTGCCGCTTGTTCGTGACGAACCAGGATGTGGGTCACTTCCGGTTCTTTGAACAGGGCATCGTAAACATGAAGGAGAGCACCGCCCGGGTACCCGTAGATATACTTGACACCTTCGTCACGCAAAAAGCGGACGAGCATCTCACCGCCAGATAAAAGCTCCACGTTGTTCACCTCTAAAACGCCAGAATACCGCCCTCAAAAAGGGAGCGGGTCTTAATAGGTTTACTTCTCAGCAGAGCATGAGCGACGGTGGTCGCCGACTACGTCAGCACTGACTGAGCAAGTATTGGGAGCGCCCCAAAGTGTTGCGGGGTTTTCCCACCCAGCGCGAGGTAACGCGTTGCGGGTGTAGCACTTCGGCGCGGATGTGCGCCTCATGATCTGCTGAGTGGGTCTGCTTCTGGCAGTCCCTCTACAGCGGACTTTGGATTCTTCTGTTTCGTCCTCTTCAAGTCAAGTCGTCTATGTAGTTAATTCGAACTAAGCGCATGAGAACGCAAGAAAAAACCCAAAAACAACCACTGCCTGCACTTCAATTGCGCAATATTCGACAAGCAACTCAGAAATGCGCACCTTGACTTTGGTCATCGACCTATAGACGGGGACGGATCAAGGCGGCCGGCAGAACGGCAGGAAGAGCGCGAGGAAGAGGTAGGGAGGACGCTGCCAGGCAGCTGGAGGCGACTGCCAGGACTCCCTGGCAGTCTCGGATTCAGCGGGTGGCCGTGATGAGTTGATCGAACTCTTTGAGCAACATTCGCAACTGCAGATCGCGCCCCTGCATCGGCCGGGTGGAGAACACCATGTCGGCCATCTCCTGGATACCGGAGGCATTGGGCAGCGGCAGATCCTGCTCCAGGATCACCTTCATGCGCGGCAGGAAGATCCACTGCAGCCACTGCTCGAAATCCAGCGTATCCACGGCAAAAGGCTGAGTACTGGCCAGAGCCTCGGCACTGGGTGCCACCTCGTCCCACAGCCCCTGCACGCGCAACTCGCGCTCGATCAGCAGCAACTGCTCGGCGATCTTGGGAAAACGCACATCCATCACAGCGAGACTCGGGCTTTCTGCCGTGCCTGGGCGGCACCGGCTGCATCACCCTGCTTCTCCCGTGCCTGGGCAATCAACTCCCACAAACTCGCCTGAAGATCGGGACGCCCATTGGCAAAACTCAGACCGCGACGGGCAAACTGTTCGGCTTGCGGAGCATCGCCCTGGGCCATGCGCACCTGCGCCAGACGGTAGAGCACCTGCGGCTCGCGCGGCGCGACACGCTGCGCGCGCTCAAGACTGGAGGAAGCACCGTTCAGATCGCCACTGGATTGCTGTTGCTGAGCCGTGGTCAGCAGCGCCAGCACGGGCCCGTCCAACTGCTCATCGGCCGACAAACCACCGGCCCGGGCCGACGGAATCCCGCTCGGAGTCGAAGGCATGTTGTAGGTGCCCTGATTGATCGGCGCCGACTGATAAGCGCCACCCTCCACCGGCCCAGGGGTAATAGGCCCGGACGTCACAGGCCCCGGAGTGATCGGCGAGCTGCTGATCGGTGCCGACGCCGTTGCGCCACCACCCGGGACCATCACCACCACACCGGAATCTTCCGGGATGGCCTGGGCCTGAGCTTGCGCCGGACGCTTGATGGTCGTCTGGCGAAAGCCACCGGAAGCGGAGATCCGCTCGCTGTTGGACACGGCAGTACCGGAGTCCACGACGGGAATGGAGCCGCGCTGCACGCTGGCGCAACCGTTGAGCAACGCCAGAGCTGTAATAGCTGGAACCCACCACTTGTTCACGTCAAACCCTCATCGCTTAGTTCATCCAGCCCTTGACCCAATCCATCACCGAATCGCTACCTGCCGGGGTTTCACCACCGCAAGAAGCGCCGGGAGGCGGTTCGCTGCCGCGAATATACGGCATCTGCACAGCACCCGGACAGTTGGCATCGGAGCCCTGCCCGGTACGCGAATCAACCCAGGCCTGCACCACGTTGTCCGGCTGCGGCATGTCCAGCGGCAGCGGATCGGCCTTGCGCATGAAACTGGTCCAGACCTGCAGGGCGCCCGTGGCACCGGTGAACGGCGTCTTGCCGTTATCGTCACGGCCCAACCAGACCACCGCCAGCAGATCCTGGCTGAACCCGGCGAACCAGCTGTCGCGCGAGTCATTGCTGGTGCCGGTCTTGCCCGCCAGCGCCAGGGTCTTGGGCAACACGTTGTATACCGAGCTGCCCGTGCCTTCGCGCATCACGCGCTGCATCGCACTCTGAATCAGATAGATCGACCCGGCATCGAAGCGCTGCTGGATCTGGAACGGATAGCGCTTGAGCGGCTCGCCCTCGGCTGTCAGCACACTGCGAATCCCACGCATCGGCGTATTGAAACCACCATTGGCCAGGGTCTGGTACATGGTCGCCACTTCCATCGGACTCATGCCCCCCGCCCCCAGCAACATCGATGGGAAGGCCGGGAACTCGCGGGTAACCCCCAAGCGTCCGAGGGTCTTCAGGACATTCGGCACCCCCACTTCCAGACCGAGCCGAGCGGTGGACAGGTTGTAGGAATGAGCCAGCCCCTGATACAGGAAAATCGTGCCGTGGGAGCGTCGATCGTAGTTCTGCGGTTTCCATACCTGGCCATCGGCGCCCTTCACCGAAAACGCCTCATCGGAGAGCCAACTGGTCAGGGTGTACTGGCTGGGCTTCTCCAAGGCCGTCAGGTAGACCGCCGGCTTGATCAACGAGCCGATCGGCCGCACCGCGTCCAATGCCCGGTTGAAGCCGGCGAAGCTGGCTTGTCGACTGCCAATCATGGCCTGGACTTCACCGGTTTCCGGATTGGTCACCACCATCGCGGCCTCGACATCCTCCGACCCCTTGCGTCCGGCCAGGCGTTTGAAGGTGTCGTTGACTGAGGCTTCGGCCTTCATCTGCAGGATCGGATCGAAACTGGTGAAGATTCGCAGGCCTTCCTCGGTCAAGTCTTCGTCGCGGTAGTCTTCGCGCAACTGACGCTTGACCAGGTCAAGGAAACCGGGGAACGAGCTGTCCGCCAGGCTGCCGCGCTTGGTCACGCCCAGCGGCATCTTCTTCGCCGCTTCCACCTGTTCGGGCGTGGCCACGCCCTGCTGCGCCAGCAAATCGAGCACCAGGTTGCGCCGCTCCAGCGCACGCTCCGGGTAGCGACGCGGGTTGTAATAGGAAGGGCCCTTGACCATGCCCACCAGCAGCGCCACCTGATGCAACTTGAGCTCGGACAACGGCTGGCTGAAGAAGAACTGGCTGGCCAGACCGAAACCGTGCACCGCACGCTGACCGTCCTGACCGACAAACACCTCGTTGAGATAGGCCTCGAGAATCTCCCGCTTGTCGTAATGCAGCTCCAACAGCAGCGCCATCATGGCTTCATTGAGCTTGCGCGACAGGCTGCGCTCGTTGGTCAGGAAGAAGTTCTTCACCAACTGCTGAGTCAGGGTGCTACCGCCCTGACGCATCTGCCCCGACGAGGTGTTGACCCAGATCGCCCGGGCAATCGACTTCGGCGACACGCCAAAGTGCGAGTAGAAATCACGGTCTTCCACCGCCACCAGGGTTTCCAGCAAATACGGCGGCACCTGATTGATCTTGATCAGGATCCGATCTTCGAGGTTTTTCGGATACAGGCCACCGATCAGCAACGGCTCCAGACGGACCACTGCGAGCTTGGCGCCCTTGCTGCCGGAAAGCTCCGCCACATAGTCGCCAGAGAAGCGCACACGGACCGCTTGCGCCTGCTCCAGCCCTTCGTAGAACTGGAAGCCGCGGGTGTTCAAGTCGACGGTATTGCCACTGACCGCCGCAGCGCCGGGACCGTTGGCAACACTCTCGCGGCGGTAGCCCAAGGCATCGAGTTCCGTCAGGAAGTCTTCCTTGCTGAGCTTTTGTCCGACGAACAGCTCCAGCGGCCGGGCATAGACCTTGGCCGGAATGGTCCAGCGCTTGCCGGAGAATTTTTCCTGGACCACGGCATCGAGGTAAACCGCAAAGCCGGCGAGCACCACCAGACCGACCAGACTGAGCTTGAGCGCCCAGCCCAGCCAGCGGCGCAGGCCACCAGAGGGAGTTTTTTTAGCGGAACGGGGGGATCGGGTACGAGTCATGGCGGCGGATTATACGCACTTTATTCATCCTCAACATGCGCCACCCGAGGTTTGCGTTACCCCTGCCAACCGCCATAATGACGCCCTCGATTTTCCCGCCTCTGAAGGATCGCCTGTGAGCCAGTCACTGATCGCCGCCCTGCAAAACCCCGCTCTGTTTCCTCATCCCGTTGAACGGTTTCAGGTCATCGAAACCCACATTTCCTGGGTACTGCTCACCGGCCCCTTTGCTTATAAAGTGAAAAAGCCGGTCAATTTCGGTTTCCTCGATTTCACCAGCCTCGAGTCCCGCGAGCACTTCTGTGGCGAAGAGCTGCGCCTGAACCAGCGCCTGACCCAAGACCTGTACCTGGAAGTCCTGCCGATCACCGGCAGCGCCGAAACCCCAGAGCTGGGCGGTAACGGCCCGGTCATCGAATACGCCCTGAAAATGCGCCAATTCCCACAAAGCCAGTTGCTCAGCACCTTGCAGGCCAACAGTGAACTGACCACGGCGCACATTGACGAGATGGCGCAACAGATCGCTCAGTTCCATCTCAACGCCCCGAAAGTCCCGGCGACACACGAAGCCGGCACACCAGAAAGCGTGATGGCCCCGGTGCGCCAGAACTTCGAACAGATCCGTCCGTTTCTCAGCGACAAGGCCGACCTGCTGCAACTGGAAGCCTTGCAAGCCTGGGCAGAAACCAGCTTCGAGCGCCTCAAGCCGCTGCTGGCGCAACGCAAGAGCGAAGGTTTCATCCGTGAGTGCCACGGTGATATCCACCTGGGCAACGCCACCCTGATCGATGACAAGGTGGTGATCTTCGACTGCATCGAGTTCAACGAGCCCTTCCGCTTCACCGATGTCTATGCCGACACCGGCTTCCTCGCCATGGACCTGGAAGACCGTGGCCTGAAAAGCCTGGCGCGGCGCTTCATCAGCCAGTATCTGGAACTGACCGGCGACTACCAGGGCCTGGAACTACTCAATTTCTACAAAGCCTATCGCGCCCTGGTGCGAGCCAAGGTCAGCCTGTTCAGCCTGCCTGCCGAGGCCACCCCCGTGCAGCGCGCTACCACCCTGCGTCAATACCGCAACTACGCCAACCTGGCGGAAAGCTACAGCACCATCCCATCGCGCTTCCTGGCCATCACCTCGGGCGTCTCGGCGGTGGGCAAAAGTCGCGTGGCCATGCGTTTGGTGGAAGCCCTGGGCGCCATCCGCCTGCGCTCCGACGTCGAGCGCAAGCGTCTGTTCGGCGAGCAGCAGGTGCCCAACGATCCCCACGCCGGCATCTACAGCAGCGAGGCCAGCAGCGCCACCTATGCGCGTCTGCATGAAATCGCCGAAACCATCCTGCGCGCCGGCTTCCCGGTGGTGATTGATGCGACCTACCTCAAGCGCGCCCAGCGGGATGCAGCGGCCAAGGTCGCCGAAGCCACCGGCACGCCTTGCCTGATCATCGACTGCAACGCGCCAGAAGCCGTGATTGCGAGCTGGCTGGCGCAACGCCAGGCCGACCAGAACGATCCGTCCGACGCGACCCTGGAAGTGATTGCCACCCAGCAAGCCACTCGCGAGGCCCTGACCGACGAAGAACTGCTGCGCAGCAAGCGCATTGAAACCAACGAAAGCGGCAGCCTGGATGCCCTGGTTGCCAACATCCGCCAGCGTCTGCCAGGCCTGTAACGACTAATTTCAGCCGTGAAGTGCAAAGACTTCACGGCTGAAAAACAGTGGCACTATACTGGCGTCATAAATCCAACACTGGTGACGTCGCCATGAGCCAACCGAAACTTCTGGATACTCCGCTTTACGCCCTGCTGCATAAAGATGACATCGTCGGCTTCAACCGCGAGCGTCCAAAGGATCGCCCCATCGACATGCGTGGCGGCGACTTCCGCGGCCTCGACCTGCGACAGCTGAACGCCCAGGGCATCGACTTCACCGACGCCTACTTCCGTTCCGCCGATCTGCGCGGCCTGGACCTGCGCGACGCCGCCATGGAAGGCGCCAGCCTGGCCCACGCACAGATCTCCGGTGCCTACTTCCCCGTCGAACTGACGGCTGATGAAATCCTCATGTCGGTCAACTTCGGCACCCGACTGCGCTACAACACCCGCTAAAGTCCCCTGCAATCGCTCTGTCCGGCGCCCTGCTGCGCGCCGGGCTGTGAATTTCCCCCGCTCTTTCCCTCCCCCCGCACAAGGTTCGCATACACCCGCTATCGCGCATTGACCGCCCTGCCTTAGAAGCATTTGCGCCAAACCCGACCAACGAACAGCGCATTTTCTGCTGAGCGCTACACTCCTGTGAGGCTGCCCACTCACCATTCGGCCATCGCCAGGAGGCTTGATGAATGATGAACTGCAACACCTGAAGAACCTTGGCAAGACATCGGCACAATGGCTGCATGCAGTGGGCATCCATAGCGCATCGGACCTGCGCCGCCTGGGCGCGGTGGACGCATACAGGGCGGTGCGCACCCGAGGTTTTCGGGCCTCGAAAGTGCTGCTGTACGCCATTGAAGGCGCGTTGATGGACATGCACTGGAACGAGCTTCCCGCCGAACGCAAGGAGGCGCTGAACAAGCAGTTGGACGCCATTTCCTCTCGTCACAAGAACTGACTGGCAGAACCTTATGTATCTGATGGGGGAGCAACCGGCCTACGCCGATGCCTTGATCAACCGACTGCAAAGTATCCCGGCCCAGTTGCTGGCGGGCCTTTCACCCTGCGGCGCAACCCTGGAAGTTGAACCTGTGGCGGACCTGTCGGGCCTCTTGCCCGCGCATCAGTTGTTCCTGCTGGACAGTGGCGTGATCCAGGCCAGCGTTGAAGAGCGTCCGCTGTTCTACCTGCATGAAGGCGATCTGGTAGGGCTGCGTCGAGGCCTCGAGCACCCGCAGTGCCAACTGAGCTGCGATGCGCCACTGAGCCTGACGCCCTACCTGCGGAGCGAGGTGTTCCGTCACATCTACGCCGACGAACAGCGCTCGGAATGGCTGCTGCAGTACCTGATCGGCCAGAGCGCCCTACTCTGCGATGCCATAGCCCGCCTGAAACCGCCCGAGTTGCGCAGCAACAACGGCTTCAAGCGGGTGGAGCCAGGAGAAGTACTGATTACCCAAGGGGATGAGGCCGATCACGTGTTCGTGATTCTCGAAGGCCATGCCGAGGCCTTTGTCGACGGGCACAAAGTGGGCGACGTGCCCAAGGATGAGATCTTTGGCGCCATGGCGGTCTTCACCGGGGAAAAACGCAGTGCCAGCGTCATTGCCAATGAACCAAGCACGATCATGCTGATCCCCAAGGAGCAGTTTCTCAGCCTGACCCAGAGCAATCCGCGCATCGCCCACAGCCTGATCGAAAGCATGGCCCGCCGCATTGACCTGCTGAACAAGGAAGTGACCCGCCTCATGGCCTTGAACAGCCAGGCCCAGGAATAGATTCACCGAGAATCCAAACGAGCGTTTGACAAAAATGCGCAGGAACCAGAAAAGCCTGGTTGACTTCGAAATGAGAATCGTTATGATTATCACAACTGGTCGCGAGATCAGTCGATAACCTGGAAGACCAGTGGTTCGGACTCTCAGATTATCTCCTCATCAGGCTAATCACGGTTATTTGACCCGGCTCTTGCCGGGTCTTTTTTTGCCCGTGAAACAGTACCGCCGATCAGGGTTTCAGTTGCGCGCAATAATCCTTGGCCGGCTGAGGCGGCGTATACCAGACGTAGTCCGCCGCGGCAGCGGGCACTTCGCTGCCCTGCTCCGCCAGGAGCAACACCACGACTGGCCGACGCAGATCCAGATCAGCCATGTGCAGGGGCACCCCAAGGTCACGGCGCCCATGAAAGGCCCCCGCCAGCAACATGGCCGGCTCTGGCGCCGCCAGCAATCGCTCGGCCATGCGCCGATCCCGTCGCTGCTGCACCGCCAACATCGCCGGCACCTGAGCCTCAGGCAGCAAGCCGCAGTGGGATTCACGAATCTGCGCCGACAACGCCTGGGTCACGGACAAGGCATTGCTCTGCCTTCCATCGAGAACCGGCACCTGGGCATAGATCCGACCTATCTCCTGACGATCCAGATTGGCTGCCAGCAAGGGATAAGGCTGTCTCAGGGCATAGCCCACCACCGGCCCATAGAGCCCCCAATCCCAACCCGGTTGCCAGGCCAACGCCTCGATCAGACCGTCAGGCAAGCGCTGCCCGACCACCTCACGCTTGACCTTGTCGACGCGGGGCTGTTGATCGGGATTGAGCATTTCCAGTAACAGGCTGCCCTGCGGGCGCTCCCTGGCCAGCGAGCGCAGCAGCCAGAGTTGCAAAAGATGATGATCGGCATTGTCGTGCTGCTCGCCGACGATCAGCCGGGGGGCTCGCGCCAGGCGCTCGACCAACGCCTCCGGACTCAGCGCCTGCCCCGTGCGCAGATCAAGGATGCTGCCCGAATCCGGCAGCACGGGCGGCGCTGGCACCGGGTTGCCCTGACAGGCCACAAGCAACAGTGCTGACAGCAGAAGCGGCAGGGTACGCATCAAGGTTCTCCGTGTTCCGGGTCAACGGGCAATGATCAGCGGATGCCCGCGTTCAGGGTGTTTCTGTACCAGAACCTCCAGGCCGAACACCGCCTTCAGCGGCTCGGGTCGCAGCACTTCGGCCGGCACGCCGAGGGAATGAGGGTGCCCGCCTTCCAGCAGCAACACCCGATCACAGTAGCGCGCCGCCAGATTCAGGTCATGGAGAATGATCAGCACCGCGACGCCCCGATCGGCAAATGCCCGAATGGCCTGCAAGGTCACGTGCTGGTGCAACGGATCGAGGGCCGAAGTGGGTTCGTCCAGCAGCAAATGATACCCGGCCTGGCCCGGCCACAATTGCGCCAGGACCCGTGCCAGGTGCACCCGCTGGCGCTCGCCCCCGGATAACGCCAGGTAGCTGCGCCCTCGCAGGTGAGCCACATCGGCGGCTTCCAGGGCCGCATCGACTATCTGCGCGTCACGCACGCGGCCGCTCTGATGAGGCAGGCGCCCCAGCGCCACAACCTCCTCGACCCGAAAGGCAAAATCCAGACTCGACGCCTGGGGCAATACCGCCAGACGTTGCGCCCGCTCCGCCCCCGGCCATTGCGCCATCTCCTGCTCATCCAGCAACACCCGCCCCTGATGCGCCACCAGCTCACCGCTCAAGACCCCAAGCAGGCTGCTTTTACCGGCACCATTGGGACCCAGCACCCCCAGCACTTGCCCGGGCAGCAGTTGCAGATCAATCCCCGCCAGCACCTCTTTACCCCCGCGCCGCACATGCAGGTTCTCGACTCGCAACATCAGGCACGTCCTCGCAGCAACAGGTAGAGAAAGAACGGCGCACCGATAAAGGCGGTGACGATACCGATGGGCAACTCGGCCGGCGCCAGCGCCAGGCGCGCCACCAGATCGGCCAGCAGCAACAGACTGGCCCCCGCCAGGATCGATGCCGGCAGCAGGGTTCGGTGATCCGGCCCCGACAACAGACGCACCAGATGGGGCACCACCAGGCCCACGAAACCGATCATGCCTGCCGCGGCCACGGCGGCGCCCACGCCCAGGGCGGTGCAGAACACCAGCTCCCGCTTGAGCCCCTCGACATCGATGCCCAGGTGCCTGGCTTCTGATTCGCCCAACAGCAGTGCATTCAACGCCTTGGCCCTGCGCGGCAACCACAGGGCCACCAGCACCGTCACCAGCAACAACGGCCACAGGCGCTGATAGCTGGCACCGTTGAGACTGCCCAGGTTCCAGAAGGTCAGGGTACGCAAGGTCGCGTCATCGGCCAGATAGGTGAACAAGCCCACCGTCGAACTGGCCAGGGCGGTCAGGGCGATTCCCGCCAGCAGCATGGTCGCCACGTGAGTCTGGCCATTGCGCCGGCCCAGGCGATAGACCAGCGCCGTGACCCCGAGCCCGCCGAGAAAGGCGCAGAGCGAGAGCAGGTAGGGAGCGATGGCTTCCGGCACGGCGCCGAACATCGAACCACCGACAATGGCGATGGCCGCCCCCAGGGCCGCCCCACTGGATACGCCCACCAACCCGGGATCAGCCAAGGGGTTGCGAAACAACCCCTGCATGGCCACGCCGGACAGCGCCAGCACCCCGCCCACCGCCAGACCGAGCAGGGTCCGTGGTAGGCGGATCTGGCCAAGGATCAACTCGGCCTGCTCCAGCCCCTGCCCATCGATAGGCGCGCCAAGCAGGCGCAAGGCGGCACGCAAGGTGTCGATCAAGGGCAGGCTGACCGGGCCCAGCGCCAGGGACAGCCAGATAGCCAGCACACACAGGGCGCCAAGCCCGAGAAACAGCGTTCGCGGTTTGACCAGGCGGTTCATTGGGCCAGCTTGGCCTGAGGGTAGAACGCCGCCGCCAGGCGTTTCAGGCTATCCGGCAGCCGCGGGCCCAGGCCGCCCACCAGCAAGGTCGGATCCAGCTCCACCACCCGCCCCGCCTTGGCCGCGGCAGTGGAGGCCAACACCGGACTTTCCTTGAACAGCGCAGCGCGGGCCGCGTCGCCACTCAGGCTGCGGTCGGAGAACACCAACACCTGAGGATTCAGTCCAGCCAGGGATTCCGCCGAGAACGGCTTGTAACCGCTATGGGTCGCCAGGTTGCGCGCCCCGGCCTGTTGCAACAGCCAGTCCGCGGCCGTGTCCTTGCCGGCGATCAGCGGCTTGCCTCCCGCGTGCCCCAGCAACAGCAGCACTCCGGGCGCCGCCTGCTGCTCCTGCGCCCGTGCAATCAAGGCCCGCTGCTGCTCAAGACGCTGCTGATAGGCGCTGAACAATTGTCCGGCCTGATCCTCGCGCCCCAGCAGTTGCCCCAACTGGCGCAAAGTACGCTGCAAGGTCGGCAGGTCGGCCTGTGCAGAAAACAGCTCGACCTTGACCCCGGCACTGCGGATCTGCGCCAGCACCGGCGGCGGGCCCATTTCTTCAGTACCCACCAGAATGTCCGGACGCAGGCTGAGAATGCCTTCCGCCGACAGCTGCCTTTGATAGCCGATGCTTGGCAACGACTTGAGCGACTCCGGGTGCTGGCTGGTGGTATCGACCCCCACCAGCTTCGGCTCCGCCCCCAGGGCCGTCACCCACTCGGACAAGGCGCCCCCGGCACTGACCCAACGCTGCGGCAACTCCTCGGCGGCGGCCCACGGGCTCAGCAGCAGTGCGACCCAGAACGCGAGGGCGCTGGCACTCAGGCGCATAAGTAGATTTCCTTTGATAGCAGTGGGGCCCGCGAAGCGACTGTCCATGTGACATGCCAGACCGAACTGGCATCGAAAGGAGCAAGTACCCCGTTCCGGGCGAGGCGGCCATTTGATAATTGTTTTCATTTAGCCGTCAAGCGCCGACATGTTTCATCCTGCCGTCAGCCAGAAACGGTGACCGCCCGAGCCCAGAGCCCCAGGAGCAAGAGGATAGCCATGAAATTTCTTTGCACCGGAAGCGAGCTGCCCGAGGCTGGCAGCCGCGGTTTCCAGCTGCAGGGCCTGAAGCTGTTTGCCGTGCGTCGAGCAGGCCAGGCTTACGTGTATGCCAACCGCTGCCCGCACCGCGGCGTCGCCCTGGAATGGCAGCCCGAGCAGTTTCTCGACCCCAGCGCCAGCCTGATCCAGTGCGCCACCCATGGCGCACTGTTTCTGATTGAAAGCGGCGAGTGCGTGGCCGGTCCTTGCGCCGGCCAGTTTCTGCAGGCCATCGACTGCCGGGAAGACAGCCAAGGTATCTGGGTCGATCTCTAGCCCTGCAACCGCACGTCCAAACGCCGGTCAATGCACACTTCCTGCGCGGTCAGGCGCACGCCGTAGGCCAGTACCTCGACCCCGGCCGCCACCGCTTCGCGCAATGCGGCGGCATACCCCGGATCAATCTCCTCGGCCGGACGCACGGCATCGATGCCCGACAGATTGACGCAGTACAGCAACACCGCACGTACCCCTTCCCGAGCCAGGCTTGCCAGCTCACGCAAGTGCTTGGCACCGCGCTGGGTCACCGCATCGGGAAACGCCGCCACGGGCGAACCGTCGAATCCCAAGGTGACACTCTTGACCTCGACATAGGCTGGGCCATGCGGGTAATCCAGGCGAAAGTCGATGCGGCTGTTCTCCTGACCGTAAGGCACCTCGCGCTTGAGGCCGGTAAAGCCGTTCAGCTCGCTGATCAGCCCGGCCCGCAGCGCCTCCTCGACCAGTCCGTTGGCCCGCCCGGTGTTGACGCAGGCCAGTCGCCCTTGCGGGGTTTCACTGATTTCCCAGGTCCCCGGCAGCTTGCGCTTGGGGTCATTGGAGCGGCTGAACCACACCTGCCCGCCCTCGACCATGCAATTGAACATCGAGCCCGTATTGGGACAGTGAATGGTCAGCAACTCACCCGTGGCGGTTTCGATGTCCGCCAGGAAACGCTTGTAGCGCCGCAACAGACGCCCTTGCTCCAGGGCCGGTTCGAAGCGCATCAGCCTTGCCAGCTCTGCAGGCCGCGGGCAATGCGCGCCACGGCCTCTTGCAGGCGCGCCAGGCTTTGGGTGTAGGCGAAACGCACATGGTGACCGGCCTGATGGCGTCCAAAATCCAGGCCCGGGGTGAAGGCCAGGTGCTCGGTTTCCAGGAAGTGCCGGCAGAAGGCAAAGGCATCCCCGCCAAAGGCGCTGATGTCGGCGTACAAGTAGAACGCGCCTTCCGGCTCCACGGCGATACCGAAGCCCAGCTCGCGCAAGGCGGGGAGCAGAAAGTCCCGACGGCGGCCGAACTCGGCGCGGCGCTCCTCCAGCAGGCTGATGGTCTCCGGCTCGAAACAAGCCAGGGCCGCGTACTGGGCCATGCTGGGAGCACTGATGTAGAGGTTCTGCGCCAGCTTCTCCAGCTCGCCCACCGCCGCCGGTGGTGCCACCAGCCACCCCAGGCGCCAGCCGGTCATGCCGAAGTACTTGGAGAAACTGTTCAGGACAAACGCGCTGTCATCGACTTCCAGAACACTGGCGGCGTCCGTGCCATAGGTCAGGCCGTGATAGATCTCGTCCACCACCAGATGCCCATTGCGCGCCTTGATCGCCGCGGACAGACCCGCCAACTCGTCGCGACTGAGAATGGTCCCGGTGGGGTTCGCCGGAGACGCCACCAGGGCTCCGACACTGTCCTGATCCCAATGGCGTTCCACCAGATCCGGGGTCAGTTGATAACGCACCTCCGGACCTACCGGCACCAATTGCGCCGCACCCTCCACCAGGCGCAGAAAGTGCCGGTTGCACGGATACCCCGGGTCTGCCAGCAGCCAGTGCTTGCCCGGGTCGACCAACAGGCTGCTGGTCAGCAACAGGGCGCCGGAGCCGCCGGGGGTGATCATGATCCGCTCGGGGTCGATATCCAGGCCATAGCGCTGCTGGTAGAACCCCGAGATGGCCCCGCGCAGCTCAGGAATGCCCCGGGCCGCGGTGTAGCGAGTCTTGCCGGCACTCAGCGCGGCCTGCCCGGCCTTGATGATCGGCTCGGCGGTGGTGAAGTCCGGCTCGCCGATCTCCAGGTGAATCACATCGTGTCCCGCCGCTTGCAGCTCATTGGCGCGGGCCAGCAGGGCCATGACATGGAAAGGTTCGATAGCGCGACTGCGCGCACTGTAGGGCAGAGCCATTAGCCTTCCTTCATTACAAGGTGGGGAAGCAAAAAGTCCGATTCTACCCATCCCGAGAAGCCAGGGAGAACCCGGAGCCATTCACGCGGTCTGCTACCTTAGCCAACCGGCGCCAACAGAACCCGCAGATTTGACTAAAATCAATGATTGAACGAACCGTTCAACGGGCCGTGTCAGACTTTTCTCATCTCTATGAGCGATACACGACATAGGCTCGACAACCGGGAGTAGCGCGCTCTGGTTTGATCTGGTAAGTTCGCCCGCTTGCAGCCGCAGGGCCGGCAAGTGTCGGAGATGGAGCAATCCTGCGCAATGGATTACAAGAGTAGAGGCGGTCCATTCATGCCCACCCAAGCAAAGCAACAGATTCAATCGATCAGCGGTTTTGAACCTTATGTTGAAACTGCGGGCGAAGAGTACATGGGCAAGCCCATGCGCGAACACTTCACCAAGATCCTGAACAAGTGGAAACAGGACTTGATGCAGGAAGTCGACCGCACTGTTGATCACATGAAAGACGAAGCGGCCAACTTCCCTGATCCGGCTGACCGTGCCAGCCAGGAAGAAGAGTTCAGCCTTGAACTGCGTGCCCGCGATCGCGAGCGCAAGTTGATCAAGAAGATCGACAAGACCCTGCAACTGATCGAAGACGAAGAATACGGCTGGTGTGAATCCTGTGGCGTCGAGATTGGCATCCGCCGTCTGGAAGCCCGCCCAACCGCCGACATGTGCGTCGACTGCAAGACCCTGGCGGAAATCAAGGAAAAACAGGTCGGCAAATAATCGCCGGCTTAACCTGAAACGGAGCGTACCCACGCTCCGTTTTCGTTTCCGCCGCCCTGTAGGAGCGAGCTCGCTCGCGCAAGCGATCCCCCGGAACATCGTCACCCTTCATGACTGCCTCCACATCCTCCGCGTACATCGGGCGCTTCGCCCCCACTCCCAGCGGCTATCTGCATTTCGGTTCTCTGGTTGCAGCGCTTGCCTCCTATCTTGATGCCCGCGCCGTCGGCGGCCGCTGGCTGCTGCGCATGGAGGACCTTGACCCGCCCCGAGAAGAGCCCGGTGCCCAGGCGGCGATCCTAAAGGCCCTGGAAAGCTACGGCTTCGAATGGGACGGGCAGATGATCCGCCAGAGCGATCGCCACGACGCCTATGCCGAGGTGCTCAACCGCCTGTTCAACCAGGGCCTGGCCTATGCCTGCACCTGCTCGCGCAAACAGCTGGAGCCCTATCACGGCATTTACCCGGGACTGTGCCGCAACCTCGGCCACGCCCAGGACGACGCCGCGATCCGTCTGCGGGTACCCGAACTGGAGTATCGCTTCGTCGACCGGGTCCAGGGCGAGTACCGCCAGCACCTGGGCCGGGAAGTCGGGGACTTCGTGATCCGCCGCCGCGACGGCCTCTACGCTTACCAACTGGCCGTAGTGCTCGACGATGCCTGGCAGGGCATCACCGATATCGTGCGCGGCGCCGACTTGCTGGACTCGACACCGCGCCAGCTGTACCTGCAGGAACTGCTGGGCCTTTCCCAGCCCCGCTACTTGCATGTGCCGCTGATCACCCAGCCGGACGGGCACAAACTGGGCAAGTCCTACCGCTCGCCGCCGCTGACCGAGGATCAGGCCCCGCCCCTGCTGCTGCGTGCCCTGCGGACACTGGGCCAGAAGCCACCGGCCGACCTCGATGGCGCCAGCGTCGCGCAGATAATGGCCTGGGGCATGGCCCACTGGGATGCCGCCCTGATTCCACGCACACTGAGCGTGCCGGAAGCGCAATTGAGCTGACGCCCCTTGCAGCTTGGCGCCCATCCGTTACCATCGCCGCACGTTTTCGGGCACGCACACAATAAAGAGAGGCCGAGATGTACATCTATCGCTTGGTCCTGCTCCTGGTAGTGGGGATCTATCTGTTTTCCCCCGCCATCATGGATTGGTGGATCGATGCTACTGGCGCCTGGTATCGCCCGTATCTGCTCTGGCTGATTCTGATCGTCGTGACCTTTATCCTGCAGAGCCAAAAAGATGCCGATGAGCTTTAGCCTGACCCAGATGATCCTGATCAGCGCCGCCTACTTGCTGGTGCTGTTCGGGGTGGCCTGGATCAGTGAGCGCGGCATGATTCCGCGCTCGATCATTCGCCACCCACTGACCTACACCCTGTCGCTGGGGGTCTATGCCAGCGCCTGGGCCTTCTACGGCACGGTGGGCCTGGCCTATCAATACGGCTACGGCTTTCTCTCCAGCTACCTGGGAGTGTCCGGGGCCTTCCTGCTGGCGCCGGTGCTGCTCTATCCGATCCTCAAGATCACCCGCACCTACCAGCTGTCATCCCTGGCGGATCTGTTCGCCTTCCGTTTCCGCAGCACCTGGGCCGGCGCCCTGACCACCATCTTCATGCTGGTGGGGGTCCTGCCCCTGCTGGCCTTGCAGATCCAGGCGGTGGCCGATTCCATCGGCATCCTTACCCATGAGCCGGTGCAACACCGCGTGGCGCTGAGCTTCTGCGCGCTGATCACCCTGTTCACGATTTTCTTCGGTTCCCGGCACATCGCGACCCGGGAAAAACACGAAGGCCTGGTGTTCGCCATTGCCTTTGAATCGGTGATCAAGCTGATCGCCATTGGCGGCGTCGGCCTCTATGCGCTGTACGGGGTCTTCGATGGGCCGCAACAGCTGGAGCTCTGGCTGCTGCAGAACCAGACCGCCCTGGCCGCGCTGCATACGCCACTGCAAGAAGGCCCATGGCGCACGCTGCTGCTGGTGTTCTTCGCCTCGGCCATCGTCATGCCGCACATGTACCACATGACCTTTACCGAAAACCTCAACCCCCGCGCCCTGGTCAGCGCCAGTTGGGGCCTGCCGCTGTTCCTGCTGCTGATGAGCCTGGCGGTGCCGCTTATTCTCTGGGCCGGACTCAAGCTCGGCGCCACCACCAATCCGGAATACTTCACCCTGGGCATCGGCATTGCCGCCAACAGCCCGGCCCTGGCCTTGCTGGCCTATGTCGGCGGCCTTTCCGCCGCCAGCGGCCTGATCATCGTCACCACCCTGGCCTTGTCGGGGATGGCCCTGAACCATCTGGTGCTGCCGCTCTATCAGCCGCCGGCGGAAGGCAACATCTATCGCTGGTTGAAATGGACCCGCCGCGCCCTGATCGTCGCCATCATCATGGCCGGCTACGCCTTCTACCTGCTGCTGGGGGCCGAGCAGGACCTGGCCAACCTGGGAATCGTCGCCTTCGTCGCCACTCTGCAGTTTCTGCCGGGGGTGCTGTCGGTGCTGTACTGGCCGACCGCCAACCGGCGCGGTTTCATCGCCGGGCTACTGGCCGGGATCCTGGTGTGGCTGGTGACCATGCTGCTGCCGTTGATCGGCAACCTGCAGGGTTTCTATATCCCGCTGCTGAACATGATCTATGTCCTCGACGACACCAGCTGGCACATGGCGGCCATCGCCTCGCTGGCCGCCAACGTGCTGATGTTCACCCTGATCTCGCTGTTCACCAATGCCAGCAGCGAGGAAGCCAGCGCCGCCGAAGCCTGCGCCGTGGACAACGTGCGTCGCCCGCAACGAAGGGAACTGCATGCCGCCTCGCCCCAGGAGTTCGCCACCCAACTGGCCAAGCCGCTGGGCGCCAAGGCCGCGCAAAAGGAAGTGGAACAGGCCCTGCGCGACCTCTACCTGCCCTTCGACGAGCGTCGGCCTTACGCCCTGCGGCGCCTGCGTGACCGCATCGAAGCCAACCTCTCGGGCCTGATGGGCCCCAGCGTTGCCCAGGACATGGTGGAAACCTTCCTGCCCTACAAGGCCGGCGGAGAAAACTACGTCACCGAGGATATCCACTTCATCGAAAGCCGGCTGGAGGACTACCACTCGCGCCTGACCGGCCTGGCAGCCGAACTCGATGCCCTGCGTCGCTACCACCGGCAAACCCTGCAGGAACTGCCGATGGGCGTCTGCTCCCTGGCCAAGGACCAAGAAATCCTCATGTGGAACAAGGCCATGGAGGAGCTGACCGGCATTCCCGCGCAACACGTGGTGGGCTCGCGCCTGAGCACCATCGCCAACCCATGGAAGGATTTGCTGCAAGGCTTCATCAATCTGCCGGACGAACACTTGCACAAGCAGCACCTGGCCCTCGACGGCCAGACCCGCTGGCTGAACCTGCACAAGGCCGCCATTGACGAGCCTCTGGCCCCGGGCAACAGCGGCCTGGTGCTGCTGGTGGAAGACCTGACCGAAACCCAGACCCTGGAAGACAAACTGGTGCACTCCGAACGCCTGGCCAGCATCGGGCGCCTGGCCGCCGGGGTCGCTCACGAGATCGGCAACCCGATCACCGGTATTGCCTGCCTGGCGCAGAACCTGCGGGAAGAGCGCGAGGAGGACGGCGAACTGACGGAAATCAGTGAGCAGATCCTCGAACAGACCAAGCGCATTTCGCGCATCGTGCAGTCATTGATGAGCTTTGCCCACGCCGGCAGTCACCAGCACAACGACGAAGCCGTGTGCCTGGCCGAAGTCGCCCAGGATGCCATCGGCCTGCTGGCCCTGAACCGGCGCAATTTCGAAGTGCAGTTCTTTAATCTGTGCGATCCCGACCACTGGGTCGACGGCGATCCTCAGCGCCTCGCCCAGGTCCTGATCAACCTGCTTTCCAACGCCCGCGACGCTTCCCCTCCCGGCAGCGCGGTACGCGTCAAGAGCGAGGCTTTCGAGCACACGGTCGACCTGATCGTAGAGGACGAAGGCAGCGGTATTCCGAAGAACATCATGGACCGATTGTTCGAACCGTTTTTCACCACCAAGGACCCTGGAGAAGGCACCGGACTGGGCCTTGCGCTGGTCTATTCCATCGTTGAAGAGCATTATGGACAAATCACCATCGACAGCCCGGCCGATCTACAGAGCCAGCGCGGCACCCGTATCCGGGTGACCTTGCCGCGTCATGTCGAAGCGACGTCCGCTGTGAACTGAGACCGTCGAGAGAATTGAATCAATGCCGCATATTCTGATCGTCGAAGACGAAACCATTATCCGCTCCGCCCTGCGCCGCCTGTTGGAACGCAACCAGTACCAGGTCAGCGAAGCCGGCTCAGTGCAGGAAGCCCAGGAACGCTTCAGCATCCCCACGTTCGATCTGATCGTCAGTGACCTGCGCCTGCCGGGTGCTCCAGGCACCGAACTGATCAAGCTCGGCCAGGGTACTCCGGTGCTGATCATGACCAGCTACGCCAGCCTGCGCTCAGCCGTGGACTCGATGAAAATGGGCGCGGTGGACTACATCGCCAAGCCTTTCGACCACGATGAGATGCTCCAGGCCGTGGCGCGGATCCTTCGGGATCGGCAAAGCGCCGAGAACGCCGCGCCAGATCGCCCGGCGGGCAAGGCCGGGGCGACGGCAGACAAGGCCGTGGCCGGCAACAGCAACGGGGAAATCGGCATCATCGGCTCCTGCCCGCCGATGCAGGACATGTACAGCAAGATTCGCAAGGTCGCGCCGACGGACTCCAATGTCCTGATCCAGGGCGAATCCGGCACTGGTAAAGAGCTGGTGGCCCGGGCGCTGCACAACCTGTCCAAGCGCGCCAAGGCGCCGATGATCTCGGTGAACTGCGCCGCCATTCCGGAAACCCTGATCGAATCCGAGCTGTTCGGCCACGAGAAAGGTGCATTCACCGGCGCCAGTGCCGGTCGTGCCGGCCTGGTGGAAGCGGCGGACGGCGGCACACTCTTCCTTGACGAAATTGGCGAACTGCCGCTGGAAGCCCAGGCCCGCCTGCTGCGCGTGCTGCAGGAAGGCGAGATCCGCCGTGTCGGTTCGGTGCAGTCGCAAAAAGTCGACGTGCGCCTGATAGCGGCGACTCACCGCGACCTCAAGAGCCTGTCGAAAATCGGCCAGTTCCGTGAAGACCTCTACTACCGCCTGCACGTGATTGCCTTGAAACTGCCAGCCCTGCGCGAGCGAGGTGCCGACGTCAATGAAATTGCCAACGCCTTCCTGGCCCGACAGAGTGCCCGCATCGGTCGTTCGGACCTGAGATTCGCCGCCGACGCCGAACAGGCGATCCGTCATTACTCCTGGCCGGGGAACGTGCGTGAGCTGGAGAACGCGGTCGAACGAGCGGTGATCTTGTGCGAAAGCCCGGAGATTTCCGCGGACCTGCTGGGCATCGATATCGAACTGAGCGACCTGGAAGACGACGACTTCGTCGGCCTGGCGCCACAGCCGGGTAACACCAGCCACGAACCCACAGAAGACCTGTCCCTGGAAGACTACTTCCAGCACTTCGTGCTTGAGCACCAGGACCACATGACCGAGACCGAGCTGGCACGCAAGCTTGGCGTCAGCCGCAAATGCCTGTGGGAGCGGCGCCAGCGTCTGGGCATCCCGCGCCGCAAGAGCGGGGTCGCCAGCGAAAGCTGAACCGAGGCTGTCGAATGTGCGGGTGACATTCGACAAAATGAAAAAAACTGTTACCCACACCATCAGACGTAACAAAAGCCGGGGCTAAAGGTAACGAAGCCCCGGTTTTTTTTCGTCTGAATAACAGTGCCATAGGCGCCTAACCCCTTGTTTTACTGGGGATCGTAAAAGTTGGCACGGCACCTGCTATATGTTTGGTACAAGAACAATAACAAGCAATGCACAAGACAATAAAAATAAGACGAATCGACTCACGCACAATAAAAACAACACGGCGGAGGCGCAGCTAACTGATTCTTTTGGAGAGGCGTTGTATTTGGGGCTTGCCCCGCAACCAGGCCGAGAACAACAAAAACTGCCCTAAGGCAGAGCCTGAACTGGTTGGATCGAAAGGTCATTGCAACTCAGCGATCAAAGCAATCCGTTTGCTCTTGGCTCCCGATTGGGAGCGTCACACTGGGTAAACCAGGTGACAAGGGCGATCAACAAAAACAAGAAGCCCAAAACCAATAATAAAAATAGAGCACGCAACTATTCTGGGGGAGCTTCGGCTCCCCTTGTGGTTTGCGCCATTCGTATTTTCCCCCGACAACACCCACGCAGCCCCAGCAACTCGCGGTTTTGCGCAGGCCGACACAAGTCGCGGCAGCTTCCTACACCATCCTTCGACTAAATGCTAGAATCCCGGCCCATCATGCGGTCATTCTTCGTTTTGGCCGAACATTCCTTCAAACAGTGCATCCCATGCTGAAGAAGCTGTTCCAGTCATTCCGTTCTCCCTTGCGTCGTACGCAACACCAACGCAGCACCCCTGAAGTGCTCAATAGCAGCCAACATTCGCTGCAACGCGCCCAGTTCAGCCGGTATGCGGTGAATATCGTCGAGCGCCTGCAGAACGCCGGCTACCAGGCTTACCTGGTGGGTGGTTGCGTGCGCGACATGCTGCTCAACATCACCCCCAAGGATTTCGACGTCGCCACCAGCGCCACACCGGAACAGGTCAAGGCCGAGTTTCGTAACGCGCGGATCATTGGCCGTCGTTTCAAGCTGGTGCACATTCACTTCGGTCGCGAAATCATCGAGGTCGCGACCTTCCGCGCCAACCACCCGCAAAACGATGACGATGAGGACAGCAACCAATCCTCGCGCAACGAAAGCGGGCGAATCCTGCGGGACAACGTCTACGGCACCCTGGAAGAAGATGCGCAGCGCCGTGACTTCACCATCAACGCCCTGTACTACGATCCGGTCAGCGAACGCATCCTCGACTACGCCAATGGCGTACACGACATTCGCAACAACCTGATCCGCCTGATTGGCGATCCCCGCCAGCGCTATCAGGAAGACCCGGTGCGGATGCTGCGGGCCGTGCGCTTCGCAGCAAAACTGAACTTCGGTATCGAAAAGCACACCGCCACGCCGATCCGTGAACTGGCCCCCATGCTGCGGGAGATCCCCTCGGCGCGCCTGTTCGAGGAAGTGCTCAAGCTGTTCCTCTCCGGCTACGCTGCCGACACCTTCGAAATGCTGGTGGACCTGCAACTGTTCGATCCGCTGTTCCCGGCCAGCGCCGAAGCCCTGGAATACAACCCGACCTACACCCACACGCTGATCAGCGAAGCCCTGATCAACACCGACTTGCGGATCAAGCAGAACAAGCCGGTGACCCCGGCCTTCCTGTTCGCCGCCCTGCTCTGGCCTGCCCTCCCGGCCCGAGTGCTGCGCCTGCAGGAACGCGGCATGCCGCCGATCCCGGCCATGCAGGAAGCGGCTCACGAGCTGATCGCCGAACAGTGCCAGCGCATCGCCATTCCCAAGCGCTTCACCATGCCGATCCGCGAGATCTGGGACATGCAAGAGCGCTTGCCACGCCGCAGCGGCAAGCGTGCCGACCTGCTGCTGGATAACCCGCGTTTCCGTGCCGGCTACGACTTCCTGCTGCTGCGGGAAAGCGCCGGTGAGCAGACCGATGGCCTGGGTGAATGGTGGACCGATTACCAGGACGCCAACGATGCCGAACGTCGCGACATGATCCGCGAGCTGAGCGGCAAGGAAGATGCCAGTGGCGCCCCGCGCAAACGCCGGCGCAGCAGCGGCGCCAAGCGCAAGCGTGCCGGCGGTTCCAACGCTTCGGGCGAATAGTGGATGGAACGTATCTACATCGGTATGGGCAGCAACCTGGCTGCCCCTGAAGCTCAACTGCGCAGCGCCATCGAGGCCCTGGCGCAGTTGCCAGCCAGCCAGCTGCACGGCGTCTCGGCCCTCTATCAAAGCGACTCCCTGCTTCCCGGCCAGCCGCGCTACACCAATGCCGTGGCGGCACTGGACAGCCACCTGGAGCCCCTGGCGCTGCTCGATGCCCTGCAGGCGATCGAAAACCAGCAGGGGCGCGAGCGCAACGAGCGCTGGGGCCCGCGCACCCTGGACCTGGACATCCTCCTGTTCGGTGACCGCCTGATCGACGAACCCCGTCTCAAGGTGCCGCATTACCACATGCACGCCCGCCCCTTTGTCCTCTATCCCCTGGCGGAACTGGCCCCTGCCGAGTTGCAACTGGCCGACGGGCGCACCCTCAAGGCGCTGCTCGATGCCTGCCCATTTGTCGGCCTGGAACGCCTGGGCTGATCGCTGAAACGGATCAGTAACGGCGGTAACACTCCCGGCGTAACAAGGCGGTAACACATCTAATTGACTTCCCGAGTCCTCATCACGACTATAGGCGTCCCGTTGCCGCCATCCCGGCGTTAAAGGGCGCAATTCAAGCGAGGCTTGTTCGCGGCGACCCCAGGAAACGTTAGGCCAAGGCGCTTGTGCAACGGCGGCGGCACCCGCTGGTACAGAGCACCTTCTGGGCACAGAATGATGTGCGCAACAGCGCCACGACGAGTCCTGGCAGCACTTTCAAATCGCTTGGAACCAGGCTGTATAAGCACGACAAAAGACCGTGCGCCTGAATAACGAAGAATCACGCGCGTTACTCGCAGTAGTTTCCAAAGCGCCTGAAATGAGGACCCCTTTTCATGCCAGACATCACTCTGACCACCCTGCAAAGCCTCAAGCAGAAAGGTGAAAAAATCACCATGCTGACCTGCTATGACGCGACCTTCGCCCACACCTGCTGTGAGGCCGGTGTCGAAGTCCTGCTGGTAGGCGACTCCCTGGGCATGGTCTTGCAAGGGCACGACAGCACCCTGCCCGTCAGCAACGCCGACATGGCCTACCACGTCGCAGCGGTCAAACGCGGCAACAACGGGGCACTGATCCTCGCCGACCTGCCGTTCATGTCCTACGCTACCCCCGAACAAGCGCTGAGCAGTTCCGCTCAGCTGATGCAGGCGGGCGCGCACATGGTCAAGATCGAAGGCGCGGCCTGGCTGGCCGAATCGGTTCGCCTGCTGAACGAACGCGGCGTTCCGGTGTGCGTGCACATGGGGCTGACGCCACAGACAGTGAATGTCCTGGGCGGCTACAAGGTCCAGGGGCGCAACGAGAGCCAGGCGCGGCAGATGCGTGCCGATGCCATCGCCCTGGAACAGGCCGGTGCGGCCATGTTGCTGCTGGAATGCGTGCCCAGTGAGCTGGCGACGGAAATTACCCAGGCAGTGAAAATCCCGGTGATCGGTATCGGTGCCGGCAGCGCCACCGACGGCCAGGTGTTGGTGCTCCACGACATGCTGGGCCTGTCCCTCAGCGGCCGCTCGCCCAAGTTCGTGAAAAACTTCATGGCTGGTAAAGACAGCATCCAGGCGGCCTTGAGTGCCTACGTCACAGAAGTCAAAGCCGTTACCTTCCCAGGCGCCGAACACGGGTTCTCTGCATGAATACAGTTAAAACCGTGCGCGAATTGCGCGCCGCGGTCGCGCGCGCGCGCAACGAAGGCAAGCGGATCGGTTTCGTGCCCACCATGGGCAACCTGCACAGCGGCCACGCCGCGCTGGTGACCAAGGCCGCTCAGCGCGTGGATTTCGTGGTGGCCAGCATCTTCGTCAACCCGCTGCAATTCGGCGCCGGCGAAGACCTGGACAAGTACCCGCGGACCCTGGCCGCCGATCAGGAAAAACTGCTCGAAGCCGGCTGCCATCTGCTGTTCGCACCCAGCGTCGAAGAAATGTACCCCGACGGCATGGCCGGACAGACCCGGGTCAGCGTGCCACAACTCTCCGAAGGCTTGTGCGGTGCCAGCCGTCCCGGGCATTTCGAGGGCGTGGCCACGGTGGTCAGCAAGCTGTTCAACATGGTCCAGCCCGATCTGGCGGTATTCGGCCAGAAGGACTACCAGCAACTGGCGGTCATTCGCGCCCTGGTGCATGACCTGAACATGCCGATCCAGATCATCGGCGAGCCGACCGTGCGCGCCGACGACGGCCTGGCCCTGTCCTCGCGCAACGGTTACCTGAGCCCAGAACAGCGTGCCATCGCCCCGGCGCTGTACCGGAGCCTGAACCAGATCGCCCAGGCCATCCGCGGCGGCGAACGCGACTATCCGAAGCTGCTGGCCGAACAACAGCAGCAACTGGAAGCCGCCGGTCTGCGCCGGGACTACCTGGAAATCCGTCATGCGAAAAACCTGCGTCCCGCCACCGACGAAGACCGTGATCTGGTGATTCTGGTCGCGGCGTACCTGGGCTCCACTCGCCTGATCGACAACCTGCATCTGGACCTCGATACACCGGCATAAGCCCCTGATTGCCCGAACCCCAACCTTCGGGCAAACTGCCGCCGGCTGGGGCCTGCAGCCATACTGCAAGCCCCGTTCGAGGACCCGACCGAGGAACGTCCATGCATGCCATCTTGCCCAAGGTGAAACCGAGCGGCCCAAGCCTCAACCGCACAGGTTGCATATGGCCCCCCGGGAATGCACGGGACCTTGCCAGAACCGGGCTCCCGACCCAGACCAGCCGATTCACCCCCTATTATTCCCACTGAAAGCCCCTTTGCCGCCCTGATTGGCTGCGCTCGTACAAAATAGTACCGGCCACAAGTCGGACAAAGCCAAGACAGAACAGCACGCCGGGGTTACTGTTATCGCCCTGGGTGATTAATCGAATCAGCACAGGGCTGAGCGAACGAGGTCCTTGGGACCACGCAGGACGTTCCAGGCTTTTCAGTGTCCAAAAGGCAGTTCAAGCAAAAGGAAAACCGCAGCGATGGCGTACTACCGCACTCCTCATGACGTTACCGCTCTGCCCGCCTGGCAAGCGTTGAAAGACCACCGCCAAGCCATGCAGGATTTCAGCATGCGCGAGGCGTTCAATGCCGATCCACAGCGCTTCAGCCAATTCACCCTGAGCAGCTGCGGACTGTTTCTCGATTACTCGAAGAACCTGATCACCAGCCAGACCCGCGACCTGTTGGTGAACCTGGCCAAGGAAGTCGGCCTGGCCGATGCCATCAAGTCCATGCTCACCGGCGAACTGGTCAACTCCTCCGAAGGCCGCCCGGCCCTGCACACCGCGCTGCGTCGCCCGGTTGGCGACAAACTGTCGGTGAACGGCGTCAACGTGATGCCGGAAGTGCACAAGGTCCTGAACCAGATCACCGAGCTGGTCGGGCGTATCCACGACGGCCTGTGGCGCGGCTACACCGAAAAGCCCATCACCGACGTGGTGAATATCGGCATCGGCGGTTCCTTCCTCGGCCCGGAACTGGTTTCCGAAGCCCTGCTGTCCTACGCCCAGAAAGGCGTGCGTTGCCACTACCTGGCGAACATCGACGGCAGTGAGTTCCATGAGCTTTCGGCGAAGATCCGCGCGGAAACCACGCTGTTCATCGTGTCTTCCAAGTCGTTCAATACCCTCGAAACCCTGAAGAACGCCCAGGCGGCACGGGCCTGGTATCTGGCGCAAGGCGGTTCCGAAGCCGAACTGCATCGCCACTTCATCGCCGTGTCGAGCAACAATGCCGCTGCGGTGGCCTTCGGCATTCGCGAAGAAAACATCTTCCCGATGTGGGACTGGGTCGGCGGGCGCTACTCGCTGTGGTCCGCCATCGGCCTGCCGATTGCCCTGGCCATCGGCATGTCCAACTTCAAGGAACTGCTGTCCGGCGCCTACACCATGGACCAGCACTTCCAGAGCGCGCCGTTCGAGCAGAACATGCCGGTGCTGCTGGCTCTGCTGGGCGTGTGGTACGGCAACTTCTGGGGCGCGCAAAGCCACGCGATCCTGCCTTACGACCACTACCTGCGCAACATCACCAAGCACTTGCAGCAGTTGGACATGGAATCCAACGGCAAGAGCGTGCGCCAGGACGGCACGCCGGTCGCCACTGACACTGGCCCGGTGATCTGGGGCGGCGTGGGTTGCAACGGTCAGCACGCCTATCACCAGTTGCTGCACCAGGGCACCCAGCTGATTCCGGCCGACTTCATCGTGCCGATCGTCAGCTTCAACCCGGTGGCCGACCACCATCAATGGCTGTACGCCAACTGCCTGTCCCAGAGCCAGGCGCTGATGCTGGGCAAGACCCGCGCCGAAGCCGAGAACGAATTGCGCGAGAAAGGCCTGAGCGAAGCCGACGTGGCCAGGCTGGCGCCGCACAAAGTCATCCCCGGCAACCGCCCGAGCAACACCCTGGTGGTGGAGCGCATCAGCCCACGGCGCCTGGGCGCCCTGGTGGCGCTGTACGAACACAAGGTCTTCGTGCAAAGCGTGGTCTGGGGCATCAACGCCTTCGACCAGTGGGGCGTGGAACTCGGCAAGGAGCTGGGCAAAGGCGTCTACAACCGCCTGGTTGGCAGCGATGAAACCCTGGCCGACGACGCATCGACCCAAGGCCTGATCAACTACTTCCGCGGCCGTCACCGCGGCTGATCGACCTTGCCTTCCCAGGAGCCGGCCAGTCCGGCTCCTGTCCGGGCCCCGGCCCTGGCTCTTGAACCTTCCTGGCACTTGTGCGCACCCTTATGACTTGTCGCAAAACAAGAATAAGGAACCGTCATGTTCGATATCAGCACTTTTCCCAAAGCCGATGCCGTCCGCCGGGCGGCACAAATGAGTCAGGACGACTACCAGCACCTCTACCGTCAATCCATAGAGCAGCCGGACCAATTCTGGGCCGAGCAGGCCAAGCGCTTCCTGCACTGGAGCAGCCCGTGGGACAGCGTGCACAGCCATGACATGCGCACCGGCGAAGCCAGCTGGTTCAGCGGCGGCCAGCTCAACGTCAGCTACAACTGCATCGATCGTCATCTGGAAAAACGCGGCGATCAGGCGGCCATCATCTGGGAAGGCGATAACCCCGCCGACTCGCAACGCATCACCTACAAAGAACTTCACGAGCACGTCTGCCGCCTGGCCAACGTGCTGAAAAGCCGCGGCGTGAAGAAAGGCGACCGGGTGTGCATCTACATGCCGATGATTCCCGAAGTGGCCTACGCCATGCTCGCCTGCACCCGCATCGGCGCCGTGCATTCGGTGGTGTTCGGCGGCTTCTCCCCGGAGGCTCTGCGCGACCGGATTCTCAACGCCGACTGCCGCACGGTGATCACCGCCGATGAAGGCGTGCGCGGCGGCAAATTGATCCCGCTGAAGAACAACGTCGACAAGGCCCTGCTCAGTTGCCCCGATGTCAGCAGCGTGCTGGTGGTCGAACGGACCGGCAGCGCGGTGAACTGGGTAGAAGGCCGCGACATTCACTACCAGCAGGCCATGGCCGCGGCCAGCGACCAGTGCGCGCCTGAGCCGATGGATGCCGAAGACCCGCTGTTCATCCTCTACACCTCGGGCAGCACCGGCAAACCCAAGGGCGTGCTGCACACCACGGGCGGCTATCTGCTGCAGGCGGCCATGACCTTCAAATACGTGCTGGACTACCGCGACGGCGAGGTTTTCTGGTGCACCGCCGACGTCGGCTGGGTCACCGGCCACAGCTACATTCTCTATGGCCCTCTGGCCAACGGCGCGACCACGCTGATCTTCGAAGGCGTGCCCAACTACCCGAGCACCTCGCGCTTCTGGGAAGTGGTGGACAAGCACCAGGTGAACATCTTCTACACCGCGCCTACTGCCTTGCGGGCTCTGATGCGCGAAGGCAGCGACCCGGTGCAGCGCACTTCCCGCAGCAGCCTGCGGCTCCTGGGCAGCGTCGGCGAGCCGATCAACCCGGAAGCCTGGGAGTGGTACTTCAATGTCGTGGGCGAGCAGCGCTGCCCGATTGTCGATACCTGGTGGCAGACCGAAACCGGCGGCATCATGCTCAGCCCCCTGGTCAGCGCCCGGCAGGTCAAACCCGGCTGTGCCTCGACCCCGATGTTCGGCGTGCAACCGGTGCTGCTGGACGACCAGGGCAAGGAAATACAGGGCGTCGGTAGCGGCATCCTGGCGATCAAGGCCAGCTGGCCGGCACAGATCCGCGGCGTCTACGGCGATCCCAAGCGCATGGTCGAAACCTACTTCGCACCTTACCCCGGCTACTACTTCACCGGCGACGGTGCCCGGCGCGACGAGGAAGGCAGCTACTGGATCACCGGACGCATCGACGACGTGATCAACGTCTCCGGGCACCGCATCGGCACCGCCGAAGTGGAAAGCGCCCTGGTGCTCCACGACAGCATCGCCGAGGCCGCCGTGGTCGGTTACCCCCACGACCTCAAGGGCCAGGGGATCTATGCCTTCGTCACGCCCATGCAGGGTGTCGAACCCAGCGAGGAATTGAAGAAGGAACTACTGGCCCTGGTCAGCCGCGAGATCGGCAGCTTTGCCAAGCCGGAGCTGATCCAGTGGGCCCCGGCCCTGCCGAAAACTCGCTCGGGCAAGATCATGCGGCGTATCCTGCGCAAGATCGCCTGCAACGAGCTGGACACCCTGGGCGACACTTCGACCCTGGCCGACCCCAGCGTGGTGCAAGGCCTGATCGACAAGCGCCTGAACGCTTGACACCGGCGCGGCCCCGGCCGCGCCTTTTTTCACTCTCCACACCGAGCTGTCATGGAATTCATTCGCAGCCGTATCGAAAGCCAGGTCATGAGCCTGTCCGGCCTCTCGCTGGGCCAACTCGATCTGGAAAACCCCAAGGGCGACCCCGGTCTGTTCGGGCCGGAATCGGTCAGTTGGCAGGTCCACGCCGACTTCAGCAGCATGCTGATCGGCGGCATCAGCGCCCTGCTGTTGCAAGCCCTGCATCCCCTGGCCCTGGCCGGTGTCTGGGACCACTCCAATTTTCGCCAGGACATGATTGGTCGCTTGCGCCGCACCGGGCAGTTCATTTCCGGCACTACCTTCGGCTCCCGTCAGGACGCCGAGTGGCTGATCGACAAAGTGCGCCGCATTCATTTGCACATCGTCGGCACCGCTCCGGATGGCCGCCCTTACGCCGCCAGCGATCCGGATCTGCTGACCTGGGTGCATGTGGCGGAAGTCAGCAGTTTTCTCGCCGCTCACCTGCGCTACCTCAACCCTCGCCTGTCTGGGGCCGACCAGGATCGCTATTACGACGAGATCGCCCTGATCGCCGAGCGCCTCGGGGCCCGGGACGTACCGCGCTCGCGGCGGGCAGTCGCCGACTACCTGCAAGCCATGCGTCCACAGCTGCTGTGCGACGAGCGCAGCCGCGAAGTGCTGCGTCTGCTCCAGGCCGCTCCCGCCCCCAGCCGACTGGCCAAGCCCTTTGGCGCACTGATGATGCAGGCGGGTATCGATCTGTTGCCGGACTGGGCCAGCGTCATGCTCAAGGTCAATCAGACGCCACTGCAGCGCCAGTTGATTCGCGCCAGTGTCAAACGCAGTACGCCGATGCTGCGCTGGGCGGTACGCGACAGTTCGGTGCACCGGGCAAAACGGCGCATGGGCCTGTAAAACGCCAACTCTCAAACACAACCCGACGGGCCGGTTTGCGATTGGCCGGTCCCCGGGCTTGTGCGCGGCAGACTGGCGCAGGAGTTGGCTTGCCAGCGCGCTGGCTCCTAAGGCGCAGGTGTCCGTGATATCGCTTTTGCCGGCAAGCCGGCTCCTCCAGCAGGCGGGACGCTGGTAGACTGCGGCGCCTTACTCCTCTCCTCCAAGGCGCCCTGCATGTCTTCCTTGAATCAGGCGCTGCGCGCCGCCCTCGCTCACCGCCAGGAACTGCTCGCCGAGCTGCATCAGCAAGGCACCGACTGCTACCGTCTGTTCCATGGCAGCCAGGAGGGCGCGGCGGGCCTGGCCATCGACCGCTACGGTCCGCAACTGCTGGTGCAAAGCTTTCACCAGACGCTGGAACGCGACGACCTGCTGCAATTGCACGACACCATCAATCAGCAGCTGAACCTGTCGACCCTGCTGGTCTACAACGACCGCTCCCGAGGCAATTCGCGCATCGATCGCGAAGACAGCGTGTACCGCGCCGAAGAGCCAGCCCTGGAAGACCTGATCGGACACGAGTGGGGGCTCAAGTACCGGGTCCGTGGTCGCCACGCCGGGCAAGACCCGTTGCTGTTTCTCGATCTGCGCAACGCCCGCGGTTGGGTCAAGCAGCACAGCGCCGGAAAGAGCGTGCTCAATCTGTTTGCCTATACCTGCGGCGTCGGCCTCAGTGCCGCCGCCGGTGGTGCCCGGGAGGTGTGCAACCTGGACTTCGCCGAAGGCAACCTGGCGGTCGGTCGGGAGAACGGCCAGCTCAACCCGCACCTGCCCGGCATGCAGTTCGTGCAGTCGGACTACTTCCCGGCGATCCGCCAGTTGGCAGGCCTGCCCATCACTCAGCGACGCGGGCAGAAACTGCCCAGCTACCCACGCCTTGAGCAGCGCCAATACGACCTGGTGCTGCTGGACCCGCCGGCCTGGGCCAAGAGTGCGTTCGGCACCGTCGACCTGCTGCGCGACTACCAGAGCCTGCTGAAGCCGGCGCTTTTGGCCACGGCCGAAGACGGCGTGTTGATCTGCTGTAACAACCTGGCCAAGGTGCCAATGCCGCAATGGCGCGAGCAAGTGTTGCGCTGTGCCGAAAAAGCCGGGCGCCCGGTGCGCGATTGCCAGGTCCTGACACCGGCCGCGGACTTCCCTTCCCATGACGGCCAGCCGCCGTTGAAAACCCTGATCCTGCAACTTTGATCGAGCGCAGCAAATCTGAATATTCCTGAAGACCGGAGTGGTTTCGGAACCGTAAACGCGTGCCATACTCCAAGGCACTTCCGATTCAGATAGATGAAGCCTCGCATGACCAAAGGATTGATTCGCGCTCTTTGCGCCTTGTTGACCGCTCTCGCCCTTTACAGTCTGCTGGGCTTTCTGATTCTGCCGGGCATTGCCTTGCGGGTGGCCAATCAGCAATTGGCCAATTACGCCACGACCCCGGCCCATATCCAACGCATCGAACTCAACCCCTTCAGCCTGGAGCTGACCGTCTGGGGCCTGAACATCGGGGAGCCAGGCAAGGAGCAGGTGGCCTTCGAACGCCTCTACGCCAACCTGCAACTGGACAGTCTGTGGACCCGCGCACTGCATCTGGCGGATGTCGAACTGGACCAGCCCAAGACCGAAATCCTCTTCGACAAGGACGGCAAGCTCAACCTCCTGGCGCTGTTCAAACTGCCCGCCAGCGAGCCGACCCCGAGCGATCCCAACGCCAAACCCTTTCCGCTGCGCATCGAGCGCATCAAGCTGGCCGGCGGCTACCTGCACTTTCGGGACCTGCGCCCCAGCGAGCCCATCGAGTTCATCTACAACAAGCTCGATTTCGAACTGAAGAACCTCAGCACCCTGCCGGACGACAGCGCCGACATGACCCTGGTGGCCACCGGCCCCGAAGGCGGACAGATCGACTGGAGCGGCAACTTCAGCGTCATCCCGCTGACCTCCGAAGGCACCTTGAAAGTCAGCGACGGCAAGATGAAAGCCTGGTGGCCCTACGTACGCGATGCACTGCCACTGGTGCTGGAAGACGGCGTGGTCAACCTCAGCACCCACTACACATTCAGCCTGGCCAAGGAAACCAAGCTGCTGCTGGACAACACCTCCATCAGCGTCGCGCCCTTCGCCATCAAGGCACCGGACGGCCGGCCGTTGGCGCGACTGGAGCGTCTGGACGTCAGCGAAACCACCGTGGATCTGGCCAAGCAGCAGGTGATCGTCGGCAAGATCCGCAGCCAGAAGCTGGAAACCTGGGCCGCCCTTGAAGCCGATGGCCAGCTCGACTGGCAGAAACTGTTTGCCAGCCAACCCGCCAAGCCGGCCCCCAAGCCACAACCGGCCGCCGCCGATTCCCCCAAGGCGCCTGCCACACCCAGCAAGCCCTGGCAGGTGCTGCTCAAGGACGTGGAGCTGCGCAATTACCAGGTGCACCTGGCCGACCGCAAGGCCAAGCCGGCCGTGGCCCTGGATGTGGGCCCGCTGAACCTCGACCTGAAGAACTTCGACAGCCTCAACCAATCGCCTTTCACCCTCAAGCTCGATACCGGCCTGGGCAAGCAAGGCAAGGTCAGCGCCAGTGGCGAGGTCAATCTCAACCCCATCACCGCCAAGCTCAAGGTGCAGACCAAGGACATCGACCTGCGGGTCGCCCAGTCCTACATCAGCCCCTTCATTCGCCTGGAACTGCGCAGCGGCATGCTCGGCAGCGACCTGGCCGTGGACCTGAAGAAGGTCGAGCCGCTGGCTTTCAGCATCACCGGCCGCGCCGAAGTGGATCAGTTGCACACCCTGGACACCCTCAAGACCCGCGACTTCGTCAAGTGGAAGCAAGTGGTGGTCGAAGGCCTGAACTATCAGCACGGTGACAGCCTGAGCATCAGCCGGGTCAACCTGATGCAGCCCTATGCGCGCTTCATCATCAACGATGACCGCACCACCAATATCGACGACCTGCTGATTCCCCAACCGGCCGGCGGTGGCGCAAAGCCTTCGGGTAAATCCGCCCCCAGCTCCAGCAAGCCGCTGGGCATTCACATTGGTGAAATCGCCATCAATGATGGTTCGGCCAACTTCGCCGACCTGAGCCTGACCCCGAACTTCGCCACCGCAGTCCAGCAACTCAACGGGCACGTCGGCACCATCGACAGCCGCCAGGCCAAGCCGGCGGAAGTCGACGTCAAGGGCAAGGTCGACCGTTACGCGCCGGTGACCATCAAGGGCAGCGTCAACCCGTTCGATCCAATGGCCGCCCTGGATATCGCCACCAGCTTCAAACGGGTGGAGTTGACCACCCTGACGCCCTACTCCGGCAAGTTCGCGGGTTTCCGCATTCGCAAGGGCCGGCTCAACCTCGACCTGCACTACATGATCACCAAGGGCCAACTCAAGGCCGAGAACAAGCTGGTGGTCGAGCAATTGCAGTTAGGCGAGAAGGTCGACAGCCCGGATGCCGTGGACCTGCCGATCCGTCTGGCGGTGGCGTTGCTCAAAGACACCGACGGCAAGATTTCCATCGAATTGCCGATCTCCGGCGACTTGAACAACCCGCAGTTCAGCGTCATGCCGATCGTCTGGCAGACCTTGCGCAATCTGGTGCTGCGCGCGGCCGAAGCACCCTTCAAGTTCATCGGCGGCCTGATCTCCGGCGGCGGTTCGGAAGACCTGAGCAATGTCGCCTTCGCCCCCGGTTCCAGCGAACTGAGCAAGGAGTCGGAATCGGCCCTGACCACCCTGGCCAAGGCCCTCAAGGAACGTCCGACCCTGCGCCTGGAAATCGAAGGCACCAGCGCCCAGAGCAGCGATGGGCCATTGATCGCCGAACAGCGTCTGGAGCGGGAATATCAGTACAACTACTACAAGATCCTCCAGCGGCGCGGCGACAAGGTTCCGGCCCAGGCGTCCCTGCTGCAGGTTCCCGAAGGCGAGAAGGCACCGTTGCTGGAAGGCATCTACCGTACCCGCCTGAAACAGCAGCCTCCGGCAGAATGGGCGCAGCTCAGCCGCGACGAACGCAGCGCCAAGCTGCGTGAAGGCCTGATCAAGTTCTGGAGCGGCAGCGACGTGTTGCTGCGCCAACTGGGCCAGGAACGGGCCAGCAGCATCAAGGACTTCCTGGTGGACAAGGGCCAGTTGGCCGACGACCGCGTGTACTTCATCGACGCCAACCTGGGCCAGGCCGAGAGCGACGGCAAGGTAGTTACGCCGCTGCATCTGGACAGCGAATAAGCTTCGCCCCGCGACGCCATCGATTCCGCAACAAGACCCCACAATAGAACAGGCCCCGACACGCAGTGTCGGGGCCTGTAATGATCACATCCTTGTGATCTTCCGCATGAACCCATGAAAGAAGCGGCAGATGTGTCATTGGACGCGTCTACCGCTTCCTCTCCCTGTCCAGGCGAGAAGTTGGAGCCTTACTCGGCTTTCAGACCGTCAGCGGAAACCGCCTTGACGCCTTTGATTTTCTTGGTGATAGCCACGGCAGTGGCTTTCTGCGATTCGGTGATCGCCACAGTGGACGACAGCGACACTACGCCCTTGTTGGTTTCGACCTTGATGTCGGTGCCAGGAATGCCTTTCTCGGTAACCAGATCGCTTTTCACTTTGGTGGTGATCCAGGTATCGGAGGTAGCCTCCTTGGCCTTGGTCACTTCACCGGCCGCCACAACCATGGGCGACTGGGTGCCTTGAGTAGTCTGCGCAAAAGCTGCGTTAGCCATGGTCAGGGTCAGAGCGGTAGCAGTTGCAGCAGCGATAGCAAACTTCTTCATACGAATAACTCCTGTTCTTTTAGAAAGCCTGCTCCGTGTCCTGGCAGCAGGGTTATCAGGGATATTGCAGGTGCTGTGCCAAGTCTAGACAACAAAATTATTACTTATAAAACAATGACTTATAGAAAAACCAAAAAATCAGCAGCATGCAAAATGCACGACCGCCCAACAATCTGCATGCAAGTTGCGGTTTTTCCCCGGGGCGATCCAAATGGCCAGCACCGAAACGCCAGGTCAGGCTTCAAGCGTCCTCAGCCCTGCAGCCCTTGGGCGCATAATCGGCCTCCACCGTGGTGCTGCAGGTCCATCCGGAAGCCGCCGAGCGGGTCAGCAATAGAGTCTTGTTCAGCACCGCTCCCGGAGCATTGAGGATGGTGCAACCAATGCTCCCCTCACCGGAGGCCGCCGTGCCACCGGTGCTTATCTGGCAGTTGGAGGTCTGGACCGAGCCGCCAATCAAGGCCAGGGTCGGATCGGTTCCCTGGTTCAGCAGGTCCTCGACATTCACCTTGAGCGCCGAGATCTCGGCCAACGCGGCAATCACCTTGGCCCGGGCCTGATACTGGCCGTACAGCGGCATCGCCACCATGGCGAGTACGCCGATGATGGCCACCACCACCAGTAATTCGATAAGGGTAAAAGCGGATTGATGTTTCATGGATTTGCCTCCTGGCAACAATGCTCTGTGGGTCGTCAGCAAAACCTAGAGCATTCCCTGTGCCAGGGTCCGGCCCCTGGGAATCCGTGGCCTGCAGAGGTGATAGCCCTTGGCCTTGAGCGCAAGAAGTCGCACAAACTGACAAATTTCGTCACCTCATGACCCTGTCCGGCAGGTGCCCGGCAGCTAGGCTTGAACAGGTGCGGCCGGCCCGAACGCCCCAACGGCGTTTGTGCCAAGGCCTCATCCGCGGTCGCGGATCATCGATCAGCCGTTCGATGGCGCTGGCGACCACACTCCTCCCCTGCCCAAGGATCGCAGCATGGCGGTAAAAGCGCCCACGACCAGTGTCTATCTCTGGCACGGCATTGACGGCCAGGGCCAGGTGATGCGTGGCGAACTCAGCGCTGCCAACCCGGCACTGATCAGGGCCCGGTTGCGCAAGCAGGGCATAACCCCGACCCGGGTGCGCCGCAAGCCAAGGGCCTGGTCCCGACTGGGGCAACGGATCCGCGCCAGGGAGATCGCCCTGTTCACTCGCCAACTGGCCACATTGATGCAGGCGGGTGTGCCGCTGCTGCAGTCCTTCGACATCATCGCCGAAAGCTTTGAACAGCCGCTGATGCGCCAACTGCTGGCCAGCCTCAAGCGCGACATCGAGGGCGGGGCCAGCCTGGCGACCGCGCTGCGCCACCATCCACGCCACTTTGATGCGCTGTACTGCAACCTGGTGGATGCCGGAGAACAGGCCGGGGCCCTGGACACGCTGCTCGAGCGTGTCGCCACCCACAAGGAAAAGAGCGAAAACCTCAAGGCCCGGATACAACACGCCATGGTCTATCCGCTGGCGGTGATCGCAGTGGCTGTCATCGTCAGCAGCATCCTGTTGCTCAAGGTGGTTCCCCAGTTCCAGAGCCTGTTCGCCGGGTTCGACGCCGAGCTGCCGCCGCTCACTCAATGGGTGATCAACCTCTCGCACCTGCTCCAGCGCCACGGTGGACTCTTGCTCGCCGCCAGCCTGCTGGTGGGGGTCTGCCTGATCCAGGCCTATCGACGCTCGGCACGCCTGCGGGACAAGGTGGATGTGGGGCTGCTGCGCATGCCCCTGGCTGGCCCCCTGCTGCAAAAATCCGCCGTGGCGCGCTATGCCCGGACCCTGGCCACCACCTTCGCTGCCGGGGTGCCCCTGGTACAGGCTCTGGACTCGGTGGCCGGAACCAGCGGCAATCAGGTCTTCAAGCACGCGGTGGAGCGCATTCGCCAACAGGTGGCCAGCGGCATGCAACTGCACTTTGCCATGCGCGCCAGCGGCGTCTTCCCTGGCATGGCGGTGCAGATGACCGCCATCGGTGAAGAGTCCGGAACCCTGGAGCACTTGCTGGAAAAGGTCGCGACCTACTATGAAAGCGAGGTGGACCACCTGGTGGATAGCCTGACCCGCCTGATGGAACCGTTGATCATGGTGCTCCTGGGCAGTATCGTCGGCGCCCTGGTGGTGGCCATGTACCTGCCTGTCTTTCAACTCGGTACAGCGATCTGAACATGTCCTTGACTGAAGTCCTGACCCTCTACCCCCTGGCTTTCGTGTCGCTCGCCCTGATCCTGGGGCTGCTGGTCGGCAGCTTTCTCAATGTGCTGGTGTGGCGCCTGCCGAAGATGCTCGAGCGCGACTGGCGAGCCCAGGCCCGCGAAGTGCTGGGGCTGCCACCGGAGCCCGCGGGTGCGCCCTATAACCTGCTGCTGCCCCATTCCCAGTGCCCGCATTGCGCACAGCCAATCCGCCCCTGGGAAAACATTCCCCTGCTCAGTTATCTGTTTCTGCGCGGTCGTTGCCACCATTGCAAGGCCGCCATCAGCCCGCGCTACCCGCTGACCGAGCTGGCCTGCGGGTTGATCTCGGCCTTCATTGCCTGGCACTTCGGTTTCGGCTGGCAGGCGGGCCTGCTGCTGATCCTCAGTTGGGGTTTGATCGCCATGAGCCTGATCGATGCCGATCACCAGTTGCTGCCCGATGTGCTGGTGTTGCCGTTGCTGTGGCTGGGACTGATCGCCAACAGCTTCGGGTTGCTGGTCAGCCTGGGCGATGCCCTGTGGGGGGCAGTGCTCGGCTACCTGAGCCTGTGGTCGGTGTTCTGGCTGTTCAAGCTGCTGACCGGCAAGGACGGCATGGGGCACGGCGACTTCAAGCTGCTGGCGATGCTGGGGGCCTGGGGCGGCTGGCAGGTGCTGCCGCTGACCCTGCTTCTCTCCTCATTGGTGGGCGCCATCCTCGGCACCCTCATGCTGCGCCTGAACCGGGCCAAAACCTCGACGCCGATCCCCTTTGGCCCCTTTCTGGCCATTGCCGGCTGGATTGCCTTGCTCTGGGGTGGTCAAATGACCGACTTCTATCTGCAGGCTGTCGGCTTCCAATGACTCGCTCCCCCAACACACCCTGGACACTCGGCCTGACCGGCGGCATCGGCAGCGGCAAAAGCGCCGCCGCCCAGCATTTCATCGACCTGGGCGTGCACGTGATCGATGCCGATCACGCCGCGCGCTGGGTGGTGGAGCCCGGACGCCCGGCCCTGGAACAGATTGCCCGGCACTTTGGCCAGGGCGTGCTACAGGCCGATGGCCAGCTGGATCGCGCGGCGCTGCGCAAGTTGATCTTCGAAGTCCCCGAACAGCGACGCTGGCTGGAAGCGTTGCTGCATCCGCTGATCGCCGAGGAGATCGTCAAGCATCTGGCCCGCGCCGAATCGCCCTACGCGATTCTGGTGTCGCCACTGCTGATCGAGTCAGGCCAGTCACGGATGACCCAACGGATTCTGGTGATCGATGTGCCGCAACCATTGCAGATCGAACGCACCTTGCAGCGCGACCAGATCAGCGAACAGCAGGTCCGGGCGATTCTCCAGGCCCAGGCCAGCCGGGAGGAGCGTCTGCGTCACGCCGACGATGTGCTGGTCAACGACCGCGATCAGGCCTGGTTGCGCAGCGAAGTCGAGCGCCTGCATCACTTTTACCTAACTTTGCGTGGAGGCCAGTCATGAGCCAACCCCTGACCGTCGAATGCCCAACCTGTGGCGCCCCCGTGGAATGGACCCCAGCCAACACCCATCGGCCGTTCTGTTCCGACCGTTGCAAACTGATTGATCTGGGGGCCTGGGCCGCCGAGGAACACAAGATCCCGGTGAGCCCGGATGCCGAGGACGAGCTGTTCTCGGAAGAACTGCCGCCCCGCGCGCACTGAGCGCTCAAACCGCCGGTCAGGGCCGCATGAAACTGTAGTCCTGATCGTCGTCGAGGTTCTCCGCGAGGAACTGCAACTCGTCCGCCAGATCCTCGATGCTGCGCACGCTCTTGCTCTGCTGCACCACCGCGCTGAGCAGCGCCCGCAGGCTCAAGCCCGGTTCAAACCCTTCCTGCTGGGCGCTGTGCAGACTGTCGCGCACTTCCTGCCGGGCCCACTGATAGACACTCATGACCGCACTCCTGGGATTTTTGCCGAGCATGCAGCGGGGCCCCAGGCGTGGCGTTGATATGGATCAAGAGCGCGGATCCTCGTCTTTCCAGGGCGCCGAGAGGTAGCGGGTGCGATTGAAGGTTTCCAGCCATTCCGGGCAAAACACCACCAGGGCACTGATCACTATGCCGTTGATGAACGCCTCGGGAAAGATGATCAGCCACAGGTAACCGACGAAATCCTCCAGCCACTCGGGCATGGCGAAACGCTCGTCGAACCACAACAGGCCCAGTGCGCAGAGCAGGCACAGCAGCGCCGACAAGGCCGCGGCGAAGAAGCCCGAACAGAAGATATAGACGAAGGGATTGCGCGGCTGGGCGCGCTCCACCAGCCAGGCACAGGCTTCGGTAACCGCCACCGGCAGCAGGATCAGCAAGACCCCATTGACCCCCAACGCCGCCAGATCCTGCCGGCCCAAGGCCAGCAGCCCCAGTTGCGCGATCAAGCCCCCCACGATCGCCAGCGGCCAATCCAGCAGCAGGGTCACCGCGGTCATGCCGATGAAGTGATAGGACACGCCGGTGTCAAAGTCTCGACGCACCAGCCACAGCAGAAACAGGGCAAACACCGTACCGAACAGCAGATGCTGGCGGCGGCTGTCGGTGAACAGCTCGACCCACGGCGCCCGCAGCACCGCCCAGGCCAGCACCGGGACATACAGGAGCCAGCCGATGCTCAAGCTTTCCGGCGACAGCAACGCCGAGCTGATCATGGCTGGACGTTCTCCAGCGCCGCCTGCAATTGCTCGACCGTGGCGAACTCTTGCCGGGACACCAGTTGGCCATCCTGCAATTGCAGCCACAGGACCTTGTCTTCGGCGGCGGGGTAACGCGAGGCCACACGCCCTTCCCGATCGAGCATCACCCGGTAGGGATAATCACGCATGGCAGGCACCGCGAACATCTTGGCGATCAGCGCCGGCATGCGCTGGATATCCGCGACAAAGACCCCATGACGCGCCTGCAGATAATCCTTGGGCTTGTCCTTGAGCGCGCCGTTCACCACCTTGGCCGCATCCATGCTGCGAGCCACCAGCAGGATCCGCGCCTGTGAATCGAGGCTGTAGGCTTGATCGTATTGATCCAGCAAGGTCCAGGGAGCCACACGCTCACCGATTTCCAGGGCCTGGGCCCACAGAGGCAACAGGCTCAGCAACAGAATTGACCAGGATTTCACTGCACGCTCCTAAATCGAGGGGGAGGACGGCAAACAGTCTACACCGCCCTCGGCCGGGCTCCAGCAAGCGCGTCTGCGGACCCAGGCCAAGGTTTTTCCGAGAGCCTGCTGCTAAAGGTCATATTTGGGCGCTAAGCTTGAGCTCATGGATGACTCAGATTTTTTGCGCCTGCTTACCATCCAGGCCGAACAAGCCAACGCATTTTTGTCCAATGCCCGCAAATGGGAGCGTGAGCGTTGGGTCTGCCAGCGCCTGCTGCAAGGCCTGAACATTCCCTATCGCAATGACGAATTCACCGCTGCCGGACAAGAGCCGCCCGATGTGTTGTTTCGCGATGCCAGCTTCGAGGTGTTCTTCGTCCTCGATGAGGGCCGCCGTCTCAACGACGAGTGGCGCGACGAACTGCAGCGACGGCGCAGTGCGTTTTCCCTGAGCCAACTGGTGCGGCGCGAAGCCAAGCCCAAACGCATCCCGGCCAACGAACTGTTGCTGCGCCTGGGACCGACCCTGCGCAAGAAGGCCCACAACTACCAGGAACGCGGGATGAACCTCGGTGAGCTGGATATCATCGCCTTCGCCGCCCTGAAACGTGAGGTGCTGGATCTGAACAGCCACTTCCCGCCGCCCACCGAATACCTGCGCCAGGGTTGGCGTTCACTGTCCCTGGTGGGGCCGACCTTTGCCCGGGTGCTGTTCGCCCATCCCGATGCACCGGAGTTCCTGCGCAGCAATCTGGGCCGCAGCATCCTCTTCGACGTCGGCATCAGTTTGTAACGGCCGTCAATCCGCCATGCGTGGGCATGGCGCACGCCCCCCAGCAATGGTAAAAAAGCCTCCTGCTTGCCAACGCCGGGACCTCGTCAGCGATCCCTGCACGGCAGCGGCTATGCTCGACTCATGCCCGATTGCATCGCGCTGTAACATTCCCTTGTGTTGCGACGTCTACCTGACGAGGCCCTATATGAGCAGCCGCCTGAACCCCGACGACCAACGCCATGTCGAAGAATATCTGCAACTGCCCCAGCACCAAGTCGAGCGCCGGCCCTTCCGGCCGTGGATGCTCCTTGTGGTGGTGGTTGCGGTGACTGTCGCCCTCGGCCTGTTGAGCCGTTTTATCAGTTACCTGACGCTATGAGCCGCTTCGCGCTCGCTCGGTTGACTGCACCGATTTCTTTTAGCCTTGCGAGATATCCCCATGACTCATCGTATTGTCATCGTTGGCGGCGGCGCCGGCGGCCTGGAGTTGGCGACCCGCCTGGGTAAGACCCTGGGCAAGCGCGGCACCGCCAGTGTGATGCTGGTGGACGCCAACCTGACCCATATCTGGAAACCCCTGCTGCACGAAGTGGCCGCCGGCTCGCTGAACTCCTCCGAAGACGAACTCAACTACGTCGCTCAAGCCAAATGGAACCACTTCGAGTTCCAGCTGGGGCGCATGAGCGGGCTCGATCGTCAACGCAAGAGAATCCAGCTGGCGGCGACCTATGACGAAGCCGGCGTGGAACTGCTGCCGGCCCGGGAACTGGGCTACGACACCCTGGTGATTGCCGTGGGCAGCACCACCAACGACTTCGGCACCCAGGGCGCGGCCCAGCACTGCCTGTTCCTCGACACCCGCAAGCAGGCCGAACGCTTCCACCAGCAGTTGCTCAACCACTACCTGCGCGCCCATGCCGGGCAGACCGATGCCGTGGAACAGATCAGCGTGGCCATCGTCGGCGCCGGAGCCACCGGCGTGGAACTGGCCGCCGAACTGCATAACGCGGCCCATGAGCTGGCGGCCTATGGCCTGGATCGTATCCAGCCGGAAAACATGCACATCACCCTGATCGAAGCCGGACCACGGGTGCTGCCGGCCCTGCCCGAGCGCATCAGCGGCCCGGTGCACAAGACCCTGGAGAAACTCGGGGTCAAGGTTCTGACCAATGCCGCGGTCAGCGAAGTGACCGCCGAGAGCCTGATCACCGCCGACGGCCAGACCATTCCCGCCAGCCTCAAGGTGTGGGCGGCCGGCATTCGCGCGCCAGGCTTTCTCAAGGACATCGACGGCCTGGAAACCAACCGCATCAATCAGCTCCAGGTCCTGCCCACCCTGCAGACCACCCGCGACGAAAACATCTTCGCCTTCGGTGACTGCGCCGCCTGCCCGCAACCTGGCAGCGACCGCAACGTGCCGCCCAGGGCCCAGGCCGCGCACCAGCAAGCGTCGTTGCTGGCCAAATCACTGAAACTGCGCATCGAAGGCAAGGCCCTGCCGACCTACAAGTACACCGATTACGGCTCGCTGATCTCGCTGTCACGCTTCTCGGCGGTGGGCAACCTAATGGGTAACCTCACCGGCAGCGTGATGCTCGAAGGCTGGCTGGCGCGGATGTTCTACATCTCGCTGTACCGCATGCACCAGATGGCGCTGTACGGCGTCTTCCGCACGGCGATGCTGATGCTCGGCAGCCGGATCGGACGGGGCACCGACCCACGCTTGAAGCTGCACTGAGTCCCTGAGTGTCCATGCGCCCCGCTACGCAATGTAGCGGGGCAACCGAGCAGGCGGGCCGACTACAGGCATTCGTCGAGAAAGCTCACCACGGTGCCCATGCAGGCGACCCGCTCTTCGACGTGAGGCATGTGGCTGGAGTTCTCGAACAAGGCCCAGCGAATGTCAGGAATGTTCTCCAGATAGGGTTTGACCACTGTGGGCGTGGCTTCGTCGTAGCGCCCGGAGATCAGCAGCGTTGGCACATTTACGCTCGGCAGACGCTCAACAATGCTCCAGTCCTTGAGACTGGCAATAATATGAAACTCATTAGGGCCATTCATTGCGCGATAGACCGTGGGATTGGCGTCAACCTTGGCGAAGGTCCGAGCAACATCGTCAGGCCAGGGCTTGATACGACAGACATGACGATCATAAAAGACTCGCGAAGCTGCAGCATATTCTACGGAGTCCGTTGTCCCCGCCCGCTCATGCCGTAGCAGAGTTTGCTGTACCTCTTCAGGCAAGGCCTCACGCAAGCGATTGGCCTCTGCGACCCACGTACGCATATCGGCAGGAGCGTTGGCGATAATCAGCGCCCGCAAACCTGCGGGGCGCAATACCGCATGCTCACTGGCCAGCATCCCACCCCAGGATTGCCCCAACAGCGCATAGTTATCGCTGATACCGAGGTGATCCAGAAGGTTGTCGAGCTCTTCAAGAAACAACTCCACCGTCCAGAATGAAGATGGCTTGTCTGTCAGGTGAGTGGAAAAACCATTGCCGATCTGATCATAGTGAATGACCGCACGGCCACTGGCTGCCACATCCTTGAAGGTGTCTACATAGTCATAGGTGCAACCTGGACCACCATGCAGAATCACCAATGGCGTATTGCCGTTGCGCAAATCGCCCGTAACGCGGTACCAGGTTTTATAAGAACCAAAGGAGGCATAGCTTTCGAGTGTTATCTTGTTCGAGTCCATTGTGTGCCACTCCCTGTATTACACATGGCACACAATATCGACGAGACGGAGTGGCTGTAACTAGAAGAAAGAATAGGTTTTACATCACCTCAGCTATCCAATAATCGGTAATGAACTGCACGGGCGACGGCCTGGACCCGATTCCTGGCGCCCAATTTATGCATGGCAGAGTTCAGATGGAGGGTCACGGTCGCCACAGAGCGGTGCAATCGTGCGGCGATTTCTAAAGCCGTAAAACCCTCTGCAGCCCACTTCATGCACTCACGCTCACGCTTAGTCAAAGGTGCCGATGAATGATTTCCCTCTTTCTTGCTAAGTACTGGATAGGCAGCCTCTTGCAGCGCATAGGCAATCAGACTGAACTCCCCGAGAACATGACGCATATCCTTGAGTGCGCTCTGAGTCCCACCGGAACGTAATCCCGCCAGGCTAGCAAAACCGCCTTTCGGGAGATGGATGGGGACTGAAACGCCATGAGCCATCTGAGCATTTTGCAGATAGCTCACCACCGGAGCATGACGTAAGCCGATTACTTGTTTCAGCACCGTCTCTGCCTCTGGCTGGTAGGACCAGAGGAACGGCGAGATAGAATTGAGTGCCACTTGCTGAACTGGATCAATCTGGTAGTAACCTTCACTACACCAGAGCTCTTGCCATTCTGTAGGCGTCTTACGCAGAAGCACCTCCGGCGTAATCAGCAAACCCTCATGATCAAATGGTACCGGGCTGTAGTCGTACACCAACGCATCGAAGCCCAGGTTGGAAGCCAGCAGCATAGCTTCATCCAGCTGCGCCTCCAGATTCCTTCCAGATAAAAGACAGTCGTTGTATTCAGACAGCTTGATCTGCATCCCTTCAGCTCCCTTATGGTTTTCATTCTTGACAACCAATCAGTAGAATGCCACGCCTCGGCGAGGGACAGCCAGAGTGAACCTATAAGATTTACTAGCTTACGGCGACGCTGCGCCCTCATTAAGTTTGTTCATCAAGTAGCAACTGACAGGATGTTAGTGATGCAGCAGGAAATGGCGACGGCCCTGCGACGAGATCAGGCGGCCTATGCCTTCAACGTGTTGACTCCCCTCCCAGCTCCGGCCACAAAGTCCCCCTGCCTACAAAACAGCCCACGCTCTTCCAGACACCAAGCGTCTATCCACAACACTATCGGGGCTGAATCATGAGCCTCGGACGATATCGCTTTGTACTGACCCGCCCTTTGCAATTGCTACCAGTGCTCTTCGGTATCAGCCTGATGACTTTTGTGATGGTACGTTCGATTCCAGGTGATCCTGCCCGAATTCTGCTGGGCAACCGCAGTACCCCGGATGCCTTACTAAAAATCAGAACCCAGTACGGTCTGGATCAACCTCTATGGCAACAGTACCTCTATTTTCTGAAGAATCTTTTCAACGGCGAACTCGGCCAATCCTTGCTGTACAAAGTCGATACGCTGAAACTCATAAACACCCGTATTGAGCCTACGCTGGCACTCGTCTTGGGCAGCGTAATGCTGGCGTTATTGATTACGCTGCCTCTGGCCACTTGGGCAGCACGCAATCAAGGCGGCTGGCCTGATCGATTAATCCGGCTGCTGACCACTGCGGGTCTGGGCATGCCGGCATTCTGGTTGGGAATCATGCTGATTCTATTGTTCAGCGTGCAATGGGGCCTTTTTCCGGTATCCGGTTACGGTCAAACCTGGCTAGAAAAACTGCACCACTTGGTACTCCCTTGTTTGACTGTTGCTCTGGCCTTGTCGTCATTGCTGATTCGAAATCTGCGCGCAAGCCTGATTGATGAAATGCAAGCCGAGCATATCGCCGCAGCCCGAGCGCGAGGTCTTGATGAGGGAGTCATCTTTCGTCGCCATGTCTTGCCCAACGCGCTGATCCCCACCGTGAACCTGTTAGCAGTGAACATAGGCTGGCTGATCAGCGGTACTGTCGTGATTGAAAGCCTGTTCGCAATTCCAGGCGTGGGCCAGCTGCTGGTGCGTGGAATATTCACCCGCGATTACATGGTGGTCCAGGGAGTAACGATGGTGCTGGCCTGCTCAACCGTAGCGGTGAACTTCCTTGCCGACATCCTGACAGTCGCCATCGACCCACGAGTCAAACTCCAATGAGCAGCATCACTACGATTGCCAATCAGAGGCAACACTTGAGGATCAATCGCGGCCAACTGAATCTGCTCCTGGGATTGGGAATTCTTTGCGTCTGGCTGTTGCTGGCAATACTTGCGCCGTGGGCCGCACCGTTCGACCCGCTTGAGCACAATATCGAGTCACGTTTGCACGCCCCGAGCCTCGTACATCTGTTCGGCACTGATAACTTCGGACGCGACATCCTCTCCCGAGTCATCTGGGGAGCTCGGGTAGATCTTCAGTTATCACTGTTAGGAGTCATCCTGCCGTTTCTGATTGGCACCTCGTTAGGAGCTTTGTCTGGCTACATAGGCGGATACTTCGACACCCTGTGCATGCGCACGACCGATATCATCCTGGCCTTTCCCTTTCTTGTGCTGATGCTGGCGATCATGATGCTGATAGGTCCCGGACTTGGCAGTTTCTACATTGCTATTGCACTTGTGGGATGGGTTTCTTACGCCCGTCTGACACGCTCACAAATTCTGGTTCTCAAGAAAAGCGACTTCGTCCTGGCAGCGCAAAGTCTGGGGTTCAGCCACATGAGAATCCTGTTCCGACACCTGCTACCCAATGCGCTTTTCAGTTCCATTGTGTTTTTCATGTCCGACGCAGTACTGATCCTACTCAACGGCGCAGCCGTCAGTTATCTCGGCCTCGGTGTTCAACCCCCTACTGCTGAGTGGGGAACAATGATTGCCGAAGGCCAGAGTTTTATTACTTCAGCCTGGTGGATCTGTACCTTTCCAGGGCTGGCGATCATTTCCTTGGCAATGGGCTTCAGTCTTATCGCAGACGGCATCGCCGACATGCTAGGAGAGCGCTCGTGAAGCCCCCTCTCTTGCAAGTCGACGAACTTAGCGTCATCGCACGCTCAGCCGAGAGTGAGACCACTTTGGTGGACCGCCTCTCATTCACTCTCGCGGAAGGAGAAATACTTGGCCTTGTGGGCGAAAGCGGTAGCGGCAAGACCCTTGCCTGTCGAGCCCTCATGCGCCTGTTACCAGCGCGTAACCTGCATGTTCAGGGGCGAGCCGTAAAACTTGGCGATACCAACTTATTGCAACTGAACGAGGATGAGATACGCGCAGTGCGAGGCCGGCAGCTAGGCATGGTGTTCCAAAACCCCACTAGTCACCTCGACCCACTGATGCGCATCGGCGAACAAATCAGTGAAGGTATTCAACTGCACTATGAAGTAACCAGACGAGAGGCACGCGCACTGGCCATCGACCTGCTGAGGCAGGTCGGTATCCCCGACCCACGAGTTAGAGCAGAACACTACCCCCATGAGTTCTCAGGCGGCATGCGACAACGGGCAATGATCGCTGTAGCCCTGGGTTGCAATCCAAAAGTACTGATTGCCGACGAACCGACTACCGCACTGGATGTGACTGTCCAAGCACAAATTCTGCGGCTGCTTCTGAACTTGCGAGATGAACGAGGCTTGTCACTGATCCTGATCAGCCACGACTTGGGAGTTGTGGCCCAAACCTGTGATTCGATAGCCGTGATGTACGCAGGCAGACTGTGTGAACGGGGCAGTAAACATGAGCTTCTAAGGTCTCCACAGCACCCTTATACAGCCGGATTGATTAGCTGCCAGCCAGCACACGGCAAAGGATTTGGCAGCTTGAAAACAATAGCCGGACAGCCGCCTTCATTCGACGCCCTTCCTCAAGGGTGCCGATTCGCGCCTCGTTGCCAACACTCTGTAACGCTGTGCGTCAATCAACAGCCAGAACCACAGCGAGCCAATGCAGAACAACTCGTCGCCTGCCACTTCCCAGTGAAGCTAGGAGTTTTGCAATGAGTCTGCTGCAAGTCAGAGATCTCCACGTACATTTTGCCTCCAGCACGAGTTGGTTAGGCATGCGTAGCCGATGGCTGAAAGCGGTCAATGGTGTCTCTCTGGATCTGGCCCAGGGAGAGATCATGGGGTTGGTGGGCGAATCCGGGAGTGGCAAAAGTAGTCTCGGCAGAGCAATTCTGTGTTTAAACGAGACCTGCGGAGGGAAAATACTTTTCGACGGCACAGATATCACTGCTGCCAATAAGCGCGATATTCAACGTCTGCGACACGAAACCGCAATGATTTTCCAAGATCCATACACCGCGCTCAATCCAAGAATGAGTGTTGGCGAAACGCTAAGAGAAGCCCTACGAGTACTCCGTAAATGGCCTTCGCAGCACATCGCTGAGAGGGTGGACGAGTTGCTCAGGCTGGTAGGACTACCCGTGGAGATAGCCTCTCGCAAACCTGGCTCTCTCAGTGGAGGCCAATGCCAGCGGGTAGGGATTGCACGAGCCCTCGCGGTCGAACCTAGATTGATTGTCGCCGATGAATGCCTCTCGGCTTTGGACGTCTCCATCCAAGGACAGATCATCAACCTACTACTGGAGTTGCGTCAGCAGATAAATCTGACACTTCTGTTTATCAGTCACGACCTGTCCGTCGTTCGTCGAATCTGCGATCGAGTAGCCATTATGTACATGGGACAGATCGTCGAAGAGGGTCCGGTAGAAGCCATATTCAACAACCCTTGCCATCCATACACGGCGGCCTTGATCAACTGCATTCCACAACTGGACCCAAGCCAGGCCTTGCCACCAGACCCATTACCAGGCGAACCACCCAGCCCGATGCTGCTACCCGCGGGCTGCGCCTTCCACTCGCGCTGCAAGTATGCGCAGTCCGTTTGCGCCAATACTCCACCCCCTACCCGGTTTCTGAAGAACCGGCGCTACAGCTGCGTACTAGAAGAAACGCAGTTCAAAAAACTAAAAACCACATATCAACAGGGAGTTTGATCATGAAGGCAAAACATCGAAAGATATTGGCAGCCGCCTCGCTTCTAGCCTGCACATTGACAACGGGTATTTCGCAAGCTGCAGGGGTCCTGACTATCGGCTGCCGAGAAGAAAGCACGACTTTCGACCCGATCAAAAGCGCACAGAATCGTGACAGTTGGGTATTTACCAACGTATATGACGTACTAGTGCGAGTAGACAAAGCGGGGACCAAGCTACTCCCCGGACTGGCAGAAAGCTGGAACATTTCCGACGACGGCCTGACCTACACCTTCAAACTGCGTCCGGCCAAATTCTCCGACGGCTCGCCTATCAGCGCCCAGGATGCGGTCTTCAGCCTGCTACGTATTCGCGATGATAAAACTTCGTTGTGGACTGACACCTACGCCATTCTTGACAAAGCCGAGGCGCCAGACCTCCAGACCTTGGTGCTAACGTTGAAAAGCCCTTCGGTTCCCTTTCTCGCGCAGTTGGCCTCGCCCAATGCATCGATCCTTTCAAAAGAAGCAATGGTCAAGATGGGTGACGAGGCCTACGCCCAGCGACCCGTTTCATCCGGCGCCTTCGTAGTCAAGGAGTGGTTGCACGGGGACAGGGTAATCCTGGAAAAGAACCCGCACTTCTGGCAAGCCGATACAGTAAGCCTGGATGGCGTTGAATGGATCTCCATCCCCGACGACAACACACGGATGCTAAAGGTCCAGGCAGGGGAACTGGACTCAGCGCTTTTCGTCCCCTTCTCACGAGTCGATGCGCTAAAGAAAGACCCAAATTTGGTTGTGCATCTGGATCCTTCCACACGGGAAGATCACCTGTTGATCAACCACGAACACAGTCTGCTGAGCAAACCACAAGTGCGTGAAGCCCTGGATCTAGCCATCAATAAAAAGTCTCTGGTTGATGCCGTTACCTTCGGGCATGGCGAAGTGGCCTATTCGTACATCCCAAAAGGCGCCATGTACCACTACGCCGATAACCTGCAGCGTCCCTACGATCCAGAAAAAGCCAAAAAGCTACTGGAGCAAGCCGGTGCCAAAGGGATGCAACTCAACTACGTGGTCAACGCTGGCAATGAGGCAGACGAACAGATCGCCGTGCTTGTACAGAATCAGTTGGCGGCCGTCGGGGTGACTGCCAATCTTCAAAAGGTCGACCCCAGCCAGAGCTGGCAGATGCTAGTGGATGGTGACTACGATCTGTCTGTCATGTATTGGACAGCAGACATCCTCGACCCCGACCAGAAGACCACCTTTGTCCTCGGACACGACACCAACATGAACTACATGACCCGCTACCATAACCCTAAGGTCAAAGCACTGGTAGCTGACGCACGAGTGGAAATGGACGCCTCCAAGCGTAAACAGATGTATCTGGACTTGCAAAAGCTCGCTAAACAGGACGTGAACTGGATCGACCTCTACTACAGTCCTTACATCAACATTTCACGCAAGAACATCGAAAACTTCCAGCAGAGCCCAATGGGCCGCTTCTCCCTGGAAGAAACCGTCAAGAACTGATCCAGCAAAGCCCCGCAACCAGCGCTATCGGCCTGGTTGCGCGAGGCTCTACCCCAGCAGCGCTGATGCCCCCCAAGGTCGGTACCACGCATGCCGGCTCCTGCCCTATCTGCTGCAACAGCAGTTCATGACCCAGCCGAATGTGGCGCCGTGCATCATTCATTGCAGACAAGGCCCCTTGTCATGCAGATGCCCCAGCCCCTTTTGCTCCGCAACGGTGAAAAGCCCCTCCACCTTCTCCCCAGAGGAATACGCTCGGCGCCTGAGCCCCCCCCTGCGCACCCATATGGCCCGGGAGGATACAGCCCGCGTCTGTTTTCCAATGAGCTTTAGATAAAAGACGCCTCTATAAAGACAAATAACCTGCAACCACAGAGCTCACTGCCCCAAGAAAGCTGTTACTGCACTTACACAATCAACAAGAAAAATCTCAAACGACAAGAAGTCCCAGCTGCCCATCCAAGATGGGCCGTGAAGTTCAACAAAAAACTGTAAACGACTTTTAGGACGGCTCCAGCACTTCTGGAGTTATTCACAGACAAGGAGGTGTTGTGTCGCTCAGCATCGAACAACACAACAGACACATTGCGCAATGAAGCAAAGAACTACAGATGGCCAGCCACATTCAACTCATGGAATCAACGCATTGCGTTTGGCAAACTCCGCCAGACTGACTTGTGAACCCAAGCCCAACTTCTGCAATAAACGGGTTTTGTAAGTACTCACGGTCTTGTTGCTCAAGAACAGTTTTTCACCAATGGCCTTGTTCGAATAACCCTGGGCCAGATACTGCAGCACGATCATTTCCCGGTCGGTCAACAAACCTATCTGTTCGCTCTCGGACTGTTGTTCCGCGGTGGGAGTGGATACATCCAGTGCCTGGGACGGGTAAAAGGTGTAGCCGGCCAGCACCGCATTAATGGCCACCACCAGATTACCCAGGTCCTCTTCCTTGTTGACGAATCCCCGAGCCCCGAGCTGAATGCAACGCCTGCAGAAGCTCTCGACAGGCTGCGAAGTCAACACCAGCACTTCGGTGGACATGCCCAGCGCCTTGATCCGTGACAGCACCTTGAGGCCATCCAGCTTGGGAATACCGATATCGAGGATCACCACCGCCGGTTCATGTTCACGAACCAGTTCCAGCGCATCCAGTCCATTGTCTGTTTCGGCCACCACCCGCATGTTGTTTTTTTCCAGCAAGACCTTAACGGCGAGCCGGACAACAGGATGATCGTCAACTATCAATACGCTGTGCATGTTGTCACTTCACCTTAAAAACCTGGCCTCAGGGCAGGACGTGTCGCTCGGAAGATAAACGCAATCGCACCTCGATCAGGTGCAACTTTGGTACTGGTGTAAACACTGTTGCCATGGGGACATCGCCTGCGCAACGTCCTGTTGACTCCCGGGAAATTTCAGATTCCCGGCAAATAAAGGACGATACAAGAGGTTAATCACTTCTCACAAAGGAATCAGACAGTCTGATTTTTCACTAGGAAATTTCCCAGTAATCACAGGGTTTTGCCTTATGGCCCCCGCTCCAGGTTATTAAGCAAGATGGTCGACAAGTAATGACGCGAGCCGGCCATGCAACACTTGAACGCCCTGGTTCTGGAAGATGAACCGCTGCAACGCCTGGTCACCGTGACGCCGCTGAAAAAAGTGTTGTCGGGGCAAGTGCTCGAGGCCCTGGCATTTTGCAGCCGCTAGCCCCGCACGACAGCCGTTCAAGGTGGCGCCCCATGGCCCTGTTTCACCAACCGTCCGCCCAGCGTGGATTGCGCCACGACTCTGGAACCAAGCCTTACGACCCGCCAACTTTCGACGCGATCATGCATTCACGATTTATCTGGCTGTTCGTCTGCTTGGCGCTCACCGCTGTGCAACCGGCAGCGGCCGAGCCCCCGACATTGCCCAATACCTTGCACAGTCGGGCTCACCTCGACCATCACCATCTGGCCCTGGAGGAAGAAGACTGGCATTGGCTGCGTCACAAGTCAGCGTTGACAATCGGCGCCGTCGCCACCGAGTCGGCACCGTTCAATGTCAGCTATGACGACCACCACTACGAAGGCATTTCCGCCGACGTCAGCGCCTTGATCGGGCAGATGCTCGGGGTGCGCATCAAGGTCGTGCCGTTTACCACCCGGGATGCCGCCTTGCAGGCCTTGCAAGCGGACAGTATCGATCTGCTGGGCAGCTACAGTTCCCGGCCAGCCACGGCCGACAGCCTCAGGTTCAGCCGCCCCTTCGCCGAGGCTCGCCTGGCCCTGTTCAGGCGCAACGACGACCCGAGGCCTGCGTCCGCCAACCTGGCCGGGCTGCGGGTGGCCGTCCCTCAGGAGCACAGCGCCGAACTGCTGGCACGCTTTCCTCTCGCCCACGCGATGATCTACCCCAGCCCCGACGAAGCCATTGCCGCGGCGGCCTTCGGCCATGCCGATCTGTACCTGGACGACGTGCTCAGCGCCTATTTCCGCATTAACCGCGCCTACTACAGCTACCTCAAGCTCGAAGGTTTCGCCGAGTTTTCCAAAGGGGACTATGGCTTTGCACTCAAGGGGAACAACCAGCGCCTGCAGCGCATTCTCGACCAGTGCATCGAAGCCATTGGCCGAGAACAACTCACCAGTCTCAGTCACCGCTGGGTAGGCAGTGGCTTGGTTGCGTCGGATGAGAAGGTGGTTCTGACGCCGGAGGAGTCGCGCTGGATCGCCCGCAACCCGTTGATCCGCCTGGTGATCAACGATGACCTGGCGCCTGTGGCGTTTTTCGACGCCAACGGCATTTTCTCCGGAGTCACCGCCGAACTGCTGGAACTGATTGCCCAGCGTAGCGGCCTGCGCTTCCAGGTGTCCGCCCGCAACGGCGGCTACCCGGAACAGATGGAAGCCCTGGGTAAATCGGAAGCGGACCTGGCCATCATGACCGCCAGCGCGCAACGCGAGCACACGCTGCGCTTCACCCGGCCCTTTCTGAGCAGCCCCTTTGTCCTCGTCAGCCCAACCGACCGGAACGGCAAGGCGCAGCTTGCGGGAGAACTGATCGGCAAGCGCCTGGCCATACCCCGCGGCCACGTCACGCTGCAACAGGTGCGCGAGCACTATCGGCAAACCCGGATCATCGAAACCGATACCTCGCTGGACGCCATGAACAGGGTCTATGAAGGCAGTGCCGATGCCGCGCTGGTGTCCCTTCCGGCCGCGCGTTACTACATTGTCCGTCTGTTTCAGAACCGCCTGGCCGTCGCCGACCTGATTCCCACCGCCCGGGCCACCACCCACTTTGCCTTGCGCCGCAGCGACCCGGAGTTGCAATCCATCCTCGATAAGGCCCTGCTCAGCCTCCCGGCGGACGACCTGAACGCCATCGCCAGCCACTGGCGCTCGCCGCCTGGGATGAGCAGCCAGACCTGGCGCGACTACGCCCTGATGATCGCCGAGATCATCGCCGGGGCCTCGCTGCTGCTCATGCTGTCACTGGCCTGGGTCGTCTACTTGCGTCGCCGGGTCAAGGCCGAGCAAACCCTCAACGGCCAATTGCGCTTTATCGAAACACTGGCGGAAAACATGCCGCCTGCGCTCTATATCCGCGATATCGACGGCCACATGCTGTCCTGCAACCGCAGTTACCTGGAGAGCGTCGGGCTCAGCGCCGAAGAGGTGCTCAACCGCTGCGTGCAGCCACTGCCGGCCGAGCACTTCGCGGCGCAACCCGATCTGCATCAGAACTACCTGCAGGCCATCAGCGACGACCAGACCATCACTTCGGTCCATGCGGTGAAGCTGCAGGGCAAGGAGGTCTGGATCGAGCACTGGATTCAGCCATTCAAGGATGCCAATGGCGTCACCAAGGGCGTGATCTGCGGCTGGCTGGACATTACCAGGCATCGCCATCTGGTCCAGGAGCTGAAGGAAGCCAAGAACCTCGCGGACCAGGCCAGCCGGGCCAAGACCACCTTCCTGGCCACCATGAGCCATGAAATCCGCACGCCGATGAACGCGATCATCGGCATTCTGGAACTGGCGCTCAAACGCGCCGACAGCGGCCGGATCGAACGCTCCAGCATTGAAATTGCCTACAGCTCGGCGCACAGCCTGCTGGAGCTGATTGGCGATATTCTGGATATCGCCCGTATCGAGTCGGGGCGCCTGAGTCTCTCGCCCAAACGGGCCAATTTGCGCGAGCTGGTGGAGTCGGTGGCGCGGGTGTTCGAGGGGCTGGCCCGGCAGAAATGCCTGAACCTGATCCTCGAGATCGATTCCAGCATCAACGGCGACGTACTGGTGGACGGCCTGCGTTTCAAACAGATCCTGTCCAATCTGGTGAGCAACGCCATCAAATTCACCGAGGCCGGGTTTATCAAGGTGAGCATCGGCGGCGATCTGCTGGACGACGCGGTGCTGCGGGTGCGGCTGTGTGTCGAGGACTCGGGGATCGGCATCTCGCCCGGCAGCCAGCAACGTCTGTTCCAGCCTTTCGCCCAGGTGGAGCGCAACGTGCAGAACCTCGAGGGCACGGGCCTGGGCCTGGTGATCTGCCGTTCCCTGTGCGAAATGATGGGGGGCCAGGTGTCGATGAGCAGCGCTGTCGGGCAAGGTACCCGAGTGAATGTGGAGTTGCGTCTGCAGACGCTGGAGAGCGTGGCCGCAGCCGAGCGCCTGCCACCGGTCAACAAGCGTCACATGTACCGCTTGCAGATCCTGGTGGTGGACGATCACCCGGTGAACCGCCAGGTCCTGCAGCAGCAACTGTGCTTCCTCGGACATGACGTGGTCGAGGCGGAAAACGGTCTGCAGGCCCTGCACATATGGCGTGAGCGGGGCTTCGACGTGATCATCACCGACTGCCACATGCCCGTCATGAACGGGGCCGAACTGACCCGCTCAATTCGCCAGGATGAGCGCGATACCCACAGCGAACCGATCGTGATCATCGGCCTGACCGCCGACGCCCAGCAGGAGGAGGTGGAGCGCTGCATCCAGGCGGGAATGAACGACTGCCTGATCAAACCCATCAGCCTGGATGAGCTGGAAGAGCGCCTGCTGGTCATGGGGCAGGCCGATGATGGCGAGCGCGAAAGCCTCGCCAGTTCGAAGCCCGCCAGCCCCTGCCCGCCCCGGGGCACGCCTTTTTAGCGGGCAAACGAAAAAGGGCACCTCAAGAGGTGCCCTTCTTCGTGAATATGGTCGGGGTAAGGGGATTCGAACTCCTGACATCCTGCTCCCAAAGCAGGCGCGCTACCGGACTGCGCTATACCCCGGTAAAAAAAAGGCACCTTTAAAAGGCGCCTTCTGCGAACAGAGCTTTTGGCGTCTGATCTTAAGATTCGATTCCAGCGAACTGGTCTCAAAAATGGTGGGTCGTGTGGGATTCGAACCTACGACCAATTGGTTAAAAGCCAACTGCTCTACCAACTGAGCTAACGACCCAAAAATGGTCGGGGTAAGGGGATTCGAACTCCTGACATCCTGCTCCCAAAGCAGGCGCGCTACCGGACTGCGCTATACCCCGATTTGAAATTGGCTCCGTGACCAGGACTCGAACCTGGGACCCAATGATTAACAGTCATTTGCTCTACCGACTGAGCTATCACGGAACTGCATATTTCAAGTTACAACTTTTTACCTCATCCTCTTCGGCTTTCCCGTATCGCTACGTTCATGCCTCTGAGGCGCGCTATTTTACAATCTTCAAACTACCTGTCAACCCCTTAAATTGCTTTTAAGACAATGATTTGCGACTTCATTGCCGGTTTCTTCTACATCAGAAAAAACCTGGGAGGTGACTGACTGCGGGGCGCACTTTACAAGCCTTTTCCTTACAGTTCAACACCCTAGTGAAAAAAAGGCCTCGCCGCGCGAGGCCTCATTACTCACCGGCCACCAAGGGTTCAGGCAAAGACGATTTCGTCGTCCTGCACCGAGGCGGTGACTGTAGCGCCCGGCAAGAAACCACCGGACAGAATCAACTGGGCCAACGGGTTTTCGATCCAGCGCTGAATCGCCCGCTTCAACGGCCGCGCGCCATACACCGGGTCGTAACCCACGGCGATCAGCTTGTCCAAGGCCTCGTCGCTCAATACCAGGCTCAGGTCGCGCTCCGCCAGACGACTGCGCAGGCGACCCAGCTGGATCTGCGTGATGCCAGCAATCTGATCCCGTGCCAAAGGCTCGAAGATCACCACTTCGTCGACCCGGTTGATGAATTCCGGCCGGAAGTGGGTGGACACCGCGTCCATCACCGCTGCCCGCTGTGCCTCACGATCGCCCACCAGTTCCTGGATCTGTGCCGAGCCCAGGTTGGACGTCATGACAATCACCGTGTTGCGGAAGTCCACGGTACGGCCGTGGCTGTCCGTCAGGCGACCATCTTCCAGCACCTGCAGCAGGATGTTGAACACATCCGGGTGCGCCTTCTCGACTTCGTCCAGCAGGATCACCGAGTACGGCTTGCGACGCACGGCTTCGGTCAGGTAGCCGCCCTCTTCATAACCGACATAGCCCGGTGGCGCACCGATCAGGCGAGCCACGGAATGTTTCTCCATGAACTCGGACATATCGATCCGCACCATGGCCTCTTCGGTGTCGAAGAGGAATTCCGCCAGAGCCTTGCACAGTTCGGTCTTACCCACACCGGTTGGGCCGAGGAACATGAACGAGCCGCTGGGACGATTCGGGTCGGACAAACCGGCCCGAGAGCGGCGTACCGCGTTGGATACCGCCACCACGGCTTCGTTCTGACCGATCACCCGTTGATGCAGCAGGCTTTCCATCTTCAACAGCTTGTCGCGCTCGCCTTCGAGCATTTTCGACACCGGGATGCCGGTCCACTTGGACACCACTTCGGCAATTTCTTCCTCGGTGACCTTGCTGCGCAGCAACTGGTTCTCACTGTGGCCGTGCTGATCGACCATCTGCAGGCTGCGCTCCAGATCGGGGATCACCCCGTACTGCAACTCGGCCATGCGATTGAGATCGCCTTTGCGTCGAGCCGCTTCCAGCTCCTGACGCGACTGCTCGATCTTCTGCTGGATCTGTGCGGAACCCTGCACTTCGGCTTTCTCCGAGGTCCAGACTTCTTCCAGGTCAGCGTATTCACGCTCCAGGCGGACAATCTCTTCCTGGAGTTTTTCCAGGCGCTTGATCGCCGCCTCATCGTCTTCTTTCTTCAGGGCCTGGGATTCAACCTTGAGCTGAATCAGACGCCGCTCCAGACGGTCCAGCACTTCCGGCTTGGAGTCGATCTCCATGCGGATACGGCTGGCGGCCTCGTCGATCAGGTCGATGGCCTTGTCCGGCAGTTGCCGATCGGTGATGTAACGATGGCTGAGCTTGGCCGCGGCGATGATCGCGCCGTCGGTGATCGCCACCTTGTGGTGCACCTCGTAGCGCTCTTTCAGGCCACGCAGGATGGCGATGGTGTCTTCCTCGCTCGGCTCGTCCACCAGCACTTTCTGGAAGCGCCGTTCGAGGGCCGCATCCTTCTCTATATATTGGCGGTACTCGTTGAGCGTGGTCGCACCTACGCAGTGCAACTCACCACGGGCCAATGCCGGCTTGAGCATGTTGCCCGCATCCATGGAGCCTTCGCCCTTACCGGCGCCGACCATGGTATGCAGCTCGTCGATGAACAGAATGATCTGACCTTCCTGTTTCGACAGTTCATTGAGCAGGGATTTCAGGCGCTCTTCGAACTCGCCACGGTACTTGGCACCAGCAATCAGTGCCCCCATGTCCAGGGACAGCAGACGCTTGCCTTTCAGGCCATCGGGCACTTCACCATTGATGATCCGCTGGGCCAGGCCTTCGGCGATGGCGGTCTTGCCGACGCCAGGCTCACCAATCAGCACCGGGTTGTTCTTGGTACGACGCTGCAGCACCTGGATGGTCCGGCGAATTTCGTCGTCACGGCCAATCACCGGATCGAGCTTGCCTTCTTCGGCGCGCTTGGTCAGGTCCACGGTGTATTTGTCCAGGGCCTGACGCGACTCTTCGACGTTGGCGTCATTGACCGCCTCGCCGCCGCGCAGGTTGTTGATGGCGTTCTCCAGGGCCTTCTTGCTCACGCCCTGGCCCAGCAGCAGTTTGCCGAGCTTGCTGTTTTCATCCATGGCCGCCAGCAGCACCAGTTCACTGGAAATGAACTGATCGCCTTTCTGCTGCGCCAGGCGATCGGCCTGGTTGAGCAGGCGCGCCAGATCCTGGGACATGTTGACGTCGCCCGTGGGGTTCTGGATTTTCGGCAGTTTATCGAGCTCTTTGCTCAATTCCTTGCGCAGGCTGTTGACGTCGAAGCCCACTTGCATCAGTAAGGGCTTGATCGAACCGCCCTGCTGTTCAAGCAGAGCCTGCATCAGGTGCGCTGGCTCGATGGCCGGATGATCCAGGCCAACCGCCAGAGATTGTGAATCGGATAAGGCCAGCTGAAGCTTGCTGGTTAATCGGTCTATACGCATTAGTCACCTTCCTTTTGAGCAGGCCGGAGCGATGGACACACCTAAATAGAGAAACCTGCCAGATGTATCTCTAGATGCGGTCGATTCTGGGAGATTCAAGCGCCGGCTGCTTGACGCAAGTCAGACTAGTCTAGCGCTCAAGCCAGATAAGGGAGGCAAAACGTCCGGTACGCGGACTGCGTCGGTAAGAGAAGAAGCGTGGATCGGTCACGGTGCAGTAGCCGCCACCATAGACCGCCGTCACTCCACGGGCCGCCAGGCGCAGGCGCGCCAGCTGGTAGATGTCGGCCATGAAGCGGCCGGCATTGACGCTCGGCACAAAGGCTTGCTCGGTGGCCGCCAACTGGCTGACGAAGGCTTCGCGCACTTCCGCCCCGACCTCAAAACGCTCAGGGCCAATAGCAGGGCCCAGCCATACCAGCACCTCGGCGGGTGCAGCATCCAGGCTGTCGAGGGTGGCTTCCAGCACACCGGCCGCCAGCCCGCGCCAACCGGCGTGAGCCGCCGCAACCCGGGTTCCGCTTCGGTTGCAGAACAGCGCCGGCAGACAGTCGGCCGTCATCACCGCACAGGCGATGCCCGGAGTGGCGGACCAACTGGCATCGGCCGTCGCCACCACCGAAGGATCAGCGTGGGCCACGGCTATCCCATGCACCTGTTGCAACCAGGCCGGCGCAATATCGAAACGCGCGGTCAGGCGCCGCCGGTTTTCGGCCACCGCTTCAGGTTGGTCTTCAACGTGATCGCCCAGATTGAGGCTGTCGAACGGCGCCAGGCTGACGCCGCCGCTGCGGGTGGTGACACAGGCTTTGACCCCGGCCGGCGCGGGCCAGTCAGGCATCAGCCAGTCACTCATCCGACAAACGCCTCACGGTCTTGCTTGAGCAGCGACAACAACCAGACGAAGTCATCCGGCAACGGCGACTCCCAGCTCATGCGTTCACCGGTGGTCGGATGGTCCAGCTCCAGGAAACGGGCATGCAGGGCCTGGCGCGGGAAGTTTTTCAGCGACTCGACCATGGTCTGGCTGGCTGCCGGCGGAATGCGGAAACGACCGCCATAGGCCGGATCGCCCACCAACGGGAAGTTGATATGGGCCATGTGCACGCGGATCTGGTGGGTACGACCGGTTTCCAGCTTGACCCGCACGTGGGTGTGGGAACGGAAACGCTCCAGTACCCGATAGTGGCTGACGGCCTGCTTGCCGCCTTCCATCACCGCCATGCGCTGGCGCTGCTGGCCGTGACGACCGATGGGCGCGTTGATCTTGCCGCCGGCGGTCACTACGCCAATCACGATGCATTCATAGATGCGGCTGACGCTGCGGCTCTGCAGCTGGGCGACCAGCTGGGTCTGCGCCTGGATGGTCTTGGCCACCACCATCAGGCCGGTGGTGTCCTTGTCCAGGCGATGGACGATACCGGCCCGAGGCACATTGATAATGTCGGGAACGTGATGCAGCAAAGCATTGAGCAAGGTGCCATCAGCATGGCCGGCAGCCGGGTGCACCACCAGGCCCGCGGGCTTGTTGATCACCAGGATGTCGTCGTCCTCGTAGACGATGTCCAGCTCGATGTCCTGGGCGATCCACTCGCCCTGGGCCTCCTGCTCGGCGGTCAGCTCGAGTACGGCACCGCCGTGCACGATGTCCCGCGGGCGGATCACCGCTCCGTCCACAGTCAGGCGGCCGTCTTTGATCCAGGCGGAAAGGCGCGAGCGCGAATGCTCAGCGAATAGTTGGGCGGCGACTTGATCGAGGCGTTGACCGCCCAGTTCGGACGGCACCTCTGCGCGAAGTTCAATTTTATCGGACATGCTCGGACTGGGCGTCGGCACAGCCTTTGGTTTCGGCTGCGCGCTTGTGGTTAAATACGGCGTCTTTTGCCCCGAGGCTTTCAACGGGGCGCTCATCATAACAGGACGGCCCCGCCCAAGACAGCGGCCGTCATAGGGACGCAAGCCGCCATGCAAGTGAAACACCTGCTGCTGATCGCCATCCTCGCACTGACCGCTGCTTGCTCATCGAAGGAAGTCGTTGACGAAAACCTGAGCGAAGTCGAGTTGTACCAGCAGGCGCAGACCGACCTGGACAACCACAGCTATACCAGCGCCACCGCCAAGCTCAAGGCCCTGGAATCGCGCTATCCCTTTGGTCGCTACGCCGATCAGGCACAGCTCGAGCTGATCTACGCCAACTACAAGAATGCCGAGCCCGAGGCCGCCAAGTCCGCCGCCGAGCGCTTCATTCGCCTGCATCCCCAACACCCGAACGTCGACTACGCCTACTACCTCAAGGGCCTGACCTCGTTCGACCAGGACGTCGGCCTGCTGGCGCGCTTCCTGCCTCTGGACATGACCAAGCGTGACCCGGGTGCCGCCCGCGACTCCTACAACGAGTTCGCCCAGCTCACCAGCCGCTTCCCCAACAGCCGCTACGCCCCGGACGCCAAGCAGCGCATGATCTACCTGCGCAACCTGCTGGCCGCCTACGAAATCCACGTGGCCGACTACTACCTGACCCGTCAGGCCTATGTCGCCGCTGCCAACCGTGGCCGCTACGTCGTGGAAAACTTCCAGGAAACCCCTTCCGTGGGTGATGGCCTGGCGGTGATGACCGAAGCCTACCAGCGCCTGCATCTGGACGAGCTGGCCGCCACCAGCCTGGAAACCCTCAAGCTCAACTACCCGAACCACCCAAGCCTGGTGGACGGTCAGTTCGTACCGCGCGTGGCTGAAGCCGACAACCGCTCGTGGCTGAGCAAGGCCACCCTGGGCCTGATCGAGTCCCGTCCACCGCTGCCGCCGGGAGAAACCCGCGCCAACCAGGACGTGATGAAGCAGTACCAGGACGCCAAGGACGCGATCCCGTCGGAGCTCAAGCCTAAAGACAGCAACGGCGATGCGGTCGAGGAAGAAAAGCACGAGGCCGCTGGCAACAACAGCGACCGCTCCTGGTTCAGCTACATGACCTTCGGCGTGTTCGACTGACCGCCATCGCAGTCAATAAAGGGAGACTTCAAGTCTCCCTTTTTCATGCCCGGCACTTCATGGGCCTGTGCGCCTGCCAGGCGCTTGGCTAAACTGCCGCCTCTATCCCCCACAAAGCGGGTCACCATGCTTCGTCTACTGTTCTGGATCGCCCTGATTGCCGCTGCGGTATGGTTCTGGCGCAAGTTCAAGCGCCCAGCGGCCACACCCCGCAGTCCCAACGAACCGGCCACTACCCCGATGGTGCGCTGTGCCCATTGCGGAGTGCACCTGCCTCAGGATCGAGCGCTGAGCCTGTCGCAACAGTGGTACTGCAGCCAGGCACATCTGGAACAAGGCCCCGCTCGCCAGGACCGCTGACTGCACCGACAAGGGCTCAAGTGCATGGCCATTCCCGGCACCCGCTTCCCGAGCCCTTGCCCTGCCAGCCCCAGACTGGCGACCACACCCCAAACAACTGGCGACAAAATAACCGTCGCCCAAGCCCCTGCGCGGGCCTCCCCACCGGCCTAGACTTCATCTCTCGCCTACAGCACGAGCGCTGTCACCCGCTGTTCACTCCCTGAGGAAGACGGCCGCCGCCATGAATCCACAGCACAGAGCGCTGGTGGTCGATGAGACCAGGGAAATCCGCTCCGTGCTGGAGATCACCCTGGGCCGCATGCGTCTGCACACCCAAAGCGCCCGCAGCCTGCAGGAAGCCCGCAGCCACCTGGCCCGGGAGCATTTCGACCTGTGCCTGACCGATCTGCATCTGCCGGACGGCAGCGGCCTGGAACTGCTGCAGCATATCCGCCGGCACCATCCCCAACTGCCGGTGGCCCTGCTCAGCCACGAGGCCGGCGCGCCAACCAGCGCCCTGAATGGTGGAACCTGCGACCTATTGCCAAAGCCTCTGGACCTCAAGCGCCTGCGGGACTGGGTGGCCACAGCTCTGAAACGACAACACGCCTGTGCTGCAACTCACGCCTCTGAGCAGTTGCCGGGGGATTCGCCGCCCATGGTCATGCTGCGCCGGCACATCGCCAAACTGGCCGCCAGCCTCGCCCCGGTCTATATCAGCGGCGAGTCCGGCAGCGGCAAGGAACGCGTCGCCCGATTGATCCACCAGTCCGGGCCCAGAGGCGCGCAGCCCTTTGTCCCGGTCAACTGCGGGGCGATTCCCAACGAACTGATGGAGAGCGAGTTTTTCGGTCACCGCAAGGGCAGCTTCAGCGGCGCGCTGATGGATCAGCCCGGACTGTTCCGGGCCGCTCATGGCGGCACCCTGTTCCTCGACGAGATCGCCGACCTGCCGCTGGTCATGCAGGTGAAACTGCTGCGAGCCCTGCAGGAAAAGTCGGTGCGTCCAGTGGGCACTCAGCAAGAACAGGCGGTGGATGTGCGAATCCTCTGCGCGACCCACAAGGATCTGAAAAGCGAGGTGCAAGCCGGACGCTTCCGCCAGGACCTGTTTTATCGGCTGAATGTCATCGAGTTGCGGGTTCCCGCCCTGCGCGAGCGTCGGGACGACATCGGGCTACTGGCGCGGCACATCCTCCAGCGTCTGGCCACCACCAGTGACCGGCCGGCCCTAGAGTTGCGCCCGCAAGCGCTGCAAGCCCTGGAGCGCTACGACTTTCCCGGCAATGTGCGTGAGCTGGAGAACCTGCTGGAGCGGGCCCTGGCCCTTTGCGAGAGTCCGTGGATCGAGGTGGCGGACCTGAATTTACCGGCCCCCGAACCCGACGACGAGCTCGCGCCCGGGCCCCTCCCCCACCTCGATCTGGCGCGGCATCTGCAGCAGGTGGAGCGCCAGTTGCTGCTGCAGACCCTGGAGCAAACCCGCTGGAACCGCACGGAGGCGGCCCGGCGGTTGAGCCTGTCGCTGCGCTCAATGCGCTATCGCATGAAGAAGCTCGGACTGGACTAGACCCGCCCTGCCGGGGCATAAGGCGTCGGATCGATAATCGGCGCCTGCCCCAGCAGCAGGTCGCAGAACAACCGGCAGGAAGCCGGTGCCAGCACCAGACCGTTGCGGTAATGCCCGCAGTTGAGCCACAGGCCGGCAAACCCGGGAACCGGTCCGATGTAGGGAATCCCCTCGGGTGAGCCGGGTCGCAGCCCGGCCCAATGCCCGAACACCTCGGCATCCGCCAAGGCCGGGATCAGCTCGACGGCCGAGGCCTTGAGGCTTTCCAATGCCGAGGCGGTTGGGGTCTTGTCGAAGCCTTCATGCTCCAGGGTGCTGCCCACCAGGATATGACCGTCACGGCGAGGGATGGCATAACGCCCCTTGGCCAGAACCATGCAGGACAGGAAATCGGCGGCGCACTTGTAGAGGATCATCTGCCCTTTGACCGGCTCCACGGGCAGCTCCAGCCCCAGGCTTGCGAGCAACTCGCCACTCCAGGCACCGGCGCAAAGCACCACCTGATCGGCGCGAATCTCTCCGAGCGAGCTATGCACCCCTGCCACGCGCTGGCCTTCGCGGATAAAACCACTGACCGCGCAGTGCTCGTCAATCCGCACATTGGGCAAGGCCTGCAAGGCCGCCTTGAGGGATTTGACCAGGCGCGGGTTACGCACATTGGCCACATTGGCCATGTAGATCGCCCGCTGGTAGCCGGCGCCCAGCACTGGCACCCCGTCATGCACCGCCGAAATATCCACGGCACTCAAGGGGCGACCCTCACGTTGCGCCCACTCCAGCGCCTGGGCCTGATCTTCGAGGTCCAGCCAGTAGAGCCCGGTGGTATGGACCTCGGGATCGATCCCGGTGGCGCTCAACAGTTGCTGCGCCAGCTGTGGATAAAAGTCCTGGGACCAGTGGGCCAAGGCCGTGACCGCCGGGCTGTAGCGCCAGGGATACAGTGGCGAGACGATCCCGCCACCGGCCCAGGACGACTCACGCCCCAGTTCCGAGCGCTCCACAAGTCGTACCTGCTGGCCCCGGGACGCCAGATTGAAGGCCGTGAGCAGGCCAATCACGCCGCCGCCCACCACCAGCACTTGCTGTTGCTCAACCATAGTCAGATCCATTCAAGAGAAAGACAGTGGGCGCCGCAGCCCCCGAAACCCGTGATCAACGCCCCCAGCAGTCCTTGGCCTTCAGCCCTTCGGCCTGACCGCTGACGCTGGTGGCACCGGTTTGATCGATGCTGAAACTGCCGCATTTGTCCCCCGCCATCAGCGTATCGGCCTTGGGTGTTGCGGTCAGCGAGAAGCCGGTGTCGGTCAGGGTCGGGGTGATGCTGTAGTAATCGTTGCCGGCACTCAGGTCGGCGGCGTTGCTGTAGACCCCGGCTTTGGAAAAGTGGCGTTCGAGCTGCTGTGCCTGCTCGGTCAGCAACGCAGCGATTTCACTGCGATGGGGCTTCTTCAAGTGTTCGGTGATGCTGGGAAGGCTCAAGGTCAGGACCAGACCTATGATCGCAATCACGATCATGATTTCGATCAGGGTAAAACCTTGGTTGGATCTGCGCATGGTCAAGAATCTCGCTTACTGAATTTGTCGCCACAGGATGCGCCGACTGCCACCGCTGGAGCTGTCCTCCAGGGAGCTGCTGGCGCCGCCAGGGTCGCTGACGGTCTTGCGCGGCTGATGGCTGGAAACACCTGCACGGCCAGGAACCGGATCGACAACCCCGAGGCCTTGGGACAGGGCTTCCTGGTCCGCCACGATGCCATCGCGATTGGCGTCCTGCAGCGCGGCGTCGAGCATCTTACCGCTGAACGCCTGCAACTCGATCAATTTCCCGCAGGCCATGTATGAGCAATACACGCCAGACCTGAACCAGCCAGCACTCAAGGTCAACCAAGCGGATACGCCAGAAGGCTCCGGAGCCTGATCAGCCACAGTGGCCAGCGACTGGACTTCACCCGCGACAACCCCTTCCCAACTGCCCAGCAGCACGACCGCAACCACGAACGGCCATCGACACAGAAACGAGTACGACTCAGTACTTGGCATAGATGCTCTCCAACACGCTGCGCGCCTGCCCCGCCAGCCCCACTGCGGTCACCCGGTACAACGTGGCCGAGGTGCCGGGGGGCAGGCCGACCGCATTCAGGACAACCCCCAGATTCTGCACCGCATAAAAACCCTCGCCGGTGGCGATCCAGGTCACGGCCGAAGCCTCATTGAAGCCGGCACCGCTGACCACCGTCGATTCAGCCGGAGGTGCGCAGCGCGCAGGATCTGCGCACGGCGGCAAAGAGTAATTCCCCTGGCGAACCGCGCTTTCCCCCAGGCGCAGCGCCGCCTCCGCGGCCTGGAAAGACCGATTGTGCCGGTCCAGGCTGGCGGCCATCTTTTCCTGCAAGGTGGCGTTTTGCAGGGATGACAGGCCAATCAGGCTCAGCACCAGCAGAAACACCAGACTCACCAACAGCGCCATGCCCCGCTCACCGGCGGGCCAGCATCCTGCCGGGCACAGCATCAGGGCAACCTGTTGCGCAAGGCCGCCACCACCGTGAAGCTCTGCGGGCTGACGCGGGCGTCGGGATCGGCCAGGGTCAGGCGCAATCGCACGCTGCGAATCCGCGCCGGATCACCCGGATGCGGGCTGTAGCCGGAAACCCCGCTCTCTGTTGCGGAACGGGCCATGCCGAAGCCGACATCAAAGGCTTCGACGTTGTCCAGCAGCACGGCTTGCTGCTTGCCCAGGCCACTGCCGAGCAACAGTTGATGGTTCTTGAAGCTGTAGAACACTCGTCGCAAGGCAAACACCTGCTGCCCGACACCCCCCTGATGAGCCCCTGAATAGGCCACCGCGTGGCGCTGACAGTCAGTCACCAGGCTCCAGGTCGGCGCCCCGCCATCCTCACCGACATCCGCAGTGATCAGGGTCAGCTTGTGCTCGGCGCTGTCCCACTGAATCGGGGTGGCCCTATAGCGCGAGAACTCCGTGGCGCTGCTCGCGTCCTCAACCTCTCGCAAACAACCGGCCAGCCCCGCCATGCGAATTTCCTGAAGCATCTTGCTCAGGACAAAACGCCCGTCCTCCTGCAGGTAGGCCGAGGCGTTCTGGCTGAGGTAGGTGTGCTTCGCCGCGATAAATACCTGGGCCGCGCCCAACACCAGCACCAGCCCCCAGAGCAGCGCCAGCATCATCTCCACCAGCGTAAAACCGCAATGGCCTTGCTTCACCGCGTGCCTCCCGGGTCCACGGCGACTCGGCTGCTGAGTTCCAAGCTGCGCTGGCCAGCGACTTGGCCGGCGGCGCGGGAGTCGTCCCAGGTGATGCGCACGGTGTAGACCTGCTGGCTGACGCTGATGCGGCCCTTGGCGCTGGGGCCGCCAAAACTGGCAACGTTGCTGGCGAAGTCCAGCAAGTCCTGATCCCGCGCATTGCCCGTGTTGCCCTCAGCGGGAGTGGCAAGGGTGTAATCGGCAGATGCATTGGCCCGGATCCGATCGAGCATGTCGTAGGCGATAAAGCTGGCCTGGGTGCTCATTCGCGCACTGTCGGTATGCTGCAGCGCCCGGATCTGCAGCGCCGCGGCTCCCAACAGGCCCACCGCCAAGATCGAAAGGGCCACCAGCACCTCGATCAGGGTCATGCCGTCCTGTGCCTGCCACGGGTTCATCCGTAACCTCCTCCCTGACGCCCCCTGCGTTGAAACCGACACCGGTCACTCGCTGCGGCGGCTTCTGCCCCCAGGCGATGGACTATCCAAGTCCCGCGATCCGCGCGTCAGGACAGCTGAAATCGATGCAGCCGCCTCCTGAGGTTAGCCTCGGCGTCGCCCCCAGACCGCTGGCTGGAACACCCCGCAATACATTGCCCTGTACCCCCACACAGCGCCGGCTGAAGGCAACAGCGAGCAGAAACCCTTTGTACGCAAATACTTGGCAAGCCTTGGCAGAGTCCTCGGCTATAACAGCGCAACGCCTGGCCGGTCGGAGACTGGCACTTTAGCTCAAGGGCACGCAGCTGTTGCGTGAAACAGGGCGCTCCACGGAGGGAGACCGCATGCACGAGAAAGGCTTCAGCCTGATTGAGCTGCTAACCGCACTGGCGGTGCTGGCGCTGTTGCTGCCACTGTCCAGCACCGCGCTCAGTGAGCTGCTGCGCGCCAATCGCCATCAGGACACGGCGCAAATGCTTGCCAGCGGCCTGCGCAATGCCCGGGCGGCGGCGATCCTGCATCAGCGCACCACGTTGATCCATGGTCTGGACAACGACTGGAGCCGAGGCTGGCGCATCATTCTGGATATCAGTGGCAGGGGGCCGGAGGACTTGGGGAATCCGCTGCTGGTCGAGCGGCGCAGCGGCGGGCAGGTACTGATTGTGGGCAATCGCCCCGTGCAGCACTACGTGCGCTTCAGCCCTCTGGGCAACCCGTTGCTGCCCAGTGGCGCCTTCCAGGCCGGCACCCTGCATATCTGCCGGGCCGACCAGGAGCACAGCCGTCATCAGGTGGTGCTGTCACGCAGCGGGCGGGTCAGCCTGCGCAGCGATCACGCCGAGCAGGCCTTGTGCGCGACAGCAGGCTGATCAGAGCAGGGAGCGAACCCGCAGCTCTTTGGGCATGGAGAAGGTGATGTTCTCTTCGCGTCCCGCCAGCTCGTCGGCCCCCGTGGCGCCCCAGGCTTGCAGTTGCTGGATCACGCCACGCACCAGAACTTCCGGCGCCGAAGCACCGGCGGTGATGCCAATACGCTCGACCCCATCGAACCAACTGCGCTGCAGATCCTCGGCACCGTCGATCAGGTAGGCCGGGGTGGCCATGCGCTCGGCCAGCTCGCGCAGGCGGTTGGAGTTGGAACTGTTGGGGCTGCCGACCACCAGCACCACGTCGCATTCGTCGGCCAGTTGCTTGACCGCGTCCTGGCGGTTTTGCGTGGCGTAGCAAATGTCGTCCTTGCGCGGCCCGCCAATGGCCGGGAAACGCGCACGCAGGGCGTCGATCACCCGGCTGGTGTCATCCATGGACAAGGTGGTCTGGGTCACGAAGGCCAGGCGCTCGGGGTTGCGCACCTGCAGCTCGGCCACGTCCTTCTCGTCTTCCACCAGGTAGATGGCGCCACCATTGCTGGCATCGTACTGGCCCATGGTGCCTTCGACTTCAGGGTGGCCGGCGTGGCCAATGAGGATGCATTCACGACCGTCGCGGCTGTAGCGCGCCACTTCGATATGCACCTTGGTCACCAGCGGGCAGGTGGCGTCGAACACCTTGAGACCACGACCGGCGGCCTCGTTGCGCACCGCCTGGGACACACCGTGGGCGCTGAAGATGACAATCACGTCATCCGGCACCTGGTCCAGCTCTTCGACGAAGATCGCTCCGCGATTGCGCAGGTCTTCGACGACAAATTTGTTGTGCACCACTTCATGCCGGACGTAGATCGGCGGCCCGAAGACTTCCAGGGCGCGATTGACGATTTCGATCGCCCGGTCCACACCGGCGCAGAAGCCACGGGGGTTGGCGAGTTTGATTTGCATGCTGTGCCTCGTGTCTTGCGCGCAAGAAGTTAGATCGTTGTAGACAGCGGATCGCCGGCAAGCCGGCTCCTACAGAATAGGAGACAGCTTGCCGGCGATGCTTTTAAAGCGCTTTGACGTCGATGATCTCGACATCAAAGGTCAGGGTCTTGCCGGCCAGCGGGTGGTTGAAGTCCACGGTGACCTGAGCGTCATCGAAGGCTTTGACCACACCGGGCAACTCGGTATTCGCCGCGTCATTGAAGATCACCAGCAAGCCTTCCGACAGCTCCATGTCCTGGAACTGCGAACGCGGGATGGTCTGCACGTTCTGCGGGTTGGGCTGGCCAAAGGCGTTTTCCGGCTCGATCGTCAGGTTGCGCTTGTCGCCGGCCTTGAAGCCGAACAGCGCGGCTTCGAACCCGGGCAACAGGTTGCCATCGCCAACCTTGAAGGTCGCCGGGGCCTTGTCGAAGGTGCTGTCCACGGTGTCGCCGTTCTCCAGGCGCAATGCGAAATGCAAAGTGACTTCCGTGTTCTGACCGATACGTTGTTCAGTCAATACCTGTTCAGTCATGAACGGCTTCTCCGGTTTTCTTGCTCTTGAACATATCCAGGGCCAGCATCACCGCGCCGACGGTAATGGCGCTGTCGGCGAAGTTGAATGCCGGGAAGTACCAGCGGTTCTGCCAGTGCACCAGGATGAAATCGATCACATGGCCTAGGGCGATACGGTCGTACAGGTTGCCCAAGGCACCGCCCAGCACCAGGGCCAGGGCGATGGCCAGCCAGGTTTCATTGCGCCCCAGGCGCTTGAGCCAGACCACCAGCACCGCACTGACCACGATCGCGATCAGGGCGAACAGCCAGCGCTGCCAGCCGGAGCTGTCGGCAAGGAAGCTGAAAGCCGCGCCAGTGTTGTAGGCCAGGGTCCAGCTGAAGTAATCCGGGATCACCACGATCTGCTGGTACATGCTCAACGAACTTTCGAAGTGCAGCTTGCTGACCTGGTCGATGACCAGGACCAGCACGCTCAACCACAGCCAGCCCAGACGGCCGAAACGGCCTGCGGCGTTAGGCATAGTGACGAACCTCGCCCGCGCCGCTGATGTTGTCCACGCAACGCCCGCAGATCTCCGGGTGCTCCGGGTGCACGCCAACGTCTTCGCGGCAGTGCCAGCAACGGGCGCACTTGACGAAGCTGGACTTGACCACTTTCAGCTTGAGGCCGCTGACTTCGGTTTCCACCGCGTCCGCCGGGGCCTGGGCCAGAGGCGCGACGCTGGCGGTGGAGGTGATCAGCACGAAGCGCAGTTCGTTGCTCAGCTTGGCCAGATCGGCCGACAGCGAGTCTTCGGCGTACAGCGTCACTTCGGCCTGCAGGTTGCCGCCCACGGCTTTCGCCGCGCGCTGGTTCTCCAGTTCCTTGTTGACCGCCGCCTTGACCGCCATGATCCGCTCCCAGAAGGCGCGGTCCAGCTCGAAGCCTTCCGGCAGCTCGCTCAATCCTTCGTACCAGGTGTTGAGCATTACCGATTCGTTGCGCTCGCCCGGCAGGTACTGCCACAGCTCGTCGGCGGTAAAGGCCAGGATCGGCGCGATCCAGCGCACCAGCGCCTCGGAGATGTGGAACAGCGCGGTCTGGCAGGAACGCCGAGCCTGGCTGTTGGCGCCGGTGGTGTACTGACGGTCCTTGATGATGTCCAGGTAGAAGCCGCCCAGCTCCTGCACACAGAAGTTGTGCACCTTGGAGTAGACGTTCCAGAAGCGGTATTCGCCGTAGTGCAGTTCCAGCTCGCGCTGCAGCAGCAGGGTACGGTCCACGGCCCAGCGGTCCAGGGCCAGCATGTCTTCAGCCGGCAGCAGATCGGTGGCCGGGTTGAAGCCGCTCAGGTTGGAGAGCAGGAAGCGCGCGGTGTTACGGATACGCCGGTAGGCGTCGGCGCTGCGCTGCAGGATCTGATCGGACACCGCCATCTCGCCGGAGTAGTCGGTGGCCGAAACCCACAGGCGCATGATGTCGGCGCCCAGGGTGTCGTTGACCTTCTGCGGAGCGATCACGTTGCCCAGGGACTTGGACATCTTGCGGCCGTTCTCGTCCACGGTGAAACCGTGGGTCAAGAGTTCGCGGTACGGCGCGTGGTTGTCGATGGCGCAACCGGTGAGCAAGGACGAGTGGAACCAGCCACGGTGCTGGTCGGAACCTTCCAGGTACAGGTCGGCCCGCGGACCGCTTTCGTGGCCCATCGGGTGCGAACCGCGCAGCACGTGCCAGTGAGTGGTGCCGGAATCGAACCAGACGTCCAGGGTGTCGCTGATCTTGTCGTACTGAGCGGCTTCGTCGCCCAGCAGTTCAGCGGCGTCCATCTTGAACCAGGCTTCGATGCCCTCCTGTTCGACGCGCTTGGCCACCTCTTCCATCAGCTCGACGGTGCGTGGGTGCAGCTCGCCGCTTTCCTTGTGCAGGAAGAACGGGATCGGCACGCCCCAGTTGCGCTGGCGGGAAATGCACCAGTCCGGACGGTTGGCGATCATCGAATGCAGGCGCGCCTGGCCCCAGGCCGGTACGAACTGGGTGTCTTCGATGGCTTGCAGGGCGCGCTGGCGCAGGCTGTCGCCGGCTTGCGGCTGCTTGTCCATGCCGACGAACCATTGCGCGGTGGCGCGATAGATCAGCGGGGTCTTGTGACGCCAGCAGTGCATGTAGCTGTGGCTGATGGTTTCGGTGTGCAGCAGCGCGCCGACTTCGCTCAGCTTGTCGACGATGGCCGGGTTGGCCTTCCAGATGAACTGGCCGCCGAAGAACTCCAGCGATGACGCGTAGACACCGTTGCTCTGTACCGGATTGAGGATGTCGTCGTTGACCATGCCGTAGCGCTTGCAGGTCACGAAGTCGTCTTCACCGTAGGCTGGCGAGGAGTGCACCACGCCGGTGCCGGCGCCCAGCTCCACGTATTCGGCCAGGTACACCGGCGACAGACGATCGTAGAACGGATGGCGGAAGTTGATCAGTTCCAGGGCCGAACCCGGGGCGGTGGCGATCACCGAGCCTTCCAGGTTGTAGCGGGCCAGGCAGGACTCCACCAGTTCCTCAGCCAGCACCAAGAGGCGCTCGCCGGCGTCGACCAGAGCGTAGTTGAACTCCGGATGGACGTTCAGCGCCTGGTTGGCCGGGATGGTCCACGGGGTGGTGGTCCAGATCACGATGGCCGCGGGCTTGGCCAGCTTGGCCAGGCCGAAGGCGCCAGCCAGCTTGTCTTCGTCGGCAATCGGGAAGGCCACGTCGATGGTGGCGGACTTCTTGTCCTGATATTCGACTTCCGCCTCGGCCAGGGCCGAACCGCAGTCGAAGCACCAGTTCACCGGCTTCAGGCCCTTGAACACGAAGCCGCCCTTGACCATCTCTGCCAGGGCACGGATCTCCCCGGCCTCGTTGGCGAAGTTCATGGTCTTGTAGGGGTTGGCCCAGTCACCCAGCACGCCCAGGCGGATGAACTCGGCCTTCTGCCCTTCGATCTGCTCGGAGGCGTAGGCGCGGCACAGCTCGCGGGTCTGGTCCGAGGACAGGTTCTTGCCGTGGGTCACCTCGACCTTGTGCTCGATCGGCAGGCCGTGGCAGTCCCAGCCCGGAACATAAGGCGCGTCGAAACCCGCCAGGGTTTTCGAGCGGATGATCATGTCCTTGAGAATCTTGTTGACCGCATGACCGATGTGAATCGAGCCGTTGGCATAGGGAGGGCCGTCGTGCAGGACGAATTTCGGACGATCCTTGCCAATCTCGCGCAACTTTCCGTACAGGCCAATGCTGTCCCAACGCTGCAGAATCTGTGGTTCGCGCTGAGGCAGGCCGGCCTTCATTGGGAAGGCGGTGTCCGGAAGGTTTAACGTGGCTTTATAGTCGGTCATTTAAGGCTCTTCATTAGCGATTGGCGCTATGGATACGTGCCACTTGGGCACGGGCGGCGGCAACATCCGCATTGATCGCCGTCTTCAACGCCTCCAGGGAGGCGAAACGCTGCTCTTCACGCAGCTTGTGGTGGAAAACCACCGTCAAACGCCGGTCATACAGATCGCCGGCAAAATCTAAAAGATGAACTTCCAGGTGGGCCTTGCCATCACCTGCAACCGTGGGCCGCACGCCAATGTTGGCGACGCCGGGCCAGGTCTTGCCATCGATATCGACGCTCACCAGGTAGACCCCGGAAAGCGGCACGCGGCGGCGCTTCAATTGCACGTTGGCGGTGGGCGTGCCCAACTGGCGCGCCAGTTTCTGCCCGTGCAGGACCCGTCCGGCAATCCGGTACGGACGACCGAGCAGCCGCTCGGCCAGATCAAAGTCGGCAGAGGCCAGGGCATTGCGGACCTGGGTGCTGCTGACGCGCAAGCCATCCAGCTCAACGGTCTGCGCGGCTTCCACGGTAAACCCGTGGCTGGCTCCGGCCTGCTGCAGGAACTCGAAATCGCCGACCCGATCGCAGCCGAAGCGGAAATCATCCCCCACTTCCAGGTGCTGCACACCCAGGCCGTCCACCAGGATCCGCTCGACGAACTCGCTGGCGCCCAGCTTGCTCAGGCGCTGATTGAAGGCCAGGCACAGGACCCGGTCGACGCCTGCCTGAGCCAGCAACTGCAGCTTGTCGCGCAAGCGGGCCAGGCGGGCCGGTGCGGTCTCCGGAGAGAAGAACTCCCGCGGCTGCGGCTCGAAAATCACCACGCAGCTGGGCACGCCCAACTCGAGCGCACGTTCACGCAGCCGCCCCAGAATAGCCTGGTGACCACGGTGAACACCGTCAAAGTTGCCAATAGTGGCGACGCAGCCCCGATGCTGGGGGCGCAGATTGTGGAGGCCTCGAACCAGCTGCATAACGCGCTTCTTGCTCATAAAGTGGCCGATTATAACCACACCCGGCGGCCGACGACAGGCAGCACCTTACGCCAATGTGGTTGAACCGACAAAACCGATGCCCGCCCCGCCCTGAAGACTAAACAGTCGTCAGTTCAAGGCCTTGCGATTGAAGTCCCGCAAACGGAAGCCCAATAGGGCCAACATGCCGAAATACGCCACCACTCCAGCCACCACCAGCACGCCCAGGCGCAGAAAACGCTGGAGCATGTGGCCTTGATCCCAGGCCGGCATGACATGCATCAGACCCAGCAATACCGCAGACATGACCGCCACGGCCAGCAGCAACTTCAAGGTAAACCGTCCCCAACCCGGCTGCGGCTGGAACATCTGCTGCTTGCGCAACTGATAAAACAAAAGGCCCGCATTGATACAGGCTCCGGCACTGATGGCCAGGGCCAGGCCGGCATGCTTCAAGGGACCGATAAATGCCAGGTTGAGCAACTGGGTCACGATCAGGGTGAAAATGGCGATTTTCACCGGCGTGCGGATGTTCTGCTGCGCATAGAAGCCCGGCGCCAGCACCTTGATCACGATGATCCCCAGCAAACCCACGGCATAAGCCACCAGCGCACGCTGGGTCATGGAGGCATCAAAGGCACTGAACTCGCCATACTGGAACAGCGAGACGGTCAGCGGCTCGGCGAGTATGCCCAGGGCCAGGGAGCACGGCAGCACCAGGATGAAACACAGGCGCAACCCCCAATCGAGAATCCGCGAGTACTCATGACGATCCTGGCTGGCGTAGGTCTTGGCCAGGGTCGGCAGCAGAATGGTCCCCAGAGCGACACCCAGCACGCCGGACGGCAGCTCCATGAGCCGGTCGGCGTAATACATCCAGGACACGGAGCCGGCCACCAGAAACGAGGCAAAGATGGTGTTGATGATCAGCGAGATCTGACTGACGGACACCCCGAGAATCGCCGGCAGCATCTGCTTCATCACTCGCCAGACACCGGTGTCCCGCAGATTCAGGCGCGGCAGCACCAGCATGCCGATCTTCTTCAGATGCGGCAGTTGGTAGAGCAACTGCGCCAGGCCACCGGCCAGTACCGCCCACCCCAACGCCATCACAGGCGGATCGAAATACGGCGTGAGGAACAGCGCGAAGATAATCATGCTGACGTTGAGCAGGGTCGGCACGAAAGCCGGCACCGAGAAGCGATTCCAGGTATTGAGAATCGCCCCGGCCAGAGAGGACAGCGAAATCAGCAATATATAAGGAAAGGTCACCCGCAACAGATCGGAGGTCAGGGCGAATTTTTCCGGCGAATCGACAAAACCCGGCGCCGTGGCCCAGATCACCCACGGCGCGGCAATGATGCCCAGGGCCGTGACCAACGCCAGGACCAGAGTCAGCAAACCCGAGACATAAGCAATAAAGGTGCGGGTCGCTTCCTCTCCCTGCTGGCTCTTGTACTCCGCGAGGATCGGCACAAAGGCCTGGGAGAAGGCTCCCTCGGCAAAGATCCGCCGCAGCAGGTTGGGCAGTTTGAAGGCGATGAAGAAAGCATCCGTCGCCATCCCGGCGCCGAACGTGCGCGCGATGATGGTGTCGCGGACAAATCCCAGCACCCGGGAAAGCATCGTGATAGAGCTGACCGCGGCCAGTGACTTGAGCAGGTTCATGAAAAGGTTGTTTGCCTGTAGATAAACAGCAGGCGAAAAGACGCCTACTTATGCGATACTCCGCGCCGCAACAGCACAGAGCCAAAGCTCGCGAGTTTACAGGTCAAGCGCCGGAAATAAATATCCCGCCTCTTCAGATCGACCACTCAGCGGAACGTATCACCCGCCCTTGACAAGACTTCAACTCATCGGCATGATTCGCGGCCTATTTTGTTTGCTATTTCCCCAAAAGTCTTTCGAGGAGCTCGACGGTGGCCAACACACCTTCCGCCAAAAAACGTGCAAAACAGGCTGAGAAGCGTCGCAGCCACAACGCCAGCCTGCGTTCCATGGTTCGTACCTACATCAAGAACGTAGTTAAGGCCATCGACGCCAAAGACGCCGCTAAAGCGCAAGCTGCTTATGTTCTGGCCGTGCCAGTTATCGACCGCATGGCCGATAAAGGCATCATCCACAAGAACAAAGCTGCTCGCCATAAAGGTCGTCTGAATGGCCACATCAAGGCGCTGAACCTTGCTGCTGCAGCCTAAGCGACACGCTTGTTAAAAAACCGACCCAAGGGTCGGTTTTTTATTGCCTGCCATTTAACAGCTCAACCAGCCAGCCCCTCCCGGAGCCGGCTCGCCAAGATTCAACATTTCACTGATGCGGCCAAGGCAGAATAGGAATCGCTGTCACCGCATTCTGCGGACTCCCCTCGATCACCCGATCGCTGTAGACCAGATACACCAGGGTATTGCGCTTCTTATCAAGGAAACGCACCACTTGCATGGTCTTGAACACCAGCGAAGTGCGTTCCTTGAACACCTCCTCACCGTCCTTGAGCTCGCCTTTGAACGCGATCGGCCCCACCTGGCGACAAGCGATCGACGCCTCGGCGCGATCCTCCGCCAGACCCAGGCCACCCTTGAGACCACCGGTCTTGGCTCGCGACAGATAACACGTCACACCGTCCACCTTGGGATCATCGAAGGCCTCGACCACGATGCGATCGTTCGGCCCGACAAACTTGAACACCGTGGATACCTGACCAATTTCCTCAGCCGACACCATGAACGGCATCGCCAAGAGCAAGCCCAACAATCCTTTTGCTACGCGCATTCGCTTTTCCTCAGATCGCTTACACCAGAATCAGGTTATCGCGGTGAACCAGTTCCGGCTCAGCCATGTAGCCCAGGACCCCCACAATGGCATCAGAGGGCTGACCGATGATCTTCTGCGCCTCAAGCGCACTGTAGTTGGCCAGGCCTCGGGCGATCTCGCGACCATCGGGCGCCACGCAAACCACCATTTCGCCACGCCGGAAACCGCCCTGGACCTGCTTGACCCCTACCGGCAACAAACTCTTGTTGCCCTGGGAAAGCGCCGCCACCGCCCCCTCATCCAGCACCAGAGTGCCACGGGTCTGCAGATGCCCGGCCAGCCACTGCTTGCGAGCCGCCAGCATGCCGCGCTCCGGCGACAACAAGGTGCCAATGCGCTCGCCAGCCTTGAGGCGATCCAGCACCCGCTCCAGACGCCCACCGACAATGATGGTGTGCGCACCGGAGCGCGCCGCCAGCCGCGCCGCTCGCAGTTTGGTCTGCATGCCACCGCGCCCCAGGGCGCCGCCGGTACCGCCAGCCACGGCATCCAGCGCCGGATCGTCGGCACGCGCCTCGTAAATCAACTGAGCATCGGGATTGCTGCGCGGATCAGCATCGAACATGCCATCGCGATCCGTGAGAATCACCAGCAGATCGGCCTCCACCAGGTTGGCAACCAGAGCCGCCAGGGTGTCGTTGTCGCCAAAGCGGATTTCATCAGTGACCACGGTGTCGTTTTCATTGATCACCGGAATCACCTTGAGCTCCACCAACGCCCGCAGGGTACTGCGCGCATTGAGGTAACGCTTGCGGTCCGACAGGTCGTCATGGGTCAGCAGAATCTGTGCGGTATGCCGGCCATGCTCGGCAAAACTCGACTCCCAGGCCTGCACCAGCCCCATCTGGCCAATGGCGGCGGCCGCCTGCAGCTCATGCATCGCACTCGGTCGTGCGGTCCAGCCCAAGCGGCTCATCCCGGCCGCCACTGCGCCCGAGGAAACCAATACCAATTCGACGCCAGCCTCATGCAAGGCCACCATCTGCTCGACCCATACACCCATTGCAGCGCGATCCAGCCCCTTGCCGTCCGCCGTCAGCAGCGCGCTACCGATCTTCACGACCCAGCGTTGCGCACCCGTCACCTTGCTCCGCATCTTATTCAACCTTTGCCAGCGAGCAGCGCGACCGAGCGCCACTCATGGGGTTATTCGTATTTACGCCTTGCAGATACCAAAACGCCGCTCGAATGAGCGGCGCCTTGAGAGCTGGCCGGCAGCGATGATAACACCGCGCCAGGCCAGATAAACCGTCTTCGCGGGGCCAGCCCGCCACGACAGGATCAGTCACGGACGTAGATGATTTCCGGACCATCCTCGTCATCCACATCCTCTTCATCCCAATCATCGTCACCGATGTCATGGACACTCTTGACGCCACTGCGACGCAGAGCACGCTGATCATCCAGCGCCTGCAACTGGGCGCGCGCCTCATCCTCGATGCGCTGATCCAGCTCGGCCAGCTCGTCGGCGTAGGCCGGGTCGGCCGCCAGACGATCGGCGCGATCTTCCAGGTAACGCATGATGTCGCGACTCAGGCGCTCGGTGCCATCCTTGGAGATGGCCGAAATCACATACACCGGACCAGTCCACTCCAGGCGATCAACGATCTCCTTGACGCGCTCCTCACGCTCCTCCTCAAGGATCTGGTCGCTCTTGTTCAGCACCAGCCAGCGCTCGCGCTCAGCCAGGGACGGACTGAACTTGACCAACTCATTGACGATCACCTCCGCAGCATCCGCCGGACTGCTCTCATCCAGCGGCGCCATATCCACCAGGTGCAGCAGGATGCGCGTGCGCGCCAAGTGCTTGAGGAAGCGAATCCCCAGGCCCGCACCATCGGAAGCCCCTTCGATCAGCCCCGGAATATCGGCAATGACGAAGCTCTTCCAGCGATCGACGCTGACCACGCCCAGGTTCGGCACCAGAGTGGTGAACGGGTAATCGGCGACCTTCGGCTTGGCCGCGGAAACCGAGCGAATAAAGGTACTTTTGCCAGCATTCGGCAAGCCCAGCAGACCGACGTCCGCCAGCACTTTCAGCTCCAGCTTGAGATCGCGCTGCTCACCCGGCTTGCCTGGAGTGGTCTGGCGCGGCGCACGGTTGGTACTGGACTTGAACCGGGTGTTACCCAGACCGTGCCAGCCGCCCTGCACTACCATCAGGCGCTGGCCGGCCTTGGTCAGGTCACCAATGACCTCCTGGGTGCCCGCATCGATGATGGTGGTGCCGACCGGAACCCGCAGCTCCAGATCTTCGCCCTTCTTGCCGGTGCAGTCGGTGCTGCCACCATTGGAACCGCGCTCGGCATCGAAATGCCGGGTGTAACGGTAGTCCACCAGCGTATTGAGGTTTTCGTCGGCAACCATATAGATCGAGCCGCCGTCACCACCGTCACCACCGTTGGGACCACCGTTCTCGATGAATTTTTCCCGACGGAAACTCATGCAGCCATTGCCGCCGTCGCCAGCTTTTACTCGGATCGAAACTTCATCAACAAACTTCATGATCAAACGCCTCTCGCCGCATGGGCGAGCTGAAGAAACCAAGACATAAGACTCTTGCAAAAATGAGCGCAGCGACCTCAATCAACGACCGAAACATCCAACGCTGCCAGCTCGTACAAACAGTTTTGCAAGAGACTCATCCCACAAACGAAAAAGCCCCGTCGCGAGACAGGGCTTTTCCAGCGATCGCGCAATTAAGCGGCGACAACGCTCACGTAACGACGACCGAAGGCGCCTTTTACTTCAAACTTGATCACGCCTTCGATTTTCGCGAACAGGGTGTGATCTTTACCCATGCCAACGCCGTAGCCAGCGTGGAATTGGGTGCCGCGCTGACGCACGATGATGTTGCCGGCCTTGATGACCTGGCCGCCATACATCTTCACGCCAAGGCGTTTGGCTTCTGAGTCGCGACCGTTACGGGTACTACCACCAGCTTTTTTGTGTGCCATGAGTTCAATTCTCCTAGTGAGGAATTAGGCTGAAATTAAGCCTGAATACCGGTGATTTTGATCTCGGTGAACCACTGGCGGTGGCCCATACGCTTCATGTGGTGCTTACGGCGACGGAACTTGATGATGCGGACCTTATCGTGACGACCTTGGGAGATCACTTCAGCCTTGACGGTTGCGCCAGCAACAACAGGTGCGCCGATGTTCACGTCGTCGCCGTTGGCGACCAACAGAACGCGGTCAAAAGTCACGGATTCGCCAGTGGCGACTTCCAGTTTTTCGATCTTCAGGTATTCACCTTCAGCGACCTTGTATTGCTTACCGCCGGTAACGATTACTGCGTACATGGTATTTCTCCGATAATCCTGCTCACCCAGCTCTTTATAAGAAGAGGTATTGGCTGGCATGGCTGCATGGGGCTGGAACGGCCCAAGTGCAATTGCGTAAGGCAGGTGCTGCCCAGGAAGTTCAGGGTGCGCGATTGTACGCAAGGCACAATAGCGATGCAAGTGCCGTTCAGACTGCGCAAGGCACCGCCGGGAGCGCGCCTTGACACCTGCGGACGCGGGTCCTAGCATGCCGCGCAACCCTTCTGGAGCACCTGTCGCTGATGCAACCCCAAGCTTTCTACCGCGCGGTGGCGGACGATTTTAGCGCCGTCGACGGCATCATCAAGAAACAGTTGACTTCCCGAGTACCGCTGGTTTCGAAAATCGGCGACTACATCACTTCGGCCGGAGGCAAGCGCCTGCGCCCGCTGTTGGTGTTGCTATGTGGCAAGGCCCTGGGCCGCGAAGGCGATGACCTGCGCCTGCTGGCCGCCACCATCGAGTTCCTGCACACCGCCACCCTGCTGCACGACGACGTGGTCGACATGTCCGGCATGCGCCGTGGCCGCTCCACCGCCAACGCCATGTGGGGCAATGCGCCCAGCGTCCTGGTCGGCGATTTTCTGTACTCCCGTTCCTTCGAGATGATGGTTGAGCTGGGCTCGATGCCGGTCATGCGCATTCTGTCCCAGGCCACGCGGATCATCGCCGAAGGCGAAGTGCTGCAACTGTCCAAGGTGCGTGACGCCAGCACCACCGAAGAAACCTATATGGAAGTCATTCGCGGCAAGACCGCGATGCTCTTCGAAGCCTCGACCCACAGCGCCGCCGCCCTGGCCGGCGCGACGCCGGAACAGGCCGAAGCCCTGCGCACCTTTGGCGATCATCTGGGCGTGGCCTTCCAACTGGTGGACGACCTGCTGGACTACCGTGGCGATGCCGAAACCCTGGGCAAGAACGTCGGTGACGACCTGGCGGAGGGCAAACCGACCCTGCCGCTGATCTACACCATGCGTGAAGGCACCCCGGAACAGGCAGCCCTGGTGCGCCAGGCGATCCAGAAAGGCGGTATCGAAGACCTGGAAAGCATCCGTGCCGCGGTTGAGGCCTCGGGCTCTCTGGACTACACCGCGCAATTGGCCCGCGACTACGTGGCTCGCGCCATTACCTGCCTGGAAGCCCTGCCACCCAGCGAATACCGCGACGCCCTGGTGGAATTGAGCGAATTCGCCGTCGCCCGCACCCACTAAACAGCCCCCCGGTTCCTGCTGCCCGCAGGAGCCGGCACGCCATCGAAGCGCCTCACAGCCCCCTCCCCGACAAAACCCTATACAATGTGCGCTTTTTAGCCATCCTGACTTTGAGGAGCTTAAGTGAGCACTTTGCCACCCTGCCCAAAATGCAATTCCGAATACACCTACGAGGACGGCACCCAGCTGATCTGCCCCGAGTGCGCCCACGAGTGGTCCGCCAGCGGCGAAGCCGAAGCCGCCTCCGATGAAGCCGTGAAGAAAGATTCGGTGGGCAACGTGCTGCAAGACGGCGACACCATCACCGTGATCAAGGACCTCAAGGTCAAGGGCACCTCCCTGGTGGTCAAGGTCGGCACCAAGGTCAAGAACATCCGCCTGTGCGATGGCGACCACGACATCGACTGCAAGATCGACGGCATTGGCCCAATGAAGCTCAAGTCCGAGTTCGTCCGCAAGGTCTGACGCCCGCACCCTCTCGCGCCTGCCGCGAGAGGGTATCCCGCCTACACCCCCGCCATGCTTGATCCACCCACCTGCTAGCGAAAAGCCAGCCGATTTGATCGAAAACAATTTCCACACAGAAAAAAGCACAAACCGCCAATAGGTACTTGCTATTCATTGAATAAGAATTATTCTCATTGAAACCCATTCAAGGAGATGACACCCATGACTTATTTGATTGATGCCTGGCTGGACCGCCCACACCCCTACCTGCGAATCCTGCATCGGGAAACCGGGGAAGTCTGTGCAGTGCTGGAAGAAGAAGCCCTGAGCGAGCTGCAGGACCAGGGGGATCTGGACCTGAACGGTTTGAGCTCCAGCGAGCCGCTGGTACTCAAGGAATTGGTGCGCAACCTGTTTTTGTTCTGCTACGCCAGAGCCTTGCGGCCAACCGGCGCCGATGGCCAGAGCCTGGGCGCAAAAATCCGTCTATGAAACCAAAGCCGATAAAGGGGCAAGCTTGCCGACGATGAACAGACTGCGCATGCACGGCCGTCATCGCCAGCAAGCTGGCTCCTACACGGGTTACAGAACGTCCAGCAGCTCGACGTCGAACACCAGGACGCTGTGCGGTGGGATGCTGCCCACGCCTTGTGCGCCGTAAGCCAGTTCGCTCGGCACGTACAGACGCCATTTGCTACCGGCGTTCATCAATTGCAGCGCTTCGGTCCAGCCGGCGATCACGCCACCAACCGGGAATTCGGCAGGCTGGCCACGCTCGTAGGAGCTGTCGAACACGGTGCCGTCGATCAGGGTGCCGTGATAGTGGGTGCGCACGCTGTCTTCACGGGATGGCTTGGCGCCGTCGCCCTGGGTCAGCACTTCAAATTGCAGGCCGGAAGCCAGGGTGGTGATGCCTTCACGCTTGGCGTTTTCCGCCAGGAAAGCCAGGCCGGCACCGGCAGCGGCTTCAGCCTTGGCAGCTGCTTCAGCCTGCATGACTTCACGAATCACCTTGAAGCTGGCGGACATCTCTTCCTGACCCACACGGCTTGGCTTACCGGCGAAAGCGTCGGTCAGGCCCGCCAGGATTGCGTCCAGGCTCACACCCGGTGGCGGGTTGTCACGCAGCTGGTCGCCCAACTGACGGCCAATACCGTAGCTGACGCGGGTTTCGTCGGTGGACAGATTTACTTCGGACATGACACTGCTCCGCTGTGCGGACGGCTCAGGAACAGCCACAGACACACCGGGCCTCCCGGAGCGCCCGGAATCAAAAGGGCGAGCAGACTAGCACAGAAGTCCGGCGATAATCAGCGCCACCCCAGCACTACCAACTGGAGCGCATGGTGATCGGCACCTTCAGGCTTTCTTCGGCGCTGGCGGACAAACCGCACATCTCATCGTGCACCGACGTGTGAATCAGGTGGAAAGGCAACTTGGGAAAAGACTGCAATACCTCACGTGCATGCTCCACCGAACGCAGATGAAACATCTGCCCCTGAGCATCGCTCAATGGATAAGCGGCTCCGTGCATGCGCGCCTCAAGCAGATAGATCCCGCCTTCCAGGGAGATCAGGTTCAATTCGTCGACTTTTCCGGCGATGGCGTAGGCATTCATTTCCTGCAGGTTCATGAGCGTACCTCGTGTATTAGAAACCCTCGACGCCTACATGGATATTCCTCGGCCAGGAAAAGCACAAGCCACAAACAACACCGCCCGTCCGTTTCGCAACGCACGGGCGGGCGGCACTCATCCAGCAGGTGCAATCAGTGCTTGGTCAGCTTGTCCAGGTAACCCATGGCAAACGCCGAGATCACGAACGTCATGTGAATCACCACGTACCACAGCAGGTACTCGGTCGGGGTGTTCTTGGCGTCCATGAACACCCGCAACAGGTGAATCGAGGAAATCGCCACGATGGACGCCGCCACCTTCATCTTCAGCGACGACGAATCCATCTTGCCCAGCCAGCTGAGCTTTTCCTTGTCTTCATCGATGTCCAGCTGCGAGACGAAGTTCTCATAGCCGGAGATCATCACCATCACCAGCAGACCGCCCACCAGTGCCATGTCGATCAACGACAGCAGGACCAGGATCAGATCCGACTCCGCCATGGAAAACACATTGGGAATGACGTGAAAGACTTCCTGGAAGAATTTCAATGCCAACGCCAGCAGGCCCAGTGACAAACCGAAGTAGATCGGCGCCAGCAGCCAGCGTGAGGCATACATTGCATTTTCGATAAAACGTTCCATTGAATCTCGCACCCGGAGTAAAAAACGGCGGCGAGTATATCAGCGCTCCAAATGCCCATAAACCACAGACAATCGCTGTTTCTACGGGTTTTTCCGCAGGTTTTTTCTGCTAGTGTCGAACCGTTCCTACCCCTCACCGACATTGGACAGGAAGACAGGAAAATGGATTTGCGATTGCCTTTGACAAGCATCGGCCTTGGCCTGGTTCTGCTGATCAGCGGCGGCTGTTCACCCAGCGACGAAAACAAACAGGCCAGCCTCGAAGAGAGAACCAGGCAGTTCGAAGCCTCCCTGGACGCTATCGAGGACCCCAAGCTCAAAGAAGCCATCAGCGATCTCGGGGGCTCGCTGCTGCTGTTGGAGCGCGCCCAAGGCAAGCTTGCCAGCAAGCCGATCGACACCGAATACGGCGAGGACAGCCTGGCCCTGCTCAAGCATTACCCCACGCCAAAAGCCCTGGTGGATACCTACGTCAATGGCCTGTTCGTGTTGCGCAAACCTTCCAGCTCGGACTACCTGACCGACCTGCAACCGGTGTTTCCCTTCAGCTTCGACATGTCCGCGCAGTTCCCCTTTCCCCACGGCCTGGAGTGGCAGTCGGTCACCCTGAGCAACAAGAAAGTCATCCCCTTCCAACCTGAATGGTCGGAGACCGACCCGGGGATTCAACTGAGTCCCTCAAGCTCCAACCTGACCAACCCGGATGACCTGACAGTGACCTACCCCTTTATCGAGGGCCTGGAAGTCGACAACCAGAACCAGCCGCAGCCCGTCTCCCTGCGGGGCAAGCTTGAAGTGATCGCCCCCAGTCGCGTGCTCACCTTCGAGCTGACCCAGGCCGATATCGGCAAGCCACGCCAGGACGGCAACATCCGCCTGACCCTGCTGTCGCTGGAGAAAAACCTCGCCGAAATCGAACTGAACAACAGCACCCCGCTCCCCGAAGAGGCCAACGACACGTCGCTCAACCCGCTGTTGGCGCAAGCCCGGGACAGCACCGGCCAGATCCTGTCCCGCTCCGGTTCGATCAACGAAAGCGCGGCACAAATTGCCTTTTACCAACAGCAGCTGGCCCAGATGCAGAAGCAGAAAAGCTGGAGTGACGACTTCGAGAAACAACTGGAGAACGAGCAGAAGGCCTTCGAGCAAAAGCACACCAGTCATTACGCCAAGGTGTATTTCAATGGTGTGGTGGACAAGCTCGAGGTGGCCGTACTCGACTTCGCTCAGGCCAACGTCACACGCAAGGACCTGGACCTGCCGGTGCGTCGTTTCGACCGCAGCACCACCGACAAGGACGTCCAGCCGCTGCCCATGCCGGTGGTGGTCTACGACGATCAGGCGGCCAACTACCTCAAGGGCGCCCAGCTGGATGAGGAAACACTGAAGAAATCCGTGACCATCAGCCAATCGGTGGAAGATGCCAGCGCAATGCGCATCGAGTTCAGCCATCCACGGACCTTCAATGACGAACTGCTGGGCTCGGAGTTCAGCACCGGCGCCCCCCCCTTGACCTTCTTCACCCAGAACGACAAGGGCCAGCGGGGCGAACCGATCGAACTGCCGGACGAAGCCTTCGAGATCGACCCGCTGCGCGGCGTCATCACCTACGACCTCAACCTGTTTCCGGAAACCCCGGCTTACGCCGTGGGCTCCATTCCACTGTTCCTGGCCAGCATCAAGAAGGACAGCATCAGCACCCGACAGCTGCCCAAAGGACTCGAACTCAAGGGCAATGCGCTGATCGTGGACCAGAAACTCTTTCCCGCGGACGCCTGGCGTTTTTATGCCAAGGACGACAGCGGCCAGTACCTGAAGGAGATTCTCGCGACCAGCCATACCGCGTCGGCCGATGGTCCGGCACTGTTCGACGTGCACTACTTCTATGGCCAGCCCAGCCAATTGGAAAGCTACACCCGCAGCGACCTCGAAACCGTGGAATACGGCTTCGAGGTCAAGCTTGAGAAAAGCGAATCGACGCCGCCGGCGTCATGAACACCAGGGCTCGGGCTGGAACTAGAAGTCGCCGGCGCCGCGTACCCGTTCGCCATTGATCTGACGCAGTTGGGCCTGCAGATGCAGGCACCAGATCTGCGGATCGTTGGCCAGTTGATAGCCGTGAGTGGTCAGGCTTTCAACGATCGAATCGAGGATCGATTCGGCGACCACGGGGCCACAAAACGGTCCCTGGGACTTGATCGCTGAGGGTTGTTCACCGGCCATTCCGGCGGCGAAGAGAAGAGTCCACATACCGTTGTCCCCCGCCAGTGGGCGGACACTGCATTCGATACGGGTAACCAGGCCAAGGCATTGGCGGGTGAGACAAAGGTTGCGCGACATGGCGGCGACCCTCGGTAGAACCACTATTCAGTCTTCAATTGAGGACTGTTTCGATCCAGCGACGACTGTCGTTCTCCTTGCCCTGAGAATAGAAGAAAAGCCTGATAAACAAAGTTGAGCGATCCAACAGGCGCCGAATGGTCTATTTTGTCAAATTGACGTCAGACTCCCGACGCCGACAGCGAGGGACACCGCCCTCGCCATCGACAGCCATCACGCGGGCTTGGTTTCGCTCAGCGCCTCTTGCGCCAACTCCTTTTCCGCCTCCTTGAGATCCTCTTCACTGATCATCTCGGCGATGACCCGCAGACGCTCCACCACCCGCGCATTGACGCTGCCTTCTGGGAACTGCCCTTCGGCATCCGGCTCACCGGCCGGCTCCCCCACCAGCAGGCTCAGGGCCTCATCGGCCTGACGCACCGCGTAGACGTGGAACTGCCCGGCACGCACCGCCTGCAGCACTTTCTCGTCGAGCATCAGGGTGGCCACGTTGGCCTGGGGAATGATCGCTCCCTGCTCCCCCGTCAGACCGCGAGCCTCGCACAGGCGGAAGAAGCCTTCGATCTTCTCGTTGACCCCGCCCACCGCCTGCACTTCACCGAACTGGTTGATCGAGCCGGTGATGGCGAAACACTGCTTGAGCGGAGTTTTCGACAGCGCCGAAATCAACGTGCAGGCCTCGCCCAGGGAAGCACTGTCGCCGTCCACATAGCCGTAGGACTGCTCCAGGGCAATGCTCGCGGAAATCGCCAGAGGGAACTCCTGGGCATAACGACTGCCCAGGTAACCGGTCAGGATCATCACCCCCTTGGAGTGGATCGGCTGGCCAAGATTGACCTCACGCTCGATGTCGACAATGCCGCTGCCACCGGGATACACCGTGGCGGAAATCCGCGCCGGCACCCCGAACGCCGAGTCCCCGACTTCCAGCACCGTCAGGCCGTTGCACTTGCCCACGGCCGCGCCGTCGGTGTCGATCAGGATGATCCCGGCCAGCATGTCGTCGAGAATCCGCGCCGACACCCGACCGGTACGCGTGGCCTTGGCCTTCAACGCTCGTTCGATGTGCCCGGCGTCGGTCATTTCGTCCGAGGCCAGGTGACGGATGAAGTCGGCCTCGCTGACCAGCTGGAACAGATCGCCAATCCGCGCCGAGAGGCGCCCCTGGTGTTCCGCCAGACGCGCACTGTAGGTGGCCAGGCGCGCCACGGCATCGGCCGTCAGCGGCGCCATGCCCTCTTCCGAGGTACGGGTTTTGAGCAGTTGGGCGAATTGCTCCAGGCTCTCGTCCACCATCGGAATGTCTTCGTCGAAATCCACCAGCACCCGGAACATCTCCTGGAAGTCCGGGTCCAGGTCCTGCAGCGTGTAATACAGCTGGCGGGCACCGATGATGATGACCTTGACCTGCAACGGGATCATCTGCGGCGTCAGGGTCACGGTGGCCAGGCGCCCCATCTCGCCCAGCGGCGACTCCATCTTCAGCTTGCGCGACTGCAAGGCACGCTTGAGGGCGTCCCAGACAAAGGGCTCGCTGAGCATCTTTTCGGCCTCCAGGATCAGGAAGCCGCCATTGGCCCGATGCAAGGCACCGGGACGCAGTTGCCGGTAGGTGGTGTAGAGCGCGCCCTGGTCGGTGCTGTACTCGATCCGGCCAAACAGATTGTCGTAGGTCGGATGCGGCTCGAACACCACCGGCGCGCCGCCACTGGCCGGGTGACCCACCACCAGGCTCGGGCAGTACTGCTCTTCCAGCAGCTTGCGCGCCACCGCGTCGGTCTTGCTGTCGTCCACCAACTGCTCGACCACGGTCTTCAGCAGATAGACCTGCATGGCCTGCAGGTATCCACAGACCGCGGCGTTTTCCGCGTACTTCTCGGACAGCGGCGCGAGCAAGGGCTGCAAGGCCAGGGTGATGGTTTCTTCGTTGAGCTGGCGCAACTGGTTGCTCGACTCGCGCTTCCATTGCGGCAGGCTCGCCAGTTCTTCGTTGAGGCGTTCTTCCAGGGCGGAAATGTCCTCGTGGAAGCGCTCGCGATCGGCCTCCGGCAACTGAGCGAACTCGGCTTCGTCCAGGGCCTTGCCATCGAACATCGGGGTAAAGGCGATGTTGCTGCTGTCGCGGTACAGCGCCACGTCCTTTTCCAGGGCCAGACGCTCGATCACATCCAGGGCGCGGTCATAACGCTGGTTGAAGGCGCGGTCGATGGCGCTCTTCTTCTGCTGATAGGACGGATGCTCGAAAACCGCCGGGAAGGTCGCCAGCAGGTTGTCGATCAGGCCGTTGATGTCGCTGATGAAGCTGCCGGCGGCACCGGCCGGCAACTCCAGCGCCCTAGGCTCCCTGGGCTCGTCGAAATTGTTGACGTAGACCCAGTCGGACGGGGTCTGCAAGCGTTTGCCTTCGGCTTTCAGGTAGCGTTTGACGAAGGAGAAGCGGCCGGTGCCCGGCTCGCCCATGACAAACACGTTGTAACCGGGGCGCGGCATGGCCACGCCAAACTGCAAGGCTTCGACCGCACGTTCCTGGCCAAGCACACCGCGAAAGGGCTCCAAATCATTGGTGGTCGAGAAGCTGAACTGTTCAGCAGAGAAAGGGCGGGTCAGCGCTTCAGGCGCGAGACGCAGGCTGGCAGCAACAGGATCAGGCATCGGGCTTCCTTACATCAGGCGGGGCAGATGGCGGCATTCTGGCGCCGGGTATGCCCGGCTGGCAAGGCGCGCCTCAGGGGAAAGCATAGACAAGCCGGATACGCCCACCCCCGGCAAATAAAACCAGCTGTTTCAGGCACTGTTTGTAAAAAATCACGGAACCCAGGGAACCTGCCTAAACTCCAAACTGCGCGGCTGGATAGATAACCGGCCCACTGGTGCCCCCACGGGCCAGTCTCCCCCGTCCATTGGTATGCACACAAAGAGAACAACGCTATGAAACGGATTCTTCTCGGTACTCTTTTCACCGCTGTATCCCTCAACGCCATGGCTCAAGCGCCCGGCGGTCCGGATTGCGGCTGGGGCAACATGCTGTTCCAAGGCCAGCGTGGCACTCCGGCGCACTTCCTGGCCTCCACCACCAACGGCACCTCCGGCAACGCCACCTTTGGCATGACCTCCGGCACCAACGGTTGCTCCACCAACGCATCGCTGACCTACGGCGGCAAGTCCTGGTTCGCCATGAACGGCATGATGAACGAGCTCTCCGAAGACATGGCCAAGGGGCAAGGCGAAGCCCTGACCACCTATGCCGTGGTACTCGGCGTAGCCCCTGAAGACCGTGCGCATTTTGCCGCGGTGACCCACGAACACTTCCAACAGATCTTCAGCAAGGCTGACGTGACCGCGGAAGATGTGCACACCAATACCCTGGCCGTGTTGAAGAACGATGCGCGCCTGGCGAAATACGCCACTCCCGCTTAAGCTCGACCCGCCCGCTTCCTCCGGGGAGCGGGTTTTGTTTTCCGGACCTTGCCCATCTTGGGTCTTTGTATTTCCGACTTAAGTTGCCCACCATGCTCAAACGCCTTGCCTACCTGGCGCTCTGTGTCTGCGCCCCGCTGTATGCCGCGCCCCAGATCGACCCTCAACGTTTGCAGCAACTGGCCCACGACCCCTTCTGGATTTCCATCGGCCATTACGAAACCGCCAAGCTCGGCGGCTGGCGCAGTTACGTCAGCGACCCGAAGTTCTTCCTCGCGGCCGACGGCGCCCACCACCCCGATGCCGAGCTGGCCGCCACCCTGAAAGCCCTCTACGCCCCGGCCGACGCGGGTGACCGGCATGCCCAGTGCGTCTACCCATCCCGCACCCGCTGGCTCAAGGCCCAACTGGGCCTGAACGATTTGCCGCGAGTGGAGTGCGCCGAATTCAACCAGTGGTTCAAGGATGTCTCGCCCCACAGCACGGTGATGATCTTTCCCGCCGCGTACTTGAACAGCCCGTCGTCGATGTTCGGCCACACCCTGCTGCGCATCGACCAGGCCGACGTGCAGAGCAACCACACCGCCCTGCTCAGCTACGCGATCAACTTCGGCGCTTACATCGAAGGGTCCGACAACAGCATTCTGTACGCCTGGAAAGGCCTGATGGGCGGCTACCCGGGACTGTTCGCCCTGGTGCCCTACCAGGAAAAGCTCTCGGAATACCGCAGCCTGGAAAACCGCGACCTGTGGGAATACCGGCTGAACCTGACACAAGCCGAAACCGAACGCATGGTGGAGCACGTCTGGGAACTCAAGCAGATCAAGTTCGACTACTTCTTCTTCGACGAGAACTGCTCCTACCGCCTGCTGGAACTGCTGCAGGTGGCTCGCCCCAGCCTGCGCCTGACCGGCCAGTTCCCCCTGACCGCCATTCCCACCGACACGGTCAAGGCAGTCAAGGACGCCGGCCTGGTGGAGAAGATCGACTATCGCCCGTCCCGTGAGCGGGAGCTGCTCAGCCGCGCCCAGCCCCTGAGCCACGACGAACAGCAGTGGGTCCTCAAGGTCAGCGCCGATCAGAAACAATTGCAGACAGGCCCATTCAAGGCCCTGCCCCGGGACCGCCAGGCCTTGATCGTCGATGCCGCCTACCGCCTTGAGCGCTACCGGGCCAACGGCCTGGAGCGCGATGCCGAGCGTTCCCAGCGCAGCTTCGAGCTGCTGCGGGCGATCAACCAGAACCCGGCGCCAGAGCTGCAAATAAAGCGGCCCGGCCTGCCGGAAGACGGCCACCAGTCCCGCACCTGGCAACTGGGGGTCGGCACCCGGGACGACAAGGCCTTTGCCGAGTACGGCCTGCGCATGGCCTATCACGACCTGAACGACAACGCCGAAGGCTTTCCCCTGGGGGCACAGATCGAAATCCTGCAGATGAAACTGCGCCAGTACGAAGGCAACCACTGGCAGCTGCAACAGCTGGACCTAGCCACCATCCGCTCCCTCACCCCACGCAACGAGCTGCTGCAACCCTGGTCCTGGCAGGTCACCGGTGGCCTGGAACGGGTGCCGGGCAAGCACGACGACGAAACCCTGGTCAGCCATGTCAACGGTGGTGCCGGTGGCACCTGGCAGCTGGGCGAAGACACGCTGGGTTTTGCCCTGGGCACCGTGCGGGTCGAGCACAACGCCGATTTCGCCGGTTTCATCGCCCCGGCGGCAGGCTTCAACTCCGGGCTGCTGTGGAAGAACCCGCTGGGCAACTTCAGCCTTGAAGCCAAGGGCGATTACTTCACCAATGGCGAAGTGCGCCGCAGCCTGAGCCTCAACCAGCAATGGGAACTGTCGCGCAACCTGGGCCTGCGTTTGAGCGCGCAACGGCAGTTCAGCCAGTTGGCGACCCCGGTCAACGAAGTGCTGCTCGAACTCAAGTGGTATCACTATTAAGCGCAGCCGCAAGCTTCGAGCTGTTAGCGACAAGGTTTTCACGCCTCGCCGACAATCGCCCTTCTAGACTTCACTCAGGTGAAGCCCGGGAGTTTCTGGATGTGGCGTTATGCTGGGGCGGTGCTGGCACTGGCCCTGATCGGTGGTTGTGAGTCGAACCACGAGTATTTGCTCAAGCAAGGCTATCCGCCGGCCTTTGTCGACGGCTTCGACGCGGGCTGCGTCAGTGGACGCCAGGCGGCGGGGTCGATACGCGGGGAGTTCCGCAAGGACGTGCCGCGCTACCTCAAGGAGCCGCAATACGCCGCAGGCTGGGACGACGGTTTCCGCCAATGCCAGGCGATGCTGGAGAATCAGGACCGCAACGACTATCGAACGCGGCACTGGGACGAGCGGGAACGGGCCTGGCAACAGGAAAAGGACCGCGACGCGGCCCGGGCCTATCGCTCGCAATAGGTCGCTTTCAGGCAACTGCCCGGTTCAAAAGCCTGCGACCATGGTCCAGCCCTCCACTCCAGGAGCACATCATGAGCCGCGCTTTCGTCAATGAAGATCAGGCCGCAGCCCAGGCCGAGCAACCGGTGGAACGCCAGATCAGCGACCAGCCCAACTACGTCACGCCCCAGGGCTTTGCCGAACTGCAGGCTAAAGTCGCCCTGCTGCACAGCCAGCACAGTGAGCAGCATGATCAGGGGGACGACGCGGACCAGCAGCGGCTGGCCGAGCTGGAGCGCGACCTGCGTTATTTCACCCAGCGCCTGCACAGCGCCCAGGTGGTCACGGCGGCCACTTCGACCAACAAGGTACAGATCGGCAGCCGCGTGACCTTCGCCGATGAACAGGATCATCAGCAAAGCGTGCAACTGGTCGGGGAGGATCAAGCCGATGCGGCTCGGGGTCTGATCAACTGGGCCTCGCCCCTGGGTCGTGCCCTGTTGGGAGCACAACCCGGTGACGAGGTTCTGTGGCAACGGCCGGCGGGCAATCAGCTGATCGAAATCATCCGCATCGAACCGGCCTGAGACGCCTCAGACCACGCCCTGGGCCAGCATGGCATCGGCCACTTTGACGAAACCGGCGATGTTCGCGCCCTTGACGTAGTTGATCCGGCCATTCTCTTCGCCGTAGTGCACGCAAGCGTGGTGGATCGACTGCATGATGTTGTGCAGCTTGCTGTCCACTTCTCCCGCGGTCCACAGCAGGCGCATGGCGTTCTGCGACATCTCCAGGCCGCTGACCGCGACGCCGCCGGCGTTGGAGGCCTTGCCCGGGGCGAACAGGATGCCCGCGTCGATAAAGATATCCACAGCCTCCAGGGTGGTCGGCATGTTGGCGCCTTCGGCGACACAGGTGCAGCCATTGCGCAACAGGTTGCGGGCGGCTTCGGCGTCCAGTTCGTTCTGCGTGGCGCAAGGCAGGGCAATATCGCAGGCCAGATCCCAAGGGGTCTTACCGGCACGGAACTCCAGGCCGAAGCGGGCCGCCAGCTCGCTGATCCGTCCACGCTGCACGTTCTTCAGCTCCAGTACCGCCAGCCACTGCTCCTCGCTCAGGCCCGACTCGCAGTACAGGGTGCCTTCGGAATCGGACAGGGAAATCACTTTGCCCCCCAGGTCCATGACTTTGCGGGCCGCGTACTGGGCCACATTGCCGGAGCCGGAGATCGCCACTCGCTTGCCTTCAACCCGGTCGCCGCGACGCTTGAGCATTTCCTCGGCGAAGTACACGCAACCGAATCCTGTGGCTTCCGGACGAATCAGGCTGCCGCCGTAGCTGATGCCCTTGCCAGTCAGCACGGACGTGAACTGATTGCTCAGGCGCTTGTACTGGCCAAAGAGGAAGCCGATCTCCCGGGCGCCAACGCCAATGTCGCCTGCTGGCACGTCCACATCAGCGCCGATATGCCGGTACAGCTCGGTCATGAACGCCTGGCAGAAGCGCATGACTTCGGCATCGCTCTTGCCTTTGGGGTTGAAGTCCGAGCCGCCCTTGCCGCCGCCCATGGGCAGGGAGGTCAGAGAGTTTTTGAAGGTCTGCTCGAAGGCGAGGAATTTCAGCACCCCCATGTTGACCGACGGATGGAAGCGCAAGCCGCCCTTGTAGGGGCCGATGGCGCTGTTCATCTGGATGCGGAAGCCGCGGTTGACCCTGACCTTGCCTTGATCGTCGACCCAGGACACACGAAACACCACGGTGCGCTCCGGCTCGCAGATTCGCTCGAGAATGCCGGAGCTCAGGTAGTGCGGATTGGCTTCGAGAAATGGCCAGAGGCTGCGCAAGACCTCTTCCACCGCCTGGTGAAACTCGGGCTGGTCCGGGTCGCGCTTTTTCAGGCGGGCGAGGAAGTCTTCGACGGATTCGATCATGGGAAGTCTCGGCAAATTTATTGTCGCTAAGGGGAGATTTGCCCGGGACTTTATCAATTCAACTCGCACCGCGACAGCGCAAAATGTCGCAGATATGAATTTAAATGGTGCATTAGATATAAATGGCGACGATTTTCAGGGGTTTTGTGCACGGATTTGGTGGCACAAATTGCAAGGTCCGCACGCTTTTGGGGAGTCGCAGAAAACCCTTCGCCGGCCAGCCAACGCCCAGCGCCACAGCCGTATTGCTCTAGGAATCGGCTGGCCGACGCACGAAAAAAAACGGAGCCCGAAGGCTCCGTTTGTTTCAAGCAGCGGGCCGATCAGGCCAGCTTCTTGTGCCGCACACGGTGCGGTTGCGCTGCGGCTTCGCCCAGGCGCTTCTTGCGATCGGCCTCGTACTCGGTGTAGTTGCCTTCGAAGAACACCGCTTGGGAATCGTCTTCGTAAGCCAGGATGTGCGTGGCCACCCGGTCCAGGAACCACCGGTCGTGGGAGATCACAATGGCGGCGCCCGGGAAGTCCAGCAGGGCTTCTTCCAGGGAACGCAGGGTTTCAACGTCGAGGTCGTTGGACGGTTCGTCGAGCAGCAGGACGTTGCCGCCCTCTTTCAAGGTCAGGGCCAGGTGCAGGCGGCCACGCTCACCACCGGACAGGTCCTTGACGAACTTCTGCTGGTCGCCGCCCTTGAAGTTGAAACGGCCGACGTAGGTGCGCGACGGGATCTCGTAGTTGCCGATGCGGATCTGGTCGGAACCGTCGGAAATCTGCTGGAACACGGTCTTGCTGCCGTCCAGGTCCTCACGGCTCTGGTCCACACAGGCAAGTTGCACGGTTTCGCCGATCTCGATGCTGCCCGAATCCGGGGTTTCCTTGCCCATGATCATGCGGAACAGGGTCGACTTACCGGCACCGTTGCCGCCGATCACGCCGACGATGGCGCCTTTGGGCATGGAGAACGACAGGTTGTCGATCAGCACGCGATCGCCATAGCCCTTGGTGACGTTCTTGAACTCGATGACCTTGTCACCCAGGCGCGGACCGGCCGGGATGTAGATCTCGTTGGTTTCGCTGCGCTTCTGGAATTCCTGGGACTGCATTTCCTCGAAGCGTTGCAGACGGGCCTTGGATTTCGACTGACGGGCCTTGGCGCCTTTGCGCACCCACTCCAGCTCTTCCTTCATGGCCTTTTCATGGGCCGACTGCTGCTTGGATTCCTGGGCCAGACGCGCGGACTTGGCTTCCAGCCAACCCGAGTAGTTGCCCTCGTATGGAATGCCCGCGCCGCGGTCGAGCTCGAGAATCCAGCCGGCGACGTTGTCGAGGAAGTAACGGTCGTGCGTGATCGCGACTACGGTGCCCGGGAAGTCGTGGAGGAAATGCTCCAGCCAGGCCACCGAGTCGGCATCCAGGTGGTTGGTCGGTTCGTCCAGCAGCAGCATGTCGGGGGCCGACAGCAGCAGGCGGCACAGGGCCACACGACGCTTTTCACCACCGGACAGGTGCTCGACCTTGGCGTCCCAAGCCGGCAGGCGCAGTGCGTCGGCGGCCACTTCCAGCTGGCGCTCCAGGTTATGGCCGTCGCTGGCTTGCAGGATGGCTTCCAGCTTGGCCTGCTCGGCGGCCAGCTTGTCGAAGTCGGCATCCGGCTCGGCGTAGGCGGCGTAGACTTCGTCCAGGCGTGCCTGGGCGTCCTTGATCACGCTCACCGCTTCCTCGACCACTTCACGCACGGTCTTGGTGGGATCGAGCTGTGGTTCCTGAGGCAGGTAGCCGATGTTCAGGTCCGGCATCGGACGGGCTTCACCTTCGAACTCGGTGTCGACGCCGGCCATGATTTTCAGCAGCGTGGACTTACCCGAACCGTTGAGGCCCAGCACGCCGATCTTGGCGCCGGGGAAAAAAGACAGGGAGATGTTTTTCAGGATTTCCCGCTTCGGCGGAACAACTTTGCCCAGCCGATGCATGGTGAAGACGTATTGAGCCATGGTGAACCTAGCGTCAGTGACTGATGAATAGAACGGGCCGGGCCCGGGCCAGGCCATGCGCAGCGCCGGCATTGACCATGATCAACACCGACGGGCGGAAAAAGCCTGATGGTCTGGAGCTGGAACGCTCCCGCGTAACCGGCAAAACTACCTCAATGCACGACCCAGGTCCAGCCAGGCGGGACTGGCACTTTGCCACAACTCAAGGCATGCTAGCCGCCCTTCGGGCGTCCGGCTTATAGTGCACGTCGCGCCAGCCCAGCCAAACCGCAGGATCACAGCTTGTCCAACGTCATTTCGCCACAGCCCGCGCGCGCTAAAGCCTCCGCGTCGGCCTATCCTTTGCGGGGCACACTCAAAGGCGCACTGGCAACGCTGGTGCTGCTGCTCCTGGCTCTGTTGTTCTGGCAACTGCTCGATCAACTGCAGCAGACCCGCAAGAACCAGCGTCAACAAGCAATCGACTACAGTGCCGAACTGGCCGACCACCTGAGCCTGAACCTGGCACTCAATGCGCAGATCGCCCTCAATCTGCTACCGATCGTCGAATCGCCCCAGGACAGCCAGCAACAGCAGCAATTGCTGCACAAGCTCCAGCGCTCCTTGCCGGATGTGCGCAGCTTTGCCTTGCTGGACGCCTCCGGCCAGATACTCAGCGACAGTGCCAGCGACAGCCATGACGCCCCCTGGCTCGCCGAGCTGATCCAGCGCAGCCACTTGCAGCGCTACTACTACAGCAACCCCGCCGACGGTTCGGTGGTGCATGTGCTGCTGCACCAGTCCAGCGGCGCCAGCCCCAGCTACTGGGTACTGCGCCTGGCGCCCAGCTTCCTGCAGACCCTGGTGCGCCAGAGCGAAGGGAGCTTCAAGCCGACCTGGGTGATCGAGAACCGCCTCAGCCGCCAGGTGATCAAGCGCGACGAGCACAGCACCCCGACCCCGGGCATGCTGGAACCCGATGAAATGGCCGACAGCGCACTGCTGGTGCCCCTGAGCAACAGTGACTGGCAACTGCGCGGCCTGTTCGACCAGCAGGCCGTGATCGAGGAACTGCTGCCGGCCTTTATTGGCAAATGCCTGTTGGGCCTGGCCTTCTCCCTGCTGCCGGTGATCGCCCTGTTGAACATGCGCCGGCGCCAGCGCCAGTTGCACGAGGGCCGGCGGCGCTACCAGGACATTTTCGAAGGCACCGGCGTGGCCCTGTGCGTCATGGATATCGCCGGGCTTCCGGAATTGCTCGACAAACACCATGTGCACAACAGCGACCAGCTCAAGCGCTGGCAGGCCAGCCATCCGGACCATCGCCAGCAACTGCTGCGCGAATTGCGCATCACCGAAGTCAATCAGGTGGCTCTGCGCCTGCTCAATGTCGAATCCAGCGACCAGGCCTGGCAACTGCTGATCGAAGGCTGCCCGAAGAACGGCAACGCGATCGGCAGCCAATTGCTGGAAGCGGTGGTCAACCAGCAGAAACAGCTGGAACTGGAAATCAAGCTCAGCGACGCCCAGGGCAATGACCAGCACCTGTGGCTGGTCCTGCGCCTGCCTGAGGCCGTCGAGGACTACAGCGCGGTGATCCTCAGCATCAGCGACATCACCAGTCGCAAGCTGATCGAGCTGTCGCTGCTGGAGCGCGAGGGGTTCTGGTCCGACGTGGTGCGCACCGTGCCCGATCACCTGTATGTGCAGGATGTGATCAGCCAACGGATGATCTTCAGCAACCACCACCTGGGCCAGACCCTGGGCTACAACAAGACCGAACTGCACCAGATGGGCGAGTACTTCTGGGAAATCCTCCTGCACCCGGAAGACGCCGACCTCTATCACCGCCTGCGCCAGGAACAGCGCCACTCGGCCTACGCCCAGCTCCTGCAATGCCAACTGCGCTTCCGCCACCGCAGCGGCCAGTGGCGGCGCTTCGAGATCCGCGAGCAGGCCCTGGCCCGGGATCGCTACGACCAGGTGACGCGAATCATCGGCGTGGCCAAGGACATCACCGACCAGATCGAGGCCAGCGAGTCGCTGCGTGACAGCGAGCAACGCTACCGCATGCTCGCCGAAAGCATCAGCGACGTGATCTTCTCCACCGACAGCAAGCTCTCGCTGAACTACGTCAGCCCTTCGGTGCATGCCGTACTGGGCTACGACGTGGAATGGATCTTCCAGAACGGCTGGCAATCGACCATCGCCAACCCGCAGCAACTGACCGGTATCTATGCCCTGATGGACCGGGTCAGCAAGGCCCTGGACAAACCCGAGCAACTGGCGCAATTGCGCAGTCAGGTGCAGACCCAGCTGTTCCTGTTCGACTGCCTGCGGGCCGACGGCCGCAAGATCCCCATCGAACTGCGCCTGGTCCTGGTGTGGGACGAGCACGGCGCGTTCGAAGGCGTGCTCGGGGTCGGCCGCGACATCAGCCAACAGCGCCGGGCGGAAAAGGACCTGCGCATGGCGGCCACGGTATTCGAACACTCGACCTCGGCGATCCTGATCACCGACCCGGCCGGCTACATCGTCCAGGCCAACGAAGCCTTCAGCCGGGTCAGCGGCTACGCCGTGTCCCAGGTGCTCGATCAGTTGCCCAACATGCTCACCGTCGACGAGCAGCAGGAAGCCCACCTGCGCTACGTGCTCAAGCAGTTGCACCAGCACAGCACCTGGGAAGGCGAGGTCTGGCTCAAGCGCCGCAATGGCGAACACTACCCGGCCTGGGTCGGCATCACCGCGGTGCTCGACGACGAAGGCGACCTGGCCAGCTACGTGTGCTTCTTCAGCGACATCAGCGAGCGCAAGGCCAGCGAACAGCGGATTCACCGCCTGGCCTACTACGACGCCCTGACCCACCTGCCCAACCGCACGCTGTTCCAGGATCGCCTGCATACCGCGCTGCAATCGGCGGAGCGGCAGAAGTCCTGGGTGGTGCTGATGTTCCTCGACCTGGACCGCTTCAAGCCGATCAACGACTCCCTGGGCCACGCCGCGGGGGATCGCATGCTCAAGGAAATGGCCACTCGCCTGCTCGGTTGTGTCGACGATGACGACACCGTGGCGCGCATGGGTGGCGACGAATTCACCCTGCTCCTGCAACCGCGCGCCAGCCGCGAGATCGCCCTGAACCGGGCCATCAATGTGGCCGAGAAAATCCTCGCCAGCCTGGTCAAGCCCTTCGTCCTCGAAGGCCGCGAGTTCTTTGTCACCGCCAGTATCGGCATCGCCCTGAGTCCGCAGGACGGCAACGAACTGAGCCAGTTGATGAAGAACGCCGACACCGCGATGTACCACGCCAAGGAGCGCGGCAAGAACAACTTCCAGTTCTACCAGGCCGACATGAACGCCAGCGCCCTGGAGCGCCTGGAGCTGGAAAGCGACCTGCGCCACGCCCTGGAGCAGGAAGAGTTCGTGCTCTATTACCAGCCGCAGTTCAGCGGCGATGGCAAGCGCCTGACCGGCGCCGAGGCGCTGCTGCGCTGGCGGCATCCGCGGCGCGGCCTGGTGCCGCCGGGGGATTTCATTCCGGTGCTCGAAGAACTGGGTCTGGTGGTGGATGTCGGCGACTGGGTGATCAGCGAAGCCTGCCGCCAGCTCAAGGCCTGGCACCAGGCCAAGGTGCGGGTGCCGAAGGTTTCAGTGAACATCTCCGCGCGGCAGTTCTCCGACGGCCAGCTGGGCATGCGCATTGCCACCATCCTCAAGGACACCGGCCTGCCGCCGGCGTGCCTGGAGCTGGAGCTGACCGAAAGTATCCTGATGCGCGAAGTCAGCGAGGCGATGCAGATTCTCGACGGCCTGAAGAACCTCGGCCTGAGCATCGCGGTGGACGACTTCGGCACCGGTTATTCGTCGCTCAACTACCTCAAGCAGTTCCCCATCGACGTGCTGAAGATCGACCGCACCTTCGTCGACGGCCTGCCGTCCGGCGAGCAGGATGCACAGATCGCCCGCGCCATCATCGCCATGGCCCACAGCCTGAACCTGGCGGTGATCGCCGAGGGCGTGGAAACCCACGAACAGCTGGAATTCCTGCGCGAACACGGCTGCGACGAGGTCCAGGGCTACCTGTTCGGCCGGCCGATGCCGGCCAATCGCTTCGAGGCGCAATTCAGCAACGACGCCCTGTTCATGTTCGACTAGAAGCAGTGGCAAGCTTCAAGCGACCAGCGGCAAGAAAGCATGGCGGTTTTCTGCCTGCGGCTTGCTGCTCGTCACTTGAACGCTGCTTCTATGCGACATGATGTCCTTTCATATGCCATCTAAAACCCATTGGGTTAGAATGCCTCCCTTTTCTGCCCCCCCGATCCTTGAGGACCGCCATGTTCAGCCGTGATTTGACTATTGCCAAGTACGACGCCGATCTCTTTGCCGCCATGGAGCAAGAAGCTCAGCGCCAGGAAGAGCACATTGAGCTGATCGCTTCGGAAAACTACACCAGCCCCGCGGTGATGGAAGCTCAAGGCTCGGTACTGACCAACAAGTACGCCGAAGGTTACCCGGGCAAGCGTTACTACGGCGGCTGCGAATACGTCGACGTGGTTGAACAGCTGGCCATCGACCGCGCCAAGGAGCTGTTCGGCGCCGACTACGCCAACGTCCAGCCACACGCCGGTTCCCAGGCCAACGCCGCGGTCTACCTGGCCCTGCTGCAAGGCGGCGACACCATCCTGGGCATGAGCCTGGCCCATGGCGGTCACCTGACCCACGGTGCTGCCGTGTCCTCCTCCGGCAAGCTGTACAACGCTGTTCAGTACGGCATCGACGCCAACGGCCTGATCGACTACGACGAAGTCGAGCGCCTGGCCCTTGAGCACAAGCCGAAGATGATCGTGGCCGGTTTCTCCGCCTACTCGCAGATCCTCGACTTCCCGCGTTTCCGCGAAATCGCTGACAAGGTCGGTGCCTACCTGTTCGTCGACATGGCCCACGTGGCCGGTCTGGTCGCCGCTGGCGTCTACCCGAACCCGGTGCCATTCGCCGACGTCGTGACCACCACCACCCACAAGACCCTGCGCGGTCCACGTGGCGGCCTGATCCTGGCTCGCGCCAACGCCGACATCGAGAAGAAGCTGAACTCCGCGGTGTTCCCGGGCGCCCAGGGCGGCCCGCTGGAGCACGTGATCGCCGCCAAAGCGATCTGCTTCAAGGAAGCCCTGCAGCCTGAGTTCAAGGCCTACCAGGAACAAGTGGTGAAAAACGCCCAGGCCATGGCCGAAGTGTTCATCGCCCGCGGTTTCGACGTGGTTTCCGGTGGCACCAAGAACCACCTGTTCCTGCTGTCGCTGATCAAGCAGGACATCTCCGGTAAAGACGCCGACGCCGCACTGGGCAAAGCGTTCATCACCGTGAACAAGAACTCCGTGCCAAACGACCCACGCTCCCCGTTCGTCACCTCCGGTCTGCGCTTCGGTACTCCGGCCGTGACCACCCGTGGCTTCAAGGAAGCCGAGTGCAAGGAACTGGCCGGCTGGATCTGCGACATCCTGGCGGACCTGAACAACGAAGCGGTGATCGATGCCGTGCGTGAGAAGGTCAAGGCCATCTGCAAGAAGCTGCCGGTATACGGCGCTTAATCAGCCCGCAGACCGCAGTACAAGAAGCCCGGCCTCAGCGCCGGGCTTTTTTATGCCTGGATGGCCGCTGCGCCAGGCGCTGAAAGGCGCCTGCGAGGTCTTGCGAACGCAAGATACCCGGGCGGCCGTTGCGGCCGATCGCAGCCTGCGGCGGCGGATACAGTAGCCAGGGGAGGAAAAACCACTGGTCAGACCGGTAAAGCCAATTTTCGTTGAGCCTCTTGTAAACCCGTAAAACCCGAGCGTAGACTGCGCCTGCACTGGACATACCGGTAAGACCACAATAATTAAGTCCTCCATCCGCTGCGCTCCCCATGCGCACGGCAGACAGGACACCGACCAGGATTTCTCCCCATGCTCAGATGGTGCTCGCGTTCGATTTTCCTCCAGGTTGTGCTCGGACTGATGCTCGGCATCGTCTGTGGCCTCACCCTCCCCGAATACTCCTCACAACTCAAACCCCTGGGCGACGGCTTCATCAAGCTGATCAAGATGCTCATCGGCCTGATCGTGTTCTGCGTGGTGGTCAGCGGCATCTCCGGCGCCGGCGATCTGAAGAAGGTCGGCCGCATCGGCCTCAAGTCGGTGATCTACTTCGAGATCCTCACCACCATCGCCCTGGTGATCGGCCTGGTCATGGCCTTCAGTACCGGCATCGGCAGCGGCGCCAATATTCACCTGGAACAGCTGTCCACCGCCGACATGGGCGATATCGCCCAGCGCGGCCAGCACATGCACACCACCACCCAGTTCCTCATGGACCTGATCCCCACCTCGGTGATCGGTGCCTTTGCCGAGAACAACATTCTCCAGGTGCTGCTGTTCTCGGTGCTGTTCGGCAGCGCCCTGAACCTGGTGGGCGAAGCTGCTTCGGGCATTTCCCGGCTGATCAATGAATTGAGCCACGTGATCTTCCGCATCATGGGCATGATCGTGCGCCTGGCGCCCATCGGCGTGTTCGGCGCCATCGCCTTCACCACCAGCAAGTACGGCCTGGATTCGCTGCAGCACCTGGGCAGCCTGGTGGGCCTGTTCTACCTGACCTGCCTGGCCTTCGTCGCGGTGATCCTCGGCCTGGTGATGCGCCTGTCGGGCCTGCGCATGCTGCCCTTCCTCAAGTACCTGCGCGAAGAGTTGCTGATCGTCCTCGGCACCGCCTCCTCCGACGCCGTCCTGCCGCAGATCATGCGCAAGCTGGAGCACCTGGGCATCGGCAGCTCCACCGTGGGCCTGGTGATTCCCACCGGCTATTCGTTCAACCTGGACGGTTTTTCCATCTACCTGACCCTGGCCATCGTCTTCATCGCCAACGCCACCGGCACGCCGCTGTCCATGTCGGACCTGTTGACCATCCTCCTGGTGTCGCTGATCACCTCCAAGGGCGCCCACGGCATTCCCGGTTCGGCCCTGGTGATCCTGGCTGCGACCCTGACCGCGATCCCGGCGATTCCGGTGGTGGGCCTGGTGCTGGTGCTGGCGGTGGACTGGTTCATGGGCATCGGCCGCGCGCTGACCAACCTGATCGGCAACTGCGTGGCCACCGTGGCCATCGCCCGCTGGGAAAAGGACATCGACGTGCAACGGGCCAACAAGGTGCTCAGTGGTCAACAGGGCTATACCTTCCAGGCCCGCAAGCCGGCGGCCGCGGCCCATCAGCAGGAATTTTGATCCGATCTTGTGCCGGCCCACGGCAGGCACAACAATCAGCGCGGCAAGACAGCGCGCTACCGATAGTTCATGGAGTCAACAGTGATCAGCTCGTCAACGGTTGTGAATTCAGTGGTAGAAAAGCTCCGGGCCGCCCTGGCCCGTGGCCAGTGGCGCTCCGGCGACATGCTGCCCGGGCAACGTGAACTGGCCGAGCAACTGGGTATCAGCCGCCCCAGCCTGCGTGAAGCGGTGATCGTCCTGGAGACCCTGGGCCTGGTGCGCTCCATGCCCGGCAAGGGCGTGGTGGTGCTGGACGCCCCTCAGGGCGAAGCCCAGGGCGCCGAAAGCAGCGTGGCCGGCGCCAGCCTGGAAGACGTGCTGCAACTGCGCTACACCCTGGAGCCGTTCATCGTCGGGCTGGTGGCGCAATCCATCAGCAGCAAGGAAGTCGGCCAGCTGCGCCTGACCCTGATGGACATGCGCGAGGCCCTGGAGGCCGGCGACAGCGAAGCCGGGGTCAACGCCTACATCGCCTTCCACGAGGAACTGTTCACCTTGACCAGCAACCCGATCTTCCAGAACGTGGTGCAACAGACCAGCAATGCCCTCAAGCAGAGTGCGCAGATCCTGCGCAACTCGCCCGAGCACCTGGCCGAACGCCTGGAAGAAAATGAAGCGGTGGTGCGGGCGATCCGTAACAAGAACAGCGCCCTGGCCAGCGCCGAAATGCGCCGGCATATCCTTCAGGAAGGCCAGCGCATGGGCATCGAACTGAACATTCCGGACGATCACCTGGGCGCCAACGCCCTGTAATCAACCCCCGAGTCAGCAACTGGACTGGAGACAGGCCATGGTCAGCTACGCCCTGAAAAACAATCCCTTCACCCTGGTGGCCAGCCTGCCGCGACGTCAGTGCGGCGAAAAAAAGCTGCTGGTGGATGATGTCTATCCGCAAATCTTCGACGCCATCCTCGAACAGCGCATCGCCCCCGGCAGCCGCTTCACCGAGGACAGCCTCGGCCAGGCCTTCGGCGTCAGCCGCAGCATCATCCGCCAGGTCCTGGCGCGCTTGTCCCATCAGCAAGTGGTAATCCTGCGACCCAATCACCGGCCCCAGGTCGCCGCCCCGGACCGGGAACAGACCCGGCAGATCCTGCACGCCCGGCGCCTGACAGAAATCACCCTGGTGCGCCTGGTCTGCCAGCAGCCTCGGCGCCCGTTGCAGTCCCTGCGCCAGTTGATCGCCCGGGAACGTGAAGCCATCGAGCGCGACCAGCGCGGGCCGGCCATCCGCCTGTCCGGCGAGTTCCACCTGCAACTGGCAGACGTGGCGGGCAACGCGCCGCTGGCGCAGTTTCTCGGCAGCCTGGTGCCCCTGACGTCCCTGGCCATCGCCCAGTTCGAAGGCCGGGCCCGCCACAACTGCGCCTGGCAAGAGCACGCGACGCTCATCGACGCGCTACAGGCAGCCGACGTCGAGCTGTCCGAAGCACTGATGCACCAGCATCTGGACCACCTGGAACGACGCCTGCTCGGCACGCCTCCCGCCGACCTGTAGCAGCCGGCCTGCCTGCGAAAACCTCAGCCCCCCAGCATTCTCTCGAAGCCCTGCCGGATCTTCGCTTCCGGCAGATCATCGGCAATGAACACCATCACACTCTCCCGCGCCTCGCCTTCGGCCCACTCGGTGTCCCAATCGAAGCCATAGAGCTTGAGCACGCCCTGGAACACCATGCGCCGCGGCTCGTCGATCACATTCAGCACGCCCTTGTAACGCAGTAGCTGCTTGCCGTGGTCCTCCAGCAGCTCATTCATGAACGCGCTCAGACGATCCAGATCCAGGGCCTGCTCGGTACGCAGCACCAGGCTGGAAATCCGGTCCACCGCAGGAGCCTGGCTCACCGGGCGCAGGCTGATGCCACCGCCCAGATCGGCATTCAAATTAAAGCCCCGCACATCCAGCAGTTCGGCCAGGTCGATCCGACCGTGCTCCACCACTCGGATCGGCGCCCGGCGGTTGATCCGTGTCAGGCGCTGGCTCAGGGCCTCGAAAGCCTGCTCATCCACCAGGTCGCGCTTGCTCACCAGCAGCCGGTCGGCAAAGCCGACCTGCGCCTGGGCGATGGTCTGGGTCAGGTGGAACTCGGCGTGCTTGGCATCCACCAAGGTGATGATGCCGTCGAGAATGTAGCGTTCACGCAGCTCTTCATCGATGAAGAAGGTCTGCGCCACCGGCGCCGGATCAGCCAGCCCGGTGCACTCGATCACCAGCCGGTCGAAGGCGATCTGGCCGCTGTCCAGACGCTCCAGCAACAGGTACAGGGCCTTGGTCAGGTCGGTGTGGATGGTGCAGCAGACGCAGCCGTTGGACAGGGTCATGACCTGGACCGGCTCGTTCCCCAACAGTTGAGTGTCGATGCCGGCATCACTGAATTCGTTCTCGATCACCGCGATCTTCAAGCCGTGCTCGGCCTTGAGCAGATGCCGCAGCAAGGTGGTCTTGCCGGCGCCCAGAAAGCCGCTGAGCACGGTGACGGGAATAGGATTTTGCAAAACAGGATCTCCCACGCAAAAAACGTAGAAGCCGGCGGGGCTGCGATGGCGTCCGAAGAGTCGCTATCGCCGGCCAGCCGGCTCCTACCTGGGTGTGACTTATACGCTGTGTTTCAACAGCACTTCGGACCGCCCTTGCCGCCGTAGCGGGCCTCCTGGCGTTCCCGGAAGAACGCCTCGTAGGACATCACCGGCTTGTCCGGGTGCTTGGTTTGCATATGCTCGACGTAGTTGTCGTAGTCGGGCATGCCGACCATCAGGCGCGCGGCCTGCCCGAGGTATTTACCGAGGCGACTCAGGTCGTTGAACATGCTTGCAATCCTCGATTACGCATCCGGCACCGCCTGATAGGGCGCTTCTTTATCCGTGCGTTCCTTGCTGCCCCAGGCCGCAACACCGACCTTGAGCGCATAGAACAGGATGCTGAACACCACCAGCAGGAACAGGGCGGTCAGGGTGGCATTGGTGTAGGCGTTGAAGATCACGTGCTGCATCTGCGTGATGTCCTTGGCCGGAGCGAGGATCTGACCACTGGCCAGGGCATCGCTGTATTTCTTCGCCAGCGACAGGAAGCCGATCGCCGGATTGGCATCGAACAGCTTGATGAAGCCTGCAGTGGTGGTGCAGATCAGCAACCAGACGGCCGGCAACAGGGTGACCCAGATGTAGCGCTGGCGCTTCATCTTGATCAGCACCACGGTGCCGAGCATCAGGGCGATACCGGCCAGCATCTGGTTGGAGATGCCGAACAGCGGCCACAAGGTGTTGATGCCGCCCAGCGGATCGATCACGCCCTGGTACAGCAGGTAACCCCACAGGGCCACGCAACCGGCGGTGGCGATCAGGTTGGCGGTCCAGGATTCAGTGCGTTTGAGCGCTGGAACGAAGGAACCCAGCAGGTCCTGGAGCATGAAACGACCGGCACGGGTACCGGCATCCACAGCGGTAAGGATGAACAGGGCTTCGAACAGGATCGCGAAGTGGTACCAGAACGCCATGGTGTTTTCACCCGGCAGTACATGGTGGAGGATCTGCGCGATACCCACCGCCAGGGTCGGTGCACCGCCGGCACGGGCCAGGATGGTGTTTTCACCGATGTCCTTGGCCACCGCCTGCAGTTGTTCCGGGCTGATGACAAAGCCCCAGCTGCTGACGGTCTGGGCCACGGCGACCACGTCGCCGCCGACGATGGCCGCCGGGCTGTTCATGGCGAAGTACACGCCCGGCTCGATCACCGAGGCCGCGACCATGGCCATGATCGCCACGAAGGACTCCATGAGCATGCCGCCGTAGCCGATGTAGCGGGCGTTGGCTTCGTTATCCAGCAGCTTGGGCGTGGTCCCCGAGGCGATCAGCGCATGAAAGCCCGACACCGCGCCACAGGCGATGGTGATGAACAGGAACGGGAACAGGCCGCCTTTCCACACCGGGCCGGTGCCATCGGTGAACTGGGTCAGGGCCGGCATCTTCAGCTCGGGCATGGTGATCAGGATGCCGATCGCCAGGGCGATGATGGTGCCGATCTTGAGGAAGGTCGACAGGTAGTCACGGGGCGCCAGGATCAGCCACACCGGCAGTACCGCGGCGACGAAACCGTAGCCGATCAGCATCCAGGTGATCTGGATACCGGTGAAGGTGAACATCTTGCCCCACACCGGATCGGCGGCCACCTGGCCGCCCAGCCAGATGGAGCCGAGCAACAGCAGCACGCCGATCAACGAGATCTCGCCGATGCGGCCCGGGCGGATGTAGCGCATGTAAACGCCCATGAACACCGCGATCGGGATGGTCGCCATGACCGTGAAGATGCCCCACGGGCTCTCGGCCAGGGCCTTGACCACGATCAGCGCCAGCACCGCGAGGATGATGATCATGATCAGGAAGCAGCCGAACAGGGCGATGGTCCCCGGGATGCGCCCCATCTCCTCACGGACCATGTCGCCCAGGGAGCGGCCGTTACGCCGGGTGGAGAGGAACAGCACCATGAAGTCCTGCACCGCACCGGCCAGGACCACCCCGGCAATCAGCCACAGGGTGCCGGGCAGGTAGCCCATCTGCGCCGCCAGGACCGGGCCCACCAGCGGGCCCGCGCCGGCAATGGCGGCGAAATGGTGACCGAAGAGAATGTGTTTGTTGGTCGGCACATAGTCCAGACCATCATTGTTGATCACTGCCGGAGTGGCCCGACGCGGGTCCAGCTGCATGACATTGTTGGCAATGAACAGACTGTAATACCGGTACGCCACCAGATAGATGGCCACCGCGGCCACCACAATCCACAAGGCGTTGATCGCCTCGCCGCGGCGCAATGCAACTACGCCGAGGGCGCACGCTCCTACGATTGCCAGCAGCAGCCAGGGGACATGGCGCAGCAGGCTATTATTATTTTTCATTTTTTTATCCCAGCCAGGGTGGACAGAAAGACAGCGTTTCGAGTGTAGCGCTACTGCTCTCAAAGACCACCCCCCACGTTGGTCTAGAGCCTTCTTTTAAAGAATGAGCAGGTTTTTTTTCGAAACTTTTTCAACTCAGACCAGCCTGACCGATAACGCCGTCGCACGCTGGCAGGCCGCCTGTGGCGACAGTCATAAACCGCGGTCTATAGTCAGTGCACCATGCAGAGGGCCAGCCCATGAGCGAGCAATACGCCGACCGTCGACGCTTCAAGCGCATCGCCTTCGATGCGAAGACCGAACTGAGCCAGGGCACCCACCGCTGGCCGGTGCAGCTGCTGGACCTGTCCCTCAAGGGCCTGCTGATCGAGCGCCCCGATCCTTGGCTGGGCAACCCCAATCGCGCCTTCGAAGCCGATATCCATCTGGGTCCCGATGCCGATGTGCGCATGGACGTGCAACTGGCCCATGACAATCACGGCCAGTTGGGCTTCGTCTGCCTGCACATCGGCCTGGAGTCCATCGAACACCTCAGGCGCCTGATCGAGCTGAACCTGGCAGACCCCGAGGAACTGGAGCGGGAGCTTGGGGCCTTGATCGATATCTGATCAACCCCATTGCTGTTCAGGGAAACAGCGCAGGCTCAGGAAACTCGCTTTCCATGTCCCAGTAACCCGCCTGTTGCCGCGAGGCAACGGTCCACTGGCCGTCGACATAACGAAAGGTGCGGTAGGTGGTGATGAACTCTTCGTTCTCCATCGACGACGCCGACGACACCTGCTGGATGCTTTCGGTGGCGCCCTTGTCCGAGGGCACGATCTGCCAGGCGGCCTTGCCGGTCTGGGCGAACACCAGCGGCTGGCGCTCGCCGCCCTCGCCCTGGCACAGCACCGGGTCCAGCTGACTCTGTTCCGGCATCAAGACTTCAGTGGCCGGACCGCTGTAGCTGCCCATGGGCGCGGTCTGGTCAATGGTCAGGAAAAACGCCGGTGACGGCAGGCCGTTCAAGGGAGCCTTTTCCACCGTGGCCATCGGGTAGCCCAGGGACTTCTGCGCCAGTACCTCGCCGCCATCGGACACCAGGCGCGCCAGCGCCCCCAGCGGCGCAACCGGGTGCTCGTCATCGGACTGGAGCAGGCTGTCAGCGTCCAGGCCACTGCCCCAGCTGTTGGCATGCAGTTCAGGGGTGATACGCAGGTCCTCCAGGACTTCCAGCACCGAGCCATCCCCCACCAGCACCTGCTGCGCGATCCGATAGCCTTCCGGCACCTCGGCCTGCTGGGCCATGGCCAGCGTCGAACAGCACAACAGCGCCGCCCCCAGCATCCAGCTCTTCAACCTTGTCATGCCCATCCGCTGCATCCTTCCCTGCGAGTCCCGCTCTGATTATTCGAAAAGCGCATCCAACGCCTGTTCCAGGCGGGTCACGGCAATGATCTGCAAGCCCGGCGGCGCCTCCTTCGGTGCATTGCCCTTGGGCACGATGGCCCGTTTGAAGCCATGCTTGGCCGCCTCTTTCAGGCGCTCCTGACCGCTGGGCACCGGACGCACTTCACCGGACAGCCCCACCTCGCCGAACACCAGCAAGTCGTGGGGCAGCGGTCGATTGCGCAGGCTCGACATCACCGCCGCCATCAGCGCCAGGTCGGAGGCGGTTTCCAGCACCTTGACCCCGCCCACCACGTTGAGGAACACGTCCTGGTCATGGGTCGGAATGCCGCCATGACGATGCAACACCGCCAGCAGCATGGCCAGGCGGTTCTGATCCAGGCCCAGGGTCACCCGGCGCGGATTGGCCAGATGGCTGTCATCCACCAGGGCCTGGACCTCCACCAGCATCGGCCGGGTGCCTTCCCAGGTGGCCATCACCACGCTACCCGGCACTTCTTCCTGGGCGCGGGTCAGGAAAATCGCCGAAGGGTTGGCGACTTCCTTCAAGCCGCGGTCGGTCATGCCGAACACGCCCAGTTCGTTGACCGCGCCGAAACGGTTCTTCACCGCCCGCAGCAAACGTAGGCGACCGTCGGACTCACCCTCGAAATACAGCACGGTGTCGACCATGTGCTCCAGCACCCGCGGCCCGGCCAGGGCGCCTTCCTTGGTCACGTGGCCCACCAGGAAGATCGCCGTGCCACTCTGCTTGGCGTAGCGCACCAGCAAGGCCGCGCTTTCGCGCACCTGGGACACGCCGCCCGGGGCCGATTGCAGTTGCTCGGTGAAGATGGTCTGGATCGAGTCGATCACCATGACCTTGGGTTTTTCCACCCGAGCGGTGGCGATGATGGTTTCGATGCAGGTTTCGGTCATCACCCGCAGTTGATCCTGGGGCAGGCCCAGGCGCCGGGCACGCATCGCCACCTGCTGCTGGGACTCTTCGCCGGTGACGTAGAGCGCCGGCATGCGCGTGGCGATGTTGCACAGGGTCTGCAAGAGGATGGTCGACTTGCCGATCCCCGGATCACCGCCGATCAGCACCACCGAACCGTCCACCAGGCCGCCGCCCAGGACTCGGTCGAGTTCGCCGGAAGCGGTGGAGAAACGCGGGATTTCCTCGACGCTGACCTCTGCCAGGGTCTTGATCTGCGCCTGCTGCCCGGCCCAGCCGGTACGCCCGGCAGGGGCCGCGGCGCCGCCGCTTTCGATCATGGTTTCGGTCAGGGTGTTCCAGGCCCCGCATTCGCCGCATTGCCCGGCCCATTTGGGAAAGGTGGAGCCGCACTCGGTGCAGCCGTACATGCGCTTGGCCTTGGCCATCTGAACCCCCGGCAAAAACCGCGATGATAGCTCAGCTGGAACGGATCAGCGCGACGGCGCGGTGCGTATCTGCCCGCTGGCCAGCCGCGTGGCGCTATTGCCCAGGGGATCCTCGGCATTCAGGTCCGCGCCTTTGGCCGCCAGGGCGTCCAACAACTCGACGCGTTTGAACAAACCGGCGTACATGGCGGCAGTCTGCCCGGCGCCGTTACGCTGGTCGGGGCTGCAATCGGCGGCCAGCAGGCGCCGGGCGATCTGCACTTCACCCTTGAAGATCGCCCCCATCAATGCGGTGTTGCCGCGTTTGTCCTGGGCGCAGGCATTGGCGCCGGCGTCCAGCAGGCGCTCCACCGCCGGGCCCTGGCCGTGATAGGCGGCGAGGATCAACGCGGTGTAGCCCTTTTCATCCTGGGTATCGAGGGAATAACCGGCCTCGATAAAGGTGTCGAGCATCTCCACGTCGCCCCGGCGGGCGGCATCGAAATAGTAGTGTTCCAGCTGCACCTTGACCGCCACCGGATCGGTTGGCTGCGCCTGGGCAGCCAGCGCCCAGGCCAGGGTCAGCAGTGAGATGAACAGGCGCATGGCGCACCTCCGTTTGTCCTGAGAAGCGTAGGAGCCAGGGTGTCGGCGAGGGCGCCGCCGGTGACAGCGCGGCGCCCATGCTCGCCAACAAGCGAAACATTCCTACAAGGTGCGTCACGTTTTCAGGCGTGACGCGGTGAACGATCAGTCGCTCAGCTTGGCCGCCAGCGCCTTGACCCGGGCCAGGTCGCCCTTGGCCACACGGGCCACGCCAGTGCCGTACTCCGGGTCAGCCTTATAAAGGAACGACAGGATGATGTGCTTGCTCTCATCGTCAGTGGTGGCCAGGGAGCCGCCGAAGCTGTCGATCAGGTCCTGCCGCTCTTTCTTGCTGAAGGAGCGATACAGATCCCCAGCCTGCTTGAAGTTCTGCTCGCGCTGGATCTTCGCCTGCTGAGTGCTGCCCGACAGCGCCATCTGGCTGTAGCGCGCGGTTTGCGGCTCTTCGCGCGGCATCAGGCGGCTCGGCTGGTAGTTGACCCCAGTGCTGGTGTGGCCCAGGTTCATCGCGCCGTCCTGGTTGCCGTTGTTCACCGGGCTCTTGGGCGCGTTGATCGGCAGTTGCAGGGCATTGGCGCCGAGGCGGTACATCTGGGTGTCGGCGTAGGAGAACACCCGGCCTTGCAGCAGGCGGTCTTCCGACGGTTCGACCCCTGGCACCAGGTTGGACGGGGCCATGGCCACTTGCTCGGTTTCCTGGAAGACGTTGGCCGGGTTGCGGTTCAGCACCATCTGCCCGACTTTGCGCTCGGGCACATTCGGCCAGATCTTGGTGGCGTCCAGCGGATCGAAATCAAACTTGGCCAAGTCTTCGGGTTTCAATACCTGGACATACAAGTCCCACTTGGGAAAGTCCCCCTTATTAATGTGGGTTACCAAGTCATTGCTCATATGGCTGTAATCACGCCCCTGGACCTCGACCACCTGTTTCGGATCGAGATTTTTCAGACCCTGCAGACTCTTCCAGTGAAACTTCACGTAATGCACTTCGCCCTTGGCATTGATCAACTTGTAGGCGTGCACGCCATTACCATCCATTTCCCGATAACTGGCCGGAGTTCCGGAGTTGGAATACAGCTCGGTCAATGTGCGAGTGGCTTCGGGAACATGAGAGAAGAAATCAAAACGTCGCGAATCATCATCCAGATTGGTCCGCGGATCAGGTTTGAACGCGTGCACCATATCCGGAAACTTGATGGCATCGCGGATGAAGAACGTCGGGAAGTTGTTGCCAACCAGGTCCCAGTTCCCCTCTGCGGTATAGAACTTGGTAGCGAAACCCCGTGGGTCGCGCAGGGTTTCCGGGGAGTGGTTGCCATGCACCACCGACGAGAAACGCACGAACACCGGGGTCGTCTCACCGGCGGCAAAGACCTTGGCACGGGTCAGATCACTGAGGCTGTCGGTGACGGTGAAGGTGCCGTGGGCGCCGGTGCCACGGGCGTGTACCACACGCTCTGGAATGCGCTCGCGGTCGAACCGCTGAAGCTTCTGGATCAGTTGCACGTCTTGCAGCAACACCGGACCGGTGGCGCCTGCGGTCTGTGAGTTCTGGTTATCGCCCACTGCCGCGCCATTGTCGCGGGTCAGCGTGGCGGCCTGTACGGAAAGGGAAAGCAGACTGGCGGCAAGCACGCCCAGTATGCGTCGCTGGGAAAGACTCCCAAGGCCAAGAGAAGCGGTCATGTTGAATTCCTCTAGTTATATGAGGCGCATCCCGATGCGCTCGCTAGAGGCTAGTGGCTAACTATTTGAATGATAAATAGAAAGCCCGCAACCACTCGATTGACAAAATGTTCTGGTTATCTCATCTGATGCGGGGTATATCGCGCGCGATTTGATGGCACTTTGAATAAACTCTTTGCCTGTTTATCGGTCGATAACCCCGCGAGCTGTAAAAAGTTGTGTCGGCAAAATGCTTTTTGCTGAATTACACTGCCGTAACCAACCTCATCTGTAACAAGGAATAACCTATGGGCGTGCTAAGTGAGTTCAAGGCCTTCGCGGTCAAAGGCAATGTGGTCGACATGGCCGTGGGTATCATCATTGGCGCCGCGTTCGGCAAGATCGTCTCGTCCTTTGTCGGCGACGTGGTCATGCCGCCCATCGGGCTGCTGATCGGTGGGGTGGACTTCGGTGATCTGGCCATCACCCTCAAGGCGGCCGAGGGCAATACCCCGGCCGTGGTCCTGGCCTATGGCAAGTTCATCCAGAGCATCATCGACTTCATCATCATTGCCTTCGCCATCTTCATGGGCGTCAAGGTGATCAACCGCCTGAAACGCGAAGAGGCCGTGGCCCCGACACTGCCACCGGTGCCGAGCAAGGAAGAAGAGCTGCTGGGGGAAATTCGCGACCTGCTCAAGGCGCAGAACAACAAGCCCTGACACAGGCTCAAGCCCTCGAAGAAACGGCGCCCTCAAGGCGCCGTTTTGGTTACCAGTAAGTCTCCACCGCCACCTGCCCAGGCCGCCGGCTCAGGCTCAGGTTCATGCCCCGCTGCTTGAGCAGGGCCCGGGTGTCATCGATCATCTGCGGGTTGCCGCAGAGCATCACCCGGGAGTGCTCGGGGGTCAGTTCTACGCCAGCGGCGCGTTCCAGCTCGCCGTTCTCGATCAGTTGGGTGATGCGCCCATTGAGGCTGCCCGGGTGCTGCTCGCGGGTCACGGTGCTGATGAACTGCAGCTTGTGGGCCACTTCCGCCAGGTACTCACGCTGGGGCAACTCGGCGAGCAACTGCTGATAAGCCAGCTCCCTGGCCTCGCGCACGCTGTAGACCAGGATGATGCGTTCGAATTTTTCCCAGACCTCGAAGTCCTGGAGGATCGACAGGAACGGCGCAATCCCGGTGCCTGTGGATAACAACCAGAGATCGCGACCGTCGACAAAACGATCCAGGGTCAGGTAGCCAAAGGCCTGACGATCCACCAGCAGGCGGTCCCCCACTTCCAGGCGGCTCAACTCACTGGTGAACTCGCCGCCGGGCACCACGATGGAGAAGAATTCGAGAAACTCGTCGAACGGCGACGACACCATGGAATAGGCGCGCCACACCGTGCTGCCATCGGCCTTGGTCACCCCGAGACGGGCAAACTGCCCGGCGCGAAAGCGAAAACCCGCATCCCGGGTGGTGCGCAAGGTGAACAGGCTGGAGGTCAGCGGCTGCACCTCGAGCAAGGTCTGGCGAGTGTACTTTTCTTCACTGGCGGTCATGACGGGCTCCACAAAAGCGATGCGCTAGTGTCCCGCAAAGCGCCGGACAGAAACACCGGCGGTTTGTAGTGGCATAGAGCGCGGGCAATCCCCGGTAAAAAAACGTACCATTTAGCCCCGCTTTGAACAGCCCGTGCCGCGGCTGTTCGAGGGTTCCCGTGCGCTCGACAGCCCCCACCGCCGGGACATTCACCGATTACCTAGAGTCCGCCCCATGCCCCTGCTTGCAAGCCCCTTCGCCCAGCTCGACCTGATCCGCCAGCCCGAACAGCAGAACGAGCCGCTGCAAGCCTTCGACGCGGCGGACGAATACCTGCTCAACCACCTGGCCGAACAGCAACCGGCCAGCGACACCCGGGTGCTGATCCTCAACGACAGCTTCGGCGCCCTGGCCGCAAGCCTGCTGGGCAAGGTCCAGGTCAGCAGCAGCGGCGACTCCTACCTGGGCGCCCTGGCCCTGGAAAAAAACCTGGTGCGCAACGGCCTGCCCTTCGACGCCCTGCGGGTGATACCGGCCAGCGAGCCGTTGCAGGGTTCCTTCGACCGGGTGCTGATTCGCGTGCCCAAGACCCTGGCCCTGCTGGAAGAACAGCTGATCCGCCTGCAGGGACAACTGGCCCCTGGCGCCCAGGTCGTGGCGGCGGCCATGGTCAAGCACCTGCCCCGCGCCGCCGGCGACTTGCTGGAGCGCTATATCGGCCCGGTGCAGGCCTCCCTGGCGGTGAAAAAGGCCCGCCTGCTGATCGCCACGCCAGAAGCCAAACCGCTTGCCGTGTCGCCCTACCCGACCCGCTATCGCCTGGAGCAGCCGGCCATCGAGCTGCTCAACCACGCCAACGTCTTCTGCCGCGAAGGCCTGGACATCGGCACCCGCGCGTTCCTTCCGCACTTGCCACAGAACCTGGGCAGCGCCCGGGTCGCGGACCTGGGCTGCGGCAACGGCGTACTGGCCATCGCCAGCGCCCTGGACAACCCCCAGGCCCACTACACGCTGGTGGACGAATCCTTCATGGCCGTGCAGTCGGCCCGGGACAACTGGCAGGCCGTACTGGGCGAGCGCGAAGCCCAGATGCGCGCCGGCGATGGCCTGGCCGGTCAGGCGCCGCAGTCCCTGGACGTGGTGCTGTGCAACCCGCCGTTCCACCAACAGCAGGTGGTGGGCGACTTCCTTGCCTGGCGCATGTTCCAGCAGGCCCGGGAAGCCCTGGTGGTAGGCGGCGCGCTGTATATCGTCGGCAACCGTCACCTGGGCTATCACAGCAAGCTGGCGCGGCTATTCCGCGGCGTCGAACAAGTGGCGGCCACGCCCAAGTTCGTGATCCTCAAGGCGCGCAAGTAACAGGCAAAAAAAACCCTCCGCAAGCGAAGGGTCGAAACCGTGCCGCAAGGCAACGGGATGGGATGATCAGTGGGTGGTCAGGCCGGCGGCGCTCATGAACATGCGCATCAGGCTGGCCGCCACGAACAGGGCCAGCACACTGCCGCCCCAGATCATCGCCAGCCAGCCCAGGCGCCGCCACAGTGGCTGTTTTTCCGCCTGTTCGATTTCCTGCAAAGAGTGTTTACCGCTCATGATTTCAACTCCTGCTTAACCCAAACCCTCGTCGGAGCTGGCTGGCCAGCGAACGCGCTGGCCAGCCAGGCACATGGCTCAAAGCCGGCTCCTACCTAGTGGTAACCGTCTTCGTGGGTGACCTTGCCGCGGAACACGTAGTAGCTCCAGAAGGTGTAGCCCAGGATGAACGGAATGATGAACAAGGTGCCCACCAGCATGAAGCCCTGGCTTTGCGGCGGCGCCGCGGCGTCCCAGATGGAGATCGACGGCGGCACGATGTTCGGCCACAGGCTGATGCCCAGGCCGCTGTAGCCGAGGAAGATCAGCACCAGGGTCAGCAGGAACGGCGTGTAATGCGCGTTGCGGGCCACGGCACGGAGCAGGCCGTACATGGTCACCAGCACCAGGATCGGCACCGGCAGGAACCAGAACAGATTGGGCAGGGTGAACCAGCGCGCCGCGATTTCGGCATGGGCCAGGGGCGTCCAGATACTGACGATGCCGATCACCGCCAGCACCACGTAAGCCAAGGGCCGCGCCAGGTCGTGCATCTGCTGCTGCAGCTTGCCTTCGGTCTTCATGATCAGCCAGGTGCAGCCGAGCAAGGCATAGGCCACCACCAGCGCCAGACCGCAGAACAGGGTGAAAGGCGTCAGCCAGTCCAGGGAGCCGCCGGCAAACTGGCGGTCCACCACCGGCAAGCCGTCGATGAACGCCCCCAGGGCCACGCCCTGGAAGAAGGTCGCCGCCGCCGAGCCGCCGATAAACGCCTTGTCCCAGATATGCCGCTTGTTTTCCTTGGCCTTGAAGCGGAACTCAAAGGCCACGCCGCGGAAGATCAGGCCGATCAGCATCAGGATCAGCGGCAGGTACAGCGCCGAGAGCACCACCGAATAGGCCAGCGGGAAGGCGCCGAACAAGGCCGCGCCCCCCAGCACCAGCCAGGTTTCGTTGCCGTCCCAGACCGGGGCGACGGTGTTCATCATCACGTCACGGTCGCGGTCGTCCTTGATGAACGGGAAGAGAATCCCGATCCCCAGGTCGAAGCCGTCCATGACCACGTACATCATGATGCCGAAGATGATAATCACGGCCCAGATCAGTGGAAGATCAATACCCATGACTCAATTCCCCTTGTTCAGGCTGATGCTGCGATCGTCTTCGTCATCGTCCGCGGCAGACAACGGACGCGCCGGGGTACGTTTCTGCCCGGGACCACCGTGGCTGGTTTCCGCCCCTTCGTTGGTCACCGGCCCTTTGCGCACCAGGCGCATCATGTAGCCCAGACCCACGCCGAACAGCGAGAAATACACCACCACGAACAACGCCAGGGTGATGCTCATCTGCACGAAACTGTGTGCGGACGAAGCATCCGCCGTGCGCATCAGGCCATAGACCACCCAGGGCTGACGGCCGATCTCGGTGGTGAACCAGCCCGCCAGGATCGCGATCAGGCCGGACGGCCCCATCCACAACGTCAGGTACAGGAACGGACGCGAGGTGTAGAGCGTGCCGCGCTTGCGCAGCCAGACGCTCCACAGGCCGGTGAAGATCATCAGCATGCCCAGGCCGACCATGACCCGGAACGACCAGAACACAATGGTCGAGTTGGGACGGTCCTCGGGCGGGAACTCCTTGAGCGCCGGCACCTGCTTGTCCAGCGAGTGGGTGAGGATCAGGCTGCCCAGGTAAGGGATTTCCACGGCGAAGCGGGTCTTCTCAGCCTTCATGTCCGGCCAGCCGAAGAGGATCAGCGGGGTCGGCTCGTTGCCGACGTTTTCCCAGTGACCTTCGATGGCGGCGATTTTCGCCGGCTGGTGCTTGAGGGTATTGAGCCCGTGGAAGTCACCGATCACCGCCTGCACCGGCGCCACGATCAGGGCCATCCACATGGCCATCGACAGCATGCGACGAATGGCCGGGTTGTCGCGGCCCCGCAGCAAGTGCCAGGCTGCGGACGAGCCGACGAAGAACGCCGTGGCGACGAACGCCGCCACCGCCATGTGCGCCAGGCGGTAAGGGAATGACGGGTTGAACACCACCGCCAGCCAGTCCACCGGAATCACTCGGCCGTCAACGATTTCGAAGCCTTGCGGGGTCTGCATCCAACTGTTGGAGGATAGAATCCAGAAGGTCGAAATCAGCGTGCCAATGGCCACCATCACCGTGGAGAAGAAGTGCAGCTTGCGTCCGACCTTGTTCCAGCCAAACAGCATGACCCCGAGGAAACCAGCCTCGAGGAAGAACGCGGTGAGCACTTCATAGGTGAGCAAGGGGCCGGTGACAGCGCCGGCAAAATCGGAGAAACGGCTCCAGTTGGTGCCGAACTGGTAGGACATCACCAGACCGGACACCACCCCCATGCCGAAGTTGACAGCGAAGATCTTCGACCAGAAGTGGTAAAGATCACGATAGGTATCGTCACGGGTCTTGAGCCACAGGCCTTCGAGTACCGCCAGGTAACTCGCCAGACCAATGGTGATGGCCGGGAACAGGATGTGGAACGAAACGGTGAATGCGAACTGAATTCGGGCGAGATCAAGCGCCTCTAAACCGAACATAAGCTTTCCTCTATCAGGTAAAACCGGCTGCGGGCCAAAGGCCAGCGCCTACTGCCCCCACGGATATGGAGTTCGGCGAATTCGGATTCGTTCTTTTTTAAACCATCGCAACGTAGGGATTCTGGCCCTTGGGCCTCCACATCAAACCACTGGAAAAGGTTTTGATCTGGGTCAAGCAACGTTAAAAGAGTAGTCCTATTTTCAGCGCGCAACTCTGTGGTTATTTGCCGCGTGACAGCTTGCCTCACCCCGCCAAACCCGGGGTTTTCCCGGTTTTTTCCCACACAAAATGCCGGTAGCCGCTGCTGAGCCTGCGAAGCGGCGAAAGGCCGGGCCGCGTTCGGTACGCTGGGTCTTGCCTGGCCATTTCCCGTCGAACCTGCGGCGTATTCAAGATCCTGGCGTCTCCCCCGCAGGCTGCGACAGCGGCTACAGGGTTCGCGAGCAGGTGTTCCAGCGAAAAACGAGATAGATGCGTGGCTAACGATTTTCCCCCGCCCCGCAACTATTGGTTACATCTTGGTGATAACCTCGTCGCACTCCCCGCTCAGATCGACCGCCCGATGCCCAGCCAAGACCCTCTGCTGCTCCGTCACCATCGTCCGTTCATTGCGTTCTGGCTGGCCCGGATCTTCACCGCCAGCGGTTTCCAGATGCTCACCGTGGCCATCGGCTGGAACCTCTACCAACTGACCGGCAATGTGCTCGACCTGGGGTTGGTGGGGCTGGTGGAGTTCGCCCCCCGCGTGCTGTTCATGCTGCACACCGGCCACGTGGCCGACCGCTACGACCGGCGCCGAGTGGCGGCCATCTGTCAGTCGCTGCAAGCCTTGATCGCCCTGGCCCTGGCCGTCGGCAGCCTGACCGACAGCGTGACCCGGGAAATGATCTTCATCCTGGCCTTCCTCCTCGGTGGCGCCCGCTCCTTCGAGATGCCCACCACCCAGGCCCTGCTGCCGAGCATCGTGCCCGCGACACTGTTTCCCCGGGCAGTGGCCGCCGCGCAATCGGCGCAACAGTCGGCGACCATCGTCGCCCCGGCCCTGGGCGGGCTGCTGTATGCCTTCGGCAGCGTCTGGGTCTACGGCCCCACCGTGGTCCTGTACCTGATCGCCTGCCTGCTGATGCTCAACCTGCCAGCCCGGCAGACGCCGCTGAACAAGGGCAAGGCCACCCTCGATTCGCTGCTGGCGGGGATTCGCTTCATCCGCAGCCGCCCGGACATCCTCGGCGCCATCTCCCTGGACCTGTTCGCGGTCTTGCTGGGCGGCGCCACAGCACTCTTGCCAGTGTTCGCCAAGGACATCCTGCTCACCGGCCCCTGGGGCCTCGGGCTGCTGCGCTCGGCACCGGCGGTGGGCGCCTTGCTGATGTCGCTGTGGCTGGCGCGCTTTAGCGTCGAGCGCAAGGTCGGACGGGTGATGTTCACCGCCGTCGGCGTATTCGGCGTGGCCACCATCGCCTTCGGCCTCTCGACTTCATTCTGGTTTTCCCTGGCGGTGCTGGTGCTGCTGGGGGCGGCGGACATGATCAGCATGGTGATCCGCGCGTCCTTCGTGCAGCTGGAAACTCCGGACGAAATGCGCGGCCGGGTCAGCGCGGTGAACGGCCTGTTCATCGGTGCTTCGAACCAGCTGGGGGAATTTGAATCCGGGCTGACCGCCCACTGGTTCGGCACCGTGCCGGCGGTGGTGCTGGGCGGGGTCGGCACGCTGGTCGTGACCGGGGTCTGGATCAAGCTGTTTCCGACCCTGGCCAAACGCGACCGGATGATCGAACGGGTGGAAGAGGCCAAGGTGTAAAACCTCAGGCGGTTCGCCCCTGTAACAGCTTGTTGATCATTCTCTGCAATACAAAACCGCTACGAAGAGTGTAAGGTATCGCCTTACACTCTCCCCCCATGATCAAGTCCTTTCAGCACAAAGGCCTGCGCGCCTTCTATGAAACCGGATCGACTCGTGGAATACGGGCTGAGCATGCACGCCGGCTGGCCCGCCAGCTGTCGTTCATGGATCACGCCAGCGAACCGGCAGACCTCAACCTGCCGGGTTGGCGGCTGCACCCACTCAAGGGCGACCTGCACGGCTATTGGTCTTTGGTGGTGTCCGGCAACTGGCGAGTGATCTTTCGTTTCGTAGGTTAGGATATCGAACTGGTCGATTATCTGGACTACCACTGAACAGGAGGCAGGATCATGCCCATCCACAACCCGCCCCACCCCGGTGACACCCTGCGCCTGGATGTCTTGCCCGAACTGGGCATCAGCGTGACGGAGCTGGCCCGGCATATCGGCTATGCCCGCCCGCACCTGTCCAAGGTGTTGAACGGCCATGCGCCGATCCGCGCGGAACTGGCGGTCCGCCTGGAACGCGCAGGAATCGGCAAGGCCAAGGTCTGGCTGGCGGTGCAGGCCGATTACGACATCTGGCACACCGAGCAGGAACTGCAACCGGTGATCGAGCCTATCGCGGCCCATGTCGGCTGAGCCCTAGACCAGCAACTCTCCAGCCACCTGGGCACGCTTGCCGCGCCCGCACAGCGCCTCCACCAGGGCCAGGGCAAACGCCAGGGCCGCGCCGGAACCCTGGGCGGTGATGCAGTTGCCGTCCACCACCACCGGCTGGTCGACAAAGTTGCAGCCCAGCAGCTGATGGCTGGCGCTGGGCAGGCAGGTCATGCGCCGCTGGCGCAGCACGCCATAGGCCTGCAAGGCCAGGGCCGGTGCTTCGGCGATGCCGGCGAACAGGCGCCCCGCCGCAGCCTGATCCTTGACCAGTTGCAGCAGCGGTTGATGGCTCGCCAGGTGCTGGGCGCCTACCGCGCCGCCGGGCAATACGATCAGGTCGAAGCGCTGGGCCAGCACATCCACCAGCATGGCGTCGGCGGTCAGTCGGGTGCCGCGGGCGCAGGTGAGCATGCGCCGGTTTTCGACGCTGGCCGCCAGCACCTCGATTTCGGCACGGCGCAGTACGTCGATCAGGGTCACGCTTTGCAGATCATCGATGCCTTCGGCAAGGGTGACCAAGGCTCTGAAGGTCATGGGGATGACTCCACCAGGAAGGTCTTTAGAGCTTAGTCAGCTTTGCCGAACGCCGTTCGGGGCTACCGGATGTAGATCTGCGCGCTCAGGGTATTGCCCGGCGCGTTGATCGAGGTGTTGCTGAAGCTGAAGGTGCCTTCCTGCTTGCCCGCCAGGTCGAAGACATAGATGTAGCCCACGGTGATCCCCGAGTTGCCGCAGGGCACATAGGCGGAACCGTCCTCGCACACGGCCGAGCGGGTGCCGTCGACCTCGAAGCCGTCCAGGTTCACATGGGGCTCGCGGCCGTAGCCGATCTCCAGCACGTAGACCTTGATGTTCGGGCCGTTGTGGTCGCACTGGGTGCGTTCGCGCCCATCGGAGACATCCTCCAGGCCACAGGAAGGTGACAGCACCTTGAGAATCTCCACTCGGCTCAACGGCGGTGCCGAGCGTGCCAGGGCCGGAGTCGCCAGCCAGCAGGCCGCTGCCCCCACCCACGCCAACGCGATCATTTTCACTGTGCTGCGCATAAATCCCCCCTTGAAAGCAGGGCGCAGTATGCGCTACTTGCCAGCGTGGCAAAACATCGCCGACGATCGCAGCCATTGGCCCACGCTGCTGGTATGATGCGCGGCTTTTTCCGACCCAGAGCAAATCCGCAGGCACCTCATAAAGTCTGTGCTTTGCTGTTGGAGTCGATACATTCACGGCGCCCGGCGGCGCCACGGGGAGCAGACATGCTGGAAAGGCTGTTTCAACTCAAGGCACACAACACCAACGTGCGCACCGAGATTCTTGCGGGCGTGACCACCTTCCTGGCCATGGCCTACATCCTTTTCGTCAACCCGAGCATTCTCGGCGAGACGGGCATGGACAAGGGCGCGGTGTTCGTTGCCACCTGCCTGGCCGCGGCCATTGGCTCCACCGTCATGGGCCTGATCGCCAACTACCCGATCGCCCTGGCGCCGGGCATGGGCCTGAACGCCTTCTTTACCTACACCGTGGTCCTGCACATGGGCCACACCTGGCAAGTGGCGCTGGGTGCGGTATTCATCTCGGCGGTATTGTTCTTCCTGCTGTCGATCTTCAAGATCCGCGAGTGGATCATCAACAGCATTCCCCTTCCGCTGCGCTCGGCGATTGCCGCCGGTATCGGCCTGTTCCTGGCGCTGATCGCCCTGCACAACGCCGAGATCGTGGTCAGCAACCAAGCGACCATGGTCGGCCTGGGTGATCTGAAAAAACCGGCGCCGATCCTCGCCACCCTGGGCTTTGCCCTGATCGTCGCCCTGGAAGCGCTGAAAGTGCGTGGTGCGGTGCTGATCGGCATCCTCGCGGTGACCATTGCCTCGATCATCATGGGCTTCACCCCGTTCGCCGGCGTGACCTCGATGCCACCGTCCCTGGCCCCGACCTTCCTGCAGCTGGACATCAAGGGCGCCCTGGATATCGGTCTGGTCAGCGTGATCTTCGCCTTCCTGTTCGTTGATCTGTTCGACAACTCCGGCACCCTGATCGGCGTCGCCAAGCGCGCCGGCCTGATGGGCAAGGACGGCCACATGCCGAAAATGGGCCGGGCACTGATCGCTGACAGCACCGCCGCCATGGCCGGCTCCCTGCTGGGTACTTCGACCACCACCAGCTACATCGAATCCGCCGCGGGCGTGAGCGCCGGCGGCCGCACCGGCCTGACCGCCATCGTGGTGGCGATTCTGTTCCTGCTGGCACTGTTCTTCTCGCCGCTGGCGGCCAGCGTGCCACCGTTCGCTACCGCGCCAGCCCTGCTGTTCGTCGCCGTGCTGATGACCTCGGGCCTGGCGGAAATCGACTGGGAAGACATCACCGTCGCCGCCCCAGTGGTGGTTACCGCCCTGGCCATGCCGTTCACCTACTCGATCGCCAACGGCATCGCCTTCGGCTTTATTGCCTGGACCGCGATCAAACTGCTGTCGGGCCGCGCCCGTGAGCTGAACGCGCCGCTGGTGATCCTGTCGATTCTGTTTGTCATCAAGCTGGGTTGGTTCGCCGCATGACTTTTGACGCCGCAAGCTACAACAGCCAGTTGAACGACAAGGTCGCGCGTCTGCGTGACCTGCTGGCGCCTTTCGATGCGCCCGAGCCCCAGGTCTTCGACTCGCCCCTGCAGCACTTCCGCCTGCGGGCCGAATTTCGCCTGTGGCGCGAGGCCGGGGAACGGCACTACGCGATGTTCTCCCAGGACGACAAGCGCACGCCGATCCTCATTGAGGAATTCCCCATCGCCAGCCAGCGCATCAACCAGTTGATGCCCCAGCTCAAGGCCGCCTGGCAAGCCAGCGCGCCTTTGAGCCACAAGCTGTTCCAGGTGGAGTTCCTCACCACCCTGGCCGGGGACGCGATGATCACCCTGTGCTACCACCGCCCGCTGGACGAGCACTGGCACAAGGCCGCGAGCCAACTGGCCGCCGACCTCAAGGTCAGCGTGATCGGTCGTTCCAAGGGCAAGCGCGAAGTCATCGGCCAGGACTACGTGGTGGAACAGCTCGACGTCGGCGGGCGTACCTTCAGCTACCGCCAGCCCGAAGGCGCCTTCACCCAGCCCAACGGCACGGTGAACCAGAAGATGCTCAACTGGGCCTTTGAAGCCCTGGGCGAACGCCAGGACGACCTGCTGGAACTGTACTGCGGCAACGGCAACTTCACCCTGCCCCTGGCCACCCGGGTGCGCAAGGTACTGGCCACCGAGATCAGCAAGACCTCGGTGAATGCCGCCTTGAGCAACCTCAGCGAAAACGCTGTGGATAACGTTACCCTGGTGCGTCTGTCCGCCGAAGAGCTGACCGAAGCCCTGAACGAAGTGCGTCCGTTCCGCCGCCTGCAGGGCGTGGACTTGAAGAGCTACGAATTCGGCAGCGTATTCGTCGACCCGCCCCGGGCCGGCATGGACCCGGACACCTGCGAACTGACCCGGCGCTTCGACAACATCCTGTACATCTCCTGCAACCCGGAAACCCTGGCAGCCAACATCGCCCAGTTGCACGACACCCACCGCATCACCCGCTGCGCGCTGTTCGACCAGTTCCCCTGGACCCACCACATGGAATCCGGGGTCCTGCTGACCCGCCGCTGATCCGCCCCGCTACCGCCAACAGCCGTCCTCGTGACGGCTGTTGGCATGCCAATGCCCGTCCTGTAGGAGCCGGCTCGCCGGCGAAGAGTCCCTTGAGAGCTGCGCCAATCCGGCCGGCGCCTTCGCTGGCAAGCCAGCTGCTACGAGGCCAGGCTGGACGCGACCCAGAATTGGCCACCAGCGCCGCCCTGGCTTTCTAAAACTCGGGCGACGCGGGTGAGTCAAGCCGCCACTCAGGCAACCATGGCCCAGTCCAGGCCCACGTCCTGCATGCCCACCAGGCCGATATCGGCCGCGACTGCGGCAGCCGGGGTGACGTGGGCAACGCCGGCGGAGGCCAGGTCATCGAAGGTCGAGTTCAGCGACAGGCTGGGGTCGATGGCCTTGAGCAGGGCATCGATTTCACCAGCCAGGGCCGAGCTGTCGCCGCTCATCAGGCCGAAGACCACCTTGTGCACTTCGCCCGCGCGGCCTTCGTCCTTCAGGCTGTTGAGGCCCAGGTTGCTGAAGCTGACTTCCTGGCTGACCAGGTGGTAGTTGCTGCCCGAGCCACCGGCGAGGGTGTCGCCCAGGGAGAGGGTGTCCACCGAACCCCATAGGGTATGGCTCGGGTTGCTGAACAGGGTGTAGTGCAGGTTGCCATCGGCGACGAAGGCGGCATCGCTGGCGGTGCTCTTGATGGCGTACTGGGTGCCGTCGAACGGGCCCGGGTTGAAGCCACCGGTGTTGGTGCCATCGACCACTTCGCCGGGACGGTGGTTGACGTCGCCGAAGTAGGCCGACCAGTCAGTCAGGTATTGCGCAACAGTATTACCGCCGTAGGTAGCGCTGTAAGAGATCGAAATGCTCATGCAAAACTCCAGTACATAGGTGGGTCATGGCCGCAGCACGCCAGTGCCTGCTGCGGTTTTGCCCATCAACGGGCAAAAGCGCTCAGAACTGATATTCCACGGTGCCCTGCAGGGTCCGGCCGCGGCCGAGGGTAAAGGCCAGGACATCGCCGAGAGGCACCAGGTAGGCGCGGTCGGTGACGTTTTCCATGGCCAGGCGCAGGGTCAGTTCTTCAGTGGCCCGGTAGCTGCCATACAGGTCGTAGACGGTGTAGGGCTTCCAGTCGGCCGGGTAGACGCCGGTCTGGCTCACGGTGCCGGTGGCGGAACCGGCGATCGAGTAGCCGGCGCTGTAACGGGCCCGGGCGCCGATATCCAGCTTGCGTTCGAAGAAGCGCGCGCCCAGGGTCAGGGTCCCGCGGTCCATGGGCATGTGCTCGGCCGAGCCGAGGATCGCCGCATTGCAGCGGCTGGCGTTGTTGGCCGCATCATCAGCACGCATGCCGGTGACGATCGCGCCACGCCCGCTGCCGCTCTTCACCGGCTGGGTCACGCCCCCCAGCCAGGCGACTTTGGTGCAGAAATCGTTGTCGCCGATCATGTGGGTGTAGTTCAGCTGGCCGTAGGCGCGGCCGGCGTCATAGTCCAGCTGGTACTCGACGCCCTTGAAGCGGGTACTGCTGAGGTCGTTGACGTAGGCGCTGTTGCCGATGCCGGGTGAGCCGTAGCCCGGGGGCTGCACGCCCATGGCCATATAGATGAAGTCGTCGACCCGGGTATCGAAGTAGGCCACCTTGATCCCCAGGCGGTCATCGTTGAACCAGAGGTTCTCCTTGAAGACGTTGACCCCCGCTTCCCAGGTGGTGGAGCGCTCCGGCTTCAAAAAGGGGTTGGGAAAGGTGCTCTCCGAGCCGCCACCGTGGGGCCGGCCGGTGATCATGGTTTCGGTCACCGCCGGGGGGCGCCAGCCCTTGCCATAGCTGGCGAACAGTTGCAGCCACTCGACACCGGGCTTGACCGACAGACCGAAGGTCGGCGAGAAGCGCCCTTGCTGGTTGTCGATGTCGTAGGCCACCGGCACCGAGACCTGTTGCGGCGTCTTGCCGATCACGAAGGTGCGGGTGTTGATCCCGGTCTCGCCGCGCAGGCGGTAGCGGTCATAACGCAGCCCGGCGTTGAGGTTCAGCCAGCCGTCGTAGTCGAAATCCAGCCGGGTGAACAGGCTGCCCAGGGCCCGGTCGCCCTCGGGGGTCATGCTCGCCGCCGGCGAGGCGCTGACCGCCGAGCCCTTGGGCACCGGCTGGCTGGAGTCGGGGCGGACCTTGTCGTAGAAGAACTCCAGGCCGTAGTTGGCCTTGAGCGTGGCCAGCTCGCCGAGCGCGAAGGTCGAGGTGTTCTGCGCCTGGGCGCCATAGGTGTCGGTCTGGTAGGTGATCGAGTAGCCGGGGCTGCTGCGCCGGGTCAGGGTGCTCTGGTCGTTGCGGGTATCGACGTAATAGAGCTTGGCCTTGAAATCGATCAGCGGGTTGTCCGGGGTGTAGCTGTAGTCGAGGCCGAAGTTCTGCGAATGCACCTGGCTGCTGCCGAGCTTTTCCCAGAGTCGATCCTGGTTCTCGGTGTTCATCATGTTGGCGTCGTCGTAGGACACCTCGGTGGTCAGGTAGCTCAGTTGCAGGCGCTGGTCCTGGGGCAGGTTGAGCCCCAGCTTGGCCAGACGCGAGCGCATCACCGAGGCGGAATAGGCCACCTTGGAATGCTTGACCCGCTCATTGATCGACGGGTCCATCCAGCCGCCGGTACGCAGTTCGCCGATGCCGCCACGGGTCCCCGGCTGGTAGTCGCCCAGGTGCCGTTCGCTGGCGGCCAGCAGCATGTCCCAGGCGTCGGTGCCGATGGCAAAGGCCGAGCTGCCGATGAAATGGGTGCCGTTGCTGCGGCCGCCCAGGCCGCTGGTCAGGCGGATCCGGCCACCGATCTCCTGGCCGGGCTTGAGCAGGTCGCGGGCTTCGAGGGTGCGAAAATTGGCGACTCCGCCGATCACTCCGGCGCCGCCCATGGTCGAGGTCGCGCCCTTCTCCACCACCACTTCGGAGAGCAGCTCGGGGTCGACGTAGAGGGTGCCGTTGCGCTGCTGGTGGCCGCTTTGCTGATAGTTCTGGCGCATGCCGTCCACCGACATGTTGACCCGGCCATAGTCCTGCAGGCCGCGGATGTTCACCGACAGGCCGGGGTCCTGCTGGCTGACGGCCGAGTACACGCCGGAGGTTTCCTCCAGCATCTCGGCGGCATGCCGCGGTGGATTGCGCTCCAGTTGCTCGCGGCCGACCATGCTCACCGAGCGCGGCGCGTTGTAGACCCAGTCGCTCTGGCGGCCTTCGAGGTCGGCGAAAACCGTGGTGGGGGCCAGGGCCAGGGCGCCATCACTTGCGGCTTCCACCCGGCTCAGGGTCACCTGGCGCTCACCAGTAAAGCGGTACGCCACCGGGGCATTGCCCAGCAGGCGGGCCAGCCCGTCCTCGGCGCCGTAACGCCCCTTGACTGGCGAACTGTGCAAGCCATGCAGGCGCAGGCTGTCGAACAGCACTTGCACCCCGGCCCGCTCGGCAAACACCAGCACCGCACTGCCGAGGGCCTGGGCGGGAATATCGAAATCCAGCGCGCGTTGCTGCCGGGCACTCTGCGGGGCGCTGCCCACAGGTTCCGCCGCGTGCAGTGAAGCGCTTCCCGCCAACAGTCCTGCTACGCCCAAGTGGATGGCCAGGGCCAACCGACTTGCGGCGTGAACTCCAGTGCGACTGCCTACCCTCATGTCCCTGATCCCTGCGCTGGCTATTTTTGTTTATGCGAATGCATCTCAATTAGCTAGACGTGCCAGGCCGGAAAACTCAGTAAGGTTTTTTCCAATTATTTTTCAGGGATAGGGAAAGAGGCCCGCAGGCCTCAGTAAATCAGGCTGACGCCGGCCAGGTCGAAACGTTGCACCTGCAGCTCCTGGGTCAGGGTGACCAGAGCGGCGTCGAGCATGTCCAGGCGAAAGACACCGCTGACCTGCCGCTGAGCCAGGGCACTGCTGGTCAGCACCACGCGCCCGGGGCGATAGCGATTGAGGCGCTCCACCACCAGGCCCAGGGGCTGGCGCTCGAACACCAGCACCCCGCGCCGCCAGCTGGTGGCCCGTTGCAGGTCGAGCCCGTCGAGGGCGACCACGCCCGACTGCGGGTCATAGCGCACGCTCTGCCCCTCTTGCAGCACCCGCTCGGAGGCACCGCGTTGCGCCGCAGCCTCCAGGCTCACCGCGACACTGTGCTGCAACACGCCGACCCAGGCTTGTTGAGCGCTCTCACGGCCGACCACGAAACGGGTGCCCAGGGCCCGGGTCTGGCCGCCGGCGCTGTGCACGATGAAGGGGCGCTTTTCCGCGCCGACCATGGGCGCCACGTCAAACACCGCTGAGCCGGCCAGCAGCTGGATCTGGCGTTTTTCATCGCTGAAATCCAGACGAATGGCACTCTCGGAATCCAGCTCCACGGTGCTGCCATCGGCCAGTTGCACGCTGCGCACCTGGCCCTTGCCGGTCAGGTAGTCGGCCTGCAGGTACAGCAGTGCCTGCGGCCCTTGCAGCCAGCCCAGGGCAGCCACCAGCACCAACATGGCCGCACTGGCAACTTGTGGCAGCAGACGTCGGCGGCGCGGCCGAGGCGCCGCCGTCGCCGGCCTTCCCGCCTGACGCCGTGACGACGCCGGGCCAGCCAGCTCCGGATCCAGGCGCAACTCGCCCAGGGCGTCCCAGGTCTGCCGGGCGAACACCAGGGCCTGGGGGTGACGCGGGTCGGCGGCCTGCCACTGGGCAAGCTGCGCCTGCTCGACGGCGCTCAGGCCTCCCGCGTGCAAACGCACCGCCCAGTCAGCGGCGGCCTCGGTGATACTGCGCTCTTGCGGACCCTGGCTATTCACGTGTGAATCTCGATTTCTCGTTATATATAAGCAGTGACGTCTGACCGCGACTTTTCCCGTAACTCACTGGTCGACCGGCCGACCGTCGGTAGCCTGCAGGCGTTGCATCACATAGGCCAGTGCCCGGGCCAGGTGCTTTTGCACCGAGCTGTCGGAAATGTTCAGGTGCCGCGCCACCTCGGCGTGGGTCAGGCCTTCGATACGGTTCAGGCGAAAGATTTCCCGGGTCCGCGGGGGCAGCTCGGTGATCGCCTGTTTCAGTGCCTTGCGCTGTTGCTGCGCCATCGCCTGAGCCTCCAGCCCGGCCGCCTCATCCTCGATGTCGGCCAGCACTTCATGGGGCACGGTCTGCGTCTTGCGCCGCGCTTCCTGGCGTACATGGTCGATCAGCAGGTTATTCGCCGTGCGGTAGAGATAGCCCTGGGAGTTGTCGATACGCTCGCCGCGCCGATGCTCGGCCAGCCGCAGGAAACTCTCCTGCACCAGATCAGCGGCCAACTGCGGGTCCCGTACCTTGCGCGCCAGATACCCACGCAAGGCAGTGGCATGCTTGAGAAACAGTCCCTTGAGATCCACGTCCGACAAACCGACTCCCTGGAACATGACGGAAATTGCCGGGCATCTTAAGGTCAGACGAGAATGACTTTCAATTGATATCAGTATTCATTAGCGAATGGTTCCAGCACCGACCGGCCTCACTCCGGCGTCTAGGCCGGCACCTCCACCTTGCGCGGCCGGCCGCCTTTCTTGCCATTTTGACGTGCCGCCCGGGCCTTGGCCGCGCTGCTTTGCCGACCGTTGCGAGAGGCGACCAACTGGGTCGCCAGCTTCATCAGCGGCTCGCTGGCAGACAGCAGCCCGACAATCGACACCTGCAGGTCCACGGCCTCATGGCACACCGCCGTGGCGGCAAAGCCCAACTGCAGTTGCTGCAACTGGGTGTCGCTCAGCGCCGCCAGCTCCGGATAGTTGTCCACCGGCAGATGAATCGAACTGCCATCGGCAAAGCCCAGGCACAGGCACCCGGCCGCATAGCTCAAGGTGCTGACTTACAAACCCGCGTCATGACGCGCTTCACCGCGTTCAATCGCTTGATCCAGCAACGCCTGGGTCAAGGGCACATCGACCGGCACCTCAGCATTTATTGCCGGGCAAGGCCTTGCCACGGCCATCGCCCATAACAGCGTTCGATTATCGAACACTTAATCAAGCTTCCTGGCCTAGGCTCTCGGCCATCAATTGACCAAATTAACCAGTTAGTACAATTTACCTCCCCAGCGCCTCGTACCTTCTCCCGAGGCTGACAATAACAACGGAGATCTACCCCCATGCGTCCTATCGTTCTGGTGCTCAACGGCCCGAACCTGAACCTGCTCGGCACCCGTGAACCGGCGACTTACGGCCACGAAACCCTGGCCGATGTCTCTGCCTTGTGCGGCCGTGCCGCCGAGGAATTCGGCCTGGCCGTGGAGTTTCGCCAGACCAACCACGAAGGCGAGCTGCTGGACTGGATCCACGCCGCCCGCGGGCGTTGCGCCGGCATCGTGATCAACCCCGCCGCCTGGACCCACACCTCGGTGGCGATCCGCGATGCGCTGGTGGCCAGCGAGCTGCCGGTGATCGAAGTGCACCTGTCCAACGTCCACGCCCGCGAACCCTTCCGCCATCACTCCTTTGTCTCGGGCATCGCCCTGGCGGTGATGTGCGGCTTCGGCAGCCACGGCTATCGCCTGGCGCTGGAACACTTCAGCCTGCGGTTCAAGGAGCAAGGTCTATGACAGGCCATACAGGCGTACTCGCCGGACTGATCGGTGCCGGCATCCAGGCTTCACGCACCCCGGCCCTGCACGAACACGAAGGCGACGCGCAAAACCTGCGCTACCTGTACCGGCTGATCGACCTGGACCAGTTGGGGCTCGACAGCAGCGCCCTGCCCGATCTGCTCCAAGCCGCCGAACGGATGAACTTCACCGGGCTGAACATCACCTTCCCCTGCAAGCAGAGCATCCTGCCGCTGCTGGATGAACTGTCCCCGGAAGCTCGCGGGATTGGCGCGGTCAACACCGTGGTCCTCAAGGACGGCAAGCGGGTCGGCCACAACACCGACTGCCTGGGGTTTGCCGAAGGATTCCGCCGTGGCCTGCCAGAGGTGGCCAGACGGCGCGTGGTGCAGATGGGCGCCGGCGGCGCCGGCGCGGCAGTGGCCCACGCCCTGCTCAGTGAAGGCGTGGAACACCTGAGCATTTTCGATGTGGAAAACCAGCGGGCGCAGAGTCTGGCGGACAATCTCAACCAGCACTTCGGTGCCGGCCGGGCCAAGGCCGGCAGCGACCTGTCCAGTACCCTGGCCAGCGCCGACGGTCTGGTGAACACCACGCCCATGGGCATGGCCAAGCTGCCGGGCATGCCGGTACCCGTGGAGCTGCTGCGGGCGGACCTGTGGGTGGCCGAGATCGTCTACTTCCCGCTGGAAACCGAGCTGTTGCGCAACGCCCGCGCCCTGGGTTGCCGGACCCTGGATGGCGGCACCATGGCGGTGTTCCAGGCGGTCAAGGCGTTCGAGCTGTTCAGCTGCCAGAGCGCCAACCCGCAACGGATGCTGGCGCACTTCCACAGCATGAACGGCTGAAATACGCCTGTAGCCGCTGCAGCAGGCTGCGACAGGCCCCGCAGGGGCCTCGGCATCCGTCAGGACGCTGGCGAGCCTGCGGCTCGTTCGCAGCCTTCGGCAGCGGCTACAGGAACTGCGTTTACTCGGGCTTGAGCTGCAGGCGCGCGAGCAGGCCGATCAACAGCACGTTGAAGAGAATCATCAGCAGACTGCCGAACAGGCCCACCAGATTGATCACCGAGCTCGGCAACCAGTCGAATACGCTGAACCCGGTCAGGGACAGCAGGCGCTCGCCGAACCAGAACGAGTCAACGACGATCATCAGGATCAGGATGATTTTCAGCGTGGGAACGGGGTTGCCCATGGTGCCTTCCTTGTCGAGGGGGATTGTTGTAGGAGCCGGGTGGCGATCGCGATCTTACGGGCGCTTGCGCCGGCAAGCCAGCGCCTGCGGGCAGCGGCGTCAGGCCTGCAGGTAGCGCAGTACCGACTCGCAGATCATTTCCCGATGCCGCTGCTTGATGGCTTCATCCGGCAGGTCGATCTGGAAGATCTCGCCAAAGGTATGGCGGTTCGACACCCGATAGAAACAGAACGAGCTGATCAGCAAATGCACGTCCAGCGGATCCAGGCCACTGCGGAACACCCCGTCCTGCGCGCCACGCTCAAGGATCTCGCCCAGGGCATGGAGGATGGTGTTGTTCATCGCCTTGATCACCCCGGACTGCTTGACGTACTCGGCCTTGTGGATGTTCTCGATGCTGACGATACGCACGAAATCCACATTGCGATCGTGGTGATCGAAGGTGAACTCCACCAGCCGGCGAATCGCCTCCTGCGGCGCCAGTTCCGCCAGGTGCAAGCGGCTCTCGGTACTGCGGATATCGCCGTAGAGTTTTTCCAGCACCTCGACGTACAGCTGCTCCTTGCTGCCGAAGTAGTAATAGATCATGCGCTTGGAGGTGTGGATGCGCTCGGCGATCGCATCCACCCGCGCGCCGGACAGGCCCTGCTGGACGAACTCGACAATCGCTTCTTGAAGGATGTTCTCGCGGGTCTTTTCCGGGTTGTTCTTGCGACTCTTGCGCGGTTCGAGAGCAGGCTCATCGGGCGCAATCGAGCGTTCACTGGTCATTGTCATTCTGGGCTCACGGCCATCACTGCACACGCGGGCGATTATGGGCCGCGTCCTGTCGCGAAAGAAAGCACAGAGGCGGTGGATTGCCGCCTCCGCTTACCAATGCGCTACAACTTGGCCTGGCGCACCGCGCCACTGCGGGACTTGGCCATGGCCGCCAGACGCACCGCCACGTTGGCCGCGCCATAGCCGGCGTAGCCGTTCTTGCGCTGGATGAGCTCGAAGAAAAAGCGCCCCTCGAAGGGTTCGGTGTAGACATGGAACAGCTCACCGCCCTGGGCATCGCGGTCATACAGGACGTTGTAGTAGGCCAGTTCGCTGAGAAATTCATCGTCGAAATCAAAGCGCGCGGCCAAATCGTCGTAGTAATTGAGCGGGATATCCAGCAGCGGCACCCCGGCCTGCTTGGCCCGGCTGACCTCGGTGAAGAGGTCGTCGCAATCAAAGGCGATGTGATGCACCCCCGAGCCGCGATAGCTGGACAGCGCGTGGGAGATTGCCGTGTTGCGGTTCTCCGAGATGTTCAGCGGCAAGCGGATCGAGCTGCAACGGCTGCGCAAGGCGCGGCTTTTCACCAGGCCATAGGGATCGGGCAGCACCACTTCGTCATCGGCCTCGAAATCCAGCAGGCTCTTGTAGAACAGCGCCCAGCTGTCGAGGCTGTCCGCCGGCAGGGCCATGGCCATGTGGTCGATGCGCTTGAGGCCGCCCTTGGCTTGCACATCGTCATGCATGTTGAAGTCGGTGTCGTACAGGTGCTGGCCGCCCTGCTGCGGGTCCACCAGGTAGATCAGGCTGCCATCGGGCTCGCGCACCGCCGCCAGCTCCAGCTCGTTAGGGCCCACCAGGCCGCGATAGGGCTGGCCCTTGTAGGCCACCGCCCGCTCCAGGGCCTTGGCGCTGTCCTTGACCCGGATCGCCGTGGCACACACCGAAGGGCCATGGGCCTCGAAGAAGCTGTGGGCGAAGGAATAGGGCTCGGAGTTGAGGATCAGGTTGATATCGCCCTGGCGCATCAGGCTCACGTTCTTGGAACGATGCTGTCCGGCCTTGGCAAACCCCAGGCGTTCCAGCCAGCTGCCCAGCTTGGCGCCCAGGGCATCGTCCACCGCGAACTCAAGGAACTCGGTGCCGCCATAGGCTTCAACCGCCGGCGGGGCGAACAGGATGTCCAGGTTGGGCACCGGCTGCGCTTCCTGCAACAGGCGCTCGCGGGTCTTCTCCTCCAGGTACAACAGGGAACGCAGGCCGTCGGCGGCATTGGCCCGCGGCGGCGCGGCGCGAAAACCGTCGTTGAAGATTTCCAGGGACAGCGGCCCGGTGTAGCCGCTCTTGATGATCGGCGCCAGGAACCCCGGCAGGTCGAATTCACCCTGGCCCGGGAAGCAGCGGAAATGCCGGCTCCACTCCTGCACGTCCATGGCCAGGATCGGCGCGTCGGCCATCTGCACGAAGAAGATCTTGTCCCCGGGAATCTCGGCAATCGCCGCCGGGTCGCCCTTGAGCGACAGGGTGTGGAAGCTGTCCAACAACACCCCCAGGCTTGGGTGATCGGCGCTGCGCACGATGTCCCAGACCTGTTGATAGGTATTCACATGGCGGCCCCAGGCCAGGGCCTCGTAGCCGATGCGCAAGCCACGGGCGCCGGCTCGCTCGGCCAGCAGGTGCAGGTCGTCGATGAGGATCTGCCGCTCGCCGAGGCTGTCGGCCTGGGCATTGCTGCACACCAGCACCAGGTCGGTGCCCAGTTCCTGCATCAGGTCGAATTTGCGTTCGGCACGTTCCAGGTTGCGTGCCAGGCGATCGCGGCGGCAACCCTCGAAATCCCGAAACGGCTGGAACAGGGTGATGGCGATCCCCAGATCGGCGCACATCTGCCTGATTTCCCGCGGGCTGCCGTCGTAATAGAGAAGGTCGTTCTCGAAAATCTCCACCCCGTCGAAGCCGGCGGCGGCGATGGCTTCGAGTTTTTCCGGCAGGGTGCCGCTCAAGGAAACGGTGGCAATGGAACGCTGCATGATTCAACTCCCGGGAAATGACGGCCGGTGGCGCCCGAGCCTTTTATTCGATGTGGCGGATTATTCCACAGCATGATTTAAAGTGTACGAACCAGTTAGTTTTGTGTTCGATTATCGAACAGAATGCCGATTGGCGAATTGACGATTTTTCGGCCACTGCGCACCATCGACAGCACATTGAGCCGCCCCGGAAACCGCGGCTTCAATCGCCCAGACCCAGAACACACCATAAAAATTTCAAAAATCGGGTACACCCTCATGCTTGCACTCAACGCCCCGCCCTGCTGCTCATCCCTTTGGCTTGCGCCTGGAACGACCTCAACCGGCCTCCTGGATCACGACGCGCTACAGCCCTGAGCTGCGCTCGACCCGATGACGTTCGTCCGCCTGCTGCAACGCCGCAACGACGAACCTACCCAGCCGATCAATCACCCAGTCCCTGGCTGACATGCCCCACTGACGATTGATCACGCGCCCTTGAGTTCCGACGAGCCCTGGCTCGTCAGTCACTGAACGGATGGCTTACATGACTCCTTCTCAAAGCTCTCGCATCGCCCCGAGCCTCGGTGCTGCCAGCGGCATCGGCGACAAGATCCGCGGCGCCATGGCCGTCGGCAAGACCCGCTGGGGCATGCTCGCCCTGGTGTTCTTCGCCACCACCCTGAACTACATCGATCGCGCCGCCCTGGGCGTGATGCAGCCGATCCTGGCCAAGGAAATGAGCTGGACGGCGATGGACTACGCCAACATCAACTTCTGGTTCCAGGTCGGCTACGCCGTGGGCTTCGTGCTCCAGGGCCGGCTGATCGACCGGATCGGCGTGAAGCGGGTGTTCTTCTTCGCCGTGCTGCTGTGGAGCCTGGCCACCGGCGCCCACGGCCTGGCCACTTCGGCGGCGGGCTTCATGGTCTGCCGGTTCATTCTCGGGCTCACCGAAGCCGCCAACTACCCGGCCTGCGTGAAGACCACGCGCCTGTGGTTCCCGGCCGGCGAACGCGCGGTGGCCACCGGGATCTTCAACGCCGGGACCAACGTCGGTGCGATGTTCACCCCGATGCTGCTGCCGCTGATCCTCCACGCCTGGGGCTGGCAAGCGGCGTTCCTGTGCATGGCCGCGCTGGGCGGCGTCTGGCTGCTGTTCTGGGGCCTGAAGTACTTCAACCCGGAAGACCACCCCAGCGTCAAAGCCTCGGAACTGGCCTACATCCAGCAACAAGTAGAACCCGAGCCGACCCGCGTGCCCTTCAGCCGCATCCTGCGCATGCGCGGCACCTGGGCCTTCGCCCTGGCCTACTCGCTGACCGCGCCGGTGTTCTGGTTCTACCTGTACTGGCTGCCGCCGTTCCTCAACCAGCAGTACAACCTGGGGATCAACGTGACCCAGATGGGCATCCCGCTGATCATCATCTACCTGACCGCCGACTTCGGCAGCGTCGGTGGCGGCATCCTCTCCTCGTTCCTCATCGGTCGCGGCATGAACCCGATCAAGGCGCGGCTGCTGTCAATGTTCCTGTTCGCCTGCTGCATCATCGGCGTGATCATGGCCGCCGGCACCGCCAACCTGTGGCTGGCCGTGTTCGCCATCTCCCTGGGGATCGGCGCCCACCAGGCCTGGACCGCCAACATCTGGAGCCTGGTGATGGACTACACGCCCAAGCACATGATGAGCACCGTGTTCGGCTTCGGCGGCATGTGCGCGGCCATCGGCGGCATGTTCATGACCCAGATCGTCGGCCACATCCTCACCGTCACCAACAACAACTACACCCTGCTGTTCACCCTGATCCCGGCCATGTACTTCATTGCCCTGACCTGGATGTACTTCATGGCCCCGCGCAAGATTCCCCACGTAGAAGACTGATGCTCCCCTCGCGCAGGTCCGGTCCCGGGCCTGCGCTTTTTTATCTGCACCCCTCCCTTTTTTTTCCACACTCGGAGTACGTCCCATGACGCTGGGTAACCTGAGCATCGCCAAACGCGCCGTGATCAGCTTCGGCGTGATTGCCCTGCTGGTCCTGCTGCAGGGGCTGTTCGCCCTCAAGCAAGTGGCCGAAGTCCGCGCCACCGGCCAGCACACCGAAAACATTTCCCTGCCCAGCACCCGCTACCTGGGTGAAGTGCGCGACTACGTGTTGAGCATCCGCGTGCTCAGCCTGCGCATGGCCCTCAACCGCGAACCCAAGGTGCTGGAAGCCACCGTGGCCCGCCTGCATCAGGTACAAGCCTGGCTCGACCAGGCCCTGGCCAGGTTCGCGCCGCTGGTGGGCGATCACAACCGGGCGCAATACCAGACATTCCTTGCCACGGTAAAAAGCTACCAACAGGCCCTGGCCCAGTACGAAGCCCTGTCCCAGGACAATCGCAGCAGCGAGATGACGGCCCTGCTCAACGGCAAGATCCAGGATTACTCGACCCAGACCGGCGACCAGTTCGCCGAACTGATGAACCTGACCGCCGAGGAAGTCAGCCAGTCGGCCCAGCACGCCGACGCGCTGTACACCCAGGTAAAAATCACGGTGATCGGCGCCCTGATCGCCGTCGCCCTGCTGACCCTGTGCCTGGCCTGGCTGTTGATTCGCAGCATCGTCGTGCCCATCCGCCAGGCCGTGGGCGTGGCCGAGCAAGTGGCCGCCGGCGATCTGGGCCGACCGATCCACAGCGAGGGCCGCGATGAAACCGCGCGCCTGCTCAAGGCCCTGGCCAGCATGCAGGCCAGCCTACGGGAAACCCTGCAACTGATCAGCAGCACCTCGACCCAACTGGCCGCCGCCGCGCAACAGATGAGCCAGAGCACCCACCAGGACTCCAGCCGCCTGCAGCAGCAACACAACGAAATCGAGCAAGCCGCCACAGCCGTCAACGAGATGACCGCGGCCGTCGAGGAAGTGGCGCGCAACGCGGTGTCCACCTCCGACACCACTCGCCAGTCCACCACCCAGGCGACCCAGGGGCAGGCCCGGGTGATCGAGACCCTGGATTCGATCCAGGCCATGAGCAGCGATGTCGGCACCGCTCTGCAGCAAGTGCAGACCCTGGCCGAGCAGTCACGGGAAATCGGCAAGGTGCTGGACGTGATCCGCGCCATTGCCGAACAGACCAACCTGCTGGCCCTGAACGCCGCCATCGAGGCCGCGCGGGCAGGGGAAGCCGGCCGTGGTTTTGCCGTGGTGGCAGACGAAGTGCGGGCCCTGGCCCATCGCACCCAGCAGTCGACCCAGGAAATCGAACAGATGATCGGCCGGGTCCAGGGCGACACCGACAGCGTGGTGCAGTCCATGCACGGCAACAGCCAGCGGGTGGCCCAGACCCTGTCCATCGCCGAACAGGCCGGGCTGGCCCTGGAGCAAATCACCCGGGCCATGGAGCAGATCCACGAGCGCAACCTGGTGATCGCCAGTGCCTCGGAAGAACAGGCCCAGGTGGCCCGTGAAGTGGACCGCAACCTGCTGAACATCCGCGACCTGTCCCTGGAAAGCGCCGACGCCGCCACGCGCACCAACGCCACCAGCCAGGAGCTGTCGCACCTGGCGGCCGGCCTGCAGAACCTGGTGGTGCGCTTCCGCTTCTGAATCGTCTCAGCGGCGGCGTTGCTGCCAGGCCGCCGCCAGCCCGCTGAGGCAGATCACGGCGATGCCCACCTGGGTGATCAGCGTCGGCGTATGGCCGAACAACAGCCAGCCCAGTAGCCCGGCAAAGACAATCTGGCAATAGCCGAAGGGCGCTAGCAGCGCCGGCGCCGCATGGCGAAAAGCCTGGGTCAGGAACAGGTGGGCGCTCATGCCACAGGCGCCCAGCGCCAGCATCAGCACGCCATGGAAGAACCCGGGGGTCTGCCAGAAGAACGGCACCAGCGCCGTCATCACCAGGGTGTTGCACAGCCCGGCGAAGAAGTTGCTGGTGGTGGGGCTGTCATGCTCGGCCAGCTTGCGGGTCAGCAGTTGATAGAAGCAGAAGAACAGCGCCGAGCAGAACGGCAGCAACACCGCCGGCGTGAACAGCTCGCCGCCCGGATGGACAATGATCAGCACCCCGACAAAGCCGCAGATCACCGCCAGCCATTGGCCGCGGGTCACCTGCTCGCCAAGCAAGGGCACCGACAACGCGGTAACCAGCACCGGCGCGAGAAAGTTGACCGCCGTGGCCTCGGCCAGGGGAATGAACAACAGCGCCGAAGTGAACAGCAAACTGGTGCTCAACAGGCATAAGGCCCGCAGCAGTTGCAGCAGCGGCCGCTTGCTGCGCAGCACCCGCAGGCCGGATTGCGGCAGGAAGATCCCTGCCATCAGCAAGGTATGGATCAGGTAGCGGGCCCAGACCACCATGATCACCGGGAAGAACCCCGAGAGGTATTTGGACAGGGCGTCGTGGCTGGCGAACAGGAAGGTCGCCAGGACGATCAGCAGAATGCCCTTGAAAGGCTGATTGATCCCGGAAAGGGGCGTGCTGCGGGTCATGGGCATTCCTTGAAGGTGATTGAAGACACAGCTTCGCGGTCCGCCAGCGCCTACCGGGTATTTGTAGGAGCCGGCTTGCCGGCGAAAGCCCTCCCGCCGACTCAGGTCCTGGCCAGCAGCGCGCGCGTTGCATCCAGCGCCATCTGCGCCCGCTGCAAGGCACTCACGCCCTGCTCCAGCAGCTGCACCGTGGGAATCTCCAGGCTCAGGGGCAGGTGCTGCGGCAGACACCGGAGCAACCCCGCCAGATCGCAGTCGCCCTGCCCCGGAAAGCGCCGCTCGTTACGGGCCTGACGCAGGATCTCCTGCATATCGTCCGGACGTGGCCCGGCAACGTCGCACAACTGTGCATAACGCAGGCGCGCCGGATCAACCTTGGCCAAGTCCGCCAGACGCGAACCCGAACGGTCGAAATGGAAGGCGTCCACCAGCACGCAGCCATTGTCACGACCGGCGTTTTCCACCACTCGCAGCGCCTGCTCCAGGTTGCGCGCGTCGGTCCAGGGCATGAACTCCAGATGGGGATGCAAGCCATACTGCCGCGCCAGATCGCACAAGGCGGCAAAGTTGTCGGTCAGGCGCGCCTCATCCGGGTCATTGCCCGCCACCAGCAACTCGCTGGCGGCAAACTCGGCGCCCACCGCCAGCAGCGCCTCGAAGTCGCCAACCCGGGTCTGCGGCTTGAGCCGCAGGATCTCCACATCCAGCACCCGCACGCCGCTATCGCGCAGGCGCGCCAGGGTCTGGCGGCGCAAGCCGGCATCCGCCACCAGCGGGAAGTGATGCTCCTCCGGGGTCGCCGGTTCCAGGCGTAGGCCGACATGGCTGTAGCCGGCACGGGCCGCCACCTCCACCATCTCCGGCGGCGACAGCTCCAGCACGGTCAGGCTGGCCAGGGAAAAAATCCGCTCACTCATCAGTCGTTCACTCAATAGGGGTGGGGGTGCAGGCGCGGCCCGTGGCGGCGGCCTGGCGAATCGCTTCAACCAGCGCCAGGGTACGCGCGGCATCGGCGGCGCTGACCAGCGGCGCGACTTCGCCGCGGGCGACTTGGACGAAGTGCTGCAATTGCAAGCACAGGGCCTCGCCCGGATCGAAGGCTTCCTGCTGCATCAGCAGGGGGTGATGCCAACCGGCCCCGGCCTCGGCGTAATGCCAACGCTTGAGCTGGGGAATGCTCAGCGCGCCCTCGGTGCCGGCCAGCAGGTAGCACGGCTGATCGGCCTGACGCGGATACACCGGGTTCTCCCCGGCATCCAGCTCCCAGCTCCAGGGCGCGGCCACCGCATCGGAACCGGTCAGGCTGCCCAGGGCGCCGTTGTCGAACTGCATCAGCACCGCGGCGCAGTCCTCGTTGGCGTAGCCGCGCACGCGGTTGCTGGTGATGGCCTGCACTTGTCGCACTTCGCCGCACAGGTGGCGCAGCAGGTCGAGGTCGTGGATCAGGTTGGTCAGCAACATCCCGGCCCCGGCCTCGCGGCGCCAGGGGATGTCGAAGTAGCTCTCGGGTTTTTGCAACTGCCAGAGCGCGGTGACCGTGGTCAGCCGGCCCAGGGCGCCACCGCGCACCAGTTCATGGGCCCGGGCGATCAGCGGGTTGTGGCGCCGATGATGGCCCACCAGCACCGGCACGCCCGTGGTGCGCGATGCCGCCACCAGCTCGCGCACTTCATCCAGGTTCACGCCCACCGGTTTTTCCAGCAGCACCGGCACGCCTGCCGCCAGACAATCCAGGGCGGTGCTGACATGGAGGTTGTTGGGATTGGCGACGATTACCGCATCCGGTCGCACCTCCTGGAGCAACGTCCGGTGATCGCGAAAATGCGGCACCTGCCATTGCCCGGCGATGGCTTGCGCCTGGGGCCCCGGATCGGCCACGGCGCACAGCCTGGCCTCGGCCAGGGTCTTGAGGTGCTGGTAATGCTGCTGCCCCATATTGCCGACGCCGATCAGGGCAATGCGCAGTGGCGGGTTCAATGGCGAATCCTCTTGTGATTGTTATTGGGAGGCTGAAATTCAATTATTTAGAACTCAGTTCCAATTTCACACAAGAGGGATAAAAAATACCGTCCGATTATCGAACGGCTTTGTGCCGAGCCGAAGCCTGTGTAGCCGCTGCCGCAGGCTGCGAACGGCTGTGCAACAGACGCGGCGATATCAAGGCCACCACCCGCCCGACGGTAGATCGACAAGCAAGGCCCTGCGGGCCTTTGCGCAGCCTCGCAGGCTCGGCAGCGGCTACAGGTTGAACAGTTCGGAAGCCTGGCTGGCGGCCGACAGTTCCTCGGCAAACTGCAACAACAGTGGCGCCAGCTCATGCAGCCGCGCCAACGGCAGGCGCGCGCTGGGACCGGCGATGCTGAGCACGCCCACCACCCGGCCATCGATGGGGTGGCGCACCACGGCGGCAATCGCCGAGGTGCCGACCGCCGAGCTTTCCTCGACCCAGGCATAGCCCTGCTCGCGGGCCAGGCGCAGGCGTTCGAGCAACTCGATGTTCGAGCGGGGGGCATTCGGTCCCAGGTCCGCCGGGGGTTCCACGCCCTGGCGCTCCACCAGCGACAAGGCCTCGGCATCGCTCAGGGTGGCCAGCCAGGCATGCCCGGAAGCGGTATAGAACAACGGCGCCTCGCGGCCCATGTCCGGGTCGTAGCGCAGGCCGGACCGGGCGCCCTGGGACTTGGCGATCCAGGTCTGGCGCTCGCCCTCGATCACCCCAAGGCGCACCAGCTCGCCGGACTCCTGGGCCAGGCGATCGAGCACCGGCTGGACAATGTCGGCGCCGCTGACCGAAAGGTAGCGAAAGCCCATGGCCACCAGCCGGGTGGACAGCTGGTAGCGCAGGTTGTCCGGGTTCTGGCGCACGTAGCCCAGGCGAATCAACTCCGCCAGCAGGCGATGGGTTGCACTCTTGGGAATCTCCAGCTGTTCCGCCAGGGTCTGCAATGGCAGGCCGCGGGGATCACCGGTAAGACGTTCGAGAACGCTGAAGACGCGTTCGATTTGACTGCCAGCCATGGTCGGGTCCCGACAAAATTTGGCCGATTCTAGTGACAACGGGCCGGTTGGGGAACTGCGCGGCAAGGTTCGATTACCGCCCAGAATCGACGCGACCGGACCTGGGAGCCCGGCACAACGCCTTGTGCGCAGGTTAGCCGAGTCCGTATATTTTTTGGAACCGGCTTCCACAAATCGACCATTCCATAGCCCTATTGGCCGGGCATCTTCTGCCCGCCCCTGCTGTCCAAGCCTCAACCATCCGCCATCGCCGCAGCCTGTCGTACCGGCAGCGCTGTTTTATCCACAGGGAGATTGCCCATGCCTCACACCGTAGATTGCCCGGTCCTGACCCACAGCGGCCTGCACATGCCCAAGCTCGGCCTGGGCACCTGGCCGATGCTCGACCAGGCATGTACCCGCGCCGTGGAACAAGCCCTGGAGCTGGGCTACCGGCACATCGACACGGCCCAGGCCTACCACAACGAAGAGGCCGTGGGCCTGGCCCTGGCCAACAGCGCAGTGCCCCGGGAGCAGATCCACGTCACCACCAAGGTCTGGTGGGACCAGTTGCAACCCGATGCCATGCGCCACTCGCTGGAACGCAGCCTGAAAGCCCTGCAAACCGACTACATCGACCTGTTCCACATTCACTGGCCGGCCAGCGACTGGGAGCTGGAGCGCAGCATCGACACCCTGGTGTCGTTCAAGGAACAGGGGCTGGTGAAGCACATTGGCGTGGCCAACTTTCCCCTGGCCCTGCTGCGCCGGGTGATCGAAGGGCTGGGCGCGCCGTTGTCGGCGATCCAGGTGGAATACCACGTGCTGCTGGGACAGAGCGGCCTGCTGGATTACGCCCGCGAACGCGATCTGGTGCTGACCGCCTATACCCCGCTGGCGCGCAACAAGGTGTCGGAGGTGGCCCAGATCCAGCAGATCGCCGCCAAGCACGGCGTGCTGCCGACCCAGGTGGCGCTCAAATGGTTGCTGGACCAGGACAACGTCGCGGCGATTCCCAAGGCCAGCAGCCGGGCCAACCAACTGGCCAACCTGGAATCCCTGAAGATTGACCTGGACGATGCCGACCGGGCGCTGATCGCCGCCCTGCCCAAGGATCAGCGTCAGGTCAGCCCGGACTTCGCTCCGGTGTGGGACCACTTCGACCACTGAAACGAAACGCCCCCTGACACCGCAGCGTGGCGTCAGGGGGCGGATTCTCGAACGCTGGCCATTCCTGGCTTGGCGATGCTTCAGAAATCGAAGAACACCGTCTCGCCTTCACCCTGGATGCGGATATCGAAACGGTAGGCACGTTGGCCATCGACCTCGCAAGGATGGGCCAGCAGGGTTTCCCGGCGCTGCGGCTGCTCGATCAGGTTCAGCACCGGGCACTGGGCGTTGGCCTCCGGCTCATCGGCAAAGTACAGCCGGGTGTGCAGGTGGATATTGATCCCCCGGGCAAACAGCGACAGGTTGATGTGCGGCGCCATGGGTACTCCGGCCGCGTTGTTCACCACCCCGGGCTTGACCGTGTTGAGGGTCCATTCCCCGGCATCGAAGGTGGTGGCGGTGCGGCCAAAGCAGTTGAACGGCTTTTCCGTGTCGAACACCGGGTCGTAGACCCCGGCATGGTCGGCCTGCCAGAACTCCAGAAAGGAGTCGCGCACCAGATGGCCGTTGCCGTCGTAGACATGGCCGATCAGCAGGATCCGCTCGCCCGGCGCATCGGGCTTGGCCATCTGGTTCCAGATTTCCTCGGGGCGGGTCGGGTTTCCCGCCGCCGCCAGGGCCAGGCCGATGTGCACGTAGGGGCCAGCCGTTTGCGAGGGGGTTTCAGGCAGCAGTTGAACAGGCATGGCAGGCTCCTCAGCAGTTCTCGAAGTGGGTCTTGCGCTGGCCGCGCAGCACGATGTCGAAGCGGTAGGCCAGGCAGTCCATGGGATTGGCGTTGCCCATGTCCAGGCGCGCGATCAGGCTTTGCACCGCATCCGGATTGGCGATGGACTTGACGATCGGGCACAGCGGAATCAAGGGGTCGCCTTCGAAATACAGCTGGGTGATCAGGCGCGTGGCAATCGACGGCCCGCTGATGGAGAAGTGGATATGCGCCGGACGCCAGTCATTGGGGCCGTTGCGCCATGGGTAAGGCCCGGGCTTGATGGTGCGGAAGCTGTAGTAGCCGTCGCGGTCGGTGAGGGCCCGGCCGACGCCGCCGAAGTTCGGGTCCAGGGGCGCCAGGTAGCGGTCGTTCTTGTGCCGGTAGCGGCCGCCGGCGTTGGCTTGCCACATCTCCACCAGGGTGTGGGGAATCGGTTTGCCGTACTGGTCGCAGACTCGCCCGGAAACGATGATCCGCTCGCCCACCGGCAAGCCGCCGTGGTTGAAGTTGAGCAGCAGGTCGTTGTCGAAGCGCCCGGTGCGCAGGTGGGAAAAGTCCGGGCCGCTGGTTTCGCTGAGCGATTGCGGAATGCTCACCAGCGCCTGGCGTGGCGAACGGGCAACCGAGGTCTTGTAGTCGGGGGTCAGGGCCTTGGGGTGCCAATTACGGTCGCGAATCACGAAGCGACTGCTGTCTGCATCAGACATGTCGTTCTCCTGTTGTTTGATTTATGGAGCGCAGCTGACGCAGTTTCAAACAAAGCAGGCGCGGGGAAAATTGAAAAGCCGCCCGCGATCTATAACCAAAAGGTTATGGATAACTGCCCTCGTGATAGGCCCGTCCCACTTCCCGGAGCACGTCCACCGCCCATTGCGCCGCCAGCGAGAGCGGCAAGCTGGCATTGCTGGAGATGCCCACCGAACCGCCGGGCTCGCGCAAGCCCAGGTCCAGTTCGCACAAGTCGCCATTGGCCAGATCCAGGCGCACCGCATCCAGCGGCGCGATCCACAGCGCATCGCTGGACAGGGTATAGCGCCGGCTCAGGGCCACCGACAGGGTTTCCAGGCGCTGTTGCGACGGGGCGATAGCGCACTGAATGAACAGGCTGTCGGCGTGCTTGCGGATGCTGGTGCCGGCCAAAGGCAGCACCAGGGGGTATTTGCTGACCGCGTCACGGGTGAAGGGACCGACCACCAGCGGATGCTCGGGGCGCGCCACCAGGGTCATGGATTCGCTGTACAGGTGCTCGAAGCTCAGGCCGTGGATCTCCGGACTCTCAGTCATGCGTCCCACCACCAGGTCCAGGTCGCCGACCCGCAGTTGCGAGAGCAGATGGGCGCTGGGGCCGGTCAGCACGCTCACGGTCAATGCCGAATGCCGCTGGTGCAGGCGCCGCATCACCTCCGGCAGCAGCAGGCTTTCCACGGTGGAGAGCACGCCGATGCGCACCAGCCCGGCGGCATATTCGCCGCCGCGCAAGCTGCTGACGCCCTCGCGCAGGGCCTGCACCGAAGGCCCGGCATAGCGCAGGAACGCCCGCCCGGCCTCGGTCAGGCTGAGGCCGGCCTTGCTCCTGGCAAACAGCCGGGTTTCCAGCAGGTCCTCCAGTTCCTTGAGGGTTTTCGACATTGCCGGCTGGCTCACCGCCAGCACATCGGCGGCTCGGGCCAGGCTGCCCTGGCGGGCCATTTCAAGAAAACACACCAGGTGACGGAATTTGATGCGGGTGTCGATGTTCAATAGCAAGCCCCGAATGAGTCTGGACCGGATCGATCCGGCGCCGGGCCATGGTAGCGTGCGCAAAAATCCCTGACGACCGGACTGGCGCCGGTCTGAGCCACCAGCAACACTGACCAGCAGAAAAAACGAGGACTCCCCCATGCTTTGGAAAAAAGGCCGGCGCAGCGACAACGTCGTCGACGTGCGAGATGACAGCAGTGGCGGTGGCGGCGGCATGCGTTTCGGCGGCGGCAAGGGGTTGAGCCTGACGGCGATCGTGCTGATCGTCGGCATCGGTTGGGCCACCGGCCAGGACCCGCTGCAGATCCTCGGGCAATTGCTCGGCCAGAGCAGCCAGACCTCGGCCCCGGCCACCCCCCAGGCGCGCAAGGCGCCACCGGCCAACGACGAGCAGGCGGAGTTCGTGCGCGCCATCCTTGGTGACACCGAAGACACCTGGGGCCAGATCTTCCAGCAGGCCGGTCGCCAGTATCAGGCGCCCAAGCTGATTCTGTTCCGTGGCCGGGTCAACTCGGCCTGCGGCGCCGCGACTTCCGCCAGCGGGCCGTTCTACTGCCCGGCCGACCGCCAGGTGTACCTGGACATGGACTTCTTCCGGGAAATGGCCCAGCGCTTTTCCGCCGCCGGCGACTTCGCCCAGGCCTATGTGATCGCCCACGAGGTCGGGCACCACGTGCAGACCCTGCTCGGCGTCTCGGCCAAAATGCAGACCGCGCGCCAGCAAGGGCGACAGATGGAAGGCGACGGCGGCTTGCTGGTGCGCCAGGAACTCCAGGCCGATTGCCTGGCCGGGGTCTGGGCCTACCACGCCCAGCAACGCCTGAACTGGCTGGAACCGGGGGATGTGGAAGAAGCCCTGAACGCCGCCAACGCCATCGGCGACGACCGCCTGCAGCAGCAAGGCCAGGGCCGGGTGGTGCCGGACTCCTTCACCCACGGCACCTCGGCGCAACGGGTGCGCTGGTTCAAGACCAGCTTCAGCCAGGGCCAGGTCGGTCAGTGCGACACTTTCGCCGCCAAGAGCCTGTAGATGGGCCGGCTGCTGATGGCGTTGCTGTGCCTGGGCTGCCTCGGCGCCCAGGCAGCGGAGCACGGAGTCAAGGTTGTCAGTCCCGAGCGCCTGGCCCTTGAGGGTGGGCAGCTGGCCCTGGGCCTGAGCCAGGACTGGCGCCAGCCGCTTCCCGGGGTACGGCGGGTGCTGATCATCGTCCATGGACGACTGCGCAATGCCCAGACCTATCTGCACAGTGGCGAAACTGCCGCCGAGCAGGCCGGGCAAGGCGTCGCGACCCTGGTGATCGCCCCACAGTTTCTCAATCAGAGCGATATCGCCCGCCATCAGTTGCCCGACGCGCTACTGCGCTGGAACGGCAATGACTGGATGGCCGGCGAGCCTGCTGCCGGTCCCGTGACCATCAGCGCCTATGCGGTGCTGGACGCCATCCTCCAGCGCCTGCAGGAGCGCAATCGCTTTCCGGCACTCAAGGAGGTGGTGATCGCCGGTCACTCCGGCGGCGCCCAGGTGGTGCAGCGTTATGCCCTGACCACCGGCAACCATCCCGAGCTGAAAGCACTCGGCATCGGCCTGCGCTTCGTGATCGCCAATCCGTCGTCCTACGCCTACTTCGATGCCACGCGCCCGGTGGCAGTCGAGCCGCTCAGTTGCCCGGGCTTCAACGACTGGAAATACGGCCTGAACCGGCTACCGGCTTATGCGGCCGGCCAGTCTCCGGCCCAGCTGGAACAGGGCTATGCGCAGCGCGACATCACCTACCTGTTGGGCCAGCAGGATATCGACCCCAACCACCCGGCCCTGGACAAGAGCTGCGCGGCCGAGGCCCAGGGCGCCTACCGGTTGATTCGCGGCCACCACTACTTCGACTACCTGATGCGGCGTCACCCGCAAGGCTTGCCACAACGGCTGGTGGAAGTGCCCGGCGTCGGGCACGACGGCGACAAGATGTTCACCTCAGCCGAAGGTCAGGCGGCGCTCTTCCAGTAGGCGCCGGCTTGCCGGCGAACGGGCCCGCCACTCAAACCGACAGCAATTCCCGCAACTGCGCGCAATCCCGGGCATGCCAATCGGTCAGCTCCGGCCAGGGGTTGTCCGGCAGGTTCACCAGCACCGTGCGCGCTCCCGCGGCGCGTCCGCAGTCCAGGTCGAAGCGGTAGTCACCGACCATGACCATGCGCTGCGGCGCCACATCCCAAGCCTCGGCCAGCTTCAGCAAACCACCGGGATGGGGTTTGGGCGGGGCCTCGTCGCGCCCCAGCACATCGGCTTCGGCAAAGCAGTCCGCCAGACCGATGGCCTCCAGGGTCACGTGGGCCAGCTCCCGGGCATTGCGGGTGAGGATGCCCAGGCGATAACCGCGCCCGGCCAGTTCCCGCACCAGTTCCACCGCCCCCGGCGCCGGGCGCGAACCCAGGGCCAGGTCGCGCTCGTGCTCCAGCAGCCAGGCGTGCTTGGCCGCGGACTCGTCCGCCGGCAAGGCCGCCAGGTGAGTGAGGATGTCGTCCTGCGGAGGAATCGACAGCGCCTGGCGAATCGCCGCGAAATCATGCACGGCGATGGTGAGGGTGCCGTCCATGTCGAACACCCAATGTTTTATTTCTGAAAGACTCATGCCCAATCCTTGCGATGACGGATCAACCCTTCCTGAGTCACCGAGGCTACCAGTTGCCCGGCACGGTTGAACACGCTGCCCCGGGAAAAGCCCCGGGAATTACCGGCCCAGGGGCTGTCCATGGCGTACAGCAGCCAGTCATCGGCCCGCAGGTCGGCGTGGAACCACAGGGCGTGATCGAGGCTCGCGACCTGCATGTCCTTCTGCCACACCGATTTGCCGTGGGGCAGCATCGAGGTGGTCAGCAGGCCGAAGTCGGAGGCGTAGGCCAGCAGGTACTTGTGCAACGCCGGGATGTCCGCCAGGGCGCCGTCGGCGCGGAACCAGACGTACTTCACCGGATCCATCGGCTGCGGGTTGTAGGGGTCCTTCTCGGTCACCGGGCGCACTTCGATGGGCTTGGGGCACAGCAGTTTCTCGCGCATGTGCTCGGGAATCAGGTGCGCGCGCTGGGTGGTGATCTCCAGCTCCGAGGGCAGGTTTTCCGGCCCGACCACCTCGGGCATGCGGCTCTGGTGCTCGAAGCCTTCTTCGTCGTACTGGAAGGAAGCGCTGCAGGTGAAGATCGGGTTGCCCTTCTGGATCGCCGTCACTCGCCGGGTGCTGAAGCTGCCGCCATCGCGGACCCGATCCACCTGGTAGACCACCGGCAAGGCGGCGTCGCCGGGACGCAGGAAGTAGCCGTGCATGGAATGCACGTGGCGTGCTTCCTCTACCGTCTGACTGGCCGCGGACAGCGACTGGCCGAGCACCTGACCACCAAACAGCTGGCGAAAACCCAAGTCCTGGCTGCGACCGCGAAACAGGTTTTCCTCGATGGCTTCCAGGGTCAACAGATCGACCAGATCATCCAGCACATGACTCATTCAGACTCTCCTCACACAAGGCAACACCGCGCAATCTCGGCTGCGGCGGTGATATCAATTGGGGCCAGGTATCTCGTCGGCACATTCTAAACGTGCGCGCCTGCTATCCATGCAAGGTTTCCAGCCATTGTTCGCGGGTAATGCGGTACAGCACATGCTCGCGCAGCGGGTGATCGGCGGCGAGTTTCGGGTGTTCGAAATCCTCCTGGGCAGCGTGATGCATGCCAATGGCCTGCATGACCTTCTGCGACGGCAGGTTGGCCCGGGTGGTAAAGGCCACGACTTCGTCCAGGGCCAGGCGGTCGAAAGCGCAACGCAAGGCAGTCCAGGCCGCCTCGCTGGCGTAACCCAGGCCCCAGTGTTCCCGGGCCAGGCGCCAGCCGATTTCCACCGCCGGGGTAAAGGGCGCTTCGAAGCCCACCTCCAGCAGCCCGGTAAAGCCGATAAAGGCGCCACTATCCTTACGCTCAAGCGCCCAGAGGCCAAAGCCATGTTCGGCGAAATGCCCGCGTATGCGCCCGATCAGCGCGGCACTTTCCAGGCGACTCAAGGGCGCGGGAAAGTAGCGCATGACCTGTGGATCGGCACACATCGCGGCAAACGCCGGCAAATCATCGTCACGCCACTGGCGCAGCAGCAGGCGCGCGCTTTCGAGTTGCAGTATTGGCTCCATCAGGCCCTCCGTTTCCGTGGGTGCAAGTCTACATCGCTGGTAGGATCCTTCACGGGTTCCTCTAAGAAAATGCCATGTCATTGCCACTGATCTATCACGACGACTACAGCCCGGAGTTCCCGCCGGAACACCGTTTCCCCATGGACAAGTTCCGCCTGCTGCGCGACCACCTGGTGGACAGCGGCCTGACCCGCAACGCCGATCTGCTGCGCCCCGAGCTGTGCCCGGCCGACATCCTCGCCCTGGCCCACGACCCGGCCTATATCGAACGCTACATGAGCGGCGAGTTGTCCCGGGAAGACCAGCGGCGCCTCGGCCTGCCCTGGAGCGAAGCCCTGGCCCGGCGCACGGTGCGCGCTGTCGGCGGCTCCCTGCTAACGGCCGAAAAGGCGCTGCAACATGGCCTGGCCTGTCACCTGGCCGGCGGCACCCATCACGCCCATTACGACTACCCGGCGGGGTTCTGCATCTTCAATGACCTGGCGGTGATCAGCCATTACCTGCTGCAAAGCGGCCGCGTGGGGCGGGTGCTGATCTTCGACTGCGACGTGCACCAGGGCGATGGCACCGCACGGATCCTGCAACATACCCCCGACGCGGTGACCGTCTCGCTGCACTGTGAAAAAAACTTCCCCGCGCGCAAGGCCCAGAGCGACTGGGACATCCCGCTGCCCATGGGCATGGGCGACGCCGACTACCTCAAGGTGGTGGACGACACCCTCAACTACCTGCTGCCGCTGTATCAGCCGGACCTGGTGCTGTACGACGCCGGGGTCGACGTGCACCAGGACGACGCCCTGGGCTACCTCAAGCTCACCGATGCCGGTGTGGCGGAACGCGACGAACGGGTCATGCGCCACTGCCTGGGCCGCGACATCCCGGTGCTCGGCGTGATCGGCGGCGGCTACAGCAAGGACCGCCAGGCCCTGGCCCGACGCCACGGCATCCTCCATCACAGCGCGCAGCGGGTCTGGGAGTCCTCAGGCTGCTACTGAACCCAGTGGCCTTACCCACATCCGCTGTGGAGCCGCTTGTGGATAACCTGGGAGAAAGCCTCGCCAGCCCCTGTTAATCGGGGGCTGCAAGCAATCGTCTGTTTTTTGATCAATGCCATCAGACGGTCACAGTGTTGTGGATCGCTTACCCCCAATCCCTGTGGAGCTGCCTGTGGATAAGCTGCGTGAAACACGCTACAGCCCTCTATCGGCGGGGCTTTCAGCGTGGTGTGTGTTTTTTGATCAGGCGCAGCGGGCGTTCGGCGACGCCGTAGCGCTTACCCCCAATCGCTGTGGAACCGCCTGTGGACAACCTGCGCGAAAGTCGCTACAGCCCACGCAGTGCAAGGCCTGCAGACAATCGACCAGTTTTTGATCAGTTTCATCAAGGTGTCATCCTGGCGTGGGCCGCTTACCCCCAATCCCTGTGGAGCCGACTGTGGACAACCTGCGCGAAAGTCGCGCCAGACCACGGGGCACAAGGCCCGCAGCCCGCTGTCTAGTTTTTGACCAGGCATCATCGACCCAGCAAGCCCCCTGCACCTCGGGTAGAATGCCCGGCCTATTTCCTCAGCCCCGCCCCTGCCATGACTGCATCGCTCTCTTCCACGCCCCACCACGTCGCGATCATCGGCGGCGGCCCCGCTGGCCTGATGGCCGCCGAGGTACTGAGCCAGGCCGGAATTCGGGTCGACCTGTACGACGGCATGCCATCGGTGGGCCGCAAGTTCCTCCTGGCCGGGGTCGGTGGCATGAACATCACCCACTCCGAAGCCTACCCGGCCTTCCTCTCGCGCTATGCCGAAAGGGCCCCGTACATCGCCCCGCTGCTGCGCGAATTCGGCGCCGAGGCCTTGTGCCAATGGATTCACGGCCTGGGTATCGACACCTTCGTCGGCAGCTCGGGGCGGGTATTTCCCACCGACATGAAGGCCGCGCCGCTGCTGCGCGCCTGGCTCAAGCGCCTGCGCGACGCCGGGGTGGTTATCCACACCCGGCACCGCTGGCTGGGCTGGAATACCGACGGCAGCCTGCGCATCCAGCATCCCGAGGGCGAACGCGCGGTAAAGGCCGATGCCACCCTGCTGGCGTTGGGTGGAGGCAGTTGGTCGCGCCTGGGTTCAGACGGTGCCTGGCTGCCCCTGCTGCAACAGCGCGGCGTGCAGGTCGCCCCCTTGCAACCGAGCAATTGCGGTTTCGAGGTCAGTGCCTGGAGCGAGTTGCTGCGCAGCAAATTCGCCGGGGCGCCGCTGAAGAACGTGGCCATCGGCCTCAATGACGACATCCCCCGGCTGGGTGAATGCGTGATCACCGCCAGCGGCATCGAAGGCAGCCTGATCTATGCCCTGTCGGCGCCGATCCGCGACAGCATCCACCGACACGGGCAAGCCACCGTTCATATCGACCTGCTGCCGGGCAAGCCTCGGGACAAGGTCCAGGCCGCCCTGGCCAAGCCGCGTGGCTCGCGCTCCATGGCCAAGCACCTGCAGAGTCAGTTGGGGATCGAGGGGGTAAAGGCCGGGTTGCTGCGGGAGCTGACAGGCGCCGACACCTTCAACGATCCGGCGCGCCTGGCGGCGGCGATCAAGGCACTGCCCTTGACCCTGGTACGCCCACGGCCCCTGGACGAAGCCATCAGCAGCGCCGGTGGCGTCACCTTCGAAGCGCTGGATGAACGACTGATGCTGGAGCACCTCCCCGGAGTGTTCTGCGCCGGGGAAATGCTCGACTGGGAAGCCCCCACTGGCGGTTACCTGCTGACCGCCTGCTTTGCCAGCGGCCGTCGGGCCGGGCTAGGAATGCTCGAATGGCTGAAAAGCAGCGGCAAGCGTTAAGCCACAAGCTTCAAGCCGACCTGAACTTGCAGCTTGCCGCTTGAGGCTTGTAGCTGCCTTCAAGGCTTGCGCTTGCGCGGCCCGGTGTTGAACGCCGGAACCTTGCGCACCGGTTTCACCGCTGGCGCTTCGGCCACTTCACCACTGTCCACCCACTTGCCCAGGTTGCGCTTGCCGCCACCGCCGGAGGTTTTCGGTTTCTTGGGCTTCTTCGGTTTTTTCACCACCTGGCCACTGGCGTCGGTTTCCGGCACCCGGTGCTCGGGTTCGAAGTCCTGCTCTTCATGGCGCTTCAAAGTCTGGCGAGTCAGCATCTCGATCGCCGACAGCAGGTTGACTTCATCGGCGCACACCAGGGAGATCGCCTCGCCGGTGGAGCCGGCCCGGCCAGTACGACCAATGCGATGGATGTAGTCCTCGGCGACGATCGGCAGGTCGAAGTTGACCACCAGCGGCAAGTCTTCGATGTCCAGGCCACGGGCCGCCACGTCGGTGGCCACCAGGATCTGGATCTCGCTGGCCTTGAACCGGTCCAGGGCACGCTGGCGCGTGGCCTGGGGCTTGTCGCCATGGATGCCGTCGGCATTCACGCCCTGGCCCTGAAGCTTTTCCACCAGCGCATCCACGCCGTTGCGGGTCTTGGCGAACACCAGCACCTGCTTCCAGCGGTTCTTGCGCAGCAGGTGGCTGAACAGCTCCGGCTTGCGCTTCTTGTCCACCGGCACCACCCATTGCTTGACCGTATTGGCGGCGACGTTGCGCGGGCTGACCTCGATGCTCAACGGGTCCTTGAGCATCTGCCCGGCCAGCAGGCGAATGGCGTCGGAGAAGGTCGCGGAAAACAGCAGGGTCTGGCGCTTTTTCGGCAACGCCGCGTAGATGTCCTTGAGCTCCTCGGAGAAGCCCAGGTCGAGCATGCGGTCGGCTTCGTCCAGCACCAGGGTCTGCAGCTGGCTGAACTTCACCGCGTTCTGCCGGTACAGGTCCAGCAGGCGCCCCGGGGTTGCCACCAACAGGTCCACGCCTTTGCGCAACTTCATCATCTGCGGGTTGATGCTGACCCCGCCGTACACCGCGTAGGTGCGCAGCGGCAGGTGTTCGGCGTACTGACGCACACTTTCGTGAACCTGCTCGGCCAGCTCGCGGGTCGGCACCAGGATCAGCGCACGCACCGAGTTGCTGTCGACCTTGGGCCCTTCCAGGGTCAGCAACTGCAGCAGCGGCAAGGCGAAACCAGCGGTCTTGCCGGTGCCGGTCTGGGCCGCGGCCATCAGGTCACGCCCGCCCAGCACCGCCGGGATGGCTTGCGCCTGTACCGGGGTCGGGGTCTGGTAGCCGAGGGTTTCAAGGGCGCGCAGCAAGGGTTCGATCAGGCCAAGAGTGGCGAATGTCATGGGGGTACCGTAGGAAAAAGTCAGCACTGGAAAGGCAATGGGCGGCAGTTTACCGCACTTTTAAGCGCTTGCTTTCCCTACCGCCGCTTGGCATTCCCGTGCATCCGCGGCTTCGTACATGACCGAAAAGGCCTGGCGGACATGTACAAGCACCAGGTCGATTCATAAGATTCAGCGCGCCGGCAAACCTCCCGAATTCATCTCATCAGCGCCCGTCATCCAGCGATTGCCAATACAGGTGTCGCACTGCGCTGTGCTTGTCCTGGAGTGGTTATGCCCCACCGCCAATTGCCTCACCTTTCCCTGGCCGACGCCATCCGCGCCGCCAGCCTGGGAGCCGTCCTGCTCATGCCCTTGGCCAGCCCGGCCCTGGCCCACGAGACATCACCCGCCACGCCTGCCATTGATAGTGCCGCGACGCTCGGCGGGCCGTTCATCGATATCCAGGCCTTGAACCCCGATCCCAGGCTGCGCAACGCGCCTGCCGCCAGCACCGAGCGCCTGACCCAGGCCACCGGCCTGAGCATCGGCGCCCTGCGCCTGGATCAGGACGATCGCTTCAAGGACATCAAGGTCCTGGTGGGCCGGGCCCAGGGACCCGCTCGCCAGGCATTCGGCGAAAGCAACGTCGTCGTCACCGCCCGCAGCGATGGCAGCTTCATCGCCCTGCTGCCCAATGCCACCATCCGCGGCGATGCCAATGGTCAGCAGACGCTGATCCCCGCCGAAACCCGGCACTCCCATGCGCCCGGCAACATCGACTATGTGCAGTCCGAGCAAGCCCAGGAGCCCAACCTGCTGCAGACCCGCGACGGCCAGCGCAGCTTTCAGGTCGATCGCAACGCCCAGGGCGAAACCGTGATCGACCTGCTGGCCGGTTTCTCCCAGGCCGCCGCCGACTATATCGGCGACCACGAAGCCTACGCCCTGGCCCAGGTCGCCTCGGTCAACCATGCGTTGCGCCAGTCACAGATCGAAGGGGTACGCCTGCGCCTGGTGGGCACCCAGGTGATTGCCGAGGATCACCCGATCACCGCCGGCTCCGACGGAACCCTGCGCAAGGTCAGCAGCCTGTTCGCCGAAGGCATGCGGCAATACAGCCCCGATCTGGTGACCGGGTTCTTCGTCGGCACCCCGGGGGTCGACACCATGCTCGGCTGGGGCAATGTCAATGGCCGTTACTCGATCAACAACATCAAGTCGCCCACCACCTTTCGCCACGAGGTGGGGCACAACATCGGCGGCGGTCATTGCCCGGACGGCAGCAGCGACCGTTTCGGCTACCACAACGGCCGGGTCGGCACGATCCTGTGTGGCAACCACGTGGGCTACTACTCCAACCCGGAGGTCAGGGACAACCAGGGCGTGCCCCTGGGCCAACTGGGCAGCGCCAACATGGCTCGCCTGTGGCGTGAAGGCGCCCAGCGCATGTCCGCCTACAGCCCGGCGGTGATCCCCATGGACCACGAACAGGTCAGACCGCTGCTGAGCAAGTCCATCGACCTGCAACAGAACGTCATCCACTACCAGGCCCTGGACATTCCCGAGGGCACCGAGCGCCTGGCGTTGTCGATCAACCACGGCCCGCGCCATGAACGGGCGGACAAGGTGCAACTGCTGCTCAAGCACGGCGCCCGCCCCACCGCCAGCGACTATGACTACCGCTCCCTGGAAAACCATGGCGTCGCCCTGGGGGTGAGCCATCCCAAGCCCGGGCGCTGGTACGTCGGGGTACGAGCCGAGAAGAACAAGAGCGCCAGCGACCAGTTGCTTGAAGGCCATGTCTTCGCCAAGACCCAGGAAACCAGCCAGGCTCGCTACCTGCGTTTTGTCGCCACGTCGTCGATCAACGGCAGCAAAGTTGCCAGCATCGCCGAACTGCTGCTGGCCGACGCCAAGGGCAAGCCGCTGCCCAGAGACGGCTGGCGCGTCCACTCGGTCAACGGCAAGACCTCCGGCATCGACAACAGCCTGTGGTTCGTCGATGGCAAACCAAACTCGTACTGGAGTTCGGGCAGTGCCAGCTATCCCCACGAGATCATCATCGACCTCGGAGCAGAGCGGGGCTTCTCTTCCTTGAACTACCTGCCGCGGCAAAACAACGATACCGCCGGCAACATCAAGGGCTACCAAGTGTATGGCGGGGACAGCCCGACCAGCGCCTGGGCGCTGCTGGCCAAAGGCGAGTTCAGTGCCGACAACGAGGTCAAGTCCGTTGCCCTCAAGCCGGTCGCGGCCAGCCTGCCACCTGTCGCCGTGATCAGCGGTCGCAGCCAGGCCAACGCCGGTGACCCGGTGCTGCTGGATGCCTCGGGCTCCAGCGACCCACAAGGCAAGGCCTTGAGCTTTGCCTGGCAAGTCACGCCGGCACTGGACTTCAGCTACGACGGCGCACGTATCAGCTTCACCGCCCCGCAGCTCAAGCAAGACACCCGCTATCGCTTCACCCTGAGCGTGGACAACGGCCAGAAAACCGCCACCGCCGAGCACAGCGTCACGGTCCTCGCCCCGGCGCAAACGGCGCCTGGCTGCACAGCTGCCTGGACGCGCAGCACGGCCTACCTGGGCGGTCAGAAAGTCAGCCACAACGGGCGCTTCTTCCTCGCCCGCTGGTGGACCCAAGGCCAGGAGCCGGGCAACCCGGCGTTCACCGGGCCGGACTTCAGCGGCAAGGTCTGGAACGACCTCGGCCCCTGTCACTGACAGCCGCCGGGGGCTTCACGCCCCCGGCAGCCAGCCCCCTTCCCACAGCGCAGGCGGCGGCCCCGATGGCCGCTGCCTGCATGACCTCGCCCCATTCTTTGTGGCAGCGCCCCCATGCCGTGGTGTGCCGGCCTGGACGCTCCGGCGATTGCGCCCGCTGCCTAGGACCGGTACGAAAAGCCCCCTGTTCGATGTACGCCCCGAGCGCCCCTGCCTATGATGCCCTCCGCCGGCAAAACTCCTTATCCACCTCCTCAGCGCGGACGCTTTAGCGGTCCTGTTCGCCAGGTATCGCACCGCGCTGAGACTACCCAGGAATAGTTATGTCGAGCTTCAGATTGACCGCCTTGTCCCGCGCGACTCGCCTTTGGGGCGCCAGCCTGGGCGCTGCCCTACTCTTGCCACTTGGCGGCATGGCGCAGGCCGATGTCGGCCAGCACAGCCCCGATTCCGCTCTCGGCGCGACGGTGATCCAGGGTCACTTCATCAACCTGCAATTGCCCGGTGCCAGGGCGATGCCATTCGGCGTCGCCGAAACCGGCACCGAGCAGTTGCAACAGGTCACCGGGATGCGCATCCGCAACCTGATCGGGCAACAGGACGATACCTTCAAGGACCTGCGGGTCATGACCGGCCAGCTGGAGGGCCGCGCCCGGACCCTGAGCGCCCCCGGAGAGATGACCCTCGCCGCGCGCCCCGACGGCAGCTTCATCGCCCTGTTGCCGGATGCCAATGCCATCATTCGCGGCGACGCCAACGGCCAGCAGTCGCTGATCCACTTCGACGCCGGAGCCGCCTTTGCCCCGTCGAGCGTCGACTACCTCACCGATGACGGCAGCGAAACCCCAGCCCTGAAGGAGTCGCAGAGCGGCCTGCGCAGTTTCCAGGTCAACCGCAACGTCCAGGGCGAAACCGTGATCGACCTGCTGGCCGGGTTCTCCCAGGCCGCCGCCGACTATATCGGCGACCACGAAGCCTACGCCCTGGTCCAGGTGGCCTCGGTCAACCGCGCCTTGCAACAGTCCAAGGTCCAGGGCGTGCGCCTGCGCCTGGTGGGCACCCAGGTGGTGCCCCAGGATGCGGCCATCACCGGCACCAACCTGGGCCAGGTCAGCAAGGTCTTCGCCGAAGGCATGCGTCGCTACAGCCCCGATGTGGTGGCCAGTTTCGTCGTGGGCACCCCCGGCCAGGACACCGCCGTAGGGTGGGGCTACGTCAACGGCCGCTACACCATCAACTCCATCAAGTCGGCCACGGTCTTCCGTCATGAGCTGGGCCACAACATCGGCGGCAACCACTGTTCCGATGGCAAGAGCTACCGCTTCGGCTACGACAATGGCCGGGTCGGCACCATCCTCTGCGGCAACCATGTGGGCTATTTCTCCAACCCGGACGTCAAGGACAGCCGGGGCGTGCCGCTGGGCAACGCGACAACCGCCAACATGGCCCGGGTCTGGCGGGAAAACGCGGCGCGGATGTCGGCCTACAGCCCTTCCGTGGTCCCGCTCGAACAGGAGCAAAGCACCTCGATCCTCAACCAGAAAGTCAGCCTGGCCAGCGGCCAGACGCGCTACTTCCCGGTGGATGTCCCCGAAGGCACCCGGCGCCTGGTGTTCACCGTGGTGGACGGCGAACTCACCGAGAAGGCCGGCCAGATCCAGTTACTGCTCAAGCGCGGCGCCCAGCCCAGCGGCTCAAGCTACGACTACCGCTCGGCACGCAGCCACAACGTGTCGCTGGGGGTGAACGACCCGCAGCCGGGGCGCTGGTACCTGGCGATCAACACCGACAACCGGGCCACCCAGGATCAGGTGCTTGAAGGCCACGCCTACGGTCTGACCCAGGACACGGCCCAGGGCCGCTACCTGAAGTTTGTCGCCACCTCCGCGGTGGACGGCAAGGACAACGCCAGCGTCGCCGAACTGCTGCTGGTGGATGCCAAGGGCAAGGCCCTGCCGCGCAATAGCTGGAAGGTCATGTCCACCAGCAGCGCGGTGCCTGGCGCAGCGGTGGGCAACCACGCCATCGACGGCAACCCCAATTCCTACTGGAGCACTGCAGCGGGGGCGCGCTACCCCCATGAAATACTGATCGACCTGGGAGCCGACAGCCGCTTCTCGCAACTGCACTACCTGCCGCGCCAGGACGCCGGCCTGAGCGGCAACATCAAGGGTTATCAGGTCTATGGCAGCAGCAGTGCGAACGGCGCCTGGACCCTGCTGGCCGACGGCGAATTCAGCGCCGACAACGAGGTCAAGGCCGCGTCCCTCAAGCCGGTGAATGCCGGTGAACCTCCGGTGGCGGTGATCAGCGGCAAGACCGAAGCCAACGCCGGGGACAGGATCGTCCTGGATGCCTCGGCCTCCAGCGATCCCCAGGGCAATGCCCTGAGCTTCGCCTGGGAAGCCTCGCCGCGCCTGGACTTCGACTACGACGGCGCGCGCATCAGCTTCACCGCGCCCGAGCTGCAGAGCGACACCCGCTACCGTTTCACCCTGATCCTGAGCAACGGCAAGCAGAGCAGCACCCGGACCCACGAGGTGCTGATCAAGGGCAAGGCCGCCGATGCCAGCTGCAAACCGGAATGGACGCTCAGAGGCACTTACGTCGGCAACGATGTGGTGCAGTGGAAAGGTCGTCAGTACCAGGCTCGCTGGTGGACCTCCGGCGCCGAGCCGGGCCTGGCCAGCACCACCGGCGCGGATGGCGCCGGCAAGGTCTGGCGTGACCTGGGCCCGTGCCAGAGCGAGGGCGAGAAACCGGTCGAGCCACCGGTGGAAGAAGTCAAACCGCCGGTGGCGGTGATCGGCGGCGCGAGCGAGGCCAAGCCAGGAGAAACCGTGTACCTCAACGCCACGGGCTCCAGCGACCCGGCGGGCCTGAAGCTCAGCTACAGCTGGAGCATCAGCCCCAGCGTCGCCTTTGACGCCGCAGGCCACCTGATGAAGTTCGTCGCCCCGAAGGCCGAGCAGGATGTCATCTACAACGTCAGCCTGACGGTGAACAACGGCAAGCACAGCGCCACCCGCAGCCATCAGGTCAAGGTCCTGGCCGAGAAGCCGGCGCCGGTCAAGCCGCCGCTGGCGAGCATCGCCGGCGCCAGTCAGGCCAAGGGCGGTGAAACCGTGACCCTGGACGCCGCCGGTTCCAGCGATCCGGCCGGTCTGGCGCTGAGCTACCAATGGACAGTGACGCCCAGCGTCGCCTTCCAGGCCTCGGGTTCGAAACTGACCTTTGTCGCGCCCAAGAGCGACAAGGACATCAGCTACCGCTTCACCCTGAACCTGGGCAACGGCAGCCATACGGTCAGCCGCGACCATAGCGTGACCGTGCTGGCCGACAGCGTGGAGTCGCCAGCCGGTTGCCTGGGCGCCTGGAGCCGTCAAGGCACCTACCTGGCCAACGACAAGGTCAGCCATAACGGCCGGTACTACATCGCCCGCTGGTGGACCAAAGGCAACGAGCCGTCTGCCGCCACCGTCGGTGGCGAAGGCAGCGGCAAGGTCTGGCGCGACGCCGGCGCCTGTAACTGATGCCTGAGGCGTGACCGCTTGCTCCGCAATCCGGTCACCCTTTCCCGGCCACTTCAGGTAAAAGGATGGACGGCGACTGCCATCAGTCGTCGTCCATCCTCTGCCGTTGAACGCCGTCGAATCCTCCAAGACGCGCCCCCACTGGCAGAACACCGATGCTTTGCCACTGGAGATCTGAATGCGCAAATTTGCCCTGTCCGCATGGATGCTAGCGGGCCTTTGCCTGCACCTGCCCCTGGTGCATGCCGCCGAACTCATCGGCTTTCGTGAAGTGACGCTGGCGGACGCCAGTCAGCAGCGCCCCCTGCATGTCGCCCTCTGGTATCCCACCACGGCCACCGCCCCCCTCCTGCCATCGGCTGAAAACCCGATTTTCCAGGGTGTAGCGACCATCAAGGATGCCGCGCCTAGCGGCTCTGCCCATCCGCTGGTGGTGCTGTCCCACGGCTATCGTGGCAACTGGCGCAATCTCAGCTGGCTGGTATCGAGCCTGGTGGACCAAGGCTATATCGTCGCGGCTCCCGACCATCCGGGCACCACCACATTCGACCAGCGCCCTGCAGAAGCCGCCAAGCTCTGGGAACGCCCGCGCGACCTGAGCCGGGTCATCGACAAGCTCACCCTCGATAACACCCTGGCCGGCCCGGTCGACCCGCAGCGCATCGCCGCCATCGGCCACTCCCTGGGCGGCTGGACGGTCACCGCGCTGGCCGGTGCCCGCTACAGCCCGCAACGTTACCTGGAGGAGTGCCGGCTGCATCCCAATCCACGCCTTTGCCACATAGCACCGGAACTGGGGATCACCGCGCACAATCAAGGCCCGCTGAGCGCCGATCTGCGGGACCCGCGAGTCAAGGCCGTCGTTGCGCTGGACCTGGGGTTCGCCCGTGGTTTTACCCCCGAGAGTTTGTCGACGCTGCACACACCGGTCCTGGTCCTGGGGGCCGGAGTGAACATCGCGGACATGCCCGTGGAGGAAGAGTCGGGCTATCTGAACGCCCATCTGGCGTCCCCGCCTTCGCACTATGAGGTCCTGGCCAATGCCAGCCACTTCAGCTTCATGCAAGTCTGCAAGCCAGGCGCCGTGGCCCTGCTCAAGGAAGAGGCACCTGGGGACGAGATTATCTGCCGCGATGGCGATGCCGGTGATCGCCAGGACATCCACCGGCAGGTGGCAAGGCTGATCAGCGACTTTCTGGATCAGAAGCTTGCCGGCCAACCACCGGCAGGCTGATCAGACAACCTCTTGCTGAGGAGCGGCTTTCGGCTTGCGCCACTGAGGCAGGCCGATCAGCACCACCGCGCTGATGATCACCAGCATGGCCAGGGCCTCCTCGATGCCGATGGTTTCACCGACAAAGACGATCCCCAGCAGCACCGCCACCGCCGGATTGACGTAGGCATAGCTGGTGGCCGCGGCCGGCCGCACGTGCTTGAGCAGGTACATGTAGGCGTTGAAGGCGATGATCGACCCGAAGCCGGCCAGATAGGCCAACGCCAACCAGCCTTCAAGGGGCGGCATGGCGTCCAGGTGCTCGCCGCTCAAGGCGCTGCCGATCATCAGCACCACGCCACCGACGAGCATTTCCGCGGCGCTGGCCATGGCCCCCTGGGGCAGCGGCAGGTGCCTGCTCCACACCGAACCGAAGGCCCAGGCCGCCGCGGCGAACAGCAGCAAGGCGGCGCCCAGCGGACTCGATTGCAGGTTGGAACCCAGGTTGAGCATGCCGATGCCGATCATCCCTAGGATGATCCCGGCCCACTCCAGACGGGTGTTGCGTGCGCCCCAGAAATAGCCGCAGAGCAAAGTGAACAAAGGCACCGTGGCCACCGCCAGGGCCGCCACTCCAGAGGTCACCCCGGAGTGTTCGGCCAGCGTCACCGCGCCGTTGCCGCAACTGAGCAGCAACACGCCGATGATCCCGGCGGCCTTCCATTGCGCCCAGGTCGGTGCCGGCACTCCGCGCCAGCGCAGGAAGGCGTACATCAGGCTGCCGGCGATGATGAAACGCACACCGCCGAGCATCAGCGGCGGCCAGTACTCGACGCCAATGCGGATCACCAGGTAGGTCGACCCCCAGATCACGTACAAGGCGAAAAAAGCGCTGATCAACGGCAAGGAAAAACGGCTTTGGCCGGGCATGGGAGGCAACTCGGAGCAGGCAGGGGGAGCACTATTCTAGAAAGGCCACCGGGGGAACTTAAGTTACAAAACCTGTTTATAACGGCAGTACACTTTCCAAAGCATGGAGTTCTGCGCTAAATACCGTGCTTTCGAAAGCCGGGCCAATGAGGAGCCTTCCATGGACAAATACGACCGCCTACTCCTGGCCAGCCTGCTGGAAAACGGCCGGGCGAGTTACGCCGAGCTGGCGCGCAAGGTCAACCTCTCGGCGCCGGCGGTGGCCGAGCGCGTGGCCAAGCTGGAGGCCAGCGGCGTGATCACCGGCTACCAGGCCAAGGTCGACATGGCCAAGGTCGGGCTGCCGATCCAATGCGTGATCGAACTGCGCCTGGCCCAGCACGGCAACCAGAAGAACTACGACGAGCTGATCAAGATCCCCCAGCTCACCGAATGCCATCGGGTGACCGGCGATCCCTGCGTGATCATGCAGGCTGCCGTGGGCTCGATGCCGGAGCTGGAGGAACTGATCAACCGTGTGGCCCAGTTCGGTTTCAGCAAGACCTCCATCGTGCTGTCCAGCGCCATCGAACGGCGTGTCCCTCTGGGGCAACTGGAAAACAACGGCAAGTAAGCCGCAGCTCCCACTCAGAAACCGCGCTGGCGCTTGAGGTGCTCGGGAATCTTGGCAGCCGGGACCTTCTGCAACTTGCAAAGGAAGTCGTGGGACAGTTCACGCACGCCATGCTTGTGGCGTAGCTCACCTGCCAGGTGCGCCACCAGGTTGGCGGCCATTTCCGCATCGGCCATGGCCCGGTGCGCCTGACCGGTGTGGGGCAAGCCGGCGAATGTGGTCAGGGTGCCCAGCTTGTGGTTCGGCGCCGCCGGCATCAGCCGCCGGGCCAGCAGCAGGGAACAGGCAAAGTTCTGCAAACGGGTGCGCTTGATCCGCCCCAGCTCGAAATCCCAGAACTTCTGGTCGAACGCCGCGTTATGCGCCAGCAACGGCGTGGTGCCGACGAATTCGTTGACCTCGTTCATCACCTGCTCCGCCGACGGCGCGCTGCGCAGCATGGCGTTGCTGATGCCGGTCAGCTGTTCGATAAAGCCCGGCACCCGCACCCCGGCATTCATCAGGCTCTGGTAACGCTCGACGATGCGCCCCTGTTCAAGGATAACCACGGCGATTTCCGTGGCCCGGCAACTGCTGCTCGGCGAGATCCCGGTGGTTTCAAAGTCGATGACGGCAATACGTTCCAAACCTGTGCAGCTCCGTATAAAAAATGATCAGCTCTTGAGCAGCAAAGCGCCTTCGATCGGCACATAGCGCGTGGCGGCGCGAATCAGCGAATTGGCGGTCAGGCCCGGCACGCCGTAAGCCACCGCGCTGACTCCGTGCTTGTGGATGATGCGTTCAAGCAGCAGGTCGAAGTCACCGTCGCCGGAGGCCAGCACCACTTCGTCGACCTGGGCGGCGGCGTCCATGATGTCGATGGTGATGCCCACGTCCCAGTCGCCCTTGGCCGAGCCGTCGCTGCGCTGGATGTAGGGTTTGAGTTTTACCGTGAAGCCAAGGTTGCGCAGGATCTGCTGAAACTGCTGCTGCTTGCTGTCACCGCGATCGATGGCATAGGCATAGGCTTGGACGATCTGCCCCTGCTTGCTGATATCCGCCCACAGCGCGGCGTAGTTGAAGTGACAACCATAGGCCTGGCGAACGGTGTAGTAGAGGTTCTGGACATCGGCGAACACAGCGATTTTTTTCACCGCTAATCCTCATGGCGCAGCAGCGCAGGGGCTGGAACGGGGCTCAAGACCCGAAAAAAGTCGCCCAGTATGCCAGCCACAAGGAATGTTCCGCGAATAATCGGTCCGGAGCAGGCACCTGCCCCGGACCGACGGTGGGTCAGACGAAGGAGTCGTCGTCGCTGTCGTAGTCGGCGTTGCTGAAGCCGCCCTGGTCGTTGTTGCCCCAGGAATCGTTGTTGGCCAGCCGCTGATCGTCATTGCCCCAGCCGCTGTTGTCGCTGGCCGGGGCCGGTTCTTCCTTGATGACTTCGACGATTTCCTGGGGTTGCTGATTGCTGTGGAACAGGCTGCTGATGCCCTGCGCCAGCATCACCCCGCCGGCCACGCCGGCCGCGGTTTTCAGGGCGCCACCCAGGAAGCCGCTACCGGCCGCGGCCGGGGCCGCCGGTGGTGGCGCATAGTTCTGCTGCGGGGCGCCAAAGTTCTGCTGGGCAGGGGCGCCAAAGGAAGAACGCGACGGCTCGCGCCAGCCGCCGCCGGAGGCTGGCGCCACGCTCGGGGCCGGCGCGGGAGCCGGCTGCGGCTCGCGGGAGCCACCGAAGATGCTCGACAGGAAACCGCCGCTCGCCGCCGGAGCCGGCGCGGCCGCCTGGGACCGGGCCTGTTGCAGTTCGGCCTGCAATTGCTGCACTTGCTGGGTCAGTTGCTTGTTCTGCTGGTCGAGGCTTTTCAGGGCAGCCTCCTGCACCAGGATCGCCTGGGTCATGAAATACCCGGCCGCAGGCTGGCGGGTCAGATGCTCCTTGATCCGCGCCTCGGCCTGGGCATCACGCGGGGCTGAATCCGTTTCGGCTTGCTGCAACCGTGAAAACAGTCCATCGATCAGGGTTTGCTCTTCGCTGTTCATGGCGACCTCTTTAGATTGCCGGTAAAAATCTGGTCCGTGCCCCCACAGGGCAGCGGTACGCACCAGTTATGGGGCTGAGGCGACGACTTTCAATGGTCTTTACTCAAGGTTTACGTTTGCTCCCGGGGGGCCTGCTTCGGTTAAAGTGTCCAACCGCTTGGTCAACTGCGATCCCCATCAATGACTCCGTTAGATGTTCTGCGCGACTCGTTCTATTTTTTCCAGCGCAACTTCGGCCGCATCGCCCAGCTGTGCCTGCCTCTGGTGTTTTTGGAGGCGCTGCTGCAGCAGGGCGTGAGCAGCGCCCTGGGCGAGAATGCCTTCCCTGGCTCCAGCGTGGTGGTGGGCCTCTTGCTGTATCCGCTGTACACCGGCGCGCTGATCCTGTTTCTCGATGCCCGCACCCGGGGGCTGTCGCCACGCAACCGCGACCTGTGGGCCATGGCCCTGAGCCTGTGGCCGCGCTTCGCCCTGCTGACCGCAGTCAGCACGCTGCTGATTCTGCTTGGGCTGTCGCTGTATTTCCTGCCGGGGCTGTGGCTGATGGTGGTGCTGGCCTTCGCCGAATACCTGCTGGTGCTCAAGGGCCTCGCGCCCCTGGCGGCGATCAAGGAAAGCCTGCGCCTGAGCCGCGGGCATTTCCTGCGCATCCTGTTGTGCATCATGGCGGTCATGGCGCCGTTGTGGCTGCTCAAGGGGGCGAGCGAGGCCGCCTATCCCGAACCGCACAACCCGATCCTGACCCTGGCCCTGGACAGTGCCTACAGCTTCCTGCAGCTGTTCACCAGCGTGGTGCTGTTCCGCCTGTTCATGCTGATCAGCGAGCAAGCGGACAAGCGCTGATCCAGCTTGCGGCCGCTCTACCGCTTGGGTGACGGCCGCGCACTCGGTTATGCTCCGGCCCATCCTGCAACGCCATAAGCCGAGCCGATGACCCGTCTACTGCGCATCACCCTGTTGAGCCTGATACTGATCGGCCTGGTGCTGGCCAGCCTGATCTACAGCCTGACCTGGCGCCCACAGCCCAAGGAAACCCTCGCGGTCAGTTGCAGCGCCCAGGCCGCTCCGCTGGTGCCGGGCCAGGCGCTCAAGGTGATGACCTGGAACCTGCAATACCTGGCCGGCAAGCGCTACGTGTTCTGGAACGACCAGGCCCGGGGCGAGGATGAACGCCCGACCTTGGAAGACATGGCCTTCAGCCTCGACGAGGTGGCCCGGGTGATCCGCGACGAACAGCCGGACCTGGTGCTGCTACAGGAAGTGGACAATGGCGCCAAGGCCAGCGCCTACCAGGATCAGCTGAAACTGCTGCAGGAGCGGGTCACCGATCTCTATCCCTGCAGCACCCAGGCTTACGACTGGAAGGCCGATTTCGTACCCTCCCCGCATATCTTCGGCAGCGTCGGCCGGCAACTGGCGACCCTCAGCCGCTACCGCATCGAACACGCCGAGCGCCTGCAATTGCCGGTTGCCCCACAGTCGCTCATCAGCCGGCAGTTCCAGCCCAAGGACGCCCTGCTCCTGAGCTACCTGCCCCTGAGCGACGGCGGCCAACTGGCGGTGCTCAATACCCACCTGGAGCGTGCACAGCAAGCCGACGACACACACCAGAAGCAGGTGACGGCCATTGCCAAGGTGCTGGACAAACTGGAGAGCCGCGGCACGCCCTGGCTGATTGGCGGCGACTTCAACCTGCTGCCCCTGGGCCAGTACCAACGCCTGAGCGACGCACAGCGCGCGCCCTACAACGTCGACAGTCCGCTGCACCTGCTGTGGGACAAGTACCCGATGATCCCCAGCAACACCCAGGCCAGCGGCGTCGACCGGGCGCGGTGGCTGACCCACTACCCCAACGACCCGAGCCTCGACGGCCCGGATCGCACGGTGGACTACCTGTTCTACAGCCCGCGCTTGAAACGGGTCGAATCCCGGGTGCGCCAGGACGATACCCTGCGCATCTCCGATCACTTGCCGGTGCTGGCCCGCTTCCTGCTGCCGGCCCAGTAAGCCTCGCGGCTGGCTATTTGCGCGGTTTGACCCGGGCCGTCGCCTCGGCGATCAGCGGGTCATCCGGCCAGTAGTGCTTGGGATAGCGCCCCTTGAGGTCCTTCTTGACCTCGGCGTAGGTGCTGCGCCAGAAGTTGGCCAGGTCCTGGGTGACCTGCACCGGACGCCGCGCCGGCGACAACAGGTGCAACTTGACCGCCTGGCGCCCCCCGGCGATCCGCGGGGTGTCCGACAGACCGAACAACTCCTGCAGGCGCACGGCCAGGATCGGCGGCTGCTCGCTGTAGTCCAGGCGGATCGAAGACCCCGAAGGCACCGTCAGGTGGTGCGGAGCGAGTTCGTCCAGGCGCTGGGGCAGCGGCCAGGGCAGCAGGTTGTGAACGATGCTGGCCAGCTCCAGGTTGGCAAAATGACTGAGGCGCGACACCTTGCCCAGGTAGGGTTGCAGCCATTGCTCCAGGCCTGCGAGCAAGGCGCCATCGCTGACATCCGGCCATTGGCTCTGGTCCTTGTCCGCCAGATCCAGTTGCCGCAACAACATCACCCGGGCCTGCCACTGGCGCAGTTCCGGGGTCCAGGGCAACAGCTCCAGTCCCTTGCGCCGCACCAGATGGACCAGGGCCCGGCAACGGGCCGACTCGTCCAGGCCGCTGAGGGGCTCGCGGCTGAGTACCAGTTCACCGACCTTGCGTTGGCGCTCGGCCCGCAGCACGCCTTCACGCTCGTCCCAATCCAGCTGGTCGACGTTGCGCACCTGCTCCGCCAGCACGCCATCGAACAGCGCCGGATCGAAATCCGCCGCCAGGTAGATGCGCTCCTCACGCTGGCCCTGACGACTGCCCAAGTCGGCGATCACCAGCCAGGGCTGCTTCATCAGGTTGTCGGTTTCGCTGAACAGCGCCGCGCGGCCGTTGGCCAGCCGATACTCGGCACCACCGGGACGCCGCTGCTGGGCCACGCGGTCGGGATAGGCCAGGGCCAGCAAGGCCCCGAGCCAGCGCGGATGCTCGGGATCGGCGACGGCCGCCTCGGGCTGCCCTCGCAGGTAGCCACGGTACTGCCGCGATAGCTGCCGTGCTCGCTGTACCCCGCCCTGGGCTCCGCGGGCCGCCCGCTCCTCTCCCGAAAGCAGCACCAGGCGACTGTGCAGATCGGCCCCGGCACCCCGCAGAATGTCCCGCTCCCCCAGTAGCGCCGCGACGTCACAGGCCATCTGCGCCAGCCCCAGGGACTGGCCGCGCAACAGCAAGTGGGCAATGCGCGGGTGGGCCGGCAACTCGGCCATGGCCTGGCCGTGGCGGGTCAATGTGCCGTCGTCGTTGAGCGCTCCCAGGCGCAGTAGCAGATCCTGGGCCTGTGCATAAGCGGCGCTGGGCGGTGCATCCAGCCAAACCAGCTGGTTCGGTGCCACGCCCCAGCGCGCCAATTGCAGGGCCAGGCCAGCCAGGTCGGCCTGGAGGATCTCCGCGCTGGCATAGGCGGCCAATTGCTCCTGTTGATCGGCGGACCACAAGCGATAACACACCCCAGGTTCCAGGCGCCCGGCCCGACCGGCACGCTGGGTGGCGCTGGCGCGAGAGATGCGCTGGGTGTCGAGACGGGTCATGCCGCTGCCGGGGTCGAAGCGCGGGACCCGGGCCAGTCCGGCGTCCACCACCACCCGTACACCGTTGATGGTCAGGCTGGTTTCGGCAATGTTGGTGGCCAGCACCACTTTGCGCTGGCCCGTCGGGGCCGGGTCGATGGCGGCGCGCTGGGCCGCCAGGTCCAGCTCGCCGTGCAACGGGCACAGCAGGATATCGCCGCGCGGACCCAGGGCATCGGCCAGTTGCTGATGGACCCGACGGATCTCCGCCTGCCCGGGGAGAAACACCAGCAGGCTGCCGCTTTCATCATGGAGGGCTTCCAGAACCGTCTGCACCACTCGCGGCTCGATGAACTCGCCGGGCTGGAACGGGCGGCCCCAGCGCTGGGTCACCGGGAACATGCGTCCTTCGCTGCGCAGGATCGGCGCATCGCCCAGCAGCGTGGACAGCCGCTCGCCCTCCAGGGTCGCCGACATCAACAGGATCTTCAGCGGCTGCTGGTCACGGAACAGCTCCCGGCCATTGAGGCTCAGTGCCAGGGCCAGATCGGCGTCCAGGCTGCGCTCGTGGAATTCGTCGAAGATCAGCAGCCCCACCCCTTCCAGGGCCGGATCGTCCTGCAGGCGGCGGGTGAGAATGCCTTCGGTGACCACTTCGATGCGGGTGCGCGGGCCGACCTTGCTGTCCAGGCGGATGCGGTAGCCCACGGTTTCCCCGACTTTTTCCCCCAGTTCACTGGCCAGGCGCTCGGCGGCGGCACGGGCCGCCAGGCGCCGGGGTTCGAGCATGAGGATGGTCTGTCCGGCCAGCCAGTCCTGGTCCAGAAGCGCCAGGGGCACGCGGGTAGTCTTGCCGGCCCCGGGCGGGGCTTCGAGCACCGCTTCGTGGCGCGCCGCCAAGGCCTCGCGCAGTGCAGGCAAAACTTCATCAATTGGCAAAGAATTCATGCTGGCTCCCAAACAGAGGCGCGAGTATAACGGCGAACTGCCTGGGGTTAATCATGGTCTGAGTGCTGATCGACAAGACTCAACACCCCGCTCCATCCTTCTTTGCTTTCGTGCTTGCTAGGAGATTTCCATGCGTATTCCCCACCGTGTCATTGGCGGCGTCCTGATCACCACCCTGCTGACCCAACTGACTGCCTGCGGTTCGATCTTCTTCCCCGACCGACGCGGCCAGATCGACGGCAAGATCGATCCGGTGGTCGTGGTCCTGGATGCCGTTGGCCTGCTGTTCTATGTGATCCCGGGGCTGATCGCCTTTGGCGTCGACTTCGCCACCGGGGCGATCTACCTGGAGCCGGGCAAGACCGCGCAGATTGCCCCGGAAAAACTCCAGCAGGCCATTGGCGCCGACGGTAAAGTCGACAACCGTAAACTGCAGGCCATTCTGGAAAGCGAACTGGGGGGCCATTTCCCCCTCGATGACCCGCGCCTGATCCAGCACAAGGGCAGCGTGCAGCAACTGGCCCTGTACGGCCTCCAGCCCGCCGCCTGAGCCCACGACCCAAGGAACCCGCCGTCGATGATTGGCAACCCGGAACATGCTCGCCTCCTGCGCCTGGCCACCCGCGCCTCGGTCACTGTCGCCGGCATCCTGATTGTGACCAAGGCGATCGCCTGGTGGCTCAGCGGCTCGGTGAGCATGCTGGCGGGCCTGACCGACTCGGTGCTCGACGGCTTCACCTCGCTGCTCAATCTGTTGGCGGTGCATTACGCCCTGCGTCCGGCCGATGATGATCACCGCTACGGCCACGGCAAGGCCGAGTCCCTGGCGGGCATGGCCCAGGCGCTGTTCATCGCCGGCAGTGCGGTGCTGATTGCCTTTCAGGCGTTCGAGCGCCTGCAGCACCCGGAACCGGTGGGCGCGCCCTGGCTGAGCATCGGGGTGATCGGGCTCTCACTGGTGCTGACCGTGGCGCTGCTGATCCTGCAGCATCGGGTGATCCGTGAAACCGGCTCCAACGCGGTTCGGGCCGATTCCCTGCACTACCGCTCCGACCTGCTGCTCAATGGCAGCATCCTCCTGGCCCTGGTACTGGCGGCCTTCGGCTGGCATCAGGTGGATGCCTGGTTCGGCCTGGGGATCGCCGTCTACATTCTCTGGAGCGCGATCCAGATCGCCCGGGAAAGCTTCTCGGTGCTGATGGACGAGGAGCTGCCCGCCGATGTCAGCCAGCACATGCTGGAGCTGGCCTGCGGTGTGCCGGGGGTGCTCGGTGCCCATGACTTGCGCACGCGGATTTCCGGCAGCCACTGGTTCGTCCAACTGCATCTGGAACTGCCCGGCGACCTGAGCCTGTCGGTGGCCCACGCCATCAGCGATCAGGCCGCCGACGCGATCCACCAGGCCTATCCCCGGGCCGAAGTGCTGGTACACGCCGATCCACAGGAAGTGGTCGAGGCCGCCAGGGCTCAGTAAGTGACCTGATACCCCCGTGAGCTCAGGCAGTTGCCCTGGGCCTGGCGGTAGGCCTGCACCACTTGCGGGGCGGGCTGATAGGTCGCGCTGGCCGGATCGAAGCCACTCTGCTGCACCGCCCAGCGATAGCAGTCGTAGCGATCCTGATCGATCTGCTGCGGCGACTGGCCATTGACCGGGTAAGCCAGAACGTCATAGCCATTGCCAGCCTGCTGTTGATCCGGCGGCGGCGCGCCCACGGGCGGTTCGACCACGACATACTGCTGGGTGTCCGCTTCGTAGCTGTAGTAGGCCCCGGCGGCAAGAAAGAACAGCGCGCTGCCGATCCAGATTTCCCGCGCGTAATCGGGCAGGTAACCCACTCGAATGCCATAGGGTGGATGCACCACCACATAGCGTGAGCCCTGTGGGCGATACCAGTAGCCCCCCGAGAAAAAGTAATCCTGGCCACGGTACGGCACCCGGTAATTGCGCTCGGGGAAACGGTCGATCACGTAGCCCGGGCGGTACTGCGGTCCCGGGCCCCAACCGTTGCCATGTCCATCGGGACGCCCTGGCCAGCGATGATCATTGGGGCGGCCATAATCCGGGCGCGAACCCGGCCCGCCGGCTTGCCAGTGCTGGTTGTAGTCGTTGCGCCGGGGAATGTCCTGGTAGTAGCCACGCTGGGGCTCCTGGGTCTGGCGCACGGTGTCGGGCCGCCCCTGGATCGGCAGGCTGGGCGCTGCCTGCGGCTGTTGTTGCGGCGCCGGTGCAGGCCGGCTTTGCGGGTTGGGATCATGCTGGGGGCGGTTCTGCCACTGCCCGCCCGGGTTCTGTCCATTGTGTTCGAACTGACGGCTGTTCTCGCCACGAATGATTTCATTCTGCGGCCGCGGCTGCGGAGCAGGTTGCGCGCGTTCCGCCGGGCTCTCCGGACGGCCCTGATTGCCTTCTCCACGGCCTTGCGGGGGATGCTCGTGCTGCCCGCCGGAAGGCGCTCCCTGCTGGGGCGGCCGTCTATCGTCTCGCTCATCGGCGAGCGCTTGCGCGCTGACGCTCACGCACAACACACCAACACCTGCCAAACGCCAGATGCGCGACTTCATGCTATTCCTCACTGCGGATTGGGGCCTGTAGATAAGACTGAAAAAGCCCAGGGCGGTTCTGCTAGAGATTATCAGTCACGAGACTTATTTCGCAGGCAATAAAAAAGGGCGGCCCGTCGGCCGCCCTTTGAGATTTTGTCCGTGCTCGGCGCTTTTGACGCCGGCTCACCTCACTCCGTCTTCTGGACAGGGTGTAGCCCGGGGGCCGGCTCAACCCTGTGGGATTGGCGGCCGCGGCAGGCCTGATTCGGCGGGCCGCAGTGGACTCTATGTCCGGGCAGTGATTCTGGTGATAAGAATAGGCCTGGGCCGACGACAGAGGATTGCGAAGATTGCTTGCAAAAACACCTCTTGCGCAATTTTTAACCCTAGATAGATAATTCGACGCAATACTTATGACAAAGGCCTGATTGATGAGCAAACTCGACCGCTATGACCTGAGTATTTTGGCGGAATTGCAACGCGACGCCCGCATCTCCAACCAGGAACTGGCCGAGCGCATCGGTCTGTCACCCTCGCCCTGTTCGCGCCGGGTCAAGCAATTGGAGGACGACGGCTACATTTCCCGCCAGGTCGCCTTGCTGGACCGCAAGATGCTCGGCTTGAGCCTCACCGCCTACGTGCTGATCGGCATGGACCGGCACACTCCGGAACGCTTCGAGAATTTCGAAGCGGCGATCCGCAGCCTGCCTCAGGTACTGGAATGCAGCCTGGTGACCGGAGTCGATGCCGACTACCAGCTCAAGGTCGTGGTGCCGGACATGGACCATTACCAGAAACTCCTGCTCGGTCACCTGACCCGCATCGACGGCGTCACCAGCGTGCGTTCCAGCTTCGTGCTCAACCAGGTACTCAACAGCACCGAGCTGCCCCTGACCCACCTGCGCAATTGACAGGCCATCTGTCGCAGCCGGCAGGCCGACGAAGAGCTTGCTGAGGCCAGTGCCGGTACGCCTGCGCCTAAAGCCAGGCCGGCCTGACGCTGTGGCGACATAACGCATGCAGATCAATGCTCGGCCGGCGAGCGTTGGCGTATACTCGCCCGGCATTTTTACCCTGCCTGCATTGGAGATAATCGATGGACCCAGCCGTATTCGAAGAATGGATGATGACCGGTCTGGTCAGCATCCTGATCATATTCATGGGTTTCATCGTCTGGGACCTGGCCAAGAAGTCCAAAGCCGGGCGCTTCGGCTCCTTTATCCTGTTCTTCGTGCTGGGCCTGGGCGTGGCCGCCTTCATCATCAAGAGCGTGGTGATCGGCCTGATCGAATCCGGGGCCTTATAAGCGCGCCGCGACTTCTTTCCACTGGCCCTGATCCAGGCCATCCAGGGTCCAGTCGCCAATCCTGACCCTTACCAGCCGCAAGGTTGGCAGGCCCACCGCCGCCGTCATGCGCCGTACCTGACGGTTACGCCCCTCGCGAATCACCAGCTCCAACCAACTGGTGGGCACACTCTTGCGAAAACGCACCGGCGGGTTGCGCGGCCACAGCTGCGGCTCATCCAACTGCCGCGCCTCGGCTGGCAGGGTCATGCCATCGTTGAGTTCCACGCCATCACGCAGCCGCTGCAACTGCTCGGCACTGGGCTGGCCCTCGACCTGCACCCAGTACGTCTTGGCCAGCTTGTGCTTGGGATCGGCAATGCGCGCCTGCAATTGCCCGTCATTGGTCAACAGCAGCAGCCCTTCGCTGTCGCGATCCAGGCGCCCGGCCGGGTAGACCCCGGGAATCGCGATGAAGTCCTTGAGCGTCGCCCGGCCTTCGCCATCACTGAACTGGGTCAGGACATCGAAAGGCTTGTTGAACAGGATCAGCTTCGACTCGGCCGGCGGCGCCTTGGCCACGCGCTTGCTGGAAGAAGGAGAAAACGGCTTGGCGCCAGGACGGCGGGAGGCGGGACGAGGTGCACGGGACATGGCAGCGGGAACATTCAGCGATCAGGACCGACAATGCTAGTGGCCTGATCGCCAAATGACCATGGATTAAACGCCTAGCGGAAAGGCGGCTCGTCGAAGCTGCGCAGTTTGCGCGAGTGCAGGGAGTTGAGTTCGCTGCGCATCAGGTCCACGGCTTCGATCCCGATCTTCAAGTGCTGGCTGACCGCCCGCTCGTAGAAGGCATTGGCCGCACCGGGCAACTTGATCTCGCTGTGCAGGGGTTTGTCCGAAACGCACAGCAACGTGCCATAAGGCACCCGCAGGCGATAACCCTGGGCTGCGATGGTGCCACTTTCCATGTCCACCGCCACCGCCCGGGACAGGTTGATGAACGGCCGTTCCTCGGCCCAGCGCAGCTCCCAGTTGCGGTCGTCGTAGGTCAGCACGGTGCCGGTGCGCAGGCGCTTCTTCAATTGCTCGCCCTTCTCCCCGGTGACATTGGCCGCCGCCTGTTGCAGCGCCAGCTGGACTTCGGCCAGGGCCGGGATCGGAATGTTCGGCGGCACCACGCGGTCGAGAATCCCGTCACGCCGCATGTAGGCGTGAGCCAGTACGTAGTCGCCGATCGTCTGCGACTGCCGCAGACCGCCGCAGTGGCCAATCATCAGCCAGCAGTGTGGGCGCAGCACCGCCAAGTGGTCGGTGATGTTCTTGGCATTGGACGGGCCGACGCCGATATTCACCAGGGTCACGCCGTGGCCATCGCTGGCCTGCAGGTGATAGGCCGGCATCTGATAGCGGTGCCAGACCACACCGGCGGCGATCGCCGAGGCCTCGCCGTGGTCCATGCCCTTGTCGATGATCACGTTGCCCGGCAGGACCATGCGCACGAAACGCGGATCGCTGCGCAGCTGCTCCAGGCCATGGACGATGAACTGGTCGACATAGCGGTGGTAGTTGGTCAGCAGGATCCACGGCTGCACATGGCGCCAGTCGCTGCCGGTGTAGTGCACCAGGCGTCGCAGGGAGAAATCCACTCGCGCGGCGTCGAACAGCGCCAGGGGCAGTGGATGGGTGTTTTCCCAGTCGTAGAGGCCGTCGGCGATACCGTCGGTGGCGGCGGACAGGTCAGTGCTGGGGAAGACCCGGGCCAGGGCCGCCGCGGTTACGCCGGAGCCAGCCAGTTCGTCGCCCTGCTCCACCACGTAGGGATAAGGAATGTTCTGCTCGCTGACACCCACTTCCACCGTGACGGTGAAGTCGTGCATCAAGGGCACCAGTTGTTCGAGCAAGTAGTTACGGAAGGCCGCGGGATGAGTGACGGTGACGCTGTAGGTGCCCGGCAGTTGCACCTTGGCATAGGCCCGGGTGGTCTGTGGGACTTCGCCGTGGCAGTGGTAGGTCAGGCGCAGTTCGGGGTAGCGGAACAGCGCACGCTGCTCGGCATCCGGCTCGACCCGATCCTTGAGGTAACGCTTGAGCGCCTGACTCAGGGCGGTGGTGGCCCGCTCATGCAATGCAGCAAGCCGATCCACGGCTTGCTCGGCGGTTTGAACGACAATAAAAGCTTCGGTCACGGTAAGCATCCTGTGTTCTGATCTTGCAGGCGTTCATCTTGCCTGCAACACCGTCCCACGGGAACAGCGGAGTTGCAGGAGCCGGCTTGCCGGTCTCTTCCCCGGCAAGCCGGCTCCCGCACGGGTCAGAAACCTTGAGGCGTGGAGCGGGCAACAATCGCGGCCACGTCCAACCCGCGGGGCAAGGTTCCGTAGACACGCCCGCCCTGGCCGCCCAGGCGGCTGGCCAAAAAGGCCTCGCTGACCACCTCATTGCCCGCCTCCAGTAGCAGCTTGGCCTGCAGGCCCAGGGCAATGTCCTCGGTCAGTTGCCGGGCGCGATACTGAATGTCGGCGGTGTCCTTGAAGCTGTCTTTAAGTGCCACGATGTGCGCCGCCAGACGCCGGTCGCCATGCCCGTCCCCCAGCTCGGCAAACAGGGCATCCAGCACGCCCGGCTCTTTCGACAGGGCCCGCAGCACATCCAGGCACTGCACGTTGCCGGAACCTTCCCAGGTCGAGTTCACCGGAGCTTCACGGTACAGCCGCGGCAGGATGCTGTCCTCGACATAACCGGCACCGCCCATGCACTCGGCGGCCTCGTTGATCATGGCGGGGGCCCGTTTGCAGATCCAGTACTTGCCCACCGCGGTCACTAACCGGGAGAACTTCGCCTCCTGGGCATCGTCCTGATGGTCCAGGGCTCGCCCCATGCGCAGGCTCAGGGCCAGGGCCGCCTCGCTTTCCAGGGCCAGGTCGGCCAGTACGTTCTGCATCAGCGGCTGCTCGCTGAGCAGGCGCCCGCCCACCCGGCGATGGGCGCAATGATGGCTGGCCTGGGTCAGGGCCTGGCGCATCAGCGAACTGGAACCGACCATGCAGTCGAAGCGGGTCATGGCCACCATCTCGATGATGGTGGGTACCCCGCGCCCCTCCTCGCCGATCATCCAGGCCAGCGCGCCGCGAAACTCCACCTCGCTGGAGGCATTGGACAGGTTGCCGAGCTTGTTCTTCAGGCGCTGGATATAGAACTGATTGCGGCTGTCATCCGGGCGATGACGGGGCAGGAGGAAGCAGGTCAGGCCCTTGTCGGTCTGGGCCAGGGTCAGGAAGGCATCGCACATCGGCGCCGAGCAGAACCACTTGTGCCCCACCAGTTCATAAGCCTGCCCCGGCCCGGGAGCGCCCACCGGATAGGCCCGGGTGGTGTTGGCGCGGACATCGGTGCCGCCCTGCTTCTCGGTCATGGCCATGCCGATGGTGAGCCCGGCCTTGTGCTGCATGCCTACGTTGCGCGGGTCGTACTCGGTGGCGAGGATCTTCGGCAGCCACAGCTGGGCGATGTCCGGCTGCAGTTTCAGGGCCGGCACGCAGGCGAACGTCATGGTCAGCGGGCACCCGCTGCCGGCTTCGGCCTGACTGTGCAGATAGGTCATGGCGGCACGCGCCACATGGGCGCCTGCTTGCGGATGGGTCCAGGGCAGAGAGGTCAGCCCCCCCTCGATGGCCGCCTGCATCAACTGGTGGTAAGCCGGGTGAAATTCCACCAGATCGATTCGATGCCCGAAGCGATCGTGACTGGCAAACACCGGCTTGTTCTGATTGGCCAGGAACCCCGCCTCCATCAACGGCCCCCCCGCCAATGCGCCATAGGCATCGACCCGGGATTCGGCCCAACCGGCATCGAAACGCTGCATCCATTGCTGCAACGGCAAATCGATTCGATAGAGGTTGGCGCCGTCCAGAGCGGGCGGCTGGTTGGTGACTTCGTGGGTTTCAGCGAACTGGTGGAGGTTCATTACCGGGCTCCTTCAGGGTGTGCCAAGGCCCCAAGTTAAGCACCGGCCCCACCCTGAACAAAGTGGCATACGCGCCTAAATATCGGCGCTTTCGCCTTGTTCCACCGCGAGCACGCGCTTGGACAACAGCAGTTGCAAGGCTTCGAATTTCACTGGTTTGCCCAGACACTCGGCTCCCGCTGTGGCCGCACACCCTTCGGTGCCGGGAACACAGGCCAACAGGATAGGTAACTGGGCATAACCGGGCAGCGCCTGAGCCTGCAGGCGAAACGCGCCCAACTGCGCCGCGCTGATCTGGCCATCGATCAGCACCGCGCTGACCGGCTCGCGCCCCAGCAGTTGCAGGGCATCGGTTGGGTTGCCAACCGTGCGGACCCGGTAACCGAGCTTGAGCAACATGCCCCGTAGCACCAGTTGATCGACGTCATCGTCGTCGATCAGCAGCACGGTGCAGTCCTGGGGTGTCCGCCGCTGATGGGTTGCGGGCAGCCGGGCCATCGGTTCCTGAAGCTCAAACTCCACCTGCAAACGGAAGCAACTGCCCTGCCCGGGCGTGGACTCGTGAGTCAGTTGCCCTCCCAGCAGTTCCACCAGCTGGCGGCAGATCGCCAGGCCGATGCCCAGTCCGCCATATTCGCGGGTCATGGAACCGTCGAGCTGGAAGAAGCGCTGATACAGCATCGCCTCGTCCAGGTTGACGAAACCTATGCCGCTGTCGATCACCTCGAAACTCAAGCTGACCCTTTCGACCGAGACGGCACGGGTTACCACCCGCAAGACCACCCCGCCGGAATGGGTGAACTTGACGGCGTTATCCAGCAGGCACTCCAGGCAATGGCTGAGCTTGCAGCGATCCCCCTGCAAGCGATCGGGCAATCCGGCACTCAGATCGACCTGGAAGGACAGGGACTTGGCCGCCGCACTGGCCGCGTACTGGGTTTGCAACGCGGTCAGCAGCGAACGCAGGCTGAAGGGCTGGCGCTGGGCGCTAAGCTTGCCGGCCTGCAGCTCGGTCAGCGTGAGGATGCCGTTGACCATGCGCATCATGTCCCGCGCCGAACCGGCGGCGGTCTGCTGGTACTGCGCAAGCTCCGGGTCCAGTTCCAGGGTCTGCATCAACTCCAGTGAGCCGATGACACCGTTCATCGGCGTGCGCAGTTCATGGGTCAGGGTGGCCAGGAACTCATCCTTGAGCCGGTTGCTGTGGGCCAGTTGCTGGTTCAGCACCTCAAGCTTCTGCCCCGCCTCCAGCAGAGTCTGGGCCTGCTGCTCGCGCATCGCGTTGATCCGGTCGGCCAGGGCCAGGGACAGCAACGCCACCTCGATCGCCGAGCCGATCTGGCTGGCGTACATCGTCAGGAACACGTTGGGCAGGTAACCCAGCACCATCAAGGTGTTGATCACCCCGCCGAACAGAAAAGCCGACCAGGCAATGATGAAATAGCGCGCCACCCGTAACCCACGCCACCAGGCCACGATGCCCGCGACATAGATCACTACGGTGAACAGCAGCGCCAGGGTGGTGGCCAGGCGCAGGGCCAGGGCGTAACTGGTCATCAGCGACAGGGCCATGACCAGCGCACCAAAGCCCATCAGCGCCATCAATATGCGGTCAACCCAGGGACTGTGGCCGGAAGTCTGCAGGAAGCTGCGGGCGAACTGACTGCCGAACAGCCCCGCCGAACCGATGAAGAAGGGCGTCGCGGCATTGGCCCACCAGGGGCTGTTGGGCCAGAAGTACTCCACTGCCGCACCGTTGACCGACAACTGGTAAAGACCGAACGAGGCGATATAGACGATGTAGTAGAGGTAACTGGTGTCACGCACGCTGAGGTAGATGAACAGGTTGTACACCAGCATGCCCAGCAACACCCCGTAGATCAGCCCCAGCACGTAGAGGCGCACGGGCTGGGCTTCAAGGTAGGCGGTGTTGGACCACAGGCTTACCGGCGCCTGGATCGAGCCTTCGCTGGCCAGCCGCAGATAGATCGTCTTGTGTTCATGGGGAACGAAATTCAGGTTGAACAGGTAGTTGTTCTGGCGGATCTGCCGGCTGTCGAAGGGCAAGGCATCGCCGGTCCGCTCCGCCAGGCGATAGCCACCGCTTTCGTCGGGGAGGTACAGATCCAGGTGATCCAGGGGCGGATAGGCCAGCTCCAGCAACCAGTTGCGCTGGGCCGTGGGATTGCCGGGGCGGTAATCGAGGTCGATCTTCAGCCAGAACGCCGAACGAGAATAACCGGCGTTGAGGGTGTCTTTATCGTGGGGCTTGAAGTGTTCGGCCAATGGCCCCGAGCTGACATCGGCAATGGTCGCTTCACCACCCGGGTCTTCAAGGACCTGCATCACTCGGCCTAAAGGAAGGCGTTGAGTGAACTCATCGAACTCGGCGGCACCCACCAGCATCGGCAAGCTCAACAGCAACAGCAGCAAATAGCGCATTAAAGCCCCAGCGTGGCTTGTCCGGTGATGTCAGGAAGTCCCCCCATTTCCCTTGAGCAGACGTATAACCGGCATGACCTGTTATTGGTTTGAATGCACTCTAGCATAGCCGCTGATGGCCAATGAACACCATTGTAAATTTTAGTCTAAAGGCTCTAGATCAAGCCTTTCAGCGCAATACCGCGAGCTAGAGCTGTTGCATCGGTCAGGACGTTAGAGCCCGGTACAGCGACATTTTCCAGCAGACACCAGGCGCCGCGAAAAAAAGCGTTTGGTGGTAAGCTCGCCGCCCATGAATATCTACAGCTCTCGCCCCGTTGTCCTCTGTCTCTCCGGCCACGACCCCAGTGGTGGCGCCGGCTTGCAGGCAGATATCGAAGCCCTGCTGGCTCAGGGTTGTCACGCAGCTCCGGCTGTCACCGCCCTGACCGTGCAAGACACGGTCAATGTCAGCGACTTCCGCGTTCTGGATCGCGAGTGGGTACTGGCCCAGGCCAATGCCGTGCTCAACGACTCCACGGTCGCCGCAGTCAAGCTGGGCATGCTCGGTTCCCTGAAGATGGTCGACACCGTGGTCGAACTGCTCCAGGCGCACCCGCACCTGCCGCTGGTCTGCGACCCGGTGCTGCGCGCCGGCGGCGGCGGCCGGTTGGGCAAGGATGAAGTCGGCTACGCCATGCGCGAGCGCCTCCTGCCCCTGGCCACCATTGCCACTCCCAACCTTCCCGAAGCCCGAATTCTTGCGGAACTGCCCGAAGGCAGCGCCGACCAATGCGCCGAAAAACTCCTGCCGTTCGTCAAGCACCTGCTGATCACGGGCGGCCATGGCGATGAACACGAAGTGCACAATCGCCTGTACAGCCGCGACGGCCTGCGTGAAACCTACACCTGCCAGCGTCTGCCGGGCAGCTATCACGGCTCCGGCTGCACCCTGGCCAGCGCCCTGGCCGGACGTCTGGCACAAGGCGAACACCTGGCCAGCGCGGTGCAGTCGGCCCTTGATTACACCTGGCGTACCCTGCGCGACGCTGAACAACTGGGTCGCGGCCAGTTTGTCCCGCGCCGCTTGCCGTTGGATTTCTGCTCGTAATGTCATGAGGCCCGCTCAATGAAACTACGTGGTCTGTACGCCATCACCGACAGTCAGCTGTTGGCCGGCAAGTTCCTGAAGTACGTGGAGGCGGCGCTGGAAGGCGGCGTCACCCTGTTGCAGTACCGCGATAAAAGCGACGATCAGGCTCGCCGCCTGCGGGAAGCCGAAACCCTGTTGACCCTGTGCGAGCGCTACAAGACCCGTTTGATCATCAACGATGACGCCGAACTGGCCGCGCGCATCGGCGCCGGCGTGCACCTGGGCCAGACCGATGGCCCACTGACGCCGGCCCGGGCCCTGCTGGGTCGCCAGGCGATCATCGGTTCCACCTGCCACGACCAATTGCCACTGGCCGAGCAGGCGGCGAAGGAAGGCGCCAGCTATGTCGCCTTCGGCCGCTTTTTCAATTCCACCACCAAACCCGGCGCGCCCACGGCCAGCCTGGAGTTGCTGGATCAGGCCCGGGCCAGCCTGCACCTGCCGATCTGCGTGATCGGCGGCATCACCCTGGATAACGCTGCGCCGCTGGTGAACCACGGCGCCGACCTGCTGGCCGTGGTCCACGGCCTGTTCGGCGCCGATAGCGCCGACGAAGTGACCCGTCGCGCCCGCGCCTTCAATGCCCTATTCAACAGCTGATTTTTGAGAGCCCGCTCATGTCCCGTTCCGAAACCCTGTTCGCCAACGCCCAGAAACACATCCCCGGTGGGGTCAACTCGCCGGTTCGCGCCTTCAAGAGCGTGGGCGGCACCCCGCTGTTCTTCAAACACGCAGAAGGCGCCTACGTCACTGACGAAGACGACAAGCGCTATGTCGACTATGTCGGCTCCTGGGGCCCGATGATTCTCGGCCACAGTCATCCGGACGTACTGGATGCGGTGCGCAAGCAGTTGGAACACGGCCTGTCCTACGGCGCACCGACCGCCATGGAAACCGAAATGGCCGATCTGGTGTGCTCCATCGTGCCGTCCATGGAAATGGTGCGCATGGTCAGCTCCGGCACTGAAGCCACCATGAGCGCCATTCGCCTGGCCCGGGGCTTTACCGGCCGCGACAGCATCATCAAGTTCGAAGGCTGCTACCACGGCCACTCCGACAGCCTGCTGGTCAAGGCCGGTTCCGGCGCCCTGACCCAAGGCGTTCCCAGCTCCGCCGGGGTGCCTGCGGCCTTCGCCAAACACACCCTGACCCTGCCCTTCAACGACATCGCCGCCGTGGAGCAAATGCTCGCGGAAGTCGGCCAGGAAGTGGCCTGCATCATCGTCGAGCCGGTGGCGGGCAACATGAACTGCGTACCGCCGGCACCCGGTTTCCTTGAAGGTCTGCGCAGCCTCTGCGACCAACACGGCGTGGTGCTGATTTTCGACGAAGTGATGACCGGCTTCCGCGTCGCCCTCGGCGGTGCCCAGGCTCACTACGGCGTGACACCGGACCTGTCGACCTTCGGCAAGATCATCGGCGGCGGCATGCCGGTGGGCTGCTTCGGCGGCAAGCGCAAGATCATGGAGCACATCGCGCCCCTGGGCCCGGTCTACCAGGCCGGCACCCTGTCCGGTAACCCGCTGGCCATGGCCGCCGGCCTGACCACCCTGCGCCTGATCAGCCGCCCGGGCTTCCACGCCGAACTGAGCGACTACACCAGCCGCCTGCTCGAAGGCTTGCAACAACGGGCGGACGCCGCGGGCATTCCGTTCGTCACCACTCAGGCGGGTGGCATGTTCGGCCTGTATTTCAGCGGTGCCGATGACATCGTCACCTTCGACGACGTGATGGCCAGCGACGCCAACCTGTTCAAGCGCTTCTTCCACCTGATGCTGGAAGGCGGCGTGTACCTGGCGCCGAGTGCCTTCGAGGCCGGTTTCACCTCGATCGCCCACGGCGAAACCGAGTTGCAACTGACCCTGGATGCCGCCGAACGCGCTTTCGCCGCCTTGAAATAAGTGCGGGCGGGCTGGCGCGGTGATCAACCGCGCCAGCGGGGTGCTTTACTCGAACTTTTCCCGGCCAAGGGGACAAATACCCAGCAAGGTGACGGATATCGCCGCCACGCAGCAGAAAAACGAGTAAAGACTTTGTAAGGTTGGCCCTGCTTATTTCATAATGCGCGCTTATTGGACCCCTCGCTGGGTCCGCGCGCCCCTCAGAGGTAAGTCGATTCCCATGAACCGCACCGGCCGCGCCCTGACACTGGGCTGCCTGTTGCTCCTTCAGCCCCTGCTCGCGTACGCACAAGCAGGCGGCAACTCGTTGTTGATCCCAGCGATGGGTCGCTGCACCCTCGATCCCCAGGCACAGGAACAGGCCGAGGCGCTGGCCGCGTGCCAGAAAGCCGCCGATGAAGGTGACGCCGAGGCGCAATACGAGTTGGGTGAGTTCTACTACGAAGGCAAAGGCGCGCCGCGGGACCTCAATCAGGCCCTGAGCTATTTCGAAAAAGCCTCATTGCAAGGCCACGCTCAGGCGCAATTCAAACTCGGCACCATGTTCTTCCACGGCGAGGGTGTGCCGGCCAACAACGTCCAGGCCTATATCGTGCTGAAGATGGCTGCGGTCAACGGTGCCGAAGACGCTCTGGACACCGCCGACGAAGTCGCCGAGCACATGCAGCGTGACGAGCTGGAAGTCGCGACCCAGGTGCTGGGACAGATTTTCCGCAAATACCTGATGGAACTGCAAAGCGCCGATGGGCGCTCGCCTTTCTCGCCACTCCCGTAACACCCTCGCGCCATTGGCCGGCAAGCCGGCACCTGCACCCACCAGGCTTACTTCTCGGGCATCGGCATCGGGAACGGCATGACATTGCTCACGCCACGGGCTTCGCTGATCTTCGGCGTGCCCAGACGCTCCACTTCGTCGATGCGCACGATCGAATGCATCGGCACAAAGCTGCGCACCACGCCTTCGAATTGCGCCTTGAGCTTCTCTTCGCTCGGATCGACGACCACTTGCGTGCGCTCGCCAAAGACGAACTCTTCCACTTCCAGAAAACCCCACAGATCACTCTGATAGATCTGCTTGGCGTACATTTCGAACACCTGGCCCTGGTTGAGGAAAATCACCTTGTAGATTGGGGCTTCACGTTTGGTCATGGTGGGCGGGCAACACATCGGGGGATAAAAATAGGGCGCGAACTATAGCATAGCTACCCGATGCACAACGCTAGGAACCTGTGGGCATGGACCCTATAATGCGCGGTTATTTGAATCACGTGAGACTGAGGTCCATGGCCAAGAAGCTTTACATCGAAACCCACGGTTGCCAGATGAACGAGTACGACAGCTCGCGCATGGTCGATCTGCTGGGTGAACATCAGGCCCTGGAAGTCACCGCACGTGCCGAAGACGCGGATGTCATCCTGCTCAATACCTGCTCCATTCGTGAACGCGCCCAGGACCGGGTGTACTCCCAGCTGGGTCGCTGGCGCGAGTTGAAACTGGCCAATCCGGACATGGTGATTGCCGTCGGCGGCTGCGTGGCCAGCCAGGAAGGCGCCGCCATTCGCGATCGCGCGCCTTATGTGGACGTGGTCTTCGGTCCGCAGACCCTGCACCGCCTGCCGGAAATGATCGATGCCGCGCGCATCAGCAAGCTGCCGCAAGTGGATGTCTCGTTTCCGGAAATCGAAAAATTCGACCATCTGCCCGAGCCGCGCATCGACGGCCCCAGCGCCTATGTGTCGGTCATGGAAGGTTGCAGCAAGTACTGCACCTTCTGCGTCGTGCCCTATACCCGGGGTGAAGAGGTCAGCCGACCATTTGACGACGTGATCGCCGAGATCATCCACCTGGCGGAAAACGGCGTGCGCGAAGTCACCCTGCTGGGCCAGAACGTCAATGGCTACCGAGGCCAGACCCACGACGGGCGCATGGCCGACCTGGCCGAGCTGATCCGCGTGGTCGCCGCCGTCGACGGCATTGAGCGGATTCGCTACACCACCTCGCACCCGCTGGAGTTCTCCGACAGCCTGATCCAGGCCCACGCCGAAGTACCGGAGCTGGTCAAGCATCTGCACCTGCCCGTGCAGTCGGGCTCGGATCGGATTCTGGCGGCGATGAAACGCAATCACACGGCCCTGGAGTACAAGTCCAAGCTGCGCAAACTGCGCGCGGCGGTACCGGGCATCTGCATCAGCTCGGACTTCATCGTCGGCTTTCCTGGCGAAACGGAAAAAGACTTCCAGCAGACCATGAAGCTGATCGAAGACGTCGGTTTCGACTTCTCCTACTCCTTCGTCTACAGCCCGCGCCCGGGCACTCCGGCCGCCGACCTGGCCGACGACACGCCGGAAGCGCTGAAGAAGGAACGCCTGAACGCGCTGCAACACCGCCTGAACCAGCAAGGGTTTGAAATCAGCCGACAAATGGTCGGGTCGACCCAGCGCATCCTGGTAACCGACTACTCCAAGAAAGATCCGGGCGAATTGCAGGGCCGTACCGAGAACAACCGGATCGTCAACTTCCGTTGCGACGATCCCACACTGATCGGCCAATTCGCCGACGTGCACATCGACTCGGCGCAGCCCCACTCGCTGCGCGGCTCGCTGTTATCGTAAGAACTGACGTGTGCAGAAACCGGCTTGCCAGCGAAGGGGCCTTCAAGACCACCTTCGCCGGCAAGCCGGCTCCCACGAAGAAAGCACCATAGGCCCACGCTCCGCATAAGAGCTTTCGCACCCAGGCCGCTGGCGTTATCCTTGAATTCTTCTTAATTGCCGTTGGGCGGCTAAAAAACGACCTTGAACGCACCCATAGAACCTCATCGTTTCATCCTCGAGCCCTTCGAGGCTCGCCGCTTCGCCAATCTGTGCGGGCAATTCGACGAGCATTTGCGCTTGATCGAACAGCGCCTGACGATCGAGATCCGCAACCGCGGCAATCAGTTCGAACTGATCGGCGAACCCAAGCACACCACCTCCGCGGAAAATCTTCTGCGCCGTCTCTACCGGGAAACCAAGGGCACCGAGCTATCGCCGGACCTGGTGCACCTGTTCCTTCAGGAGTCCGCTGTGGAAGAACTGGATAACCCGTCGGTGGCTGATGCCGCCATCGCCCTGCGCACCAAGAAAGGCATGATTCGCCCACGCGGCTTGAATCAGCAGCGCTACGTCAAAGAGATCCTGGGCAACGACATCAACTTCGGCATCGGTCCGGCCGGCACCGGCAAGACCTACCTGGCCGTCGCTTGCGCGGTGGACGCCCTGGAGCGCGAGCAGGTGCGGCGCATCCTGCTGGTGCGTCCCGCGGTGGAAGCCGGCGAGAAGCTCGGTTTCCTGCCCGGCGATCTGGCGCAGAAAATCGACCCGTACTTGCGTCCACTGTATGACGCGCTGTATGAAATGCTCGGCTTCGAACAAGTGGCCAAGCTGATCGAGCGCCAGGTCATCGAGATTGCGCCCCTGGCCTACATGCGTGGCCGGACCCTGAACAACAGCTTCATCATCCTCGACGAAAGCCAAAACACCACCGTGGAACAAATGAAGATGTTCCTCACCCGGATCGGCTTCGGCTCCACTGCGGTGATCACCGGCGACATCACTCAGGTCGACCTGCCCAAGGGCACCAAGTCCGGCCTGGCCCAGGTGATCAACGTGCTCAAGGATGTGCCCGGCATCAGCTTCACCCACTTCATGCCCAAGGACGTGGTGCGCCACCCACTGGTGCAACGCATCGTCGAAGCCTACGAGCGCTTCGAGTTGCGGGCCGACGACGAGGCCGCCAAGGCTTTCGCCGACAGAGGCAACCGCCACGATGCTTGAGCTTGATCTGCAGCGCGCCAGCCAGCTGCCAGCCCCCAGCGACGATCAGTTCCGCCAGTGGTGCGAGCTAGCCCTGCGCCAGCGAACAGCCGATTCGGAAATGACCATCCGTCTGGTGGACGAAGCCGAAGGCCGCGAGCTGAACCACACCTGGCGTCACAAAGATTACGCCACCAATGTGCTTTCATTCCCTGCCGATGTGCCGGATGAGCTGCTGGATATTCCCTTGCTGGGGGATCTGGTGATCTGCATTCCGGTGGTCGAGCGCGAGGCTGCCGAGCAAGGCAAGGAACTTCAGGCCCACTGGGCCCATCTGGTGATTCATGGCTGCTTGCATCTGTTGGGTTACGACCATATAGATGACGACGAAGCCGAAGAAATGGAAGCACTGGAACGAACGTTGCTTGCAGAACTGGGTCATCCCGATCCTTATGCAGACGACGAAAGCTGATCAACCACCACCTGTAACAACCAAGGATTCAGAGCAATCGCTATGAGCGAAGATCGATCGAGCAACGGGCAAAAGTCATGGCTGGGCAAACTGACCCAGGCTTTTGCCCATGAGCCGAAAAACCGCCAGGAGCTGCTGGAGCTGCTGCGCGAAGCCCATCAGAACAAATTGCTGGACAGCGAAGCGCTGGCCATCGTCGAAGGCGCCATCCAGGTGGCTGACCTGCAAGTCCGGGACATCATGGTGCCGCGCTCGCAGATGATCAGCATCAAGGCGACCCAGACACCCCGGGAGTTCCTGCCCGCCGTCATCGACTCCGCGCACTCGCGCTACCCGGTGATCGGCGAAAGCCATGACGACGTGATGGGCGTCCTGCTGGCCAAGGACCTGCTGCCGCTGATCCTCAAGGAGAACGGCGACAGCTTCAATATCAAGGACCTGCTGCGCCCGGCGACCTTCGTCCCCGAGTCCAAGCGCCTGAACGTGCTGCTGCGCGAGTTCCGCGCCAATCACAACCACATGGCCATCGTCATCGACGAGTACGGCGGCGTGGCCGGCCTGGTGACCATCGAAGACGTGCTGGAGCAGATCGTCGGCGACATCGAAGACGAGCATGACGTCGAGGAAGACAGCTACATCAAGCCCCTGCCCAGCGGCGACTTCCTGATCAAGGCGCTGACGCCGATCGAGAACTTCAACGAATTCTTCGACAGCACCTTCTCCGATGACGAATTCGACACCGTCGGCGGGCTGGTAATGAGCGCCTTCGGCCACTTGCCAAAACGCAACGAAATCACTGAAATCGGCGCCTATCGCTTTCGCGTGCTCAATGCCGACAGCCGGCGGATTCATCTGCTGCGCCTGACTCCCGTCTCCCGCTAGGGGCCAGGGGCGTCAGCTCTCCTGCACACAGAATCATCGCCCCGAAACCGGAACCCCGGGCTCGGGGCGATGGCTCTCGGGGACGAGCCACTGAGCCGCACGGCGCGATGCCCACCTGAATCCAACCCACCCATCTCCTCGTGCCCCGCCCGGCGCGAAACAGGAAAGAGCTGATGAAACGCCTCTTGCAGCGCTCAACCCGACCCGGCTGGCCCGGCAACCTGCTGGCCGTGGCAGCCGGCGCCATCACCACGCTGGCGCTGGCGCCCTACAACATCTGGCCCCTGGCTCTGCTGGCGGTAGGGCTGTTCTACGCCGGTCTGCGAGAACTGACGCCACGCCAGGCCCTGGGCCGGGGCTGGTGCTTCGGCTTCGGCCTGTTCGGCGCCGGCACCAGCTGGATCTACGTCAGCATCCACACCTATGGCGGCGCATCGGCCTTGCTCGCCGGCCTTTTGATGCTGGCGTTCATTGCCGCGATTGCCTGGTTCTTTGCCCTGCCGGCCTGGCTCTGGGCCCGCTGGTTGCGGCGCAACGAAGCGCCGCTGGCGGATGCCCTGGCTTTCGCTGCCCTGTGGCTGGGCCAGGAAGCGTTTCGCGGCTGGTTCCTCACCGGTTTCCCCTGGCTTTATTCCGGCTACAGCCAGCTCGACGGGCCCCTGGCCGGGCTCGCGCCTGTGGGCGGTATCTGGCTGATTTCCTTCTCCCTGGCCTTGACCGCCGCACTGCTCTACAACCTGCCGCGCCTGATCAAGGCCGGGCGCAAAGGCTTCATTGTCGCCGGCCTGCTACTGCTGGCGGCGCCCTGGGCCGTCGGCCTGGCGCTTAAAGGCCATGCCTGGACCAGCCCGTCGGGAGACCCCATGTCGGTCGCCGCCATCCAGGGCAATATCGAACAAAGCATGAAATGGGACCCCGCCCAGCTCAACGCGCAACTGGCGCTGTACCGCGACATGAGCTTCAACAGCAAGCGGGTCGACCTGCTGGTGTGGCCGGAAACCGCGGTCCCGGTGCTCAAGGAGTCTGCCGAAGGCTACCTGACGATGATGGGCAACTTTGCCGCCGACCGTCATTCCGCGCTGATAACCGGGGTTCCGGTGCGTCAGCTGGTGCACCATGAAAAACGCTACTTCAACGGCATTACCGTGACCGGCGAAGGCGACGGCACCTACCTGAAACAAAAGCTGGTGCCCTTCGGCGAGTACGTGCCCCTGCAGGGACTGCTGCGCGGCCTGATCGACTTCTTCAACCTGCCGATGTCGGACTTTGCCCGCGGCCCGGCGGACCAGCCGTTGCTGCAAGCCAAGGGCTATCAGATTGCGCCGTTCATCTGCTACGAAGTGGTCTACCCCGAGTTCGCCGCCGGTCTTTCGGCCCGCAGCGACCTGCTGCTGACCATCAGCAACGACACCTGGTTCGGCACCTCCATCGGCCCCCTGCAGCATCTGCAGATGGCACAGATGCGCGCTCTGGAAGCAGGACGCTGGATGATTCGCGCCACCAACAACGGCGTCACGGGACTGATCGACCCGTTCGGCAAGATCACCGTGCAGATTCCACAGTTCGAGCGCGGCATCCTGTATGGCGAAGTGGTGCCCATGCACAATCTGACGCCTTACCTGAAGTGGCGTTCATGGCCGCTGGTGGTGCTCTGCACCCTGCTGTTCGGCTGGGCCCTGTTGGCCAGTCGCATTGCCAAGACCGTTTGAAGCCCTTCCCCGGCCAGCCGGCTCCTGCGGGAGCCGGCGCACCCTTCAGCGGTAGAAGAGTCGGTAACCCAGTTGCCCCACCGCCTCGTTAAGCAACTGGCCGCTCTGCCAGATCGACTTGAACTCCGGCATCCAGCCGCCCAGCGGACGGGCGTTGTCCACCCCGAGAAAACCCACCGGGGCCGGCACCACGTCAAATCCGGCATGCTCGAAACTCCAGACCGCGCGAGGCATGTGCCAGGCCTGGGTCACCACCACCACGCGCCTGATGCCCAAGGGTTGCAAGACTTCGGCGCTGAACTGCGCGTTCTCCCAGGTGGTGCGACTGCGACCTTCCTGCCAGCGCACCGTCACGCCAAAGTCATTGAGCAAGGACTCGGCCATCAGCGCCGCTTCGGTGGGCGGCGTGCCGTAATGCAGGCCGCCACTGGTCAGCAACGGCAACCCGGACGCCTTGGCCAAACGCGCGGCATAGCGTTCACGCTCCAGCCCCACGCCGGTGGGCTGATCAGAACCCCAGGCCGGATCGCCGCGCTCGCGGCCTGACCCCAGGACCACAATGGCATCGGCCTGCTGGGCCAGGCTCGCCCACTGACTCTGGGGCAAAGGAGGCAACTGCTCCAACCCGCGAGCCCCCCACTCCACCATCACCGGCAAGCTCATCAGCCAGAAACCGCCCAATCCCAGAACAAAGCAGCATCGCGCCAACCGAGGACGGGAGTGACGCAGGCACCAGGCGAGCAGGAGCAGCAGCAAAAGAATGCCGGGCGGCAACAGCAACTGTTTGATGAAATAACGAAAAGGCATCGGGCATCTCCAAAAGATGCCCGAAGCCTAAAGGGCAAAGCCCTGCAGCAACAACCGATGCCGAGCACTTTTGCTCACTAACGCCTCGGCAACGTCCTCACTGGCCCCATATCGAGTCCGGGACCTACTTGCACTGATGGGATCGGACTTTCACCGACTCCTTGACGAGCGCCTGATCCTTCAACCAAATGATCTTGGCTGAACGAGGCGCTTCCTGCGGCTGCCAATCACTCGGCAGGCTGATCTGCATTTCACGCTGGCTGCGAGCCAGATAGGCCCGGATCAATTCGAACTCTGCACTGCTCAAGCCCCGCAGCTCCAACTCGACAGGCCGCTCATTACGCAGTCGATCCGCAGTCTTCAGTGCATCCAGGGCCAGAGCCAGTCGATTCAGCAGCCTTTCATACACCTCTGGTTCTGTTACTTTTCGCTGCGATTCAAGCATCCGTTCACCTCATCGAAGAATAAGACTCACTCCCCTTTTTGAGCTTAGTCGGACAGCCAAAAGCGTCGCGCCGCCGCGACCAACGGCCCGGCCGAGCAATCAAGGTTTCCCTCGGCAGAGTGCGGTCATGTATGCTACGGCGCTTCCTGTAACTCCACTTCCAGCTCCATCGGGCACTGAAAATCGCCGTATTTGGCGTCATCGCTCCCCGCGGTTGCATTGAAGAGGATTAGGCCACCCCTATTCAGTACAAAAGTAGCCATGCACGAACACTATCAGCCCCGTGAAATCGAAGCCGCCGCCCAGTCGTTCTGGGACGAGCAAAAGTCCTTTGAAGTCAGTGAACAGCCAGGCAAGGACACCTACTATTGCCTATCGATGTTCCCTTACCCCAGCGGCAAGCTACACATGGGGCACGTGCGCAACTACACCATCGGCGACGTGATCTCCCGCTACCAGCGCATGCAAGGCAAGAACGTTCTGCAACCCATGGGTTGGGACGCCTTCGGCATGCCAGCGGAAAACGCCGCGATGAAGAACAACGTGGCTCCCGCCAAGTGGACCTACGAAAACATCGCCTACATGAAGTCCCAGTTGCGCAGCCTGGGCCTGGCGGTGGACTGGTCCCGCGAGGTCACCACCTGCAAGCCGGACTACTACCGCTGGGAACAGTGGCTGTTCACCCGCCTGTTCGAAAAAGGCGTGATCTACCGCAAGAACGGCACCGTGAACTGGGACCCGGTCGACCAGACCGTCCTGGCCAACGAGCAAGTGATCGACGGCCGCGGCTGGCGCTCCGGCGCGCTGATCGAGAAGCGCGAAATCCCGATGTACTACTTCAAGATCACCGCTTATGCGGATGAGCTGCTGGAGAGTCTCGACGAGCTGACCGGCTGGCCCGAGCAGGTCAAGACCATGCAACGCAACTGGATCGGCAAGTCCCGTGGCATGGAAGTGCAGTTCCCCTACGATCAGGCGTCGATCGGCGAAGCCGGCACCCTGAAGGTGTTCACCACCCGCCCGGACACCCTGATGGGCGCGACCTATGTCGCCGTCGCCGCCGAGCACCCGCTGGCGACCCTGGCCGCGCGGAACAACCCTGAGTTGCAGGCGTTCATCGCCGAATGCAAAGGCGGCAGCGTCGCCGAAGCGGACATGGCGACCCAGGAGAAAAAAGGCCTGCCGACCTCGCTGTTCGTCGAACACCCGCTGACCGGCGAGAAGCTCCCGGTGTGGGTGGCCAACTACGTGCTGATGCACTACGGCGATGGCGCGGTCATGGCTGTCCCGGCCCACGACGAGCGCGATTTCGAGTTCGCCAGCAAGTACAACCTGCCGATCAAGGCCGTGGTACGCACCAGCGCCGGCGATGAAACCCCAGCGCCCTGGCAGGACGCTTACGGCGAGCATGGCGAACTGATCAACTCCGGCGAATTCGACGGCCTGGATTTCCCTGGCGCGTTCGACGCTATCGAAGCGGCCCTGCTGAAGAAAAACCTCGGCCAATCACGCACCCAGTTCCGCCTGCGGGACTGGGGCATCAGCCGCCAGCGCTACTGGGGCTGCCCGATCCCGATCATCCACTGCGACAGCTGCGGCGACGTTCCAGTCCCGGAAAACCAGCTGCCGGTGGTCCTGCCAGAAGACGTGGTGCCCGATGGCGCCGGTTCGCCTCTGGCTCGCATGCCCGAGTTCTACGAGTGCAACTGCCCGAAATGCGGCCAGCCTGCCAAGCGTGAAACCGACACCATGGACACCTTCGTCGAGTCCTCGTGGTACTACGCGCGCTATGCGTCGCCACACTATGAAGGCGGCTTGGTGGACCCGGCGGCGGCCAACCACTGGTTGCCGGTGGATCAGTACATCGGTGGCATCGAACACGCCATCCTGCACCTGCTGTACGCGCGCTTCTTCCACAAATTGATGCGTGACGAAGGTCTGGTGAGCTCCAACGAGCCGTTCAAGAACCTGCTGACCCAGGGCATGGTGATTGCCGAAACCTACTATCGCCGTGAGGCCAATGGCGCCTACACCTGGTACAACCCGGCGGACGTGGAACTGGAGCGCGACAGCAAGGCGAAGATCATCGGGGCCAAGCTGATCAGCGACGGCCTGCCGGTGGAAATCGGCGGCACCGAGAAGATGGCCAAGTCGAAGAACAATGGCGTCGACCCGCAGTCGATGATCGAGCAATACGGTGCCGACACTTGCCGCCTGTTCATGATGTTCGCCTCGCCGCCCGAACTGAGCCTGGAATGGTCCGACTCGGGTGTCGAGGGTGCGCATCGCTTCCTCAAGCGCGTCTGGCGCCTGGCCCAGGCCCATGTCAGCCAAGGGCTGCCGGAAGCACTGGATATCGCCACGCTGAGCGACGAACAGAAAGCCATTCGCCGCGCCATCCACCTGGCCATCAAGCAGGCCAGCCAGGACGTCGGCCAGCACCACAAGTTCAACACCGCCATCGCCCAGGTGATGACCTTGATGAACGTCCTGGAAAAAGCCCCCCAAGGCAGCAACCAGGACCGTGCCCTGTTGCAGGAAGGCCTGCAGACCGTTGCCCTGCTGCTGGCTCCGATCACACCGCATATCAGTCACGAACTGTGGCAACAGCTGGGTCAGAAAGGCGCCATCATCGATGCTGGCTGGCCGGTTCTGGACGAGAGCGCCCTGGTTCAAGACAGCCTGCAGCTGGTCATCCAGGTCAACGGCAAATTGCGTGGCCAGATCGAAATGCCGGCCAGCGCCAGCCGTGAAGAAGTCGAAGCCGCGGCCCGCAGCAACGAGAACGTGCTGCGCTTCACCGAAGGCCTGACCATCCGCAAGGTCATCGTGGTGCCGGGCAAACTGGTCAACATCGTCGCCAGCTAATTGGATCAGGCGCCCGGTCCGGGATCGGGCGCCGAACAAAACCTCCAGGGCCACAAGGTGGCCCATATGGTTTCAAGGGGAGCAATACATGATCAAACGTAACCTGCTGGTGATGGGTCTGGCCGTGCTGCTGAGCGCCTGTGGCTTCCAGTTGCGCGGAACGGGAACCCATGAGCTGACCATCAAGGAACTCGACCTGAGTGCCCGGGATGCCTACGGCCCCACCGTGAAAATGCTCCAGCAACAGTTGGAAAACAGCGGTGTACGGGTCTATGCCGGCGCGCCTTACAAGCTGGTGCTGCTGAACGAGGAAAACTCCCAGCGCACCCTCAGCTACACCGGCGGTGGCAGCTCGGCCGAATACGAGATCGGCACCACGCTCAGGTACGAGATCCTGACGCACGACAACCTGCACCTGCTCGACGACAAGCTGGAAGTACAGAAAGTCTTCCTGCATGACGGCAACAACATCACCGGCTCCGATCAGGAATCGTCTGAAACTCGCAAGGAAATGCGCCGCGACCTGATCCAGCGCATGCTGATCCGTCTGCAGTTGCTGACCCCGGACCAGCTTGCCCAACTGCAGGCCACCGCCGAAGCCAAAGCCAAGGCCGAAGCCCAGGCACTGGAAGCTGCACGCAAGGCTGAGGCGGAAACTCCGCAACAGTCCCCTCTGGAACTGCCGAACCAGTAAGCCGCGTGGGGCGCTCACGCGCCCCATTGGCCCCCGCCTATGAAACTCGCACCCGCCCAACTCGGCAAACACCTGCAAGGCCCTCTCGCGCCGGTCTACGTGATCAGCGGCGATGATCCCCTGCTCTGCCAGGAAGCCGCCGACGCCATCCGCTCTGCCGTGCGCCAGCAGGGATTCGACGAGCGCCAGGTATTCAGTGCCGATGCCAGCTTTGACTGGGGCACCCTGCTGCAAGCCGGGGCCAGCATGTCGTTGTTCGCGGAAAAACGCCTGCTGGAACTGCGCCTGCCCTCGGGCAAGCCCGGCGACAAGGGCGCCGCGGCGCTGATCGAATACTGTTCGCGTCCGGCCGAGGACACGGTACTGCTGATCAGCCTGCCCAAGCTCGACGGCAGCGCACAGAAGACCAAGTGGGGCAAGGCCTTGGTGGACGGTGCCCAGACCCAGTTCGTGCAGATCTGGCCGGTGGACGCCCACCAGCTTCCACAGTGGATTCGTCAGCGACTGTCGCAAGCCGGGCTGTCCGCCAGCCAGGACGCGGTGGAACTGATCGCCGCGCGGGTCGAGGGCAACCTGCTGGCCGCCGCCCAGGAAATCGAAAAACTCAAGCTGATGGCCGAAGGTGGGCAGATCACCGTCGAAACGGTCCAGGCCGCAGTGGCCGACAGTGCGCGTTTCGATGTGTTCGGGCTGGTGGATGCCATTCTCAACGGTGAAGCCGCCCACGCCCTGCGCATGCTGGAAGGGTTGCGCGGTGAAGGCGTCGAGCCTCCCGTGATTCTCTGGGCCCTGTCCCGAGAGCTGCGGCTGCTGGCCAACCTGGCCCTGCAATTCAGCCAGGGCGTGCCATTGGACAAGGTGTTCAGCCAGGCCCGCCCGCCCGTCTGGGACAAACGCAAACCCCTGATGAGCAAGGCTCTGCAACGTTACTCTGCGCAGCGTTGGGGGCAATTGCTGCTGGACGCCCAGCGCATCGACGCGCAGATCAAGGGACAGGCCAGCGGTTCGCCCTGGAGCAGCCTGAGTCGCCTGTCGCTGCTGATGGCCGGTCAACGCCTGGCCCTGCCGGCCGAGTAAGTACGCCGCTTATCTACCGCCTGGCATCTTCCTGCTCCAGAGTGCTGGACAGCCGCCCCACTCTGGCCGATGATTCGCGCCGCAACCTCTCCCCCCCAAACAGCGAGTAAAGACCATGAGCAAGCCATCCAAGCATGGCCCCAACAAGGCCAAATCCATTGTCGCCCAGCCACTGTTCCGCAGCCGTCAGGAACGCCCGGCCAAGGGCAAAGGCAGCTACCGCCGAGAAGCCTTCCAGTCTAAAAGCTGGGAGGCTTCTTACTTTCTGGCCGCCTGAAGCCCTGAACCCCGTCGGCATGATAAGGTCTGCACCTGATAGTTATTCTCTCTGGACCTGTGCATGCCCTTTTGTCTTTCCCGTCGTTGGCACATGCGCCAACTGATCGCTGCCTCCAGCTTCGTTCTGCTAGTCGCCTGCGCGGAACAACCCACCGCCGCCGACGCCCAGCCACTGCCCACCCTCCAGGCAGCCCCCCTCGCCGCACCCGCTACTGTCGCCCCACTGACCGCCGACAATCTGGACATCCAGCCCGCACAGACCTTCGATGAATGGCTGAGCGCATTCCGTACCGAAGCCCTGAACGCCGGAATTCGCGCCGACGTCTTCGACCGGGCCTTCGCCGGTGTCACCCCGGACATGAGCGTGATCAAAGCTGACCGCAGCCAGCCAGAGTTCACCCGCCCGGTCTGGGAATACCTGGATGGGGCCCTGTCTCCGGTCAGGGTACGCAAGGGTCAGGCCCTGCTGCTCCAGTACAGCGACATCCTGCAACGCATCGAGCAGCGCTATGGTGTGGATCGCCAGGCATTGGTAGCGGTCTGGGGCATGGAGAGCAATTTCGGCGACTTCCAGGGCAACAAGTCGGTGATCCGCTCCCTGGCCACCCTGGCTTATGAAGGACGGCGCCCGGCCTTCGCCAACAGCCAGTTGATTGCCGCCTTGCAGATCATCCAGCACGGCGACATCCAGCCCGAGAAGATGCTCGGCTCCTGGGCCGGCGCCATGGGCCAGACCCAGTTCATTCCCACCACCTACAACACCCATGCCGTGGACTTCGACGGCGACGGTCGCCGGGATATCTGGAACAGCCCGGCCGACGCTCTGGCCTCCACTGCTCATTACCTGCAGAGCTCAGGCTGGCAAAAAGGCCAGCCCTGGGGCATTGAGGTCCAGCTCAAGAGCGGCTTCGACTACGCCCTGGCCGACGCTTCGACCCGCAAGACCGTGGCCGAGTGGCTAAGCCTGGGCATGACCCCGAGCAACGGCAAGGCACTGCCATACGGCTCCGAGCAATTGTCCGCTTCATTGCTGTTGCCTGCGGGTTACCGAGGGCCGGCGTTCCTGATTCTGGATAACTTCCGGGCAGTGCTCAAATACAACAACTCATCGTCCTACGCCCTGGCAGTCAATCTGCTGTCCGAGCGGTTTGGCGGCGCTGGCCAGATCAATGGCAGTTGGCCCAAGGACGATCTGCCCCTGAGCCGCTCCGAACGCATCGAATTGCAGACCCTGCTCAGCACCCACCAATATGACGCTGGCAACCCCGACGGCATCATCGGCGCCAATACCCGCAAGGCCATTCGCAGTGCTCAGCAGGCATTGGGCTGGCCCGCAGATGGCTACCCGAGCCACAAGCTGCTGGAAAGCCTGCGCAACCGCTAGGCAAGCATTAGCGAAGGAGCCGGCTCCTTCGCACGCCCCTCACCTGAACACCACGTCCTGAGCCAGGGTCAACTCCCTGGCCCCTGCATCCAGCTTGACCTGCGCGCCCATCGGCAAGGTCAGGTTCGGATCGCAATGACCACTGCGCCATCCCGCCAGCACCGGAATCCGCAAGGGCTCAAAGACCTGCTTGAGCAACGCGCACAACGCGGTGAAATCCACACCGGCCACATCCCCGACCAAAACCCCGCGCAGCCCCTCCAGCTTGCCGGCCAGGCGCAGGTGATTGAGCAAGCGGTCGATGCGGTACAGCGGCTCGTTGACGTCTTCGATAAACAGAATGATGCCGCCGGTATTGATTTCGTAAGGCGTGCCCAAGGTACTGGCAATCATCGACAGATTGCCGCCCACCAGTGGCCCTTGGGCGATACCCGGCTCCACCGTGGTCAAGGGAAAGGCTACCGGATGGGGGAGCAGGCTGCCGCTCTTGACCTGCCCTCTGAGCATGTTGAAAAACGACGCCTCAGTGGGCGCCTGCTTGCCGCCCAGCAGGTCGGCATTGAGCATCGGTCCATGAAAGCTGACAAAGCCCGCATAAAGATTGATCGCCAGGTGCAGGGCGGTGATGTCGCTGTAGCCGACAAATGGCTTGGGATGGCGTCGCAACAGCTCGAAGTCGATCTTGTCCAGCAAGCGCGGACTGCCATAGCCCCCACGCAGACAGACAATGGCGTCGATCTCGCTATCGGAAAAAGCCTCGTGCAAGTCGTCGAGACGGACCTGATCACTGCCTGCCAGGTAACCCTCCTGTTGACCCACACCAGGAAAGATCCGCAGCGTATAGCCCCGGGAACGCATCCATTGGCAGGCTTTTTCGGCATCCAGCGCTGCGGGACCTGCGGGGGCGATAAGGCCAATGACGCCTTCCGCCGCCAATGCCGGCACCGGCAGATGAGCATGAAGGGCAACAGTGGGTTGGATGGGCATGCAGGTTCTCCCTGTGTGAATTCACCCCAGCACAGTAGCCATGAATGCCACTAAACAGAAGAGGGGAAATCAACCACGGAGAATACAACGGAGACGGAACGCACAAGACGCGCCCAACAGCGGCAAAGTTGCCCGCAAGGCCTGAGCCTTGCGGGCGGGGTGATCAGGAAACCAGGCCTTCCTTGGCCAGCTTCGCTTGTTCATCGGCGTGATACGAGGAACGTACCAGCGGACCGGAAGCGACGTTCTTGAAACCCATCTTGTAACCTTCCTCGGCAAACCAGGCGAAGGTGTCCGGGTGCACGAAGCGTTGAACCGGCAGGTGGTTGCGCGACGGCTGCAGGTACTGGCCGAGGGTCAGCATGTCGATGTCGTGCTCACGCATGCGCTTCATGACTTCGATGACTTCGTCGTCGGTTTCGCCCAGACCCAGCATCAGGCCGGACTTGGTCGGTACATGGGGCACCAGTTGCTTGAACTTCTGCAGCAGGGTCAGCGACCACTGGTAGTCCGAGCCTGGACGCGCCGCCTTGTACAGGCGTGGCACGGTTTCCAGGTTGTGGTTGAACACATCCGGCGGCGTGGCGGCGGTGATTTCCAGGGCGACGTCCATGCGACCGCGATAGTCGGGAACCAGGGTTTCCAGCTGCACGTTCGGCGACAGCTTGCGAATCTCGCGAATGCAGTCGGCAAAGTGCTGGGCACCGCCGTCACGCAGGTCATCGCGGTCCACCGAGGTGATCACCACGTACTTCAGGCGCAGATCGGCGATGGCCACCGCCAGGTTCATCGGCTCATCGACATCCAACGGCTTTGGACGGCCGTGGCCAACGTCACAGAACGGGCAGCGACGGGTGCAGATGTCGCCCATAATCATGAAGGTCGCAGTACCGCCGGAGAAACATTCGCCCAGGTTCGGGCAGGATGCTTCTTCGCAGACGCTGTGCAACTTGTGCTTGCGCAGCAGTTGCTTGATCCGGTCAACCTCCGGGGAGACCGGGATGCGCACACGGATCCAGTCCGGCTTCTTCGGCAACTCGGTGGTCGGAATGATCTTCACCGGAATGCGCGCGACCTTCTCCGCACCGCGCAATTTGACGCCGGTTTCAACTTTCGGACGGGCCGCCCGCTCGGAAACATCCAGCGTCGGGATCAGGGTTTCAACAGCGTCTTGCGCAGTAGTCATATCAGTCGATTCCGCCCGTTAGGGTCGTCTGCTCAGCATAGTCGAGGTGTTTGACGAGCTGCGCGCGCAGCCGGGCACTTACCTCGGCAAATTCAATCGGCCCTGCATGGTCGCTCAGTTGGGTCATCGCCAACCCGGCATAACCACAGGGGTTAATCCGTCGAAACGGCTGCAAATCCATGTCTACGTTCAAGGCCAGGCCGTGAAAGGAGCATCCGTGGCGGATGCGCAGGCCCAACGAGGCAATTTTCGCCCCGTCGACGTAGACCCCCGGTGCATCGGGCTTGGCCGCCGCCGGCACGCCATAGCTGGCCAACAACTCCACCAGGCATTGCTCCATGCGGCTGACCAGATCACGCACACCGAAACCCAGCCTGCGTACATCCAGCAGCAAGTAGGCCACCAACTGGCCCGGACCGTGATAAGTCACCTGTCCGCCGCGATCGGCCTGCACCACCGGAATATCTCCCGGCAGCAACAGATGCTCGGCCTTGCCCGCCTGGCCCTGGGTGAAGACCGGGGGATGCTGCACCAGCCAGACTTCGTCCGGTGCGCTGGTGCCGCGTTCGTTGGTAAAGCGCTGCATGGCCTGCCAGACCGGCTCGTAGGCCATCAGGCCAAGCTCACGAAAGCCCAGCGTTTGCGGCATCACAGCACCATGTGGACGACACCGGTAGCACGCAGGGCACTATTGATATCACGCAGTTGGTCTTCGCCGGTGGCGGTGATGTGCAGTTGTACCGTGGTGTACTTGCCGTTGCTGCTCTGACGCTCGGCCAGGGACTTGATGTCCAGGGTGGCGTACTTGGCAAGGATCTCGATCACGGTGTCCTTGAAGCCGACAACCGTGTCACCGATCACCTTGATCGGATAGTCATCGACGGGAAATTCAATCTTGTGCGACTTAACGTCAGTGTCTGTCATGGCAGTAACGGCCTCGTAAGCCGTGGCGACGGACATGACCCCCACTCCACTTCGGAGCGAGGGCCACGCAGGTCGACAATATCAGTTGAACAAACCGTAGAAGAATAGGCGGATGCTATCCCACATGCGGCGGAAGATACCACCTTCGTCGACCGCTTCCAGAGCGATCAGGTCGGCGCTGTGCACCACCTTATCGTCCAGCTTCACTTCGACTTTACCAATCACGTCGCCCTTGGCGATCGGCGCAACCAGTTGCGGGTTCATGGTCATGCTGGCAGCGAGTTTCTTCAGCTGGCCTTTAGGCATGGTCATGGTCAGATCTTCGGCCAGACCGGCCTTGACCTGATGAGTGGTGCCCTTCCAGACCTGGGCCTGGGCCAGTTCGGTGCCCTTCTGGTAGAAGGTCTGGGTTTCGAAGAAGCGGAAGCCATAGGTCAGCAGCTTCTGGGTTTCGGCGGCGCGAGCCTGTTCGCTGTTGGTGCCGAACACCACGGCGATCAGACGCATGCCATCACGCACGGCCGAGGACACCATGCAATAGCCGGCCTCGTCAGTGTGGCCGGTTTTCAGACCGTCGACGGTCTTGTCGCGCCACAGCAAGAGGTTACGGTTGGGTTGCTTGATACCGTTCCAGAAGAACTCTTTCTGCGAATAGATGGCGTAGTGAGCCGGGTCTTCGTGGATGATCGCCCGCGCCAGCACCGCCATGTCGTGAGCCGACGAATAGTGCTCGGGATTCGGCAGACCGGTAGGGTTCATGAAGTGGCTGTTGCTCATGCCCAGGTCGGCCGCGGTCTTGTTCATCATGTCGGCGAAGGCGTCTTCGCTGCCGGCGATGTGCTCGGAAACCGCGACGCTGGCGTCGTTACCCGACTGGATGATGATCCCGTGCAGCAGATCGCTGACGGTCACCTGCGATCCCACCTTGATGAACATCCGCGAACCGCCGGTGCGCCAGGCGTTCTCGCTGACGGTCACCGGATCGTTCTCGCCGATCTGACCGCGACGGATCTCCAGGGTCGCGATGTAGGCGGTCATCAGCTTGGTCAGGCTGGCCGGAGGCAGGCGCTGGTCACCATTGTTCTCCACCAGCACGTTACCGCTGCTGGCGTCCATGAGCACATAGGATTTGGCGGCCAGTTGCGGTGGCGACGGCATCGCTTCGACCGCCCAGGCGGCGGGCGTGATGATCAGCGGGACAAGCAGGCACAGGCGTTTGGCAAAGGTGGTGATGTTCATCCGTCTCTCGAAGTTGCTAATGGAAACTTGCCCGGGAGGGCAAAACTATTTCAGACAGCCTTCTAAAGGGCTGTCGCGTATTCAGTTGTTCACTCACTGACCCTTGCCGGGCTTTTGTTGTTCGACGAGCCAACAACCAGGGTCCGCCCCCCAATACCGCGAGCGGACCTTCAATCTTCAATGTTCTTACTCGGCAGTGACCACGCTGGGCTGCCCCAGGTTAGCCAAGCGCACGCTGTTCTGCGCTTGCTGGGCCTCACCCGGCGTGCCGAACGGCCCCAGGCGGACCCGATGCAGCGTCTGCTGGTTGCGCACGATCGAGCTGATGAACACCGGGGCGCTCACCATGCTGCTCAATTTCGACCGCAACAGCTCGGCAGCGTCCGGGTTGGCGAAGGCGCCCACCTGCAGATACTGCCCGGAGCCCGCTGGAGCGGTGTTCTTCACTTGTACCGGGACCACCGCAGCGGCGTGTTGCTGGGGCGGCGGCGTCCATTGTTCGACAGTGCCGGTCGAGGCCGTGACCACCGGCGCGCTATTTTGCGCCACTTGCGGCTCGTTGAGCATCAACGGCGCCGGACGGCCACGCTGGGCCCACCATTGCTGCGGATCGATGCCCTCGACCTTGACCCGGGCAGTGCCGGTTTCGGCATAACCGAGTTTCTTCGCCGCCGCGTAGGACAGGTCGATGATCCGGTCGGAATAGAACGGACCGCGGTCGTTGACCCGCAGGATCACGCTGCGGTTGTTGTCCAGGTTGGTGACCCTGACGTAACTGGGCAATGGCAGGGTCTTGTGCGCGGCGCTCATGCCGTACAGGTCATAGACCTCGCCATTGGCAGTGTTCTGGCCATGGAACTTGGTGCCGTACCAGGAGGCCGTGCCGGAAGCCACGTAGTTCTTCGACTCCTGGATCGGGAAGTAGGTCTTGCCCAGTACCGTGTAAGGATTGGCCTTGTACGGGCCGGTATGCAGGGTCGGAGTCGCATCGGGGATCCGCGAAACGTCGACATCCCACCAGGGCGCGCCATCCTTGTGGGCACGGTTGACGTCCAGCCCCGGCATGGAACGCACGGCATTCGAAGATTTCTGCTGCGGCGAGCGGCTCGTCGAGCAACTGACCACCAGCAAGGACAACGCGGCAAAAGCCAGCAGCTTCAGGGGTTTGCGGATTGGCATTGCCAGCATTACTTGACGCCCCGTGCTTGGACCAGCTGTTCAGACAACTGATGTACGGCCATGGCATACATCACGCTGCGGTTATAGCGAGTGATCGCGTAAAAATTCTTCAGACCCATCCAATATTCCGGGCCATTGTCACCTTCCAGGCGGAAAGCGGTGACCGGCATATCATCGCGCAGCGCATCATGACTCGACCAGCCTAGGGCTCGCAACTCCCCCACCGTCTTGGTCGGCTCGATGCCCGTGGTCAGGCCTTCGTCCACGCGATCGCCACGCACATCGGCGCGACTGACCACCGGTTCGCCGGCGACCCAGCCATGGCGCTTGAAGTAGCTGGCCACGCTGCCAATGGCATCGTCCGGGTTGGTCCAGATATTGATGTGCCCATCACCGTCAAAATCCACCGCATAGGCGCGGAAACTGCTGGGCATGAACTGTGGCAGGCCCATGGCCCCGGCGTAGGACCCCTTGAGACTCAGCGGATCAAGCTGCTCTTCGCGGGCCAGCAGCAGGAACTCGCGCAGCTCCTTGCGGAAGAACTCGGCCCGCGGCGGATAATCGAACCCAAGGGTCGATAATGCGTCGATTACACGGTAATTCCCGGTATTGCGGCCGAAAAAGGTTTCAACGCCGATGATCGACACTATGACCTGGGCCGGCACGCCGTATTCCTGCTCGGCTCGGGCCAGGACCGCCTCATGCTGACGCCAGAAATCCACCCCGCGCGCAATGCGCGCATCGGTGATGAACATCGGCCGGTATTCCTTCCACTGCTTGACCCGCTCGGCAGGCCGGGAAATGGCGTCAAGAATCGACTGCTTGCGCTCGGCCTCGCGGAACACGCCCATCAGCTGTTCCCCGGCAAAGCCATAGTCCCGGGTCATTTCGCCAACGAATTCGGCCACTTGCGGCGAACCTTCGTAATCACCGGCGAACGCGGTTTGCGCTGCACCCAGGATGCTTACCAGACCGACCCACGGCGCATACCGAGCGGCCCAGCCACGCATTGCTTGCATTGAATTCTTCACCTTAATCAAACCTGCGCGATCCACTTGCGATGGGTATGGATCGACATCAAAACCCCAAACGCTGACAGTAGTGTCACCAGCGAAGTTCCTCCGTAGCTAATGAACGGCAACGGCACTCCCACCACCGGCAACAAGCCACTGACCATACCGATGTTGACGAAAACGTAAACAAAAAACGTCATGGTCAGGCTGCCCGCGAGCAACTTGCCGAACAGCGTCTGCGCCTGGGCGGTGATCACCAGCCCGCGCCCGATCAACAGCAGGTAGATCAGCAGCAGCGCACAGATGCCCACCAGGCCGAACTCCTCGCCCATGACCGCAATGATGAAGTCGGTGTGGCTCTCTGGCAGAAAGTCCAGGTGCGACTGGGTGCCCAGCAGCCAGCCCTTGCCAAAAACTCCACCGGAACCGATGGCCGCCTTGGACTGGATGATGTTCCAGCCGGTGCCCAGAGGATCGCTCTCGGGATCGAGGAAGGTGAGAATCCGCTGCTTCTGGTAGTCATGCATGATGAAGAACCACATGGCGATCGCCACGGGCACCGCGGCCGCCAGCACGCTGAGGATCCAGCGCCAGCGCAGGCCGCCCATGAACAGCACGAAAGTGCCGCCGGCCAGGATCAGCAAGGCCGTCCCCAGGTCCGGCTGGCGCACGATCAGGATGAACGGAATGCCGATCAGGATCAGGCTGATCCCCACATGCTTGAGATGCGGCGGCAGCGTGCGCTTGGACAGGTACCAGGCGATGGTCGCCGGCATGATGATCTTCATGAACTCCGACGGCTGGAAGCGGATCACCCCGGGAATGTTGATCCAGCGGGTCGCACCCATGGCGTTGTGGCCCATGACGTCCACCACCACCAGCAACACCACGCCGAACACATAAGCCAGGGGCACCCAGCGCGCCATGAACCGCGGCTCGAACTGGGCGATGACAATCATCGATACCAGGCCGATACCAAAGGACGTGGCCTGCTTGGCCAAAAGATCCCAGCTCTTGCCGCTGGCCGAATACAGCACGAACAGGCTGCCGGCGGCCAGGGTCAGCAGCAGCACCAGCAACGGGCCGTCGATATGCAGGCGCTGCAACAGCGTCGCGCGACGCCGCATCACATCCTCGCTGGAGAGGATGCGGTCAAAATTACTCTTCACGGGCCGTAGCCTCCGCGCTGATAGGGCTGGCGAACTCAGGCTTGAGCTGGCCATCCGGGCCGAGAAGCCAGGCATCCATCACCTGGCGCACCACTGGGGCCGCGACGCCGGAGCCCGACTCACCGTTCTCGACCATGACCGAGACCACGATTTTCGGGTTTTCCGCCGGGGCAAAACCGACAAACAGGGCGTGGTCGCGGTGCCGCTCCTGAACCTTGGAGCGGTCGTACTTCTCGCCCTGCTTGATGGCCACCACCTGGGCCGTACCACTCTTGCCGGCAATCCGGTACGGCGATCCGATTGCCGCCTTGCGCGCGGTGCCCCGGGCACCGTGCATCACCTGCTGCATGCCGTGATTGACCTTCAGCCAATCCGACGGGTCGCGCAGGACGATATCCGGCATCGGGTTGTGGTCCACCGGTTTCTCGCCCTCGATGCTCTTGGCCAGGTGCGGCCGGTTCCACTTGCCCTTGCTGGCAACCAGCGCGGTGGCCTGGGCCAGTTGCAACGGGGTGGACTGCATGTAGCCCTGGCCGATCCCGAGAATCAGGGTTTCCCCCGGGAACCAGGCCTGGCGCCGGGTGGCACGCTTCCACTCACGGGTCGGCATCAGCCCCGGGGACTCCTCGAACATGTCCAGGGAGACTTTCTGGCCGATCCCGAACTTGCTCAGATAGGCCGAGAGCCGATCAATGCCCAGCTTGTGGGCCAGGTCGTAGAAATAGGTGTCATTGGACCGCATGATCGCGGTATCCAGGTCGACATAACCGTCACCGGTGCGGTTCCAGTTACGGTACTTGTGATCGTAGTTGGGCAACTGGTAGTAACCCGGGTCGTAGACGCGGGACGAGGCCGTCACCACCCCGGCATCCAGCCCGGCAATGGCTACCGCCGGCTTGATGGTCGAGCCCGGTGGATACAGGCCGCGCAGCACCCGGTTGAACAGTGGCCGGTCGATCGAGTCACGCAACTCGGCATAGGCCTTGAAGCTGATGCCGGTGACGAACAGGTTGGGATCGAAGCTCGGCTGGCTGACCATTGCCAGCACTTCACCGGTGTTCGGATCCAGCGCTACCACCGCACCACGACGCCCGCCCAGGGCCAGTTCCGCCGCCTCCTGCAACTTGATGTCCAGGCTCAGGACAATGTCCTTGCCGGGAATCGGATCGGTGCGCTTGAGCACCCGCAGCACCCGGCCACGGGCGTTGGTTTCCACCTCTTCGTAGCCGACCTGGCCGTGCAGTTCCGGCTCGTAGAAACGCTCGATGCCGGTCTTGCCGATATGGTGGGTGCCGCTGTAGTTCACCGGGTCCAGGGACTTCAGTTCTTTCTCGTTGATCCGCCCCATGTAGCCCACGGAATGCGCAAAGTGCGCGCCTTGAGGGTAATGGCGGACCAACTGGGCCACCACTTCCACCCCGGGCAGGCGGAACTGGTTCACCGCGATTCGGGCGATCTGTTCTTCGGTCAATTCGAACAGGATCGGCACCGGTTCGAAGGGACGCCGCCCCTGCTTCATGCGCTTTTCGAACAGCACGCGATCTTCCGGGGTCAGCTCCAGGACCTCGACGATCACGTCGAGGACCTGCTGCCAATTGCCGGAACGCTCGCGGGTCATGCTCAGGCTGAAGCTGGGCCGGTTATCGGCCACCACCACGCCGTTACGGTCGAAAATCAGCCCGCGAGTCGGGGGAATCGGTTGCACATGCACCCGATTGTTCTCCGAAAGCGTGGAGTGATAGTCGTACTGGATCACCTGCAGGTAATACAGCCGGGCAATCAGCACGCCAATCAGGCAGATCACCATAATGGCGCCGAACACGACCCGGCCACGCACCAGACGGGCGTCTTTTTCGTGGTCCTTGATACGGATCGGCTGGGACATTAGGGGCGCGGGCTACTTGTGATAAGGGTGCCCGGACAGCACGGTCCAGGCGCGATACAGCTGTTCACCGATGAGAATCCGCACCAGCGGGTGGGGCAGGGTCAGCGGCGACAGCGACCAGCGCTGATCCGCCCGCGCACAGACTTCCGGCGCCAGCCCTTCCGGGCCACCGACCATGAAATTCACGGTGCGCGAATCGAGGCGCCAGCGATCCAGTTCCACCGCCAGTTGCTCGGTGCTCCAGGGCTTGCCATGCACCTCAAGGGTGACGATGCGCTCGTTATGCCCGACCTTGGCCAGCATGGCCTCGCCTTCCTGACGGATAAAGCGAGCCACGTCGGCGTTCTTGCCGCGGGTATTGAGCGGAATTTCCACCAGTTCCAACGCCAGCTCGGAGGGCAGACGCTTGGCATATTCGTGCCAACCCTCTTCCACCCACTTGGGCATGCGTGAACCGACAGCGATCAGACGCAGGCGCACAACCGTCCCTTATTGCTGGTCTTTGTTGAGCTTGGTGAAGTGCTCGTGGCCATGCTCCGGGCTGTGGTGCTTGCCATCGGCCGCGCGGCTCTGCTCGGCGCCCTGCCACAGACGCTCCAGGTCGTAGAACTGACGAGCCGAGGCGGTCATCATGTGCACGATCACGTCGTCCAGGTCCAGCAGGACCCAGTCGCTTTCGCCCTTGCCTTCTTCACCCAGCGGGCGCACGCCCTGGGCCTTGACCATTTCGCGGACCTTTTCCAGCATCGCGCCGATCTGGCGGTTGGAGGTACCGGTGGCGATGATCATGTAGTCAGTGATGCTCTGCTTGTCGCGAACATCGATCACCAGGACGTCCTGGGCCTTGACGTCTTCCAGCGCGGCGACAGCCACCTTGACCAGATCTTCGCCTTTCATTACTTGGTTAGTCATATAAAACTCGTTCAGCTCGTATGTTTGGAGCGCCGCTCAGCACAGGCCGGCAGCGTTCCTTCAGTTCGGCGCACGGTAAAGTCCGTGAGCATCGATATAGGCCAGGACCGCGTCAGGCACCAGGAAACGTACCGACTTACCGCTGGCCAGCAGTTGACGGATCTGGGTGGCGGACACCGCAAGCGGCGTCTGCCAGACGAATGCAATGTGTCCCCCCGGCCCTTGCAGGGCCAGTGGGTCGCTCACCGAGCGCGCCGCCAACAGGTTGCGCAAGGCATCCGGCGGCTCGCTGTCGGCATCCGGGCGTTGCAGCACCAGGATGTGGCAATGCTGGAGAAGTTCTTCCCAACGATGCCAGGTGGGCAGGCCGCAAAACGCGTCCCAGCCCAGTAACAGAAACAACTGGTCATCCGCGGCCAACTCGGCCCGCATCTGTTCCAGGGTGTCGATGGTGTAGGACGGTTTGTCCCGCTTCAACTCGCGGTCGTCCACCACCAGGGGGGAAACGCCCGCCACCGCACATTCGACCATCGCCAGACGATCGAGCGCCGACACCTGCGGTGTATCCCGATGCGGCGGCCTGGCACTGGGGGTCAGGCGCAGCTCATCGAGTTGCAGGGATTCGGCCACCTCCAGCGCGCCACGCAAGTGGCCGATATGCACGGGATCGAAGGTGCCGCCCAGCAGACCGATACGTTTGCCCATCAAGTGCGCACGTGACCGTCGCCGAAGACTACGTATTTCTCGCTGGTCAGGCCTTCCAGGCCCACCGGGCCGCGGGCGTGCAGCTTGTCGGTGGAGATGCCGATCTCCGCGCCCAGGCCGTATTCAAAGCCGTCGGCAAACCGTGTCGAGGCGTTGACCATGACCGAACTGGAGTCCACTTCGTTGAGGAAGCGCCGGGCATCACTGAAGTTTTCGGTGACGATCGAGTCGGTATGGTGCGAGCCATAGGTGTTGATGTGCTCGATGGCCTGATCCAGGTTGTCCAGCACGCGGATCGAAAGGATCGGCGCGGTGTACTCGGTGCGCCAGTCTTCTTCGGTGGCTTGCAGCACATCAGCCCCGAGGATGGCGCGGGTTTGCTCGCAGCCGCGCAGTTCGACGCCCTTGTCGCGATAGATCGCGGCCAGCGGCGGCAATACACGCTCGGCAATGGCGGCATGAACCAGCAGGGTTTCCATGGTGTTGCACGGGGCGTAGCGCTGGGTCTTGGCGTTGTCGGCAATGCGGATCGCCTTGTCCAGGTCCGCCGCCACATCGATATACACGTGGCAAACGCCGTCCAGGTGCTTGATCACCGGCACCTTGGCGTCACGGCTGACTCGCTCGATCAGGCTCTTGCCGCCACGAGGCACAATTACGTCGACAAACTCGGGCATGGTGATCAGCGCGCCCACCGCAGCGCGATCAGTGGTTTCCACCACTTGCACCACGTGAGGCGGCAGATCGGCAGCCGCCAATCCCTGCTGAATGCAGGTGGCGATGGCACGGTTGGAATGGATCGCCTCGGAACCGCCACGCAGGATAGTGGCATTGCCGGACTTCAGGCACAGGCTGGCGGCATCGATGGTCACGTTAGGACGGGACTCGTAAATGATACCGATCACTCCCAGGGGCACGCGCATCTTGCCCACCTGGATGCCCGAAGGCAGGTAGCGCATGTCGCGGATTTCACCGATGGGGTCAGGCAGCTTGGCCACCTGACGCAGGCCTTCGATCATCTCGTCGATACGCACGGGGGTCAGCGCCAGACGATCCAGCAGAGCCGGCTCCAGACCATTGGCCCGGCCGTTGGCCAGGTCCTGCTCGTTGGCTGCGGTCAGCTCCGGTCGCGCCGCGTCCAACGCATCGGCAGCCGCCAGCAGCGCACGATTCTTCTGCGCGGTGGTGGCACGGGCGATCACCCGGGAAGCTTGGCGGGCAGCGCGACCCAAACGGGTCATGTAGTCAAGAACGGACTCAGTCATGGTCTGGTGTGGTCTTGGCAAAGAGGAAAGCGGCTGATTATAGCTGTCGCGCCCGTTCACGGACAGCGGTCACGGGCGGATGGTCGAAATGGAGTGTAAATACTCGTGCTTCAGCCTGAATTAAGCCTGGAGTTGTTACCATTGCGTCACTTTTTTCGCCATCACCCTCGCCGCCATGTCCATCCAAACCTCCGCGCAGCCGCCCAAAGCCTTGCCTGACGGCTTTTTCGACCGTGACGCACAATTGCTCGCCCGTGAACTACTGGGCAAGGTCATCCGCCACAAGGTCGGCGAACTCTGGTTATCCGCGCGCATTATTGAAACCGAAGCCTATTACTGCGAGGAAAAAGGCAGCCACGCCTCCCTCGGCTACACAGAAAAACGTAAGGCTTTGTTTCTGGATGGCGGCCACATCTATATGTACTACGCCCGCGGCGGCGACTCGCTGAACTTCAGCGCCCAGGGTCCCGGCAACGCGGTGCTGATCAAGTCCGGCTACCCCTGGCTCGATCCGCTCTCCGGTCCCGCCAGCCTGGCGCAGATGCAACTGAACAACCCGGACGCCAGCGGTCACCCGCGCCCAGCGCAAAAGCTCTGCGCCGGCCAGACCCTGCTGTGCAAGGCCATGGGCCTCAAAGTCCCGAATTGGGATGCAAAACGTTTCGATCATGAAGCGCTGTTCGTCGAGGACGTCGGCAACACTGTGCCACGCATCATCCAGACCACGCGCCTGGGCATTCCCCACGGCCGTGACGAACACCTGATGTACCGTTTCGTCGATGCCGCCTTCGCCCCCCACTGCACTCGGAACCCGCTGCGACGCGGCCAGGTCGAAGGGCGCGACTACCTGATCCTCGGCTGAAGCAACGCTATCCGCTGCCCCGCCGCCAACCACAATGGAGTTGAATTTATGGGCCCATGGCTCGACAGCGTGACTGCCTGGCTGACCACCCACCCGCAATGGCTGGCCGCCGCCGTGTTTATCGTGGCCTGCGTGGAATGCCTGGCCATTGCCGGCCTGATCGTCCCGGGCACGGTGCTGCTGTTCGCGATTGCCGTGCTGGCCGGCAACGGCGCGCTGCCGCTGGGGGAAACCCTGCTGCTGGGTCTGTTTGGCGGCCTGCTCGGGGACCTGGTGTCCTACCTGCTGGGGCGCCACTTTCATCAGAGCATCCGCCGCCTGCCGGGCCTGCGCCAGCATCCGGAATGGATCAACGGCGCCGAGAACTACTTCCAGCGCTACGGCATCGCCAGTCTGCTGGTGGGGCGTTTCATCGGCCCTCTGCGCCCCATGCTGCCCATGGTAGCGGGCATGTTCGACATGCCCTTCCCGCGTTTCATGGCCGTCAGCCTGCTGGCTGCGGCGGGCTGGTCGGTGGCTTACCTGCTGCCGGGCTGGGCCACCGGTGCGGCGATCCGCCTGCCGCTGCCCGAGGGTTTCTGGCCACAAGCCGGTGTCGTCGCCGGCAGCCTGGCGCTGTTGATCGGTTTGAGCATCACCAGCAGCCTGCGCCGCCACCGCCGGGCGACCCTGCTGATGTCCGGCACCAGCCTGCTGATCCTGGCTGGACTGTTCATCGGCTATCCCTATCTCACGGCATTCGACCAGGGGTTGATCGCTCTGGTACAGGAACACCGGGACCCGACCCTGGACAAGGTCATGGTGATGATCACTCAGGTCGGCGAGTTTCGCGCCATGTTCATCACCAGCGCGGTCCTGACCCTGCTGCTTCTGGCCCTGCGGCAATGGCGCCACGCGGTATTCGCCGGGGCGACCCTGATGTGCACCGCCCTGGCCAATACCGGCAGCAAATGGTTTTTCGCCCGCCTGCGGCCTGAAGTCCTGAGCGACCCGCTCACCAGCTACAGCATGCCCAGCGGTCACGCCTCGGGTTCCTTTGCGTTGTTCCTGACCCTGGCGGTATTGGCCGGACGCGGCCAGCCGCCCAGGATGCGCCTGACCTGGCTACTGCTGGGTTGCCTGCCGGCGGCCTCGATTGCCGTGTCGCGGGTGTACCTGGGGGCTCACTGGCCCAGCGACATCCTCGCCGGCGCGATGCTCGCGACCTGCGTCTGCGCCGCCAGCCTGACCCTGATTCAATGGCAGGCTCCGCTCAAGCCGATGCCGGCCCGGGCCTGGTGGATAGTGCTCCCGGTGATGCTGCTGATGTGCGGTTTCATGGCCACCCGGCACCTGCCCCATGCCCTGTTGCGCTACGCCTATTAACGAATCCGGGCCCCAGCTGCAGCGGCCGGTGCAGGTGCCGGCTCAGGCGAACAGTTCGCCCTGCAGCTCGTCCAGCAATTGCTGGATGGCATCCAGGCGCTGGCGCGGGTCATCCAGTTGCAGCAGGTCGATCTTGTCCTGCTCGGAGAAGGGCAGCAGGTAGGCCAGTTGATTGGCCAGGGACAATTGCCCCTCGGCCTCGCTGCCCATGTCCAGAGCCTCCACCATCGGATGCTCGGCCAAGGCCTTGAGCAGGGCGATCAGGTCGGCGTCCTCGTCTTGCAGCGGCTGCTCGCTGGCTTCTTGCAGCCACTGGACCTGGGCCACGGTCAATTGGTCCCTCTGCACCTCACTGCTGAGCACGCGAAAACGCCGGCCGCCCTTGACCCTGATGCCCAGCAATCCATTGTCCTGCTGGTGAAAATCGGTGATCAGCGCCTCACAGCCCACCAGGGCATAGCCGGGCGCTGCTGGGCCGACCTCCTCGCCCTCAAGGATGCACACCACGCCGAAACCGCAGCCCTGCTTCATGCAGCGGCCGATCATGTCCAGGTAGCGCGCCTCGAAAATCTGCAGATCGAGGATGCAGTCGGGGAACAACACGGTATTCAGCGGAAACAGCGCCAGGCTCATACACCCATCCTTAAACCAGCAAAGACACCGCCAACGGCAGCAGCACCGCCGTGGCCACGCCCATCAGACTCATCGCCAGCGCCGCAAAGGCGCCGCATTCCTCACTTTCCTGCAACGCCACCGAAGTGCCCACGGCGTGGGCGGTCATGCCCAGCGCCATGCCCCGCGCCTCGGGACCATGCACCCCCAGGCGATCGAGAATGGCCGGGCCGAAGATCGCCCCGATCACCCCGGTGATCAGCACAAACACCGCCGCCAATGCCGCCACCCCGCCGATCTGTTCGGCCACCAGCATGGCGATGGGCGAAGTCACCGACTTGGGCGCCATGGTCATCAAGATCATGTGCTCGGCGCCAAACCACCCTGCCAGGATCACCCCCAGACTGGTGGCCAGCACCCCACCCACCACCAGCGTAGTGAAGATTGGCCAGAACAATTGGCGAATGCGCCGCAGATTGAGATACAGCGGCACCGCCAGGGCCACCGTGGCCGGGCCCAGCAGAATGCTCAGGATCTCGGTGCTCTTGCGGTACTCGGCGTAGCTCAGGCCGCAGCCGAGCAACACACCGATTACCAGCAGCATGGACACCAGCACCGGCTGCAGGAACATCCAGCGAGTCTTCTCGAAAGCCGCCAGCACCAGTTGATAGGCCCCCAGGGTGATGCCGATGCCGAACAGGGGATGATGAATCACGGCCGCCCAGGCACCTTGCCAATCGAGGGTCATTGGCTGTTCTCCCGACGGGCCTGGCGCTTGACCAGGCGCTGCATCAGCACGCCGACAAAGGCCATGGAAATGATCAGCGACAACACCAGCGCGCCACTGATGGCCCAGAAGTCTGCGGCGATATCCCGGGCATAGACCATCACGCCTACCGCAGGCGGCACCAGCAGCAGCGGCAGGTAACGCAACAGGCTGCCGGCCGCCAGGCTCAACGGCTCCCCCACTTCACCGCGCAGCACCAGGAAAACCAGGAGCAGCAACAAGCCGATGATGGGGCCGGGAAGCACGGGCAACAGCAGGTGATTGAGCGCCGTGCCGAGCAATTGGAACAGCACCAGCCATGTCAAACCGCGTAACAACATACCGCCTCTCCAGCCAGATCCCGTCGCGCATTATAAGCACGCAGGCGCTATGAACCGGCATTCGCCAAAAGCATGGATGTTTACCGGGAAGGATCGCCATGATGATCTAAAGTGGATGTTTCGGAGTGCAAAGTACTGCGTCCAATACTAAAAAAACGTTGATCCAAGGAGAGTCTCAATGCCCTATGTTCCTGTTGCAGAGCTCAAAGATTATGTCGGGAAGGAACTCGGACGCTCCCAGTGGTTCACCATCGACCAGGAGCGCATCAACCTGTTTGCCGAAGCCACCGGCGACTTCCAGTTCATTCACGTCGATCCGGTCAAGGCGGCAAAAACCCCGTTTGGCACCACCATCGCCCACGGTTTCCTGACCCTGTCGCTGATCCCCAAACTGATGGAAGACATCCTCGTGCTGCCCGAAGGGCTGAAGATGGTGGTCAACTATGGCCTGGACAGCGTGCGCTTCATCCAGCCGGTGAAAGTCGACTCCAAGGTACGGCTCAAGGTCGAACTGACCGAGGTCACCGAGAAGAAACCCGGCCAATGGCTGCTCAAGGCCACGGCCACCCTGGAAATCGACGGAGAGGAAAAACCCGCCTACATCGCCGAGCCCCTGTCGCTCTGTTTCGTCTGAAACCTTGCCGATGCGAAACAGCTCACGCTGTTTCGCTCAACCTCTCTATATATAAGTCACACCGCTGCGGCATACTCGGTCCCCTAATTATCCGGAACCCGTTATGCGCCCACTTGTACCCCTGGTTTTGACCCTTTTGCTCAGCGCTTGCGGAGACGGCGAATCGCTGTTGCCGCCCGATGCCCGACTGCCCGACGGCGGGCGCTATCGCGGTGACCTGGTCAATGGCCTGCTCCAGGGACAGGGGCGCATCGACTACCCCAACGGCAGCTGGTACGCCGGCCAGTTCGAGAAGGGCCAATGGCACGGCCAGGGGGAATGGCACGGCAGCAATGGCGAGGTCTATCGCGGCCAGTTCCAGCAGGGCCTGTTCCATGGCCAAGGCACCCTGACCACCAAGGACAGCAGTTACAGCGGCGGCTTCAAGCTCGGCCGCCGGGACGGCGAAGGCACCCTCAAAGAAAACGGCATGACCTATCGCGGCGAGTTCAAGGCCGACCTGTACTCGGGCCTGGGCCGCCTGGAGCTGGAAGACGGCAGCCAGTATCAGGGACAGTTCGCCAAGGGCAAGCCCAACGGCGAAGGCCAGCGCAGCGATGGCAACGGCAACCAGTTCACCGGCCACTTCGTCAACGGCCAGTTGGAAGGCAACGGCACCTTCAACAGCGCCGAAGGCGACATCTACGTCGGCGGCTTCAAACACAACCAGCTCAATGGCAAGGGTCGTTACGAAAACTCCGACGGCGACGTGTGGATCGGTCAATTCAAGGAAGGCGCCCTGGGCGGCAAGGGCGAGTTGATCGGTGCCGACGGCAGCCACTACATCGGCGGCTTCAGCGACTGGCGCTTCAGCGGCGAAGGACGCCTCAACCTCAGTGACGGCAGCTTCTACATTGGCGGCTTCGACAGCGACAACTATCAAGGCCGTGGCGTGCTGGTACTGCGCGATGGCAGCGTGCAAAGCGGCGTGTGGAACAACGGCCTGCGAGTTCGCGACGCTGACGGCAAGCTCTTGCCCGACCCACTGGAAAGCGCCCTGCTGGTCCAGGGCCACTTGCTGCAGGAAGCCCTGGACGGGGTGCCCGCCTCCACCCCAGGCATCAAGCTCTACAGCCTGACCCTGGCCGGCGACGGCAAGCAGAGCGTGTTCCTGCGCGAAGCCGACTACGTCAGCAACATGCTCGCCAGTCGCTTCGGCGCCTATGGCCAGATCCGCCTGGTGAACCACCGCGACCACCTGACGAGCCGGCCGATGGCCACCCGGGAAAACCTGCGCCGCGCCGCCCAGACCCTGGCCGAACGCAGCAGCCCCGACGACCTGGTGTTCATCTACCTCACCAGCCACGGCACCAGCGAGCACGAACTGGTGCTGGATCAACCACGCCTGGAACTGGCCGACCTGCCCGCCGATGAGCTGGCCAGCGTCCTGGCCCCATTGAAAAATCGCGACAAAATCATCGTCATCTCGTCCTGCTATTCCGGCGGTTTCATCCCTGCCCTGAAGGATGAGCGGACCCTGATCATGACCGCCTCCCAAGCCGACCGGGTCTCCTTCGGCTGCTCGGAAGAAGCCGACTTCACCTATTTCGGCGACGCCCTGTTCGCCCAGGCACTGAACCAGACGGACGATCTGGAGCACGCCTTCAAGCTAGCCAGGGCCACCGTCGCCGAACGCGAACAGGCAGATGGCTTCGAGGCCTCGGAACCACAGATCTGGGCCCCCAAGGGGGTCATTGCCCACTGGCAACAACTGCGTAAACAGCAGGCACGAAAAGCGCTGCAAAGTGTCTCTATAGGCAACAAGGAAGCCCAGAGCAACTAAGCTGGAACCGTATCAAGGGGGGAATGACCATGTATTTGACGCCTCAGCACATCCTGCTCGCCGGCGCCTCAGGCCTGACCGGAGAGCAACTGCTCGATCGCCTGCTCAACGAACCCACCGTGGTCCGCGTCCTGGCGCCCAGCAGACGCCCACTCAGCGAACACCCACGCCTGGAGAACCCCGTTGGCGATCCGGCGGTGTTCCTGCCGCAATTGAGCGGCAAGGTGGAAATCGCCTTTTGCTGCCTGGGCACCACCATCAAGCAGGCAGGCTCCGAAGCGGCTTTTCGCGCGGTGGACCTGGATCTGGTGGTGGCGTTCGGCAAGCGCGCCCGGGAGCTGGGGGCACGCCACCTGATAGTGGTCAGTGCACTGGGCGCCGACCCCAAGTCATCGATCTTCTACAACCGGGTCAAAGGTGAAATGGAAGAGGCCCTGAAACAGCAGGGCTGGCCCCAACTGACCATTTGCCGGCCGTCATTGCTGTTGGGGGATCGTATCGAACCGCGCCTGGGCGAGCAGCTGGCCGGGCCGCTGTCTCGACTGATCCCCGGAAAATACCGCGGCATCGAAGCCTGTCAGCTGGCCCGGGCCATGTGGCGCCTGGCGCTTGAAGAGCAGAGCGGCACGCGGGTCGTCGAGTCCGACGAACTGCGCAAGCTGGGTAAATGAATCGTTCGCCGGCAAGCCGCTCCTGCGCGTACCTGTAGGAGCCGGCTTGCCGGCGAAGCACTACAACCCGCCCGTCGCCTGAAACCCCACCCCCAATACCGTCAGCACCGACAGCGGCAGCAACAGGGTATCGAGCAATGCGCTGGCCGGCAGATCCACCCCGGGATAGCTCGGGGCCTCGGCGCCAAAGCGGTCCATGGCGCAGCAACCGCCCTGCATCGCATACAGGTCCAGACGCGTCCCCGAATACACCACCGGCGCACCCGGTTGCGCGGCATTCAAGGTCCGCACCGTGGCGCAGCCCGCCAGTTGCAGGACAGCCAGCAGTATCAACAGGGATTTATTCATCGCTGCTCAAATGATGCTCGCCCCAGCGCGGCAACATGTCCTGAGGAATGTTCAGCAGATTGAGAATCCGCGCCACCACGAAATCCACCAGGTCATCGATGGTCTGCGGCTGATGATAGAAGCCCGGCGACGCTGGCAGGATGGTCACCCCCATGTTGGACAGCTTGAGCATGTGCTCCAGATGAATGCTGGAGTACGGTGCCTCGCGGGGCACCAGGATCAACTGCCGGCGCTCCTTGAGGGTGACATCCGCCGCACGTTCGATCAGGTTGTTGCAGGCACCGGTGGCAATCGCCGACAAGGTGCCGGTGGAACAGGGCACCACCACCATCGCCGCCGGCGAGCCGGAGCCCGAGGCCACCGGCGACATCCAGTCTTCCTTGCCGTAAACCCGGATCTGCCCCGCCGCCGCACCGGTGTATTCGGTGAGGAAAGCCTGCATCAACTGCGGCTTGGGTGGCAGGCTGACATCGGTTTCCGTGGCCATGACCAGTTGCGCGGCCTTGGAGATCAGAAAGTGCACTTCCCGATCCTCACGCACCAGGCAATCGAGCAAGCGCAAGCCGTACTGGGCGCCAGAGGCGCCGGTCATGGCCAGGGTGATGCGTTCCGGACCGTTGCTCATTGCAGTGCCTCGGCCAGTTTGCCGTGCAGCCCGCCGAAGCCGCCGTTACTCATGATCACCACCTGGGTGCCGGGTTTGGCCTGGCTCTTCACCCGTTCGATGATGCCCTCCAGGGAATCACTGACAATCGACGGCACCGAACACAGGGCCGCCGTGGCCGCCAGGTCCCAGCCCAGGTTGGCCGGTGCGTACCAGATCACCTGATCGGCCTGACTGACGCTTTCCGGCAGACCATCACGGTGCGCGCCGAGCTTCATGGAATTGGAGCGCGGCTCGATGATGGCGATCACCGGGACATCGCCGACCCGCTTGCGCAGGCCGTCCAGGGTGGTGGCAATGGCCGTCGGGTGGTGGGCGAAGTCGTCATAGATGGTCACGCCATGCACTTGCGCGACCTTCTCCATGCGCCGCTTCACGCTCTTGAACGCACTCAGGCCGGCAATCCCCATGGACGGCACCACGCCGACATGTCGCGCGGCGGCCAGGGTTGCCAGGGCGTTGGCCACGTTGTGCTGGCCAGTCAGTTCCCACTCCACTACGCCTTGGCTCACGCCTTCGAACATCACTTCAAAGGCCGAACCGTCGGCGCTGAGCAACTTGACCTGCCACTGGCCGCCGGCACCGGTGGTCTGCACCGGGGTCCAGCAGCCCATCTCGATCACCCGCTGCAACGCCGGCTCGGTGGTGGGATGAATCACCAGGCCTTCGCTGGGAATGGTCCGCACCAGATGATGGAACTGCCGCTCGATGGCCGCCAGATCCGGAAAAATGTCCGCATGATCGAACTCAAGGTTATTGAGGATCGCGGTGCGCGGGCGGTAATGGACGAACTTCGAGCGTTTGTCGAAGAAGGCGCTGTCGTATTCATCGGCCTCGATCACGAAGAACGGCGTACCGCCCAAGCGCGCCGACACCGCGAAGTTCTGCGGCACGCCGCCGATCAGGAAGCCCGGGCTCATGCCGGCATGTTCCAGCACCCAGGCCAGCATGCTGCTGGTGGTAGTCTTGCCGTGGGTGCCGGCCACTGCCAATACCCAGCGCCCCTGCAGCACATGGTCCGCCAGCCATTGCGGGCCGGACACATAGGGCAGGCCCTTGTTCAGTACATATTCCACGGCCGGATTGCCCCGGGACATGGCATTGCCGATCACCACCAGATCCGGCGCCGGGTCCAGTTGCGCAGGATCATAGCCTTGAGTCAGTTCGATGCCCTGGGCCTGCAACTGGGTGCTCATCGGCGGATAGACGTTGGCGTCGGAGCCCGTTACGCGATGGCCCAGCTCTTTGGCCAGAACCGCCATCGACCCCATGAATGTGCCGCAGATACCGAGAATATGGATGTGCATAGTCGACCTCGAAAAACATCGGCGCAGGTTAGCCTAGAGGGCTACAAATCGCACCCATTAGCTGAACGGGAGGTTGCCCGCCCTCGCCGGCGCCGGCACCAGTCGCGCAACCCGGTCCCAGCGGCCACAGGCCGGGCTTAGCGCGCGATACCGTGCTTGCGCAGCTTTCTATAAAGAGTGTTGCGGCTGACCCCCAGTTGCTCGGCGGTGTGGGTCATGTGCCAGCGCTGCTGCTCCAGGGCTGCCAGCAACGCCACCCGCTCGGCATCGTCCAGGGGCCGCTCCTGCACCTCGGCAATCGGTTCGCTGATCGGTGCCGGGCGACTGTGGCGGATCAACGGCGGCAGGTCCTCCAGAGCAATGCGACCGTTCTCGCACAAGGCCGCCAGGGTCCGCAGCACGTTGCGCAGCTGGCGCACGTTGCCTGGCCATGAATAGCTCAGCAAGGCCTGACGCGCGCCCTCGTCCAGCACCACGGGCTGCTCGCCCGCCTCTTCGGCCAGGAGAAAGTCCAGCAACTGGGATTTGTCGCTGCGATCACGCAAAGCCGGCAAGGCGATCTCCAGGCCATTGAGCCGGTAATACAGGTCCTCGCGAAAACTGCCATCACGCACCCGCTCCAGCAGGTCCCGGTGAGTGGCACTGATGATGCGCACGTTGACGGCCTGCGGCTCACCGCCAATCGGCACCACCAGCCGATCCTCCAGCACCCGCAGCAAGCGGGTCTGCAAGGCCAGGGGCATATCGCCGATTTCATCGAGGAACAGGGTGCCGCCATCGGCCTGTTGCAACTTGCCGCGCATGCCTTCCTTGCGCGCCCCGGTAAAACTGCCACCGCGATAACCGAACAATTCGCTCTCGATCAGGCTTTCCGGGATCGCCGCGCAGTTGAGCGCGACAAACGCCTTGTCCGCCCGGGCGCTGCCCTGGTGCACCGCCTTGGCAAACGCCTCCTTGCCGGAGCCGGTCTCGCCATTGATCAGCAGCGGCACATCGCGCTCGAAGACTCGCGAAGCCCGGCGAAAATCGTTCTGCAGGCCGTCATCCCCCAGGCAGATGCCAGCCGGGCGCGGCGGCGCAATGACCACCGGCGAGCGCAGCACCGGCGCCGAAGCCGGCTGCGGCTGGCCGCGCAACAAGGCGAACAGGCGCCGTCCATCCCGAGTGCGCAAAGGCCAACTGGCGCTGGCATTGATGCTGGCGCGACTGAACAACTCATCCAGGGAGCAATCGAAAAAACTCTCCACCGGCTTGCCCAGCAAACCGCCACGAATGTGCCCCAACAAGTTCAGGGCACTCTGGTTCACCGCACAGATTCGCCCTTCGCCGTCGAACGCCAGCAAGCCCTCGCTGAACAACCCCACCGACTCCGCCTGCAGATGAAAGCGCAACAGCCACTGGTTCTCGAAATAACGCAGGAAATAGCAGCTCTCGATCATCTTCGCCGAGAGGTTGACCAGCGCCATGGTGTGGAACTGGCTCTGGCGGGAAACATCCTGGCGCGCCGAGGACACATCCAGCACCGCCAGCAACTCGCCATGGGGATCGAACACCGGGCTCGCCGAACAGGTCAGGCCGGTGTGCCGGCCGCGAAAATGCTCGTCCTGGTGAATGGTCAGCGACTGGCGCTCCACCAGGCAGGTGCCGATGCCATTGGTGCCCTCACGCGCCTCGCTCCAGTCGGCGCCGAGCCAGAGGCCCGCGCGCTCGAAGATCTTGCGCTCGCTGGGGGCGGTGATGCAGTTGAGGATCACCCCCCGGGCATCGGTCAACAGCACCGCATGCCCGGCGCCGGACAATTGCTGATGCAGGTTGGTCATCTCGGTTCCGGCAATCTGCAGCACATCCTGCAATCGCTCGCGGCTCTCCAGCAGACGCCCGTGCTCCAGCACCGTGGGCGCCATGGCCTGGGCCGGATCCAGATGATAGTCCTCAAGACAACGCAGCCAGGAACGGGCGATAGAAGGATCGCTGCCCGGGCCCTGCAGATGGGCCTTGCCCTGGGCCACGGTGAGCACCTGCTGGGCATGCCGGCTCAAGTGATTACTACTGTGCATTTCTTATTATTCTCCTGCTGCGCTGACACGCTCAGACGAAATACCGTCGCCACTGCCGGGCTGCAATCGACTACGAAGGAGGAATGCTCATCAGACTTGTCCGACAAGATTCGACACGCGAACCAGCATCCTCCAGCCGCTGCTCCATTGCAATGCCAGCCTGACCCACAGGTCACAGGTTGTGCCAATAACGTTACAAACTGTCACTTGCCCCTGTACCGGATCCGTCACAACACCGTGCCGGCGCCTGATCGAAACATCCGCAAACCCTTGATGCACATGGCTCCCACCACGCTGGCCCGACCTTTGCTCTACGCTTTACATGCGCAAAAGCGCTCCCTCCCCCATAAGCATAAAAGCCAGGAGATACCCACCATGCGTTACGCACACCCCGGTACTGAAGGCGCTATCGTTTCGTTCAAGAGCAAGTACGGCAACTACATCAACGGCGAATTCGTCGCGCCGGTCAAAGGTCAGTACTTCACCAACACTTCGCCGGTCAATGGCCAGCCGATTGCCGAATTCCCCCGCTCCACCGCCGAAGACATCGACAAGGCGCTGGACGCCGCCCATGCCGCCGCCGACGCCTGGGGCGCCACCTCGGTGCAGGCCCGCTCGCTGATCCTGCTGAAGATCGCCGACCGCATCGAACAAAACCTGGAACTGCTAGCCATCACCGAAACCTGGGACAACGGCAAGGCCGTGCGCGAAACCCTCAACGCCGACATTCCCCTGGCCGCCGACCACTTCCGCTACTTCGCCGGTTGCCTGCGGGCCCAGGAAGGCAGCGCCGCGGAAATCGACGGCAACACCGTGGCCTACCACATCCATGAACCCCTGGGCGTGGTCGGGCAGATCATCCCGTGGAACTTCCCGATCCTGATGGCCGCCTGGAAACTCGCCCCGGCCCTGGCCGCCGGCAACTGCGTGGTGCTCAAGCCCGCCGAGCAGACCCCGCTGGGCATCACCGTGCTGATGGAAGTGATCGGCGACCTGCTGCCGCCAGGCGTGCTCAACGTGGTGCAAGGTTTCGGCCGCGAAGCCGGCGAGGCCCTGGCCACCAGCAAGCGCATCGCCAAGATCGCCTTCACCGGCTCGACTCCGGTGGGCTCGCACATCATGAAATGCGCCGCCGAGAACATCATTCCGTCCACCGTGGAACTGGGCGGCAAATCGCCGAACATCTTCTTCGAAGACATCATGCAGGCCGAACCGAAGTTCATCGAAAAGGCCGCCGAAGGCCTGGTGCTGGCGTTCTTCAACCAGGGTGAAGTCTGCACCTGCCCGTCCCGCGCCCTGGTGCAAGAGTCGATCTACGACGAATTCATGCAAGTGGTGATGAAGAAGATCGAACAGATCAAGCGCGGCGACCCGCTGGACACCGACACCATGGTCGGCGCCCAGGCTTCCGAGCAGCAGTTCGACAAGATCCTTTCCTACCTCGACATCGCCAAGAACGAAGGCGCGCAGCTGCTCACCGGCGGCAAGGTGGAGAAACTCGAAGGCGACCTGTCCAGCGGCTACTACATCCAGCCGACCCTGCTCAAGGGCACCAACAAGATGCGCGTGTTCCAGGAAGAAATCTTCGGCCCGGTGGTCAGCGTCACCACCTTCAAGGACGAAGCCGAAGCCCTGGCGATTGCCAACGACACCGAGTTCGGCCTGGGCGCCGGGGTCTGGACCCGCGACATCAACCGCGCCTACCGCATGGGCCGCGGGATCAAGGCCGGCCGCGTCTGGACCAACTGCTACCACCTGTACCCGGCCCACGCCGCGTTCGGTGGCTACAAGAAGTCCGGCGTTGGCCGTGAAACCCACAAGATGATGCTCGACCACTACCAGCAGACCAAGAACCTGCTGGTGAGCTACGACATCAACCCTCTGGGCTTCTTCTGATCGATCCTCCCGGCGACCCAGGTCGCCGGGAGGCCTTTTCGCGGCCCCGCCGCGCCCGTTCACCTGCTCTGATCCGGTGCCGAAGGCTTGCCGGACGGGACACTGCTGTCGGAAGTTCTGCGCCAAACCAGTCGTGCACAGACCCTGCTTGAAAAACAATAACAAGGGACAAACGCAATGGATCAGATCGGCAACTACGTGCTCTACCTCATCATGCTCTGCGCCGTACTCGGCGCCTTCGCCGCCATCTACGACAGCGAGCGGGGCCTGGGCAAAGAATTCATGGAAGGCATCCACGCCACCGGCTACATCTTCGTGCCGGCCGCGGGGATCATGGCTTCCATCCCCTATCTCACCGTGGTCATCGAAACCGTCTTCGGACCGTTCTTCAATTCCCTGGGCGCCGACCCGGCCCTGGCGGCGACCATGATCATCGCCTCGGACATGGGCGGCTATCAGCTGGCCTCGGCCCTGGCCGCGAGCAAGGAAGCCCTGGTGATGGCCTTGATCACCGGCTTCATGGGCGGCGCCACCATCGTCTTCTCGATCCCCATGGGCCTGGCGATGCTCGACAAGCGCGACCACAAGTACATGGCCCTAGGGATCATGTCCGGCATCCTCACCATCCCCGTCGGGGTGATGATCGCCAGCCTGATCCTGGCCTTCAGCAACCCGGTGGTACGCGAACTGGTGAGCACCAACGGTGAAGCCAGCTACCAACTGGCCCTGGGCCTGGGCAGCATCTTCGCCAACTTGCTGCCGATCCTGATCTTCGTCGTCGCCCTGGCCCTGGGCCTGCGCTTTTTGCCGGACATGATGATCAAGGGTTTCATCATCTTCGGCCGGGCCATGGACGCAGCGATCAAGCTGGTGCTGGTGTTCTCCATCGTCGAGTACTTCACCGGGGCCTTCTCCGCGGTGTTCGGCAGTTGGGGCTTCCACCCGATCATCGCCGACGCCCAGGACCAGACCCGCGCCCTGGAAACCGCCGGCTACATCGGCATCATGCTGGCCGGCGCCTTCCCCATGGTCTACCTGCTGCGCAAATACCTGGGCAAGCCTCTGGAAAACCTCGGCGGCAAGATCGGCCTCAGCGCCGTGGGCAGTGCCGGCATGCTGGCGACCATCGCCAACATCCTAGCCATGTTCCGCCTGGTGCGCCTCATGCCGCCCAAGGACAAGGTGGTGAACATCGCCTTCGGCGTCTGCGCCGCCTTCCTCCTGGGGGACCACCTGTCGTTCACCGCCAACTTCCAGCCGACCATCATCCTGCCGGTGCTGATCGGCAAGATCAGCGCCGGTTTCGTCGCCGTCGGCCTGGCCTACTGGCTGTCGGTGCCCAAGGCGCTGCAACTGGAAGCCCAGGATCGGGCTGCGGGGATCATCGCCCCGGGCGAGTACCTGGGCGGCACTGCGCTGGAAACCCCAGAACCTGCGGGCCAGAAGGCCACCGCCTGACTCCGGCGCGGCGAGGAACGCCTGCATGCAAGCCATCACGGGCGGCACATCGGTATTGCTGCTGGGGCTGGATTTCGGCTCCACCACCAGCAGCGCGCTGATTGCCCAGGCCAGCCTGAGCAGCCATTGCGTCACCGGACGCATGGCCCTCAACGAGCCCCGGGTGCTGTTTCGCGGCGAGCCGGTGTTTACCCCGTTCAAGGACCGGATCATCGATGAAGCGGCCATCCAGGGCCTGATCCAATGCTGGCTTGAGCAAGCCGGCGTGCGCCCGGAACAGCTGTTTTCCGCAGGTGTGATCATTACCGGCCTGGCGGCGCGGCGGCACAACGCCCAGGCCCTGACACGCCGGGTGGAGCAACTGATCGGTAACGTGCTGATCTCCCGCGCCGACGATGGCGGGCTGGAGTCCTGGCTGGCGTTCATGGGCAGTTGTTCGACCCTGAGCCGCTTTTATCCACAACAACCGCTGCTCAACCTGGATATCGGCGGCGGCACCACCAATGCCGCCTGGGGCCAGGACGGCAATGTGCTGGCCAGCGGCTGTCATTTCATCGGAGCCCGGCACTTGCAGTTCGAGCCGGGCAGTTATCGCCTCAGCGGCGTCTCGGAGTTCGGTCAGGCACTGCTCGATCACCTGGCAATCCACAAGAGCTCTGGACAAGTCCTCGACCGTGCGGAGCTGGACGCAGTGATCGACTGGTACGTCGACGCCCTGGTCGCCATTGCCGAAGGTGATCGCTCGTTCTTTGCCAGCCCGCTGGGCCAGTTGACCGAGCAACTGCCGCTGATCCTCCCCGATCACAAGGCCGCCCCGGCCCTGACTTTTTCCGGTGGCGTGGGCGAACTGCTCTATCGCCACCTGCAAGGCGAGCCCATTCCGGGCACCACCCATTACGGCGACCTGGGCATCGATCTGGCCCTGGCGATTGCCCGTCACCCGCGGCTGGTGCGCGACGCCGGTCGTCTGCTGCCGGAAAACCGCGGCCGGGCCACGGTCTACGGCCTGACCCTGCACAACACCGAAATCTCCGGCAGCACCCTGTTTCTGCCACAGCCCGAGGTGCTGCCCCTCAAGGATCTGCCCATCGTCGCCCGGCTGCCCATGGATGCCACCGAGCAGCAACTGGACGACGCACTGGCCCTGGCACTGAGCAGTCGCGACGGCGCGTGCCTGCAATTGCTCGACAACGCTCAGGCGCCACGCCTGGAAGACATCCGACAGTTGGGCGCACGCCTGGCCCGCGCCCTGGAGCAGGCACGACCCGCCCCGCAGTGGCCACTGGTACTGCTGCTGGAAAGCAACGTCGGCAAGGTCCTGGGCAACTACGCCACGGATTGGGGGCGCAGTTCTTGCAACCTGATCGTCATCGATGAAGTGCGCGAGCGTTCGGCGCACTTCATCAATCTGGGAACCCCCCATCGGCACATCGTGCCCGTCGCCTTTTACGGCGTGCACTAGATGCCGATGCCGGCCAAGGAGCCTCTTGCCATGTCACTCACCGCACTGCAGCACATCCGCCTTCCCGCCATCCCGGCCGAGCGTGGCTACAGCACCCGGGTGCTGGATCGCGAGATCGCCTTCAGCAGCCTCAAGGCGGTGCTCGGCGCCGCCGACATCAGCAAGGCCGGCGACCGAGTGGCGGGGCTGGCCGCCGCGGATGAGATCACCCGCGAAGCGGCGCGCAAGGTGCTCTCGGAGCTGACCCTGGGGCACTATTTCGAGCATCCGCTGACCGACCGCCACGGGCGCATCGACAGCGTCATGCAAGTCAACTACGACATCGACCACAGCGTCTTTGGCGAGATCGCCGACCTGACCCTGGGCGCCCTGAAAGATCGCCTGCTGCGCAGCCATGGCACTGAAATACGCCGCATCGGCACGGCCCTGACCGGGGTCATGGCGGCGGCCCTGGCCAAGCTGCTGGACGTGCATGAACTGATCCTGCTGTCGAAAAAGCTCAAGAGCGGCGCGGCGGCCAAGGCCCGGACCCTGGTGGGCCTGCCCGGCACCCTGTCGTCGCGGCTGCAGCCCAACCATCCCACCGACAACCTCAGCGGCATCAGCCTGCTGGTCTACACCGGGCTGAGCATGGGCTCGGGGGACGCGTTGATCGGCCTCAACCCGGCCATCGACACCGTGGACAACATCAGTGCCACCCTGCACCACCTGGATAAATTGCGCAGGGAAACCGGAGCGCCGACGCAGATCTGCGTGCTCTCCCACATCAAGACCCAACTGGCCTGCCTCGACCAGGGCGCACCGGTGGAGATCATGTTCCAGAGCCTGGCCGGCACCGAACGCACCCTGACCGACGAGTTCGACGTCACCGTGCAACTGCTGGACCAGGCCTGGCAGACCATGGCCGAGCGCGGCCCGCTGCGCGATGTGGCGGAAAACTTCATGTACTTCGAGACCGGCCAGGGCAGCGAGCTGACCTACGGCAAGCACGAAGGCATCGACATGACCACCTGCGAAGCCCTGTGCTACGGGCTGGCCCGGCGCTATCGGCCGTACATGGTGAACAACGTCACCGGTTTCATCGGCCCGGAAACCCACCTCGACAACTTCGAGATGACCTATTCCTGCCTGCAGGACCAGTTCATGGGCAAGCTGCTGGGGCTGCCCATGGGCATGGCGCCCTGCTACACCCTGCACTCCCAGGTGACCCTGGAAGGCCAGCAGATGGCCACCGAACTGCTGACCGCCGCCGGCGCTAACTTCTTCATGGACGTGTACCTGAGCACCGACCGCATGCTCGCCTACTTCGACACCAGCGCCCATGACAATCAGACCCTGCGCGAAGTCCACGACCTGGCGCCGGCCCCGGAATACCTGCGCTGGGCCCTGGGCAAGGGGATTTTCCAGGAGGACGCCCACGGCAACGTGGAACGCGGGCCGAACTGGGGCAACCCGAGGATCTTCTGCAAGTCGGACATCGACTTCCAGCGCCTGCTGGAATCCACCCCGGCCACCTACGGCTTCGACAACGCCGGACCGCGCCCGGCCAACAGCGTGTCGCGCACCGTGCGGGCCAACCTGGCGGTGGCCCGGGAAGCGATCTACGTCGACCTGCGCCCCAGCGAAATCGGCGCCATTGCCCTGCGCGAGCTGCGCACCGCGGCCCCGGACAAGCTGGCCCACCTGCAAGACCCGGAACTGGGCGCACGGCTGACCGAGGAAGTGCTGCGGCGCCTGCAACCGGAATACAACGACGTGCAGATCGTGATTTCAGATGGCCTTAGCGCCGAAGCCATCCACCACAACATTCCCGAACTGCTGCCGGTGCTGCTGGATGGCCTGCAGAGTCGCGAGCTGCGCATCGGCCAGCCGATCCTCGCGCCCTATGGCCGGGTCAAGCTGGCGGAGTCGGTGGGCGAAGCCCTGCAACCACAACTGATCATCGTGCTGATCGGCGAGCGTCCCGGCGGCGATGCCCTGGCCTCGCGCAGCATGTCCGCCTACCTGGGCTACCGCTTGCCGGACGACCAGGCGCGCCGCGCCGCCGCGCAATTCAGCGGCAACCCGGACATTCGCTACGAATACACGGTGATCTCGAACATCTACAGCGGTGGCCTGCCACCGCTGGAAGGCGGCAGTCTGGTGGCGGAAAAGGCCTTTGCCATCCTCCAGCACCGGGCTGCCGGCAACCGCCTGGAAAACCTGCTGAAGAAGGTGGCATCCTGATGATCCGCCAGCACTCGGCAACGCCCCTATATCGTTGAAACGGAGACTGAGATGGCCCAATTTTCCCACAGCGTAGGTTCTCAGACCTATCGCTTCGACAGCCTCAAGGACGTCATGGCCAAGGCCAGTCCGGCCCGCTCCGGCGACTTCCTGGCCGGGGTTGCCGCCCTCAACGACGGCGAGCGGGTCGCCGCCCAGATGACCCTGGCGGACATCCCCTTAAAGCACTTTCTCGAAGAGGTGCTGATTCCCTACGAAACCGACGAAGTCACCCGGCTGATCATCGACAGCCATGACAAACAAGCCTTCGCCACGGTCAGCCACCTCACCGTTGGCGGCTTTCGCGACTGGCTGCTCAGCGACGCCGCCGACGAGCAGAGCCTGCGGGCCCTGGCGCCGGGCCTGACCCCGGAAATGGCCGCCGCGGTGTCGAAGATCATGCGCGTGCAGGACCTGGTCCTGGTGGCGCAGAAGATCCGCGTGGTGACCCAGTTCCGCGGCACCCTGGGCCTGCGCGGGCGCCTGTCCACCCGCCTGCAACCCAACCACCCCACCGACGAGCCAGCGGGCATTGCCGCGAGCATTCTCGACGGCCTGCTGTACGGCAACGGCGATGCGATGATCGGCATCAACCCGGCCACCGACAGCATTGCCTCGATCTGCGCCATGCTGGAAATGCTCGACGCCATCATCCAGCGCTACGAAATCCCGACCCAGGCCTGCGTGCTGACCCACGTCACCACCTCCATCGAGGCGATCAACCGCGGCGTGCCCCTGGACCTGGTGTTCCAGTCGATCGCCGGCACCGAAGCGGCCAACGCCAGTTTCGGCATCAACCTCAATGTGCTCCAGGAAGGCTACGAGGCAGGCCTGAGCCTGAACCGCGGCACCCTGGGGCAGAACCTGATGTATTTCGAGACCGGCCAGGGCAGCGCCCTGTCGGCCAATGCCCACTTCGGCGTCGACCAGCAGACCTGCGAAACCCGCGCCTACGCCGTGGCCCGGCATTTCAAGCCGTTCCTGGTGAACACCGTGGTCGGCTTCATTGGCCCGGAATACCTGTACAACGGCAAGCAGATCATCCGCGCCGGCCTGGAAGACCACTTCTGCGGCAAGCTGCTGGGCGTGCCCATGGGTTGCGACATCTGCTACACCAACCACGCCGAGGCCGACCAGGACGACATGGACACCCTGCTGACCCTGCTGGGCGTGGCCGGGATCAACTTCATCATGGGCATCCCCGGCTCCGACGACATCATGCTCAACTACCAGACCACCTCGTTCCACGACGCGCTCTACGCCCGCCAGACCCTCGGCCTGAAACCCGCCCCCGAATTCGAGCAGTGGCTGGCCAGGACCGGGATCTTCACCCAGGCCGACGGCAAGGTGCACTTCGGCAACAACCTGCCACCGGCGTTCCGCCAGGCACTGGCCCAGTTGGGATAAGGAACAGGCTCATGCAAAAACATCCGAGCGACTCGCAAAACCCCTGGCTGGAACTGCGCCGCCTGACCCCGGCCCGCATTGCCCTGGGCCGCACCGGCACCAGCCTGCCCACCGGCGCCCAGCTGGACTTCCAGTTCGCCCACGCCCAGGCCCGGGACGCGGTGCACCTGCCGTTCGACCACGCCGGCCTGAGCGCCCAACTGGCCGAGCGCGGCCGTGACAGCCTGCTGCTCCATAGCGCCGCCACGGATCGCCACAGTTACCTGCAACGCCCCGATCTGGGGCGTCGGCTCAGTGATGAATCGGCCCAGAGCCTGCGCGACTACGCCAGCGCCCATCCCGGCGGGGTCGACCTGGCGGTGGTGGTGGCGGACGGCCTGTCGGCGCTGGCGGTGCATCGCCACACCCTGCCATTCCTGGCGCGCATGGAAGAGCAGACCGCCGCCGAGGGCTGGTCGCTGTCGCCGGTGATCCTGGTGGAGCAAGGCCGGGTGGCGGTGGCCGACGAGATCGGCGAGCTGCTGGGGGCGAAGATGACCGTGATCCTGATCGGCGAACGCCCCGGCCTCAGCTCGCCCGACAGCCTGGGGCTGTACTTCACCTATCAGCCGAAAGTCGGCCTGACCGACGCCTACCGCAACTGCATCTCCAACGTGCGCCTGGAGGGCCTGAGTTACGGCATGGCCGCCCACCGCCTGCTGTACCTGATGCGCGAGGCCTGCCGTCGGCAACTGTCGGGAGTGAACCTCAAGGACGAGGCCCAGATACAGACCCTGGACAGCGATTCACCGGCGAATATGAAGGGCAACTTCCTGCTGGACCCGCCACAGCCCTGACGTTGCAAGGCGATTGCGCTTTTTTCCCGCTTTGGGCAGCATCGGGACACGGCTGCCCGAGTCATCCAACCTGTGCCGTCACATCCACTTGAAGTTGAGAGCTACCCATGCGGATTACTCAAGCAACCCTCGAGCACCTGGATCTGTTGACCCCGCTTTTCGTCAAATACCGTGAGTTCTATGGCGCTCTGCCTTACCCGGACTCGTCCCGGGCCTTTCTGGAAAAGCGCCTGCGACGCAAGGAATCGGTGATCTACCTGGCCCTGGCCGATGATGACAGCAGCAAGTTACTGGGCTTTTGCCAGCTGTACCCAAGCTTTTCTTCCCTGTCGCTCAAGCGCGTGTGGATTCTCAACGACATCTATGTCGCCGAAGACGCCCGCCGCCAGCTGGTGGCCGACAACCTGATGCGTACCGCGAAGAAAATGGCCAAGGAGTCCAATGCCGTGCGGCTAAGGGTTTCCACCAGCAGCAACAACGCCGTGGCACAGAAAACCTATGAGTCCATGGGGTTTCGCGAAGACACCGAATTCAAGAACTACATATTGCCGCTGAGCGATGACTGACCCACAAAAAAGCGGCCTCAGGGCCGCTTTATCTGCTCCAGCAACCGCCAAATCCTCTGCTCTTGCTCCTCCCTCGCAAGCCGAAACGCCCGGCTACAATCTGAACGCGCATTTCACCTTTCAGCCTTTATAATGCCGAACTTTTCGAATCGTAAGAAAAGCTACATCCCCTTGTAGTCCCTTTCTCCGAGTCATCGCACAGGCCTGCCGAGCCAGGCTGTCACCACAGGTGCCCCCATGGATTTCAACCCGATCGACCTAATCCTTCATCTCGACGTTTATCTCGACATGCTGGTGACCAACTACGGGCCCTGGATCTACGCCATCCTGTTCCTGGTGATTTTCTGCGAAACCGGCCTGGTGGTGACACCGTTCCTGCCTGGCGACTCCCTGCTGTTCATCGCCGGCGCAGTCGCTGCGGGCGGCGGCATGGACCCGGTGCTGCTGGGCGGCCTGCTGATGCTGGCGGCGATCCTCGGTGACAGCACCAACTACGTGATCGGGCGAACAGCGGGCGAACGGCTGTTCAGCAACCCCAACTCGAAGATCTTCCGCCGCGACTACCTGCAGAAAACCCACGATTTCTATGAGAAGCACGGCGGCAAGACCGTAACCCTGGCGCGCTTCCTGCCGATCATCCGCACCTTCGCGCCCTTCGTCGCCGGCGTGGCCCGCATGCCTTACCCGCGCTTTTTCGCCTTCAGCGTGGCCGGCACCATCCTCTGGGTCGGCGGCCTGGTGACCCTGGGCTACTTCTTCGGCAACGTGCCCTTTATCAAGAAGAACCTCTCGCTGCTGGTGGTGGCCATTATCCTGCTGTCCCTGGTACCGATGATCATTGGCGTACTGCGCAGCCGCTTCAGCCGCAACGCTGAAAAAGCCGAAACCCGCTAAACCGCATGTGGTCCCTCAGTGCCTGGCGCCGCAAGCGCCGGCTGGCCAAGCATCCGGTCAGCGACGACACCTGGCAACGAGTACGCCAGCAACTACCGTTCCTCGACGGCATCAGCGCCGCCGAGGACCAGTGGCTACGGGAAGCCAGCGTGCTGTTCCTCGACGACAAGCACCTCACCCTCCTGCCCGGCGTGGAACTGCATCAGGAACAGCGCCTGCTGCTGGCGGCCCAGGCGCAACTGCCGCTGCTGCACCTGGGTGACCTGAACTGGTACCAGGGCTTCCACGAAATCATTCTCTACCCAGACGACTTCCTCAGCCCCCAGCGCCACCGCGACGCCAGCGGCGTCGAGCATGAATGGGATGGCGAGCACAGTGGCGAAGCCTGGCAGCAGGGGCCGATCATCCTCGCCTGGCCCGGGGTGCAAGCCAGCGGCGGCTGGGAAGCCTACAACCTGGTGATCCACGAACTGGCCCACAAGCTGGACATGCTCAATGGCGACGCCAACGGCCTGCCGCCGCTGCACAGCGACATGCGGGTCAGCGACTGGGCCCAGGTGATGCAAAGCGCCTACGACGACCTCAACCGTCAGCTCGACCACGACCCGGACGCCGAAACCGCCATCGACCCCTACGCGGCGGAAAACCCGGCCGAGTTCTTCGCCGTCACCAGCGAATACTTCTTCAGCGCCCCGGACTTGCTGGTGGCGGCCTATCCGAAAGTCTATGCACAGCTGCAGCTGTTTTATCGGCAGAATCCATTGGCCCGACTGCAGCAACTTCAAGCTGAAGACCCGGTCTATCAAACGCACCACTAATACCCTGTCGCGCTATTTAAGTTGTTCATCTGAAGGCCAGTTGAAAGACCACTGCCGCGCCTGCCGACCGATGGCAAAACCGCCGGTCGCAAGGCCTGCCCGAACAGCTCTGCGCGACAGTACAACCAAGGTTCTACGACCCTTGGCACGTAGCAACGGTGGCGGAGTGTGTCTATAATCGCCGCCACTTTTTGGTCAATCCGGCCAAGTCATTTGGTCAACTAACGGGGGCAACGCCCAATGAGCTACAGCAAGATTCCGGCGGGCAAAGACCTGCCGAACGACATCTACGTCGCGATCGAAATCCCGGCCAACCACGCGCCGATCAAGTACGAAATCGACAAAGACAGCGACTGCCTGTTCGTTGACCGTTTCATGGCCACCCCCATGTTCTACCCGGCCAACTACGGCTTTATCCCCAACACCCTGGCTGACGACGGCGACCCCCTCGACGTGCTGGTCGTGACCCCGTACCCAGTGGCGCCAGGCTCGGTGATCCGTGCCCGTCCAGTGGGCATCCTGAACATGACCGACGACGGCGGCGGCGATGCCAAAGTGATCGCGGTGCCTCACGACAAGCTGTCCCAGCTGTACGTCGACGTGAAGGAATACACCGACCTGCCCGCCCTGCTGCTGGAGCAGATCAAGCACTTCTTCGAGAACTACAAAGACCTCGAAAAAGGCAAGTGGGTGAAGATCGACGGCTGGGGCAACGCTGACGCGGCCCGCGCCGAGATCCTGAAGTCGGTTGCGGCCTACAAAGGCTAAGAAGCAGCTGCAAGCTTCGAGTGACAAGCCTCAAGAGAAAGCCCCGAGTGATCGGGGCTTTTTTGCGCCCGCGACTTGCCGCAGGAACCGGCTTGCCGGCGAACATCACGCATCCAGCAACACATTTCCCGCACTTTCTGCAGCTTCAAGGCCTCTGGATAGCGCATTGCACTGGGAATTGCCGGCGAACATGCGTATGCTGCGCCCCACATTTGCGCATCGACCCTTCCTGCGGTCAGATCGCCCGACGAAGCGGATGACTTTCCCGCCCAGTCCCACAGCCAGCCGCAAGAGCTGGGTGTACGTTTTGAAGGCTGGTGCGGTTTACCAAAAATGAACCAAGCCAGTCCCCGAGAAGCCGGCCACAAGCCGGCTTTTTAATGCCTGAAACCCGGGTACGGGAAGGCTCGGCCACTTCGACAGCAGGTGCAGGATGCACGACCTACGCAGCTTTGCCGCCCCCCTGGAATCCAAGCCCGAAGCACCGGCCGTGAACCCCAGCCTGGTGCTCCAGCAGCCCGTGCGGCGAGCCATGAAAAGCGCGCTGGTTGCCACGCTTGCAGCCCTTGGCCTAAGCGGCTGCGTGGGCGCATGGGTGGATATGCCCTACATGCAAGTATCGAAAACCGATGCTCACCAGAGGCTCATCGGCAACTCCATGAAACCGGTCATCACTCACACACAAAAGAGCACACCCGAACGCCAGTGGTGCGGCACCACCCTCTTGGTCGTGATCCTGCCGATTCCACTCAAGCTGCCAGTCTGCGAGTCCTACAGCGCCACCGCCTATGGCGACGATATCAATGGCGTCGAAGTGCCGCTGCTGTACACAAATCGGAAAATCAGTTCGGATCTCTACGCTTGTGGTCCGCTCATGTTTCTCGGACCGATCGCGCACGGCTACCAGGGCAACGCGGTCTGCGGCGTATTTCGCTAGACCGGGCACTTCCTGCAGCAACATCCACCAAGGCCCGGAAGTTCTCGCTACAATCGCGCCCAATGATGGCAATTCGCCCGCTTCCGGCCGCGGCTTTGCTTCCCCGCCCTTGAACGCGACATCACGAGTACCCCGGACATGGCCCTGCATATCCCTACCCTGCTGGTCGTCTCGGTGTTCATTTTCTTCCTCATGAGCCTGCTGACCTTCCACGCCTGGCTACGGGAAACCCGTGAGCGCCCGCTGGCCTACCTGGGCGGCATGATGCTGCTGGCCGCCGCGGGGATGGTGCTGGTGAGCCTGCGCGATATGGGCATGGACTTCGTACCGAAAGTGCTGGGCAACGTGGTCCTGCTGCTGAGCGCCGGTCTCAACTGGACGGCGATGCGGGTCTTCTCCGGACGTTCGCCCCATGCTCCGGGCATGCTCGCCGGGGCCGGCATCTGGCTGGCCCTGTGCATGGTTCCGGCGTTCTACCAGTCGATGATGGTTCGAGTCTCGGTGTATTCGCTGCTGGTGGCCGGCTATGGCCTGCTGATCATGCTGGAGTTCTGGCGCAGCCGTCGGCAGTTGGAAGTTGCCTATATGCCTGCCCTGGCCCTGACCCTGCTACACACCGTGTTCTACAGCGTGCGCGCGCTGATTGACCAGGGCCTGGCCTGGGATCAGGCGTTGAAAGGCTACGGTGCCGGAGTGCCGCTGTTCTCGTTCATGTTGTTCGAATCGATGATGTATGTGATCGGCATTGCCTACGTAACCCTGTGCATGGTCAAGGAGCGGGTCGAACTGCGCCTCAAGGCCGCGGCTTTCTGCGACGCCCTGACGGGCATCGGCAACCGCCGGGCATTCATGGTCCATGGCGAGCGGATGCTGATCGAATGCCAGCGCCGAGGCGCGCCGCTGGCCTTGCTGCTGTGCGACCTGGACCACTTCAAACGCTTGAACGACACCTTCGGCCATCAGACCGGCGACCGGGCGCTGATCGCATTCAGCCGGGTGCTCTCAGAAACCCTGCGCGGCAAAGACGTGTTTGCCCGCATCGGCGGTGAAGAGTTCGCTTGCTTGCTGGAGTCGACCGATGAGCAGGCCGCCGTGCGGGTGGCCGAACGGATTCGCCAGGCGTTCGCCCGCTTGCCTCTCCTGGAACCAGGGTTACTGAGTGTCAGCATCGGTGTGGTGACCAGTGAAACCCAGGGCTACGATCTGCCGCGCCTGCTCTCCCTGGCCGATGAAGCGCTGTATGGCGCCAAGGACCGGGGGCGCAACCGAGTGCAAACGGCATCGCGCAGTGCCCTTGCGCTACAGCCAGGCTGAACAGTCAGGGCACCCTTCGCTGGCGTTGACTCTGCGCGGTTTGCCGGTCTGAACGATAACTGTGATGCGCCCCCCCAAAGCCCGAAAAAAGGCACTTAGCCAGTATTTCCGGCGCCCCTGCGCAAGCATAAACTCGCCGCTCTCAAGGACTCTCGGATAACAAGGAATGTGGAATAAACAAGCCGCTATCGATCACTTGAACGCGCATGCCCACGCGGGCAGCACCGGACGCTGTGCGGCCTACACTCGCCAGGCGATCGAAGCCGGTGGCGGTGGGGTGATTCTGCACAGGAAGCATTCGGCCAAGGACTTTGGCTCATCCCTGACCTCGGCCGGCTTTATCGAGCAACCAGCTGGTCAGACGCCCGCGGCGGGCGATGTGGTGATCATCCAGCCCATTCCCGGCCACCCCCACGGCCATATGGCGATGTTCAACGGCTCACTTTGGGTGTCAGACTTCAAGCAGTTGCACGGTTTCTATCCAGGGCATTCCTATCGGGTGCAGAAGCCTGCCTACAAAATCTATCGCCATCCGTAAGGGGTCTTCCATGAGAATGCTGTTCTGCTCGCTGCTGGCCGCGGCCGCCGTCGCCCTGCATCAACCACTGGCCCTGGCCGACTGCGCCAGTTCGCCCAAGCCTGTCACCCAGGCGTTCTACAGCTGGTACCTGCAAACCTTCAGCGAAGACAAGGACCCGATCACCGACAGCGTCCCGGAGATGAAGAAGTACGTCTCCGACTCGCTGATCGCCAAGATCAAAAAGCAGATGGCCAGCCCCGATGGCCTGGAAGAGGACTATTTCCTCAAGGCCCAGGACTACATGGATGAGTGGCTGACCCAGATCAAGGTCAGCGAGCCGCAGATCCAGGGCTCCAGCGCCAAGGAGCAGGTCACGCTGGGCAGCACCCCGGACACCACCCAGATCGTCGATGTGCGGATGATCAAGGACAAGGGCTGCTGGAAGATCGACGAAGTGCTTTCCACCACCGATCAGAGCGACTGAACGGCGAGCTCTCCCCCGCCGCAACACTGACAACGGCAAATGCGCAGGTCGTCGAGGGACGCGACCTGCCATGTTAAGCTGCGCGCCGTTTCGGGCACCCGCGCGAAGCCTCTTCCACTGAAAAAGGACTCTCAGTCATGTCGTTGCCGGCCGCTGTCCGCCTACCGCTGTCGTTCCTCTGCCTATCTACCGCCCTCAGCCTCACCAGCGTCCACGCCGATGACCAGCAGGATGTCGCCAAGGGCCGCTGGCAAGGCCTGGCGGCCATGGCCAATCTGTACCTGGATGAGGCCACGCCGGCCGATTTCATCGAAGCCGGCGACAACGAAAAGAGCCAGCACGACAACTACGCCGGCGCCCTCGCCTACTACCTGACCGCCGCCCGCCTCGACCCGAAGAATGCCTACGCCTCGTACCAGGCGGCTGGCAGCCTGGCCGCCATGGACAAGAACAAGCGCGCCGCCGAGTTCCTCGATCAGGCCCGCGAGCGAGGCTTCTGGCAGTTGGTGATCCTCAAGGAAGACGACGAGCTGCAAGCCCTGCAGCAGACCCCGGCCTACCAGAAGCTGCTGCAAGCCGCCGAGCAGAACTACCCGGCCAAGGCCAAGGATGCCGGCCTTGCGGCCTTCAGTATTCCCCAGGGCAAGGCCCCGGCCGAAGGCTGGCCGGTGGTGGTCTGGCTCTCGGGATTCGGCACCGAGGGCAGCGACGGCGTCGATATGCGCGCCGATCTTGTGGGCGATAAAGCCGTGCTGGTGGGCATCAACGGCACCCTCAAGCGCGACGAGCACCAGTTCATGTGGCACCAGCATTCGGTGGCTCCGACCCAGGGGGCGGTCAGCGCGGCGTTGAAGAAACTGGAAAAGCAGACCCGCATCGATCGCTCGCGCATCGTCCTGATGGGCTTTTCCCAAGGCGCCGAGCACGCCTCGCACCTGATCGCCGAGTACCCGCAGCACTACAGCGGCGCCTTGCTGCTGTCCCCCGGCGGCTACCGGATTCCGTTCGGCGAAACCCGGGCCCGGGACAAGCGTATCGTCATTGTCCATGGCGCCAAGGAACACGAGAGCAACCAGAAACTCACTGCCACGACGCAGCAGGCCCTGGAGCCCGGCAACCAGGTCCAGAGCCATGAACATGCTGAGGGCCACACCTTTCAGGACGACTGGCGCCAGGCGTACCCGGGCTACCTGAAATTCGCCCTGAACCTCTGATACCAGGCACCGGGACCTGAGCCCCGGCCGCTATCACTTGGCCGGAACAATGGGCCCGGGGGCCTTTACCTGGGTCATCAGGTCATCGTCCCAGGTGCCTTCGACCTTGACCTGAGCCAGGGCCCCCAGCTCCATGGCCTCGATCAGGTTGTGGTTGAGGTACACATAGGTGCCCGGCTGCTTGAAGGTGTAGAGCGCGGCCAGCGCCGACCCGCCGGGGATGAACCAGGTTTCCAGATTGCGCAACGGGGCATTGGCGAACTTGCCGGTGGTCCAGACCCAGTCGCCATGGCCGCCAATCAGGTGCGGACGGCTGTCGCGGTTGGCCTGGGAGTGGATGAACAGCACGCTTTCCCCGACCTTGGCGGTCAGCGCATTGGCTCCGGTCAGAGCACCGACCCGACCGTTGAACACCACATGGCTCGGGGTCAGCGTGCGCATCACTTCACGGGTGTCCTGGTAGCTGGAGGCCAGGTCCGGGTAGCTCTTGTAATGCCCGTCCTGGTCCTTGGGGATATACAGATCGAACTCACCGATGGTGTAGGCCCGGTCATAGTGCAAGGGCTTGCCGGCAGGGTCTTTCAAGCCATCGCGCGGCAGCACCATCAAGGTTCCGCTCATGCCCGAGACCACGTGCCAGGGCACCATTCCCGACGGCGCGCAGTGATAGACAAAGGTGCCGCTACGATCGGCCTTGAAACGCAGCACCACCTCCTGGCCTGGTACGACCTGGGTCAGCGCGGCCCCGCCCAGGGCGCCGGTGGCGGCATGGAAATCGATGTTGTGGGGCATGCTGTTGCTGGCCGGATTGCTCAAGGTCAGTTCGACGTAGTCGCCCTCGTGCACCACCAGGGTCGGACCGGGCATGGAGCCGTTGAAGGTCATGGCCTGCAGGGTGGTGCCCTCATCGTCCACCACCATCTTTTTCTCTTCCACGCTCATGCGGAACTGCACGACCTTAGGCGGTCCGCTGACCACCTGTTCATGGGCATGCACCTGGGGCGGCGCCACCAGATCCACCTTGATCCGCTGCAAGCCGTCGGCGCCCGCGGCCATCACCAGGCCGGAGACACAGCTGCCGGCCACCACACAGCACTTCAACCACGATTGAAAAGCACCCATGTTGCGCATTTCCCTGCCTATGAATGGTGCTTCATTGCAAGGCAAACGCCGGGCGCTCGTATTGTCTCAGGGCAATGAAGCCATGCCCGGGCAGGCGCAGGGGTTGAGCTCGATCATGGATAGCTGAAACTGCGCACCAGGGTCAGCTCCCCGGGCGCCCGCATCGGCACGATGAACGACTCGCTCTTCTCATCCGGCGTGCCTTCCTCGGTGATCACCGTGACCTGGGCCGTGGTCAGCGGCTGCACGGCGTTTTCCTGGCCGCCGTCTTCATCGTCATCACTGCGATAACCGCCACCGTAGTAGTTCACGTAGACCAGGTACTGGCCCTTGAGCGGCGCCGGCATGGAGAAGATCTCCGGGCCGTAGCCGGTGGTCACGTCCACGTCCAGGGTCGCGCCGTTGGGGGCCACGCGATCGCCGTACCAGATGTGCGCGCCATCGGGGGTCACCAGGTGCAGGTCGAGGTCGGTGTTGTCGCTGTCCCAGGAAAGCAGCACGCGCAACTTGGGCGGGGTCACGCCACCGCCGGTATTGAGGAACTGCACGCGCTTGCGCTGCTGCCCGTCCGGGCTGCGCACCTCCACGCTGTTGCTGCCGTTGGGGAAGGAATAAGGCCGGTCGAAACCGCCTTGCTCGTCGAACTTGAGCGGCATGCTGACGCCGTTGACGATCAGCTTGCCCGGCTCCTTGCTCGCCTTGGGCGCGCCCTTGATCTGCCCGCGAATGCGCGCGGTATCGGCCTGCCCCTGAGGGGTGTTGACCGAGGAAGCCGGGTAGTTGACCTCCTGAATGTATTGCTCGCCATCGACGGCGCGGGTCCGCCAGCCGCCTTTGGGGGTGTCGAGGCGGATGCCGCTGTCGGCCAGGGCCATGGGCAGGCTGAACATTCCACAAAGGAACAGGAGGACCGGGGGAGCAGGAAGTTTCATGGCCTATTCCAATAAAAGATGACGGGCGAGCCCTTCGATGTAGGTTTCATCCTGGCCGTTGGGATGCGCCTCAAAGGCCAGGTGCAGGTATTCGTGAGTCAGGTCGAGGCGATCTTGCAGCGAGAGCACGCCACGCACGTAGATGCGTTGCCGTTCGCGGTCGACGTAGGGCCGGCCGAAGCTCAGGCGGCACACGGCGAACTGGCTGATTTCGTTGTAGCCGACTTCCTGTTCCAGGGGCTGACGCCAGCGTCGACGCTGGTTCAGCAGCCACTCTTGAGCGGCCGGCAAGGGTTCGCAGGAAGCCTGCGGATTGTCCCAGCGGCTGAGGCTGGCCCGCGGGTAAGCATGAAGCAGGATGGCGTCGTAGCCCTGGCCGGCGCGGGCCTGTTCCACGGCCTGTTGCCAGGACAGTTTGTCCGGTGCCTGCAGATCCGAATGGTAGGTGACCTGGGTTCCGGCCAGCACCAGATCGGCAGTCCAGGCGGCGATGGCCCGGGCCTCGGCGGTGGCCGGACGCGGCGCGACCCGCTGGCGATTGCTGCTGTCGTCGATGCTCAGGCATTCGCCGCTGCGCCCGGCGTTCTGCAACAGATAGGTGCGGATCGCCACGGCCAGGGCCTTGGCGGCTTCCCGGGGTTCGCTGGAGGCCTCGCGCTGCAGCACCCGGGCCACGTACTCCTCGCGGTCCAGACGGGCCACCAGTTGCAGGGCCGAGGCGTTGGCTTGCAGGAAAAGCTCGCCGCCACTGTGGATATCCAATTGATTGCCATTGGCGAACTCCACCCGGTAATCCCCTTGCAGGGCACCTGGCCTGGCGGCGCGGGCATTCTGGCTGACGCTCTTGAGCGGATAGCGGGAGAACAGGCCGACCTCCACGCAGCGGCCTTTGTCCAGCGCCGGACGCTGCGGCAGCACCTGGTCCAGAACCTGGGCGTAATCCTTCAACACCCGCTGACTGGTGCCTCGTCCACCCACCCACAGCGGCGTGCCGTCCACCAGCCACCCGGCAAAGCCGCCCTGGCGCGACTGCGGGTCCTGGTCCGCCAGCCAGCTCCAGGTCTTGACCCGCAGGCGCCCGCCCAAGGCTCCCAACACCGCGCCATCGGAGGCGTTGAGCAGCACATCCAGCAGCACCCGGCGCGCCGTCTCCTGGGCCGGCAACTGCGCCAGCACCTGCAACAGCTCCGCCACCGGCACCCGGGTCTGCGGCTGCAGGCGGTCGAGGTCGCGCAACCACTCGGGCGCATGGCGGGCCTGCCAGTACTGGCGCCAGTCGGCGCTGGACAACTGCAAGCGTTGCGGCTCGAAGTACAACCCACAGGAACGGACCAGGGCCTGGTCCCGGGCGATGCTGCCACCGCTCGTGCAGCAATAGACCTCGTCCCTGGACTTGCCCTGGCAGGCATAGGCCGGCTCTTGCGCGCCGGTGTCCACCAACCAGGCATAGACGAAGAGCTTCCAGACACTGCCCAGGGGCGCCTGCAGGTCCTGCGGCAACGGCTCGCGAGCCAGCACCTGGGTCTTGCTCAGGCTCACCAGCTCGCTGTCCGGGGCGGTTTTCCAGGCCAGGCGCAGAGGCTCGTCCTGGGCTGTCACCAGCCCAGGGAGTAGACACAGGCACAACCAGGCCCAACACCGCGTCATGTTATTTGACCGTGACCTGACCCAGTGCCGGCGTGCGTTCCTGAGCCTGCTGCTCCGGTGCATAGACCTGGTAGAAACGCGCCGCAGGCAAGTTGAACTGGCCCTTCTGGGAGAAGCGGATCAAGTGCCGCAGACGCACCTCGCTGCTGTCGTTCAAGGCATCCAGCGGCACCGCGTAGCTCATCTGCCCGGGTTCGAAGCGGGCCTTCTCCAGGGACGCCGCTTCCGTACCCGCAGGACCGGCCAGCTTGATGCCCCAGGTGGTGCGCTCGACATCGGCGCCCGGCGGCAACGGCACTTCGAGCATGCCGTACAGCAGCGGCCGCTTGCTCTCGTTGGCGATGATCACTTCGTCCAGGTACAGGCCGTCACTGGCGATCGGCTTGTTGCCCACCGGTTCCAGCTTGAAGGTGAACGCCTCGTCGCCCGGCACCAGGCGCAACAGACGACGGGTGATGTTCACCGGCAATGGCGTGCCCGCCGCCTGCTGGCTCTGGTAGCTGAGCGAAGCGCGCAACGGCCGCTCCGGCAACGGATCCAGGGTCAGCACCGCAGGCACCTGCGGGCCCTGCCACAGCCAGTAGCGTTCACCGCTGGCGCCCTGCTGCGGTTGCCAGCCCTGCCCCGGGTTCAGGGCCACGGCCGGTGCTGCCTGAGTCACGCTGCGCTGCAGCCAGGTCAGGGCCAGGGCCCGGTCCAGGGTCGGTTGCGATGGCAGCAGGCGTTGCAGCAATGCGCGCGCCGTCGCTTGATCGAAAGGCTTCAAGGACAGATTCATTGCCTGAGCGAACGGCTGCGAGCTGATGTCGACCTGCTGCTGTGCCGCCTCCAACTGCGCCACGAAGGCCGGTGGCGGGGTGACCTTGGCGTCCCGCGCCAGGGCCGCGGTCAATACCCGGGCACTGGCCAGACCAAGGGCCGAATCCGGGTCTGCCATCACCAGGCTGTCGCTGCCGCCGGCGTCCACGCTGTCAGCCGGACCGCTGCCGGCCTTGGCCAGATCGTCCATCAGGCCCCTGACCAGCGTGGCGATCGGCAGGTTCATCTCACGGGCAAAAGACAGGATCAGCGCCCGTTGCAGCAACGGCGTGTTGCCGGCCTGCTTGGCGTAGACCTCCAGCACCCGCTGCCAGTGCTCCGGCGGCAGGTTCAGGTCCATGACCTTGCTGGCATGCCAATCGGCGTAATAGGCGTAAGCGGTGAGGAAGGCGTCGGCATCGGCATCCTCGCCCCACCAGGTGAACGCCGCTTCCGGCCCGGCCATGTGTACCAGGCGCAGACGGCTGTTCTGCATCATCAGGCGCAAGCGATCGCGAACCTGCGGATTGCTGGCCAGCGCCGGGTAGGCAACGCTCAATGGCAGCAGTTGGCTGGCGGTCTGCTCGACGCCGCCATACGGGTATTCCAGCAGGTCATCCAGGGCCGAACGGAACAGCACTTGCGGGCTGTCGTCCAGGCGCAGGCGGATCTGCGTGGCATCGGCCGGCAGGCCCAACGGCGTGCTGGTGCCAGCCACGTCCAGGCTCTGGGTCTGTAGCGTCTGCCAACCGGCCGCGCTGCTCAGCAGGCGCACGGCCAGGGCATCCACGGTCTTGCCGCCCTGCACCAGCTCGGCGCTCCACTCGCCATTGCCCGGGGCAATGGCCGGCAGCGCCACGTAGTTGATCCCGCTGTTCAAGGTCAGCGGGAGACGCTGGGACTCCCCGGCATAACGAACCACCAGCTCGGCCTTGGCCGTCTGCTCGGACTGGCTGAAGACAAACACCCCCAGGTCCGGCTTGTCGCCCGCGCGGAAACGGGTCGGGCCGCTCCACTTCAGGTACAGGGCTTTTTCCGAGCGCACGAACTGCTTCTTCTGCCCCACCTGGCCGTCATCGGCGATGGCCCGGGCGGTGATGCGCCAGCGGGTCAGGGAGTCGGGCATACGGAAGGTGAAACGCGCCTTGCCGCTGCCGTCGGTCACCAGTTCCGGCTGCCAGGCAGCGGTGTCGACGTCTTCACGCCGTGGCCGCTCCAGCACCTTGACCCCGCGTTCGCTGCGGTTGGCCTTGCCCGGGGCCGTGGGGCTGCCCGGCAGGGCCACGTCGTAGCTGATGAACGACAGGCTGGCGCTGGTGCGCACGTTGTTGCGCCGTGGGTGGTAGAAGAACTGGTCGATGCTCGGCGCCACTTCCGGTTGCAGGGCGTAGACCATTTCGTCCACCACGCTGACCGTCAGGTGCGCCGGCACCGGCTTGCCGGCGAACTGGGTGGACAGGTCCACGGTGACCAGGTCACCCGGCTGGTACTTGTCCTTGTCGGTGTGGATCGCCACATCGATCTGCGGCGTCAGCACCTTGATCCCGGCGTTCTGGAAGCTGTACTCGCCGCCCTTGGTGTAGAGCACGGAGAAGGTCAGGTTCGGCGCGAAGTTGTCCTTCACCGGCACCCGTGCGCGGTATTGGGTAGGGCTGAGTTTTTCCACTTTCAGCCAGTCACCGCCCTTGGACAGCAGCGCCGTGGCCTCGACCTTGTCGCGCTCCAGCGACAGCAGCGCATCGTTGATCGGCTCGGGGAAGGTGATCAGCGCCAGGGCTTCGTCACCGGCCTGGTACTCGGGTTTGTCGAGGACGATTTCCACGGTGCCCGGCACCGCTTTCACGCCTTCGCCGGTGACCGAGTGGCTGGTGCCGCCCAGGACCCGATCGTGCTCGTCCTTCAGGGTCAGGTTGTAGGTGCCGGGCCGCTCGAAGGCCAGGGCAAAGCCCTTGTCGGCCTCGCCCAGCTTGCCCTCGCCGGTGGACTGGTCTTCCAGGCGCACCCAGCTGTAGCGGTTGGGCTTGACGTTCTTGCTCTGCTCGCTGGTGTTCTGGTTGGCGTAGCTGAACTGGACCTTGTCACCCACGGCGCTGAAACGCTGCGGCGCGCTCAGGCTGAAGCTTGCCGCGCCACGCTCAATGAGGATTTCCTTGGTGGTCTTGACCCGGTATGCGGCGCCATCGCTGGCGAACACGGTGAGCATGTAGCGGCTCGGCTTGCTGGCCGCCGGCAGATCGAGGGTGGCACTGCCCTTGGCGTCGGTGGTCAGTTCGGCGCTGGTCAGTTCCACCGGGAACTGGCCCATGTACTGCAGCTCGTTGTCCACCATCGACAGTTGCTGAGCCCGCAGGCTCAGTTGCAGGCGCGCATTGGCCACCGGCTTGCCGTCCGGATAGAGCAGCACCAGATTGCCCTTCACCGGCTCGCCGGTCTTGAAATCCGCCTTGGCCAGGCTCAGGGAAATCTCGAAATGCGGCTTGATGTATTCGGCCACGCGGAAGGCACTGCTGTAGACCTGGTCCTTGTAGGCAAAACGCAACTCATAACCACCGGCCACGGCGTTTTCCGGCAGTTGGAAGCGGCCTTGGGCGCCGGACTTGGCATCCAGATTCAGGGTCAGGTTCTGCAGCGTGGTGCCCGCGGCATCCAGCACGCTGACATTCACCGTCCCGGCTCCCGGCTGCACCGAATCCCGGGCGTTCTTGAACTCGCGGCCGACGATTTTCAGCGATACCCAGTCCCCCGGGCGATACAGCGGCCGGTCGGTAAAGGCATAAAGCTTGGTGTCGTAGATTTCGCTGTCGTAATAGAAGTTCTCGGAGACGAACACCCCGCCTTCCTGGTCCTCGCCGATCACGTAGGAGCGCTCGGGGCTGACGTGTTTCAGGCGCACCAGGCCCTGTTCGTCGGTGGCGCCGCTGTTCATCACGCCCAGGCCATCGGTCCACAGCACGTTGACCTTGGGCACCGAGTTGCCTTCATGCTTGCCCGCGGCCCAGACCAGCAGCTCGTCGCCGGCAATCTTGCTCACCGCCACGGTGTTGGAAACAAAGACCATGGTGGTGGCGCGGTACTTGCCCACCAGGGCTTCCACCAGGTACAGGCCCGGCTTGAGTTGCCCCAGCGGGATATAGACGTTGCCCGGCGCGACGTTGATGAACTGGCTGGAGGAACCGGACAGGTCAACCCCGGCCGGCGGCTGGATCGGCTTGGCCTGCCACAGCGGATAACGGAACTGGGTCACCAGCGGCAGCCCCGGGATCAGGGCGAATTGCGGCTGGGCGTCATAGGGCGTCGGCGCCAGCATCGAATTGCCGACCTTCAATTCCGGCACCTCCTCGGTCACCTGCTTGCGTGACTCGTAGGAGAAGGCGCGCTGCATCACCCGGCGGGATTTGCGATACCAGTTGTCCCACAGGTAGGCCAGGGTGTTGGACAGCCCCTCGCCCTTGAACTGGCCGTCACTGACCACCCGGTGCAGGTTCTTCTGGCGCTTGAGGAAGTCCAGCGGCTGGTTGATCCGGTACACCCGGATGTCCGCGCCGCCGTAGGGTTCCATGCGAAAGCGCCGGTAATCCCGGCCCGGGGCCTCAAGGCGCACCATGGCCTGCTCGTCGCTGGCAAAGCTGCTGTCGGCCAGGAGGAAGAAACTCTCGCCGGAGACCGCCGCGTAATCGCTGGACGGCACCGAGTCTTCGGCATTGACCAGGCTCGCGGGGGCCACGAGGGTCAGAACAACAGTCAGTCGAAACAGAAAACGCCACATACGCGATTCGCTCATTGGGTGAGGAAGTTCAGTCGATAGATGCCGATGAAGTTGGGGTTGGCGGGGTCGGGTATCCATCGGGTGTCCTTCCATGTCATCAGTTGCTGCACGCTGGCCGAGCGCATGCCGTTGTCGGTGGGGGTGGTGGTGCCGGTGTGATAGGCGATGTTGCGGCCCATCCAGATCATCAGGTGCTGGTCGTCGCCCTGGTCGAAGAACAAAAGATCGCCGGGGCGCGCCTGGCCCAGGTCACGACTGACCAGATGGCTGTTGAACTGGATCAGCTTGATCGCATTGACGTAGGGCCCGGTCTGCCCGCCGCCCTGCTGCCACTGCTGGGCCAGGCCGCGCTGGCCTTCGCTCAGTTGCAGCTCCGGCGGCAGGTAGCGATTGGACAGGCCGTTGGCCCGCAGCCACTTGCTGTCGTGGACCTTGAGCGCTTCGTTGGCGGCAAAGCGCACCAGCCCGGCGCAGTCCTGCTGATACCAGCGCGGGCTCGGCCCCTGGCTCAGTTGCTCCTGGGCGATGCGCACGAACCAGGCACGAAACACCTGGGACTGCTGCACGTCCAACGGCGGCGCCTGGGTCGCGCCCACGGCGTTGCTCAGCAACAGGGCCAACAGGCCAAGGCTGGACAGACTCTTGCGCCATGCACTCACAGCGCGCGCCATTGCAGCGGCAGCCATTGCCAGTGACCGTTGGGCTCGCTGCCTTCAGGCAGGGTCAGGGCGTACTTGCCGTAACCGCCCAAGGTGCGCAGCTTGGGCACCAGGTAGGTTTGCGCGGCGTTGTTGAACACCGGCTCCATGTCCTGGGGCAGGCTGTCGAAGGTTTCCTGCTGGATCAACTGCGCCAGGGATTGCGGGCCCAGGTACACCGGCATCAGCACATCCTTGGGCACCACGTCGGCCAGGGGCGGGAAGCGCTTGTCCAGGGTGCCCAGGGCCTTGGTCACCAGCTTGTCGTCCAGGGAGAACACCAGGGTCGAACCATGGCGAGCCAGGCTGACCTGCATGAAGGCGCGGCCGGTGATGGCTTGCGGGTCCTTGGCCTCCTTGGCCGGGTACTGGCCGAAGTTGGAACTGACCTGGCGCTGCCATTGGTGCACCTCGCCGTTCTGCTGCTCGACCACGGGGAAGATGCGCTCCGGTACCTTGCTTTCCCGGGCCCCGACCATGGAACCGAACAGCTTGCCCAGGTCCGCATCGAGCTTGGCGTTGTCCTTGTCCTTGAGGCTGGCCACCAGCAGCGGCGTGTACAGCCGCGAGTCGGCGTACCAGCACAGCCCGGCGGTACCGGCCATGTGTTCGGTCAGGGTGGTGGCCACCGCCTCTTCGGCACCGAGCTTGACCAGCAGCGGCTTCTGCTGCTGCGCCGCCAGAGGCAGCGCAACGCAGGCGCTGGCGCCCATGGGCATGGCCTGCCAGATCGGCTTGAAGTCGAAGTCCGGCTGGTTGTCCTGCTCCTGCAGGGCCAGGTAGCTGTGCCAGCCCTGGCCGTCCATGTCGAAACGCAAACCGGCGAAGTTGGGGATGAAGCGCTGGTAACCCATGGCCAAGACACCGGCGTTGACCGCCAGCCGCTGCTGCACCTCAGGCTTGCGCGCCTCCAGGCCGAAGGCCTCGGGGAACAGCTTGTCACCCTTGAGCAGCGCCTCCAGCGCGGCCGTGGAAACGGCGCCGTGTTCATCGTCGGCGCCCTGGCTCAGGTCGTACAGCTTGCCCGGGTTGGACAACACCACCAGCTTGTCGCCGTAAGAGGCGAACGCCAGGGATTTGCCGGCGTTGTAGTTCAGTTGGTACAGCGTCACCGCATCGCCGCCGACCTTGAGCTCGGCCAGCTTGCTCAATTGCGTATCGTCCAGGGCGACCTTGGCCAGGGGTTCCAGCAGCTTGGCCAGACCGCCGCGGTCCATCACCAGCAGGAAGTCCTTGAGACGCCCGTCGGCGCCACGCCACAGCGCCACATCCGCCGGCTGGTCGAACAGTTGCTCGATCAGGTTGTCCTGCAGTTTCAGGTCATGCTCGTAGATGATCCGCCGCAGGCTGCCGATCAGCCCCAAGCGGTCGGCGTGGGCCTGGTAATAAAAGACGAAGTCCTCGGTCAGGGTGTCCTTGAGGAAAGGCACCGCCAGCAGGTCCTTGGGCAGTTGCGTCAGGGAATGGGTTTCCAGCAGCCCGTCGGGGCGACTCAGGCCCAGCTTGTCGCCGGCCAGCTCGGCCACCGTGCTCTTGGGCTTGCAGCCCACGCCGGTGATCGCGGCCGCCACCAGGCACAGGCCCATGACCAGGACCGGCCAGCGCCGCTTGCTGGCGGGTTGTTCAGTGCCGGGCACGCCGGCCGCCGGGGATGCGGTGTTTTCGCTCATGATTCACAAAGCCCAATTCATCCGTGGTGCGGGATGTTCAATAGTTGAAAGACTTGACCAGCAACAGGTCGCCGATGGCCCGCATGGGCACGATAAAGGTCTCGCGTTTCTCATCGACGGTGTTTTCGTTAAGGATCAGGTTGATCTGCGAGGTGATCACCTCGTTCTGATTGCTGCCTTCGTCGAAGTTGTACCCGCCGCTGCCGAAATTGCCCCAGTAGTTCACGTAGATCAGGTAGGTGCCGCGCAGCGGCGCGGTCATGGTGAACATTTCCGGGCCCGGGCCGTCGACGCCGTCCGGGTCCAGGCCGCCGCCATTGGTCAGGCCGGGGTGGCCGAAGAACGCGTGCTGACCGTCCGGGGTGATGATGTGCATGTCCAGCTCGGCCTTGGGATCGTCCCAGCCCAGCACCACGCGGATCCGCGGCGGCGTCTTGTTCTGATTGGCTTCGTAGAACTGCACGCGCTTGAGGGACTTGCCCTCGGAGCTGCGCACTTCGACGCTGTTGGAACCGGCGCCAAACGCATAAGGGCGGGCGAAGCGGCCCTGTTCGTCGGTGTAGAGGTTCAGCGGGTTGCCGTTGACCGACAGGCTATGGGGCTGGCGCAGATGACCGATGGCCTTGAGCTGGCCCTCGATCAGGGTGCGGTTGCGCTGGATGCCACGATCGATCGGGGGCGTCGGGTAGGCCACGCGGTCCTGCTCGGTGCGGTCCAGCAAGCCGGAATAGCGCCAGCCGGCCAGGGGTTCCTGCAGCTCGGCGGAGGGCTCGGCGAGCGCCATACCGGCCAGCAGCAAGGTCAGCAGAAGGGAGGATAAAACGCGCATGTACTGCGTCCTGCCATGCATGGGGAAACCCTGGCGCCAGATCCTCGGCGCGGCTGCAAACATTCGGAAAACGGCCCAGCGACTGCGGGCGTCGGAAAGGCCGCAGATTAGCGATTTGCCGTCTGTTACACAATTGCCGGACCGGGATTTTGCAAGGCAATCGACACCCCGCTGAAACCCGCCGCGCAAGTGCCACTACGGCGACATTACACACGCCGAAAAAGGTGGCTTCCAGCCACTATTGGCGCTTTCCGCCGCCCGCCAAGAAACAGCCTTAGTTCAAGTACGAATCTGCCCCAAAGGGTCCGCCGCTCCAGCACTCGCAAGCGCCTTGCCGCACACCGCCGACAGCCTCCACTGGCCCCTGCGGCGAGCGCTCTGGAATGCCCGTTGCGCCAATCGGCCCGGCCTGCGCCCATGGCAGCCAGGGGCCATCGCGCATTCCCTCAGGGAATGACCCCATACCCATTAGTCGATTGCTAGAGCACGCCGCTCAACGCTTATCTAGGAGCGCCGCGGTGTTGCACCGCGGCGCCCTGTGATTGCGGCCTCGCCTGGCCATAAAAAAGATAAGCAACGGGAGTGCCTCACTGATGAAGTATCCGTTAAGAGCCTGGGTCTTCTGGCCCACCTTTCTGATTCTGCTGGCAGCGGTGATCGCCAGTTACCTTGATCTGCAGGGTTTCCTGGCGGTGAGCAGGCAGCTCAACCGGATCATCCTCGACAACTTTTCCTGGCTGTTCAGTGCCGGCAGCTTCTTTCTCCTGGTACTGACCGTCATCGTCTACTTTTCGCCCCTGGGGCGGGTGCGCATCGGTGGCGAAGACGCCAAGCCCCTGCTGAGCAAGCCGCGCTGGTTCATGGTCGCCCTGTGCACCACCCTGGCGGTCGGCGTGCTGTTCTGGACCACCGCCGAGCCGCTCTATCACCTGTATGGCCCGCCTTCGAGCCTGGACATCGAAGCCGGCAGCAGCGAGGCCAAGCATTTCGCCATGTCCAGCATGTTCCTGCACTGGACCCTGACGCCCTACGCCATCTATCTGGTGCCCTCGCTGGTGTTCGCCCTGGTTTTCTACAACCTGCGCGGCCACTTCTCCATCGGCGCCATGCTGCAACCCCTGCTCGGCGCAGCATGGGTCAAGCGCCATGCCGGACTGATCGACACCCTGGCGATGTTCGCCCTGGTGGCGGGCATGGCCTCTTCCCTGGGCACCGGCGCGCTGACCCTGTCCGGTGGCCTGAGCCAGTACATCGGCGGTGACACCACGCCGCTGCGCCTGGGACTGATCATCGCGGTGATCGTCGCCACCTTCGTGTTCTCTGCCGCCAGCGGCTTGCAGAAGGGCATCGTCAAGTTCTCCACCTTCAACACCTGGATCATGCTGGCCCTGGGGCTGTTCGTCCTGGTCTGCGGGCCGACCCTGTACATCTTCAGCCTCGGCATCGAGTCCTTCGGCACCTACCTGCAGACCTTCTTCGGCCGCAGCCTGTTCACCGGCGCAGCCAGTGGCGACAACTGGCCCCAGAGCTGGACGGTGTTCTACTGGTCGGTGTGGTTCGCCTGGGCCCCGGTCAGCGCCATGTTCCTGGGCAAGATCGGCCGTGGCTACACCGTGCGCGAGTTCATCCACATCTCCATGCTCTACCCGGCGCTGTTCACCGCCCTGTGGATCTGCATCTTCTCCGGCAGCAGCCTGTACTTCGACGCCCAGGGTGATGGGGTACTCAACCGCGTGCTCAACGAGCAGGGGGTGGAGCATGTGCTGTACCAGGTGTTCCAGCAGTTGCCGGCGAGCGGCCTGATCATTGCCTTCTTGCTGTTCATTGCCTTCATCTCCTTTGTCACCGCTGCCGACTCCAGCACCGATGTCATCGGCAATCTGTGCAGTCGCGGGGTCACCGCCGATTCCGATCTGGACGGCAGCCCGCTGCTCAAGGTGATCTGGGGCGCGATCATCGGCTGCGTGTCCTGGGTGATGGTGGCCTACGTCGGCATCGACGGGGTCAAGATGCTCTCCAACCTGGGCGGCCTGCCGGGCATGCTGATTGTCCTGCTCTCCAGCAGCGCACTGATCATCTGGATGAAAAATCCGTCCCTGCTGACACCGCCGCTGCCCGCGGACGAGCCCGGGGCAAGCCACTCGCCACGAGGGCCTACCCCATGAACGTCCGTCTCCTGATCCTGGGCGGCCTGGGCCTGACGCTGCTCTGCCCCGTGCTGGCCCACGCCAGTCAGGCGCAATCCCGGGGCTTTGTCGAAGACAGCCGAATCAACGGCCTGGTGCGCAACAACTACCGCAACAACGACCATCGTCAGTTGGACCTGGATGCCCGCGAATGGGGCCAGGGCCTGCAGCTGGACTACGCCTCCGGCTACACCCAGGGCACCCTGGGCTGGGGCCTGGATGCCCATGCCTATTTCGCCACCCGACTCGACAGCGGCGGTGGCCGGGCGCGCACCATGATGCTGGTCAGCGACAGCGACGGCAGCAGCAAGCGGGAGTCGGCCACTGCCGGGGCGGCGCTGAAAATGCGCCTGTCCAATACCGAGTTCAAGTACGGCGACCTGCGGCCCCAGACCCCGGTGCTGGTCCTGGCCGACAACCGACTGATGCCGGCGACCGCCACTGGCCTGGCCTTCAGCAGCCGCGAGGTAGAAGGCCTGTTGCTGGAGGGCGGACACTTCACCGCCTCCCGGGACTTCAACCAGACCGGTCACCGCGGTGGCTTCCACGCCGGCTACGCCAGGGTCGAGGGCGGCGACGCCAGCTATCTGGGCGGCACCTACCAGGTGCATCCGCAGGTGGGGCTGGGGCTCTACAGCTCGCGCTACCAGGACCTGTGGCGCCAGCACTACGTCAACCTCAACCTCGACCAGCCCCTGGACGCCGAGGATCGGCGCAGCCTGAACCTGGACCTGCGACTCTACCGCTCCCTGGACGATGGCAAGGCCCTGGCCGGGGATATCGCCGTAACGGCCTGGTCGGCGGCGCTGGCCCTGAAGGAGGGCCCGCACACCGTGACCCTGGCCCACCAACGCATCCATGGCCAGCAGCCCTTCGACTATCTGGCCTTGAGCGGCGGCGGCTTCCACGGCTCGATCTACCTGGCCAACGCCTCGTTGATCGCCGACTTCAACGGCCCCGGCGAACGCTCCTGGAGCCTGGGCTACCGACTCGACCTGGAACACCTGGGCCTGCCCGGTATGTCCTTCGGCACCCGCTACATCCGGGGCAGTCATGTCGACGGCCGGCGGATCCCCCAGGGCAGCCCCTACCGCTACTACGCCGACAAGGAGCGCCACTGGGAGCGGGACATCGACCTCAGCTACCAGGTGCAGAGCGGCGTTGCCAAGGACCTGTCCCTGAGCCTGCGCCAGGGCACCTACCGCATTCACGGAACCTCGAACGGCGATGTCGACCACATCCGCCTGGTCACCGAATACCCCTTCAGCCTGCTGTGATCCACCGCGCTCGGCCCGGTGCCGGCCCCTTTTTCGACTGGAGTAGCCCATGGACGTCATCCGCGACTTTCCCCATCCGATCCGCGAGATCGAGCACTGCCTGATCCCCCTGCGTGACGGCACCCAACTGGCCGCGCGCATCTGGCTGCCGGCCGATGCCGGCACCCGGCGTTACCCGGCGATCCTCGAATACCTGCCCTACCGCAAGCGCGACGGCACCGCGGTGCGCGATGCCCTGACCCATCCCTGGATGGCGGGCCAGGGTTACGCCTGCGTGCGCGTGGACATGCGCGGCAACGGCGAGTCCCAGGGCTTGATGGCCGACGAGTACCTGCCTCAGGAACAACAGGACGCCCTGGAAGTGCTCGACTGGCTCTGCGCCCAACCCTGGTGCGACGGCAACCTGGGGATGATGGGCATCTCCTGGGGTGGCTTCAACGGCCTGCAAGTGGCGGCCCATCAACCCGCAGCGCTGAAAGCCATCATTACCCTGTGCTCCACCGACGACCGCTACGCCGACGACATTCATTACAAGGGCGGCAACCTGCTGATGGAAAACCAGGGCTGGGCCGCCACCATGCTCAACTTCAGCGCCGCCGTGCCCGACCCGCTGCTGGTGCAGGACTGGCAGGTGCAATGGCAGCAACGCCTGGACGCCATGCCGATGCTGGCCGAAACCTGGCTGCAGCATCAGACCCGCGACGATTACTGGCGCCAGGGCTCGGTGTGCGAGGACTACGCGGCGATCAAGGCCGCGGTGTACTGCATCGGCGGCTGGGGCGATGCCTACAAGAACAGCGTGCCGCGCCTGATGCAGCACCTGAGCGGCCCGAAGAAAGCCCTGCTCGGCCCCTGGATCCACAAGTACCCGCACTTTGCCGTGCCCAACCCGGCCATCGGTTTTCTCCAGGAAGCCAAGCGCTGGTGGGACCACTGGCTCAAGGGCATCGACAACGGGGTAATGGACGAGCCAGCCTGCACCTTCTACCTGCAGGACGCCGTGCCGCCCAAGGCCAGCTACGCCGAACGCCCGGGCGTCTGGGTGCAGACCGCCGGCTGGCCCGATCCGCAGGTCCAGTGGCAAACCTTCAGCCTCAGCGACAACGGGCTCAGCGCGGGAGCCCAAGCGCTGAGCGCAAGTCGCAGCATTTGCTCGCCCCTGACCACCGGCCTGCATCAGGGCGAGTACTGCGCCATCTGGTTCGGCCCGGACGGCCCCACCGACCAGCGCCGGGATGACGCCCATTCGCTGTGCTTCGACAGCCAGCCCTTGAGCGAGCCCCTGGCCTTGCTGGGTGATGTGCGCCTGGACCTGCGCCTGACCTCGGACCGGCCTTGCGGGCAGATCGTCGCCCGGCTCAACGCGGTGGCCCCGGACGGTCAGGTGGCGCAGATCACCTACGGCACCCTGAACCTGTCGCTGCGCGACGACTTCGCCGTGGCCAGCCCACCCGAGCCCGGCGCGCCGCTGCAGGTTCGCTTCAACCTCGACCATGTCGGTTATCGCCTGCCGGCCGGTTATCGCCTGCGCCTGGCGCTGAGCACCGCCAGCTTCCCGTTGCTGTGGCCGGCCCGGGAGCTGACCACCCTGACCCTGCTGCCCGAGGTGCAGAGCGTGCAGTTGCCGGTGTTCATCGGCGAACCCGTGGCGTGTCCGTTCGAAGCCCCGCAAAGCGCGCCGCCGGCCAACCTGGAAATCATCCGCGCCGCCGCCCCCAAGCGCACCCTCAGCGAAGACGTGGCCAGCGGCGAAGTCTGCGTGCGTATCGACGACGACCTGGGCGCCATGCGCTTGCTCGATCACGGCCTGTGGGTCGACCAGCGCTGCACCGAGCAGTACCGCACCCTGCCCTGGGACCCGCTGTCGACCCGGGCCGACATCCAATGGCAGTACCGGGCCGGTCGCGGCACCTGGTCGGTGGAAGTGGACAGCACCCTGGGCCTGCACGCCGACGCGCAGTGGTTCTACCTGCAGGCCACCCAGGTTGCGCGACTCGATGGCCGGCAGATTCATCAACGCCAGTGGCACAAACGGATCGCCCGATCCACGCTGTAAAGCGTGGCAGGATGCCCAATCTCCGAGACTCGGCGGGACGCAGGACACAGCGCCCGCCCCCTGTAGACTGGTACCCGCATGTCGCATCGCAACGTCGATCTGCCCCCCCTCAACTGCCTGCAGCCTTTCGAGGCCGTGGCCCGTCATTTGAGCTTTACCCGGGCCGCCCAGGAACTGAACCTGACCCAGAGCGCGGTCAGCCGTCAGATCAAGCGGCTGGAGGAAAACCTCGCCCGACCGCTGTTCCACCGCCACAACCTGGGCATCAGCCTGACCCCGGCGGGGGAGCGCTACTTTCGCACCATCCAACGCCTGCTGCGGGAACTGGACCGCGAGTCGGCGGAACTGCGCCGACGCGGCGCCGAGCGCCAGCTGACCCTGGCCAGCACCCCGACCATCAGCTCGATCTGGCTGGCGCGCCTGCTGCCTGCGTTCCAGAGCCTGTATCCGGAGCTGGACATCCGCATCCTCTGCAGCGAAAGCCCGTCGCACCTGGATGTCAGCGAGTACGACCTGGGACTGTTCTATCACCTGGACGAGCTGCCGGCGCCCCTGGGCCTGGAGCTGACCCCGGTATTTGCCGGGGAGCAGGTGATCTGCGTCTGCAGCCCGGACTACCTGAGCCGCAAGGGACCGATTCGCGACCCGCAACACCTGCTGCAGGAACACCGGCTGCTGATCGTCGAAGACCACTATCACGACTGGCTGACCTGGTCCGACTGGTTCAGCGCCGTGGGCGCGACCTATCACTCCCCGCAACACGCCCTGCGCACCAACAGCTACCAGTTGCTGATGCAATCGGCGGTGATGGGCCAGGGCGTGGCCCTGGGCTGGGAAAGCCTGCTGCAGGACGAACTCGCCGCCGGACGCCTGCAACGCGCGCTGCCGCACTGCATGCCCAGCCGCGGGCGCCTGAACCTGATGCAACCGCACCACCGCAATCCCCCAGCCGCCGTGCGCCGCTTTCGCCAATGGCTGCTGGAACACACCCACCTCGCCCACGAAACCGGTCCTTGACCGCCCCGACCTGACGACTTCATGAACCTGACCCTGCTGACCTTCCCCGCGCTCTACTGCGCCACCCTGTTGATGCTCGCCGGCAACGGGCTGTTCTTCAGTTTTATCGGCCTGCGCCTGACCAGCGACGGGGTCGGCGAGCTGTGGATCGGCGGCCTGACCGCCGCCTACTACGCCGGCATGGTCTGCGGCGCCAAGTTCGGCCATCGGATGATCGCCGCGGTGGGCCACATCCGTTCCTATGTGGCCTGCGCGGGTGCCGCGACCATGATCGTGCTCCTGCACCTGCTGTTCGAGGCGCTGTGGTTGTGGCTGGCGCTGCGCTTCATCACCGGCCTGGTGATGATGAACCAGTACATGGTGATCGAGAGCTGGCTCAACGAGCAGGCCGGCAACCAGCAGCGCGGTGCGGTGTTCGCCGGCTACATGGTGGCGGTGTCCCTGGGCCTGATGCTTGGCCAGGGCGTGCTGATCTGGCGCCCCGAGCTGGACTTCAAGCCGCTGCTGATCGTCGCCCTGTGCTTCGCCGCCTGCCTGTTGCCGGTCGCCCTGACCCGCCGCCTGCACCCGGCCAAACTGGAAGCGGCGCCGCTGCAGATCGGTTTTTTCTGGCGCCGGGTGCCGCAAGCCCTGAGCACGGTATTCATCACCGGACTGCTGGTCGGTTCGTTCTACGCCCTGGCACCGGTGTTCATCACCTTGAGCGGCCTGGACACGGCCCAGGCCGGCACCTTTGTCGCCGTGGCGATCCTCGCCGGCCTGTGCGGCCAGTGGCCGCTCGGCTGGCTTTCGGATCGCCTGGATCGCGCGCGGCTGATCCGCGCCTGTGCGCTGCTGCTGTGCCTGGTGACTGTGCCTTTGTGGGGGCTGTTCAGCTTGTCGTTCTCCTGGTTGCTACTGTTCGCCTGCCTCAGCGGCCTGCTGCTGTTCAGCCTCTACCCGCTGGCGGTCGCCCTGGCCAACGACCACATCGAGCAACCCCAACGCGTGGCCCTGAGCGCCATGCTCCTGGCCACCCACGGCGTCGGTGCCTGCCTGGGCCCGCTGCTCAGCGGGGCATTGATGAACCTCTACGGCCACAACGCTTTCTACCTGATGTTTTCGCTGTTCGCCCTGCTGCTGGCCTGGCGGGTACAACCGAGCAAGGTCAACGGGGAGTTCCCGGTCGAGGCCGAGGCCGGATCCCGCTGATACAGGCACGGCTCAAATGAAGGCCAAGCCGGGTCGCTTGGCCACAGGGCCGATCCGCCATACGCCCCGTCCACGGGACCGCAGAGCGCCTCGCGGCGCCCGGGTACGGGTGCGCCAGCGAGCGCTTCTCATTTGCCCGAAACCCCGGTGTCTGCTAGTGTCGCGCCGGTTTAACGTCAACCGGGATAGCCGCCATGGCCCGCAAAAAAGCTGCCTTAGATTTCGAACAATCCCTCGCCGACCTGCAAACCCTGGTCGAGCGTCTGGAGAACGGCGAGCTGTCGCTGGAAGACTCGTTGACCGCCTTTGAACAAGGCATCGGCCTGACCCGTGACTGCCAGGCGGCCCTGGCCCAGGCCGAGCAGAAGGTGCAGATCCTGCTGGAGCGCGACGGCGAACTGGCCGAACAGCCCTTCGATGCGGAACAGCCAGAATGATTGCCGCTTATCAGGCCACCAGCCAGGCCCGCGTCGACGCTGCACTGCACACCCTGTTCACCGCTCCAAGCCCCGAACTTGCCCGCCTTTATGAAGCCATGCGCTACAGCGTGATGAATGGCGGCAAGCGCGTGCGCCCGCTGCTGGCCTATGCCGCCTGCGAGGCGCTGGGCGGCAGGCCCGAGCAAGCCAACGGCGCCGCCTGCGCGGTGGAACTGATTCACGCCTACTCCCTGGTCCACGACGACCTGCCGGCGATGGACGATGACGATCTGCGTCGCGGCCAGCCGACCACCCACAAGGCCTTCGACGAAGCCTGCGCGATCCTCGCCGGCGACGGCCTGCAGAGCCTGGCCTTCAGCGCCCTGCTGGACCCGGGCCTGAGCGACGCCAGCGCCGAGATCCGCCTGCGCATGGTCACCACCCTGGCCCAGGCCGCAGGCCCGGCGGGCATGGTCGGTGGCCAGGCCATCGACCTGGGTTCGGTGGGGCTCAAGCTCGACCAGAAGGCCCTGGAGTACATGCACCGGCACAAGACCGGCGCGCTGATCGAAGCCGCCGTGATTCTCGGCGCCCTGGCCAGCGGCCGGGCGGAAAAAGACGAACTCAAGGCCCTGCAGACCTACGCTCAAGCTATCGGCCTGGCGTTCCAGGTGCAGGACGACATCCTCGACGTCGAAAGCGATACCGCGACCCTGGGCAAGCGCCAAGGCGCCGACATCGCCCGGGATAAACCGACCTACCCGGCACTGCTGGGCCTGGCCGCGGCCAAGGAATACGCGCTGGAGCTGCGGGACCAGGCGCTGCATGCGCTGCGTCCGTTTGACGCAGCGGCCGAGCCCCTGCGCGAGCTGGCGCGGTATATCGTCGAGCGGCGCCACTGATCGACGCGCCGCATATCGGCCAAGTTCAGTGCTCCGCGTGGGCAGCTTGCGATGCATAAGGTAAACTGCCGCCTCTTTCTATACCTATAACGATTCGCCTGATGCCCACGACGTTTCATGAGATTCCCCGCAAACGCCCGACCACGCCGCTGCTCGACCGTGCCCAGACGCCGGACGGCCTGCGCCGGTTAGGCGAAGCCGAGCTGGAAACCCTGGCCGATGAATTGCGCCTGGAATTGCTCTACACGGTCGGCCAGACCGGCGGGCATTTCGGTGCCGGCCTTGGCGTCATCGAGCTGACCATCGCGTTGCATTACGTGTTCGACACCCCGGACGACCGGCTGGTGTGGGACGTGGGTCACCAGGCGTATCCGCACAAGATCCTCACCGGTCGTCGCGAACAGATGGCCAGCCTGCGCCAGAAAGACGGCCTGGCCGCCTTCCCGCGGCGCTCCGAGAGCGAGTACGACACCTTTGGCGTCGGCCACTCCAGCACCTCCATCAGTGCCGCGCTGGGCATGGCCATCGCCGCCCGCCTGCAGCACAGCGAGCGCAAGGCCATCGCGGTGATCGGCGACGGCGCCCTGACCGCGGGCATGGCCTTCGAGGCGCTGAACCACGCGCCGGAAGTGGACGCCAACATGCTGGTGATCCTCAACGACAACGACATGTCGATCTCGCGCAATGTCGGCGGGCTGTCCAACTACCTGGCCAAGATCCTCTCCAGCCGCACCTACGCCAGCATGCGCGAAGGCAGCAAGAAAGTGCTGTCGCGCCTGCCCGGTGCCTGGGAAATCGCCCGCCGCACCGAAGAATACGCCAAGGGCATGCTGGTCCCCGGCACCCTGTTCGAAGAACTGGGCTGGAACTACATCGGCCCCATCGACGGCCACGACCTGCCGACCCTGATCGCCACCCTGCGCAACATGCGCGACCTCAAGGGCCCGCAGTTCCTGCATGTGGTGACCAAGAAGGGCAAGGGCTTCGCCCCGGCGGAAGTCGACCCGATCGGCTACCACGCGATCACCAAGCTGGAGCCCCTGGACGCTCCGGCAGCCGCGCCGAAAAAGGCCGGCGGTCCGAAGTATTCCGGCGTCTTCGGCGAGTGGCTGTGCGACATGGCCGCCGCCGACCCGCGGCTGGTGGGCATCACCCCGGCGATGAAGGAAGGCTCGGACCTGGTGGCCTTCAGCGAGCGGTTCCCGCTGCGCTATTTCGACGTGGCGATTGCCGAGCAGCACGCGGTGACCCTGGCGGCCGGCATGGCCTGCGAAGGCGCCAAGCCGGTGGTGGCGATCTACTCCACCTTCCTGCAGCGCGGCTACGACCAACTGATCCACGACGTGGCGGTGCAGAACCTCGACGTGCTGTTCGCCATCGACCGCGCCGGCCTGGTGGGCGAAGACGGCCCGACCCACGCCGGCAGCTTCGACCTGTCCTACCTGCGCTGCATCCCCGGCATGCTGGTGATGACCCCGAGCGACGAGAACGAGCTGCGCAAGATGCTCAGCACCGGGCACCTGTACAACGGCCCGGCAGCCGTGCGTTACCCGCGCGGCACCGGCCCCAACGCGCCGATCGACAAGGACCTGGAGCCGATCGAGATCGGCAAGGGCGTGATCCGCCGCCAGGGCAAGCAAGTGGCCCTGCTGGTATTCGGCGTGCAACTGGCCGAGGCCCTGCAAGTGGCCGAAAAGCTCGACGCCACCGTGGTCGACATGCGTTTCGTCAAACCCCTGGATGAAGCCCTGGTGCGCGAGATCGCCGGCAGCCATGAACTGCTGGTGACCATCGAAGAGAACGCCATCATGGGCGGCGCCGGTGGCGCCGTCAGCGAGTTCCTGGCCCGCGAAAGCATCCTCAAGCCGATCCTGCACCTGGGCTTGCCCGACGCCTACGTCGAGCACGCCAAGCCGGCGCAGATGCTCGCCGAATGCGGCCTCGACGAAGCCGGCATCGAAGCTTCGGTGCGCCAGCGCCTGGCGCTGCTGGGCCTGGCTTGACCCACAGCGGCTACCTGTAGCCGCTGCTGCGCGCCCGCCATGCGGGCGTCGCTTTTGCTCCCTTCCTTATCCGGCTTCACACACTGCGGCGAAGGCCGAGCCGCGCTAATGGAATAGCCATGAAACTCTCTCGCCTGGCCCTGCCACTTTGCCTTCTGCCCTGCACCGATCTGCTGGCCGACAGCTCCGAGCGCGATCAGGCCCTGAAACTGCCGGAGATGCTGATCAGCGCCAACCGCCAGGTGGAAGCACGCAACGACAGCAGCGCCGCCAACACCGTGTTCACCCGGGAAGACATCGACCGCCTGCAACCCACCAGCCTGACCGACCTGCTGCAGCGGGTGCCCGGGGTCCAGGTTGCCCAGAGCGGCGGACGCGGCAACCTGCCGAACATTTTCATTCGTGGCACCAGCTCGGCCCAGAGCCTGGTGCTGGTGGATGGCCAGCGCATCAGCAGTTCATCCTCCGGCGACAGCAACCTGCAATTCATCAGCGTCGAGCAGATCGAACGGGTGGAAGTGCTGCGTGGCTCGCGCTCGGTGATCTACGGCAGCGACGCCATTGGCGGGGTGATCCAGATCTTCACCCGGCGCGGCGCCGACTCGGGGCTGCATGGGCGCATGCGTGTCGCCGCTGGCAGCAACCAGACCTGGGAACGCAGCCTGGGCCTTTCCGGCGGCGACGCCCAGACCCGCTTCAGCCTCGGCGCCAACCTGGATGAAAGCGCCGGAATCGACTGGACCCACGCCTCCTACCCCAGCGATGCAGATCACGATGGCTACCGCAACCAATCCCTGAGCCTCACCCTCAGCCATGCCCTCAGCGACGATCTGGAAGCGGGCTTCAACCTGCTGGATAACCGAGGCCGCAGCCGTTATGACGAACCGTTCGGCCCGGAGCAGGACCCTTACACCGACTTCACCGTCAGCAGTGTCAGCGGCTTTATCGATGCAACAGTCAATGACCGCTGGCAGTCGCGACTGGAGCTGGGCCACAGCGAGAACCGCGACCTCAAGCCCGATAAGCTCAGCGACCAACGCAGCGTGTTCAACACCTACCGCGACTCGCTGGCCTGGCAGAACGATCTGCGCCTGAATGCCCAGCACAGCCTGATCCTTGGCGCCGACTGGTACCAGGACCGACTCAATACCGGTCCGACCTTTTTCATCGACAACACCCCGTTGTACTTCGCCGAAGACCACCGCTGGAATCGCGCAGCCTTTATCCAGCATCGGTTTCAAGGCCAGAGCTTCTCCACCGAACTGGGCCTGCGCCGTGACCAGAACCAGCAGTACGGCAGCCAGAACACCTGGAGCGGCACCCTGACCCTGCCGCTGAATCCGGACAACGACCTGCTGCTGTCCTACAGCGAAGGCTTCCGGGCACCGAACTTCAGCGACCTGTATTACCCGGGCTTCAGCAACCCGGACCTCAAGCCGGAGCACTCCAGAAGCTACGAACTGCAATGGCGCAGCCAACTGACGCCAAGCAGCCGCCTGGAAACGTCGGTGTACCGCACCGATATCAGGGACGCGATCATCTTCGACTTCGCCGCGCAGCGCCCGGAGAACATCGGCTCGGCGCGAATCAATGGCCTGGAAACGGCCCTGAAACAGGAGTGGTTCGGCTGGCAGAGCAGCCTTGGCGCGGCCATCATCGACCCGCGCAACCGTCAGAGCGGAGAGCAGCTGCCTCGCCGGGCCAGGCGCACCCTGAACCTGGATCTGGACCGGCAGTTCGAGCAGTTGGGCCTGGGCGCCAGTTGGCAACTGGTCAGCGATAGCCGTGAAGATCAGTCCCCACAGAAGCAGGCGCGCCTGAGCGGCTATGGACTGGTGGGATTGCGCAGCAGCTGGGCCGTCAATCGCGAGATCAGACTGGACCTGAAGCTCGACAATCTTTTCGACCAGTCCTACTCCCGAGCGCTCTACCACTACGACAGCAACAACTATGGCTATCGCAGCGAAGGCCGCACCTGGATGCTCGGCGTGACCTGGACGCCCGAGCTGTAAGATCCGCCGGCAAGCCGGCGCCTGCAGCCTCCCTTCGCGGCTTGCCGGCGAAGGGGCTCAGCGCTCAGGTGCGATCAAGGCACAGAGCTTGGCAGTGGCCGCGACCATCTGCCCGCTGGGCCGTTCCAGGCCCTTGTCCCTCACCAGCAACAACCGTCCCTGCTGCACCGCCGCGATCTGCGGCCAGGCCTTCCAGGCATCCAGCTGCCCCTGGGCGGTGGCCAGGATCGCCTGCGGATTACGCTGCAATACCGATTCGATGCTGACCTGGGGCGCCGGCAGGTGCTGGTCGGCAAATACATTGCGCGCCCCGCAGACACTCAAGGCTTCACTGATGATCTGCCCGCCGCCCACGGTGTACAGCGGCTGATCCCAGACTTGATAGAACACCGGCAACTGGGGATCGCGGTGATAGCGCTCACGCAACCCGGCCAACTGTGCGCTCAATTGCGTGGACAATTGCCGGGCCGCCGCGGACCGACCCAGGCGCTGGCCGATCTCGGCGATCTGCGCCAGCAACTGCTGGAAATCATGGGGTTCGGCAACGTAGACGGGAATGCCCAGGCGGGCCAGCTGATCGCGCTGGGCCGGGCCGACACTGGCGGGCCAGAGCAGCAGCAAATCGGGCTTGAGGCTGAGCAGGCGCTCCATGTCCAACTGGCCGTAACGCCCGACCGAGGGCACGTCCTTGAGCTCCGGCAGCCGTTCGCCGGCATCCAGCACCCCGACCAGCCGATCGGCGGCGCCCAGCTCAACAACGATCTCCGACAGTGACGGTGCCAGGCTGACCACCCGCTGCGCCGCCAGGGCCGGAGTGCCGGCCAGCAGGCACAGGACCGCCAGCCAGCGCCACATCAGCCCAGCTGACGAGGAATACGGTAGAGGTAGAACAGCACCGCGGTGGACAGCGCCAGGAGCATCAGCGGCACCGCTTCCAGGCCGACAAAGACTGCCAGGGCACCGATCCAGGCGGGCAAGGATGCCGCCAGGAAGGCGGCGCGACGACGGGCCGCCAGGGTGATCCAGGCGGCAGGCTCCTCAGGGGTATCGAGGGCTTTGCCGGTGGCGATCAAGGCATGCTTGTAGCCGTTGAAAAAACGCAGGCTGACGAACATCGAGGCCGTACCGGCGATAAAGAATGGCATCGCCAGCACAGGCATCAACGCCTCGCCCTGACCAAACACCAGGTTGATCACAAACAGCGGCAGCAAGGCCAGGGCCAGGTACTGCCACCAACTGACGGCCAGGCGGCGCTTGACTTGACCCCGAGTCACGCGCGGTCGACCTCGCCCTGGTGCTCGTTGCCCATCATGTGGTCGAGCTTGCTGGCCTTGGTCGCCAGGTACAGCTTGTTGTGCGGGTTGTGCCCGGTGTGCAGCGGCACCCGCTCGGCGACCTGGATGCCCATGTCGGTCAACGCCTTGACCTTGCGCGGGTTGTTGGTCATCAGCCGCAACGCCTTGACCCCCAGATGCTCGAGCATCGGCAGGCACATGGCGTAGTCACGCTGGTCCGCGGCAAAGCCCAGGCGCTCGTTGGCTTCCACGGTATCGGCGCCGCCATCTTGCAGCTCGTAGGCACGGATCTTGTTCAACAGGCCAATGCCGCGCCCTTCCTGACGCAGGTACAGCAGCACCCCACGACCTTCCCGGGCAATGGCGCGCAAGGCAGCTTCCAGTTGCGAGCCGCAATCGCAACGCTGGCTGAACAGGGCGTCGCCGGTCAGGCATTCGGAGTGCAGGCGGCCGAGAACCGGCGCGCCATCGGCGATATCGCCCAGGCTGAGCACCACGTGCTCGCGACCGGTGGCTTCATCGAGAAAACCATGCATGGTGAATTGCGCAAAAGGCGTAGGCAGCTTGGAAGCGGCAACAAAAACGACGGGCACTGTTGTGCTCCTGATCTGTATGAGGACTGGAGATTCGCAGAGGCGGCATTGTAACAGCAGCCTCCACTGCACGCTTAGGCTGAATTATCGGAGATAAAGATCGATAAGTTTGATCAACGGGGCGCTGGCTGCGGGCTCCCGTCGAACGGATAAGGCTGCTTCCAGCGCTGGAAGATCGGCCGCAACACACCGTCTTTCACCAACTGCTCCATGCGCCGGTCGTACAAGGCAAGCAAGGCACGGCCGCGGGGGGTGTCGGCAAAGCCCAGGTACAGGGGCAACTCGGCCAGGTGGCTGACCTTGAACTGGCTCGGGTCCTGGGCTTGGCCGAGCACATAGCTGATCTCGGTCTGGGCGTCGATGTAATAGTCGGCCCGGCCGTACTGCAACATCGGCAGGATGCCGATGCGCCGGCGAATCTCGTTGTAGCGCCGGGCATTGGGCAGGTAGTCCTGGTACTTGTAGCCACGCACCCAGACCAGACGGTAACTGCCGAGGTTGGCCAGGGTCAGCTCGGGGTTGCTGGCCAGCCCCAGGGAGTAGATGTGGTCGGTGTCGTAGTTCCAGCGCGGATACAGCAAGCCGGGGGATTCGTCGCGATAGGCGCCCACTTGCGCATCCGCTTCACCACGCTGCACCAGGCCCACCGAACGGGTGTAAGGCACGCTGCTGCGCTCGATGCGCACCCCTTGGGGCTCGAACACTTCACGCAGAATGTCCCAGGCCAGGCCTTCGCCGTTGGCTTCGGTGTACTGGCTCCATTCTTCACTGGCGATGCGAATGTGCTGGGGTTGCGCCTGCAACTCGTTGGCCCGGACGCCGCAGCTCCAGACAACCAGCAGTACCAGCAGCACGCGGCGCACGTCCATGCCTAACCCCTCAGCTCAAACACCACACCAAGCCTTGCATCGCCAGCCAAGCGAACACGCCGGCCAGCACATCGTCGAGCATGATGCCGACGCCGCCATGCACATGCCGGTCGACCCAGCGAATCGGCCACGGCTTGAGAATGTCGAAGAAGCGGAACATCAGGAACCCCGCCAGCAGCCAGTACCATCCTTCAGGCACCAGCCACAGGGTGATCCACATGCCGACCATTTCGTCCCAGACGATGCCTTCGTGGTCATGCACCCGCAGATCGTCGGCCACCTTGCCGCACAGCCAGAAGCCAAACAGCATGGTGATGCCGAGCATCAACCAGTAGCCCCAGTCCGGCAGCATCTGCCACAGCGGGATAAAGGGTAGCGCAACCAACGAGCCCCAGGTGCCGGGCGCCTTGGGCAAGGTGCCGGAACCGAAGCCGAAAGCCAGGAAGTGCCAGGGATTGCGCCAGACCGACGGCGGTACGAACTCCGCCGGGACCTGTTTGGGATGATCTGTCACGGTGTCTCCGGAAAGTGTTGATAACCCCGGGTGCCGGGGGTGATGTCCTGGCCGCCGGCATCCAGCAGGGTCACCCCCTGCCCCGCCAGCACTCGCCCCACCACGTGCACCGGCCAACCCGCCGCCCGCAGCGGCGCCAGTTCGGCAGGCGGCAGGGTGAAGGCCAGGACATAGTCGTCGCCGCCGCTCAGGGCGGCGGCGCGAGCGCCTTCCAGGCCCAGAAAGCCGAGCAGCGCCGGAGACAGGGGCAGCTTTTCCAGGTCCACCTGCAGAGCAACCGCCGAGGCGGTCGCGATATGCCCGCAATCGGCCAGCAGGCCATCGGAGATGTCCAGGGCGGCGCTGGCCTTGCCTCTCAGGGCCTGACCCAGGGCCAGCTGCGGTCGGGGCGACCAGTAGTGGGCCAGCAACGGTTCGGCCAGCGCTGCCTCGGCGCGGCGTTGCCCCAGTACCAGCGGCAAGGCGCCGGCCGCATTGCCCAGCTCGCCGCCGACACACAGCAGGTCGCCTGCACGGGCACCGCTGCGGGTCAGGGCCAAACCGCCGGGAACCCGGCCGAACACGGTCAGGGTCAAGGTCAGCGGGCCGCGGGTGGTGTCGCCGCCGATCAGGCGCACGCCACAATCCTGGGCCATGAGGTTCAAACCGCGGGCGTAGGCCTGCAGCCAATCGGTGCTTACCGTCGGCAGGGTCAGGGCCAGGGTAAAGGCCAGCGGCGTGGCGCCCATGGCGGCCAGGTCGCTGACGGCCACCGCCAGAGAGCGTTGGCCTAGAAGAAAGGGCTCGCAGGGATCGGCGAAATGCACACCCGCCACCAGGGTGTCGGTGGAAATCGCCAACTGCTCGCCAGGAGCAACCGCCAGCAAGGCGCAGTCGTCGCCAATCCCCAGGGCAATGCCCTCGCCGCCTTGCGCACAGGGCGCGGCAGCGAAGAAATGACGGATCAGCTCAAACTCGCCCATGGCAGCTGCAAGCGCGGATCAGCGCTTGAACGCCTTCACTTCAGCTTCGCGCAGGCGTGGTGCCAGCTTGTCGAGAACGCCGTTGACGAACTTGTGGCCATCGGTGGAACCGAAGACCTTGGCCAGTTCGATACCTTCGTTGATCACAACGCGGTATGGCACGTCGACGCGCTTGAGCAGCTCCCAGGTGGACAGGCGCAGAACCGCCAGTTCAACCGGGTCCAGCTCATCGATGGCCAGGTCCAGGCAAGGCACGAGCGCGGTGTCGATCTCGTTCTTGTTGGCCGGGACCCCGTGCAGGATCTCGCGGAAGTAGGCGCCGTCGATGTCAGTGAAATCGTTGTCGACCCGAAACTGCGCTTCGATCTCGTTCAGCGAATGCTTGGCCATGTGCCACTGGTACAGCGCCTGAGTCGCGAGCTGACGGGCTTCGCGACGCTTGGCGCTCTTGGATGGCTTGCCGGCGTTGGCAGGCTTGGGATCGCGCGGGTTGAAACGATCGCTTTCGTCGCTAATCACTTGGCCTCCAACTGCGCCAGCAGGCTGACCATTTCCAGGGCGGACAGGGCAGCTTCAGCACCTTTGTTGCCGGCCTTGGTGCCGGAACGTTCGATGGCTTGTTCGATCGAATCAACGGTCAGCACGCCGAAGGCCACTGGCACGCCGAACTCCATGGACACCTGGGCCAGGCCCTTGGTGCACTCGCCGGCCACGTATTCGAAGTGCGGAGTACCGCCACGAATGACCGCGCCCAGGGCGACGATCGCCGCATATTCACCCTTCTGTGCGACTTTCTGCGCGACCAACGGAATTTCGAAGGCGCCAGGGGCACGGATGATGGTGATGTCGCTTTCGCTCACGCCGTGGCGAACCAGGGCGTCAACCGCGCCGCTGACCAGGCTTTCGACGACGAAGCTGTTGAAACGGCCGACCACCAGGGCATAGCGGCCTTTAGGGGCGATGAAGGTACCTTCGATGGTCTTCAGGGTCATTCGACAAATCTCTTAAAGAGCCAGAGCGTGTCTAGCACACGCTCTTCAGTGATATTTGAACCGCGAATTTCAAGCCAGAAACGACCGGCTTTTATTCGGAGGGCACGTATTCTACAACTTCCAGGTCGAAACCGGATATCGCATTAAACTTCATCGGCGCACTCATCAGGCGCATTTTGCGCACGCCCAGGTCGCGGAGGATCTGCGAACCGGCACCGACGATGCTGTAGGTGGTGGGTTTCTTCACCGGCTGGTGTTCCGCGGTTTCACGGATGTGCGCCAGCAGGACATCGCCATCCAGCGGGTGCCCCAGCAACAGCACCACGCCACTGCCGGCCTCGGCCACTTTGGCCATGGCCGCGCGCAGGCTCCAGCGGCCCGGCTGCTTGACCATCAGCAGGTCGCGCAGCGGGTCCATGTTGTGCACCCGCACCAGGGTCGGTTCTTCCGCGCAGATGTCCCCCAGGGTCAGGGCCATGTGCACGTCGCCTTCCACGGAATCACGATAGGTCACCAGGTTGAACTGGCCCAGTTCGCTGTCCAGGGGCTGCTCGGCAATCCGCTGAACGGTACGTTCGTGGATCATCCGGTAGTGAATCAGGTCGGCGATGGTGCCGATCTTGATGTTGTGTTCGGCGGCGAAGGCTTCCAGCTCGGTGCGACGGGACATGGTGCCGTCGTCGTTCATCACCTCGCAGATCACCCCGCTGGGTTCGAAACCGGCCATGCGCGCCAGGTCGCAAGCCGCTTCGGTGTGGCCGGCACGGGCCAGGGTCCCGCCGGGCTGGGCCATCAGCGGGAAGATATGACCCGGGCTGACGATGTCCTCGGGCTTGGCGTCCTTGGCGGCCGCAGCTTGCACGGTGCGCGCCCGGTCAGCGGCGGAGATGCCGGTGGTCACGCCTTCGGTGGCCTCGATGGAGACGGTGAACTTGGTGCCGAAGCCGGAGCCGTTGCGCGGCGCCATCAGCGGCAGCTTGAGCAGCTCGCAACGCTCGCGGCTCATGGGCATGCAGATCAGGCCACGGGCGTGCTTGGCCATGAAGTTGATGTGCTCGGCCTTGCAGCACTCGGCGGCCATGATCAGGTCGCCTTCGTTCTCGCGGTCTTCGTCATCCATGAGGATGACCATCTTGCCTTGGCGGATGTCTTCAACCAGTTCTTCGATGCTGTTGAGCGCCACGCGGCACCCCCTTGGGTCAGGATTTGAGATAGCCGTTAGCGGCCAGAAAACTTTCGGTAATGGTGCCGCCGGTGGTGGCTTCGGCCGCCTTGTCGCCCAGCAGCAGGCGCTCCAGATAGCGCGCCAACAGGTCGACCTCGAGGTTGACCTGCCGACCCGGCCGGTAGTCGGCCATGATGGTTTCCGCCAGGGTATGGGGCACGATGGTCAGCTCGAACTCGGCGCCATTGACCGCGTTGACCGTCAGGCTGGTGCCGTCGACGGTGATCGAGCCTTTATGGGCGATGTACTTGGCCAGCTCCTTCGGCGCGCGGATACGAAACTGGATGGCCCGGGCATTTTCTTCCCGCGCCACCACTTCACCGACGCCGTCGACGTGACCGCTGACCAGGTGACCGCCCAGGCGGGTGGTCGGGGTCAGGGCTTTCTCCAGGTTGACCCGGCTGCCGGCCTTCAACTGATGGAAGGCGGTGCAATCCAGAGTCTCGCGGCTGACATCGGCCCAGAAACCATCGCCCGGCAGTTCAACCGCGGTCAGGCAGACGCCGTTCACCGCGATGCTGTCGCCCAGTTTGACGTCGGCCAGGTCAAGCTTGCCGGTTTCTACATAGACCCGCACATCTCCGCCTTTTGGGGTCAATGCGCGAATGCTGCCGATGGATTCGATGATGCCGGTGAACATGGAGTCCTCCTCGAGAACAGGGCCGCCGGGTAGGCGAAAGTCGGGAATTATACGCTCGCTGGCGGGGCCGGGATGGCAGTGACTCGCCAGTCATCGCCCACCGCGCGCATTTCGATGATCTTCAGCAAGGGCGCCTGGCTCATCTGCGCCAGCGGCCAGTCGAGCAACGGCCGCGCCGAGGAGCCGAGGAACTTGCCGGCGACGAAGATCTGGTACTCGTCCACCAGGCCCTGCTGGGCAAAGGCCCCGGCCAGTCGTGGGCCGGCTTCCACCAGCACCTCGTTGACGCCACGGGCGACGAGTTCCAGCAGCAGACGCCGCAGATCCACCAGGCCATCGGGGCCGGGCACGATCAGGCATTCCGGACCGTTGGCATATTGCTCTTCCACCGCCGCGCAGGTCGCGACCAAGGCCGGGCCGGCCTTGAAGAACGCTGCGTCGAGGGGCACTCGCAGGCGACCATCGATCAACACTCGCAGCGGCGGCCGGCTCATGGCCAGGGCCGTCTGTTCAGCGTCCAGGCCCAGTTCGGCGGCGCGCACGGTCAGCCGCGCATCATCGGCCAGCACCGTGTCGGCACCGGTCAGCACCACGGACGATTCGGCCCGCAGACGCTGCACCGCGGAGCGCGCGGCAGGTCCGGTGATCCACTGGCTCTCACCGCTGGCCATCGCTGTACGGCCATCGAGACTCATGGCCAGCTTGACCCGCACATAAGGCAGGCCGTGTTCCATGCGTTTCAGGAACCCCTTGTTGATCGCCCGGGCCTCGGCTTCCAGCACACCGCTGAGGGTGTCGATACCGGCCTGGGCCAGGCGCTGCAAGCCACGCCCGGCCACTTCCGGGTTCGGGTCCTGCATCGCCGCGACCACCCGCGCCACGCCGGCATTGACCAGGGCATCGGCACAGGGCGGCGTGCGACCGTGATGACTGCAAGGCTCCAGGGTCACATAAGCCGTGGCGCCACGGGCCTGGTTGCCGGCCGCGCGCAGGGCGTGGACTTCGGCGTGAGGCTCGCCGGCCCGGACATGCCAGCCCTCACCCACCACCTGGCCGTCGCGCACAATGACGCAACCGACTCGGGGATTGGGATGGGTGGAGTACCGCCCCTTGCGCGCCAGTTCCAGAGCGCGGGCCATGTAGTGCGCGTCGAGCACCGCTTGCTCCGGGGACAGGCTCATGACTTGGCCGGCTCACGGGCGAGGCGGTCGATCTCTTCGCGGAATTCGTTGAGGTCCTGGAAGCGCCGGTAGACCGACGCGAAGCGGATATAGGCGACTTCATCGAGCTTCTGCAGCTCGGTCATCACCAGTTCACCCACGACCAGGGATTTGACTTCACGCTCGCCGGTGGCCCGCAGCTTGTGCTTGATGTGCACCAGCGCCGCTTCCAGGCGCTCGACACTCACCGGGCGTTTTTCCAGGGCACGCTGCATGCCGGCACGCAGTTTTTCTTCGTCGAAGGGCTGGCGGCTGCCGTCAGTCTTGATCAGGCGCGGCATCACCAGTTCGGCGGTTTCGAAGGTGGTGAAACGTTCACCACAGGCCAGGCATTCACGCCGGCGGCGCACCTGTTCGCCCTCGGCGACCAGACGCGAGTCGATGACCTTGGTGTCGTTGGCACCGCAGAAGGGACAGTGCATGGTGGCAGGCAACAAAAAAAGGGAGGGCCATGGTAGCGCATCCCACTGGCAAGACAAGCCATAGCCTTTACGGTATACAGACCGACTATTATGTTTCGCACACGGAAATTCGCCTTGTTGGAGCTTCAGATGCCGCTCAGACCGCTCGTTTTGCTCAGTCTTGTCAGCCTGCTGGTCGCTTGCAGCAGCGATGCCCCGAAACCTGCGGCCCCCTCTTCTCCACAGCAACAGACCACGAAAAAAAATCAGCAGCCTGCTGATCTTGGGCCCTTGCCGGCCTATCAGCGCGAACTGAGCGGCACCCTTGAGGGCGTGCCGGCCGGCGCCGACGTGGAACTGGCGCTGCTGGTGATCGATGAACGCAGTCGTCCGCAACGCCTTTTGGCCAGCAGCAATCTCAGCGGCACCAGCCAGGCGCTGCCATTTCGCCTGCGCTTCGCCGCCGAGGCGTTCCCCGCCGGAGCCCGGGTCGAACTGCGTGGCCGCGCCAGCCAATCCGGCCAGTTGATCCTGCACCTGCCAGCGGTGCGCATCGACCAACCCACCACCCAGGCTCTGGGACCACTGCAGTTCGTCAAAGCCCCATGAACCCACCGCTCGACCTGCAAGACGCCCTCAGCGAACTGCTGGGGGACGCACAACTGGTGGCCTGCGAGCTGCCCGATACCCAGCTGAAACTCTGGCTGATCGACGCCCAGAACATGGACCGCGCCTTCACCCCGGAAGAAACCCGGCGCATTCTCCACGAGCCGCCTTACTGGAGCTTCTGCTGGGCCAGCGGCCTGGCTCTGGCCCGCTATCTGGCCCAGCACCCGCACTGGGTGCAGGGCAAGCGGGTGCTGGATTTCGGCGCCGGTTCCGGGGTGGCGGCGATTGCCGCGGCCAGGGCCGGCGCCCTGGAAGTGGTGGCCTGCGACCTCGATCCACTGGCCATCGCTGCCTGCCGGGCCAACGCCGCACTCAACGACGTCGCGCTGGGCTATTCAACGGATTTTTTCGCCGAGACTGATCGCTTCGACCTGATCCTGGTGGCGGACGTGCTCTATGACCGAGCCAACCTGCCGCTGCTGGATGAATTCCTCAGCCGCGGCCGCGAAGCCCTGGTGGCGGATTCCCGGGTCAGGGACTTCCAGCACCCGCTGTATCAGCGCCTGGAAACGCTCCATGCCCTGACCCTGCCGGACCTGGCCGAGCCTTGGGAGTTTCGCAACGTGAGCCTGTATCACGCGCAGCGGCCATTGGCCGGAACACCGGCGCCCGCAGGCGATAGCGATCTGCCCCTGGCAACTTTATAGTGCTTCCATTCCCGCTTATTCGAGATACCCCATGAGTCAGGACACGCCGTATATCTTCGACGCCCGCACCGCCGACTTCGACCAGTCGGTGATCGAGAACTCCTTCCACAAGCCGGTCCTGGTGGACTTCTGGGCCGAATGGTGCGCGCCCTGCAAGGCGCTGATGCCGATGCTGCAGCAGATCGCCGAGAGCTATCAGGGCGAGCTGCTGCTGGCCAAGGTCAACTGCGATGTCGAGCAGGACATCGTCGCCCGCTTCGGCATCCGCAGCCTGCCCACCGTGGTGCTGTTCAAGGACGGTCAACCGGTGGACGGCTTTGCCGGCGCCCAACCCGAGTCCGCGGTGCGCGCCATGCTCGAACCCCATGTGCAGATGCCGCCACCCCCGGCCGCCGACCCGCTGGAACAGGCCGAAGCCTTGTTCAGCGACGGCCGGATCGGCGACGCCGAAGCCATCCTCAAAGTGCTCCTGGGTGAAGACAACAGCAACGCCAAGGCGCTGATTCTCTATGCCCGTTGCCTGGCCGAACGCGGCGAACTGGGTGAAGCCCAGACCGTGCTCGACGCGGTCAAGAGCGATGAACACAAGGCCGCCCTGGCCGGCGCCAAAGCGCAGATCACCTTCCTCAAGCAGGCCGCCGACCTGCCGGACGCCGCGGAGCTGAAGGCGCGCCTGGCCAAAGACCCGCTGGATGACGAGGCCCTGTACCAACTGTCGATCCAGCAACTGGCCCGCCAGCAATACGAAGCGGCGCTGGAAGCCCTGCTCAAGCTGTTCATGCGCAACCGCAGCTACAGCGAAGGCATTGCCCACAAGACCCTGCTGCAAGTCTTCGACCTGCTGGGCAACGATCATCCGCTGGTAACCGCCTACCGCCGCAAACTCTTCGCCGCGCTGTACTGAGCCAGAAGTGCCGGCTCATGCAACTGGCTTGTGTAGGAGCTGGCTTGCCAGCGAAAGCGTTCTGACAGACCGGACGCGTTCGCCAGCAAGCTGGCTCCTACAGGATCATTGCACCCAGCTGTAGAGCGGTGTATCCGCGCCGCTGACCACCTTGACCTCGGCGCAGTGGCGCAAGCGCACCAGCAGGCGCTTGCCCGCCGCCGCGCTGCCGGTCAGCCCCTCCAGCTGCTCCAGCAACTGCGGCCCGCTGATCTGGCCCGCCTTGCGCAACAGCTCCTTGGCGGTCTGCCACAAGGCATCGTCCTGGCTGGCCGGCTTGTTGACCGGCGTTGGCGTCGCCGCTTCAGGCCTGGCCGCCTGCAACTGCGCGCCCAGTTGCGCCCAATCGCCTTCGTCCAGTTCCAGGGTCAAATCCACCGGCCAATCGCCGATGCTTCCACGAATCCGCAACATCGCTGTGCTCCCGATTTTTTCTGACGAGCATGCTCCCACGCGTCTTGCGCAACGCCAAGCGGACGGTCAAACTCTGCGGCCTATTGTTATAAGATCACATAACATTTTTTCATCGCCGCCCCGGAGACTTGCTATGCGCCGTCTGCTCCTCGCCTTGCCGTTTGCCCTGTTGCCACTGGCTGTCTCTCAGGCCGTGCAAGCCCATGAACACGAGCATGAACATGGCAGCCTCGGCGCCCATGAACATGGCGTGGCCCGCTTGAACGCGGTGCTCGACGGCCAGGCCCTGGAGCTGGAGCTGGAAAGCCCGGCCATGAACCTGGTGGGCTTCGAGCACGCTCCCAGCACCGACGCCGACAAGGCCAAGGTCGCTGCTGCCCGTACCCAGCTGGAACAGCCCCTGGTGCTGTTCAGCCTGCCCAAGGCCGCCGCTTGCACGGTGGCCAAGCAGGAACTGGCAAGCCCGCTGTTCGGCGACAAGCCCGATGCCGATGATCACGATGACGACCACGACGAAGATGCCAAGAGCACCGACGGCCATGAGCATCACCATGAGCACAGTGAAATCCACGCCCACTACCAGTTCACCTGCGCCAAGCCGGACGCCCTGAAAGACCTCGACCTGGGGCAGATCTTCAAGACCTTCCCCGCCACCCAGAAAATTCAGGTACAACTGATTTCGCCAAACGGCCAGCAAGGTGTCGAAGCCACAGCCAAGGCTGCCACCCTGAAGTTTTAAGCGCTGCACCAGTAGCCGCCGGCCGTGGCGGCTACACCACTCACTGCATGATCGGCCCAACATGACCCAAGCACTTATCGAACTGTCCGACCTGGGCTTCAGCTGGCCCGGCCACCCTCAGTTGCTGGACATCCCGGCCTTCCGCCTGGAAGCCGGCGAAACTCTATTCCTCAAGGGCCCCAGCGGCAGTGGCAAGACCACCCTGCTGGGTCTCTTGGGCGGCGTGCAAAAACCCAGTCGCGGCAGCATCCGCCTGCTGGGCCAGGAGCTGACGGAGCTGTCCGCCGGGGCCCGCGACCGCTTTCGTGTCGATCACACCGGCTATATCTTCCAGCAGTTCAACCTGCTGCCGTTTCTCTCGGTGCGCGAGAACGTCGAGCTGCCCTGCCACTTCTCCAGACTGCGGGCCAGCCGCGCCATTCAGCGCCACGGCAGCGTCGATCAGGCGGCCGCCACCCTGCTGGCCCACCTGGGCCTGAAGGACCCCGACCTGCTCGGCCGTCGCGCCGACTCACTGTCCATCGGCCAGCAGCAACGGGTCGCCGCGGCCAGGGCCTTGATCGGTCAGCCGGAGCTGGTGATCGCCGACGAACCCACCTCGGCGCTGGACTACGACGCCCGGGAAGCCTTCATCCAACTGCTGTTCGCCGAGTGCCGCGAGGCTGGGGCCAGCCTGCTGTTCGTCAGTCACGACCAGAGCCTGGCGCCGCTGTTCGATCGCAACCTGTCGCTGGCCGAACTCAATCGCGCCGCCACGCCCGCAGAGGTCTGAGATGTATCTGTTCCGTCTAGCCATGGCCAGCCTGGCTAACCGCCGCTTCACCGCGATCCTCACTGCCTTCGCCATTGCCCTGTCGGTCTGCCTGCTGCTGGCGGTGGAGCGGGTGCGCACCGAAGCCCGAGCCAGTTTCGCCAGCACCATCAGCGGCACCGACCTGATCGTCGGCGCCCGCTCCGGCTCGGTGAATCTGCTGCTGTATTCGGTGTTTCGCATCGGCAACGCCACCAACAACATTCGCTGGGACAGCTTCGAGCATTTCGCCAGCAACCCGAAAGTGAAATGGGCGATCCCGATTTCCCTGGGCGACTCCCATCGCGGCTATCGGGTCATGGGCACCACCGACGCCTACTTCCAGCACTACCAGTACGGTCATCAGCAGAGCCTGCAACTGGCCGTGGGCCGGGCCTTCGCCAGCGACCCTTTCGAGGTGGTACTGGGGGCCGAAGTCGCCGATGCCCTGCACTACAAACTGGGGGACCAACTGGTGCTGGCCCATGGCGTGGCGGCCATCAGCCTGGTCAAGCACGACGACAAGCCGTTCACCGTGGTGGGCATCCTCAAGCGCACCGGGACCCCGGTGGACCGCACCCTGCACATCAGCCTGGGCGGCATGGAGGCGATCCACATCGACTGGCACAACGGCGTGCCGGCCCGTGGCGACGGTCGTATCAGTGCCGATCAGGCGCGCAACATGGACCTGACGCCACAGGCGATCACCGCCTTCATGCTTGGCCTGAACAGCAAGATCTCGACCTTTGCCCTGCAGCGCGAGATCAACGAGTTCCGCGGCGAGCCGATGCTGGCGATCCTGCCCGGCGTGGCCCTGCAGGAACTCTGGAGCCTGATGGGCACCGCCGAAAAGGCCTTGTTCGTGGTGTCGCTGTTCGTGGTGCTCACAGGCCTGATCGGCATGCTCACGGCGATCCTCACCAGCCTCAACGAGCGCCGTCGGGAGATGGCCATTCTGCGTTCGGTGGGCGCCCGGCCCTGGCATATTGCAACCCTGCTGGTACTGGAGGCCTTCGCCCTGGCGCTGACCGGGGTCCTGGCCGGGCTTGGCCTGCTGTACCTGGGCATCGCCCTGGCCCAGGGCTATGTGCAATCGAATTATGGCCTGTACCTGCCATTGTCCTGGCCTAGCCAATATGAGTGGACGCTGCTGGGCGGTATCCTGATCGCCGCGCTGCTGATGGGCAGCGTGCCGGCCTGGCGCGCCTACCGGCAATCTTTGGCCGATGGCCTGTCGATTCGTTTATGAGCCCTGCCCTATGAAGACCCAACGCCTGCTGCGCTCCCTGCTTGCCCTGTCGCTGCTGCTCAGCTCGCCGCTGTGGGCGGCCGCGCCGAAGGATCTGACTTGGTCGGAAATGATCCCGCCGGACGCGCCGCCGGAAGTGCCGAACATGCAGCCGCTGCACGACCTGTCGCAGATGAGCGATGCACTGGCCGCCGAATCGGCCCCCGCCGCCAAGCAGGACCTGCCCAATGCACCGGTGGTCAAGAGCCTGGACGGCCTGTCGGTGCGCCTGCCCGGCTACATCGTGCCCCTGGAAGTCAACGAGGAAGGCCGCACCACCGAGTTTCTCCTGGTGCCCTACTTCGGCGCCTGCATCCATGTGCCGCCACCGCCGTCGAACCAGATCGTCCACGTCACCAGTAAGGTCGGAGTGAAACTCGATGAGCTGTACCAGCCTTACTGGATCGAGGGCGACATGCAGGTCAAGCCCTCGACCAGCGAGCTGGCGGACGCCGGCTACCAGATGGCGGCACAGAAGATCTATGTCTATGAGTTGCAGGAGTGAGTGCGGCAGCGGCGCCAGCGAGCCGACTCAGGCAGGGTCTGGGCACCAGGCCAAAAGAGTGCAGAACAAAAGAATAGTTCAGCCCTGCCACCGGGGGTTGGCATTTCATTGAGCTGAGTCAAGGCGGTCAACTTGACGATCCTTACCATTGGACATAGCCAATTTGAATCGTCCTTTGGAGCTCCCATGCACAAGTCCCTGCTTAGCGCTTCCCTGATCGCGCTCGCACTCGCCGCCCCGATTGCCAACGCCCATGAAGCTGGCGATATCCTCGTCCGCGCCGGTGCCATCACCGTAAACCCGAAAGCCGACAGCGGCAGCGTCAAAGTGGACCGTGGCCCGGCGGCAGGCACCAACCTGGGTGGCAAGGCCACCATGGGTAGCGACACTCAACTGGGCCTGAACTTCGCCTACATGCTCACCAACAACATCGGTATCGAACTGCTGGCAGCCACTCCGTTCGAACACGATGTGAAACTCAAGGACACCTCCCTGGCCGCGGCCAATGGCAAGCTCGGTACCCTCAAGCACCTGCCGCCAACCCTGAGCGTGGTCTACTACCCGCTGGACTCCAAGTCGGTGTTCCAACCCTATGTCGGCGCCGGTATCAACTACACCTGGATCTACGACGAACACGTCGGCAGCCGTGCCAACGCAGCCGGTTTCGACAATTTCCGCGCCAAGAACTCCTGGGGCCTGGCCTGGCAGGTGGGTGCTGACTACATGCTGACCGACAAGCTGATGCTCAACGCCCAAGTGCGTTACATCGACATCAACACCACCGCCTACGTGGACAACAACAGCGTGGCCCCAGGCACTCGCGCCAAGGTCAACGTTGACGTCGATCCGATGGTCTACATGGTAGGTCTGGGCTACAAGTTCTAAGCCCATCGCTGATGAAAAAAGGCGCCTTGCGAGGCGCCTTTTTTCATGTCTGCGATATGCCTCAGCGCCCCATCAGGCGCGCCAGGCCGACACTCATCGGCGTGGGTTCGGGAAACCTGAAGCGCTGCAGCAGGCGCTGGTTGTTGGCTCGGGAATGACGGATATCCCCGGCGCGGGCCGGACCGTAGCTGATGGGCGGCAACTCGCCGACCACCTCGGCCAGGGCCGCAAGCATCTGCTTGAGGGTGGTGGCCTGGTTCAGGCCGACGTTGACCGCCCCCACTTCCAGCTGCGGCGCCTGGATGGCCTGTACCAGCACCTGCACCAGATCACCGACATAGACGAAGTCCCGAGTCTGCTCGCCATCGCCGAACACGGTGATGGGCAGCCCCTGCTGGGCCCGCTCGCTGAAAATGCTGATCACCCCGGAATAGGGCGACGACGGATCCTGGCGCGGGCCGAAGATATTGAAGAAGCGGAAGATCGCCGGCTCCAGCCCGTGCTGGCGCCGGTAGAAATCCAGGTAGTGTTCGCTGGCCAGTTTGTCCGAGGCGTAAGGCGTCAGCGGCGCCTTGGCCGTGTCCTCGTCGATGGACTGACCCTCGCCGTTGTTGCCGTACACCGCCGCACTGGAGGCGAACAGCACCCGTTTGACGCCATGCAGGCGCATGGCCTCGCAGACATTCAGGGTGCCGATGAAGTTGCTCTGGTGAGTCTGCACCGGGTCGTCCACCGAAGCCTGCACCGACGCCACCGCCGCCAGGTGCGCCACGGCGCTGCAGCCCTGCATGACACGGTTGACCAGCGCGGCATCGGCGACATTCCCCTCGATCAGTTCGACCCGAGGGTTATCCAGCGGCAGGTTGCTCGGTTTGCCGGTGGACAAGTCGTCCAGCACCCGTACCGAGTAGCCGTTGGCGAGCAGGGCATCGGTCAGGTGCGAACCAATGAAACCGGCACCGCCGGTGATCAATACAGGGCCATCAGCCATGACGATAGAACCTATCCAGTAAGGCCGGGAGCGCGGCACGCCAGGCGCGCGGCTTGATCCCGAAGGTGTGAAGGATTTTCTTGCAGGCCAGTACCGCATGCTGCGGCTCTTCGGCGGCATCGGCGCAGGCCGCGTGGGCCTGGGCAGTGGGCGCCTCGATGGCCAGCGGATGCAGTTGCCGCGCCTCGCTGAGCACCGCCTGACCCAGGGCCAGCGGGGTGGTCGCTTCCTGGCCGGCATAGTGATAGGTGCCCCACAGGGGCGCGGCGCAATCGAGCTGCTTGAGCACCGAGATGATCACGCGCGCGGCGTCGTCCACCGGCGTCGGATTGCCCCGACGGTCGTCCGCCATCAACAGCTCTTCGGGAGACTCGGCCCGGGCGAGAAAACGCCCGAGAATGCCCTCGGCACTGTCGTCCAGCAACCAGCCGAAACGCAGCAGCACGTGCTGAGGGCAGGTGGCGCGAACGCTCTGCTCGATCCGCCACAGCGCCTGACCGCGCAGCCCCAGAGGCACCGGCTCGTCTTTCTCGCTGTAGGCGGTGGCGCGAGAGCCGTCGAACACCCGGTAGCTCGAAGGTTGCAGCAGGATGATGTTGTGATGCTGGCAAAGCTCCGCCAGGCGCTCCACCGCACGTTCCTGGCCGCTCAGGCGGGCCTCACTCACAGTCTCCGCCTGAAACCAGTCGAAGTAGTAAGCCAGATTGATCAAGGCATCCGGACGGGTGTCATCGAGCAGTTGCGTGAGGCTCGCGGCGTCCCAACCGTCTTGCGGGGGACGGGGAGCGAGGAAACCGATGTCTTCCTCCGCACCCAGGCGAATCAGCGCCTGCCCAAGGGCATTTCCGCCGCCCAGTAACATAAGGCGCATTCGCATAGAGTCAGCAGGCCCAGTCTGTTCAGAACGATGGTTTGGATCGGTCAATCCCGTGGTTTCGACCGTCGAGAATTGCCGGAATCGTTGCATTTTGCGGGTTTGTGGCGCAACCGTCACTGAGAAAGTGTCGGTGCGCGCCGATGCATCCCCTGCCTCAACTCTAGTTGCTGTCCACGGCGGCGGCAGCGGCGGCAAGGCGCCCGGTACTTGCAAGTTGGCCGCAGCGGCCGCATAAAACCCTTCATGAACCTTGCCGAATCCGTGAGCCCGGGCCTGGACGGTTTTCACCCCGCCGTCAGCGCCTGGTTCAAGCGCACCTTTGCCGCCGTGACCACGGCCCAGGCCCGCGCCTGGCCGTTGATCGCCCAGCGCCGCTCGACCCTGATCGCCGCCCCCACCGGTTCAGGCAAGACCCTCACCGCCTTTCTTGCCGTGATCGATGACCTGGTCCGCCAGGGCCTGGCCGCCGGAGGGCGCTTGCCGGACGCCACCCTGGTGGTCTATGTCTCGCCGCTCAAGGCCCTGAGCAACGATATCCAGATCAACCTGCAACAGCCGCTGGCCGGCATCACCGAGCAACTGCGCCGCATGGGCTTGCCGGAACTGTCCATCAGCACCGCGGTGCGTACCGGCGACACCCCGCAAAAAGACCGCAACGCCATGCGCAAGAGCGCGCCACAGATTCTCGTCACCACACCGGAATCCCTCTACGTGCTGCTGGGTTCGGACTCCGGCCGCGCGATGCTGGCCAGCACCCGCACGGTGATCGTCGACGAGATCCACGCCCTGGCCGGGAGCAAGCGCGGCAGCCACCTGGCCCTGAGCCTGGAGCGCTTGCAGGCCCTGTGCAGCGAGCCTCTGCTACGCATCGGCCTGTCCGCCACGCAGAAACCCATCGAGGCCGTGTCGCGGTTCCTGGTGGGCCATGAGCGGCCCTGCGAAATCGTCGACATCGGCCATGCCCGGCCCCGGGACCTGGACATCGAAGTGCCGCCCGTGCCGCTGTCGGCGGTCATGGCCAATGATGTCTGGGAGCTGGTGTACGAGCGCCTCGCCGAACTGGTCCGCGAGCACCGCACCACGCTGATATTCGTCAACACCCGGCGCCTGGCCGAACGCCTGGCCCGGCACCTGAGCGAACGCCTGGGCAAGCCGGCGGTGGCCGCGCATCACGGCAGCCTAGCCAAGGAACAGCGCCTGGACGCCGAGCAACGACTCAAGGCCGGCGAGCTGCAAGTGCTGATCGCCACGGCGTCCCTGGAACTGGGCATCGATATCGGCGATGTCGACCTGGTGTGCCAGATCGGTTCACCCCGTTCGATCTCGGCCTTCCTGCAGCGGGTCGGGCGCTCTGGCCATCAGGTGGGCGGCACGCCCAAAGGCCGGCTGTTCGCCCTGAGCCGGGACGACCTGATCGAATGCGCCGCCCTGCTGGACTGCGTGCGCCGCGGCGAACTGGACAGCCTGCTGATCCCCCATGCACCACTGGATGTGCTGGCCCAGCAGATCGTTGCCGAGGTCAGCTGCCAGGAGTGGTCGGAAGCCGCCCTGCTGAGCCTGCTGCGCCGGGCCACGCCCTATGCCGATCTGGATCAGGCCCACTATCAGGCCCTGCTGCAGATGCTGGCCGAAGGTTTCAACGGTCGTCAGGGCCTGCGCAGCGCCTATCTGCATCGCGACGCCCTGACCCGCACCCTGCGCGGCCGTCGCGGGGCCAGGCTGACCGCGCTCACCAGCGGCGGGACCATTCCCGACAACGCGGACTACAGCGTGCTGCTCGAACCCCAGGGCCTGAACATCGGCAGCGTCAACGAAGACTTCGCCGTGGAGAGCATTGCCGGCGACGTGTTCCAGCTGGGCAACACCTCCTATCGCATCCTGCGGGTCGAAAGCGGCAAGGTGCGGGTCGAGGATGCCCAGGGCCAGCCGCCGAACATCCCCTTCTGGCTGGGCGAGGCCCCGGGCCGCAGCGCCGAGCTGTCCAGCGCCGTGGCCCGCCTGTTGGCGCAACTCGACACCCTGCTCGGCGCGACTCCGGGCCAGTTGCAACCGGCCATCGACTGGCTGCAAAAGGAGCTGGGGCTGAACCGCGTCAGCGCCGAGCAACTGGTGGATTACCTGGCGCCGGCGCGCCTGGCCCTGGGCGCCCTGCCGTCCCAGGACACGCTGATCATGGAGCGCTTTTTCGACGAGTCCGGCGGCACTCAACTGGTGATCCACAGCCCCTTCGGCAGCCGCATCAACCGCGCCTGGGGCCTGGCCCTGCGCAAACGCTTCTGCCGCACCTTCAATTTCGAACTGCAGGCCGCCGCCAGCGAAGACGCCATCGTCCTGTCGCTGTCCACCAGCCACAGCTTCGCCCTGGACGACGTCTGGCGTTACCTGCACAGCCACAGCGCCGAACACCTCCTGATCCAGGCCTTGCTCGACGCGCCGCTGTTCGGCGTGCGCTGGCGCTGGAACGCCGGGGTGGCCCTGGCCCTGCCGCGCTACAGCGGTGGACGCAAAGTGGCGCCGCAGATCCAGCGGATGAAAAGCGAAGACCTGATCGCCAGCGTGTTCCCCGATCAGATCGCCTGCCTGGAAAACCTCGCCGGCGAGCGCGAGATTCCCGATCACCCCCTGGTGCAGCAGACCCTCGATGACTGCCTGCACCAGGCCATGGACAGCCAAGGCTGGCTGCACCTGCTGCGGCGCATGGAACAGGGCCAGGTACGCCTGCTCAGCCGCGATTTGCCGGCGCCCTCGCCCCTGGCGGCGGAAATTCTCAGCGCCAAGCCCTACACCTTTCTCGATGACGCGCCCCTGGAAGAGCGCCGCACCCAGGCGGTACTGGCCCGGCGCTGGAGCGATCCGCAAGCCACCGATGACCTCGGCGCCCTGGATGCCGAAGCGATTGCCGCAGTGGCCGCCGAAGCCTGGCCGGCCCCGGCCGGCGCCGATGAAATGCATGAAGCGCTGATGAGCCTGGCCTGTATCAGCGAAGCCGAAGCCCAGGCTAATCGCCATTGGCCGGACTGGCTGCAAACCCTCGCCAGCCAAGGCCGCGCCTGCCGCTTGCAGGCCGGCCCCGATGGCGGCTTGTGGCTGGCTCTGGAGCGCATCAGTTGCCTGCAGGCGCTGTACCCTCAGGCCGCCTTGCAACCCGCGCTGCAACCGCTGCCCGGTTTCGACACGATCTGGGAAGAACAGCCGGCCCTGGTGGAGCTGATTCGCGCCCGCCTCAGCGGCTTCGCGCCCCTGACCCTGGTGCAGATCGCCGCGCCCCTCGGCCTGCCTGCGGCCAGCATCCACCAGGCGCTGATCCAGCTGGAGAGCGAAGGCTATGTACTGCGCGGGCGCTTCAGCCCCGGAGGCGATCAAGAGCAATGGTGCGAACGCCACCTGCTGGCGCGGATTCATCGCTACACGGTCAAGCGCCTGCGCCGGGAAATCGAACCGGTGGCGCTGCAGGACTTCATGCGTTTCCTGTTCGACTGGCAGCACCTATCACCCGCCACCCAGGGCCGGGGCAGCGCCATGCTCGGCGCAGTGGTCGGCCAGCTCGAAGGCTACCCGGCGGCGGCTTCGGCCTGGGACAGCGACCTGCTGCCAGCACGGATCAAGGATTACTCCGCCAGTTGGCTGGATGAACTGTGCCGCAGCGGCAAGCTGGCCTGGAGCCGGATCAACAGCACCGGCAAGGCCGCCAGCGGTGCCTTGCGCAGCACACCGATCGTGCTGCTGCCGCGTGCGCGGGTGGCCCTCTGGAGCAGCTTGAGCGGTCCGGTCGAGCCTCACTCACTCTCGCCCAAGGCACAGAAGGTTCACAACGTGCTGAGCCAGCAGGGCGCACTGTTTTTCGATGAATTGCTGCACGAAGCCCACCTGCTGCGCAGCGAGCTGGAAAGCGTGCTGCAGGAGCTGGTGGGGGCCGGGCTGATCAACGCCGACAGCTTCGCCGGGTTGCGCGCCCTGATCACCCCGGCGAGCAAACGCCAGAACCGCAGCAGCCGACGCGGCCGTGGCGCCTTCGTCGGCGGCATGGACGATGCCGGACGCTGGGCCCTGCTGCGCCGCGCCGCGCCTGCAGATCCGGCAACTACCCTGGAGCAGGTGGCCATGACCTTGTTGCGGCGTTACGGCGTCGTGTTCTGGCGTCTGCTGGAGCGCGAGGCGGACTGGCTGCCCAGCTGGCGCGAACTGCTGCGCACCTTGCATCGCCTGGAAGCCCGCGGGGAAATCCGCGGCGGACGTTTTGTCAGCGGCCTGGCCGGCGAGCAGTTCGCCTTGCCGGAGGCCATCCCCTTGCTGCGGGAGGTCCGCCGGCGTCCCCACGACGGCAGCCTGGTCGCCGTGTGCGGGGTCGATCCGCTGAACCTGGCGGGCACACTGCTGCCCGGGCCCAAGGTTCCGGCCCTCAGCGGCAATCGCCTGGTGTATCGCGACGGACTGCCCGCCGCCGCCGACATCGCCGGCACCCAGCAGCTGTGGATGGAGCTGGCGCCCGATGAGGCCCAGGCCTTGCGCAACAAGCTGGTACAGCGCTGAGTCTTGCGGCGGCTCATGGAAGGCGGATGGACTCCTGAGCCCGGTGCAGGATCCACGCCCCATGCGCCAGCCAGCCGGCGCCTACTGGCTGCGGCTGGTGGCTCCGGGCGCCGCGCCAAAGCGACTGCGGTATTCGCTGGGCGCCAGACCGGTGATTTTCCTGAACAGGCTGCGAAAGGTCGCCGGGTCCTGATAACCCACGGTCCAGGCGATGTGATCGATGGTGCCCCTGGTGAATTCGAGCAGCTCCCGGGCCTTGCCCACCCGCAGGTGCTGGCAGTACTGAGTCGGTTTGAGGCCGGTGGCCGCGCGGAACCGCCGCAACAGGGTGCGCTCTTCCAGCCCCGCCTGTTGCGCCATCACCGGCAGCGACACATCCACCGCGCCATTGGCCTGCAGCCAGTGCTGCAACTTGAGGATCGCGCTGTCGCCATGGTTGAGGATCGGCGCGAAATTGCTGCCGCACTGGCTGGCGCTGGCGCTGTGCTCCATCACCAGAAAGCGTGCGGTGGCGCTGGCAATGCTCGGCCCCAGCATGCGGTCCACCAGACGCAGCCCCAGTTCGGCCCAGGCCATCAGGCCGGCGGTGGTGATCAGGTCGCCGTCATCGACGATGGGCTGGTCGGCCTCCAGGCGCACCTGGGGATAACGCGCGGCAAATGCCCGGGCCGAGGTCCAGTGGGTGGTGGCGCTCCGACCATCGAGCAGACCGCTTTCGGCCAGCAGGATCGACCCCACGCACACGCCGCCGAGGGTGGCGCCGGCGGCATGCTGGCGGCGCAGCCAGGTCACCACGGCAGCAGATGCCTGAGCGGCGGAAAACCCCGTCAGCGACGGTGGTATCACCACGGCCTGCAAGCCGGTGTCCGGCCCCGGCAGGCTGTCATGGACCCGCCCCAGGCCCTGTTCGTCATCCCCCTGCCAATGGCTCACGCGCAAGCGCGGCAGCGCTGCCTGTGGCTGTTCAGCGGCGATCCGGTTGGCCACTTCGAACAGGTCGGTCAGGCCATGCACCGCCGCCATCTGCACCCCGGGATACAGCAGTACGCCAAGCTCGACGACCGTGCCTTGAATGCCCACTGTCAGTTTTCCCCCTGTTAATGTCGTTGCGGCCAATCCTCCAAGGGACAGCGGGTGCCGATACTGAGCCCCACAGCAAACACACACTTGGAGGCAACACCCATGGCCAAACAGGCGCTCATCGTAATCGATATCCAGAACGACTACTTCGCCGGCGGCAAGTGGCCACTGGTCGGCGTCGACGCGGCGGCGGACAACGCCGCCCGGCTGATCCAGGCCTTTCGCCGGAACGCCGATCCGGTGGTGCATGTCCGCCATGAATTCACCTCCGACAGCGCGCCGTTCTTCACCCCGGGCTCGGAGGGCGCGCGCCTGCACGCCAAGGTGCTGAACCAGGGTGATGAGCCGGTGGTGCTCAAGCACTTCGTCAACTCGTTCCGCGACACCGAGCTGCACTCGATCCTTGAGCAGCAGGGCATCGAAGAACTGGTGATCGTCGGCAACATGAGCCACATGTGCGTGGAAGGCACCGCCCGCGCCGCAGCCGACCTGGGCTACCCGGTGAAGGTGATCCACGATGCCTGTGCCACCCTCGACCTGGAGTTCAATGGTCAGCGCGTGGCCGCGGCGCAAGTGCAGAGCGCGGTGATGGCGGGCCTGGCCTTTGCCTACGCCACTGTGTTGTCCACCGAAGCGTTTCTGGCGGCCTGACGGATGGCCTGAGTGGTCCTTCGGCATTGCGGTGGGCGCGCCCCACCGCAATCACCTACGGCATGGCGCGACCGGTGCGACAGCCGGCAATAGTTACGAATGATTCTATTTAGCCTTTAAAGTGTTAGTTGTTGCTATTGCGCCAATCAAATAACCCAGGCAAACCCAATAACCGACATCACTAAGAAGCTGACTATTCAATAGCTGACTAATTAGAAACCAATAACCACAGCATTGTTTCAAATACGGCCCAGGCTTTTAATCTTGTACTTTCGTCCCATAACAACTGCATAAAAGCCCCACTACTTACTTCCGTGAGTTACTTGGTTTGCATATAGCCAAAAGAAATAAACCGTATAGCAAACGTGAACATGCAGGCGCCGTAGCACCCCGTATTCATTGGGGCAAAGACCTCACAAAGACACGCCAGCCACCCTCGCAGCAGCAGCTTTTCCAGGCTGTTTACCCATCTAGTCCAGACTTTCCCAACGCGCCATATATTTTCCTTGCAAGCCACTTGATTTAGCCTGCTTGCAAATCCGGCGGCCTTGACTAAGTTGATAGTTACTCGCCACTGAAGTGCGCTTCAGCCGCCAGAAAATCAATAAGAACCGCCGAGGAGTTGAATAACCGGACGCCCTCCCTGCCTGACCCAGCTGACACTGACACGGAATTAGTCATATCAATCAAGAGGGACGCTTGATGAAGCGCAGCTTATTGCCTCGTGCTTTCTCACTGAAGGGTACGGCGGAAAACTACTGGCTTTCCCTATTGCTGTTTTCGACCCTGGTGGTCGCCAGCTTCCTGCTGTTCGAACAGCAGATCCAGCAACTGCTGAATCACCTCGGCGCTTTGCTCCCGACCGATCCCGTGCAACGCACCAGCCTGGCCCTGCTGCTGATCACCCTGCTGGCGCTGGATGTGCTGTTGCCGGTGCCTTCGAGCCTGGTCGCGCTGCTGGCCGTGGCGGCCCTGGGCGCCATTGGCGGCTACCTGGTGATCTTCATCGGTCTGTGCCTGGGGGCCGCCCTGGGCTACTGGCTGGGGGCCGGCTACTTTCGCCTGCTGTCCACCTGGCTGGGCCTGAGAAGCTGGCAACCCGGACAACTGGCCTATCGCCTCAGCACCCTGTCGCTGGTGTGCCTGCGTGGCGTGCCGGTCCTGGCGGAAACCTCGGTGCTGGCCGCCGGCATGCAGCGCTATCCACTGCGCCAGTTCCTGCTGGTCACCACCCTGGCCAATGCCGGACTGGCCCTGGCCTACGCGGCCATCGGCAGCCTGCTGGTGGAACAGAACGCCATGCTGGCGACGATTCTCGCCAGCATGGTCCTGCCGGGGGTGTTCCTCGGCGCCCGCAGCCTGCTCAAGCCACGCCTGGCCCCAGCACGGAGCGATCAGGCCCAGGCCCTGGAAGGCCGCTTCGAGGTGAGCTACCACTACCCGGTGCTGTTCACCGATCACGTGTTCCGGCCCGACAACCCCTGCCTGCACCAGCAACTGGCCAAGCCCCAGGCGGGGCGCACCACAGTGCTGGCATTCGTCGATGCACAACTGCTGCTGTGCTCCCCGCAACTGCCGCAGCAGATCGACGCCTACTTCACCGCCCATGCCGCCGACCTGCACCTGCAGGCCGCGCCGATCCCGGTGCCGGCAGGTGAGCTGAGCAAGACCCCCGAGGTCTTGCAGCAGTTGTACGCACATATGCTCGAACACCGTCTGGACCGCCACTGCTATGTGCTGGCCCTGGGCGGCGGCGCGCTGCTGGACGCCGTGGGCTACGCCTGCGCCACCTTCCATCGCGGCATGCGCCTGATCCGCATCCCGACCACGGTGCTGGCGCAGAACGATGCCGGCATCGGGGTGAAGAACGGCATCAACGCCTTTGCCCAGAAAAACCTGCTGGGGGCCTTCTATCCGGCCACGGCGGTGATCAACGACTTCCAGTGGCTGCTCACCCTGTCGCCCCGGGACCAGATCGCCGGGCTGGCCGAAGCGGTGAAGGTGGCGCTGATCAAGGACGCCGCGTTCTTCCAATGGATGGAGCAGCAAGCCCAGGCCCTGGCCACCTTCGAACACAGCGCCAGCCGCTACGCCATCCGCCGCTGCGCCGAACTGCACCTGGGGCACATCACCGGCGCCGGCGATCCCTTCGAGCGGGGCAATGGCCGGCCCCTGGACTACGGACACTGGGCCGCGCACAAGCTGGAGAACCTCAGCCGGCATCGTCTGCGCCATGGCGAGGCAGTGGCCGTGGGCATGGCCCTGGACGCGCTCTATGCCAATGCCAGCGGCCTGCTGAGCGACGCTGAAACCCAGCGCCTGCTGCAACTGCTGGAGCAGCTCGGCTTCAACCTGAGTCCGCCGGAACTGGGCTTGAAGGACGCCCAGGGCCGCTCCCTGGTGCTGATCGGCCTGGAAGAATTCCGCCAACATCTGGGCGGCCAGCTGTCGATCCCGATGCTCAACCGCATCGGCCAGTCCATCGATGTGCACCACATCGACATGCCACTGATGGAACAGGTCCTGTTGCGCCTGGCCAGTGTCGGCGGCCCGGACTGCGCCTGGAGCAAGGACTGCGCCCGATGAGCCAGTCCGCATTGACCACCTGGCTGACCCTGGGCCGAGTCTCCAACCTGCCGACGGTATGGACCAACGCCCTGGCCGCCGCCCTGCTGGCCAGCAGCGCCACCACCCAGGCGCCGCCTTCGCCGCTGGTCTGGACCCTGCTGCTGGTGGCGCTCTCGGCGCTGTACCTGGCGGGCATGCTGCTCAACGATCTGCTGGATGCCGACTGGGACCTGCGGCATCAGAACCCGCGACCGATCGTTCTCGGCCTGGTCAGTCGCACCCAGGTCAGCCTGGCCACCGCCGCCCTGCTGCTGGTGGCCGCTCTGTCGGTGCTGGGCCTGAGCCACCTGATCGCCCAACCCCATTGGCTGCTGGCCAGCGCCGGATTGCTGCTGCTGTTCATCCTCGCCTACAACCTGCTGCACAAGAACTATCCCCACAGCGTCTGGCTGATGGGCGGCTGTCGCTCGGCCCTGTACCTGACTGCCGCCGCCTGCCTGGCGCTGCCACCGCAACCGCTGTGGCTGTGCGCCGCCTTGCTGGGCACCTACATCGCCGGCCTGACCTACCTGGCCCGGCTGGAGCACCGCAACCAGTTGCTCAGCCGCCTGCCGCTGGTACTGATGCTCAGCCCGCTGGTGCTGGCCTGCTACGCCAACAACGGCGTGTTCTGGTTGGTCCTGCTGCTGTGGCTGGGCTGGCTGGGCTGGCACTACCGGCGCCACCTGGCCAACCCACGGCAGCGGCAGATCCGCGCCTTCATCGGCGCCGGCCTGGCGGCCCTGCCGCTGTTCGACGCCCTGGTGCTGGCCCTGGCCAATCAGCCGCTGGGCAGCCTGTTGTGCGTACTGGTGTTCTTCCTGCTTCCCCACCTTCAACGCTGGATCAAGCCGACATGACCACGGACGTCATTTCCCCGCTCTCGCCTGCGCTCGCCCTGCGCCATGCAGCCTTTGCCGAACGCCGCCGGCAACTTGAACAGCAGCTCGACGACCCGAGCCGGCACTGGTGGCACGAGGCCCAGGAACAACTGGCCCGGCAGCCCTCGGCCAATACCCTGGTGCTGCTCAGCAGCCAGTGCAAACGGCGGCTTGGCCAGCCGGCGCCGCTCACCGGCCCGGGCAACGACCGCACTCAGCTGGCCCGGGCCCTGCTTCTGGCGCAGTTGCTGGAACAGCAGGCCGGCAGCGATCAGTTGGCCCTGCTGCGCCAGCTGTTTCTCTGGGGTGACGACCAGGAGAAGAGCGTGCTGCTCAAGGTCCTGGATGACCTGGACAGCGAGGGCCGCAGTCTCGACCTGGCGCTGCAGGCCGGACGCACCAACAACCGCGAAGTGTTCGCCGCCCTGGCCCTGGACAACCCCTTCCCCGCGCGCCACTACCCCGACCGGGCCTTCCACCAGTTGCTGCTCAAGACCCTGGGCATGGGCCTGGACACCGGGCGCATCGTCGGCCTGGCCGAGCGTCGTAGCGTCGACCTCAACCAGCTGGCCCTGGAACACATGGAAGAGCAATTGGCCGCGTTGCGCAGCGTCAGCGACACGCTGCCCCACGCCATCGCCTTCGAACTCCTGAGCCAGGCCCAGTGCCAGCGCCTGCGCGGCCTGTGTCGGCAGCGCCGTCTACCTGCGCACTGGCTCGAACACTTGCCGCCCGGCGCCTGAACGCCCCCGGGCCGCCCCTCACTGATTTTTCACCACTGCATCAGGGACTCACCATGCCGAAGTACTTTGACCCGCACATTCATATGGTCAGCCGCACCACCGACGACTATCAGAACATGGCCGCCGCCGGCATCACCGGAGTGATCGAACCGGCCTTCTGGCAAGGCCAGGCGCGCACCAGCGTCGGCAGTTTCATTGATTACTTCGACACCCTGCTGGGCTGGGAACGCTTTCGCGCCAGCATGTTCGGCATTCACCACTTCTGCACCATCGGCCTGAACCCCAAGGAAGCCAATGACCTGTCGGTGGCCAACGAGGTGCTGGAGATTCTCCCGCGCTATCTGGTCAAGGACGGCGTGGTGGCCGTCGGCGAGATCGGCTACGACGACATCACCCCCGAGGAAGACCGCTTTCTCGCCGCGCAACTGGAACTGGCCAAGCAGTTCAACCTGCCGGTGCTGGTGCACACCCCGCACCGGGACAAGATCGGCGGCACCAAGCGCACCCTGGCGGTGATCCGCGAAGTGGGCATCGCCGAGCACCTGGTGATCATCGATCACCTCAATGAACTGACCCTGCCCCTGGTGCTGGACAGCGACTGCTGGCGCGGGCACTCGATCTACCCCAACACCAAGATGTCGGAGCAGCGCATGGTGGCCCTGCTGCAGCAGTACGGCACCGAGAAAATGGTGGTCAACAGCGCCGCCGACTGGGGCATCAGCGATCCGCTCAAGGTGCCCAAGACCGGCCAGGCCATGCTCGCCGCGGGTTTCAGCGAGGCCCAGGTGGAACAGGTGCTGTTCCACAACCCGGTGGATTTCTTCGCCCAGAGCGGGCAACTGGACAAACAGCTGGTGAGCAGCCCGCTGCCGATCGACCAGCGCCGCCAGTGGCAGGACAACTCAGCCCTGCGCGGCCAGGAACCGGTGATCAAATGAGCGCCCGGGCCGGTTGGAGCGCCGCGCAGGTCGGCTACTGCAGCAACGTGCACCCGGCCCGGAACGTGGCCGACCTGGGGGCGTCGATCCAGCAGCACTTCCAGGGCGTGCGCCGACAGCGCGGGCTGGCGGTGCAGGACAGCGGCTTGTGGATCAGCGCCCAGGCCGCCGGCGAACTGCAACAGCCGGCGGCGCGCGAGGCGTTCCTCGGCTTGCTCCACGACTGCGGGCTGCGCCTGACCTCCCTCAACGGCTTTCCTTATGGCCAATTCCATCAGGGCGCGGTCAAGGCCGAGGTCTATCGGCCGACCTGGGCCGAACCGCAGCGCCTGGAGTACAGCCTGCAACTGGCAGAACTGCTGGCTGCCGCCCTGCCCCTGGACTGTCCCCAGGGGGTGATTTCCAGCGTGCCCCTGGGTTATGCCGCCCATTGGGACGACGCCCAGCAGCAACAGGCCGAGGCTCAGCTGCTGCAGTTGACCGCCGAGCTGGCCAGCCTGCATCGACGCAGCGGCAAGAAGATTCTCCTGTGCCTGGAAATGGAGCCGGACTGCGTCCTGGAAAACACCGACCAGGCCATCGCTTTCTTTCAACGCTGGCAAACCTGCGACCCGCACCATCAGTACCTGGCGCTGTGTTTCGACGTCTGCCACCAGGCGGTGGTGTTCGAAGACTGCTATCAGTCGCTGCAACGCTTGCTGCAGGCACGCATCCCGGTGGGCAAGATCCAGTTGTCCAATGCGCTGATCTGCCACTTGCCCGAGGCCGACGCGCAACGCCGCCAGCAGGTGCTGCAGGCCCTGGGCCGCTTCGTCGAGAGCACCTACCTGCATCAGGTCAAGGCCCGGGACCGCGCGGGGCAACTGCTGGCCTGGGCCGACCTGCCCAAGGCGCTGCAAGCGGCGCAGCCGCAGCAGGGGCACTGCCGCGAGCTGCGGATCCACTTTCATGTGCCCCTGTTCAGCGAACAGTTCCTGCTGCCCGAGCTCCATGGCAGCCAGCAGGCACTGATGCGCACCTTCGACTTTCTGGCCGCCCACCCGCAGTTCCAGCCGGTGCTGGAGGTCGAAACCTACAGCTGGAACGTGCTGCCCGGCGCCTTGCGCCCGGACACCGAACAGGCCCTGCTGCACGGCATCGCCGCGGAACTGCAATGGGTCGAGGAACAACTGCGCCAACGGCACTTGCTGCACGGGCAAGCACCGCTCATGGAGGCCCCCAGCCATGCCCTCTGAAACCCTGCGCCAGCCCTTGCTGCTGATCAATGTGGTGGGCCTGACGCCGAGCCTGCTGGGCCCGGCCACCCCGCGCATCAACGCCCTGCTGCAACGGGCGCGGATGGCCAGACTGCAACCGGTGTTCCCGGCCGTGACCTCGACGGTGCAGGCCTCGATCCTCACCGGATTGCCGCCCTCGGAACACGGCATCGTCGGCAACGGCTGGTACTGGCGCGATCAGGCCGAAGTGCGTTTCTGGCTGCAGCCCAATGGGCTGATTCAGGGCGAGAAGATCTGGCAGAGCCTGCGGCGGCAGATCCCCGACCTGCGCTGCAGCCAGCTGTTCTGGTGGTTCAACATGCATGCCCAGGTCGACGCGGCCATCACGCCACGGCCGCATTACCCGGCCGACGGGCGCAAGATTTTCGGCCTCTATTCGTCACCGCCCGGGCTGCACGAGCGCATTGAACAGCAGATCGGCGAGTTTCCCTTCCCGGGCTTCTGGGGCCCGGCGGCGGGGATTGCCTCCAGCCGCTGGATCGTCGACTGCGCCATCACCGAGTTCCAGATCACCCGGCCGCACCTGCAGCTGATCTACCTGCCGCACCTGGACTACAGCCTGCAGCGCCTGGGGCCCGAGCATCCGTCCATCAGCGATGAAGTGCGGGCCATCGACCATGAAGTCGGGCGCCTGCTGGATTTTGCCCGGCAGCAGGGCGCGGCAGTGATGCTGGTGTCCGAATACGGCATCGAGGCGGTGCAGCAGTCGGTTTCCATCAACCGCGTGCTGCGTGAGCAGGGCCTGCTGCAGGTGCGCCGCTCCCTGAGCTGGGAGTTGCTCGACCCCGGCGCCAGCGCCGCCTTTGCCGTGGCCGACCATCAGATCGCCCACGTCTATGTGCGCGAGCCCAAGGACATCGCCCGGGTCAAGGCGCTGTTGCAGCGCCAGCCCGGCATCGAACAGGTGCTGGACAAGGCCGAGCAACGAGCCTGGCAACTGGATCACCCGCGCAGCGGCGAGCTGGTGGCGGTGGCCGCCGCGGGCTTCTGGTTCGATTACTACTACTGGTTCGACGATCGCCTGGCCCCGGACTTCGCCCGCACCGTGGACATCCACCGCAAGCCGGGCTACGACCCGCTGGAGCTGTTCATCGACCCGGCGATCCGCTTTCCCAAACTACGGGTAGCGCGCCGCCTGCTGCAGAAGAAGCTCGGCTTTCGCTACTACATGGACCTGATTCCACTGGACACCTCACTGATCCGCGGCAGCCACGGACGCTTGCCGAGCAACGCTGAGGTCGGCCCCCTGCTGATCACCGACTGCGATTTACCACTGCCGGAGCACCTGCCGGCCACCGCGGTAAAGCACCTGCTCCTAGAGCATTTCCTAGGGCGCCCCAATGACGATACGGCTCAGGCCAAGGAGATTCCATGCGGCGAACCATCCCTATAGTCGTGCTGAGTGTGTTGAGCGGCCTTGCTCAGGCCCAGACCGCCAGCCCCTTCAACTGCAGCAACTTCCTCACGTTCAACGGTGATCAGAGCGGCACCCTGAACACCTTCCAGCAGAGCCCGGAAACCATGGCCTGGAACTGGTTCGTCTGCCTCAACCAGGCCGACGCCAGCAACGGTGGCCTGCGGGTCTGGGAGACCTTCAAGCCTTCCGATCAGGTCTACCTGTTGAAGGGGGCCGAGCCCCTGCCTTACTCCGAGCGCGAGAATCTGCCGAGCGAGGTGCCGGAGCTGGCGCAAAAGCAGGGCATGGACCCTAAAGGGCTGTTCCAGTTCCTGGGCAACGACACCGCCGGCAGCCCGCAGAACGGCGTGCAACAGGTCGATGGCCTGGCCTTGAAGATGCGCAGCGGCGCACCGGTCCCGCCTTCCAAGCACGAACAACTGGTGCGTTTTCACCTGATGATGGGCAAGGACACCTTCAACTACATCGTGGCCAACAAGGTCTACAACCGCGATGGCCTTGCCAAGCTGACCAGCAACCTGGATTTCCCGGCCACCGCCTGGGAGCTGAAGACGTCGTGGTTCTGGATCGGCACCGACCCGGGCTTCAAGACCCTGCTGGCCGAAGATGGCTACTACATCTCCCAGGCCTACTACGTGGACAGCACCGGCCAGTATCAGGTGGGCTACGCCGCCCTGAGCGGCATGCATGTGATCAACAAGCTGACCCCGGACTGGGTCTGGACCACCTTCGAGAATCGCAACAATCCCAAGTACACCGTCACCAATGACACCCCACCCAAGCCGATGACCAACATCACCGGCCCCACAGATGCCGCCAAGCCGGTGAACAGCAGCTTCCAGCAGCAGTATTCGAACCTGGCCCAGTACGAACTGATCGGTGTGCAGTACGACCAGCACCGTGCCGAACCCAAGCTGCTGGCCAACTCCCAGCTGGAATCGGCCTTTCAGGGCAGCTCTTCGTGCCTGGCCTGCCATAGCACCGCGGCCTATTCGACGAAGAAGAACAACTTCTTCTCGTTCAACATCGACCACACAGGCGGAATCCTCTACCCCACCAGCGTGCTGCCGGACAAAGACTTCGTCGGTTATCAAAAACTGGACTACGTCTGGTCGCTCAAACGCGCCCAGTGGAAACGCTAAGGAGAGCCCCCATGAGCGTCTTGAACTTTCCCCGGATCTACCTCAACGGTTTCATGTTCTGGAACCCGCCGACCTTCAACAACAACGATGTGCTGCCGCTGTACGACGCGGTGCAGATGAAGATGAACTGGCGCTTCCTGAGCCAGTACGGGATCAATGACAAGAATGCCCCGCAAACCCTGATGCCCTGGGGCATCACCCCGCTGGCCTACAAGGACGTTCCGGACTACGTGCTGCAGGTCCCCACCAACGGCGACCCCGACAGCTACCCGATGATTCCCGCCGAGTGGGATCTGTTCGGCGACAACGCCTGCGGCACCGTGAACTACCAGCAGTTGCGCTCGGTGATCATCGGCGGGGAATCCAAGGTCGACAGCTACATCGACAGCGACCCGCTGATCAACAAGTCCTACCAACTGCTGGGCAATTCCTTCGGCAACCCGAGTCCGACCGCCGCACGCTTTGTCGATGTCAGCCCCTGGCAGAACACCTTCACCGCCCTGTACTTCGACAAGCTGGTGCTCGGCGACGCCACCTGTGGCCTGACCCTGAAACACACCTACCGCATGCTCAACCGCTTTCTCGACTTCAACTGGGGCGCCTTTGGCGGCCTGGTCTACGTCACGGCCACCTGGCAGACCTGCTTTCCCAAGGACCAGCTGGAATGGGTCATCGGCGACTCGAAGCTGCTGAAAAGCCTGCAGGATGAAATGCTCAGCCAGAACGCCCAGGGCCTGATGATCAGGTTCACCACTTACCTGACGGTCTATGACCAGAACGGCCTGTTCAACGACTTCAAGAACGTCAACAGCCATTCCAAGGCGCCCTGGGACATGTCCAGGCTGCAGATGCTCTATCAAATGGGCCTGGACAACCCGACCGAAACCTTCTTCAACCCGGCCTACAGCCGCACTGCTGGCACCCTGGGCCTGTGGTTCGCCAACGAGTTCCCCACCGCGCCGGGCGGCCAGCGCCTGGCGCCCAAGGATCCGGTGCCCTTCTACAAGAAGGTTCCGGGCGATACGGTGATCCACAAAAAAGACCAGCGGGTCAACCTGGGCGTGCTCAGTGCCCAGCTCAACGGCAGCACGCTGTCGCTGGACCTGGGCAATACCTTTCCGATCTACCCGGCCGTCCATGACGGCCCGGCCGCTCCCGATCTGGATGGCCGCAACAACGCTATTCCGGTCGCCGCCAAGTTCCATGTCGGCGACTACGAGCTGGGGGTGCAGCAGGGCAGCAACTTCGAACCCCTGACCAGCATCGGCTTCGACCAGTATCAGCAATCGGCCTTCGACAAGCGCTCTGGCCTGTTGGACCTGCCCCTGGACGCCGGCGCCCAGGCCCTGCTGAAAAAAGGCAACCTGGCGCTGCGGCTCAAGGGCACCGACACCATCGCCGCCCAACAGCAGACGTGGACCGCAGAAGTCATCGAGAGCGGCAGCTTCATCGACGTCGGTGACCGCCGGACGCTGAACATCATGGTGCAGAACAACGGCCAACCGGCACCGGCCGGCACCACCTTGTGGGTCGCCGAGTACAACAACGCCTTCATGCTGACCACCAGCAACTACTACCTGGCGTTCAGCAATCCGGCGGATTTCGTGCTGATCACCGACTATCCCGATGCGCGAGCGAATAACCAGCCGGGCATGCCCCAATTCAGCGACGGCTCGCAGCATCCGAGCCTGCTCAGGGAGGGCAGCGGCAGGCGCCTGAGCGCCATGATGGTCAGGGATAGCAGCGCGTGCGATGAGCCGGTCAGCAACGCCATCACCTATCAGGAGTTCCTGAAAACACCGGCCGCTGTCGATCTGAGGCCCTGCCTGAAATTCGACAACCCGCAACCGATGACCGGGACACTGGACAATGACGCCGGCCTGGGCGCCACCGTGAACTACAGCCTGACCCGCATCACGACCAATGCCGACGGCATTGCCCAATTGACGGTGCAGGCCGTGGCGCCGGGCTTTCCCACCCTGCGCTTTTTCATTCAGGACGATCCGGCGGGCATTCCGTTCAGCTTCTCCTACACCGACGCCTTCACCGACTTCCTCTCGCCGTTGCGGGTGCTGCCGCAAGAGCCGCAGATGCTCAAGGACTTCATCGACTGCTGGAACCGGGTGTACCAGTTCGACGACGCCAATGTGCGGATCTGGAAGGAGTTCATCTTTCCGCAGATCCTCCAGCCCTTCTATTACCTCTACCCGATCATGAACAAGTACATGCCGCTCAACTCCCTGCAACGCATCGAGGGCGCGATCGAGCAGTTCATCACCCTGATCAGCAAGGAGTACCAGGAGGCCAGCACCCTGGCCATGCCCATCACCCGGGACCTGCCCCAGAGCCGGCGCCAGGTGCTGGAGATCTGGGCCAAGGACCTGGTGAGCACCGGCTACCCACCGACCCCGCTCGACCTCAACGACTATCAGCCAGGTTGAGCCGCAACGCTCAGGCACTGGAACACCGGGCGACCCGAGTCGCCCGGATTTGCAAAGGAGAGTCAGATGAACACCCATCCACTCAAGCGCCTGCTGCTGGCCGCCACCCTGCTGTGCGCCAGCCAGGCAACCTGGGCCCAGGAATACCCCGACAACGTCTACTTCAACATGGGCGTGCACAACGACAAGGGCTGCGACGCCAAGACCAACAATTGCATCGCCAAGCGTCACCCGGGCGATCCGGCCGATCCGCTCTACCCGGCGACCTGGGTCAGCGACTGGACCATGTACCGGGTCACCGCCCACTACAAGAACAACCCGCCGCCCTACAGCAGCCCGCCCAGCACCCTGAAGCCTGCCGACTACACCGTGTCCCAGGGCACCAGCTACTACGACAATGACTACGTGCCCGCCGACGGCGACGGTTCCGGGGCGATGATGGAGCACTACGAGAAGTACTGCCTGCCGATCTTCCCGATCAAGAACAACAACTACACCTGCTCCTTCGTCTCCCTGGGCAACAAGGCCTACTTCCTCACCTACCCCGAGGACCGGCCCAAGGACATGCCGGCCTGCTGCATGTTCTCGCCGATGAACCACCCGCCACGCCGCGACTTCATCAAGCACCTGCCCTACAGCGCCGCCCGCAGCCGGCATCTGGACGCCAGCGTGCAGGCCTACGCCCTGGAGATTCCGGTCAAGCCGAGCCCGATTCTGTTCGGCTACGCCTTCTACAAGCAGGCCACCAGCGACGGGGCGGGCCTGGCGCCCTATCAGCATCCGCAGTCGTTCTACTTCTCCGGTGATGTCAGCGTCGCCAACGCACCGATCGTCAGCCAGAACTATCGCAACTGGCGCAACGAGAAGCCGGACCCGGCCAAGACCTGGGACCAGGTGGCGAAGATGTGCCCGGTCAACCCACCGGACTGCCAGCTGTTCAACCCGCCGCCCTCGTTGCAAAACGGTGCCCGGCCGCAGTGGAACCAACTCTCGCCCACCCCGCAGTGACAGGAGCCGCGTCATGAACCATTGGAGCCGTTTCACCACCCTGCTGCTGCTTGGCCTGGGCAGCCAACAAGCCTGCGCCCTGCAGCCCAGCGCGCCGCAGCAGCAGACCTCTTGCCCACCCAATGCCGTGGTACCTGCCGCCAATGCATCGCAGCAGGCTTTCGATCAATACAGCTGGCAGGTGTTCATCAACCTGAACTGGCCGGCCAAGACCGGCCAACGCGGAGTCGCCGATTGCAGCAAACCCCTGGGCAGTCCTGGCGATACCGTGTGGCAGAGCTACAAGGGCGTGAATGAGGTCTTCCTGCCTCAAGGGCAGGACCCCGGTCCATGGAATTCGGCACCTATGGCCAAGGTCCTCAAGCTGATCAATATCGCCGGGCGCAAGAACACCGCAACGGCCAACGACAACCAGGCCGTGGGCGGTTGGCTGATCGACCAGAACGGCAATCCGACCTATTACCAGATTGCCGCCAACCAGGCCTCCTACGACTACATCGTCAACAACCAGTTCTACAACGCCGATGTCGTGGCCAAGGCCAGCAACATCAACTTCCCCAACGCGACCAACGAGATCAAATCCAGCTGGCGGATACTCACCGCCAAGGATGACCCCAGCCGCTACCTGCACATGCAGGCCCAGATCACCACGTTCGATGCACAAGGCGTGGCCAACGGTACGGCTCAAGCGACGCTAGGCCTGGTGGGGCTGCACATCATCAACAAGGTCGAGGGGTTTCCACAGTGGATCTGGTCGACCTTCGAGCAGGTCGACAATGTGCCGCCCAAGGTCAAGCAGGGAAACCAGTGGGTCAATGAGCCGCAGAAAGGCATCGCGTATTCCTACTTCGATGCCAAGGCGCCTGCCGATAAGGTCAATCAGAGCCCCTGCAACTGGACCCTGCACAATGGCCACATGATCTGCACGCCGAAGCCGGGGATGAGTTTCACCACCCCCAACCCACTGGACCGTTTTACCCCGTTGACCGACGCCACGACCAAGCTCAACAGCGAGTACCAGGCGCTGCCGCAGGTTCAGGCATCCGTATTCAAGTACTACCAGTTGATCACCACCCAATGGAGTACCACGCCCAACCCTGGCGCGCCCATGGGCCAGACGACCCCTGAACTGTCGGCCAACGTGACCATGGAAAGCTACATCCAGCCCAACAGCAGCTGCACCAACTGCCACTCCATGGCAACGCCGATCAACAGCCTGCAAAAGGCCGATTTTTCCTACCTGTTCAAGTTCGCCCAATCCCCCAGCAGCCCATCCATCAAGGGCAAGGAGTGAATCATGAGTATTCTCAACGGCCCGCGGCTGAACTTCTGGGGTGGGATCGAGACCAACGTCAGCCTGCCCAACAACTCGCCCACCATTCCCAGCGATCCGACAAATCCGGACAGCGAAGCAACACTCTCTCTATTCGACCTGACCACCTCGACCCTGTACCCCGAGGCCGAGGTCTATAGCGACGAGCAACTGACCGAAATGATCAATGCGCCGACAGGCACCTACTACACCGCCGGTGGCTGGAACCACTACGGGCAGCATGTCGTCACCCTGGACAGCGTTGCCATCAGCTCCCAGGGCACGCCCGGCAACATCAGCACCCAGGGCGACCTCGTCGGCGAGCCTTTCTATCTGCTGGGCTCGGCGGACCCGGTCACCGGCGCTCCACCGGTGACCGGGCCGATGATGGTCGACCTGGACCCCACCGGCACCATCAGCACGCAGATTTTTCTCGGCGGCCTGCAGATCGGCAACAGCACGCCTCCGCAGTTGCTGGTCAAGGGCAATACGGTGTGCAGCAGTTATGACGTGGCCATCCGGATTCTCGACCCGGAGCAGGATGCGCCGGGTTCCAACCGTATCAGCGGCAGTTTTCAGGTCACTTTCTCTCGCGACCAGATCGTCAGCTACAACAAGGACAATCCGCTCCTGCGCTCGATCATCGAGGCCCCCGGCGCGACCGGCATCGTCGTGCGCTTCGTCATGTTCGAGATGTGCCCGAAAATGACCACGGCGCAACTGGACGCCGACTACGCCGCCCACCAGTACACCTCCAACCCAAGCATTGGCCGCGTGGTCGGCACCCTGGCTCCGGCCTTTGCCGGGGAACCACTGATCGTCACCGGCGGGCGCCAGCTCATCAATCCATCGTCACGTAGCGCAGGCTACGCGAGTGTGCTCGAGAACAATCTGTTGAGCATCGACATGCTCAATATCATTCCCAAGCAGGCGTTTCGCAGCGTTCGAACCGACACCACCTCGCCCATCGGCCCCAATGCGAACTTCGGCGATGTCTCGATCAACCTTGGCTCGACGACACTGACGACCCTGGATCCGCTCAAGACTCCGCTGTCGGACTACTACGTATATGGCGGCATCCTTGACCTGCCGCTGACGCCCACACAACGCCAGTTGGCCAATCAGGAGCCAATTGCCATCAAGGCACCGCAGACGCGCTACTACCCCTCCGACCCCGAGCCCAAACCGATCAATATCAACGCCATCGAACAGACCTATCGCCTGACGTCCGATCAACGCAATTTGTATCTGGAGGATTACCCCGAGGGCCTCGAGATCACCCTGAACTTGAGCCAGCATGGACAACCCGTCACCGAAGACACCGTGATCACCATCAGCTCCGGCCCCTCAAACGGCAGCCCGGATGCCCCTTACAAAGATCCTCAGTTCTGGGACTTCCTGGAGTTCGAGCCCAGACAAACAGTCAAGGCCGGCCAATCCAGCGTGAGCTTCAAGGTCAGCCTCAAGCCCGGCTCGGCAGCACAGGCTGGATTTGTCACCTCGACCTGCGCAGTCGAGCACGGAAAATCCAACGGTTTTTTCATCAACCTGCGCAAATACGCCATCACCGATTTCGGGATCGCGCCAGGCAGCACCGTCACCTGGGACCAGGTGTACAAGAACGTGCTGCGTTTTCACTACCTGGCCTTCCCCGCCATGTCCCGCTACATCGCACTCAATCAGCAGGACGCCGTCTGGGGATCACGCCAGATGATCCTGGCACGCACCTCCCGGGAATACCTCGGCACGACCTTGTACATGCCCGTGGTGCGCTCGATGTCCGCTAGCCAGAGAGCCCTGCTCAAATGCTGGTTCACCCATGAACCCTGGCAGCCGCTGCAGTGATGGGGTCGCTCTAATTGCGAGGGAGAATCCACATGCCAATTGCATTGCTCATCCCCGGCCAGGCGCAGGAAAACCTGCGCCCCAGCAACGTGGTCGCCGAAGGCTTGCTGAACCCCCGCGGCCTCTGCCTGCAAGTCGATGGCAGCCTGCTGCTGGCGGAAGCCGGCTCAGGCCTGCCGGACCAGCCATTCAGTGGCCGCATCAGTCGCCTGCGCCCGGACCCGGAACAGCCGGGCGCTTATCTGCCACCGCAGGTCCTGGCCCAGGGTTTTCGTTCGATGAACATGCAGGCACGCATGCTTCGCGACGAAATCATGGGCCTGTCGGACATCGCCCTGGGCGGCGGGCTCTGCCTCGCCAGCCAGACCGACTACGTGGCCGGATCCAAGCTGCTGGACCTGCAATACCGTCCGCCCGAGCCGCTGTTTCACAGCCGCGGCAACCTCAACTCACTGTGCTATCACCCCTCGCGGCAAAGCTGGTTGGCGGTCAAGCCCGATACCAACCAGCTGGTGGAGTTCACCGAGGACGGCGAGCAAGTGCTGGCCCAGTTGCCCGACCTGGATCAGGGCCAGGAAGCGGTCCCCGTGACCCTGGTCCACGAACCGCAGACCGATGCGGTACTGATCAGCCTGTTTTCCGGTGAACTGCATCGCGATCCGGCGCGCAAGGGCATCGACTTCGCCGACAAGGCCGGCCAGGTGATTCGGGTCTGGCCCGCCAGCGGCAGGATCGAGGTGCTGATTCGCGGACTGCAACTGCCCACCGGACTGGCGCTGGATCCGCAAGGACGGATTCTGGTGCTGGAACTGTGCGACCGGCTGTTGCAGCCCCTGCCGCCCGACTGGTCCGGCGAAGTGCTGCACGGCGGCTTCGCCCGCTTCAGCGGCCGCCTGCTGCGCTGCGATCTGGGGCAACGCTCGGTGCAGGTACTGGCCCAGGGCCTGGATACGCCCTCGAACCTGTGCTGCGTGGCCAATGCCGTGCTGGTGAGCGAAGGCATGGGCCTGAGCGGTCGGCCGATTCCTACTGCCGATCAGCAGGTGGTGGCCCTGAGCGGGCGCTTGCGCCGGGTGCAGCTGTGAGCCTGCGCCTGATCGACCAGGCATGAAAAAGGGGCCCTGTGGGCCCCTTTCTCATCGATGCTGAACGCTGAAAAGCCGCGGCTCAGAACGGAATATCGTCATCGAAGCTGTCGAAATCCGGTGCCGGCTGCGGAGCGGCCTGCTGTGGTGCCGGACGCGACTCACGCTGTGGCTGCGGCGCAGGACGGGACTGCTGAGGACGTGGTGCCGAGTTAGACATGCCGCCCTGGCCCTGCTGGTCGCCCTGTGGACGGCCGCCCAGCAGCTGCATGGTGCCCTGCATGTCGACGATGATCTCGGTGGTGTAGCGCTTGATACCGTCTTTTTCCCACTCGCGGGTCTGCAGCTTGCCTTCGATGTAGACCTGCGAACCTTTGCGCAGGTATTCGCCGGCAATCTCGGCCACCTTGCCGAACATCGACACGCGGTGCCATTCGGTGCGCTCGACCTTCTGACCGGTCTGCTTGTCGGTCCACTGCTCGCTGGTGGCCAGACTCAGGTTGGTCACGGCGTTACCGTTGGGCAGGTAGCGAACTTCGGGATCCTGGCCGCAAGTGCCGACCAATATGACTTTGTTAACCCCACGGGCCATAACGTTCTCCTAGGCTTCGCGCGCCGACGGCGCTGGGTTGACCAGCTGCTCGAGGGTCGTGCGATCCAATAATTCGGTGTCCAATTTGATGTAAATGGCGGCTTCTTCGGCCACCACTACGGCATCTGTTACCCCAACAACGGCCTTCAGGCGCTCGACCAGGCCGGCTTCGCGGATCGCTTCGGGCGATAACGGCAAGCGCAGGCTCGTCACATACGGGGGCTCGCGCATGGTAACAGCAAAGGCCAGCCAGAGTGCAGCCAGACCTGCCCCTCCAAGGAACACAACCGACAAACCGCCATGCTGGAACAGCCAGCCACCGAGGATGCCGCCCAGTGCCGAACCGAGGAACTGGCTGGTGGAGTAGACCCCCATCGCCGTGCCCTTGCCGCCTGCCGGCGACACCTTGCTGATCAGCGACGGCAAGGACGCTTCCAGCAGGTTGAACGCGGTGAAGAACACCACGGTGCCGATCACCAGCGCCCGCAAACTGTCGCCGAACTCCCAGAAGAATAGCTCGGTGAGCAGCAGCGTACTGACCGCGCCCAACAGAACTCGTTTCATTTTGCGTTTCTTCTCGCCGTAGATGATGAACGGGATCATGGCGAAGAAGGAGATCAGCAGTGCAGTGAGGTACACCCACCAATGCTGGTCTTTGGGCAGGCCGGCTTTTTCCACCAGGGCCAGGGGCAAGGCAACGAAGCTCGACATCAGCATCGCGTGCAACACGAAGATCCCCAGGTCCAGGCGCAGCAGATCCGGGTGCTTGAGGGTGGGAAGCAGCGCCTGGCGCGCCACTCCGGATTCGCGGTGCTGCAAGGGCCCGGTGGCGCGCGGCACCATGAAGGCGATGATCAGGATCCCCACCAGGGCCATGCCACCGGTGGCCAGGAACAGCCCGGACAGGCCGAAGCTGCGGGTCAGCAGCGGGCCGACCACCATGGCCACGGCAAAGGAGACGCCGATGGTCATGCCGATCATGGCCATGGCCTTGGTCCGATGCTGCTCCCGGGTCAGGTCCGAGAGCAGCGCCATCACGGCTGCGGAAATCGCCCCGGCGCCCTGCAGGATCCGGCCGGCGATCACGCCCCAGATCGAGTCGGCGTTCGCCGCCAGCAGGCTGCCCAGGGCGAACACGATCAGCCCCAGGTAAATAACCGGGCGGCGACCGATACGGTCGGAAATGATCCCGAAGGGAATCTGGAAAACTGCCTGGGTCAGGCCATAGGCGCCAATGGCCAGGCCGATCAGGGCCGGGGTCGCTCCTGCGAGATCCATTCCATAGGTTGCCAGGACCGGCAGTACCATAAACATGCCAAGCATACGGAAGGCGAACACCAGGGCCAGGCCGCTTGCTGCGCGGGTCTCGCTGCCGCTCATGCGTTCGCTGTGGGGATCGTGCATGGAAAAACCTCGTGTGAACCGGCGGCGATTCTACCAGTCGGATCGGTAGAGGGGGTATATGGCGACGCTTTGCCGCGCAGCCCTGACCGGCAACCGAAAAAGCCGCGCACGATAGTGTGCATCCATCCAGTATTTGGTTTTATACTCCTGCCTTTACGCCCGCCGATCGAGGCCACTTTTGGACAAGATTCTGATTCGTGGGGCCCGCACCCACAACCTGAAGAACATCGACCTGACCCTGCCACGGGACAAGTTGATCGTCATCACCGGGCTGTCTGGGTCCGGCAAGTCGTCCCTGGCTTTCGACACGCTTTATGCCGAAGGCCAGCGCCGCTATGTCGAATCGCTGTCGGCCTATGCCCGACAGTTCCTGTCGATGATGGAAAAGCCCGACGTCGACACCATCGAAGGCCTGTCGCCGGCGATTTCCATCGAGCAGAAATCCACTTCCCACAACCCGCGCTCCACAGTCGGCACCATTACCGAAATCTACGACTACCTGCGCCTGCTCTATGCCCGTGTCGGTACTCCGCGCTGCCCGGATCACGACATCCCGCTGGAAGCCCAGACCGTCAGCCAGATGGTCGACCTGGTGCTGGCTCAGCCCGAAGGCAGCAAGCTGATGCTGCTGGCGCCGGTGATTCGTGAGCGCAAGGGCGAACACCTTTCGGTCTTTGAAGAGCTGCGGGCCCAGGGCTTTGTGCGGGCGCGGGTCAACGGCAAGCTGTTCGAGCTGGACGAGTTGCCGAAGCTGGATAAACAGAAGAAGCACTCCATCGATGTGGTGGTCGACCGCTTCAAGGTCCGCGCCGACCTGCAGCAGCGCCTGGCCGAATCCTTCGAAACCGCACTGAAGCTGGCGGACGGTATTGCCCTGGTGGCGCCGATGGACGACGAGCCCGGGGAAGAGATGATCTTCTCCGCGCGCTTCGCCTGCCCGATCTGCGGCCATGCCATCAGCGAGCTGGAACCCAAGCTGTTCTCCTTCAACAACCCGGCCGGTGCCTGCCCGACCTGCGACGGCCTGGGGGTGAAGCAATTCTTCGACATCAAGCGCCTGGTCAATGGCGAACTGACCCTGGCCGAAGGGGCGATTCGCGGCTGGGACCGGCGCAACGTCTATTACTTCCAGATGCTCGGTTCACTGGCCTCTCATTACGGCTTCAGCCTGGAAGTGCCGTTCAACCAACTGCCGGCGGATCAGCAGAAGGTCATCCTGCATGGCAGCGGTACGCAGAATGTCGACTTCAAATACCTCAACGACCGCGGCGACATCGTCAAGCGCTCCCACCCGTTCGAAGGGATAGTGCCGAACCTGGAGCGTCGCTACCGGGAAACCGAGTCGGCCACCGTGCGCGAAGAACTGGCCAAGTTCCTCAGCACCCAGCCCTGCCCGGACTGCCGCGGCACGCGCCTGCGCCGCGAGGCCCGTCATGTCTGGGTCGGCGAGAAGACCCTGCCGGCAGTCACCAGCCTGCCCATCGGCGATGCCACCGACTACTTCGGCACTCTGAAACTGACTGGGCGTCGTGGCGAGATTGCCGACAAGATCCTCAAGGAAATCCGCGAACGCCTGCAGTTCCTGGTCAACGTGGGGCTCGACTACCTGACCCTGGATCGCAGCGCCGATACCTTGTCCGGCGGTGAGGCCCAGCGTATTCGCCTGGCCAGTCAGATCGGTGCCGGCCTGGTGGGGGTGATGTACATCCTCGACGAGCCATCCATTGGCCTGCACCAGCGGGATAACGATCGTTTGCTCGGGACCCTGAAGCACCTGCGGGACATCGGCAACACGGTGATCGTGGTCGAACACGATGAAGATGCGATCCGCCTAGCCGATTACGTGGTGGACATCGGCCCGGGCGCCGGTGTGCATGGTGGGCAAATCGTTGCCGAAGGTACTGCGGCAGAAGTCATGGCGCACCCGGACTCCCTGACCGGTAAATACCTGTCCGGCCGGGTGAAGATCGTGGTGCCGGCCAAGCGTACCCCGCGCAACAAGAAGCTATCGCTTACCCTCAAGGGCGCACGCGGCAACAACCTGCGCAATGTCGACCTGGAAATTCCGATTGGTCTGCTGACCTGCGTGACCGGGGTGTCCGGCTCGGGCAAGTCGACGCTGATCAACAACACCCTGTTCCCCCTGAGTGCCACGGCGCTCAACGGTGCAACCACTCTGGAAGCGGCGCCCCACGACAGCATCAACGGCCTGCAGCACCTGGACAAGGTAGTGGACATCGACCAGAGCCCGATCGGCCGTACTCCGCGCTCCAACCCGGCGACTTACACCGGGCTGTTCACACCGATTCGCGAGCTGTTTTCCGGCGTGCCGGAGTCTCGCTCCCGGGGCTATGGCCCTGGCCGCTTCTCCTTCAACGTCAAGGGCGGACGCTGCGAGGCCTGCCAGGGCGATGGCCTGATCAAGGTGGAGATGCACTTCCTGCCGGACATCTACGTGCCCTGCGACGTGTGCAAGAGCAAGCGTTACAACCGCGAAACCCTGGAGATCAAGTACAAGGGCAAGAACATCCACGAAGTGCTGGAAATGACCATCGAGGAAGCCCGTGAGTTCTTCGATCCGGTTCCGGCCCTGGCGCGCAAACTGCAAACGCTGATGGATGTAGGCCTGTCCTACATCAAGCTTGGCCAGTCGGCGACCACCTTGTCCGGCGGCGAGGCCCAGCGGGTCAAGCTGTCCCGTGAGCTGTCCAAGCGCGATACCGGCAAGACCTTGTATATCCTCGACGAGCCGACCACAGGCCTGCACTTTGCGGATATCCAGCAACTGCTGGACGTGTTGCACCGCCTGCGCGATCACGGCAACACCGTGGTGGTGATCGAACACAACCTGGATGTGATCAAGACCGCCGACTGGCTGGTGGACCTGGGGCCGGAAGGCGGCTCCAAAGGCGGCCAGATCATCGCCGTCGGTACCCCGGAACAGGTTGCGGAAATGCCCCAATCCCACACCGGGCATTACCTCAAGCCGTTGCTGACCCGCGACCGCGCCTGAGGCCCATGAAAAAGCCCCTGTCACCTCGCGGTGCCAGGGGCTTTTTTACATCTCGGATCTGACGCATCTACCGTAGCAGCGAGCTTGCTCGCGAACCGGCATCCCCGCCTTCTGCAGTCAGAACTGCGATTGCAGGTAGTTTTCCAACCCGATGGACTTGATCAGGCCCAACTGCTTCTCCAGCCAGTAGGTGTGATCTTCTTCGGTATCTGCCAACTGGATACGCAGAATGTCGCGGCTGACATAGTCCTTGTGCAGCTCGCACAGCTCGATGCCTTTGCACAGCGCAGCGCGAACCTTGTATTCCAGACGCAGGTCGCTGGCCAGCATCTCTGGCACGGTGGTCCCGGTGTCGAGATCATCGGGGCGCATGCGCGGTGTGCCTTCGAGCATCAGAATGCGGCGTATCAGGGCATCGGCGTGTTGCGCCTCTTCTTCCATTTCGTGGTTGATACGCTCGTAGAGCTTGGTGAAGCCCCAGTCTTCGTACATCCGCGAATGAATGAAATATTGGTCGCGTGCTGCCAGTTCGCCCGTCAGCAACGTGTTGAGGTAATCGATTACGTCCGGGTGACCTTGCATCGCCCTAAATCTCCCTGCTTGAAAGCCGATAGTTTGAACCAAGCTGACTTGCAGGTCACTTAGAAATAGCCAGAAAAGTGAAGAATATCCGAGAAAACCAGTAGAAATAACGCAAAAACCGCCCTAATGAGGGCGGTTCTGCTTCTTATTTAGACTTACTTGAGCGATACGCCCAAAGCTTTGGCGATACCTTCGCCGTAAGCCGGGTCCGCCTTGTAGAAATGTTGCAGTTGACGATCAACCACATCAGCCGTCACCCCAGTCATGGCACCGGCAATGTTGTTAATCAACAGAGACTTCTGTTCATCATTCATCAGGCGGAACAGAGCTCCCGCATGACTGTAATAGTCGGTGTCTTCGCGATGATCGTAGCGGTCTGCGGCGCCGCTAAGCGCCAGGGGCGGCTCTGCGTAGCGTGGAGCCTGCTTCGGTACATCGCTGTAGCTGTTGGGCTCGTAGTTCGGTGCAGCGCCGCCGTTGCTTCCGAAAGCCATGGAACCGTCACGCTGGTAGCTGTTCACCGGGCTCAATGGAGCATTGACCGGCAACTGCTGATGGTTGGTGCCTACGCGGTAGCGGTGCGCATCGGCGTAAGCGAATACCCGGCCCTGGAGCATGCGATCCGGCGAAAGCCCGACACCTGGCACCATGTTGCTTGGGCCAAAGGTGGCCTGCTCGACCTCGGCAAAGTAGTTCAGCGGATTGCGGTTCAACTCCAACTCGCCAACCTCGATCAACGGGAACTCCTTCTGCGACCAGGTCTTGGTCACATCGAACGGGTTCTCATAGTGCGCCGCGGCTTGCGCCTCAGTCATGATCTGGATGCACACGCTCCACTTCGGAAAGTCGCCGCGCTCGATCGCGTTGAACAGGTCGCGCTGAGCGTAATCAGGGTCGCTACCCGCCAGACGTGCAGCCTCTGCCGGTGCCAGGTTCTTGATGCCCTGCTTGGTCTTGTAGTGCCACTTGACCCAGTGCCGCTCGCCCTTGGCGTTGATCAGGCTGTAGGTGTGACTGCCAAAGCCGTGCATATGACGGTAGCCGTCTGGAATGCCCCGATCGGAAAACAGAATGGTTACCTGGTGCAGCGCCTCAGGCGAATGCGACCAGAAATCCCACATCATCTGAGCACTTTTCAGGTTGCTCTGAGGAAGGCGCTTCTGGGTGTGGATGAAATCGGGAAACTTCAGCGGGTCGCGAATGAAGAAGACCGGGGTGTTGTTACCCACGATGTCCCAGTTGCCTTCTTCGGTGTAGAACTTGAGGGCAAAGCCACGGGGATCGCGCTCGGTGTCAGCCGAACCGCGTTCGCCGCCTACTGTGGAGAAACGCAGGAAGGTCGGAGTTTTCTTGCCAACCGCTTCAAACAACTTGGCACTGGTGTATTGGGTGATGTCGCGAGAGACCGTGAAAGTGCCGTAGGCACCCGAGCCCTTGGCGTGCACGCGACGCTCAGGGATATTCTCGCGATTGAAATGGGCGAGCTTTTCGATCAGGTGAAAATCGTCGAGAAGCAGCGGGCCACGAGGGCCGGCGGAACGGGAATTCTGGTTATCAGCGACAGGAGCGCCACTAGCGGTAGTAAGAGTTTTGGTCTGGCTCATGCACAATCTTCCTCTGTCAGTCTGTGAAACTGCCGGCTAATCGGCTGACGAAGAGTATTGATCAGCAGTGTTACAAGATCCAATGCATTACACATTAGCTAACGATAGAAATATCTAATACATACAGATACAAAAAACCGGGCACTAGGCCCGGTTCCTTGTTTCAGACTGACGTCTTACTCAGCGGATACAGCTTCACCGCCGACAGCACGATCAACCAGTTCAACGTACGCCATAGGAGCGTTGTCGCCAGCGCGGAAACCGCACTTGAGGATGCGCAGGTAGCCACCCTCACGGGTAGCGTAACGCTTGCCCAGGTCGTTGAAGAGCTTACCAACGATAGCTTTCGAACGAGTACGGTCGAAAGCCAGACGGCGGTTAGCCAGGCTGTCTGTCTTGGCCAAAGTGATCAGCGGCTCGGCAACGCGGCGCAGTTCTTTAGCTTTCGGCAGTGTAGTTTTGATCAGCTCGTGCTCGAACAGCGACACCGCCATGTTCTGGAACATGGCCTTGCGGTGCGAGCTGGTGCGGCTCAGGTGACGCCCACTTTTACGATGACGCATGGTTCATTCCTTACCAAACACAACGTTCGGTGATTACGACGATCAGGCAGTCGCCTTGTCGTCCTTCTTAAGACTTGCAGGCGGCCAGTTGTCGAGGCGCATGCCGAGGGACAGACCGCGGGAGGCCAGAACGTCCTTGATTTCGGTCAAGGATTTCTTACCCAGGTTCGGAGTCTTCAACAGTTCTACTTCGGTACGCTGAATCAGGTCGCCGATGTAGTAAATGTTTTCCGCCTTAAGGCAGTTAGCCGAACGTACAGTCAGTTCCAGATCGTCAACCGGGCGAAGCAGGATCGGATCGATCTCGTCTTCCTGCTCGACTACCACTGGCTCACTGTCACCTTTGAGGTCGACGAACGCAGCCAACTGCTGTTGCAGGATGGTTGCAGCACGACGGATAGCCTCTTCAGGATCCAGAGTACCGTTGGTTTCCAGATCAATAACCAGCTTGTCCAGGTTAGTACGCTGCTCGACACGGGCGTTTTCCACCACGTATGCGATGCGGCGAACCGGGCTGAACGAAGAGTCGAGCTGCAAGCGACCAATGCTGCGGCTTTCGTCTTCATCGCTCTGACGCGAGTCGGCCGGTTCATAACCACGACCACGAGCTACTACGAGCTTCATGTTCAGGGCGCCGTTAGACGCCAGGTTAGCGATTACGTGATCGGGGTTAACGATCTCGACATCATGATCCAGCTGAATATCGGCAGCGGTAACCACCCCCGAACCCTTCTTCGACAAGGTCAGCGTAACTTCGTCACGGCCGTGCAGCTTGATAGCCAGACCTTTAAGGTTCAACAGGATTTCAATTACGTCTTCCTGTACACCTTCGATGGCGCTGTACTCGTGGAGCACACCGTCAATCTCGGCCTCGACTACTGCACAGCCGGGCATTGAGGACAACAGGATGCGGCGCAGCGCGTTGCCCAGGGTGTGGCCAAAGCCACGCTCGAGAGGCTCGAGAGTGATCTTGGCGCGGGTTGGACTGACAACCTGCACATCAATGTGGCGGGGTGTCAGGAACTCATTTACCGAAATCTGCATGGATGCACCTATTTTCTAGCCCTTACTTGGAGTAGAGCTCGACAATCAGGCTTTCGTTGATGTCGGCGGACAGATCACTGCGAGCTGGAACGTTCTTGAAAACGCCCGACTTCTTCTCAGTGTCTACTTCTACCCATTCTACGCGGCCACGTTGAGCACACAGATCGAGAGCTTGGACAATGCGAAGTTGATTTTTTGCTTTCTCGCGGACAGCGACCACGTCACCAGCACGAACCTGGTAGGACGGAACGTTAACGGTCTGACCGTTTACGCTGATCGACTTGTGCGATACCAGCTGACGGGACTCGGCACGAGTAGAACCGAAGCCCATGCGGTATACAACGTTGTCCAGACGGCATTCGAGCAGTTGCAACAGGTTTTCGCCGGTTGCGCCCTTCTTGCCAGCTGCTTGTTTGTAGTAGCCGCTGAATTGACGCTCGAGTACGCCGTAGATACGACGAACTTTTTGCTTTTCACGCAGCTGAGTACCGTAGTCGGACTGACGACCACGACGCTGGCCGTGGATGCCAGGAGCTGCTTCGATGTTGCACTTGGATTCGATAGCGCGCACGCCGCTCTTCAGGAAGAGATCGGTGCCTTCGCGACGAGCCAGTTTGCATTTTGGACCAATGTAACGAGCCATTCTTTACAATCTCCTGGATTACACGCGGCGCTTCTTCGGCGGACGGCACCCGTTGTGCGGGATTGGCGTCACGTCGGTGATGCTGGCGATCTTGTAGCCACAGCCGTTCAAAGCGCGGACTGCGGATTCACGACCTGGACCTGGGCCCTTGACATTAACGTCGAGGTTCTTCAGGCCATATTCCAGCGCAGCTTGACCAGCACGTTCAGCGGCTACTTGAGCAGCAAACGGGGTGGACTTGCGAGAACCGCGGAAACCCGAACCACCGGAGGTTGCCCAGGAAAGAGCGTTACCTTGACGGTCGGTGATGGTCACGATGGTGTTGTTGAAAGACGCGTGGATGTGGGCGATGCCATCAACCACTGTCTTTTTAATCTTTTTACGAGGACGAGCAGCAGGTTTTGCCATGACTAAATTCCTGTCGATTCGCTGGTGCGATTACTTGCGGATCGGCTTACGCGGACCTTTGCGAGTACGCGCGTTGGTCTTGGTACGCTGACCGCGCACTGGAAGACCACGACGATGGCGCAGACCGCGGTAGCAGCCCAGATCCATCAAGCGTTTGATTTTCATGTTGATTTCGCGACGCAGGTCACCTTCAGTGGTGAACTTCGCCACTTCGCCACGCAGCTGTTCAATTTGCTCGTCGCTCAGATCCTTGATCTTCGCAGCTGGGTTGACCCCAGTCACCGCACAGATTTTCTGTGCAGTAGTGCGACCAACACCATAGATGTAGGTCAGCGAGATAACAGTATGCTTGTTATCTGGAATGTTAACGCCTGCAATACGGGCCATTCAGTGGGACTCCAATTGACAGCTACCTACGCCCCGGAAGCCAAGAAATAGGGCGCGAGATAATATCGCTGTAATAACAAATAATCAACCCGGCAGCGCACTAGCTGCCGGGCTTGAAGCACAATCACACTCAGCCTTGGCGCTGTTTGTGACGCGGTTCCGCGCTGCAAATTACTCGAACAACACCTTCGCGGCGAATAATCTTGCAGTTACGGCACAGCTTTTTCACCGATGCACGAACTTTCATCACCAACTCCTCGAACCTTATGGATTAGCGCAGCATGCCGCTGCCGTAACCCTTCAGGTTGGCTTTCTTCATCAGGGATTCGTACTGGTGGGAAACGAGGTGCGATTGTACTTGCGACATAAAGTCCATAACAACCACGACCACGATCAGCAACGAGGTCCCGCCAAGGTAGAACGGAACGTTTGCAGCAACCACCAGGAACTGGGGCAACAGGCACACGGCCGTCATATATAGAGCACCGAACATGGTCAAGCGGGTCAGAACGCCATCAATGTAGCGCGCCGACTGCTCACCTGGACGGATGCCCGGAATAAAGGCACCGGACTTCTTCAGGTTTTCCGCTACGTCTTTCGGATTGAACATCAACGCCGTATAGAAGAAGCAGAAGAAAATAATCCCTGCACTAAACAGCAGAATATTCAACGGCTGACCAGGAGCGATCGACTGCGAGATGTCCTGCAACCAGCCCATACCTTCAGACTGACCGAACCAGGCACCCAACGAAGCCGGAAACAGCAAAATGCTGCTCGCGAAGATAGCAGGAATAACACCGGCCATATTCACTTTCAGCGGCAAGTGGCTGGTCTGCGCAGCAAACACCTTACGGCCCTGCTGACGCTTGGCGTAGTGAACAGCAATACGACGCTGGCCACGCTCAATGAACACCACGAAACCGATAATCGCTACTGCCAGCAAACCGATCGCAACCAGGGCAAAAATATTGATATCACCCTGACGTGCAGACTCGAAAGACTGCCCGATCGCTCTCGGAAGACCGGCGACGATACCTGCGAAAATCAACATCGAGATACCGTTGCCAACACCACGCTCAGTAATCTGCTCACCCAGCCACATCATGAACATCGCACCAGCCACAAAAGTGGATACCGCGACGAAATGGAAGCCAAAGTCACCAGTGAACGCAACGCCCTGCCCCGCCAGACCAACGGACATGCCGATGGCCTGAACCAGAGCTAGGACGACAGTGCCGTAGCGGGTGTACTGGCTGATCTTGCGACGGCCAGCTTCACCTTCCTTCTTCAACTGTTCCAGCTGCGGGCTGACGGCGGTCATCAGCTGCATGATGATCGATGCCGAGATGTACGGCATGATCCCCAGTGCAAAGATGCTCATCCGCTCCAGCGCGCCGCCGGAAAACATGTTGAACAAGCTAAGAATGGTCCCCTCATTCTGTCGAAACAGGTCTGCGAGTCGGTCAGGGTTGATACCTGGAACCGGGATGTGTGCGCCTATTCGGTAGACGATAATCGCCAGGAACAGAAAACGCAGACGAGCCCAGAGTTCAGACATACCGCCTTTGCCGAGCGCAGAGAGAGCACCTTGCTTAGCCATTTATTCCTCGAACTTGCCGCCAGCTGCTTCGATAGCCGCACGCGCACCTTTGGTGGCGGCGATACCCTTGATGGTCACAGCGCGAGTAACTTCGCCGGACAGCATGATTTTCACACGCTGAACGTTCTGGTTAATCACGTTGGCATCTTTCAGGGACTGCACAGTGACGATGTCGCCTTCCACTTTAGCCAGTTCGGACAGACGCACTTCTGCGCGGTCCATGGCTTTCAGGGAAACGAAACCGAATTTCGGCAGGCGACGATGCAGCGGCTGTTGGCCGCCTTCAAAGCCTGGAGCAATGGTGCCACCGGAGCGGGAAGTCTGACCTTTGTGACCACGGCCACCAGTCTTACCCAAACCACTACCGATACCACGGCCCGGACGATGCTTTTCGCGACGGGAACCCGGCGCTGGACTCAGATCATTGAGTTTCATCGATTAACCCTCGACACGCAGCATGTAGTAAGCCTTGTTGATCATCCCGCGATTCTCGGGAGTATCCTGGACTTCTACAGTGTGACCGATGCGACGCAGACCCAGACCCTTAACGCACAGTTTGTGGTTAGGGATACGGCCGGTCATGCTTTTGATCAGCGTTACTTTTACGGTAGCCATGATCAGATGATCTCCTGGACGCTTTTGCCACGCTTGGCGGCAATGGATTCAGGGGACTGCATAGCCTTCAAACCCTTGAAAGTGGCGTGAACCACGTTTACTGGGTTAGTCGAGCCATAGCACTTGGCCAGAACGTTCTGAACACCAGCCACTTCGAGAACGGCACGCATAGCGCCGCCAGCGATGATACCAGTACCTTCAGAAGCAGGCTGCATGTACACCTTCGAAGCGCCGTGGGCGGACTTCATAGCGTATTGCAGAGTGGTGCCGTTCAGATCAACTTGGATCATGTTGCGGCGAGCAGCTTCCATTGCCTTCTGGATCGCAGCAGGCACTTCACGCGACTTGCCACGGCCGAAGCCAACACGGCCTTTACCATCACCAACCACGGTCAACGCGGTGAAAGTGAAGATACGGCCGCCTTTAACGGTTTTGGCTACGCGGTTAACTTGAACCAGCTTCTCGATGTAGCCTTCGTCGCGCTTTTGGTCGTTATTTGACATAACTTAGAACTCCAGCCCAGCTTCACGAGCAGCATCAGCCAGCGCCTTGACGCGGCCGTGGTACTTGAAGCCAGAGCGGTCGAAAGCCACCTGCGAGACGCCAGCGGCTTTTGCACGCGTAGCGACCAGCTGGCCAACCTTAGTGGCCGCGTCGATGTTGCCAGTGGCGCCATCACGCAGTTCTTTATCCAAAGTCGAGGCACTTGCCAGGACTTTGTTGCCGTCGGCCGAAATGACCTGGGCGTAGATGTGCTGCGAAGAGCGGAACACGCAGAGACGCACGACTTCGAGTTCGTGCATTTTCAGGCGTGCTTTGCGAGCGCGACGCAGTCGAGTAACTTTTTTGTCGGTCATTTGCTATGCCCTACTTCTTCTTGGCTTCTTTACGACGGACGACTTCGTCCGCGTAGCGCACACCTTTACCTTTGTAAGGCTCTGGTGGACGGAAGTCGCGGATCTCAGCGGCCACTTGACCTACCAGCTGCTTATCGATGCCCCGGATCAGGATATCGGTCTGGCTAGGAGTCTCAGCGGTGATGCCTTCCGGCAGTTCGTAATCCACTGGATGCGAGAAGCCGAGGGCCAGGTTCAGCACTGTGCCTTTTGCTTGTGCCTTGTAACCAACACCGACCAGCTGGAGCTTACGCTCGAAGCCTTGGCTTACGCCTTGGACCATGTTGTTTACCAGAGCACGAGTGGTACCGGCCATTGCACGAGTTTGTTGGTCGCCATTGCGAGCAGCAAAACGCAGCTCACCAGCTTCCTCAACAATTTCAACGGACGAGTGAACGTTCAGTTCGAGAGTGCCCTTGGCACCCTTCACCGAAAGCTGTTGGCCGGCGAATTTAACTTCGACACCAGCTGGCAGCTTAACGGGGTTCTTAGCGACGCGAGACATGCTTATCCCCCCTTAGAACACAGTGCAAAGAACTTCGCCGCCGACACCGGCAGCGCGCGCAGCACGATCAGTCATCACACCTTTGTTGGTGGAGACGATAGACACGCCAAGGCCGCCACGAACTTTCGGCAACTCTTCAACGGACTTGTACTGACGCAGGCCTGGACGGCTAACGCGCTTCACTTCCTCGATGACCGGACGGCCTTCGAAGTATTTCAGCTCGATGGACAGCAGAGGCTTGATTTCGCTGCTGATCTGATAACCCGCGATGTAACCTTCGTCCTTCAGGACTTTTGCTACAGCCACCTTCAGCGTGGAAGACGGCATGCTTACGACGGACTTTTCAGCCATCTGGGCATTACGGATTCGAGTTAGCATGTCCGCTAACGGGTCCTGCATACTCATGGGCTAGATGCTCCTGATACAAAAAGAATTAGCCTTGCGGCTACAACTGTCGCCGAGAAATTCCGGGCAAAAAACACGGGCTCAGGCGAGCCGGTCATTCTAGACACACCCCAGAAATGAATCAAGCCCCAAAAGGGGCTTGATTCAAGTTCAAGGCCACCGGTGATCGGGATCTTGCGACACCGAACACCGCGACTTTGATAGCTATTACCAGCTGGCTTTGACCAGACCTGGTACGTCACCACGCATTGCGGCTTCACGCAGCTTGTTACGGCCCAGGCCGAACTTGCGGTAAACGCCGTGCGGACGACCAGTCAGGCGGCAGCGATTACGCATGCGCGAAGCGCTCGCGTCACGTGGCTGCTTCTGCAGAGCCACGGTAGCTTCCCAACGAGCCTCTGGACTTGCGTTCAGATCCACGATGATAGCTTTCAGCGCTGCACGCTTGGTGGCGTACTTGGCAACGGTGAGCTGACGCTTCAGCTCACGGTTCTTCATGCTCTTCTTGGCCATTTTCCTACTCCAATCAGTTGCGGAACGGGAATTTGAAAGCACGCAGCAGAGCGCGGCCTTCGTCATCGTTCTTGGCAGTGGTGGTCAGGGTAATGTCCAGACCGCGGAGAGCATCGATCTTGTCGTAATCGATTTCCGGGAAAATGATCTGCTCTTTCACGCCCATGCTGTAGTTGCCACGACCATCGAAGGACTTGGCATTCAGGCCGCGGAAGTCGCGAACCCGAGGCAGGGAGATCGACAGCAGACGATCCAGGAACTCGTACATACGCTCACGGCGCAGAGTCACTTTGACGCCGATCGGCCATCCTTCGCGGACTTTGAAGCCAGCGATGGATTTACGAGCGTAGGTCACAACGACTTTCTGGCCGGTGATCTTTTCCAGGTCAGCAACAGCGTGCTCGATGACTTTTTTGTCGCCGATCGCTTCGCCCAGACCCATGTTCAGGGTGATTTTGGTAACGCGCGGAACTTCCATCACGTTCGAAAGCTTAAGTTCTTCCTTAAGTTTCGGAGCGATTTCCTTCCGGTAAATCTCTTTTAGTCGTGCCATGGTCTTCTACCTAGCAGTGTTCAAGCATCAACCGCTTTTTGGGTCGACTTGAAGACACGAATTTTTTTGCCGTCTTCTACTTTGAAACCAACGCGGTCAGCCTTGTTGGTTTCGCCGTTGAAAATGGCGACGTTGGAAGCGTGCAGTGGCGCTTCTTTCTCGACGATACCGCCCTGTACGCCCGACATCGGGTTAGGCTTGGTATGACGCTTGACCAGGTTCAGGCCACCGACGACCAGACGGTCATCAGCCAGAACCTTAAGCACCTTACCGCGCTTACCTTTGTCTTTGCCGGCGATCACGATGATCTCGTCGTCACGACGAATCTTTTGCATGTCGGATCTCCTTACAGCACTTCTGGGGCGAGCGAGACGATCTTCATGAACTTCTCAGTACGAAGTTCACGGGTCACTGGCCCAAAGATACGGGTGCCGATCGGCTCTTGCTTGTTGTTCAACAGAACAGCAGCGTTGCCATCAAAGCGGATGATGGAGCCGTCAGCACGACGAACACCATGGCGAGTGCGGACTACAACAGCAGTCATCACTTGGCCTTTTTTCACCTTACCGCGAGGAATTGCTTCCTTGACGGTCACTTTGATGATGTCACCGATACCAGCGTAACGACGATGGGAGCCACCCAGCACCTTGATGCACATAACGCGGCGAGCGCCGCTGTTATCGGCCACATCGAGCATGGATTGAGTCTGAATCATATAATTTCTCCGACCCCTAGCCCTTAGACTTCCACAGCGCGTTCGAGAACATCAACCAGGGCCCAAGACTTGGTCTTGGCCATCGGACGAGTTTCACGAATAGTGACTTTGTCGCCGATGTGGCACTGATTGGTTTCGTCGTGCGCGTGCAGCTTAGTCGAACGCTTAACGTATTTACCGTAGATAGGGTGCTTAACGCGACGCTCGATCAGAACGGTGATGGTCTTGTCCATCTTGTCGCTGACAACACGGCCAGTCAGCGTACGGACAGTTTTTTCGGCTTCAGCCATGATTACTTACCTGCCTGCTGGTTGAGCACAGTCTTCACGCGAGCGATGTCACGCTTAACTTGCGAGAGCAGATGAGACTGCCCCAACTGGCCAGTTGCTTTCTGCATACGCAGATTGAACTGGTCGCGCAGCAGGCCGAGCAGTTGCTCGTTCAGCTGCTGTGCGGATTTTTCACGAAGTTCATTCGCTTTCATCACATCACCGTCCGTTTAACAAAGGAGGTGGCGAGCGGCAGCTTTGCAGCAGCCAGGGCGAAAGCCTCACGCGCCAGCTCTTCAGAAACACCCTCGATTTCATACAGGACTTTGCCTGGCTGAATCTGGGCAACCCAGTATTCGACGTTACCCTTACCTTTACCCATCCGAACTTCGAGTGGCTTTTTGGAAATAGGCTTGTCCGGGAATACACGGATCCAGATCTTGCCACCACGTTTTACGTGACGGGTCAGAGCACGACGCGCTGACTCGATCTGACGAGCGGTGAGACGACCACGAGCAACAGACTTCAGCGCGAACTCGCCGAAGCTGACTTTGCTACCGCGCAATGCCAAACCACGGTTGTGGCCGGTCATTTGCTTGCGGAACTTCGTACGCTTTGGTTGCAACATTTGGCGTACCCCTTACTTAGCAGCTTTTTTACGAGGCGCAGGTGCTTGCGGCTTCAGCTCTTCTTGGCGACCACCAATTACTTCGCCTTTGAAGATCCAAACCTTCACACCGATCACACCGTAGGTGGTGTGAGCTTCGTAGGTGGCATAGTCGATATCGGCACGCAGGGTGTGCAGTGGCACACGACCTTCGCGATACCATTCAGTACGTGCGATTTCAGCACCGCCGAGACGACCGCTCACTTGGATTTTGATGCCTTTGGCACCAATGCGCATGGCGTTCTGTACAGCGCGCTTCATAGCACGACGGAACATTACGCGGCGCTCCAGCTGCTGAGCTACGCTCTGCGCAACCAGCATACCGTCGAGCTCCGGCTTGCGGATCTCTTCGATATTGATGTGCACAGGCACACCCATTTGCTTGGTCAGGTCCTGACGCAGCTTCTCAACATCTTCACCTTTCTTGCCGATCACGATGCCGGGACGAGCGGTGTGGATGGTGATGCGTGCAGTTTGAGCCGGACGATGGATATCGATACGGCTTACGGACGCGCTTTTTAGTTTGTCTTGGAGATACTCACGCACATTCAGATCTGCGAGCAAATAGTCCGCATAAGTCCGACCGTCTGCGTACCAGACGGAGGTGTGCTCCTTGACGATTCCCAGGCGAATGCCAATGGGATGTACTTTCTGACCCATCTCTTCGACTCCGTTACTTGTCAGCAACCTTGACAGTGATATGGCAAGACCGCTTGACGATGCGATCAGCACGGCCTTTGGCACGTGGCATGATGCGCTTCAGCGAACGCCCTTCGTTGACGAAAACGGTGGAGACCTTCAGGTCATCAACGTCTGCGCCTTCGTTATGCTCGGCGTTGGCTACGGCCGACTCCAGCACTTTCTTCATGATCTCGGCGGCTTTCTTACTGCTGAAAGCCAACAGGTTGAGCGCTTCGCCCACCTTCTTCCCGCGGATCTGGTCGGCGACCAAGCGGGCTTTCTGGGCGGAGATTCGAGCGCCCGACAACTTAGCGGCTACTTCCATCATTCCTTACCCCTTAACGCTTGGCTTTCTTGTCAGCCACGTGCCCGCGATATGTACGGGTACCGGCGAACTCGCCCAGTTTGTGGCCGACCATGTCTTCGTTCACGAGAACTGGAACATGTTGACGACCGTTATGCACTGCAATGGTCAGACCGACCATTTGTGGCAGGATCATGGAACGGCGCGACCAGGTCTTAACTGGTTTGCGATCGTTCTTTTCCGCCGCCACTTCGATCTTCTTCAGTAGGTGAAGATCAATAAAAGGACCTTTTTTCAGAGAACGTGGCACTGTCGTATCCCTCTATTTACTTGCGACGACGGACGATCATTTTGTCGGTACGCTTATTACCACGAGTCTTCGCGCCCTTAGTCGGGAAGCCCCATGGCGATACCGGATGACGACCACCAGAGGTACGACCTTCACCACCACCATGTGGGTGGTCAACCGGGTTCATGGCAACACCACGAACGGTTGGGCGAACGCCACGCCAGCGTTTGGCACCAGCTTTACCCAGCGAACGCAGGCTGTGCTCGGAGTTCGAGACTTCGCCCAGGGTCGCACGGCACTCAGCCAGCACTTTACGCATCTCACCAGAACGCAGACGCAGGGTCACGTAGACACCTTCACGAGCGACCAGCTGAGCCGAAGCACCAGCCGAACGAGCGATTTGCGCGCCTTTACCTGGCTTCAGTTCGATGCCGTGTACGGTGCTACCAACTGGAATGTTGCGCAGCTGCAGAGCGTTGCCCGGCTTGATCGGCGCCAGAGCACCTGCGATCAGCTGGTCACCAGCGCTCACGCCTTTGGGGGCGATGATGTAGCGACGCTCGCCATCTGCGTACAGCAGCAGGGCGATGTGAGCAGTACGGTTTGGATCGTATTCGATACGCTCGACAGTGGCAGCGATGCCATCTTTGTCGTTGCGACGGAAGTCGACCAGACGGTAATGCTGCTTATGACCACCACCAACGTGACGAGTGGTAATACGGCCATTGTTGTTACGACCACCAGACTTCGACTTCTTCTCGAGCAGCGGTGCGTGAGGAGCGCCTTTATGCAGCTCCTGGTTGACCACCTTGACCACAAAACGGCGGCCAGGGGAAGTCGGTTTGCATTTAACGATTGCCATGATGCACCCCTTCCTTACTCAGCACTGCTGCTGAAATCGAGATCTTGGCCTGGCTGAAGGGAGATAACTGCCTTCTTCCAGTCATTACGCTTGCCCAGACCGCGAGCGGTACGCTTGCTCTTACCCAGAACGTTCAGGGTAGTAACGCGCTCCACTTTCACGCTGAACAGGCTTTCGACGGCCTTCTTGATTTCCAGCTTGGTTGCATCAGTAGCAACCTTGAAAACGAACTGGCCTTTCTTGTCTGCCAGAACCGTAGCCTTCTCGGAAACGTGCGGGCCAAGCAGAACTTTAAATACGCGTTCCTGGTTCATCCCAGCAGCTCCTCGAATTTCTTCACGGCCGACACAGTGATCAACACTTTGTCGTATGCGATCAGACTAACTGGATCGGAACCTTGCACGTCACGTACATCAACGTGAGGCAGGTTACGAGCAGCCAGGTACAGGTTCTGATCAACAGCGTCCGACACGATCAGAACGTCGGTCAGGCTCATGTTGTTCAGTTTGCCCAGCAGATCTTTGGTTTTCGGAGTTTCAACAGCGAAATCCTGAACCACGACCAGACGATCAGTACGCACCAACTCAGCAAGGATGGAACGCATTGCTGCGCGATACATCTTCTTGTTCAGCTTCTGGGAGTGATCCTGAGGACGAGCTGCGAAAGTGGTACCGCCGCCACGCCAGATTGGGCTACGGATAGTACCGGCACGAGCACGGCCAGTACCTTTCTGACGCCATGGGCGCTTGCCGCCACCGGAAACGTCGGAACGGGTCTTTTGCTGCTTGCTACCTTGACGGCCGCCGGCCATGTAGGCCACGACTGCTTGGTGAACCAGCGTCTCGTTGAATTCGCCGCCAAATGTCAGTTCGGAAACTTCGATCGCTTGAGCGTCATTTACATTTAATTGCATGTCAGCTTCCCCTTAACCGCGAGCCTTGGCCGCCGGACGTACAACCAGGTTGCCGCCAGTAGCGCCAGGAACAGCACCCTTGACCAACAACAGATTGCGTTCAGCGTCGACGCGCACTACTTCCAGGGACTGCACGGTCACGCGCTCAGCGCCCATATGACCGGACATTTTTTTGCCCTTGAATACACGACCAGGAGTCTGGCACTGGCCAATAGAGCCCGGGACGCGGTGGGAAACGGAGTTACCGTGGGTGTTATCTTGACCGCGGAAATTCCAACGCTTGATGGTACCGGCGAAGCCTTTACCTTTCGACTGGCCGGTAACATCTACCAGTTGGCCAGCTGCGAAGATTTCTGCATTGATCAGATCGCCAGCTTGGTACTCGCCTTCTTCAAGACGGAATTCCCAAACGCCACGACCAGCAGCAACGTTCGCTTTAGCGAAGTGACCTGCTTGAGCAGCAGTCACGCGCGAAGCACGACGCTCACCTACAGTGACTTGCACTGCACGATAGCCATCGGTTTCTTCAGTTTTGAACTGGGTGACGCGATTCGGCTCGATCTCAATGACCGTGACCGGAATGGAGACACCTTCTTCGGTGAAAATACGGGTCATACCGCATTTACGACCGACTACACCAATAGTCATGTTGTAAACCTCATGAGTGTACGGGGCTTTCACCCGCTATGGCCGCCCATTTCAGAGCGTTACACGACTAAGACCGAGTCTTAGCCGAGGCTGATCTGCACTTCCACACCTGCCGCAAGATCAAGCTTCATAAGTGCGTCAACGGTTTTATCCGTTGGCTGGACGATGTCCAGGACACGCTTATGAGTACGGATCTCGTACTGGTCACGCGCGTCTTTGTTGACGTGCGGGGAGACCAGAACGGTGAACCGTTCTTTACGGGTAGGCAGTGGAATTGGACCACGCACTTGAGCACCAGTACGTTTCGCGGTTTCCACGATTTCCTGGGTGGATTGGTCGATCAGGCGATGGTCGAAAGCCTTCAACCTGATACGGATTTGCTGATTTTGCATTGGATTTCAGACTCCAGGCTGCTATTCCCACCGGGCGCAATACGCCCGTTAAAAGGAGGCGCAATTCTATAGACGGCCCCACAGAGTGTCAACCCAATAAAAAAGCCCCCGCAAGCGGGGGCTTCTTCATGAGTCGTCGATTACTCGATGACTTTGGCTACGACGCCGGCGCCGACGGTACGACCGCCTTCACGGATAGCGAAACGCAGACCATCTTCCATCGCGATGGTTTTGATCAGAGTGACAGTCATCTGGATGTTGTCACCTGGCATTACCATTTCAACGCCTTCTGGCAGCTCGCAGTTACCAGTCACGTCAGTAGTACGGAAGTAGAACTGTGGACGGTAGCCTTTGAAGAACGGAGTATGACGGCCGCCTTCTTCTTTGCTCAGAACGTAAACTTCAGCGGTGAACTTGGTGTGAGGCTTAACGGTGCCTGGCTTAACCAGAACCTGGCCACGCTCAACGTCGTCACGCTTGGTACCACGCAGCAGAACGCCGCAGTTCTCACCAGCACGACCTTCGTCGAGCAGCTTGCGGAACATTTCAACGCCGGTGCAGGTAGTTTTCTGAGTGTCGCGCAGACCGACGATCTCAACTTCTTCCTGGATGCGGACGATACCACGCTCAACACGGCCAGTTACCACGGTGCCACGACCGGAGATCGAGAACACGTCTTCGATTGGCATCAGGAACGGCTTGTCGATTGCACGCTCTGGCTCTGGGATGTAGGTGTCCAGAGTTTCTACCAGACGCTTAACAGCGGTGGTACCCATTTCGTTGTCGTCTTGGCCGTTCAGAGCCATCAGAGCCGAACCGATGATGATCGGAGTGTCGTCACCTGGGAAGTCGTAAGTGCTCAGCAGATCGCGCACTTCCATCTCAACCAGTTCCAGCAGCTCAGCGTCGTCAACCATGTCAGCCTTGTTCAGGAAGACAACGATGTACGGAACGCCTACCTGACGGGACAGCAGGATGTGCTCACGAGTTTGTGGCATCGGACCATCGGCAGCCGAGCAAACCAGGATCGCGCCGTCCATCTGAGCAGCACCAGTGATCATGTTTTTGACGTAGTCGGCGTGACCTGGGCAGTCAACGTGCGCGTAGTGACGAATGTGCGAATCGTACTCTACGTGCGCAGTGTTGATGGTGATACCACGAGCCTTTTCTTCTGGGGCGCTGTCGATCTTGTCGAAGTCAACACGAGCCGAACCGAAAACTTCGGAGCAAACGCGAGTCAGAGCAGCAGTCAGAGTGGTTTTACCGTGGTCAACGTGACCGATAGTGCCAACGTTGACGTGCGGTTTGTTACGTTCAAATTTTTCTTTAGCCACGACAATAAACTCCTAGCCTAAAGGGGAGACTGAATCAGCCTTGTTTTTTAACGAGAGCTTCGACGATGTTCGACGGAGCTTCGGCGTATTTGGAGAATTCCATGGAGTAGCTCGCGCGACCCTGAGACATGGAACGAACGTCAGTTGCATAACCGAACATTTCACCCAGTGGTACCTCGGCACGGATAACCTTGCCGGACACCGAGTCATCCATACCCTGAATCAGACCACGACGACGGTTCAGGTCACCCATCACGTCACCCATGTAGTCCTCTGGGGTTACCACTTCAACCTTCATGATCGGCTCGAGCACAACACCGCCACCCTTCTGGGCCAGCTGCTTGGTCGCCATGGAGGCTGCCACCTTGAACGCCATCTCGTTGGAGTCGACGTCGTGGTAGGAACCATCGAACACGGTAGCCTTCAGGCCGATCAGCGGATAACCGGCAACGACGCCGTTCTTCATCTGCTCTTCGATACCCTTCTGGATAGCCGGGATGTATTCCTTAGGAACCACACCACCAACAACTTCGTTGGTGAAGACCAGACCTTCGGTGATGTTGCCGCTCGCGTCGACGTCCGGCTCCGAGAAACGGATCCAGCAGTGACCGAACTGACCGCGACCACCCGATTGACGAACGAATTTGCCTTCGATCTCAACGTTGCTCTTGGTGATCTTCTCGCGGTACGAAACCTGCGGCTTGCCGATGTTGGCTTCGACGTTGAACTCGCGCTTCATGCGGTCAACGAGGATGTCCAGGTGCAGCTCGCCCATACCGGAAATGATGGTCTGACCAGTCTCTTCGTCAGTCTTGACGCGGAACGACGGGTCTTCCTGAGCCAGTTTGCCCAGTGCAATACCCATCTTCTCCTGGTCCTGCTTGGTTTTCGGCTCTACCGCTACCGAAATTACAGGCTCAGGGAAATCCATACGCTCAAGAATGATCTGCTTGTCCAGATCGCACAAAGTATCACCAGTGGTGACGTCTTTCATGCCGATCAGGGCAGCGATATCGCCTGCACGTACTTCCTTGATCTCTTCACGCTGGTTGGCGTGCATCTGCACCATACGACCAACGCGCTCTTTCTTGCCCTTGACCGAGTTGATCACGGAGTCGCCCGAGCTCAGGAAGCCCGAGTAAACGCGCACGAAAGTCAGAGTACCAACGAACGGGTCGGTAGCAATCTTGAATGCCAGAGCCGAGAACGGTTCAGCATCGTCAGCGTGACGCTCGTCGTAATCAGCCTCTACCAGCTCATCCTTCGGCTTCTCGATGAGATCCGGATGGATACCTTTGATCGCCGGGATCTCGGTAGGAGCAGGCAGGAAGTCGATAACAGCGTCGAGAACCAAGGGAACACCCTTGTTCTTGAACGAAGAACCGCAGACAGCCGGAACGATTTCGCTAGCCAGGGTGCGCGCACGCAGACCAGCCTTGATCTCTTCTGGAGTCAGGTCACCTTCTTCAAGGTACTTGTTCATCAGCTCTTCGTTGGCTTCAGCAGCGGCTTCAACCATGTTGGAGCGCCACTCGTTAGCCAGGTCCAGCATATCGGCAGGAATTTCTTCCTCGCGATAGGTAGTACCCTTGTCGTCGTCGTTCCAGTAGATAGCCTTCATCTTGATCAGATCAACCTGACCTTCGAAGTTATCTTCAGCGCCGATAGCCAGCTGAACCGGAACCGGGGTATGCCCCAGGCGGTTCTTGATCTGACCGACAACGCGCAGGAAGTTAGCACCAGCACGGTCCATCTTGTTCACGTAAACAACACGTGGAACGCCGTACTTGTTGGCTTGACGCCATACGGTTTCGGACTGAGGCTCAACACCGGAAGTACCGCAGAACACAACGACCGCGCCGTCGAGTACGCGCAGAGAGCGCTCTACTTCAATGGTGAAGTCTACGTGGCCCGGGGTATCGATAACGTTGACACGATAGTTATCGTATTGGCCGCGCGAACCTTTCCAGAAGGTAGTTACAGCAGCGGAGGTAATGGTGATACCACGCTCCTGCTCCTGCACCATCCAGTCGGTGGTAGCAGCGCCGTCATGCACCTCACCCATCTTGTGGCTGAGACCTGTGTAAAACAGGATCCGCTCGGTAGTGGTAGTCTTGCCCGCGTCAACGTGGGCACAGATACCAATGTTACGGTAGCGGTTGATTGCTGTAGTACGAGCCATAAAGCCCTCGCAAAATGAATGATGCTGAGATTAGAAGCGGTAGTGCGAGAAAGCCTTGTTGGCTTCAGCCATACGGTGAACGTCTTCACGCTTCTTAACTGCAGCACCTTTGCCTTCGGCAGCGTCCAGCAGTTCGCCAGCCAAACGCAGAGCCATAGACTTCTCGCCGCGCTTGCGGGCGAAGTCTACCAACCAGCGCATTGCCAGAGCGTTACGACGGGACGGACGAACTTCGACCGGAACCTGGTAAGTAGCACCGCCTACACGGCGCGACTTCACTTCGACCAGCGGAGCGATGGCGTCGAGAGCTTTCTCGAAGATTTCCAGGGGATCGCTGTTCTTGCGCTCTTTAACTTTTTCCAGCGCGCCATAAACGATACGCTCGGCAACGGCTTTCTTGCCGCTCTCCATTACGTGGTTCATGAACTTGGCGAGGATCTGGCTTCCGTATTTCGGATCGTCCAGAATCTCACGTTTGGCTGCTACGCGACGTCTTGGCATTGATAAGCCCTCAAACGGTCTTCAGGTTAGCTCGGGACAGTTGATCCAATGGACGCGTGCCCGACCTTACTCTTATCGACTCAATATAATTAAAAACTGCAAAACGACCGATTACTTCGGACGCTTGGTACCGTACTTCGAACGACCTTGGTTACGACCTTTAACGCCGGAAGTATCCAGGGAGCCGCGAACGGTGTGATAACGAACACCTGGCAAGTCTTTTACACGACCGCCGCGAATCAGAACGACGCTGTGCTCTTGCAGGTTGTGGCCTTCACCACCGATGTACGAGGAAACCTCGAAACCGTTGGTCAGACGCACACGGCATACTTTACGCAGTGCCGAGTTAGGTTTTTTCGGCGTAGTGGTGTACACGCGAGTGCACACGCCACGACGTTGCGGGCAGTTCTGCAGCGCAGGCACGTCGGATTTCTCGACGATACGCTTACGCGGCTGACGTACCAGCTGGTTGATAGTTGCCATCTACTAGCTCCACTGTTGTCTTTCGACATAAACAAAATGGCAGAGCAGGAGCTCCACCAAATTTAGGGGTACAAGAGTCTAAAGAGGATCCTGTCCCCAGTCAAGGCAAGGCCCCGGGCTCCCCGATCAGCGAACCTCGACAAAAAGTGTCTCGATTCTCAGTCGGAAAAACCGGGGCCCCATCTCAATCTATTGCAGACCTCAGTTACCGCTGGAGTTCAGCGCTTCAGTCAGTGCTGCTTCGACTTCGCTTGCGCTTACACGCAGTGGCTTGTCTGCATCACGACGGCGCTTACGCTCACTGTGGTAAGCCAGGCCGGTACCGGCCGGGATCAGACGACCCACGACCACGTTTTCCTTCAGGCCGCGCAGATAGTCGCGCTTGCCAGTCACTGCTGCCTCGGTCAGTACACGAGTGGTCTCTTGGAAAGAGGCCGCCGAGATGAACGACTCAGTGGACAAGGACGCCTTAGTAATACCCAGCAGGACGCGGGTGAACTTGGAGATGAACTTGTCTTCAGCGCTCAGACGCTCGTTTTCTACCAGTACGTGAGTCAGTTCCATCTGGTCGCCCTTGATGAAGCTGGAGTCGCCGGACTCGGCAATCTCAACTTTACGCAGCATCTGACGCAGGATGGTCTCGATGTGCTTGTCGTTGATCTTCACGCCTTGCAGACGGTAAACGTCCTGAATCTCGTTGACGATGTACTTGGCCAGCGCACTCACACCCAGCAGACGCAGGATGTCGTGTGGATCGCTCGGACCGTCGGAGATAACTTCGCCGCGGTTCACTTGCTCGCCTTCGAAGACGTTCAGGTGACGCCACTTCGGAATCAGCTCCTCATACGGATCGCTACCGTCGTTCGGGGTAATGACCAGACGGCGCTTGCCCTTGGTCTCTTTACCAAACGCGATGGTGCCGCTGACCTCAGCCAGAATCGACGCTTCTTTCGGACGACGAGCTTCGAACAGGTCGGCAACACGCGGCAGACCACCGGTGATGTCACGGGTCTTCGAAGTTTCTTGCGGAATACGAGCGATAACATCACCGATCGCAATCTGCGCACCGTCGGCAACACCGACCAGGGCGTTAGCCGGCAGGAAGTACTGGGCCGGTACGTCGGTACCTGGCAGCAGCAGATCCTTGCCATCCATACCCACCATCTTCACCGCAGGACGAATGTCCTTACCGGCAGCTGGACGGTCTTTGACGTCAAGTACTTCAATGTTGGTCATACCGGTCAATTCGTCAGTCTGACGCTTGATCGTGATGCCTTCTTCCATGCCCACGTAGGTCACGGTACCTTTCATTTCGGTAACGATTGGGTGAGTGTGCGGATCCCACTTGGCCACGATGGCACCAGCGTCGACCTTGTCGCCTTCCTTCACCGAAATCACAGCACCGTACGGCAGCTTGTAGCGCTCGCGCTCACGACCAAAGTCGTCAGCGATGGCCAGCTCACCGGAACGGGATACGGCTACCAGGTGACCGTCAACACGTTCAACGTGCTTCAGGTTATGCAGACGGACAGTACCGCCATTCTTCACCTGGACGCTGTCCGCTGCCGAGGTCCGGCTCGCCGCACCACCGATGTGGAACGTACGCATGGTCAGCTGGGTACCCGGCTCACCAATGGACTGTGCAGCAATTACGCCGACCGCTTCACCGATGTTCACCAGGTGACCACGAGCCAGGTCACGGCCATAGCACTTGGCGCAGATGCCATAGCGGGTTTCGCAGCTGATCGGCGAACGCACGATCACTTCGTCGATGCTGTTCAGCTCGATGAACTCGACCCACTTCTCGTCTACCAGAGTGCCGGCAGGAACGATGACGTCCTCGGTACCCGGCTTGAATACGTCACGGGCGATAACACGACCCAGAACGCGCTCACCCAGAGGCTCTACAACGTCACCGCCTTCAATGTGCGGAGTCATCAGCAGGCCATGCTCGGTGCCGCAATCGATCTCGGTCACAACCAGATCCTGCGCCACGTCTACCAGACGACGAGTCAGGTAACCGGAGTTCGCAGTTTTCAACGCGGTATCCGCCAGACCTTTACGAGCACCGTGAGTCGAGATGAAGTACTGGAGTACGCTCAAACCTTCACGGAAGTTCGCAGTAATCGGCGTTTCGATGATGGAGCCGTCTGGCTTGGCCATCAGACCACGCATACCGGCCAGCTGACGGATCTGTGCAGCGGAACCCCGCGCACCCGAGTCAGCCATCATGTACATCGAGTTGAACGACTCTTGCTCGACTTCGTCGCCATTGCGGTCGATGACTTTCTCTTTCGAGAGGTTGGCCATCATCGCCTTGGATACTTCGTCGTTGGCTTTCGACCAAAGGTCGATCACCTTGTTGTACTTCTCGCCCTGGGTTACCAGACCGGAGGCGTACTGGCTCTCGATTTCCTTCACTTCGTCGGTGGCAGCACCGATGATGCGGGCTTTTTCATCCGGGATAACGAAGTCGTTAACACCGATGGAAACGCCGGAAATGGTCGAGTAAGCGAAACCGGTGTACATCAACTGGTCAGCGAAGATCACGGTCTCTTTCAGACCCACCACGCGGTAGCACTGGTTGATCAGCTTGGAGATCGCCTTCTTCTTCATCGGCAAGTTGACGACGTCGAACGACAGACCTTTCGGCACAACCTGGAACAGCAGCGCACGGCCGACAGTAGTGTCGACGATACGGGTGGTGCTTACACTGCCGCCATCACGATCGTTAACGGTTTCGTTGATACGAACCTTGATCTTGGCGTGCAGAGCGGCTTCGCCGGCGCGGAATACGCGGTCGACTTCCTGCAGGTCGGCAAACACACGACCTTCGCCCTTGGCGTTGATCGCTTCACGGGTCATGTAGTACAGACCCAATACAACGTCCTGCGACGGAACGATGATTGGCTCACCGTTGGCTGGCGACAGAATGTTGTTGGTCGACATCATCAGCGCACGCGCTTCCAGCTGGGCTTCCAGCGTCAGCGGTACGTGCACGGCCATTTGGTCACCGTCGAAGTCGGCGTTGTACGCCGCACAGACCAGAGGGTGCAGCTGAATCGCCTTACCTTCGATCAGTACCGGTTCAAACGCCTGGATACCCAGACGGTGAAGGGTCGGTGCACGGTTGAGCAGCACTGGGTGTTCGCGAATCACTTCAGCGAGAACGTCCCAGACCTCTGGCAGTTCGCGCTCGACCATCTTCTTGGCGGCTTTGATAGTCGTGGCCAGGCCACGCATTTCCAGCTTGCCGAAAATGAACGGCTTGAACAGCTCCAGAGCCATCTTCTTCGGCAGACCGCACTGGTGCAGACGCAGGGTCGGACCTACGGTAATTACCGAACGACCGGAGTAGTCAACGCGCTTACCGAGCAAGTTCTGACGGAAACGACCTTGTTTACCCTTGATCATGTCAGCCAGGGATTTCAGAGGACGCTTGTTGGAACCGGTAATAGCGCGGCCACGACGACCGTTGTCGAGCAAGGCGTCGACGGCTTCCTGCAACATACGTTTTTCGTTGCGCACAATGATGTCCGGAGCGGACAGATCCAGCAGGCGCTTCAAACGGTTGTTACGGTTGATCACTCGACGATACAGGTCGTTGAGGTCGGAAGTCGCAAAGCGACCGCCATCCAGCGGAACCAGTGGACGCAGATCTGGCGGCAGAACCGGCAGAACGGTCAACACCATCCACTCTGGCAGGTTGCCGGAGCCTTGGAAGGCTTCCATCAACTTCAGACGCTTGGACAGCTTCTTGATCTTGGTTTCCGAGTTGGTTTGCGGAATCTCTTCACGCAGACGGCCAATCTCGTGCTCCAGGTCGATAGCGTGCAACAGCTCGCGGACAGCCTCGGCACCCATGCGGGCGTCGAAGTCATCACCGAACTCTTCCAGCGCTTCGAAATACTGCTCGTCGTTCAGCAGCTGACCCTTTTCCAAGGTGGTCATGCCTGGATCGATAACAACGTAGCTCTCGAAGTAGAGAACGCGCTCGATATCACGCAGGGTCATGTCCATCAGCAGGCCGATACGGGACGGCAGCGATTTCAGGAACCAGATGTGGGCAACCGGCGAAGCCAGTTCGATGTGCGCCATGCGTTCACGACGAACCTTGGCCAGTGCAACTTCAACGCCGCACTTCTCGCAGATCACGCCGCGATGCTTCAAGCGCTTGTACTTACCGCACAGGCACTCGTAATCCTTTACCGGGCCAAAGATCTTGGCGCAGAACAGGCCGTCACGCTCAGGCTTGAACGTACGGTAGTTGATGGTTTCCGGCTTTTTAACTTCGCCGAACGACCACGAACGGATCATCTCAGGCGAGGCCAATCCGATACGGATGGCGTCGAACTCTTCGACTTGACCCTGGTTTTTCAGCAAATTCAGTAGGTCTTTCAAGGCCTTTCCTCCTGGCGGAGCAGAGAGCGGGCAATCCTGCCCCGCTCTCGATTCGCGTCACGTGTTATTCGGTTTCCAGATCGATATCGATGCCGAGGGAACGAATTTCTTTGATCAACACGTTGAAGGACTCGGGCATGCCCGGCTCCATACGGTGATCGCCGTCCACGATGTTTTTGTACATCTTGGTACGACCGTTCACATCGTCCGACTTCACTGTGAGCATTTCTTGCAGAGTGTATGCAGCACCGTATGCTTCCAGTGCCCAGACCTCCATCTCCCCGAAACGCTGACCACCGAACTGCGCCTTACCACCCAGCGGCTGCTGGGTAACCAGGCTGTACGAACCGGTAGAACGAGCGTGCATCTTGTCGTCTACCAAGTGGTTCAGTTTCAGCATGTACATGTAGCCAACGGTAACTGGACGCTCGAACTTGTTGCCGGTACGGCCGTCGGTCAGCTGCATCTGGCCGCTCTCTGGCAGGTCCGCCAGTTTCAGCATGGCCTTGATTTCGCTTTCCTTGGCGCCGTCGAACACCGGAGTGGCCATTGGCACACCGCCGCGCAGGTTGTTCGCCAGATCCAGAATCTCCTGATCGGAGAAGCTGTCCAGGTCTTCGTTACGACCACCGATCTGGTTGTAGATCTCATCCAGGAAGGTGCGCAGCTCTGCCACCTTACGCTGCTCTTCAACCATGCGGTTGATCTTCTCGCCCAGCCCCTTGGCCGCGAGGCCCAGGTGAGTTTCGAGAATCTGACCAACGTTCATACGCGAAGGTACGCCCAGCGGGTTGAGGACCACGTCGACCGGGGTGCCATTGGCATCGTGCGGCATGTCTTCAACCGGCATGATCACGGAGACCACACCCTTGTTACCGTGACGACCGGCCATCTTGTCGCCCGGCTGGATGCGACGACGGATTGCCAGGTAGACCTTGACGATCTTCAGCACGCCTGGAGCCAGGTCATCGCCCTGCTGCAGTTTGCGCTTCTTGTCTTCGAACTTGTCGTCCAGCAGACGGCGGCGATCAACAATGTAGGCCTGAGCCTTCTCGAGCTGCTCGTTCAGAGCATCTTCAGCCATGCGCAGCTTGAACCACTGGCCATGCTCAAGACCGTCGAGCACTTCGTCGGTGATTTCCTGACCTTTCTTCAGGCCGGCGCCGCCTTCGGCTTTATGGCCGACCAGAGCGGAGCGCAGACGTTCGAAGGTCGCGCCTTCAACGATGCGGAACTCTTCGTTCAGGTCCTTGCGGATCTCGTCGAGCTGGCTCTTCTCGATGGACAGTGCACGAGCATCACGCTCAACGCCGTCACGAGTGAAGACCTGTACGTCAATGACAGTACCCTTGGTACCGGTTGGTACACGCAGGGAGGTGTCTTTAACGTCGCTGGCTTTTTCACCGAAGATCGCGCGCAGCAGTTTCTCTTCCGGAGTCAGCTGAGTCTCGCCTTTCGGAGTGACCTTACCGACCAGGATGTCGCCTGCGCCAACTTCAGCACCTACATAAACGATACCGGCTTCGTCCAGCTTGTTCAGTGCAGCCTCACCCACGTTCGGGATGTCTGCAGTGATTTCCTCTGGGCCAAGCTTGGTGTCACGAGCCACACAGGTCAGTTCCTGGATGTGGATCGTGGTGAAGCGGTCTTCCTGAACCACACGCTCGGACAGGCAGATGGAGTCTTCGAAGTTGAAGCCGTTCCACGCCATGAACGCGATACGCATGTTCTGACCCAGTGCCAGCTCACCCATGTCGGTGGACGGACCATCGGCCATGATGTCGCTGCGCTGAACCCGATCACCCTTTCTCACCAGCGGACGCTGGTTGATGCAGGTGTTCTGGTTGGAGCGGGTGTACTTGGTCAGGTTGTAGATATCAACACCGGCTTCGCCGGTCTCAACTTCGTCATCCGCAACACGAACCACGATACGGCTGGCATCGACCGAGTCGATCACGCCGCCACGACGAGCCACGACGCAAACACCGGAGTCACGGGCAACGTTGCGCTCCATGCCGGTACCTACCAGCGGCTTGTCGGCACGCAGTGTCGGTACAGCCTGGCGCTGCATGTTGGAACCCATCAACGCACGGTTGGCGTCGTCGTGCTCGAGGAACGGAATCAGCGACGCAGCAACCGAAACTACCTGCTTCGGCGAAACGTCCATCAAAGTGACGTCTTCCGGCGCCTTGACGGTGAATTCGTTCAAGTGACGAACAGCTACCAGCTCATCGATCAACTGACCTTTGTCGTTCATGGTCGCCGAAGCCTGGGCGATCACGTGATCGGCCTCTTCGATGGCGGACAGGAACACGATCTCGTCGGTGACCAGAGCGTCTTTCACCACACGGTACGGGCTCTCAAGGAAGCCGTACTGGTTGGTGCGCGCATAGGCCGCCAGGGAGTTGATCAGACCGATGTTCGGACCTTCCGGCGTTTCGATCGGGCATACACGACCGTAGTGAGTCGGGTGTACGTCACGAACTTCGAAGCCTGCGCGCTCACGAGTCAGACCGCCTGGGCCGAGTGCAGAGACACGACGCTTGTGGGTGATCTCGGAGAGCGGGTTGTTCTGGTCCATGAACTGCGACAGCTGGCTGGAACCGAAGAACTCTTTCACTGCCGCGGCCACTGGCTTGGCATTGATCAGGTCTTGCGGCATCAGGCCTTCGCTTTCGGCCATCGACAGACGCTCTTTGACCGCACGCTCTACACGCACCAGGCCAACGCGGAACTGGTTCTCGGCCATTTCGCCTACGCAGCGAACGCGACGGTTACCCAGGTGGTCGATGTCGTCGACGATGCCTTTACCGTTACGGATGTCGACCAGAGTCTTCAGTACGGCAACGATGTCTTCCTTGCACAGGACGCCCGAACCTTCGATCTCGGTACGACCGATACGACGGTTGAACTTCATCCGGCCAACGGCGGACAAGTCATAGCGTTCAGGGCTGAAGAACAGGTTGTTGAACAGAGTCTCGGCGGCATCTTTGGTTGGTGGCTCGCCAGGACGCATCATGCGATAGATCTCGACCAGCGCTTCCAATTGGTTGCTGGTGGAGTCGATCTTCAGAGTGTCGGAAACGAACGGACCGCAGTCGATGTCGTTGGTGTACAGAGTTTCGATGCGAACAACCTGAGCCTTGGCGATTTTTGCCAGGATCTCGGTGTTCAGCTCGGTGTTGCACTCTGCCAGGATTTCGCCGGTGGCCGGGTGCACGATAGCCTTGGCAGTGGTACGACCCAGGACATAGTCCAGAGGCACATCCAGCTCTTTGATACCGGCTTTTTCCAGCTGGTTGATGTGACGAGCGGTGATACGACGACCCTGCTCGACAATAACCTTGCCCTTGTCATCCTGGATGTCCAGAACGGCAATTTCACCACGCAGGCGCTGAGGCACCAGCTCCAGGCTCAGGCTCTCGCCTTTCACATGGAATACGTTGGTGGTGTAGAAAGCGTCCAGCACTTCTTCAGTGGTGTAACCCAGCGCGCGCAGCAGAACCGACGCAGGCAGCTTGCGGCGACGGTCGATACGGACGAACACGCAGTCTTTCGGGTCGAACTCGAAGTCCAGCCACGAACCGCGGTACGGAATGATCCGCGCGGAGTACAGCAGCTTACCGGAGCTGTGCGTCTTGCCACGGTCGTGGTCGAAGAATACGCCAGGGGAACGGTGCAGCTGGGAAACGATTACACGCTCGGTACCGTTGATTACGAAGGTACCGTTCTCAGTCATCAGGGGGATTTCACCCATGTAGACTTCTTGCTCTTTGATGTCCTTGATCGCTTTGTTCGACGATTCTTTGTCGAAAATGATCAGACGAACTTTTACCCGCAAAGGTACGGCGTAAGTCACACCACGCAACACGCATTCTTTAACATCAAACGCCGGTTCGCCCAGGCGATAACCGACATACTCCAACGCAGCATTGCCGGAGTAGCTGATGATCGGGAAAACGGATTTGAAGGCCGCATGCAGGCCCACGTCGCGGAACTGATCTTTAGTCGCTCCCGCTTGCAAGAATTCACGATACGAATCCAGCTGGATGGCCAGGAGGTACGGCACATCCATGACGTCCGGCAACTTGCTAAAGTCCTTGCGGATACGTTTTTTCTCAGTATATGAGTAAGCCATCAGCGTTCCCCAGCTTGGTCACCTGCTTATTCGGCTTCTCCCGACGGGAGCAGCCAGAAAATCGTGCAAACCCTTTGGTTTGCGCCACCGCACAGGGTGGGTTACAGCACGTTAAAGGCACCAACCCAGTCGGTCGCCAATAACGGAAAAAGGCCGGTGGCAAAAGCCACCAGCCATCAGCCGTTCGCTTAACGCTTGGGCTGGAGACACAAAGTCGATGCTTACTTGAGCTCGACTTTAGCGCCTGCTTCTTCCAGAGCTGCTTTGGCTTTGTCAGCTGCTTCTTTAGCAACAGCTTCCAGAACCATGGCAGGAGCGCCGTCAACTACAGCCTTGGCCTCTTTCAGGCCCAGACCGGTCAGTTCACGTACAGCCTTGATCACGTTAACTTTCTTCTCGCCAGCTTCGGTCAGCATGACGTTGAATTCAGTTTGCTCTTCAACAACAGCGGCAGCAGCAGCTGGGCCAGCAGCGGCAACAGCAGCGGTAACGCCGAAGGTTTCTTCCATTGCCTTGATCAGCTCAACAACTTCCAGAACGGTTTTCTGGCCGATTGCTTCGATGATTTGCTCGTTAGTCAGAGACATGACTATAAATTCCTGTATTGGGGTGACAGCCTACGCAGCCATCAAATTAAACATATGATTTTGAAAGAGCTTGCGGTGCCTTAGGCAGCAGCAGCTTCTTTCTGGTCGCGAATAGCCGCCAGAGTACGAGCCAGCTTGCTGGTAGCGCCTTGAATCACGCTCATCAGCTTCGCAATAGCTTCGTCGCGAGTTGGCAGCGAAGCCAACACGTCGATCTCGTTTGCTGCGAGGTACTTGCCCTCGAACGCAGCTGCCTTGATCTCGAACTTGTCCTGACCCTTTGCGAACTCTTTGAAAATACGAGCGGCAGCGCCCGGATGTTCCTTGGAGAATGCAATCAGGGTAGGGCCGACGAACGCGTCGTTGAGCACGTCATATTGAGTGCCTTCAACAGCGCGCTTGAGCAGGGTGTTACGTACAACACGTACGTAAACGCCAGCTTCGCGGGCCTCTTTACGGAGTCCGGTCATTGCGCCTACTGTCACACCGCGGGCATCAGCCACAACAGCAGACAGAGCGACTTTGGCAGCCTCGTTGACTTCAGCGACGATGGCCTTCTTGTCTTCGAGTTTAATTGCCACGGGTTTAACTCCTGCTTGTTACCGTTTCATCCAACCTGGGCTGGATGTCGTTTTGGTGTCTGATTCGGTAAGGAACCGGGAGCACCATCTGCGTAGGCTTGAGGTTTAAGACTTGCGTCGCCTACGGTCTTGGATAGCCCCCGCCAGGCAGGGACCCCAATCTTGCAGCTAGCGCAATCGCTTGCGCCAACCTGTGTCTTATACGTCCAGCGAACCTTGGTCGATGACCAGACCTGGGCCCATAGTGGTGCTCAGGGTAACGCGCTTGACGTAGATGCCTTTCGAAGAAGCTGGCTTGATACGCTTCAGGTCAGCGATCAGGGCTTCAACGTTTTCCTTCAGCTTGACGGCGTCGAAGCCGACCTTGCCAACGGAAGTGTGGATGATGCCGTTTTTGTCGGTGCGGTAACGAACCTGACCAGCCTTGGCGTTCTTGACTGCCGAAGCTACGTCTGGAGTAACGGTACCGACCTTCGGGTTAGGCATCAGGCCGCGAGGACCCAGAACCTGGCCCAACTGACCTACAACGCGCATTGCATCCGGAGAAGCAATAACTACGTCATAGTTCAGGTCGCCGCCTTTCATTTCGGCAGCCAGATCGTCCATACCTACACGATCAGCGCCGGCAGCCAGGGCAGCTTCAGCAGCTGGACCTTGGGTAAACACAGCAACACGTACAGTCTTGCCAGTGCCGTGTGGCAGCACAGTAGCGCTACGAACAACCTGGTCAGATTTACGTGGGTCTACGCCCAGGTTCACAGCAACGTCTACGGACTCGCTGAACTTAACGGTCGACAGCTCGGTCAGGAGAGCAGCGGCTTCTACGAAGTTGTAGGCCTTGCCTGCTTCAATCTTGCCGGCGATAGCCTTTTGGCGCTTGGTCAGCTTAGCCATTACACACCCTCCACGTTAAGGCCCATGCTACGAGCAGAACCGGCGATAGTACGCACGGCTGCATCCATATCAGCTGCAGTCAGATCCGCGTTTTTGGTTTTCGCGATTTCTTCCAGCTGAGCACGGGTAACAGTGCCAACCTTAACGGTGTTCGGACGAGCGGAACCGCTGGTCAGACCAGCAGCTTTCTTCAGCAGAACCGAAGCAGGGGTGCTCTTAGTTTCGAAAGTGAAGCTGCGGTCACTGTAGACAGTGATGATCACAGGAGTCGGCAGACCTGGCTCAAGACCCTGAGTACGGGCGTTGAAAGCCTTGCAGAATTCCATGATGTTCACGCCGTGCTGACCCAGAGCTGGACCAACGGGCGGGCTTGGGTTGGCCTGAGCGGCCTTAACTTGCAGCTTGATGTAAGCAGTAATCTTCTTAGCCATGAGGCACTCCAATTACGGGTTCAAACGCCTAGAAAGGCTCCCCGGTTACTTGCGCGTTTATCCCAGTGACGACAAAACCCCACAGCCTAAGGCTGCGGGGTATGGGATTCTCGTTCAGTTATGCCTTCTCGACCTGACTGAACTCTAGCTCTACCGGAGTAGAGCGACCGAAAATGAGCACTGCCACCTGGATCCGGCTCTTTTCGTAGTTAACTTCTTCAACCGTGCCGTTAAAGTCAGCGAATGGACCGTCAGTAACACGAACCACCTCACCCGGCTCAAACAAGGTCTTAGGCTTGGGCTTATCACTACCATCAGCGACGCGACGCAGAATTGCTTCCGCTTCTTTATCAGTAATAGGAGCCGGCTTATCAGCAGTACCACCAATAAAGCCCATGACACGAGGAGTATCCTTGACCAAGTGCCAAGTACCCTCATTCATATCCATCTGAACCAGCACGTAGCCTGGAAAGAATTTACGCTCACTTTTGCGCTTCTGGCCGTTACGCATTTCAACCACTTCTTCAGTGGGAACCAGAATTTCGCCGAAGCCATCTTCCATGCCAGCCAGCTTCACGCGCTCGATCAACGAGCGCATTACATGCTTCTCGTAACCCGAGTAAGCATGCACAACGTACCAACGCTTAGCCACGGGACACCCTTAGCCAACAATCAAGGAAACAAGCCAACCGAGCAGGGAGTCTAAGCCCCACAACAGCAGCGCCATGACCAAAACCACAGCCACTACAATCAGAGTGGTCTGCGTGGTCTCTTGACGGGTTGGCCATACGACTTTACGAATCTCAGTGCGCGCCTCCTTAACCAGCACGAAGAACGACTTGCCCTTTGCAGTCTGCAACCCAACAAAGGCGGCAACAGCAGCAATAGCAAGCAGCGCTAGGACGCGGTACAGGATCGGCGAAGCAGAATAGTACTGATTGCCAACAACACCAACAATCACCAAAGCGACCACGACGAGCCACTTGAGCAGATCGAAGCGAGAGCCTTGAGCTTCAGCTTTAGGAGTCATCTATGAAGATCCTGTGAAAAGAAAGCCAGACACATTGAGTGAATCTGGCAGGTCAGGAGGGAATCGAACCCCCAACCTACGGTTTTGGAGACCGTCGCTCTGCCAATTGAGCTACTGACCTAAAAACAAAATCAGGCCGACCATTATGTCGGCCCGATGGAGATATTTCAAGAATTTATTCGATGACTTTGGCTACGACGCCAGCGCCGACGGTACGACCGCCTTCACGGATAGCGAAACGCAGACCATCTTCCATCGCGATGGTTTTGATCAGAGTGACAGTCATCTGGATGTTGTCACCTGGCATTACCATCTCAACGCCTTCTGGCAGCTCGCAGTTACCAGTCACGTCAGTAGTACGGAAGTAGAACTGTGGACGGTAGCCTTTGAAGAACGGAGTATGACGACCGCCTTCTTCTTTGCTCAGAACGTAAACTTCAGCGGTGAACTTGGTGTGAGGCTTAACGGTGCCTGGCTTAACCAGAACCTGGCCACGCTCAACGTCGTCACGCTTGGTACCACGCAGCAGAACGCCGCAGTTCTCGCCAGCACGACCTTCGTCGAGCAGCTTGCGGAACATTTCAACGCCGGTGCAGGTAGTTTTCTGAGTGTCGCGCAGACCGACGATCTCAACTTCTTCCTGGATGCGGACGATGCCACGCTCAACACGGCCAGTTACCACGGTGCCACGACCAGAGATCGAGAACACGTCTTCGATTGGCATCAGGAACGGCTTGTCGATTGCACGCTCTGGCTCTGGGATGTAGGTGTCCAGAGTTTCTACCAGACGCTTAACAGCGGTGGTACCCATTTCGTTGTCGTCTTGGCCGTTCAGAGCCATCAGAGCCGAACCGATGATGATCGGAGTGTCGTCACCCGGGAAGTCGTAAGTGCTCAGCAGATCGCGCACTTCCATCTCAACCAGTTCCAGCAGCTCAGCATCGTCAACCATGTCAGCCTTGTTCAGGAAGACAACGATGTACGGAACGCCTACCTGACGGGACAGCAGGATGTGCTCACGAGTTTGTGGCATCGGACCATCGGCAGCCGAGCAAACCAGGATCGCGCCGTCCATCTGGGCAGCACCAGTGATCATGTTTTTGACGTAGTCGGCGTGACCTGGGCAGTCAACGTGCGCGTAGTGACGAATGTGCGAATCGTACTCTACGTGCGCAGTGTTGATGGTGATACCACGAGCCTTTTCTTCTGGGGCGCTGTCGATCTTGTCGAAGTCAACACGAGCCGAACCGAAAACTTCGGAGCAAACGCGAGTCAGAGCAGCAGTCAGAGTGGTTTTACCGTGGTCAACGTGACCGATAGTACCCACGTTAACGTGCGGCTTATTACGTTCGAACTTTTCCTTAGCCATCGAAATCACCCCTAGGAGAAGAATTAAGCAACTCACACAAGCCATTAAAACAAAGGCAGATATTTTCATATCTGCCTTGTTATATGGAGCTCTTGAGCGGATTTGAACCGCTGACCTCACCCTTACCAAGGGTGTGCTCTACCAACTGAGCTACAAGAGCAAAACATTTTGCAAAATCCGCAAACTTGGAGCGGGTAGCGGGAATCGAACCCGCATCATCAGCTTGGAAGGCTGAGGTTCTACCACTAAACTATACCCGCGGAGCCTGCAGCTCTCGCTAAATCTGGTGGAGGGGGAAGGATTCGAACCTTCGAAGTCGTAGACGTCAGATTTACAGTCTGATCCCTTTGGCCGCTCGGGAACCCCTCCTAAGCGAGGCAGCATTCTATACTATGCCACCCTTCTGTCAAGCATTTTCTCAATTAAATCTTGAGGTTAGCCGCCTTGACCTCGCTCTTTAGCTTTAACTTCAAGAAGTCTTCACTGCGGAGCGGGCGCCATTCTATGCAACCTATTCGACAGTTGCAACCCCCTCACAAGGCATTATTTTATGTTTTAACTCATTGAATTCCTTAGCAAGGCTCAGCAACTGAGGATCATCCAATAGATGCTTGCTTTCAGGAGATATGCGCAACCAAAAACCTGATGACCCAGGAGCATTCAAAGCCTGCAATTTGACCTCGACACCCAACTCACCGAGACGCCGCTCAAGCACCTGAGCCGGCTCACGACGCGCAAAGCCTCCCAAATATAGACAGCCCGCCTCCGTATCGACCACACGGCCCTTATCGCGTCGCTCGACCGCCTCAGTAGACTCGCTCAACAGCCGAATATCCTGCTGAGAACCTCGATAAAGTGAGAGCGGCATCACCTCTTTAGCCCGAAGCGGGGCCTCCTGCTGATGCCAGACGTAGTAGAAAACATTGAGCACCAATAACAGCAGAAACAACCAACGCATAAACACCTCACGACAGCGGACGTGCCACAGCCAATCCAATTAGCGCTTGCCAGAGCTCAAGAGTCGTCGCGCAACCTCAAACTGAGCTCTCCACCGCTATATACCTTTTCCTCATCCCCTACCTTAAGGAGCAGACCTCCCTGACGATCAATCCCCAGCACAACCCCGTCGACCCTAGTTACACCCGCTATCAGAGATACTGAGCGTCCCTGCCATAGATGGTTTTGCTCCCACTCATGCTGGATAGCTGAAAACCCATGCAAGCGATGACGCTCCAGATAAGTTGCCAGAACCTCACCCAGGCGAGCGGCAAGCTGGTTGCGATCTACGACCTTGCCAGACTCAAGCCTTACTGAAGTCCACTCCTGATCGACCTCTTCAGAACCTTGCATGTTCACATTGATGCCAACACCAATGACCACGTGACATACATCTGCAGGATCCCCCACCAGCTCAAGAAGTATTCCAGCAATCTTTTTTTGACCGACCAAAACATCATTCGGCCACTTCAACCCCGCACCTGGAACACCGCAGCCTCGAAGAGCCTGCATCACAGCCAGACCTACAACCAGACTGAGCCCCTCCAACTGCCGCATACCGCCATCAACTCGCAACACAAGGCTGTAGTAAATGTTTTCGGCAAAAGGGCTGACCCATTTACGACCGCGCCGGCCGCGCCCCGCCGTTTGTCGCTCAGCTAGAACCAGGAAGGGAGCAACGCTTCCACGCTCGATGGAGCGCAGCGCCTCAGCGTTTGTCGAGTCTAGAAAATCAAAAACCTGGACCGTCCAGGGAGCATCTGGAGAAAGACGATTAATTTTCTCTGCACTTAACAAAGTAATTGGGGAGGCCAATCGGTAACCACGACCTCGCACCTTATGAATATCGAGTCCCAACTCCGCCTCAAGAAGCTGCAGTTGCTTCCATATAGCACTACGAGTAACACCTAGCGCGCGCCCAAGGGCTTGCCCTGAGTGAAACTGCCCATCCTTAAGAAGCTCTAACAACGTCGACATGCAAGCTCTGCCTTACAATGAGGCTGGCATGATAGCCACGCCCAAAGCCATTGCATAGAAATCACAGCAGACAAAGGACTTCAGAGAAGGATCGAAGCACTGGCAACCTTATCCGCACGCGAGTCGGCGACCAAGCGGCACAGCTTTTCTGTGGCGCAAAAAAAAAACCCCAACTGCTTTCGCAATTGGGGTTTCGGAATTTAATCTTGACGATGACCTACTCTCACATGGGGAAACCCCACACTACCATCGGCGATGCATCGTTTCACTTCTGAGTTCGGGATGGGATCAGGTGGTTCCAACGCTCTATGGTCGTCAAGAAATTCGGTAGCCAGTCCGTTGCATGTGCAACGTGCCAGCGAATGGGTATGTAATAGATTTTGGTGTTTTGTGAGCCATGCAAACTTTCGGTTCGTTTCGTCTTCACACACCGCAATCTGGTCTCTTTCGAGTTCGCAAATTGCTTGGGTGTTATATGGTCAAGCCTCACGGGCAATTAGTATTGGTTAGCTCAACGCCTCACAGCGCTTACACACCCAACCTATCAACGTCGTAGTCTTCGACGGCCCTTTAGGGAACTCAAGGTTCCAGTGAGATCTCATCTTGAGGCAAGTTTCCCGCTTAGATGCTTTCAGCGGTTATCTTTTCCGAACATAGCTACCCGGCAATGCCACTGGCGTGACAACCGGAACACCAGAGGTTCGTCCACTCCGGTCCTCTCGTACTAGGAGCAGCCCCTCTCAAATCTCAAACGTCCACGGCAGATAGGGACCGAACTGTCTCACGACGTTCTAAACCCAGCTCGCGTACCACTTTAAATGGCGAACAGCCATACCCTTGGGACCGGCTTCAGCCCCAGGATGTGATGAGCCGACATCGAGGTGCCAAACACCGCCGTCGATATGAACTCTTGGGCGGTATCAGCCTGTTATCCCCG